>NZ_JADJPI010000011.1:0-423321 GCF_016713355.1 Candidatus Flexifilum breve
ATACTCGGTACACTTTACAGACGCGACCAGCTGGAATGACTCAGCTGATCGACTCTCGTTCGATAGGGGCAGTGCATGATCTGCTGGATCGCCGTCTCGTCGGGCTCATCGCTCTCCGCCAGCGCTGCCAGATAATTTGCCGCCCAGCGCCCCATCTCATAATGAGGAAGCTGCATCGTGGACAACTTCGGATGCAGAGCCGAGGCGATGATTTCCTGATTGTCGAAGCCGATCACGGCCACATCGTCGGGAATTTCAAGCCCAGTTTGCGCAGCGCATCATAAGCCCCCATTGCCATACGGTCATTACCACAAAATAGTGCTGTCGGCGCGGGGTCGAGCGACATCAACACTTTGGTGTAGTCGTAACCATGTTCAGCCGCACCATACCCGTAGCCCACCAGCGCCGCATCGAACGGCACATTGTATTCGGCGAGTGCCTGGCGATAGCCCTGGAGTCGTCCGCGCGATGCGGGCACGCCGGGCGTCACCGTGTTGACGTTGATGAAACCAATACGCCGGTGTCCACGCCTGAGCAGCTCGCAAGTGGCTGCATACCCGCCTTGGACTTCATCGGGAACCACGGACGGCAGTGATCGATCGTCGACGTAACAGTTGGCCAGCACCGTAGGCACTTAGTAGATGTTCGCGGGCAGCGTGACGGGGCGGTGATACATCGCGGCATAGATGATGCCTTCAACTTCGCGTTCCAGCAGCGCATCGACTGCTTGCTGCGCGTGCTCGAGGTTATCCCCGGCGCTAATCACCATCAGAATGTGATCCGTCTCCCACAGCACATCCTGCGCGCCGCGAATAATATCCCCGGCATACGGCGTCGTCGCGACTTGATCGGTCAAGAAACCGATCAAGGTGAACGCTGCGTCCGCATTGTGCGCGCCGTAAAGCTGGACGATAATCGAGATTTTCGATGACTGCCATGACCTTCGCCCGCTTCTTCTCGCTGACGTGCGCGTAATTGTTCAGCACGCGGGAGACGGTCGCGGGGCTGACTCCTGCACGTTTGGCGATATCTTGAATCGTGAGCTTTTTGTTGTCCATGGCAGTTTCCTTCAGCACCGGGTGCGATCAATCCCCCTGATTGTACGCAGAACCCAGCGCCCAGACATCTACCCGCTCAATCAGGGAGATCGCTCTCTCCCCACAAGGCTAGTCCGGTCGCATCCTCCCGTCTGGGAAACACGCGACTGGTGAGGCTCTTGCGATCATTGGCGTACGCTTCGATCATCGAGTGGTCGATATACACCTTCAGGCGCAGTCTCCCGTCGGAAAGCCGGAGTGAACCGCCTTGTACCCCCTGCTGATGAACAGTCGCGCTCAAGCTCGCTCGATTGCGGTCGATGAAGAACTGCGCGTGGCGCGCGTCATAGCCAATGCGCGTTTCTTCTTCGCCCTGCGGAGAGCGGCGCACACTCACGCCAAACCGTTCGCCCTCGGCAATGCAGGCCGTCACTTCTATTTCCAGCATCTTGCCCCGAAGGCCTTCTAACTGAGTGTTTGCCTCCGCTAGAGACACGTTCTCAAGCGCAATCAGGTGATCCGTACGTAGGGTTTCCAGTTCCGGGATTGGTCTGAGGCCCAGTTCGCCGTCCTCGTGCAAGAATAGTTGGATCGGCAGTCCAGCATTTCCCCACCAACCGGAATCATACGCCATCTGCGCGTTCCACTTCGCTTGGGCGATGTTGAGGACAATGCTGCGCCCATACTCATCCACTGATCCGCTGGGACCGGTGAAGTGTTCGCCGTAATCGAAGAGCCGTGGCTCAGCATTATCGGGCGTGAAGGTCAGTGTGGCAGCATCCCATGTGCCGATCCAGTAGGGCACATACTTCAGGAAATGCGCGCTCGGATGTCCCGGTGCCCACCACGGACTGAACAGGAAAATATGCTTACCCTTCCCTAACGGCAGAAACACGGGCAGTTCCCACATCATGCTGACGAGCGGGTAGCGCTGCATGTCGCCGACGAGGAATGGCTTCTGATACGTCCAGTGGACGAGATCGGTCGAGGTGAAGAGCAGCGCCGTCCCGCCAACCTCCTGCACCCCCGCGCCCACCAACTGACACCAGACATCATCTTCGCGCCACACATACGAGTCGCGGAACTCATGCGGCAGCACTTTATGTCCCATGATTTCGAGGTCTTGATTCAGCACGGTGACGGGTGTTTCATGGACGACCCAGGTGGTGAGGTTCAGATCGCCATCGTCGCGGTAGGTGCTGCGCGCCAGCCCGGTCATTTGATTGGGCGACAGCGCGTTGTTCCCCGCTGTGAAGAACAAGACCGGGTTGCCCTCGCCATCGATGCTGGCGCTGCCCGACCAGATACCATCGGTGCGACCGTAGCTTTTTCGGGGATGATCGCGTCCGGCAGGTCTTTCCAGTGGACGAGATCGTCGCTCACGGCGTGCCCCCACGAAATGTGATGCCAGAAGGGGGCGTGCGCGTTGTGCTGGTAGGTGATGTGATACTTGCCTTTGAAGTGCAGCAGCGCGTGCGGTTCGTTCATCCAGTGCTGCGGCGGGATGAAGTGGTATTGTGGACGGTGAATATCACCTGCATAACGACTGCGGCGTGGGCGTGTATCTGCTGGCGGAATGACGCCGCGATAGGCTTCCAGATCGGAGCTAAAGACCGCTTTTACCTGCTCAGCCGTCCACACCACCGAGTCAATTTTCAATTCATCGATGAGCCCGTCGAAGCAGTTGGCTTCAAACACATCTACCTGCACGGGCGTGTTGTGTTTGCCGATCAGCACATCTTTCGGGGCAGCTTGCAGCGTGTATCCACCTGAATAGGTCTGCTCCGCGACGGGTTCGCCGTTGAGGTAGAGCCGTAAACAGCCGTTGACCGAGTCGAAGGTGGCGGCGACGTGCGACCAGACATGGCGCGGAAGGCGTCGGTCACGCGACCAGACTTCCAGCCATTGGCTCCCTGTACCGATTTGCAGTGACCAAGCGCCATGTGTGAACGTACCGAGGATGAAGCCCTGCTGCAGCAAGCGATCATGCTGGTTGACGATCACGCTTAACTGCCCGCCGATTCCGGCTTCAAAGGTGCGCGGCGCAACCCACGCAGAAATTGTCAGCGCGCGGGTTGGCGTGCTAAACACATCAACTGGGTGCGTGATCCACGTGGAATAGCCGTCAAACAGCAGCGCCTGACCACGAATGCCAGCGCGCCACAGCGGATCGCTGGACGGTTTGTAGCGCGCGTTGTTGAAGACATAAGCGATGGAGTCTGCACGACCGCTCACCTGCTCGGTGGTCGTGTTACCCTGACCTTCATCAAATGTCCACCACGCGCCCAAAGTGCTGCTGCCCATGCATGGACTCCTTTATGTAGTTCACTTCAATTCAAACGGATACAGTACGACTTCTATCGGGGAGTCCTGTGAAGGACTCCCCATCGCATAGTTTCTTGAACGGTGCTGGACTTAATTCGCGGCGTTGAAGCGATCCAGCGCCGCCTGATAAATCGCCATCAACTGCGGCAAGCCCATGCTGTCGAGCTGAGCGAGATAGCCGTCCCATTCCCCTTCGATGCCGCCTTCGGCGAGCCACTGAGCGCGCTTCAGGTTCGTGAACTCGTTGATGTCGAACTCGATCAATTGGAGTTGGTCCAGCTCTTCGGGCGTGAAGAACACGGTCGGATACCATTCATCTTCGGCGAACGGCAGGTAGATCGAGCTCAGGTCGGCAATGCGCTGCTGGGCGCGCGGTTCCATGTCGACGACGCGACCGAAGTCCTCGTTGAAAATGATACCGAGACCTTCCGGCGCGACCGTCTGGCGGAACTCGCCCATCGACACGCCTTCGGGCAGCGGCAGGTTGACGAGCATGCCATTAGCATCTTGTTCGTAAATGGTGCCAACCGGACCCCAGATCACCTGCGCCGAGACGTACGGTTCGCCAAAACAGATCGACCCATTGCAGTGTCAGTTCAGGATGTTCGTTTGCCGACGTGATGGCGAACGCCGCGCGACCAAAGCCCGAGCCATTCGCGTGACCGACGCCTTGTTCACCGGTGGGGCCAACCAGCGGCGGGACCAACGTGTACTGGTCAGCGCGCTCCGGACCAACCACTTCTTCGATTTCCCACCAGATGTACGAGCCAAGCTGCGACACATCGCCCGCCTTGCCCTTCGCCAGATACGTCTGCACGTCCTGCGTGAACGATTCAGGATCGATCAAGCCTTCTTGCGCCCACTGGTTGAAATAGGTGATGGCGTCGCGGTATTCGGGCTGCACTGCGGTATAGATCGCCTGCCCATCGCGTACGATCAGGTGTTCGTAGTCGGCGATGGTGTCGGGCATGCCGAACGCGCCGAACAGATCGCCGATGTCCGCGCACCACCAGTCAAACATGAAGCTGAACGGAATTTCATCGGCCACGCCGTTGCCGTTGGGGTCTTGCGTCTTGAATGCGACCAGGACATCGTGCAGTTCATCCATCGTCGTCGGCATCGCCAAGCCGAGGTTGTCGAGCCACTGCTGATTGATGGCGTGGAAGAAGCGTATCGCACCAATCCCGGAGCCCTCGCCCATTTGGACGAAGCTGGGCAGCGCATAGATATGACCATCGGGTGCGGTCACAGCGCCGCGCAGCGCCGGGTAGCGCTCAAAGGCCGCCTGCACATTCGGCGCATACTGCGGGATCAGGTCTTCCAGCGGGATCAAGGTGCCATTGCCGCCGTAAGTCACGATGTCAGCATCGGAGAAGCCGGTGTTCCAGAAGGCATCCGGCAGATCGCCGCTCGCCAGAATCAGGTTTTTGCGTTCCTGATAGTCGGCATTGGCGATGTTCGTCCAGTTGACCTGTACGTTCGTCTGCTCTTCTGCCCAGTCGAACAACACCATCTGATCAAAATCGGGTGTGAGCGGGCCGGCCTTCTGCGCGACAATATCTAGTGTGACGGGTTCGGCGGTGAGCGGTTCCGGCGAAATCACCCACGGGGTGACGCCATCTTGCGCCATGACGGGTAAGGCGACGAAGACCACGAGGAGTAAGGCGATAAGTCTGAGTTTCATTTCCCTTTTCCTTTATTGAAATCGATATCAATCGATGACACAAAAAACAACGAATCCGACAGTGAAATCACTCGATAGCCATGCCTTTCACTACTGCTTAGCCTTTGATCGCGCCGATCATCATGCCTTTGACGAAATAGCGCTGGAGGAAGGGATACAGGATGATCATAGGCGCAGAAGCGACGATGATCATGCCGTACTTAATCAATTCGGTGACGCGCTGCTGATCGGCGTACGAGGTCACGCCCGTGAGCATCGCCGCGTTCGCGGTGACATCGCTTTGGGTGAGAATGTTCCGCAGCACCAACTGGAGCGGATACATATCTTCGCGCGTAATGAAGATCAGAGCGTCAAAGAAGGAATTCCAATTGCCGACCGCATGGATCAAGACCATCACCGCGATGATGGGGCCTGACAGCGGCAGCACCACGCGGAGGAAAAAGGCGATGTTGGAAGCGCCGTCAATCGAAGCCGCCTCCCGAAGTTCGTCCGGGATCGTGATCTGGAAGAAGGTACGCGTGATAATGAGATTCCACACGCCAACCGCATTCGGAATAACCATCGCCCAGATGGTGTTGAACCACCCGAGATCGCGGATCAGGAGGTAGCGCGGAATCAAGCCGCCATCGATGAACATGGTGACGACGAAGAACAGAATGATCAGATTACGCCCGACCAAGTCTTTGCGGGAGAGCGCGTAGCCCGCCGTGAGCGTCAGCGAGACGCTGACGAACGTACCCACGATCGTGTAGATCGCGCTGTTGCGGTAACCAATCAGGATCGAGTCGTCGGCGAAGATGCGGTTGAAACCTTCAAAGGTCAGTCCCTGTGGGAGCAACCAGACCGAGCCCGAGTACACCGCATCCGGATTACTGACCGAAGCGATCACCAGAAAATACAGCGGATAAAAGACGAGCAGCAGCGTAAGCGTGAGAACGATAAACGTGAAGACATTGAAGGTTCGATCCGTTGCGAGAATTCGGATCACAGGTTGAAAGATGCGCATCGCTTCACCTCACCACAGGCTCGTATCAGAGACGCGTTTCGCAAACCGATTGACCATAAACAACAGGATCAGGTTGACGACGGAATTGAACACGCCGACTGCCGCCGAAAAACTGTACTGTGCGCGCTGAAGCCCCAGACTGTAAACATAAGTCTGGATGATTTCGGAAGTTGGTTTATTGAGAGGCGTTTGCATGAGCAGCGCTTTTTCGAACCCGACATTCATGATGTTGCCCACCGCCAGAATCAGCAGAATGATGATGGTCGGCATAATGGCGGGCAGATCGACATAGCGAATACGCCCCCATTTACTCGCTCCATCCATAATCGCCGCTTCGTGCAGCGCCGGGTCGACCGAGGCCAGTGCCGCCATGTAGACGATGGTGGCAAAGCCCGTTCCCTGCCATACCCCTGACCAGACGTAAATCGACGGAAACCAGTCGGGACTCGCCATAAACTGGACGGGTTGTCCACCAAACAGCACGACGAGATGATTGATCAAGCCGCTGCGAGGAGAGAGGAACACATTGATCATGCCGACGAGGACCACGGTCGAAATGAAAGTTGGCGCGTAAATAACGGTCTGCACCAGACGACGGTAGCGCACCACCGGAAACTGGTTCATCAGCAGGGACAGGAAAACGGGCAGTGGGAACGAGATGACGAGCGCGTAGATGCTCAGAACCAGTGTATTGCGCAGCAGCGTTCCAAACTGGAATGAGTTGAAAAAGCGTTGAAAATGTTCAAGACCGACCCAGGGACTGCCCCAGATTCCCTCTGTCGGCACGAAGTCTTTGAAGGCAATCTGGATGCCGTACATCGGGCCGTATTTGAACACGAGAAAATAAAGGATTGTCGGCAGTAGGAATACATAGAGCTGCCAGTTCGTCAGGATTTTGCGCAGCGTGCGCCGCAGATTTTCCGAATTCAGATCAGCAAACCATCTGCCCGAAGTTACGCGGGTTTTCTTTGACAACGATGCGTTTGCCATACATATTCCTCAATCTATGCACTATTTTGAAATCGATTTCAATTTCCGATCAAATAAATCGGCAAACAAATTGAAATCGATTTCAATTTTATCCGATTTGAACTACTTGTCAAGAATCTGGTGAAACGTGGAACCACTCAGGTTGCAGAAGTTGATCCGTCCGCTATAGTTGCGCATTTTGACATATAACTGATAATGTAAAGAGAATCTAAATACTTAATTTCATCCTGATTTTTAGGAGGTGTTGTGAGCGGTCCTGTTCAGCATGCCGATAGCTCTCTCCACTCCGAAGCGCCTAATACTCAAGCAGAGAAAAAATACCGCGTAGGCTGGCCAGATTGGATGCAGTTCCTGCCCTATTTTCACTTCCAGCCTGCCGAACCACAGCTAACCCCACTGATCAAACCCGAAGAACTAGAAGCCCTGCTCGCCGACGCCAGCCCCGAAACTTCCAATGCAATCCGAACTGATATCAAATTCCTCGAAGAGGAAATGTTGCGCCTATTTCGTGAGCGGGATCACATGGCCTCCAAACAGCAGAACGCGTATCGCCTCTACCAAATTCTGTTTTTGGTGCTGGCTGCCGTCGCTACCGCTTTCGGATCATTCCAAGCACTCGCCCTTGCGGGGAGTGATCGCAACTGGCTGGCCGTCTGGGGGCTTTTGGAAACCGTTGTGGCGCTGCTGGCGGTCTTCCTAGCGACCATCAGCGGTCGCGAGCCGCCGCTACCGCTCTGGATGACCAATCGCCGCCGTGCTGAACAACTGCGGCGCGAATACTTTCGTTTCCTGATGAATTTGCTGCCATACAACGAACTCGACTCCGTTGGACGGCGGGTAAAGCTGTCGGAACGTGTCGCAGACATTAATCGTGGTGTTTTTCCCGATGAGGGCCTGTAGGTCTTAGGAGCGAAATCATGCCGGAATTCAACCGCGAGCGACTCGAACTGTCGTACCAGATCTTCCAGCGTTTTGCCCTCGATGATCAGCGTAAGTTCTACAAAAACACCTTGAAGCGGAACCGCACGGCTGCGAGTCAGGTTAATCGACTGCGCGCATTGTTCGCATTGCTTACGGGGCTCGCTTCCGCGCTGGCCGCATTTATTGTGATCGTGACTCCAACCGAGTGCGAAACGACACGGCTTGTCAATGCACTGAGTGACACGGGGGTGGAGGTGCAGATCGAAACGACTCCAGAAGCAGGAACCGATGGTGCAGCAGTCACGCCACAAACAACACCCGCCACACCCCCTTTCAGCTGTTCGCTTTCCAACAATGTAATCCCCTTGCTGCTGATAGTGGCGGTGCTTGCTCCGGCGCTCGGCGGTGCGTTCGGTACCCTTGCCGATTTGTACCAGTGGGACCGGCTGGTGAATATTTATGATGTGGCGCTGGAAAATCTGGAGGTTGCCGATGCGAAGTCACCTCTCGCCGATATGGACGATGTAGATTATCTGGGCAGCTTGAAAGCGTATGCTCACGGAACCTTAGGCGTGATGCGTGATGAAACCGCCCAGTGGGGGCAGATCATCCGCACGCCCGAATCACTCCAGCGCTTTGTCGACGCTGAACGCGAAATTGCCGGAAAAGTGGCCACGGGCTTACCGAAGCAGATTGGCGATTATTTGAGTCAGGAGATGGAGCGGATTCAAGCGGCTACAGAAGCGAACAAGCGGCTGTTGGAAGAAATCCGCGCCCAGTTTGCGCAAGACGCAGGGACCAAACCGGACGACGAAACAGACCCGAAGCAGTAAAATCAACCGGCAAGGTTAGGGAAAGCCTATACAAGATAGGGACGTTTAAAGAGGGTAGCGGGTCAGAATTCTCCTTGATCGCCATGTGTCCAAAGGAAACATTGTTCGCGTGTTCGGGTAGGGGGAAACACGGCAACAAAAAACGGCGGGAATGTTCCCGCCGTTTCATCCGGAGCATATTCGACTCAGCTTCCAGTGTGCTTGCCGATGCTATCTGAGCAGGGTGTCGGGCTTGACGATGAGCAAGACATTTCTCCACGTCCTCAATCGACTGGCGAGCATGACAAGCAAACCTCGATCTAAGGGTGTGAAAGTAGGGCGCTTTGCTTATTTATGGCCGTAGAATCCTAACTGCTGACGCAGAAACGCATGTACGGCGGCCAGTAAACCGCCCTGCTCTCATGTCCTTGCTATTACAACTTTTGCTCAAGCCTCGTGCAGCATGCCCTGAATCACTCCATCCGCAGCGCTTGACACTTGAAAGACAAACCGATCATGCAGCGTACCGTGAGGCGTAATTTCGCTGATGCGCGCCACCCGCCGCGATCCGTCTTCCATGCGGGCTTGATGTACGATGAGATGCAAAGCGCTGGCGACGAATTCGCTCACAGTTTCGTCGGTACTGCTCGTCTGCAGCGTTTGCGCGCACTGCTGCATGATCTGGGTGAGGGCATCTTCCGGATCACGCGCCAGTACGACCGCGATACTCCCTGACAACCGCGATTGATCGCTTCCGATCCACAAGGCCGTCTCGTCCCCTTCCAATTCGCCGATAATCACGCGATCCGCCGCCAGTGTTGTGGCATAACGCAGCAGATCCACCGCTGTGAGCTGGGTTTCATCGCTCAGCGTCAGGCGCAGATCGTTCGTCACATCGATATTCACTTCACGTCCGCGCTCAATTACGATCACCCGGTCAGCCGCCGGGATCGACTTCGCCAATACGTTGAGTAGGGCGGTCTTGCCGCTGCCGCTCGTGCCGCAGAGGACAAGATTGCGCCGATTTTGAACTGCATCGATCAGCAGCTTAAGCGCCTCTTTGGTCAGTCCAAAGCGCGCCAGCACATTATCGGCGCGGCCTTCGGCGCTTTTAACAATCGTCAACAATGGTCCCGTCACACTAACCGAGTCGATCACGGCAGTGATGTGCGTCCCGTCAGGCAGAGTGACCCATTTGAGGCCAGCGACGTTTTGCGTATAGTTTCCAGCAAGAAGCGTGAAACGTTCGAATATGCACAGAATATGCGCTGGATCATCAAAGACCACCTCTGAGCGCTGCATACCGGTTGCTTGCTTGATATACACGTTTTTGGGGCCGTTGACGTGGATTTCGTTCACACTATCATCGTCAAGCAGACTATCCAGGGGGCCAAAGCCACAGATCTCGCTGAAGATCGTCGCCTGCAGCTTGTGCCGATCCACCCGCGACAGCACAAGCTGTTCCTCCATGAACAGCTTGTCGAGCTGTTCGCTTACGACCGGACGGTAGCGCACCCGGTTCTGGTACCGCATCAGCCACGAGCCGCCACCGTCAGCCGCCAGCGTATCCGTGACCTTCGCCGCCAGATCTTTGATCAGGTCACGGTAAGCAAATGGCGAAGACGCGCGCTGCATACCGGATGGTCTGGGTCTCAACAATGACATCGTATCCTCATTTGCTCCGCGGCTTACCGGGCGAACCCTGAAGGAAAGGCGGAAGCGTCATCCCGGCGCGGACAAAATGGTCGATGAACTGGCTCTTCGTGGTTACGATCCGGTGTTCGCCGTAGACTTTGCCATTGACCATCCCGGCTGGCTGGAAATCGAACATGAGCGACAGACTGATTTCGCCGCCGCTCAGCCCCGTCACTTCCCAGATGCCAGCGATTTTGCGCGACCCATCGTGCAGCTGCCGCATGTGTACAATGACCTGCAACCGCTCAGCGATCCGTTGGCGCAGGACTTCCAGTGGACCATCGTCAGACTGTAAACCAATGATCTCCAAGCGTGTGATGGCGTCGCGCGCGTCGCCGCCGTCGAGGCTGCCCATGATCTGCTGGGCTGGAGGATCTTTCGGCAGCACAAACAGCCGTTCGCCGCCGCCTTGATTCATGTGCGGCCCGAACAGCACTGCATCGGCGCGTAAATGCCGCGCCTGTTCGATCAAGTCGAGGGTATTGACTGCGCGTTGCCCATCACTTTGGAGCGGGCTGCATTCGAGCGTTACCACATGTTCATGCTGCGCCTGAAGTTCGGCGATCGTTTCCAGCGTAATCAACCGGCGGTTGGCGGGAATAAACCCGGCCATAATGTTGCACAGCGTCGTTTTGCCTGCGCCAAGGCCGCCCGTGACCAATATCGACATCCCGGCAGTCGCGCACATCTGGAGATAAGTGCAGATTTCAGGCGTTGCACTGTTGTAGCTCAGCAAATCCTCGACCGTGAACGGCGTGCGTCGGTATTTGCGGATCGTCATGCTTGGTCCATTCAGCGCAATCGGGCGCACGGTCAGGTACGCCGTCGAGCCATCGGGCAGTCGGGCATCGCCAAATGGCACGATTTCGTCGATCCGCCGCCCCAGCGGGGCAGCGATGCGATCCTTGATCCGGTGCACATGCCCATCATCCTCAAAGACCACCCCGGACAGTGATTTTTGCCCATTCTGCTCGATGAAGATCAGTTTGGGACCGTTCACCATGATCGCCGTGATCGACTCATCTTTCAGCAGCGGATCGAGCGGGCCGTAGCCGAAAAGCTCGCTGATCGTCGCGCTGTACAGCCGCTCGCGCTCGGTTCTGGTCAGCACAACGTATTCCTCGGCTAAAATCTCATTGAACAGATCACGCAGTCGCTCGTCGACCGCCGCCGAATCAGGCCGATATTCAAAATTCGGTTCCAGCTCATAAAGCAGCGCGCGCATTATTCTGTTTTGGAGGTCACTCAACTGCTGGCGGTGTTCTTGTTCCCTTTGCCATCGAGCTTCCCATGACGGAATGATCGGCGGTGGTTCGGCAGGTGTGGAAACTTCAAAGTCAGAAAAACCGCTCTCCACATCGGAGTCGTCCACAGCACCAAAGGGCGTTTCTTCACCGAAATCGGGCAGATCATAGGCTGCGCCAAACGCATCCGGGGGTGGCGGGTCGGGGCGCTTAGCCTTGAGCGCCGCCAACCCCTTGCGGGCGCGTTCATTCTGCGGATTGAGCGTTAGCACATTTTCCAAACAGATGATTTGCTCCTCATGATCATCGGTCGCACCGCTTAACCACAGCCAGCCCAATTCATGTGCTGGTTCGTCATTGACCAGCTTTTCGAGCAGTTCGCGGGCAGTCCCTCGCCGTCCCTGTTTGAGAGCTTCAATCCCTTGCCGGAGCAGTGCGTCAGTTGCGCTGGTCATGCTGTTTCCTGCTCATTCACTGGCGAAAATATCATCATCGTCATCCAAAGACCCGAAATCATCATCCAATTCAAGTTCATCGATTAACGGGCGAGCCTTCGGCACGGATTTAGCCGCGGGCTTCTTGCGCGCTGCGCGCTGTTTCTCTTTCAACTGGCGGTCTTTTTCGCGTTGCTCGGCAGCCCGGCGTTCCGCTTCCCGCTGCTGATAGCTTTCCAACCGCCGGAGCTGATCGTCCCCGATGAAAGCGCGCATCTGCGCGTCGCTCACCCCGAATGTCTCGCGGGGAAGCGTGATGCCCGTTTGAAAGATGGCGCGATAGAACTGGGATCACCCCGGTGGGCGCAGTCCGACCGATGATCCGGCCACTTTCGTAACCCGTTTCTTCAAAGCGGAAAATATCGACCAACTCCACTCGGTCACCAGTTACACCGCACACCTCGCTGATCGCCGTGACTTTCCGCGAACCATCGCGTAGGCGATCCTGCTGCACCACAAACTGCAGCCCCGATGCGATCCGCGAGCGCACCAGCGCAGGTGGCAGCGCGTTACGCATCAGGATCAGACTTTCCAAACGGTTGAGCGCGTCACGCGGATTAAATGCGGTGATGGTCGTCCAGACTATCAGATCGGCGGTATTCGCCGCCTGAATATAGGCCAGAGCCTCATTCATGCCGATCTCGCCGAGGATAATCCCGTCGGGGCGGTGCTGTAAAGCGATGGCAATGAGATCGCCGACAGTGACCATGCCTTGTCCCTCAATATTGGGCGAGCGGCTTTCCAGTGTCAGCACATGCTCCAACGGAAGCTGCATCTCGACAGCCGATTCGGCGGTGATGATTCGGCGATCCATCGGAATGAAACTGGCGGTCACCTGCATCAGCGTCAGCTTGCCAGAACCGGCGTTGCCCGAAAACAGGATATTCGCGCCGGCGATCGTGAGCGCGCGCAAAAACTCTGCCACCTCAGGTGGCAGAGCGCCAAAACGGATCAAATCCTCAATCTGCAGCGGTCGCTTGTTGAATTTACGGATGACGATCATCGGGGACGGACTGATGGGCGGCATGATCAACTGCACGCGTGAACCGTCGGAGAGCCGGGTGCTCACGATCGGCGCTGTTACGTCGAACCGCTGTCCTAGCGGCGCGGTGATCCGATCCATAATCCGCAGCAGTTGGTCGGAATCTTCAAAGGTAACATCTGGTAGAAGCTTAAGAATGCCACGCACCTCGATATAGACTTGATCCGGCGCATTCACCATAATCTCACTGACCGTATCATCTTCGATGAGCGCTTGCAAGGGGCCGTAGCCGATAACCGCAGCCAGCACGCGCTCATAGAGCCGATCCCGATCCGCTTCCGAAAGCCCTGTTTTCTCTTGGGCAAGCACGGAATCAAACAGCGCTCTGATTTCGTCAGCCTCTGTACTTAACGCCCTGCGATCTGGGTAGTGAGGTGACACATTGAGGTTCGACGTGTACCACACCTCGACGAACCGCTGTATCAGCCGTTTTTCGAAGGCCGCCTGCCGTGCTTTCGCCGCCTGCTGTTCAGAATCAAGCGCTGATACTGCTCGCGGTTCGTAATAACTGCGCAAAGCATCAACAACTGTGTCGAATTGCAGCGGCTCAGGCGCGGAGATTTCACGGCGACTGTGCCGGAATCCTCGCCGTATCTGTGTCGCCAGCGCTTGAAGCCGGGATGTCGGGCGCTTTTTCGAGTCCGGGTCACGAATGCCGAACAGCGCTGGCGCAAGCATGATCCCGGCAGATTCGATATCACGCATGCAGCCCGGAAGATTTCCTGTCGGTCTAAATGCATAATCACCTTCAAATAGGAGAGTCAGTGCGATCCTGTCACCTTCCATACCGCGCACTTCGACCACCTGTGCCAGATCGCCGCGCTGATCGATATATACAATCACATTGATGGCTTCACTGACATACCGACGGGCGACCCGATCTGGTGTATCGTAACCCGCCGCGAGAAACTGCACTTCCAGCAGCGACAAAGCCGCCCGGGGCGATGCCGCCGGAACAGTGAACAGTCCACCCTCATAGGCGCCACTGTAGCGAATGAGCGTATCCATCGTCGCCACCGGATCGACCAATGGATCGATGATCGCCCGATCGACACGTAGATCCCAGACGGCATTCAACACGCGGCTGATAGGCACCGCGCCTGCGCCTTCACGGTTGGCCGCCCGTGGCGTCAGGCTGATCACATGCGGTTGGGGTAGGTGCAGCGACGGCTGCGCTTCTACTACAGCGATCCGTTCGTCGGACGGGATCAGCGCACTCAAAACTTCCAACCAATGGGAGCAGTCATCCGGATTGACGCCCGTGATACAGATCGTCAGCCGCGCCCACACACAGGCATACAGAAATGTGAGTGCGGCGGATTGCGTGGTGTCGGCTAGATTTTCCGCAGTTGCAAGCGGCGTCATGGTGCGGCGCGACGGCTTGCGGATCATCAACATCGGGCCATCGCGCGCCACGGGCGGCAGCGCCGCCGTGATCTGGGTGCCATCCTCAAAGTGTCAGGAAGCCGTCGGAGAATTCGTGTTAAGCGGCGTGTCCGGGAACAACGCCTGAATACAGGTGATGAAAGCCCCTTCATCCTCAAAGGCATTCCCGAACCAGGGATCGAACGCGCGGCCAGAACGGTGATTTGATTTGCGGTAAATCGACGGTTTACCGAACCCTTCGACCAGAATTTGTGCGACCGTCTCATCTTCGATCAGCGGCTGCAAAACACCCCAGGGATAAGGCGTAGTCGTGATGTAAATTTCCGAATTAAACGCCATAGTATTCTCGCAATCCGGTCTCGCTGTGCAGATCAAACCCCTGAGCCGCCGCCGCTTCTCTATCGCCTGCCAGCGCGAAGCGCCCATCATAGCGCTGGCCATCCGGCAGCACCGCGCCGCGCAGACTGCGGGCAAAGCGCAGCTGTCGCTCGCTCGTCAAAATCGCACCCGTCAAGTCAGCAGAATTCAGTACGGCATCGGTGAAATCGGTGTGGGAGAAATTCGCGTTTTGCAATCCGGCTTGGGTCAGGTTGGCTCCGCTCAGATTGGCATCTGCCAGATGAGCGCCTAGCAACCGTGCTCCCGAGAGATCCGCTTGATGAAAATTGGCATTCACAAAGCGACAGTTGACGAATTCGGCACTGCGGAGCACCGCTCCCCAGAAATTCGCGCTGCTGAAATCGACATTCGAGAAATATCCATCAGTCAGGCGGGCGCGGTACAGCATGGTTTCAAGAAATACCCCATTGATCACGCGCAGCCCGCTTAAATTGGCGTAGCGCAGATCACGGCGGCTTAGGTCGACATCGCGCGCGGGCTGCGTCAGCAGCGCGATCACCGTATCCCAGCGACTGCCGAGCGGTTTTTCCAGCTTCACCCCGCGCAGATAAGTGCCGTTCAGGTTCAGCCGCTCGATCTGCACGTTTTCCAGCACCGCATTCGAGAGATCCGCGTCTTCCAAATCGGCATCGCGCAGATCAGCACCGCGCAGCACGACATTTTGCAGGTTCGCCCGTCGTAAACTGACCCCGCGCAGGTTGGCATCCGTTAAGTTGGCGTCGTGTAGATCCGCCTCCGACAGGTTGACGCCAAGCAAGGTGCCATCCAGCAGCCAGCCGCGCTCGCGCAGTTCTTCGGCGGCGCGTTTAGCCTCGTTGTTGACGCTGCTTGCAAGCTGGCGTGTCAGCCGATCACGATCCCGCTGCCGTTCAGCTTCTTCTTGCCGCCGCTGGTTCAATGTATCGATCACGAGGATGGTGATCGCAATACTGCCGAGGTCTGTCCCGACGTTCTGCCACAAATCCCGAAAGACGGCGAGCGGCTCAAACTGGATGCCATGCTCGATCAGCGTGCCCGTGATGATAACTAGGATCGACAGAATGCCGAGACCAACGCCAACCATCCGCACATTGAGCCGCGAAAGCGCGCGTTTCATCATGCCCTTTATGGCAGATCAACTGCCAAAGTTTGCATAAGTTCTCTCTTGAGTGTACTCGAAATCCGCATGGGCGGGGCTGGAAAGCATTGAGCAGACCACAGTAAGCTCGGTTCGATTTCGAAATTAATCTTAACATCGATCATTTCCGTCGCGAAAACTGTGGGCGTCCAGAAGCACATCGTCGATCAGTTCGATGAGCAGATTGACCAGCTTGGGATTGAGGACTAGCCATCCCGCTGGCCGTGGGCGACACACAACACAAAACGCCGAGATATATCCCGGCGTTTACACTGAACAATGTTCGAGTCACATCCAACTAAGTAGGCTCAAAACCAGGACTCGAACGTTCTTTCCGTCAATCTACCTTTAGTCTAAAGCAAAAGTTTGCGGTCAAGTCAATAAACAGGAGACTTGAAATCGAACATCGCTTAAGAGAAAAAAGGGCTTTCTGACACTGTCAGAAAGCCCTTTTCCCCGTGAGCTGGGGGACTTGGATTCGAACCAAGATACACGGCTCCAAAGGCCGTTGTCCTGCCATTGGACGATCCCCCAATCTGGCGCGAATTATAGCAGAAAGGGTCTCGGTGACAAGTCCCGATGCTAGGTCGTCCGGTGATCGCGGACGCCGATGGCCCGCTCAATCGGCACGACGAACAGAATGCCATGGTTGGGATCGGTCAAGTCGCCGAGGACGGCGCTGGTCGCCTCGATTAACGTATCCACCAGCGGGTCGTCGACCAGCGAGAGCAGCATATGATTGCGGGCTTCCATGTTGTCGAGAATCGCCGCCATCGCCGCCGCCATTGACGAGATCATGCGCGGCAGTTCAACATCACCGTGGCGCAGTTCCTGCTGCAGCGCGTGCAGCCCATGCGCGCGGACGATGGTCACGCCCGGCGCGCCCGCCTCCTGCCACGTCAGCGCGACATCAAGGCCATCTTCAACCTGCGCGGTGATCAGCACGACCAGCTTCATGAGTCTGCTCCCCCTTAAATAACGCGCGCACGAGCGGCGGCGTGATGAGCGTTGAGACGAGGATCACGAGAAACAGTGACGCGAACAGCGGATCATCGGCGCGAAACACGCCCACGCCGATCCCCAACGAGGCGATGATCAAGCCGACCTCGCCGCGTGAGATCATACACACGCCGAGCCTGAGCGCATCCCCGTTAGCAAAGCCGCCGAGCCGCCCGCCGAGGCCGCACCCCCCGATTTTCGAGGCGACGGCGACCACCAACAGCAGCAGCGCCAGCGGCAGTGCTGAGAGCGGGAAGGTACTCAGATCTGTTTGCAGGCCGACATCCACGAAGAAGATTGGCACGAGGAACGTGTAGGCAATGCCGCTCAGCGCCGTTTCGATATCATGGCGCACGCGCTCTTTCGCGCGGCTGAAGCCCACGCCCGCGAGAAATGCCCCGGTGATCGCCGCCATGCCGCCAAGTTCTTCCGCTGACCAGCCGAACAGCAGCAGCGCGATCAAGGCGAAGGCCGGAATGCCATAGGACTGCGCCAGTGATGGTCGTGTTGACAGCCAGTTGATCACCTTGGGGACGATGAACCACGCCAGCAGGAACGCGCCGACGAGGTAGAGCGCCATCGTCACGATGATCGAGAGCAGTGAACCGAAATCCACGCTGGCGGCACTGCTGTCCGTCCCGGTGATGGCGACGGTCAGCGAAACGAGCAGGATCGCGATAATATCATCGATGAGCGCCGTGGCCAGCAGCGCGTTACCCACCTTTGTGCGCAGTACTCCCAATTCCAGCAGCACCTGTGCAGAGATGCTCACCGAGGTCGCGGCCAGCGTCACCCCGGCGAACAGCGCTGGCTGCCAGGCGTATTGAAACAGCAGCACAAGCGGTAAGGTGAGCAGCACGGGCGCGAAGGCTCCGGCGAAGCCCGCGATCACGCCGACGCGCCCGACTTTCATCAGTTCGCCCATGTTAACTTCGAGGCCGACGATGAACATCAACAGGAGAACGCCGAGTTCGGCGAACAGCTTGATCGTCTCTTGCAGTTCCACGCCGTGAAAGACCGACTGATGCAGCACATCGATTAGCGTGGGGCCGAGGATCACGCCGATGATCAGTTCGCCGAGTACGCGCGGCTGATGGAAGCGGCGGGCGATGGTTCCGCCAATGCGGGATGCGGCGACGATCAGTCCAATAGCTAAAAATAAGGCGACGGCCGGGTTGCTTTCCATCGCGCCTCCATAGGGTGCGAAAAAATCATACTATAGGAGAGATCGCCGCGGCGCAAGGGAAATCGGCTGCGAGGGGTAAGGTTAGATCAGGGGTAAGGCATGCCGGTAGGTGCGCGGCATACTGTGAGCGCCAGCCAAACTGTTCAGGACGAGGCCTGCCTCGTCCCTACACAAATGCTAGACAATCTTCTCGTAGGGACGCGATGAAGAGGGTGTCTAAAAAGCGCACAGTTATCTTGATGAGAGAGGTTTTTGTAGGGACAAGGCCTGCCTCGTCCTCTATATCGTTCTCTAAAAATTAGGACGAGGCCTGCCTCGTCCCTACAGGTGATAACCTTGTTAGACACCCTCGGAATCGCGTCCGCAAAATCCCAAAACCGACCTGTATCCCATTTTCACAGGCTTCTACGCATTTACCGGTACGCCTTGCCCCTGCGTGAGCAAGCATGACTATCGAACGGGGCGCGCTACGGATTCCCGTCCCGGTTCGGGTCGGGGAAGGCATTGCCGAATGTCCCCGGCACCTGCGTCGGGAGCGGGGTCGGCGGCGGCAGCGGCACGCGCGCATCGACGGGCAGCGCTTCGATGTAGGCCTGCGTTTGCAGCGCGATCAACGCGATCCAGCCGGTGTAGCCGCCCACTTCGATCTTCACCCATGGGCTGTACGGGCTGCGTGCCAGCAGATTGACCACCGTGCCATCAGGCAGCGTGACCACCAGCGGGAAACTGATCTCCGGTCCTTGGCGCAGCGCCGCCCCCGCCGGAGCCGAGACCTGCGCCCGCGTGCCGAGATCGCCGTAGCGCTGGGGGGGCAGCGGCGTTTCCGAATACACTGACGAAATCGCCCCGAGGTTGCGCGCCAGCAGTTCGCCGAGCATCCACCCGGTTTCACCGGATTCGAGGCGCACGTGATACCACGTGCCTTCCGGGTTTTGACCGAGCACACTCATGACCTGCCCGGCGGGCACCTGCATGATCAAGCCCGCATATTGATCCGGCGACGAGCGCAGGTTGACCGCGCCCTGCGTCATGACGAAGCCTGGCTGCGGCAAAATCACGGGGCGGTCGAACAGAGCGACGGGCAAATTCGTCAGCACAGCGGGCTCGAGGGGGAAGGCATCGCTGGGCACATCGCCGGGTGCATACGGATTCACACTGTCACGCGTCACGCTGACTTCCTGCCCCATGTACAGCGTGCGTTCGGTGCCAAACGTGAGCAAGCTGTGCTGACCGGACAGCGCAATGAAGCGCGTGCGCGTCGGCTCCGTGACCGTCATCACCGTGCCGTTGAGCAGCATCGACACGCCGTTGACCACAATGCGCGCCGCCGAACCAATCTGGCTTTGCAGCACGAGCGTGCTGAGCGGCGCGGTGCCGCACACGTTCTCGTTGACGGTGGTTTCGAGCTGCAGTGAGGTCCACGCCGGGAAATCCGGTGGAGAGGCATCGCGCAGCGACACGTCGCCGAGCATGAGCATCGTGTAGTTGAGCGCTCCAGTCGAGCGCACCCACGCGACGCCGTTGGTGCTGCCATCGGCGGCGAGCGGCGCAGTGCGGATGAAATCAACCGCCCCCGATTCGACCAGTGCGCCAATCGGACCGAGCGCATTGCTCACCGGACCGACGGGTTCAACCACGGGCGCAGAACCGCCGTTACAGATATATCCGCCCGGGCGGTTGATACACGCATTGCTGGCCGCCGTCCACACCGCGAGCATGTCACAGGTGGTCGGAGGCGGCAGCTCCTGCGCGAATAGGCGGGTGCCGATGATCAACAACAGAAGGCCAGAGAGCAGGATTTTTCGCATCTTCAACGAATTTCGGGATTTTCCGGTAAGATTGTTTCAATTCTACCATTGATTGAGGTTTGCTCTGTGCCTTTGTCCGTCGATCCCCCCATCCGCCTGCTGATACATTATCAAACTCTCTACCCTGACCAGTCGCCCCAGTGGATTGTCGTGCCACCGGGACGGGTGATGTGGGTGGCCGCGAAGCCGGGGGAGGATGAGCGCTACACGGTCTACGATGTGGAAACGGAAACTGAAGCGACCTTCAGTCGGCAGAGCGCCAAGAGCAAGCGCACGGTGCTCAATCGACCGCTGCCCCGGTGGGCGCGCTACGCCGCCGGGGTGATTCTGCTGCTGGACGATGCGCCGGGCGTCGATGCGGTGATTTGTGGCGATGAAGCCGCGGGGGTGCGCTATGAGCACTCGCTCGGCGTGGCGTTCACCGCGCTGATGTGGGAGATGCTCGGCCTCTCTTATGACGAACGCGCGCTGGTCGATTTCACCGAGCGCGTCCGCCGGGAGTACGTCGAAACGAGTTAAAACCGCAGAGAAATAACGAAAATTAACCACAGAGAACACGGAGAACACAGAGGAAAATATCAAATCAACAACAAGATAGGCACGCATCGGCTCTACAGAAAACACTGATCACTCTCTGCGGTCTTTGCGCACTCTGCGGTTAACTTTATCTTTTTGCTCTGTGTTCTCTGTGTTCTCTGTGGTTCAGTATCTTTTCTGCGCTGAGTTGTGGTTACCAGCCGAGTGACTTGACCGCTTTTTCGACCGATTCGGTCGCGCTCACGCCCAACTGCTCGTCGATGACTACGCCGTGTTCATCGATCACCCAGTGCGAGCGGACGACGCCCATGTACTTCTTGCCGTACATCGACTTTTCGCCCCACGCGCCCCACGCCTCTAACACCTGATGATCGGTGTCACACAGCAGGTTGTACTGCAAACCTTCTTTGACCGCCCACTTTTTCTGATCTTTCGGCGCGTCCGGGCTGATGCCGAGCACGACCACGCCGTTCGCTTCCATCTTTGGGAACTGATCGCGGAAGCCGCACGCCTGCGTCGTGCAGCCGCTCGTGCCTGCCTTGGGGTAGGCGAACAGCACGACTTTCTTACCGCGGAAGTCGCTCAAACGCACGGTGTTGCCATCCTGATTCGGCAGCGCGAAATCCGGCGCGGTCTCACCAATGGTCGGCATTTGCTGTCTCTCCTGTGTACGCACGCCAATCCAGTTCACATCGGCGCGTAATGCTCGGTAAAGATCGATCTGTTCTGTGTCGAGATACGGGGTGATCGCGAGACTCCAACCTCACCCCTAAACCCCCTCTCCGAAAAGAGGAGAGTGGACTTCAAAACCTTGCTTGTCTCCCCTCTCCCCGCTTGCGTGGGAGAGGGGTTGGGGGGAGAGGGGATCTGTCCCTACGAACTAATCCCCGGTCGCCGCGATGGTCTTCGAGACCGACTCCAACGCCTTGCGGACGCTCGTGCCCGGCAGCACATTGATCTGCTGGTCGATGAGCACGCCGTTTTCGTCGATTACCCAGTACGAGCGGTTGATCATCGGGACTTTGACCAGCCCGAAGACCGGAATGCCCCACGCGCCCCACTGTTCGACCATCACATGCTTGGGATCAGAGAGCAGGTCGTAGGGCAGATTCTTACTCGTCTGCCACTCTTTGAGCGTGGCTTGCCCGTCGCAGCTCAAACCGAGCACGACGGCATTATTGGTGCGAAACTCTTCCATATCATCGCGGAAACCACAGGCCTGCGCATTGCAGCCCGTCGTGTTGGCTTTGGGGAAGGCGAAGATCACCACTTTCTTACCGCGGAAATCGCTCAGACGCACGGTTTTGCCATCTTGATTCGGGAGCGCGAAATCCGGGGCTTTTTCGCCAATGGTCAGCATAGTCCACCTTTGTTACGATAGAACAACTCTGAAGTGAGATATAGCTCGCTTAAATAAGAAGCGCTATAGAAATGACTGATGCCCGCATGATTCGGCGACAAACTCTCATCCCCCTTTTACCCTTGGCCGCGCTGCTGGTGGTCTATGTCACTTCGTTGCAGACGATTCCCAATGGGTCGGAACACTATTTCATGATGGATGTGGGTGAGACGCAGGTCGTCCTGAACACGTGGGGGACCCTGCACGCGACGGGCTACCCGCTGTATGTCATGTCCGGCAACCTGACCGTCGCCGCGCTGCGGCTGATCGGCGTCAGCCCGGTCACCGCGCCCGCCGTCGTCTCGCTCATCTGGATGCTGGCGGCGCTGGGACTGATCTACGTGCTCATGCGTCACCTCACCGGGCGCACGGTCGTGCCCGCGCTCGTCGTGCTGGTCTACGGGCTGACGCGCACGGTCTGGATTCACGCGGTGATTCCCGAAGTCTACAGTTACACGCTGTTTCTCATGGCGCTGCTGCTGATCATCGCCCTGTGGCGCGGTGCGGTGCGCTGGCGGGTGTTGTGGTTGGCATCGATTGGAGGCATCGGCATTGGTCAGCACCGCGCAGTCGCCATGTTCATCCCCGGTCTGGTCTATGCCGCGTGGGCAGATGTGCGGCTCGGGCTGCGCCGCCCGCTCACGCTGATCGCCGCCGCGCTGCTCGGTCTCGCGGGGCTGCTGCCCTATGGCTACCTCTATCTGCGGGCACAGGCAGGCGGCGCATGGGTCTACGGCGACCCGGGGACGCTCGCCGGCCTCTGGGATCAGTTCACGGGCAAGGAGGCTTCACGCTTCATCGGCTCGATCACCTCGCTCGACGGTCTGATCGCGAATTTCAACCTCGTCAACACGGTGCTGCTCACTGACCTGACGCTGCCGGGGGTGCTGCTCGGCCTCGCCGGGCTGGTGATCGGCGTACGCCGCCGGGAAACCCGCCGCGCCGCGCTCACGCTGACGCTGGTCGGCGCGGTCTGCTACGGCTTCCATGTGGTCGCCTATACCGATGTGCTCTCCGCGCTGATTCTCCCCGTCACGCTGGCGCTGGCCTTTGGGTGGCTGCTGCTGGTGGATTGGATTCTCACCTCACCCCCTAGCCCCCTCTCCGAGCGGAGAGGGGGAATCAAGACCCTCGCCCTTGGGAGAGGGGATTTAGGGGTGAGGTGGTCTTGCCCTCCTCGCCCTCATCAGCGCGGCGATCCTTTACGTGCAGAATCAGCCGTTCATTCATGTGCTGACGACTGACCCGACCGGAGTCGAAACCATCGACCGCGTGCAGTTGCTGCCGCCCAACGCGACGATCATGCTGCCATGGGGCGTGCATCACGCAGCGGTCGGTGTGGCACGAGATGTGCTCGGGATGCGCCGGGATATCGGTCTCGTCGATCACAAAGCCGACTATGCGGCCATTCTGCAGAACAGCCGCCTGTTCACGCTCTCGGATGTGTTCTACAACCAGCCGATCTCGTGGTGGGAGGAGCGCCTTGGCCAGCCGATCTACCTGACCGCCGCCGCGCCGTATCTGGTCGAGATTGCCACGCGTCCGCGCCTCGGTCTGGTCGACGCGCAGGCCGAGATTGACGGCGTGATCGCGCTCGATTACTTTCTCGTGTGTCATGAGCAGCGGTTTTCGCTGGCGGTCAACTGGTACACGCCGACCGTCCCGGACCGCGATTTGAGCGTGTTCGTCCACGGGATCGATCTGGCGAACAATCTCGTCACCGCCGATCAGAGCGCGCCTGTCTATGGCTGGCGTCCGCTCACGACGTGGACGCCGCGCGAGATCGTTTCTGACCATTACCCGCTGCCGCGCGTCGGCGGCTTGCGAGAAGTCCGCTTCGGTCTGTATGAACAGTTGCCAAGCGGGGAGTTTCGCAATACGGTTGAGTATGTGATCACCGATATCCCAGAGTGTTTGCCGTGAGTGATTCGAAGCAGATCATTGTAGGGACGAGGCATGCCACGTCCTTTGCCTCCCAACGACCGACCCCACCCCCGGCCCCTCCCCGAATTCAGGGAGGGGAGCCAGCAGATTCGTCGTCTCGATCATCTCCCCGCTTGAGTGGTAGAAGGGAGTTAGGGGTGACGGGTATTTGCTTATTGATTCTCGCCCTCCTGCTCGGCGCGTGTACCGGGCAGAATGCCGCGACCACGGCAGGCACGCCCGTCGTCGAATACAAGCTGCTGGCGACACTCTACCTCTCGCCGACGCCCAACGATGCCGAACGCGAAGCGACGCGCCTCGCGGTGCGCTCAGTGCCAGCCACGGCCATCCCGACGGCGACGCCCGCGCCGACCGTGTACGTCGGCGTGTTCCTCGGCGAAAACGACACGGTCGTCGATCCGGTCGTTGACCCGGCGCGCTATCAGGGTACGCTCACGGCGGGCAATCTGCCCACGCCGCTCCCAATCAACTGTCTGTACCCGATCGACGCGGTCTTTGGCACAGTGTGGATGACCAACGAGTCGGCGCGCGCGGCGCTCGGTTGTCCCGGCGAACCCGCAACGCCTTACATCGGCACGGTGCAGTTCTTTGAGCGCGGGGTGATGTACTGGCTGCCGACGGGCGAAATCTGGACGGTGGCGCCGGGTGGTGCGCTTGGCGGCGTCTACTGGTATGTGCCGATTGCGCCGCCGGATCAGGGGTGGCAGGCGCAAGCGCCGGACGGTCTGCGCGTGCCGGAATTCAGCTTTGGGGCGCTGTGGCGCGCCAACGAGCAGATCCGGCAAACGCTCGGCTATGCGCGGGCGGACGAAAGCTCGGTGTCGATCACTGTGCAGCGCTTTGATGGCGGCGCGCTGATCTTCGATCAGACGTCGGCGCAGGTGTTCACGCTCGTCGGTCGCGACGACGGCACCGCCTACGGGCCGTATTAAAGCAAAGACTCAACGCAAAGACGCGAAGACGCGAGGGCGCAAAGTACAGGAGATAAAGCGTGTCGGCGAATTCGTAAAATAGGGGCTAATTCTGTCGGGGACGGCGGACGCCATGAAGAGGGTATCTAAAAAACGTAGGTATCTTGAGGAGCGAGTAGGGACAAGGCATGCCTTGTCCTCTGTATCCTTCTCTAGAAATGAGGACGAGGGATGCCTCGTCCCTACAGACGACACCCTTATTAGGCACCCTCCGAATGGCGTTCCTACCTAGAAATTTCTTCGTAGGGACGCGATTTATCGCGTCCGCAAAACCCACCTAGCCAAGTGATTTAGGTCACGCACTGCGCCAGCAGACTCGGAAGCTGATCGCGCAGTTCGAGGCGCTGCGCGGGATCGTACAGCGTGGTGAACACCCAGCGATTCTGTTCTGGGGGCGTGCCGCGATCCGTGTAGTACAGGTCGAAGCTGTCGCGAATCAACTTGTGATACGCTTCCGCCTCGTAGAACGGCGCAGTGAACGCCAGCAGCTTTGAGCCGACGATGATCCGCGTCGCTTCCGCCTCCGCGACCGCCCACACACCGATCACCGTGAGCGTTTTATAACCGAAATACCCCGCCGGACGATGCCAGATCAGCGCGCCGACCCATGGTGTCGGCTGTTTGCCGGTGAAGGCTTTCGCGCCCCAGCTCAAATTCGGCGAGAAGCGTTTCGCCCGCAGCAGATCGAGCGCGTCGAGCGCGTTCAACCCGTCGAGGATGCGCGCGAGTTCGTCCAACTGCGCTCGCCCGCGAATCTCGGAGATCTGTTCGAGGATGGTCTTCTTGCGTAGTC
The DNA here is from genome assembly GCF_016713355.1 of Candidatus Flexifilum breve. Classification (NCBI taxonomy): domain Bacteria; kingdom Bacillati; phylum Chloroflexota; class Anaerolineae; order Aggregatilineales; family Candidatus Flexifilaceae; genus Candidatus Flexifilum; species Candidatus Flexifilum breve. The sequence goes on from NZ_JADJPI010000011.1 coordinate 25,790, forward strand.
GTTTCATGACTCGAGTATACCGCGAGTAGGGGCAAGCCGCGGCCTGCCCCTAGATGAAAAGTGACGCAGCAGCTGAGCTTTAGTAGGCGTATTCGCGCATGCCGAGCGACACCAGCGCCGTCTTGATCATCTGGTTGGTGAAGCCCCACTCGTTGTCATACCAGCTCATCACTTTGACGAGGTTGCCGTCGACGACGCGCGTCATATCCGCCTGCACGACGGAGGCACGCGAGTCCTGAATGAGATCCGACGAGACCAGTTCCTCTTCCGCCACCCCGAGGATGCCGTCGTAGCGTTCAGTCGCCGCTTCCCGGCGGAACACATCGTTGATTTCCTCGACGGTGGTATTGCGGCTGAGAAGGAGGGTGATGTCCGCCATCGACACAATCGGCACTGGTCCGCGCACCGACACCCCGTCGAACTTGCCTTCCAGTTCCGGCAGCGCTTTCGCCGTCGCCGTGGCGCGCCCGTGCTCGAGGGCACGAAGTTCGCCGCTGCCGCGCGTCCCCGGCGCATGTCTTTCTTGCCCCCGGGGCTGTCCACGAGCATTTGCGTGGCGGTGTAGGCGTGCAGCGTGGTCATAAGCGCCTTTTCAACGCCGAAATGCCGCTGCATGATCTCCATGATCGGGCCGATATTGTTCGTCGTGCAGCTCGCGCACGAGAGAATGTTTTTCTGTCCGTCTGGACGGTTAACGCCGTGGACGACCGTCGGCACATCGGCGCTGCTGGTGGGGCCGGAGAGGATGACCCACTTCGCGCCCGCCGTGATGTGCTTGGCCGCGTCTTCCTGCTTGGTGAAGATGCCCGTACATTCAAAGACCAGTTCGACGTTCATGGCACCCCAGGGGAGCTTCGTCGGGTCTTTTTCGCTGAGGTAAGCGATCGATTTGCCATCGACGACGATGTTGCCATCGCCCGCTTCGACGCTGCGGGCGTACCGACCGTAAACGGTATCGTACTTGAGGAGATAGACCATGTTTTCCAACGACCCAATGTCGTTGACCGCAACCAGTTCCAGTTCCGGCGTATCCATGAGCAGCTTAAACGCCGCCCGTCCGATTCGACCAAGACCGTTGATCGCAACCCGCACAGCCATAGACTGATGCTCCTATTCATAGAAGTAGATCTCCTAATTTGACGTGTTCTTAACGTGAATGTTTACATTCCGGTGTCTGCCGCTTTGGCCTTCGCCGCCTTACATCTTTGCGTTAGGTATTTTCTTTTCGTTACAATTGTTTTCGGAGGGAAACACCATGCAAATTCAAGCCGCAGTCCTGTATACGCCCAATACCCCGTTCATTCTCGAAACGCTCACGCTCGACGACCCGCGCGCGGGCGAAGTCCGCGTGAAGATCGCCGCATGCGGCGTGTGTCACAGCGATTATCACCTCGTCACCGGGACGACCCGCCACCCGCTGCCCGTTGTGTGCGGACATGAAGGCGCGGGCGTGGTCGAAGCGGTCGGGGAAGGCGTCACGCGCATTCAACCGGGCGATCACGTCATTCTCAACTGGGCGCCGGCGTGCGGCGACTGCTGGTACTGCCGCCACGATAAGCCGAATCTGTGCGCGACCTTCACCGATCCGATCTGGGCGGGCGTCATGCTCGACGGGACGACGCGCCTGCATCTGCCCAACGGCGATCTGGTCTACGCCTACTGCGGCCTCGCCTCGTTCGCCGATCACGTCGTCGTGCCGGAGCAGAGCTGCATCCCGATCGCCGCGATGTCCCGCTGACTGCCGCCTCGCTGGTCGGGTGCGCGGTGGCGACGGGCGTCGGCGCGGCCTTCTACACGGCGAACGTGCGCCCCGGCGACAGCGTGGTCGTGATCGGGTGCGGCGGCGTCGGCTTGAACGTGCTGCAAGGCGCGGCGATCTGCGGCGCGAGTACCATCATCGCCGTGGATACCAATCCGGCGAAAATGCGCATCGCGCAGGAATTCGGCGCGACGCACGCGCTGCTCTCGAATGACAATACCATCGCCGAGATCCGCGCGCTCACGGGTGGGCGCGGCGCAGATCACGCGTTTGAGGCGGTCGGCCTGCCCAAGCTGCAAGAGATGGCGCTGGCGGCGGCGCGTCCCGGCGGCAACGTGATTCTCGCGGGCTTATCGCCGATGGGCTCCGCGACCAACCTGCCCGGCTCGATCATCACACGCGAGGAAAAGTCGGTCAAAGGCAGCTACTACGGCTCGGTCGACTCACAGCGCGATTTCCCGCTGCTGGTGGATTTGTACGCGGCGGGCAAGCTCAAGCTGGATGAACTGGTCACGCAAGAGTACAGCCTTGAGGAGATCAACGAGGCGTTCGAGACGATGATGACGGGCAGCGTCGCCCGCGGGGTGATTGTGTTCTAGCGCGGTCAACTGCTCAATGTCGGCAACTAGCAAACCAAGTGATCGCGGGTGTCTCCGCATTCATTTGATGGTGATTGGGATCGTCTTCGCGTTCATCTGCGTACTCGAGTTTACGCTGGGTATTTGTGCGCGGATCGCGAGTATGCTGATTTCACACGCTTTGCCAGCCGTCGAAGCAGTGCATGACTATCTCTTAGCCAAAATCTGCCGCTGGAGACCACTTCGGCGCAGGAACTGCTGCGCTTTATCGGCGAAACGTCAAATATTCCCTGTGTCTCGGATGGAGAGCCAACAGAACCATTAGTAATCATCCAAGATGAAAGTCTGCGCTGTACGGTACTGGCCGCATCCGAGCAGCGCCAGATGTCGTGGCTGAATAACTTGGGGTAACAGCATAAATTCGTTGGGAATCCTGATTGCATCGAGTTTGTCATGCGCGCTGGCGATCAACGCGAAATGCGCGTTCGGCGAACTGATACCAGTTTGTAAAGCCCTATTCTTTCGGTGGGACGAGGGCAGTAACGCGGCAATCAAAGGTGGTAGACTGTCTTGGACAGCATCCCAGATCACTTCAAGATCGATCCGGAAATTCGTGAATGACAAGCGTTCGCATTCCCATCATCTTGCGCCACTCAATTTCGGGATGATCAATCCGCATGTCGTTTGATACCCGCCGGGCTGCCTCGCCAATCACTTGAATACAGCGAATGACGGCATCTTGGCGGAGGCGATTCTGCAAGAACTGATCGCGGGTAATGCCAGTCAAATAGCTCTGTATACGCCCTGCTGCATCCAGCATGTGAGCGAGAAGTTCTTCATCGGGCATAGATAACCTGCATTGTGTTCAAGAGCTGTTCAAAGTGTTTACGCGTTGTATAGCTTTTGACGAGTTCGCGCTCGTCCATCGCTACGCGTCGTCCCAAAATCGCGCCAAGCTCATCTTCCATGTCGAAGAACCCGTGAAAGTAACCGGGCGTCTCGTAGCCGGGTAAAAGTGTGTACATCACATCGGTGATCAAGCCTTCGCCTTCGCGCTCGTGCGTGTCGAAGATCGCGAGGTCCTGAATCCCCCATTTGTCGGGGAGGGCCGCGGGTTTTTGCGGGGCGATCTGGAGATTGAGCGCCATCGGCTTGCACTTTCACTCACACGAACAGGTTGATTATACTGCCGAAATAAAAAGGACGAGGTCGATAGCCTCGTCCCTACACCTAGAGCACTTCTTCCTCGGCTGGCTTTTTCCGCCGCAGACTTAAGCGGGGCAGACGGCGTTTCGCCTTGCCTTCGACCACATCCGGTGCGCCGCGTTCAAAGCGCGCGCGGATCTTCGCCCACGTCTCCGGCGTGAACAGCTTGTCGGCGTTGTCGGTGACGCGCTTATGCAGCCCGGTGATCGCCTGCTCTACATCGCCGCTCCCCGACCAGTTATCCCGCAGCACCTGCTTATCGACATTGCCAATCCCGCTGATCCACATGAGCACGAGCGCCAGTGCGCCCGCGTCTTCTGCCAAGCCGATCACACCGAGAATCGCCTCCGGCACGAGATCCACCGGGCTGATCACATAGGCCGCCGCTAGGAGAAGCTGCGCTTTCAGCAGAAACGGCACGCGCTTATCCCGCGCCAGTCGCACCACCAGCATCAGCATGTCGGGGACGAGCAGCACAATCTGCGCGACCTGTTCATCTGCGCCGCGCTGCACCCATTCGCGGATGCGGCTGCGCCACTGGTCGTACCAATCCGGCGCGCGCCCGTGAATCTCCGCTTCTTTCAGCGGTTCAATCCCCATACCGGGATCAGCCGGGACGGTTGCATTCTCAGTCATTCCCATACTCCTCAAGGACGAGGCATGCCTCGTCCCTACTCTTTCTTGGCGTCTTAGCGTCTTCGCGCCTTTGCGTTGAGTCTTTTCCTCACATTCTGAATACGCCGAATCGGGTCGGTGGGTTGCGCTGATTCATGCACGCGCTCAGGGCGAGGCCGAGCACGCGCCGGGTTTGCGCGGGGTCGAGGATGCCATCATCCCACAAGCGGGCGGTCGAGTAGTACGGGCTACCTTCGGTTTCGTACTTTTCGTGAATTGGCGCTTTGAACTCGGCCTGCTCCTCTGGCGTCAGGTCCGGCTTGCCCTCGCGCGCCAGTTGATCGCGCTTGACGGTCAACAGCACGTTCGCCGCCTGCTCGCCGCCCATCACGCTGATGCGGCTGTTCGGCCACATCCACAGGAAGCGCGGCTGATACGCCCGCCCGCACATCCCGTAATTGCCCGCGCCAAAGCTCCCGCCGACGATCACGGTCAGCTTGGGGACAGCGGCGTTGGCGACCGCGTGCACCATCTTCGCGCCATCTTTGGCGATGCCGCCGCTCTCGTACGCCTTGCCGACCATAAAGCCGGTGATGTTTTGCAAGAACAGCAGCGGGATGTTCCGCGCCGTACACAGTTCGATGAAATGCGCGCCCTTGAGCGCCGATTCGCTGAACAGCACGCCGTTGTTGGCGATGATGCCCACCGGGAAGCCTTCGAGCCGCGCGAAGCCCGTGACGAGCGTCGTGCCGTAGTTGGCTTTGAATTCGCGGAAGCGGCTGCCATCGACCAGCCGCGCGATGATCTCGCGGGCGTCGTAGGTCTCGCGGAAGCTCGTCGGGAGGATGCCGTAAAGCTCGGCGGGATCGTAGAGCGGTTCTTCGGGCGCGGTCACATCCACGTCGAACGTCTTCGGGCGGTTGAGCGTCGCCGCAATGCCGCGCACGATTTCCAGTCCGTGATCGTCGTCCTCGGCGTAGTGATCCGCGACACCGGAGACGTGCGTGTGCACATACGCGCCGCCCAGTTCTTCGGCGGTCACGTCTTCGCCCGTCGCCGCTTTGACCAGCGGCGGCCCACCGAGGAAGATCGTCCCGGTGCCCTTGACGATCACCGTCTCGTCGGACATCGCCGGGACATACGCGCCGCCCGCCGTGCAGCTCCCCATCACCGCGCTGATCTGCGGGATGCCCGCCGCGCTCATCGTCGCCTGATTGTAGAAGATGCGCCCGAAGTCGTCGGAGTCGGGGAAAACTTCATCCTGCATCGGCAAAAACGCGCCGCCGCTGTCCACCAAGTAGATGCAGGGCAGGTTGTTCTCCAGTGCGATCTGCTGGGCGCGCAGGTGCTTCTTGACCGTCAGCTGGTAGTACGTGCCGCCTTTGACGGTCGCATCATTGGCGACGATCACGCACTCGACGCCGCTCACCCGCCCGATGCCCGTGACGACGCCCGCCGCGGGCGCATCACCGCCGTATAATTCCCACGCGGCGAGCGGCGCGATCTCCAGAAACGCCGAGCCGGGGTCGATCAGGCGGTCGATGCGGTCGCGCACAAACAGCTTGCCTTGCTCGCGGTGGCGCTGCTGATACTTCGCGCCGCCACCTTGGCGCACGAGCGCGAGCCGTGCGCGCAGTTCGCTGACCAGCGCGCGTTGCTGTTCCGCGTTGCGCTGAAACTGCGCATCGTTCGGGTTGATGTGGGTTTCAAGAATTTCCATGCAAGAAGCCTTTTTAGCGGTTAGCTGTCAGCCATTAGCAGTTAGCAAAAACACTGGGAAAGTGATCAGTCATGTGTATTGTAACCTAGACCTGAATAGAATGGCTCTGCTTTTAGCCAACGGCTAATGGCTAACGGCCAATCGCTCTTTTTGAGCCAGACTTAACATCGCGCGGCTTTTAGGGTATGATTTGCCGGGTTTTGCCCATCTCACCGGAGTCCTTACGTATGAACAAAAACAGTTCCAGAAGAGCCAGCATCATTCTGGGCGTATTCATGTTTGTCGTCCTGATTGCCGGGACGATCATCCCCTGATCACCCGCAACCAGACCACGACCACGCAGACCGTTGATCCCACCACCGTGCCGACGCCGACGTATCCCCCCGTGATTGCGGACTACAGCGGCATCAGCTTCGACAAGGTCTATCTGCACCCGACTGGCATGTACACGATCCCCGAACCGACGGGTTGGGAAGTCAGCTCGCCGAGCAGCAATGCGGGCATCGCGCAGGTCAACATGATCAACCAGACCCAGTTGAGCGTGATCGACGCCTACGTGCAGGATGCGGAAGGCCCGATTACCCCGCAAGACTTAGATGCCCGTTTTACGCAAGAAACCATTCTCGCGACGTGGTCGAATTTCCGTGACCCCATTGAGACAAATCGTTCCTTTGAAAATGATATCCTGACCATCGATTTCCGCGTGGGGCTGGCGAATGGTCAGACCTATGTCGCGCGGCAGAACGTGTGGACAGACGGCGAATGGATTTACGTCGTGCGCGTGGTCGTGCCGGAAAACGCGACCGAAACGCTGCGCTTCCTGCTCTCCAACCTGACCGGAAAGATCACGCCGTTTAAGCAGTTCGCAGCGGAACCGTTCAACTGGAACGCGTACTATGACAATGTGACGAGCGCCATCATCCGCTACCCGCAAGCGTGGACCGTCACCGACAGCGCGCCGGGTCGCCCGGCCAGCATCACCGGCACGAACGGCGAAGCGCTGCGCGTGGAAGCCCGCGCGGGTCAGTCGGTGGCCGATGAAGCGGCTGCCAGCGCGTGGTTGGAAGCGGAACGCCCCGGCGCGACCGTGTTGAGCGTCGCTCCAGTCACCCGTGGTGACGTTTCCGGTTTCTCGGTGGCGTATACTTATAACGATGTCGAAGGCGCGGCCTTTAGCGGCCTCGCCGTGCTGCTCAATGGCGCGAACGCATTGTACATCGCCAACCTGCATTTCTCCGGCGCGGATATTGACCTGAACACGGTGCGCTGCCGTCGGCGGAACCGGCTGCCGAAGCGACCGAACTGCCCGGTCTGCTGGCTGAAGCGACCCCGCCGCCGACCAGAATCAAACGCTGGCGCAGGTGATGGCCTCGTTCCAAATTCTGCCTGCGCTCAACCTGTCGGCGAGCTCGCTGCCGCCCGCCACGCCGACCGCCATGCCGACGCTTGCGCCGACCATCGAAACGACGGCGGAAGCCACCGCCGAAGCAACGGACGCCGCCCCGGTCGAAACCACGCCCGGAAGCGACCGCCAGCAGCTAAAGTAGTTTTCCAAACCAACCCCCTTTTTGCGATTAAAGAAGGGGTTGGTTTTTCTCATGCGTTTCAGACACCATACCCCTCTTACAATTCAAATAGATGGAGATGTTCGCGGTTGCTCGTCAGGAGAGGTTGTGGCCAGATACTTCCTGGTTTGAATGGACTGCGTGTCTACGCAGCTTTCAGTGAAGATTGGTTTTCATGCCGGTCCCGGCCTACTCAAGCCGTTCTTGCTGGATGGGCGGGATGCGGTAACACTGTTTTTTGTCCTCTCTGGCTTTCTGATTACCTACATCTTGCTCAATGAGCAAGGCAGCACCGGAACAATTAATTTACGCCGTTTTACTGGCGGCACACGCTGCTATTCTCTGTGAGGCAAACACTAAAATGATCGAAATCCTCATTGTTTGGGTCATTATTGGAGTCACGGCGCTTGGACTCGGATTATTGTTTACCATGTGGTTGAAGGCTGGGTAATAACGATCGCTGTTCTACTCGTCTATCATTTGGTTGCACCGATTACTCCGATCATTGGTGTGGTTCTCTGTGCAATTAGTCTGCTTGGTTGGCTGCGCTGGCGTCCCGTTCCAAAACGAACATGGCTAGTCGCGCCCATGATCGCGCTCTTACTAGCAGGTTTCGCGACTGCTCCATCACTTAAGCCGATGATGGGGGGTATCAATTACAGGTTGTGAAATGGTATGCAGCCTACCCGGTCGTGCCGGGTCTTGCAAACATACAAGGGCGGTTTGGGTTTAACAACTCCTCTTTGCTCTATAACGCGCTATTTACAGAACTACCTAGCACCCCCATGCACTATGGAATGGGTGCGCTGTTTGTCGCATCAGCGGTTGGCAGTGTACTAGCCGCGGTACGCTTGCGTAAGTCGGGCAAATGGTCAGATTTCTTCCAAGCTCTGATGATTTTCCCTATATCACTCTATCTGAAAAGTCTCATGACGCTGGAAACGAGCATCGTAGTAACTTTGCTTGGATTTGTTATTGCCATAAGACTCGCGCGACTACTGGATAACACTGAGATCGATCACAGATTGTTGATCATATTTGTTGCTGCAGCAATCACTGTGAAATTGAGTATCGTCTTCTTTGCGGGTACAGCCTTACTCGTGGCTTGGATTGTGGCTAAACCACCGATTCGCTCACTGGTAAAACCCTTGACCCTTGCAAGTCTACTTGGTCTAGCATGGATAGCTCATGGTATCGTTCTGTCGGGAATGCCCGTATATCCAGCAACGCTTGGGGCAATTGGTGTTGACTGGCGAGTTCCAGATGTGAGTGCAAATGCTGATGCCGCCCAAGTAACCATTTATGCCAGATATTCCAGTCCTGTACCTATCGCAGCAGATGGAGAATGGGGCTGGATACCGAATTGGTGGAAAAGAATCGTCCAATTGCCGGCGATATTCTCCACAGTGGCCATGCTACCAGCCCTCGTATTTGCTGTTCGGCGTCCCTATAGACGTTTACTGTTGTTTGCACCACCGATTGTAGGGTTGGTGTATTGGTTTATCGTCATGCCCTCAACCGAATTTGGGCTTGCGAGTTTCTTCACGCTGGGCTTAGGTGGACTAGCACTTGGCATATCTCGAAAGCTGCGAAAACCGTTTTTGTACGGAGTGCTAGCTATCTCTTTGATGCAGGTAGTTCTATATGTGCCTTACATGTGGAATGTAAATTTGCAGGAGCAGTGGGCACCAGAGTATCAGACTTTCGAGTTTCCAGATGGGACTCAATACTTTGCACCGAATGACGATGGCCCGTGCTGGGATACACCCTTGCCGTGTACCACTCCATCTCAAGTCACTAGATATGGGGTTGTGCTGCGAACAGCGGATTTACGGGATGGATTTAGGTCTCAGTAATGGACTACAGCCCGAAACACGCCGATCGTGCGCCGTCTATCCCGCCGCGCGTGGATGCGCCTTGAAGAACTCCCAGATCACCTGCGTCGCGTCAATGTCAAAGGTCGTCGTGCCGAGGTCGAGTCCGAGCGCATGACCGGGGTAGTTGTGCCCGCCATAGTACACGCCGTAGAACATCACATCGGCGCCATTCGCGCAGTCGGTGGCGGTTTGCAGCAGCACGCGCGCCCCATCATCAGGATCGACATCTTCCAGCATATCAATGCCGCTTGACGTGGCGCATTCGTTCTGGCGCGTCCAGTAGAGCAGGCTGTTGGCCGCCGACATATAACCTAAGCCTTGACGCGGCATGCCGTAGAATGGCACGACGTTATCGGCTGTGCCCTGAATGATCAGCACGGGCATGTGTTCGCCGTCGGTGCAGTACGGCGCGACGTATTCGGGCATGCTTGACGCGACCGAGGCAATCGCCGCCAAACGATCTGGCATCTGGCAGGCGAGACGGAACGAAAGCATGCCGCCCATTGAGAAGCCCGTCGCATAAATGCGCTGCTGGTCGATGTTGAGTTTGTCCGACATGAAGTTGATCGACGCATTGATGAACCCGGCGTCGTTCACATCGGTGATACGCGCATCACCGAGGCGACCGTCATTCCACACATTGTTGAGACCATCCGGATAGATCACAACGAAGTTTTCAGCTTCCGCTAGTTCACTCCACCCCGACCACGACTGGATTTCATTGCCGCTGCCGCCTGCGCCATGCATTACGACGACCAGCGGCACCGCCGCCGACGAAGTAATATACGCTTCGGGGATATACACGCTGAGCGTGCGTGGGATGCCGTCGATGCCGAGCTGGACGGTGTAATCGCCGGGGCCGGGGAAGTCGAGCAGGGCGTTGGGGGGCAGCGCCGCCGTCGCCTCCGGCGTGACTTCGTTGGTCGCCTCGAGTGTGACCTCAGCGGTCGGTTCGGGAGTCGCCTCTTGCGCGGAGATCGGCGCATGCAGCAACGCCGAGAGCGGGAACAGCAAGAACATCAGTATCCCAACGAAACGCACGACTGCCAGTAGGCGCACCATAAACCACTCTCCTGTTTTCTGTGAAGTTTACCCACAGGTGGGGGCAATAGTTCATTTTCAGCGGGAATAGGTCTTCGACTTGCTGTGACGGGCAGTTGTGCGCACTGACCAGGTGTGCAATCGGAAGTTCGACTGCTGCAAATAGGTGAAAGCGGGCGGCATAGCGGGATGATCGAAGCCCTGCACTGTGCTTCCGGCGCAGGCGTAATACTCCGTGTGCCCTTCCAGCCGAGCATAGAAATACTGTGGCTTCGTCGTCGGCAGGGTTAGCTGCCATTCGCGGCATTCGTCCGCGCTGCGTTCAACAGGCGCCGTATCCGGCAGACGCGCGTCGAGCAGCGGCTGTCCCTGAATGGCGAGGTGGATGTGTCGGGCTGTGACGCTGATCGCCGCGTAGTAGTACGGCGTGTGAAACATTTGCCGTTCGATGAAGGCGAACACGCGGCTGGAGTTGAACGCATGGACGAGTATCCCCTTTGCGTCATCCAGCAGCAGCGAGAGCGACAATTCGCGAAAACGCACGCCCATGTAGGTCGTTTCGACCGCGCTCAACACGACGGTTACGGGATCGGCGGTCCGTGCATCGAGGTCAAGGTGCGGCGCCCACACGGCGCGGTCGGCTGTGCCGATGAGCGTGACTTCCAGAACAGGTTCGACGATGGTCACATACTCAATCGGTTGGGTCATGGTGTGCTCCTATGATCGGTGAGGGTGAGGTTACGCCACGGCGGCGGCTAGCGCCGCCGCATGATCGTCGACATCTGCGGAGAGGGCAGCCACACTGTGAACGTCGAGCCTTGTCCTTCGCCGGGACTCGTCACGCTGATTCTGCCGCCGTGCGCCTGAATGATCTCTTGCACAATCGCCAGACCTAAGCCCGTGCCCCGCTGCGGCCCACGCGCCTTATCCACTTGATAGAAGCGCTCGAAGATGCGCGGGAGCTCGCTCGCGGCGATGCCCAGCCCGGTATCCGTGACGACCACTTCGACGCCGCCGTTGCGCACCTGCGTGCATACATTCACTTTGCCGCCCGACGGCGTGTACTTGATCGCATTGCTGATCAGATTGGTCACCACCTGCACCAGTCGATCCCCATCCCCGGCGATCACGGGCATGGACGGCGCGTTGACGGTCAGCGCGACCTGTTTTTCGCGCGCCATGATGGCGAGGCGCTGTCCCACCGCCGCCGTCAGATCGCCCATATCGATGGGGGTGGTTTGCATGGAGAGCCGCCCCGCCTGTAAGCGCGCCAGATCGGTCAATTCGATGACCATGCGGTTGAGGCGTCCCGCTTCTTCGTGGATGATGCGCGCCGCCGGAATCGGATCGCCGACGCCGTCCATGATGGCCTGCGAGAAGCCCTGAATCGAGGTGAGCGGCGTCTTGAGGTCGTGCGACACGTTGGCGAGGAAGTCCTGCTGTGAGCGCTGCTCGGCCTGAATCTTCTCGCTCATCTGGTTGAAGGCATCGGCGACCGCCTTAACTTCCTCCGGCCCCGCCATCGGCACGCGCCGATCATAGTGCCCCTGCGCCACTTCCGAGGCCGCGCTCGCGACCGTTTGCAGCGGGCGGGTGATGCTGCGCGTGATCCACCCGGCGAGCATGACCGCGATGATCAAGCCAATGCCCCCGGCTTGCAGGAACAGCGGCGCGAGTTCCGTGCCGAAGTCGCTCAGCGCCGCTTGCAGCGATTGACGCGGGCGCGGGTCGGCAAACAGCAGCACATTGGCCGTTTCGTCGGTGGGCTGGCGAATCGACTGCAGACCGACGAACAGCCACTCGTCGCCGCCATCACTGAAGATGCCGCGTACGGCGCGAATCGCCGCCAAGCGGGTGATCACGCCGCGGGCGATGGCCGCCGGGATATCGTAGTTTTCGACATCGGCGTTGAGCGGTCGATCAATGAATGACTGGGCGCTGTCGTAGAGCACATCCTGTGTGACTTCGCGCACGATCAGGATGCGAACTTCGCGGTCAGTTGCCACGGCATCCAACTGGCTGGTCAGCCGTTCCCAGCCCGCCGCGGGCGATTCGACGTAGGCGGTCGCCGCCTCGGCGAGAATCTGCCGCAGGTCAACGCTGAGCGCGGTGGTCGCGAGGCGCAGATAGGTGGTTTCCGGCGGCGCATTGCGCAGGTTGAGGATGGCGAACAGCGCCACACCCACGACGATCAGCATGACCGCCATGAGCAGCACATACGAGAGGAATAAGCGACCGCGCAGCCGAGCCAGCATCGTTACACGTCCAGACGGTAGCCGACACCCCACACGGTATCGATAACCGGGCGCATACCCTTGAGCTTATGCCGCAGGTGCGCGATATGCACGTCGACTGTGCGCGTTTCGCCCGCGAAATCGTAGCCCCACACCACGTCGAGCAGCTTTTCGCGCGTGAATACCATGCCGACGTTCTGTGCCAGTGTGTAGATCAAGTCGAACTCTTTCATGCGCAGATCGACCTCGTGGCCGTCCACCATGACGATGCGGCGTTCCGGGTAAATTGCCAGATTATCGAGCGTGACTGCCGTTTCGGCGCTGGCGACAGGCTGACTGCGCGGCGCAATCCGGCGTAAAATCGCGCGCACGCGAGCGACCAGTTCGCGCGGGTTGAACGGCTTGGTCAGGTAGTCATCCGCGCCCAGTTCCAGCCCCACAATGCGGTCGATATCGTCGCTGCGCGCGGTCAGCATGATGATCGGTACGTCGCTTTCGGCGCGCACACGGCGGCAGACTTCCCAACCGTCCATCTGTGGCAGCATCAGGTCGAGCACGACGAGCGACGGCTTCTCGTGCAGTATTTTCTGCAGCGCGGTCTTACCATCGGTCGCGCTCGTCGTTTTGTAACCTTCCTGTTCCAGATACAGCTTGGCGAGATCGATGATGTGCTGCTCATCATCGACGATCAAGATTGTTTCAGCCATCGGCTTCATCCTTCGGGGCTGCTTCGAGCGTGGACACCAGCACTTTATCCACGCGGTTACCGTCCATGTCGATCACTTCTATGCGTAGTGTACCCCAAGTCAGTTGATCGCCCGCTTTGGGGATTTCGTCCCGTAGTGCCATGATGAAACCGCCGAGCGTTTCGAAGACTTTGTGCGCGCCGGGGATGTCCTCAACCGCGAACAGATCGCCGAATTCATCGATGGGCAGCAGGCCGTCGAGCAGGTATGAGCCGTCGTCGCGCCGCACAATTTCCGGTTCGGCGGAGGTTTCTACCTCCCCGACAATCTCCTCAAGGACATCTTGCAGGGTGATGATGCCGAGCGTTTCGCCATATTCGCCAATCACCAGCGCGAAATGACCTTTGTTCTCCCGGAACAGCTCCAGCGTCCGCGTGACCGGCGCAGACGCCGGAACGGTGAGCGCGGGCTGCATGAGCGCCTGCACGTCGAGCGGTTTGCCGAGCAGCAGATGATCCATCACGTTCTTAGAATGCACTACGCCGAGCACATGATCGAGATCGCCAGCGCACACCGGGAAGCGCGAATGATCACCTTTGATCAGTTCGTCGCGGATCAGCCCAATGTCGTCTTGAATGTTCAGCCACAACACTTCGGTCCGTGGGGTCATCAGGGCGCTGTTGCGGCGGTCGCTGAGGCTGAATACGCCTTCGACCATGTCGTGCGCCGTCTCTTGGAACACGCCCGCTTCGATGCCCTGTTTGACCATGCCCGTGATTTCATCTTCCGTGATCGGGGCTTCGTCGGTGTGGCGGGCGCGCAGCACCCACAGCAGCGCCTCGGTCGAGGCGCTCAACAGGCTGACGATGGGCGCGGTCAGGCGGGACAGCAGGTTCATGGGGCGCGCGACGCGCATTGCCATGGCTTCGGGCGCGCGCAGCGCGAGCCGCTTCGGGACGAGTTCGCCGATGATCAGCGAGAGATAGGTCGTGAGGAGGACGATCATCGTGAAGGAGATCACATCGCTGTAGGGTGCGAACGGTGTATCGACCAGTAGACGCGCGAATTGGTGTTCGAGCGCGGCCCCGCCGATGGCGCCGGTCATGATGCCGATCAGCGTGATGCCGATTTGCACGGTGGAGAGAAAGCGGTTGGGGTCGTCCGCGAGTTTAAGCGCGGTCTGAGCCCCTTTATTCCCTTTCTCAGCTTGCTGCTGTAAGCGGCTTTTGCGCGAGGCGATGATAGCAGCTTCGGACATCGAAAAGATGCCATTGAGGACGATCAACCCAAGGATGATCAAAAGTTCCATAGATTGTTTGTTAGGCTCTCCAGGTCATATGGACTAAGGAACGCTGCCGGGTGAAGGCGTATTTTTGGAGAATCGCGTTGGTGAGGATGTCATCCGCCGGATGCTCGATCATGAGGGCGGAACGCAGCCCGAAGCGCCGTGCCGCCAGATTAAGCAGGGCATCATCGTACACGCCTGCGTAGTCCGGGTCAACCAGCAAGCTGAGTTGGACCGAGCTGGACGCGAACGCCGATTCGATCCACAGGGAGGCGCGCAGCACATGATCGGTGTCTGTGCGGACGATCAGCCGTTCGATGGAGCGCATATTGAACAGGTCGCTGATCATTTTGGCGAGCGACGGGCGGAAGAGCCCGGTCGTAAGTGGTCGCAGCCAGCCCATGCCGCCTTGGTCGTTGGGGCGCACGCGCCGCGCGAGGTCATACTCGGCTTTCCATTCGTCCGGGCGGCGGCGGGTGATGTAGACCGCATCCTGCGGCGCGGGAATGCGCGCGGTGCTGCTGCGCCGCCAGATATGGAAGGTGCGGTCGGCGGTGAAGCCGAGGCTCTCGTAGAGGTGGCGCGCGACATCATTGCCGTCTTCGACCTGCAGTACAGTGGTGGTCGCGTGCCCGCGCTTGCGGATCATGTCCATGCTGGCCTGCATCAACTGCCGGGCGATGCCGCGCCCGCGATAGTCCGGATGCACGGCGACGTTGGCGATGATCCAGGATGAGCCGAAGCTGCGCGGCAGATGCGCCGGATACACCGACGTATTGCCCACCAACCGACCGTCTTCGATCCACACGTAGCCTAAGCCGATGCCCTGCGCCACTTCGTTGACGTTGAGCAGCGCGCCCAACCCCGGCGCGACGCGGCTGAGCGTGCGCATTTCCCGAATCGCTGCGCGTCCGCTGCTGTCCATCGTATCGGCAAACGCCAATTCGATGAGGTCGGCCAGCGGCGCGAGATCAGTGCGTAAATTAACCGGGCGCAGTCCCGCAGACACACTGGGAATGCTCAATGTGACTACCACGAACAAACCTCACAAAGCATTTTAGGTTAGCGTAACGAGCAGACTAGGATTTTGTCAATAGATTGTCAGAGACATCTGAAAAAAGTCTCAAACTTAATTGTAAAATATTCATGAAATGCTATAGTACGATTGTGGTAGCATCCCGCGCCGTTCATTTGCGCTGGACACTTGTAGTCATCAGTGAGCGGGAGGTCTTATGGGCATTGAGTTGTGGGCAGGGCGGATGCGACACGCTCTGTCACGCTGGTTCTCTGCTGAAGAGCCCAGTGGACAAGGGTTGGTGGAATACGCGCTGATCCTTGTACTTGTCGTGATTGTCGTTCTCGTGGTTATCACCTTTTTAGGGCCATGGATCGGCAACGTTTTCTCCAACGTGGTGAACAACATCTAATTCACATTATTGTTCCCCCGTCCTTCTTGAAAGACCCTACCGTTGTTCTGGTAGGGTCTTTCGTTTACTATAGTGCCAATTCTGTCTAAACAGGAGAGATGGTAGTAATGGCACGATATAATCCCCAGCGTCGGCGTTCCGGTAGTGCCGCATGGCAGTGGATCGTAATCGGGATGGTATTGGGCTTCGGTTGCTCGGTGATCCTCGTTCTGGCGGCACTGGCAACGGGCGTAGCGAGCCTCGACCCGAACCGTGTCGCCAATGCCGCAACCCAGACCCCGTTCATCATTACCGCGACACCCGCTCCGGTGACCGCCACGCTGACACCAACGCTCGGCCCGCCTACGGCCACGCAGGGCATTCAGCTTGAAGTTCAGGCGCCGACCGCCAGCCCGACGATTCCGCCCACGCTGCAAACTGTGCAGCCCACGCTTGCGCCTACTACGGCGACGGCGGGGAATGGCGGCGCGTTGAGCGGTGCTGGTCAGGTGGCCGGCACATCGCGGTTCTCGCGTACGATTGCTGGCCGCAGTGAAGTGGTGGCCATTGAAGGTGGCACGTTCCAGATGGGTACGACCATCAGCGAAGTCACCTCGGCCGTGCAGGAATGTCTCGGCGGGTACGGCGGTGACGCCGGGACCTGTCAGCTATCCTACGGCGAAGATTCCTTCCCCCAGCATCCGGTGACGGTCAGCACCTTCAACATGGAGACGACCGAAGTCACCTATCAGCAGTACCTGACGTTCCTGAACGAAATGGGCGCGGGTAGTCACCGCAATGGCTGCCTCGGACAGCCATGCATGGAGACGAGCAACGACTCGGAGACGAGCAACGTCTCGTTTGACAGCGCCAACTACAGCGTCCCCGGCGTGATCGCGGACTTCCCGGTCACTAACGTGACGTGGTACGGCGCGCAGGCGTACTGCGAAGCCGTGGGTCGCCGTCTGCCGACGGAAGCCGAATGGGAATTCGCCGCCCGGTCGCGCGATCAGGGCTTCATCTATCCGTGGGGTAACGAGTGGAACGGCAGTCTCGCCGCGACCCGCCGCCTCGCCGATGGTACGCTCGGCGCGAAGGTGTCGGCTTTCAGCTTCCCGACGGGCGCGACCCTGCAGGGCGTGCTCAACATGGCGGGTAACGTCGCCGAATGGGTGAATGACTGGTACGACACACGCTACTACGCCAACCCCACTGCCAGCCAACCTGATCCAACTGGCCCGACCGCGGGCACAGACAAGGTGAATCGCGGTGGCTCGTGGGATACCATGCCGTTCTTCGCGCGCACCGTCCACCGCCGCAACCAACCGCCGCTCGACCCGACCGCGGACATCGGTTTCCGCTGTGTCGAAGAACCCGGCGCGCCGGTCCCCGGCACGGGGCCGCTCGGCGCGGAAGCCGCGCAGACGGGTGAAACGGATCTCGCGCTGCCCACCAACACGCCGAATCCGGCGACGCTCGGCACGAACGAAGAGCAGATCGACAGCGCGCCGACCGTTCCGCCCGCGCCAACCAGCGCCATCCCGACGGCGACGCTCGCTTCGGGGTAAAAGTCACCTCACCCCTAAATCCCCTCTCCCAAGGCGAGGGGCTGGGGTGAGGGGTAATCAATCACACACACTTCTGTCGGGGCGCAGCATGCTGCGCCCCTGCGTTATCTAGAGGTCGAACGCTGATGCTCCCCTTGCTCTACGTGATCGGGCGCAATACGTGGGCGCTCAAAGAAGATGCCCTCGCCCTGAGCGATTCGCTGCGGCGGCAGTTCAGCATCACCGCGCCGCTCGTGACCACGCCATCCCCCGTGCAGAACACGCTGCTGCACTACATCAACCGCTATGAGTACCTCGACAACGCCGACGCCGGGATCCACCCGTCGAATCGCGTGCTCGTCACGTGGTATCACGGCGCGCCCGACGACCCCGACTACGCGCCGATGTATACGCGGCTGTTAGGGCGCGTGGACGAGATCGAGCGCATCATCACCTCGTGCCAGAGCACGCGACAGCATTTGCTGACGGCAGGCATTCCCGACACCAAAATCGCTGTGATTCCGCTGGGCGTTGATCTGGCGCGCTACCGCCAACCGAGCGCGCGCGGACGCGCCGAATTGGGCATCCCCGTCGACGCAGTATGTATCGGCTCGTTCCAGACTGATGGCCTCGGTAATGACGAGGGCGACGCGCCAAAGCTCATCAAAGGGCCGGACGTGTTCCTCGACGTGATCGCGCGGTTGTATCCGCGTGAGCCGCGGCTGTTCGTGCTGCTGACCGGGCATCAGCGCGGTTATGTCAAAGCGGGGCTGCGCCAGATCGGTGTGCCGTTCGCGCATCACAACTTCGCCACGCATGCCGACACCGCCGCCTGTTTCCGCGCCGCCGACCTCATCCTGATCGCGTCGCGCGAAGAGGGCGGCCCGAAAGCCTTCACGGAAGCGTGGGCGGCGGGCATTCCGGTGATCTCCACGCGCATGGGCATGCCTGCCGATCATGTGATCGACGGCGAAAATGGACTGCTGGCGAACGTCGACGATGCGGTTGGGTTGGCGGCGGCGGTTCAGCAGTTGATCGCCCAACCGGAGTTGCGCGCGCGGATTGTGGCAGGTGGCACGCGGGCCGTCGCAGCGCTGACATGGGACATCATCGCCGCGCGGCATATGGCGGAGCTTTATCAGGCTGGAACGGCTTGATTATTTGTCCAATGGTAGAGGCTCAAAGCCTCTGCCTATAACAAAAAGCCCGCTGAAGCAGGCTCTCACAGCCCCGTTCACGGGGCTTACTTACGCAGGCCGGATGCTTTAGCGTCCGGCCTACAGTGGCTTTGCGCTTACTTCTTCGGTTTGTGCGCGACGGGGTAAATGCCGACCACCATCCCCCACTGCTGCGACTCATCCGCGTTGAGTTCGCGCAGCGTGTTGAACTCGGCCACCAGTGCTTCGAGGCGGCGGTAGAATTCGGCGGCCTGTTCGACCGTGAGGCCGCTGGTGGCGCGCCACATGCGCAGCTTTTCGTAGGGTAGGCTGTCATCGCTCATGTCGATGGCGCCCTGCTTGAAGGCCTTGTGGATGTCACCGCGAATCGGTTCGATCATCGCGTCGATGGCCGCGTCAATGGCGTCATCGCCGGAGTCCTGACCGGGTGTGAGCAGCGGGCGGTTGATCTCGAAGGCATACGCTGCCGACTGGTAATGCTTCTCGATGATCCCCGACACAATGCGCGTATCAGT
Source organism: Candidatus Flexifilum breve (assembly GCF_016713355.1). Classification (NCBI taxonomy): domain Bacteria; kingdom Bacillati; phylum Chloroflexota; class Anaerolineae; order Aggregatilineales; family Candidatus Flexifilaceae; genus Candidatus Flexifilum; species Candidatus Flexifilum breve. The sequence continues at coordinate 45,002 of NZ_JADJPI010000011.1, forward strand.
CACGCGGATCAAGCCGTGTTCTTCGAGCAGATTGACATGGTAGTAGAGTTTGGTGGGGGCGAGATCCAGCTCGGCGGCAATTTGCTTGACCGTCTTGGGGCCTTCGAGCAGGGCTTCGATGATCTGCTGGCGCAGGGTGTCAGAGAACACCTTCAGCGTTTCCAGCGTCGTAATCCGAAATTTAGGGGCGGGTTGATACCCGCCCGCCGCTTGCTGATCACTCATGCGTTAATTCAGACTCACATCCTGTTTGGAGTCACCATCAGGCTTCGCGATTTCCACCAGCTTCAGGCCGAAATTGGCGATGCGCTGGCCAACCCACGCGAGCGCGGGATTGTTCTGCTTGTGCTGCTCGTGCAACACTTCCTGAGCCAACAGATCCATCTGCGCCTGTTTGATGAGTTCCTTGCGATACTGCTCGTAGTCGATTTGATCCCAGTTCATTTGGACGCTCCTAGCACCCTATATTGCTGCTTGTGCAGTTCGTAACAACGGAGCGTTTAAAATATTTCAAATATTTATCTTGATTCTACGACTGCGATTTTCAAAAGTCAATTGAGATTTTCAATGCTTGAATTAATTTAAGCATTTGGTGACATCTGTTATTTTCCATGCTGTAATTTGGATTAGCCAGACGGGCGCAGCTCGGTCGTGCCCTATCTATCCATGGTCATAGGCGGACATATCCGACCGCCGTGAGCACCACGAACACCGCGCCGAAGATCACTTCCTGCATCCCGATCACTTTCGCGGGGACGCGCGGCTCCGCGATTAATAAGCCGTAGGTCGCCCGCAGGAGCAGCAGTAGGAGTGCCAACAGGGCGGTGATCGGGATCAACCCCGCATCGAGGAGTGGGAAGGCCAGCAGCAGCGCGCCGCTATGGGCGCCATTGACCGAGTAGCGATTGAATGGCTGACCGCGCCCCCGCCGCAGCCGTGCCCGTACATACAGGATCGAGGGCAGTGCCCGCGCGACGATCAGCACCCACAGGGCGACCGCTTGCAGCGGCGACCACCCGCCTGCCAGCGTGATCGACGCGGCGATCACCGCCAGCGTCGCCGGGCCGCTCAGTTCGGTGAGCAGTTCGCGGCTTTGCCCGGTCGCGTCCCAGTAGGCTTGCAGCGCGAACAACGGCAGCGCGATCAATAGTGGCACGAGCGGCGTCAGGCCGCCCGTGAGCAGCGCCAGCCCAAACGCGACCGCCGCGGTCAGTCCGTAGCCGAGCGCGAAGCGTTCCGCGTACGGGGTGCGCGCCAAGCGCTGCCCTTTGCGCCGGTCACTCAACGCCAGTTTGAGCGGATGCCGCGCCATAAAGGCGAAAAACATACCGATTCCGTAGAACAAACCCGCCGTCGAAAAGGCGACGAGCCAGCCCAGCAGAATCGGTTCGAGGACAAAGCTCCAGCCGCCGTGTTCGGCGGGGAGCGCAATCGGACGAAGACGCACGGGCGCTTTCGTCCGCACTCCGGAATTAGACATACCACTATCCTAATTGATGCTGGGACGAGGTTGTCCGGTAAGTATGTAGAAGAGCGTGAAGTGTCTGTTTTTGGCCTCACCCCTGCCCCCTCTCCGTTCGGAGAGGGGAAAAACGCGTGTTCGTGAAGTCCCCTCTCCCGTGGGAGAGGGGATTTAGGGGTGAGGCCACGCAGATCCCACTATCTTACCGAGCTACTGGCCAACCTCATCCCTATTTCAAATTCATGGTGTAACGGGTGCGCAGGGGTTTGTACCCCATGCTCTTCACCCAGCGTTCGACGCCGCTGTTAAACGCCCACACTTCCAACTGCACCTCGCTGATGCCCTGTGCGCGCCCATAGTCATAGGCCGCATTCAGCAGCACATCGGCAGTATTCGACCCGCCGTTCATCGCCATATTGTGAATCAGCAGCGCTTTGTGGGCGTGATGTTCGAAATCATCCGGCTGATCGAGTACCTGAATCAGCACATAACCGACGATCCGTCCATTTTGTTCCGCGACCAAAAACTGCAAGCCGCTCGCAATCAGCTCCTCCAGCCCTTCACGGGTCAGGTGATTATGTTTGAACATGTGCGGATACGCCGAGGCGTGCGAGTCCTGCACCATGGCGTAGAGTGATGCGAGCGCGGCGTGATCCTCGGCGGTGGCGAAACGCGTTTGCATGGAGTGTTTCTCCTGTCGTAGGCCAGCACCCCACGCTCGGCGGGACGCTCGACGCGCCCGGTCGAGAGGTTGCAGGGTGTGGCTGCCTTCGCTGACTAGATTCGTAGCGTTAGTGTAGCAGATCCTGGCGGTGCTGGAGGTAAAGGCTGGCACCCCCTCAGATCGTGGGGGTTCGCAACATTTTCGGCGTGGACTGCGTATAGAGGAATATGTTGGCATGGTACAATCGTGCTTGTGAAATGCAATGCAAACCGTGAGGGAATCCATGTCTGCATGGTGGGGAACGCGGAACAACGTCTCGCCGCGTCTGCGGCTGGAAGTCGAGGCAATGCGGGCGACCTTTGAAAACACGTTTAAGCTCAACGTGCCGTCGACCGGGCGATTGTACTGGGAAGGGTGGATCGAGGTGAATCTGGCGAACTTGAAGCAGCCACTGCATCGCCTGAAGATCGAATACCCGGACGACTACCCGAGCCGCCCCGCAGAAGCGTACGTACTCGAACCGCGCATTTACAGTGAGAAGCACCAGTATGAAGACGGTCAACTGTGCCTGTTCAACCCGAAGGACGGCGAACACTACGGCTGGAATCCCAGCCGCTCGACGGCCGTCACTGTCGCCGGGTGGGCGGTCCAGTGGCTGTATGCCTATTACACCTGGCGGGCGACGAAGGAATGGCCCGGTATCGAAGAACGGGTCGACCCGAACACGCCGCTTCCGCCACGCCGGAGATAAATCATGGTGATGAAGCGCATCACGGGGCGCAGCGTGCCGAATTTGGTCGTCGCGCAGCGCGTGATCGACAAGATGGCTGCCGCGGCGGCCACCCATATGGAAGATGAAACGGGCGAGGCCATGGTCGGCTTTTACGTGCCGCGCCAGCATCCCAGCGGTGTGCCGACCCTCTACGCGCTGGATACGATTTCGCCGGATGACAGCGCGATCCGCCAGTTCCACACGTTCCAGCAGGGCGATGATCGGCAGGATGATCTCATCTGGTGGCTGCAGGAGAATTGGCGCGTGCAGCGTGAGAAGAACGGTACGTTTTTGACCAAGATGCTCGGCTCCAAGTGGGATGTGCCGCTGCGCTATCTCGGCGACTGGCACAAGCAGCCCGGCTTCATGATTCAGCCGAGCGGCGGCGACCTGATGACCGCCATCGACTGGATCGACGATGAGGACAACAACACCGATTTTCTGCTCGCGCCGATCGTCACGCTCGATCATCCGCATACGATTGTCCCTTCCAATGTGACGACCAACTTTCTGATGGTGCCGCAGGCGAGCGGCGACGCCATGCGCGTCGACTTCTGGTACATCGACAAGAACGCGCACGGCTTCCTGCCCATCGCGCCGACCATCTACCCGAACGATCAACTGCCGACACTGGCCGAATACCCGTGGCATCTCGTGGACGATGCGCGCTTCACCCGCGAAAACGACGCGCTGCAAGCCGAGCAGTTGTTCGTCTCAGTCACGTTGTACGACACTGACGAGACGCCGCCGCTCGAAGTCTGCTATCTGGTGGGGCGCATGGGCGGCGATAAGCTGCTGATCATCGCCACCAAAGCCGACTACCCGAAGTCGGCGCCGAAGGTGCGGGTCGCGCCGTTCATCCACATGAGCGAAGACGACGATATGTACAAGGTGTTCGAGCAGACGTGGAAGGCGTCAACGCCGCTGGATCTACACTTCGACTGGACAGCGGATCACCTGCTGATCGACGTGATCAAGGCGGCGGAAGCGAAGCTAGGGAAGTAAGCACCCCACCCCCTACCCCTCCCCGAATTCGGGGAGGGGAGCCAGCAAAAACGCGCGGTTTGCCCCTCTCCTTTAGGAGAGGGGGCGGGGTGAGGTTAGGTCGAAACGGCGAAGACGTGTAGGGGCAAGGCGCGCCTTGCCCCTACGAACAGCGAATGATAATGCGGTCGTCAGGATGCGGGATCAACCCTCTGACAGTAACCGTTAGGAGTAAAACCATGAGTTGGGATCGAGTAGAGCGGTTGATCGGCTCAGATAATCTGGCGCGGCTGGCAGAAAAGCGCGTCGCGGTGATCGGCCTCGGGTCGGGCGGCGGGTTCGTCGCGCTCACCCTGGCCATGAGCGGCGTCGGCCATTTTGTGCTCATTGATGACGATACGCTGGAAGAAACCAACATCGTGCGCCATGTCGCGGATCGGCGGTATCTGGGACAGCCGAAAGTCGAAGCGGTGGCCGACCTGATTCGCCAGCGCAACCCGAACGCCGACGTGAAAACGGTGATTGGCCTGATCGAAGACCACAAGGACGCGCTCGACGGCGTCGACATCATCATCTCCGGCGTGGATGGCGAAAACCCGAAATACGTCATCAATCAGGTGGCGCTCGAAAAGTTGATCCCAGCCGTGTATGCGGGCGTGTACGAGCGTGGCGAAGGCGGCGATGTCGTCGCGATCACGCCGTACGATGGCCCGTGTTACGCCTGCTGGGCGGCGGAGCTGCGCGACGAATTAGCCGCCGTGAAGAATTTCGGCGAGCGCGAACTCGATTATGGTATGATCGGGGAAAGTGGCACGCTGGAAGCCGAACCGGCGCTGTGGCTGCACGTCACCCGCGTCGCCTCGGTGCAGGCGGATATCGCGCTCAATGAACTCTTGCGTGACAGTGCCATTCATAAGGACATGCCCGGCAACACCGTCATCCTCGCCAATGTGGCGCTGGAGATCGTCGACGGCCAGATCAGCCCGCCGTATACCGCGGTGTGGGCAACCGTTGACCGCAACCCCGACTGCTTGATCTGCGGGGACTACTTCCGGCGGCAGGCGGCGCTCTCCGAAGAGGGCGGCGTATCGCTGGATGACTTGATGCAGGAAACGGGCATGATTGTAGAGGACGAAAAGGAACAAAAATCGTGACGGACGAGCTCAATAACCAACCGGGCGGCACTACCCCTCCTCCCGAACCCACCGATCAAGACGCGAATCCGACCGATGAAGGCTACAAGGAACGGTTGGAACGGCTCGGCGGCGAGCCGGCGCCGGCGATCACGCCGGAGGAATTCGCGCGCCTGCAAAAGGCCGGACAAGTCCACATTGACGCGCGTGGCCGTGTGAAAACCACGCGGCGCAGTGACGCCGAAGCGGGCGTTTCGCTCAAAAAGCGTCGAGCGTGGTATGGCCGATAACGCGGCACTGGTCAACGCGCTTAAAGACGCGGGACTGCTGACTGAGCCCCGGCTGGAACGGGCCTTTCGCGCTGTCCCGCGTCATCTTTTCCTGCCCCAGGTGCCTCCCGAACAGGTTTACTCCGATCAAGCGATTGCCATTAAACAGGGCGCGGATGGTACGGTCATCAGCTCGTCCAGCCAGCCGAGCATGATGGCGCACATGCTCAACCAGCTCCGTTTGACCGAAGGCTGCAACGTGCTGGAAATCGGCACCGGGTCGGGCTACAACGCGGCGCTGATGCAGCACATCGTCGGCGACCTGGGCAAAGTTACCACCATCGAACTCGACAAAGAATTGGCCATGCACGCCGAGAATCATCTGGCGGATGCGGGCATGCGCGCGGTCAACGTGGTGCACGGCGATGGCGCGCTCGGGTATGCGCCGCGGGCGGCATATGATCGCATCATCGCGTCGGTTGGCGTGTGGGACGTGCTCAAAATGTGGGTGCGCCAGCTCAAGCCGGATGGTCTGCTCGTCGCGCCGATCTGGTGGAACGCCTTCCAGTTGAGCGCGGCCTTCACCCCGTCCGGCGATGGGACCCTGACCAGCCGCAAGAACACGCTGTGCAATTTTGTGGTGCTGCGTGGCGGCATCGGCACGCCGTCGTTGAGCGTCCGCCTGGGGACGACGCCGCTCTGGCTCGACTCCAGCGAGGCCGCCCGCATCGACACCGCGCGCTTACATGCGCTGCTCTCGTATGACGCGGAGCGCGAACACCTGAGCGTCCCCCTCACCTTCAGTGAGATGTGGTCGAGCTTTATCCCGTATCTGGTGCTGAATACGCCGCCTGACTTTGTCTTTGCGAAGTATCAGGTGCGCGACAGTGAGCAGCACCCGTACGGCATTGAAGGCATGGGTTTCGCGCTGCTGGCGCGGGGCAGCGCGTGTTTCATCCCCCTGAATGGGAACGGCGTCATCTATTACTACGGCAGCGCCGATTCGTTTATGGCAACCGAGGACGCGCTCAAAGGCTGGAACGCGGCTAAACGCCCCAAACTGGATCAACTGCGCTTGCGCCTGATCCCGAAAGAACGGGGTGAACCGGAAATCCGCGCGGGCAAACTCTACCCGCGCCGAGATCACACTCTGCACGTATGGTTCGAGGATGAGACAACATGACCGACGGCTACGCACTGGTGATCGGATCGATGGGCATTGAAGTCAAAGCGTATGCGCCGCAGCCTTTGGGCGCAGTCAACGCAGGGATTGTGCGCAATACGCTCGGCGGGGGCGCGCGCAATATCGCCGAAAACCTCGCGCGGCTCGATGTGGCGACGACGCTGCTCTCGGCGGTCGGCGTGGACGGCGCAGGCCGCCGCGTGATTCGTTGGATGCGCAAAGTCGGCGTGGACTGCCGCCATGTGCGCGTCGTGTCGGAAGGACGCACCGCCAATTTCATCTCGCTGACCAACGAGCGCGGCGAGCCGACCATGACGATCTACGATACCTCGATCATGGAGCACGTCGACGCCAACTACCTGTGGAAACACGAACCGCTCATCGAAAAAGCCGCGCTGCTCGTGATCGATGCGACGTTGAGCGACGAGGCCATCGCCACCGCTTTCGAGATCGCGGATCGCTACGGCGTACGCGTGTGCGCTGACCCGACGACGCCAGCGCTGGCGGGTAAACTGCGCCCATACCTCGATCAGATGTATCTGGTGATCCCCAACGCCGCCGAAACGACCGCCCTGTGCGACCTGCAGCCCGTCGACCGGGAGTCGGCGTTGGAGGCGGCGCGCAAGCTCGTCTCGCTCGGCGCGCTGATCGCCGTGGTGACGATGGGCGAGATCGGCGTGGCGTATGCGCATGGCAGTGGCAGCGGTTTCATTCGCGCCAAAGCCACGCAGGTCGTCGACCCGACGGGCGCGGGCGACGCTTTCACGGGCGCGGTGATCTTCGGCTTGCTCAATCATGTTTCGGAAGATGAGGCCATGCGGCTCGGCATGACCGCCGCCGCGCTCACCCTGCAATCCAAAGACACGGTGTTTCCCGGACTAACGCAAGAGTTGCTCTACGACAAATTGGTGGTTTAATTGAGGGATCAACATCCGTTAACCCTCGAAAGCTGACCAACGGTGATCCAGCTCGCGTCCGAAACCGTCCACTGGGACAAGCCCATCTCCATCCAACCGACCCCACGCGACGCGGGAGATGCCGTTTCGGACGAGGATCTGACCGCGGGCTTGCTCAAGCCGCCGCTCAAATGGGCGGGAGGCAAACGCTGGCTCGTGCCGCACGTGCGCCCCTTGTGGGAGCCGTTTCGTCAGCGGCGCTATGTCGAACCGTTTTGCGGTGGGCTGGCGCTGCCGCTGAATTTCATCCCGGCGCACGCGGTGCTCAACGATATGAACGCCCACCTGATCAATTTCTACCGGCAGGTGCAGGATGGTCTCCGGATGGAGATCCCGACGGTCAATGACAGCGTGCTCTACTATCAGCACCGCGATACCTTCAATGCGCTGATCCGCGAGGGGCGCGCGCAGAGCAAAACCGCCGCCGAACTCTTCTACTACCTCAACCGCACGGGTTACAACGGTCTGTGCCGCTTCAACAAGAAGGGCGGCTTCAACGTCCCCTTCGGCAAGTACACGACCATCCACTATGCGCCGGATTTCTACGCTTATCAGAGCGCGCTGGCGCCCTGGATGTTCAGCGCGGGTGATTTCGCGCAGATCGACCTCGATTCCGGCGATTTCATCTACGCCGACCCGCCGTATGACGTGCCGTTTGTCCAATATTCGCAGACGGGCTTCACGTGGGAGGATCAGGTGCGGCTGGCAGAATGGCTGGCGCGGCATCGCGGCCCGGTCGTGCTCTCCAATCAGGCGACCGAACGCATCTGCGCGCTGTACGAGCGCCTCGGCTTCACACTCATGAAACTGCCTGCGCCGCGCCGCATCAGCTGCAACGGCGACCGCACGCCCGCGATTGAAGTCCTCGCCATTCCGGGGCATCACGTTGTGAATGGCTGCGTGAGCACACTAGACTCTCGCTGTAGGGACGAGGAATGCCTCGTCCTCATTTTTCCCCTCACCCCTCACCCCTCTCCCACGCAAGCGGGGAGAGGGGCACTGCTGCGAGCGCTGTTGGCTCCCCTCCCTGAATTCGGGGAGGGGCCGGGTGTGGGGTCGAAAAGACTGGATACACCTCCTCTAAATCGCATCCGCCGTCCGCGCTCCCGAGTGTTACGCTAAAGGCGGACGCATGCAGCCTCCCTACTACTTCCCTCACAAGCGCGAAGAATCTTATCCGCCCGTCGAACGGGTGCGGCGGTGGTTCGAGAAGCGTGGGGATGTAGCCGAGGCGCGCGATGTGCAGGACAATGCGGAGTACTACTACAAAGGCGATATTCTGATCATTCGCGGCGACGGTTCGACGCAGTTTGTCGAAGTCAAATCGGAGCCGTCGTATACCCGTCACACCACCGAAAACCTCGCGATTGAGCGCTATTCCGATGTCGCCAAACACACCCCCGGCGGCCCGTGGTCGACGCAGGCCGATTTCTACGTGCACATCTACGGTGATGGTCTGCTGGTGGTGATGAACCGTAAACGCCTCGTCCACTGGATCGATTCCGAACTGGAACGCGATCGGCACACGTTCACCTACCGCGAGATCGCGAATCACGGGTGGGTGACGGGCACATATCTGATTCCGCGGGGGCGGGTGCGTTCCGCGCTCGGCGACTGGATGCGCGAATACGACCTCGATTAGAGTTGCCACTCTGCTTTATGTATGACACTAAATGTATGATATCAGGCGAAGAATTCGCAGATTTGTTCTACATTTCCCCTGTGTAATTCGTTGAATTTATGTTATAATGTTACGTACTGTCTGAGGGAAAATTTGCGCTTAAGAGTAGGAGTGTGACACATGGCGGGCTGGAGTCAGATGATCATACTGGGTAATGTGGGTAGAGACCCGGAAATGCGGTACACCCAATCCGGTGTTGCTGTGTGTTCCTTCACAGTGGCAGTGACACGGCGTTTTGGGAGCGGCGATCAGCGTCAAGAGAAGACGCAGTGGGTGCGCGTTAGCTGCTGGAACAAACTGGCAGAGACGGCGAACCAGTGGATTAAGAAGGGCATGCAGGTGATGGTGGTGGGCAACCCCGAAGTCTCCGCCTATCTTGATAAGAGCGGTCAGCCACAGGCATCCCTTGAACTCCGTGCCGACAACTTCCAGATGCTGGGGCAGCGCGGCGATGGGCAGGGTGGCAATCAGGGTGGCGACTACGGCGATTACGGCGGCGGCAGCGGTGGCTCGAACGTCGACGAGATTCCGTTCTAAACCTTCACGGCTAGTGATATACAAGGACAAGGCTGACACCTTGTCCTTTTTATTTCCCACATGCCCCCTGAATCGGGGGGCGGACGGTTGTTTTCAATCCTCGCGTAATCCAGTATGCTTGAAGGAGTCAGCCCACTTGCTGACAGGCCTTGTGGATTGAGGAGCACACTTCCCCCTTATGACCCAACCACCGAAACCCAACCAGCGCCAACTGCGGCTGGAAATTCCCGCCAACCTCGCTGCGACCTACGCCAACGCCGTCATCGTCAGCCATACCAACAGCGAAATCATCTTCGACTTCCTGCAAATTATGCCGAATGATCCGCGCGCGCGGGTGCAAAATCGCGTCGTGCTCACGCCCGCCAACGCCAAGCTGTTCATGCGGGCGCTGCAAACCAACCTCGACCGCTTCGAGGAGAAATTCGGCGAAATCCCCATGCCGCCGCAAACGGCCTCGCTGGCGGATCAACTCTTCGGCATGATCAAACCGGAAGACGAACCCTGATGACCGACCTGCTCCGGATCTCAGACTCAATCCGTGCGGCCTTCGTCACCAAGAACGCCGCGCGCGACAGCGCGATCAGCCGTTCGCGCGAACTCATCCGCCACTGCGCCGAGAGCATCCGCGCCATTCACCGCCGCGAATGGGACGCCGCGCAGGCCAAGCTGGCGGTCGCGCAAACCGCCGCCGACGATCTGCGTGCGGTCATCAAAGACTATCCGGATTTGCATTACAGCGGTTACACGCAAGATGCGCTCAAAGAGGTAGTCGAAGCCTTCGCGACGTATGCCATCATCCGGGATCAACCGCTGCCCTCGCCGGAATCGCTGAATGTGGATGCCAGCACCTACCTCAACGGGCTGGCGGAAGCCGCCACCGAACTGCGCCGCTTCATCCTCGACATTTTGCGCCGTGAAGACGGCGACGCCGCCGAAGCCGAGCGTTTGCTCAATTGGATGGATGCGATCTATGATCAGCTCGTCACGTTTGACTTTCCCGACGCGATCACGGGTGATCTGCGGCGGCGCACGGATGTGGTGCGCGGCGTGCTCGAACGCACCCGCGGTGACCTCACGACGACGATTCAGCAGCAGCGGTTGCAGGCGGCACTTCAGCGTTTCGAAGGGCGGATCACCTAACTTAGAGCGGGCAGGGTTGAAAAATGACACAGATCTTTATCAGCTACAGCCGGAAAGATGAAGCTTTTGCGCGCCGCCTCACGACGTCGTTGTGCCTACTGGGCGCCGAAGTCTGGATTGACCTCGAAGATATTCCGCTCGGCGTCAAGTGGAGCACTGCGATTCAGGAAGGGCTAAACGAGTCCGAGGTGATGATCATCATCCTCTCGCCGGACTCAATGGCTTCCAGCAATGTTGAGGATGAATGGCAGTATTTCCTCGACCAGAAGAAGCCCGTCATCCCGGTGCTGCTGCGACCGTGCAGCATTCATTTTCAACTCAACCGCCTGCAGCGCGTGCACTTTCACGAGCGCGACTATGACAGCGCTTTCGAGGAACTACATACCGAACTGCAAGAGCGCGGCTTCACGTTTGAGCATACGCCGGAGTATGCGCGTACCCACCCGGCCACGCAGCCGACGCTGCCGCTGCGCCATCCGCCGCCGCCGCGCCGGACACGACTCGCGGTCGGCGGCGCAGTTGTGCTGATCGCGCTGGTCGCCGCGCTTGTGCTCATGCTGATGAACGGCCAAACCACCCTGAGCACGGCGAACGCCACCAACACGCGGATTGCCGAAATCGTCGCCCAGTTGAGCGCCACGGCCACGGATGCGCCGGTCGTCGTGGACGCGGGCACCCGCACGCCGACGGACACCGCGACACTCTCGCCAACGGCCACGCCGACCACACCGCCCACCGATACGCTTGAGCCAACAGCGACGTCGACCCCGCCGCCGCCGACCGATACGCCCACTTCGGAACCAACGGCCACCGCCACCCCGCCGCCAACCGCTACGCCAACACCGGAGGCCACCGGAACGGCCACGCCGACCGAACTGCCCGTCATCGTTACACCTGCGCCGCAGGCGTCGCTGGTGCTGCTGTACGGCGAGAACGGGGTCGCGTTGTTGAACCGCTCGTCGCGGGCGGTCAGCATTGAAGGGCTGATCTTCATGCAGATCGTCGGGCGTACTCGCATCAGCTTTAACAGCACAACGTGGACTTCCACGTCGCGCACGGGCTTGCTCCCGAGCGGCTACTGTGCGTGGGTGGGCAGCGTCCCCGAAGATGAGATCGAACTGCCGCGCGACTGTCGCGGTCGTTACGCCTGGGCGCAGGTGAGCAGTACACGCCGCTTCTGGACGAGCAGCGAACGCGGGGCGACATTCGAGGTGCAGCAGAATTTCGAGACCATCGGCATCTGTGACATCAGCGCCGGAACGTGCGAACTCGGGGCGGGAAGCTGACCCTTGTCAGCGTTTGCTGGCATCAGTTAGAATAACTCTCGCTTAGTCAATTCGACTTTGCCGCAGACCGCAGGTGCGGATCATCCGCTTAATCTCCTGCCGAGGCGAGGGAACCCAATGTCTTATTCCACCGTGAATAGACAGCCCTTCGCGCGTTTGCGAGGGCTGTTTTTGTTTTTAGCGCTTAGCAATTAGCGCTTAGCAGTTAGCGAAGAGCGGCGACCCCTCGCGGGATCGCGTGCTTTGGGCTAATCGCTGATAGCTAAAGGCTAACAGCTATTTTCAGGAAAGGAGGATGCGCTTGGCAATCACACGGGAGCGCAAAGAAGAACTCGTCGCCACGTATACTCAGTTGTTGAGCAAGACCGATGGTTTCATCCTCGCGGAATATCGCAAGATGAACACGGACAAGGTCAACGATCTGCGGAAGCGGCTCGGCGACGCGGCGGGTGGCACCTACTCGGTGACCAAGAACACCCTGTTCCGCATTGCGTTGGAACAAAATGGGTGGCCAGTCCCGCGCGAACTGCTGGAAGGTCAAACCGGGGTCGTGTTCGGCAACGGCAACCTCCCCGCAGTGGCCAAGGCGGTTCAGGCATTCGCCAAGGACAACGGCGATTTCTTCGTCGTCAAGGGTGGTGTGATCTCCGGTTCCGTCTTCAACGCGAAGGAACTGGAAGCGGTCGCGAACCTGCCGACGCTCGACGAAATCCATGCTCAGCTCGCGGGTCTGATCGTCCAACCGGCATCGCTGCTGGCGGGGCTGCTCAGCTCGGCAACGGGTCAGGTCGTCAACGTGCTGCAAGCTTACTTGCAGGAAAAAGAACAGGGCGATGCCGCCGCTTAAGGCCCATTTCCCCCAACATCACTCGTTAAAATCACAAGCTCGAAAGGACTTGAAATGGCAGATTTGAATCGTTTGGTGGATGAACTCAGCGCGCTGACTATTCTGGAAGCGTCGGAACTCAAGAAACTCCTCGAAGAAAAATGGGGCGTGACCGCGGCTTCGGGCGGCGGCATGATGATGATGGCGGCCCCGGCAGCGGGCGGCGCGGCTGCGGCTGCGGCTCCGGAACCGGTCGAAGAACAGACCGAATTCAACGTGATCCTCGACGATGTTGGCCCCAAGAAGATCAACGTCATCAAGGCCGTTCGTCAGGTCACCAACCTCGGTCTGAAGGAAGCGAAGGATCTGGTCGAAGCTGAAAAGCCGCTGGTCCTCGAAGCCGTCAGCAAGGACAAGGCCAACGAAGCCAAGACGATCATCGAAGCCGAAGGCGCGAAGATCGTCATCAAGTAATTTCGCCCACTGCGAAATTTCAAAGGCGGCTCATCCGAGTCGCCTTTTTGATTCCTAAGCTATAGAATGTATTCGGTGGACGAGGCATGCCTCGTCCCTACGAGGTTCGTCTTTGTAGGGACAAGGCATGCCTTGTCCTTGTTTTATCAAGTGCCTTGAGGAAGAAATTCTCTATGCTCGCTGCCTTTGCCCGTAATCTGCGCGATCTCCCCGGCGCGCTGACGCCGTCCGCCGTGCTGTCCGGCCTGCTCGTCATCGTGATCGGCTATGCGTCGTCGCTCGTCATCGTCTTTCAGGCCGCCGCCAATGCTAATTTGACGCCGGGGCAAACGTCGTCGTGGGTGCTGGCGATCACGGTTGGATCCGGTCTCAGCAGCCTGATCATGAGCCTGTGGTTTCGCCAGCCCGTCGTCGCCGCCTGGTCGACGCCCGGTGTAGCGCTGCTCGTCATCAGTCTAGGTCAGTATGCCTTCAGCGAAGCCATCGGCGCATACATCCTCGCCAGCGCGGCGATCATGCTGCTCGGTTTTTCGGGTTTGTTCGGGCGGGTGATGGGCTTGCTGCCGATGCCCATCGTGCTCGGCATGCTGGCGGGCATCCTGATTCGCTTCGGGATCGCCGCGTTTGATGCCATTCCGGACGCACCGTGGATTGTGCTGCCGATGATCGTCGTCTTCTTCGTGCTGCGGCGGCGCAATTTCCGCGCGCCCGCGGCGATCACGCTGCTTGTGGGGCTGGTGCTGGCGTTCGTGAGCTCGGCTGTGCACGTTGACAGCTTCACGCTTTCGCTGACCGCGCCCGAACTGACCGCGCCGACGTTCTCGCTGCAGGCGCTGCTCGGCTTGGCGCTGCCCCTGTTCGCGCTGGCGCTCACCGGGCAGAATGCGCCGGGCCAAGCGGTGCTCAAAAACGCGGGCTACGACGCGCCTATCGACAAGGCGCTGATCGTCACCGGCGGCGTTTCGCTGCTCACCGCGCCGTTTGGTGGGCATGGCGTCACGCTGGCAGCGATTACCGCCGCGCTGGTCACCGGGCACGAGGCGCATCCCGACAAAGACAAGCGCTATTCCGCGGGCGTGGCGACGGGGGTGTGGTACATCGTGACAGGGATCTTCGGCGCGGCGCTGGTAGCCCTGTTCGCCGGGCTGCCGCACGCGCTGATTGCGGCGACCGCGGGGTTAGGCTTGGTCAGCGCGATTCTGTCGTCATTGAGCGGCGCGATGACTGCTGTCGAAGGGCGGGAAGGCGCGCTGGCGGCACTGCTGTGCACCGCGGCGAACTTCTCGCTGCTCGGGATCGGCGCGCCGTTCTGGGGCTTGGTCTTCGGGCTGCTCGTGCATTTCATCATGACGTGGAATCGAACCAAGTTCCCGGCGAAGTCGTAGAATGGTTGAAGGCTGGAAAGTACCTAAACCTCACCCCCGCCTCTCTCCTAAAGGCGAGGTGAGGGCGGCGGAACACTGTCGATGCGGACATTGCTCGCACAAACGTCCGGCCGACAACCCCCTCGCTGAGGATATGAACTCGATGAACCGATCCATCACACGCGCATTTCATCCAGCCCTGATTCTGCTCTGCGCGCTGCTGTGCGCCTTTCCCGTCGCGGCCCAGACCGACGCGCCGCAAGTGCAGCCTATCGGCTTCGGCATGACGGTCGAGGAAACAATCAGCGCGACGGCGGCGTTCGACTGGTGGCAGATCGAAGCGACAGCGGGCGATCAAGTCGACATTGAAATCGAGGCGTACGACGGCCTCGCGCCCGTGATCGGCGTGCTCACATCGGGTGGCACGCTGCTGGAGCGCAGTGAAGACGGTGCACCAAACGGCACACTGCGCCTGCGCTTCGAATTCCCCGAGAGTGGGACATTTGTGATTGTGGCGGGGCGCGCGGGGCTGGATCAGGGCACGACCACTGGGCGCTACGTGCTGCGCGTCGAACGCGTGGGCACCCTCACGGTGATCGACCCGGCGTTTCAGGAAGTCACGTTTGTGTGCGAGGATCAGGAAGTCGTCACACTGGCGACCGTCAGCTTCCACATGGATGCCAGTGACATGACGAGTTACCGCGTCACAGTGCTTGGTGAGTCGGGGTTCGCGCCCGTGATCCGCTTCCTGTCCAGCGCGCAGTCGACCGACGAATGCCTGCTGCCGCGCCCGGAAGACCGCGTGCGGGCCACGCTCAGCCTGCCGGATGGCACTCAGGTTCCCAGCGATCCCACCAATTCCAATCAATTGGTCATTAGCCCGAACGGTACCGATCTCGGCGAGATGACGGTTATCATCGGTGGGGTGGACGGCAGCAGTGGGCAGTACATCGCGCTGCTGGAAGGACTCAACCTTCAGCCAGCCAGTGACACTGATATGTTTAACGTCCGTTTTGGGCCGCTTCCGGCGCAGAGTACGACGCTCACAGCCTATATGATTCAGGTCTATGATCGGCTTGATCCGGTCGTGCTGCTCGACGAGCAGTCGTGTGACGACGCAGGCGCGCGCGGGTGCGACCAGGTCGCCCCGGCAACGGGCACGGGCATTCGCTTTGAGACGTACGGGAACATTGTCGGGGATCGCTTTGACGCGGGCGCGCTCATCACCGATACCGAGCCGCACACGTTGATTCTCAGCAGCTTTGCGAACCGCACGCAGGGCAGTTACGCGCTCATGCTGGTCGGCGAACTGCCCCCACGCAGTTTCGCGGACTAACCGCACTCTACAATCCGGCGGACGCAATGAAGGGGTGTTTAAATAGCATCCTTTGAAGCTTTTCCACTTCGTCAGCGGACGCAATGATGCAATTTAACTTATGAATACGGAGATCGTAGGGACAGCGCAGGCGCTGTCCGCTGAGAACGGACAAGGCACGCCTTGTCCCTACAAACACCATCTTCTTTTCTTAAACTGCACAATTGCGTCCCTGCGAAAACCAATTTGGTTTTACGGTCGGTGTTGGCTCGCCGCCCTGAATTTGTGTGCAGGGTCGGACGCTGCCGACTATCCGAGTAGGACGAATCGGCTACTTGATTTACGGACCTCGAAATCGGTTTCAGAGAGATTGGCGACCCCGTCTTTCCCCTCAAAAGCGGTGCATGCGCAGCCATCCATGCGATTGGCCTAATCTGAAGTCGAGTAAAAACTAGCCGCTAGTCGAGTTGACGCTCCCCTCAAACTCGCATACCCTATATTAAACGCTACTATAAGGGATGAAATAATGTCGCAGAGAACTCAATTGCACATCCTCAACACCGAAGATGCGCGTCAGATTGCCCGTTTCTTTCAGGTTCTGTCCGACCCCACGCGCGTGCGCCTCGTCAAAGCGCTGGCGGATGGCGAGTGGTGTGTATCTGAACTCACGCATGCGCTCGGCATGGATCAGCCGGCCGTCTCCCATCAGCTCAAGTACCTGCGTGAACAGGGTCTGGTCGCGTGGAAGAAGACCGGGCGGCACGTCTATTACACGCTCTCGGATACGCACCTGCGCGATATTCTGATCAGCAGCAAGGCGCACCTGGACAGCCCTAAGGCTTAATTTTCTGCGGTGGCGGGTTCGTCCGGCGTAACAGTCGCAGCCCCGGTCGGGTGACCGCGGCATGTTCTGGCGAGGCGACGTGCTCCTCAATGTGCGGAAGCGTCACGGTAAAGGTGGTTCCGACGCCGACTTCGCTCGTCACCGTTATTTTTCCCCCATGCGCGTCCACAATCCAGCGGGCAATCGATAACCCTAAGCCCGCCCCTTCGCCTTTGCGCACGCGTGACGGTTCTGCCTGATAGAAGCGGTCGAAGATGCGCTTCAGATCTTCCGGCGCAATGCCGATGCCGTTATCGGCGACTTCCAGCACGGCCTCTGTTTCCGTTTTGCTCAAATTGAGGATGATCTGCCCGCCGTCCGGCGTGAACTTGATCGCATTGCTCGTCAGGTTGAGCAGGAGCTGCTTGAGGCGATCCGGGTCGCCGCTCACGCGCACTGGCTCAAAGTTCAGCACCGTGATTTTGAGGTCGCGGTTGCTGGCGAGCGCGCGCGCTTCGCGCAGCGTTTCCCCAACGATCACGTCGAGGTCGACCGGCTCGGCATTGAGCGTCAGCCCGCCGTAGTCGGCTTTGGCCAACAAGAGCAAATCGCTGACGAGGCGGGACATGCGTTCGACTTCGCTCTCAATCGCATCCAGCGAGTCTTTGTCCATGCCGTAGCGCTTGATCAAGTCGACGTGACCGCGAATTGCGGTGAGCGGCGTGCGTAGTTCGTGTGACACATCCGCGACGAAGCGCTGCTGGACGCTGAACAGATGCTCCAGCCGTTCCATCACGCCGTTGAACACCTGCACCAGCCGTCCGATTTCGTCTTCCGGCCCGGTCCAGTCGAGGCGCGTTTTGAGGTCATCGGCGGCGGTGATTTTGGCCGCGGCGCGCGTCACCGAGTCAATCGGCTTGAGCGCGCGTTCCGCCAGCAGCAGGCTGATGCCAATCGACCCGAAGACGGCCAGCGTCATGCTGCCGATGAGGATCGCCAGCAGCCCCTTAGTCGCGAGGTTGACCGCATCAAAGGCGGTCGCCGCCTGTAGGACGAGCGGTCGCCCCCACACATTAATGGGCCGGGTGAGCACTCGCCACGTTCCGGTCTCCACCGTCACATAGCTGTAGAGGTTCGTCACCACCCCCGAATCCGAGCGTTGATACAGCGCCGGATCGGGGTTGATCATGCTAGAGTCAATCGGTTGGGTGTAATCGTCGAGGTTGGACGAGGCGCGCAGCAGCCGCGGCTCCGCCTCGCTCATATCCCACACCTGCACCACCACGCCCGAGGCGCGGAAGACATCAAGCTGTGGGAAAAAGACCACGATCCGTGCCGGGCTGCCAAATTCGCGGACAAGCTCTGCTGAACTGTTCTTCAGTACCTGATCGACGGTTTCAGTGAGCGTCGTATCGACGCTGGTGACCAGCGTCCAGCGCGAGACGAAGAACACGCTCACGCCAAAGACGATAATGATCGCCGCGAGGAGGACGGAATACCACAGGATGAGCTTGCTGCGAATGGTCATGACGCATTATTCTTCTTCGCGCAGCACGTACCCGACGCCGCGCACGGTATGCACGAGGCGGGGTTCGCCGTTTTGCTCCGTTTTCTGGCGCAAATAGCGCACGTACACTTCGATGATGTTGCTTTCACCGCCGAAGTCGTAGCCCCACACCCGGTCGAAGATCACGTCACGGGTGAGTACCTGTCGCGGATTGCGCATGAACAATTCCAGCAGTTCGTATTCCTTCGCCGTCAGGTCGATCGGACGTTCGCCGCGGTAGGCGCGGTGCGTGCCCGTGTCGAGCGTTAGGTCGGCAAAGCGCAGAATCTCCGGGCGGGAGGTCGGCGTTGAGCGGCGAAACAACGCGCGCACGCGGGCCATCAGCTCGTCGACCGAGAACGGCTTGACCAGATAGTCATCTGCGCCCGCGTCCAAACCCTGCACGCGATCTTTGATGTCATCTTTCGCCGTGAGCATGAGAATCGGAACGTCGCTCGCGGCGCGCAGCCGCTTGCAGACTTCCAAACCATCTAAACCGGGGAGCATCCAATCGAGAATGACGAGATCAGGCGGGTTATCACGCGCAATCGCCAGCCCATTTTGACCTTCCCGTGCCACACTGACACGGTAGCCTTCGTAAATCAAGGCGCGTTCGACAAACTGGGCGATCCGTGCTTCATCTTCGATCAGTAGTATCCGTTCACCTGCCATTCCATTTTCCTATGTGTCGATTGTCGCCATACTGTCTAGTATAGCTAAGAATTATGAGTTTCTGAGATGAAGATCAGCGAAAACACACACTTATCACCAATCATTAAGCCTACACATCCGCGCTGCCATCCCCGTCGAAATCGAGCATATCGCTGCCGAGTTCGTCGTCTTCGTCCCGGCGGCGGTCACTGGGCGGTCGTTTGGCTCCCGGCGCGCGGTGACCGAAACGCGGCGTCGGCGTGGCGGGCGGGAGCGGATGCGCCGCCTGCGCGGAGGCGCCGGGCGGGACAAATGTGGGCGGCGGCGTGTGATACGAGTCGGCGGGCTGAATATCATTGGCGACATATGGCGCATTCTGCGGCGTGATCGGCGGTGGTGTGGGCGCGACCGTTTGCTTCTCGATCACCTGCTGGGCGAGCGCCGCGTTGAAATCGTGCTGCTGCGCGATCGAGCGCAAATCGGCGTGCCCCTTTGGAGCGTAACGGCGTTCGTCTTCCGGGTCCGACTCGGAAAATTGTTCGCGCAGCGAGAGCAGTAAGGGGATGATGCCGCGTCCCGTGATGCGCATGAAGAGCGCCGCGATGAAGATCACGATCAACAGGCACAGGAAGGCCAGCACTACCAAGGCCAGCACAACAATCAGGTTATTGTCGAACGTCATACCCCGCCTTTCCCATTACCTCTATCCATCTCATTTTAACCCCGGGGTCAAGATCAGCAACGGACCAGCCAGTCCATGATGTGCTAATCCCCTCTCTATGACGGTTCGGGCGGGCAGTCTGCCAGATTCAGACACATTTACCAACCGGGACGGGACACGGCGCCGGGGCGTAATCCTCACAACGCGCAGTCGTATCCGGCGCAAGCGGAGGCGAGGCGGACGTTTTCGTACACAATGTATGAGACGTCATAGTCATTTTGATGACTCTTGGCGTGTTCAGCCAGGCGAATGTGCTAGATAATGGTTAGGCTTACTTCTGACAGGATCGATTATGCGAAGCTTCATTTCTCAGAGCGTCCAGAATATGAAACCCTCCGGCATTCGCCGGTACTTTGACATCGCGGCGACGATGGAAAATGTGATCACCTTGGGCATCGGTGAACCGAATTTCACCACCCCCGATCACATCATGCGCGCAGGCATCGATTCGCTGATGGCCGGGAAAACGGCTTACACGTCGAATTCCGGCACAATTGAACTGCGGCGCGGGATTGCGGCGCATATCGAACGGCGCTACGGCGTGCACTACTCGCCCGACGATCAAGTGCTGGTGACGGTTGGCGTGAGCGAGGCGCTGTGGCTGGCGCTCAAAGCCATCCTCGACCCCGGTGATGAAGTGCTCGTCGTGCAGCCCTGCTTTGTCGCGAATGCGGCCGCTGTCGAAATGGCGGGCGGCGTCCCGGTGATCGTCAATGCCCTGATCGAAGACGAGTTTCAGGTGACGGGCGCGCAGCTCGAAGCTGCCGTGACCCCGCGAACTAAAGCGATCCTCATCAGCTACCCGAACAACCCGACCGGCGCGATCCTCGACCGCGAGCATATGCTGCAAGTCGCCGCCGTCGCCGAAAAACATGACCTGATGGTCATCTCCGACGAGATTTACGAGCGGCTGGTGTACGGTTTCGAACACATCTGCTTTGCCGCGCTGCCCAATATGTACGAACGCACGATCCTGTTGAGCGGGATGAGCAAATCGTATGCGATGACGGGCTGGCGCATCGGCTATGCGACGTCCACCGCGCCCATCATGGATGCCATGCGCAAGCTGCACCAGTACCTGATCATGTCCGCGCCGACCATCGGTCAGCACGCCGCACTGCAAGCGCTGGTCTCCGGCGAGGACGATGTCGAAGCGATGCGGCAGGAGTACGACCGCCGCCGCCGTTTGATTGTCGGCGGGTTCAACGACCTTGGCCTGACCTGCTTTGAACCGCGTGGCGCGTTCTACGCCTTCCCCAACATCGAAGCGACGGGCATGCAGGATGAAGAATTCTGCGAACGCCTGCTGATGGAAGAACAGGTCGCGGTTGTACCGGGCAGCGCCTTCGGCGAGAGCGGTCGCGGGTTTGTCCGCGCCAGCTACACCAATTCCTATGAGAACATCGAAGAAGCGCTCAACCGCATGGAACGCTTCATGCGGCATCATGGCTGAATCGACGGCCACTGCTTGAATCTGTATCGACGACCGGGCGCACATGCTGCGCCCGGTTGGTTTTCTGACCCCGATTCGCCTAATAACCAATCTCACCACAATCTCGTACGAATTACACATTTTTAATAAATTGATATTGTGCCAGCGGAACCTTCGTGTTAACTTGATGAGAAGTACACGGGGGATAGCCGATGCTCGAGTCGCTTTCGATATTGGTCGCCGATGAGGATCGCAGACAACGCCTGTCTTTTGCGGCGATTCTCGACCAATATCGCATTGCCTCGGTCGGCAGTCTTGAAGAATGCCTCGCTCTCTTCCCCCATGCCGATCTCCTCATCCTGAGCCAAAGCCTGCGCGACTGGGAAGTGATTGTTCAGCAGGTGGGCGCCAGGGTGCCGATTCTGCTCATCGTCACCAATGATGAACACAGCATCCGGCAGGCGCTGCGCGTCGGCGTAACCGACATGATCACCATGCCGGTGTCGGATCTGCTGCTCCGCCATCGCGTCGAACTGCTGCTGACGCACTTCAGTGCCCTACGGCGCAGCGATGAATACGAGAAGCGCTGGCTGCAAACCTTCGAAACCAACCGCGCGATCAAGCTGCTGATTGATCCCACCGATGGACGCATCGTCGATGCCAACAGCGCGGCGGGGCAGTTTTATGGCTACACCCGCGAGCAGCTCCGCCAGATGACCATCGCCGACCTGGACTCGCCGATTCCGGGCGATACCGTCGGCAGCACGCGCAACTGGACGCTGTTCAATTTCCGCCATCGCAATCATTCCGGCGAAATCCGGCACGTCAAAATCTTCTCCAGTCCGCTCGAATATGAGGGGCGGACACTGATGTATATGATCCTGTTCGACATCACCAAGCGGCGCAAAGCAGAAGCGGCGGAACACGATCAGCGCATTCTGGCGGAAGCCTTGCGCAATACGGCGGCAGTGCTCTCCAGCACGCTCGAACTCGACGAGGTGATGGATCGCATTTTGCAGGAAGTGCAGCTCGTCGTCCCGCATGAGCGCAGCAGTATCATGCTGATCGAAGGCTCGATGGCGCGGGTGGTGCGCTCGTGGGCGGCTGAGAGCGTGCCGCTCGACCAAACGCATCGCAATATCGTGTTCTCTGTGCGTCACACGCCCACGCTGCAATGGATGATCGTGAATCGCAACCCGCTGATCATCCCCGATGTCGATGCGTATCCGGATTGGCATCATGTGGGCGATGAACATCGCCGCTGGACGAAGGCCTATCTGGGCGCGCCCATTCGCGTGGGGCGCTACGTAATCGGTTTCCTGAACCTCGACAGTCATTCGCTGAATCGCTTCAATCGCGTTGATGCCGAACGCCTGCAATCCTTCGCGGATCAGGCGGCCATCGCTATTCGCAATGCCCGCCTCTACGATCAGGTGCGCGTGCAGGCCGTGGAGCTGGAACGGCGCATCATCGAACGCACCGCCGAACTCGAACATGAGCGCCGCCAACTGCGCACGATCATCGAAGGCATGAGCGAAGGCGTCATGTATACCGAGTACACTGCGCAGGGATTTGAAACGCACTATGTCAACGGCGCGCTGGAACGACTGACCGGGTACACCGCCGAAGAATGGAAGCTGCTCTCGGTGCAGTTGTTCAAACCGCAGCGGGTGGGCGAACATCTCTTTGAGGAACGCATGGCGGAAGCCATGTATGTGCTGCGCCGCACCGGGCGCTGGGCGCTGGACTACAACTTCACGCGCAAAGATGGCACGCAGTTTGCCGCGCAGCTCTCGGTGACGCTCGTCGGCGGGGACAATGGCCGGAATACCGGGGCAGTCTGTGTGATGCGCGACGTGAGCGAAGAAAAAGCGCTGGCGCAGCAAAAAGCCCGCTTTGTCGCCCATGCCTCGCATGAGCTGCGCACGCCCATCGCCAACCTCAAGACGCGTGTGTACCTCGCCAAACGCCAACCTGAACGCCTGCACGAGCATCTGCGTGTGCTCGAAGAGGTTAGCGGACGCATGCAGCGCTTGGTCGAAGACCTGCTGGATGTGAGCCGCTTCGAACGCGGCATGATTCGGCTGCAGGTCGGGCAGGTGGAAGTGCAGCGCCTGCTGCGCAATGTCGTCACTGTGCAGATGCCGGAAGCCGAGCAGAAGAATCTGCGCCTCGCCGTCGAACTGCCCGAGGAACCGCTGATCGTCAGCGCCGATCTCGAACGGGTGACGCAGGTGATCACGAATCTGGTGACGAACGCGCTCAACTACACGCCGCCCGGCGGCGCGGTGACCTTACGCGCCCAACCGATTTATGATCCGGCGGGCACGTTGTGCTGCGCCCGCATCGAAGTGGAAGACACAGGCATCGGGATTGCTGAGGACAACCTGCCGCACATTTTCGAGCCATTCTTCCGCGTGACCAGTCAGGTGATTGGCACAGGCTTAGGGTTAAGCATCGCCAAAGAGATTGTCGAGCTGCACGGCGGCAAAATCAGCGTGCAGAGCGCGCCGGGCACAGGCAGTCGCTTCAGCTTCTGGCTGCCGCTCAGCGAGCAAATGCTGCTCCCGGCGTTCATCATGGGGGACGAGTAAACGCTCAATTCGCTCACTCCTTTAAAATCTTATGTAGGGACGCGCTTCTGCGCGTCCGCTTCGACGGCTGACCATACAAATGCAAATATCCGTCTGATGGAGCCCTAATTGACTTACACGCCCATGCAGTTAGCCGAAGCGTATTTGGAAACGGGCGAGTTGAATCTCGCTCTGGCGGCGCTCGACGAGCATCTGACCGCCTTCCCGCAGGATGACAGCGCGCGCCGTCTGCGGGTGCAGGTGCTGCGTGATTTCCCTGAAGGCATCGCCACCGCGCTGGCGGATCTCGATGCGCTGGCCGAGCCCAACGCCAGCGATTACGGCGTGCGCGGATCGATTTTGCTCGGTCAAGGTGCTGTACTCGGCGCGGCGGCGGCTTACGAACGCGCGTGGACGCTCAGCCCGGTGGGCTATGCCGAGTTCTACTTCCGGGTGTTGAAAGACCTCGGTCAGTATGAGCGCGCGCTCGTCGTGTTGGACTCACTGCCACAGGCATGGCACTGGCATCAGGCGCACGGCGAAGTCGATGCGCTGCGCGGCGATCTGCCGAGTGCGCTGGCGCATTTCACGCAGGCCGCCGATCAGCTCGCCGCGTTAATCGCCGTGGCGAAAGACAAGCGCTTGCTGGTCGCCATGCAGGCCAATCTGCTCCTCAAACGCGCGGATGCCTACCGCCGCTCCGGTCGCTACGCTGAAGCAGACGCCGATTATCAAGCGGCTGAAGCCGCGGAACCGGGCGACGCCGCGATCCCGTTCAATCGCGGCTTAGTGCGCTTCGAACAGGGCGATCTCGACGGGGCGATCAGCCTATGCCGCGCTGGTTGGTCACGCGCCAACGCCGATATGCGCGCTGCCATGCGCGCCGAACTCACCGCCGATGCGCGGTATCAGCCGATTCTCGCAGCCCTTGCTTCGTAGCACCTGACTGCCGCATTTGCACACATTGAACATCTGTGCTATTTTCTGCGGAAAATTAGCCGATGTTGCAGGAGTCCACGATGCGCAAATTGATTGTCATTTCCCACCTGTCCCTTGATGGTGTCATCCAATCGATGGGGCGCGCCGACGAAGACCCGAGCGGCGGTTTTGCGTACGGCGGGTGGATCGGGGCGTATACCGACGAGCTGGTGGGGAGCGTCGTCCAGCGTGAGATGAAGCTGCCGTTTGATCTGTTGATCGGGCGCAAAACCTTTGACATTTGGGCACCATACTGGCCGTACCATGCGGATATCTGGCCGGGGGTCAATACGGCGACCAAGTACGTTGCGTCGAATACGCTTACGGCGCACGAGTGGCAGCCGACCGTGTTTTTGAGCGGAGACATCGGGGCAAAAGTCAGCCAGATCAAACAGCAGCCGGGGCCGGATTTGCATGTTTATGGCAGCGGTAACCTCGTTCAGACGCTCATGCAGCAGGATCTGGTCGATGCCTTCTGGCTGAAGATCTATCCACTGACGCTGGGGAAGGGTAAGCGGCTGTTTGCCGATGGCTCGATCCCGCTGGCGTTCAAGGTGACGGAAAGTCAAGTCACCCCGAAGGGGGTCATTCTCGTGAATTACGAGCGGGACGGCGCACTTACCCCCGGGGCGCTTGTGGAAACGAATCGTCGGAAGTTTTAACAAAGAGCGCTAAGGGACGCCAAGGAGCGTCCGCCGGAATCACGAACGGACGCGCCGTTCGCGTCCCTCAAAGGGCGATTTTGTTAAGGATGCGGTTAATTGCATCCCGCCCAAAAAGGGTTACGCTACGCACTGCTACCGGCTTGCCTCGCTCGCACACGGGATGGAAGCCGACAGCATCGCAATATCTAATCGCTAAAGGCTAATCGCCAATCGCTAAAAGCTAACGGCTAACCGCCGACTTGTGTTAGAATCAGCAGCCGAAGCGAAACTCCAAACAGGACGATGATTCATGAGCGATTGGAAGCCGATCATCGGCTTGGAAATCCATGCCGAACTCCTCACCCAGAGCAAAATGTTCAGCGCGTGCCCCGTCGTAGACAGCGTGACCGCGCCGCCGAATACCGCCGTTGATCCCGTGTCGCTCGGTTTGCCGGGGACGCTCCCCGTCATCAACCAGGAAGCCGTCGAAATGGCGATGATGGTCGGGCTGGCGCTCAACTGCGAAATCCCCGCGATCAACCAGTTCGCGCGCAAGAGCTACTTCTATCCCGATCTCCCCAAAGGCTACCAGATCAGCCAGTATGACCGCCCGCTCTCCGTGCGCGGCACGCTGGACATTGATCTCAGCGATGGCACGACGGCGACCATCCGTGTGCGCCGCGCCCACCTTGAAGAAGACACCGGCAAATCGGTGCATGTCGATGGCTACAGCCTGATCGACTACAACCGCGCGGGTGTGCCGCTGCTGGAAATCGTCACCGAGCCGGATATTCACAGCGCGGAAGCTGCCGAAGTCTTCGCCCGCAAGCTGCGCGCGATTCTGCAGTATCTCGGCGTGAACGACGGCGATATGTCGAAGGGCGTGATGCGCGTCGAGCCGAACATCAGCGTGATGCACAAAGATGACACGGGCTACCGCACGCGCACCGAGGTCAAGAACCTGAACAGCATCCGCAGTCTGTTCCGCTCAATTGAGTACGAAGTCGCCCGCCAGATCAAAGCGTGGGAGTCGGGCGAGGGCGTGCGGCAGGCGACGATGGGCTGGGACGAAGCGAAGCAGCGCACGGTCGTGCAGCGCTACAAAGAGAGCGCCGATGAATATCGCTATTTCCCCGAACCCGACCTGCCCGTCGTGGAAGTCAGCCGTGAATGGGTGGAGCGGGTGCGCGCGCGCCTGCCAGAACTGCCGGATGCCAAGCGTGACCGCTTCATCAACAGCTTTGGCCTCAGCCGCTACGACGCCTCCGTCCTGACCGCGGAGAAAGCGGTCGCGACCTACTACGAAGGCGTGATCGCGGACGGCGCGAATCCTAAATCCGCTTCGAACTGGATCACGGGCAACCTGTTCGGTCTGCTCAACCGCGACGGCATCGAGCGCGAAAGCGCCGCCGAGAAGGTCGCGCCGGAGAAGCTGGGCGCGCTCGTTAAGATGG
This sequence comes from Candidatus Flexifilum breve, assembly GCF_016713355.1. Classification (NCBI taxonomy): domain Bacteria; kingdom Bacillati; phylum Chloroflexota; class Anaerolineae; order Aggregatilineales; family Candidatus Flexifilaceae; genus Candidatus Flexifilum; species Candidatus Flexifilum breve. Next base: position 71,870 of record NZ_JADJPI010000011.1, read on the forward strand.
TCGATGACGGCACGATCAACAAGGCGACTGGCGTCACCGTGCTCAACGATATGTGGGAGACGGGCGGATCGCCGGAAGACATCGTCAAGGCGAAGGGCTTAGGACAGATTTCCGACACGGGCGCGATTGAAGCGGCGCTGGCCAAGGTGTTGGCCGAAAACGCGCGGCTGGTAGAGGACTATATCGCGGGCAAGGACAAGGTGTTCGGCCCGCTGATGGGCAAAATCATGGCGGAACTGGGCGGACGCGGGAACCCGGCGCTCGTCAAAGAGACGCTCACGCGCGAACTCAACGCGCGGCGGGGGGTAGGTTGTTAGCCCCTCTCCCTTGGGAGGGGGTTGGGGTGAGGTGTGGACCGTATTGTTAGACGGACGTGCAGGGCGCGTCCCGACAAGGGCTGAGGTTTATGGGTAAATTTCGGACTCTGATCGCAATGATCATGTTACTGGCAGCCGTGCCCGTGTTCGCGCAGGACGAACCGACGCCGGAACCGGCCGCCGTCGTCTTCCCCGGCATCTTCGATCAAGCGGTGGCGCTGTTCGACGCGCAGGATTATGAGCAGGCCATTCTGCGCTTCAGCCTGTTCTCGCTGTTCAACCCAACGGCGGGTGAGAGCTACTACGCCACCGCGTTGAGTCACCTCAATCTGGGCGATGCGGAGGCCGCGCTGGCTGAATTCGACCTCGCGCTGAGCATCGACGACCTGCCGCCCGATCTCGAAGCAGACATTTATCGCGTGCGCGCGGGCATTTACGGGCAGCAGGAGCGCCTCGACGAGGCGGTGAGCGACTACACGGCTGCGCTCGATCTCATCCCGGACGCGCAAACCTACTTCCGCCGCGCCCTGAGCTACGCCGCGCTCGAACAGCTCGATAATGCGCTGGCCGATTTCAATGCGGCACTGGAACTGGATGGGCAGAACCCGGTGCTGTATGTGTATCGCGGCTACATCTACGCGACGGATGGGCAAACGCAGCTCGCCGCCGAAGATTACCTGACGTACATCAACCTGATTCAGACCGAGCGCACCGACGGCGCGGCGCTGGAATCGGGCGCGGCGGTCATGGCGCAGATCGAACCAGGCGCGGTCTTCGCGTATCCGCTTGAAGTCAAGGTGGGAACGTATTTCAGCGGGATTGCGATCTCGACGGACGAAAACACGGCCATCGACACGATCATGGTGCTGCTTGATGAGACGGGCAAGCCGCTCATTGGCGACGACGACAGTGGTAACAATGGCGCGGCGCTCGTACTCAACTACGAGATTCCGAACAGCGGCGCTTACACGCTGCTGATTGCGAATTCGACGGGCGGCGGCAGCGGCCAGATCGCGGTGCAGATGTTCCTGAGCGACGAACCGCTGACGAATTGAGGCAGGCTAACCTCACCCAAACCTCGCGCAGTGACCTGCGGGTTTGAGGGACAACAGATTTGTGTAGGGACGCGCAGCGGCGCGTCCGTCTCAGTCTTGCAGCGGACGCATGATGCAATTTAACTTATGAGTACGGAGATCCGAATGTAGGGGAGGGGTGGTGTCCCACGTACGGGCGACCACATAGGGTCGCCCCTACAGCCAATATCCGCGATCATTAGTTAAACTGCATAATTGCGTCCCTACGAAAACAAATCTGGCTTGGCATACGATGCTGGCTCCCCTCCCTGAATTCGGGGAGGGGCTGGGGGTGGGGTCGGAAAATGCTGCCTACTCAAACACCTTGATCAGCTCGACCTTGAAGATCAGCGTGGCGTTGGGGGGGATGACGCCCGCCGCGCCGCGCGGACCGTAGCCCAGTTCCGACGGGATATACAGCTCGTAGATCGAACCGGTGGGCATCAACTGCAAGCCTTCCGTCCAACCGGGGATGACCTGATTCAGGAAGAAGTTAATCGTTTCGCCGCGCTTGTACGAGCTGTCAAAGACTGACCCGTTGATCAGCCGCCCCTCGTAATGCACTTCGACTTCGCTGTTGGCGCTCTTAGGCTTCGGTCCGGTTCCCTGCGTCAGCACCTTGTATTGCAGGCCGCTCTTGGTCGTGCTCACGCCTTCTTTGGTGGCGTTCTCTTTCAGAAAGTCCTTATCCGCGGACATGTGCTCTCCTCAATCGTGATTGAATGCGCCAAGTACTATAAACGGTTTGGGCGTTAGGCGCGAAAAAACGCCGGGTTGAAGCGTGATGCGGGAGTAGGCTAGGCGCGCAGGATGAGCATGTCGACGTAGCGCGTGAGGTCGAAGAGCAGCGAGCGGCGTTCATCGGCGTTGAGCAGCCCCAGCACCGCGCGCAGTTGATCCATGAGGTCGGTCTGCACGCCGATGAAGCGCTCGCGCCCGGCGTCGGTCAGCACGACGTAAACCGAGCGGCGGTCTTCTACGTTGGTTTCGCGCAAGACCAGCGGCGGATCGAACACTTCCAGCCGCTTGACCAGTCCCGTCATAGTGGCGTTGGTCAAGCCGTGCAGTTTGGCCAGCCGACCAATGGTCAGCCGGCCATCATGTTCGATCAGCGTTTTGAGCACGTAAAACTGCGGCGTCGTCAGGCCATGCTGACCCAGCATATCCGAGAGGCGCTTCTCGCCGTCCAGCACAACCTGAAACAGCAGCGCCCAGAAGTGCAGTAAATCGCGCTCAAACGCCGGATCCACGCGCTTACCCGTGGAGGGCATCCCACACGTCAAGCTTGCCCTTGACGCGCCGGATGACTTCGTTGGTGTATTCGTCGGTGTGCGCCTGACCGCCGAGGTCAGACGTCTTCAGCCCATCGTTGATCGTCTCCATCGCCGCTTCGTAGATGGCGCGGCTGGCGCGGGCGGCGGCGTCCGTCTTGATATAGCGCAGCAGCGCCGCGCCCGCGAGGATCATCGCCAGCGGGTTGGCAACGTTCTTGCCGAACAGCGACGGCGCGGTGCCGTGCGGCGCTTCGGTCAGCACGGTCTGCACTTCGAAATCGTCGTTCATCGACAGGATGACCGATTCCGCGCCCGCGATGCTGCCGAACATTTCCAGCACGAGGTCGCTCAGGCTGTCGCCATCACGGTTGAGCGCGGGGATGACCAACGGTTCGCCCGTCGTCTTGAGCAGCAGCGCGTAAGTTGCGTCGATCAACTGGGGGTCATAGCGCACATCCGGGTAGCGGGCGGCGGCGGCATCCAGTTCTTCTTTGAAGATGCCTTCGTAGACCACGCTGACCGTGTACTTCGGCCCGCCGAAGACTTTCGCCCCGATGCGGCGTGCATAGCGGAAAGTGAATTCCGCGACCTGACGGCACACGCGGCGTGACAGCTTGCGCGTGCTGTACGAGATTTCGTCCAGACCTTCGCCTTCACGCCATTCCTTCGCGCCGTAGGCATCTTCGACGGCCATGCGCACGACCGAGATCGGCGCGTACACGCCCGCCAGCGGCCGCACCGACGGAATACGCCGCCCGGTGCGCAAAATCACCTGCCCGTTGATCAGTTCACGCAGCAGGGCGTTGGGGCTGCCGACGTCGTCGGGGTTGCCGGGGGTGATGGTCGCCGCCTTGATGCCGAGCCCCGTCTTGCGGATGGCAGCAGCAGCGTCGTGGACGACTTGATTTTTCGTAGCGCGGCGATTTTCCAGCGAGAGGTCGAAGAACTGGAAATCCAGATCAACCCGGGTCACGGCGGGGTCGAGGACGCGCAGAGCTTCGTCAAGGAGTTCCTGACCAGTCTGGTCGCCCTTCAGCACGGCAATAGTCGGTTGGCTCACGTCGATTTCCTTACTTGGAGAACAAGATGCATCATCGGCTAAGATTCCGTGTGGCGGTCGGCAGCTTGACGGGGCTCAATGACCGCCGCTGCCGCGCGCTGACCCCCGCTCCAGCTTGAGACTGAGGGCGTACCGCACTGAACCATAACTCACATTATGCAGCCATTTTACGGTACAAAGTGTGGATTGAGTAGATTGTGCACAAGGTTTTGCGCTATCATAGCGGCAAATCTAGCAGTAAGGTAAAGGAAATTCCGGTGAAAAAACTGGCATTGCTTACATCATGTCTCCTCCTGCTAATGGTGATCGCGACGCTGGGCGTGCAGCCCGGTCAAGCGCAGACGACGACACCGACCCCGGCTGCGACCACGCAGGGCACGACGGTCGAGGCGTTCGCGGTGCTGTGCACCGATGCCGTCGTTGTGCGCTTCAGCGGCACGATGCTGAGTGGGTGGGACATTTACTATCAGGCGTTCAACGGCCCGAACGGGACGGGCACGGCGCTGACCAACGTCCGGCAGGCGTCGGTCGCGGGCGACTTCCTGTTCAACGAACGCCTCGCCTACAACAGCGGTTCGACTTTGGCGACGGGGGCGACGGGCAGCATCAAGGCGTTTGTGGCGCGTGAAGGCAACAGCAGCAGCGTCGACTTTGAATTCACGGTCAACGACTTTAACGACGGGTGCAGCAGCGACACGACCACGCAGCCTACGGGCAGCGCCGACACCGGCACGACGACCGGTTCGACAGATACGACTGCCGCCGCCGCGTCGACCAGCCGCCCCGGTTTCACCACCAGCCTGCTCGCGCCGAATGGCGGCCTGCTGAACCCGAACCTGCAGCCCGAAGCCGCCGTCGTCATCGGCGCGCGCCCGAGCGATACCTTCCGCTCGGAAACCCCCGGCCTGCTGTTCGCGGAATGCGACGAGTACCCGCTGGCGCTGCCCGGCCTGATCTACGATAACGACACCGTCGTCGTGTACTGGTCGTGGTACACCAAGACGCTCGAAGATATGCAGCAGCACATCGACAACGCGATCTATGTCGCGTCGATCAACACAGCGCGCTTCAACGACGTCCAGCGCACCGAACCCGTCCGCCGCAACGGCAATTACTGGGTGTTCTACAGCTTCACCGCCGGTCAACTGCGCCCCGGTCACTACGAAGTCGCCTATGATCTGACGTGGGCGAACCCGGTCAACGATGGCTACGACGATTACGGCCCCGGCACGGCGCGGCCGCGCGAAAGCGGCAACTGCAACTTCGACGTGACGCGTAACCCGCAGAATCAGAGCGTGGATTACATCGATATGTTCTTCCCGACCAACTGGCCAGTGCACAACATCACGCCGAACGACTAGTATGTGGAACGAGGCAGCGACGCACGCCTTCGGGGTGACGCTCACCCCGGAACAGGCCGATTCTTTCGACGTGTATCTGCGCGAATTGGCGGCGTGGAACAGTCACACCAACCTGACCGCCATCACCGCGCCCGACGAGGTGCGCGTGCGTCACTTCCTCGATTCGTTGAGCATTGTCCAAGCCGTCCCCATGCGCCCCGGCCTCCGGGTGATCGACGTGGGGACGGGCGCAGGTTTCCCCGGGCTGCCGCTCAAAATCGCCTATCCCGGCATCCATATGACGTTGGTCGATGCGACCGGCAAGAAGGTTGCCTTCCTGAGCCATGTCGCGCAGTTACTCGGCATTTCACAGGGGATTGAATGCGTGCATGCCCGCGCCGAAGAGATCGGCCATGTGCCGGAACACCGCGCCAGTTATGACGTGGTGCTGGCGCGCGCGGTTGCCCGCCTGCCCAGCCTGCTCGAATATCTGCTGCCGTTGGCGAAGGTCGGCGGGGTGTGCGTCGCCATGAAAGGCAAGACGGCACACGAAGAGGCGGTCGACGCGAAGAAGGCGCTGGCGGTGCTCGGCGGTAAGCTCGGCGCGATCGTCGAGGTGACGCTCCCCGGCGTCGACGAGGCGCATTATCTCGTGGTGATCGAGAAGGTCAAGCACACGCCGAACGACTACCCGCGCAAACCCGGCACGCCGACCACTAAGCCGATTATTTGACCCCCCTCTGTACGGTAAAAGAGTCTTTCGTAGGGACGAGATATATCTCGTCCGTTTTGGTTAATTAGGCAGCGGACGCCATGTATGGCGTCCCTACAAACACCGTCTTCTGTTCTTAAACTGCATCATTGCGTCCGTCTTTTCCACCTCACCCCCGGCCCCTCTCCGAAAAGAGGAGAGGGGAGTCAAACATGGCTCGCCGCGTCGCCCCTCTCCCCGCTTGCGGTGGGAGGGGGTTAATGGGTCAAAACCATCAAGCTCCTCAGTTTCACTACAACAGGACAGGGGCGAATGCCTGTCCCTACAAATTGATGACATTCTTGACATCACAGGCATCCAGCTTCCCAACATACAGGTCTATGTTCACGATTACGCCCAACCCGCCCTATGATTTCGCCAAGACGCTGCGCGCGTCGCACGCCCTGTATACGATGGGACACGCCCAGCATGGCGCGTTCCGCCGCGTGCTTCGCGTCGGCGCGGCGCTGGCGCTGATCGAACTGCGCAGCGTCGGTACGGTCGAGCAGCCCCGCCTCGAAGGTCGACTTGCTGACGGCGAACGCGCCCGTGGACGAGCATTTGCTCAGCGCGAAGCTGCGCCGCCTCGCCAACGCCGACAGCGATCTCGCGCCGTTTTACCGCTACGCGCAGCACGATCCCGCGCTGCACGCTGTGATCGAACCCGTGTACGGCATGAACACCTTTCAATCCGACACGTTTTTCGAAGCGGTCGCGCTGACCGTCATCGAGCAGCAGATCACGCTGAAGATGGCGCAGGACGCGGAACGCTGGCTGATGACGCAGATGAACGACGCGCTGATCTACGAGGGCGTCACCTACTACACCTTCCCCGATCCGCGCAAACTGGCGGCGTGCACGGTCGAAGACCTGCTGCCCATGAAGATCACAGGCATTCGCATCCGCGTGATCCTCGACATCGCCAAGCAGATCGCGTCCGGCGAACTGGATCTGGAAAGCCTGCGCGATCAGCCGTTCGACGTGGTGTATCCGCGCCTGCGGAGTCTGCGCGGCATCGGGCACTGGACGGCGGCGTGGTCGATCATCCGCGCGTTGGGCGTGTTTCCGCCCGTCGGCTCGGCGGATGTGGCCCTGCGGGCGGCGGTCAACCGCTATTTTCACGGCGCGAACGGTCGCTGTGAGCCGGAAGTGCTGGAGCGGACACTCGGCGTGCATGGCGAATACGAAGGCGTGATCAGCTACTGCGCGCTCACCCGCTGGGAATTCGAGCGGCATCCGCACATTTACGGGTGAAAGCCCCCTCCTCCCAACTCTGTCGTATTTTCTGCTACAATCTGCGCACTGGCAGAGTTTAGGTGCGATGCTATGGCGTCTGACCCGTTCATTCAGCGACACATCCGCAATTTACCCTTGTTCGAGCGGCTCACGAATCCACAGATCGAGCTAGTAGCGAACGCCGCCGAAGTGATTCAGCTTCAGCCGGGGCAGTTCGCCTTCCAGCAAGGTCAGCCCACGCGCGGCATGATGCTGTTCGTGGCCGGGCGCGGCGTGCTGACGCGCTTCAACGCCAACAACATCGAAGAACCGATCGGCTCGGTCGAGCAGGGGCAGTACATCAACGAGACCGCGCTGTATTCCACCACGCGCGAAACGGCGAACCTGCGCATTGTGCAGCCCGCCGTGATCATCCTGATCCCGCGCGGACGCTTTGTGAACCTGCTCTCGCACCTCCCCGAACTGCGTTCCAATCTGCGCGTCGAAACCTCCGCCGATCACCGGGAAGCGCCGCGCCACCTGTTCAAAGGGCAGCGCGACGACGAAACCGTGCTGCACATCTACCGCCGCCACTGGTGGACGTTCGGGCGCTGGTTGTGGCTGCCGGTCGTCTTCGCCATTGTCGCCTTCACCGCCGCCGTGCTGCTCGCGCCGATCAATGGGATCGTCGCGCTGGTGGCGGCGGGCTTGGGCGTGATCGTCCCCGGCGTGATCATCGCCTACTTCTACTATGAGTGGCAGGACGACAGCGTCATCGTGACGAATCAGCGCGTGGTGCGCGTGTGGAATACGCTCTTCACCTTTGAGAACACGATCAACGAGATTCCGCTGGATCGTGTGCTGGAAGTCAGTTCGGAGATTCCGCCCGGCGATGCCTTCGCGCGGTTGCTCAACTATGGCAACGTCGCGATCAAGACATCCGGCGAAAGCGCCAACATGTTCCTGACGTTCGTGCCGAGCCCTATGCAGGTGCAGCGCACGATCTTCGCGCAGCGTGAGCAGGTGCAGCAGTTGAACGCGCAGCGCCGCCAGGCGCAGATCCGCTCCGATATTGAGCGCGTGCTTGGTCGGCAGGCCGGGCAGACGCAGGCCGTCGGCGGCATCGCGCCCGTCGAGCCGAACGACGACAGCGACTCCACGATTGGTTTGAGTTTTCTGCGCACCAAGTACATCAACATGAACGGCGACATCATTTACCGCAAGCATGCCTCGGTGTGGTTCTTCCACATCTTTCCGCCCCTGCTCGTGATTCTTGGGGGGATCGCCTTGTTCTTTCTGAGCCTGATCCCAACGTTCACGTTCTCGGGCGCGGCGGGGCTGGGGCTGAGTCTGCTGGTGCTGCTGCTCGGCGCGTTGTGGTTCTATTGGGGCGATTGGGACTGGCGCAACGACCTGTTCATCGTCGGCAAAGACTCGATCACGCTCATCCGCAAACGGCCGCTGTTCCTGCAAAACCAGCGCGATACCATCCGTCTGACGCAGGTCGACAATGTGCGCTCGGAGGTCAACGGCGTGGTGAATACGCTGCTGAACCGCGGTGATGTGCATATCTCGCTGATCGGCGCGGAGTCGAACGCCAAAATGTTCGACCACGTGTACGACCCGCAGGAGATTCAGTCGGAGGTCTCGCAGCGCTTGTCCGCGATCAAATCGGCGCAATCGCAGTCGGCTTCCGAACAGCAGCGGCAGCAAATGCTGGAATACTTCTCGGTATTCCAGCAGATGACCGGAAATGATGGCCGCGAACTGCCGCGCACCCAACCGAGCGCACAGGCGCAGCCTCAACCGCGCTCGTATACGCCCGCCGCGCCGCCGCCGGACGATGAGGTCACGCAGCAGCCCCCGCCCATGCGCGATGGCAACCGTCCACCGCGCATACCGCGTAATCGTCCCGGTGGATAACGCGCCGAGACGGGGTATAATCAATACATTCCGTAGGTCATTCGCCTCACCCTAAATCCCCTCTCCCACGGGAGAGGGGACTTGAAAGCTACCCGTATTGCCCCCTCCGTTCGGAGAGGGGTTGGGGTGAGCTCCAGATGCAAGGTATAAGGCATGGCAATTCGCGACATCATCAAGCCGGATAACCCGATTTTGCGCAAGAAGGCGCACAAAGTGACCAACTTTGGCGCGGATTTTCAGAAGCTGGTCGACGACATGGTCGAAACCATGATCGCCGCGCCGGGCGTCGGTTTGGCCGCGCCGCAGGTCGCCATCCCGCAGCGCTTGATCGTTGTTCGTCTGCCCGATGACGAGGACAGCAAGCAGGAATACGGCGATCAGGCGGGCGTCGTCTACGTGGTCGCCAACCCGGAAATCATCAAGGCGAGCCGGGAGATGGTCGAAGGCGTGGAAGCGTGCCTCTCGATTCCCGGTTACTTCGGCAAGGTCGACCGCCATGAGAGCATCACCCTGCGCGGGCTGGATCGCAACGGCAAAGAATTCCGCCTCAAGGCGAAGGGCTGGCAGGCGCGCGTCTTCCAGCACGAGATCGATCATCTCGATGGGCGGCTGTACATCGATATCGCCAGCGAAGTGTGGCGTGAAGACGAAGAGACGGAAAGCGCCGAAGATCAGCCCGTCCCTAGCCCCGAATAAGTCGAACCACAGGACGCCAGTCATGGTGTCTCTACTGAACATGCTGTCGTAGGGACGCCCAATCGGGCGTCCGTTTTTTTTGTTGTGCTCGCGGACGCACCGCGTCCCTACGATGGAGTGGTCAATGCGCAGTTCACAGCTTTTCAGTCAGACCTTGCGGCAGGCTCCCGCCGAAGCCGATGTGCGCAGCTATCAACTGCTGCTGCGCGCCGGTTACATCCGTCAATTATCCACCGGGATTTTTTCGTATTTGCCCCTCGCGCAGCGCTCGCTGGCCAAAATCATGGCGATTGTCCGCGCGGAGATGGACGCTATCGGCGGGCAGGAGATCACCATGCCCGTCGTGCATCCCGCCGACCTGTGGAAAGAGACCGGGCGCTGGTATCAGATCGGCGCGGAGATGGCGCGCTTCAAAGACCGGGCGGATCGGGACATGGTGCTCGGCATGACGCACGAAGAGGTCGTGGGCGATCTCATTCGCCGCGAGATTCGCTCGTATCGCCAGCTTCCGCAGCTCATCTATCAGCTCCAGACCAAGTTCCGCGATGAGCCGCGCCCGCGCGCCGGGCTGATCCGCGTGCGCGAATTCACCATGAAGGACAGCTACAGCCTCGATGCTGATTGGGACGGGCTGGACGCGCAGTACCGCCGCCACTATCAGGCGTACTTCAACATCTATCACCGCTGCGGGCTCCCGGTGATGGCGGTGCGCTCGGATGTCGGCATGATGGGCGGCAGTATGGCACATGAGTTCATGTACCTGACGTCGATTGGCGAAGACACGCTGCTGATCTGTGACGAGAGCGGCTACGCGGCCAACCGGGAGGTCGCCACGTTTCTGAAGCCGCCGGCTCCTGTCGAGGACGTGCTGCCGCTGCAGAAGGTCGAGACGCCCGGAACAACCACGATTGAGTCGCTGGCGGATTTCCTGAAGATCCCCAGGAGCAAGACGGCGAAAGCCTTCTTCGTCACGGCGACCGTTTCCGAGAACGATCAGTACGTGGAGCGCTTCGTGATCGCCATCATTCGCGGCGACATGGACGTCAACGAGACCAAGCTGCAAAACGCGCTCAAGGCGAAGACCATGCGCGCCGCTACCGAAGACGAAATCAAGGCGGCGGGCGCGGTCCCCGGCTACGGCTCGGCGATTGGCGCGCGCGGCGCGATCATCGTGGTCGACGACGCGATTCCGACTTCGCCCAATCTGGTCGCCGGGGCGAACGAGGCGGGCTATCACCTGCTCAACACCAACTACGGGCGCGATTTCACCGCGCACATCGTCGCGGATATCGCCGCCGCCCGTGAAGGCGACCGTTCGCCGGATGGCGCGGGAACGCTGCGCGCCGTACGCGGTGTCGAGGTCGGGAACATCTTCAAGCTGGGCACACGCTACAGTGCCGCGCTCGGCGCGACCTTCCTCGACAAAGACGGGGCAGCCAAGCCGATCATCATGGGGTCGTATGGCATCGGCATTGGCCGGTTACTAGCGTGCGTCGCCGAGCAGCACAACGATGATTACGGCCTGATCTGGCCGATCAGCGTGGCGCCGTATCAGGTGGCGCTGATCCTCGTCGTGGGCGATGATGACGCGGCGCGGCAGGCGGCCAACGACTTATACCGCGATCTGCAGGCGGCGGGCGTGGAAGTGCTGTTCGACGACCGCGAAGAACGCGCCGGGGTGAAGTTCAACGACGCCGACTTGATCGGCTTGCCGCTGCGCATCACGGTCGGGGCGAAGTCGCTGGCGCAGGGCGGCGCGGAGATCAAGCGGCGCGGGCGCAAAGACGGACAGATCGTCCCCGTGGATCAGGTCGTCACGTTCATCAAAGGCGAAATCGCCGCGCTGTATGCCGAAATCGGCGCGACGGTGGTCGAAGTGCCGTTCAAGGAGTGAGTGGATGCTCGACCAATTCATCGCGGCGAACTATGGGCTGACGAACGTTCGCCTGACGCCTGCGCCGCGCGGCTTTGTCGCGGAGACGTATTACGTGGACAGCGATTCCGGTCGCTACTTCGCCAAACTGGTGCGTCCGCCCTTTGACGTGCCAACGCTGGCGCCGACCTTGCCCGTCCTGCGCGAACTGCGGCAGTTGGGGATAGCGCAGATCATCTAACCCATACCGACTCTCACCGGGCAGTTGAGCCTGGCGTTCGACGGAGGAACGTTTATCTTGTTCAACCGGGTTGAAGGTGCTTGGATCTTCGATTTCCCGTTTGAACCGTATGTCCGGTTGCTGGCCAGCATTCATGGGCTATCTGATCAGATTCAGACGCCGCTGCCGCGCGAAACCTTTGAACTGACGTTCATGAACGACCTGTTGGCGGTCTGCGAACGGTTGTGGACGGACACTTTTGCTCACCCGCAGGAACACGCGCTGGCGCAGTGGGCCAGCGCGCGGCGCAGCGACCTGCTGCGCGATATCGGCATCGCGGAAGCGGCGGTCAAACAACTTCGGTCAGCCGACCTGCCCTTCATCCTGACGCATGGCGATGCGCCGGGGAACATTCTCTACGATGGGCAGCAGGTGGTGCTGGTCGATTGGGATACGGTGCTGTTGGCGCCGCGCGAACGGGATACGTGGTTTCACCGCTATGATGCTAATTTTCTGCCGCTCTACCGCCAGTTCGTGCCGGGGTACGATTTCGACCCGACTGCCTATCGTTTCTACCTCTACAAGCGCTATCTTGAAGATGCACTGGGGTTTTTCGACAAGGTACTAGCCCCGACCAGCAGCGACGCGGAGAAAAGCCATAATTTCAGCGAATTGATCAACGACTGTGAGGGTTGGCTGCGACCGCTCATGGAGCGCGAACGAGATTAAGTGCTTCATCAGGTAACTTGTTGAATATGGGATTTGTAGGGGCGCACGGCCGTGCGCCCCTACAGAGATAACCGGGTTCGTTTGGGACGACTTACCGAACGGATCCCAAAACCTCAAAAGGAAACACGCCGCGGCGCGTCCCTCCGCAGTTTTCAACTGCCAACGCTACGGAATGCCCCACACGTAGATTGCGCCGACGGCGTCGAACAGCAGAATCAGGCGGGCGTCGTCCGTCCAGCGCACATCGTAGATTTGGCGTGTGCCGACGTCGAGCGGCGCTTGGCTCAATTGCGTGCCTGTGACTTCATTCAGATTCCAGAGATACACGCCACGGTTGAGCGTCGAGGTGATGAGCAGCGCGCCATCCGGCGAAAAGGCCGCGGCCACGCCATCGCCCGCCGTATCCGGCATGATGCCAATCAGTGTGGCGTCCGGCGCGTTCCACAGCGTCAGCCCGTCGGAGCGGCTGCCTGCCAGCAGGTAACGCCCGTCACCGCTGAACTGCATCACATCCGAACCACGCGTATCTAGGGTGACCGGGGCGGCGTCCGGCGTCCACAGGGCGACACTCGTGCCCATCCCGAGCGCGATGGTCGCGCTGTCCGGGGCGAAGCTGGTGCGTAGAATCTCCGCCGCGTCCGTTTCAGCTAATAGGGTGCGCGGCTGCCAGTCCCATAAGCGCGCGCGGCCATCGGCGGCGGTGGAGGCGATGTACACGCCGTTCGGGGCAAAGGCCAGCGTATTGATGCGCCCGCTGTGCGCGTTGATCGTCACCTGTGCCTGTCGCTCCAGCGTATTCCATACGCGGATCGTGCCATCGGTGCCGCCGAGGGCCAGCAGCCCGGCGTTGGCATCATAAGCGGCGACGCCCGAGAACGCGCTGTGCCCGCTGAACTGGTTGATCTGCTGCCCGGTCAGCGCATTGTAGATCGCGACGCGCCCGGACGTTTCCACGCCGTACATTTCGGTTTTGTCGGGGGAATAGAAGACGCGCACCGCTTCGCCGCGCCCAGTGTAAAACAGCGTTTCCCCGGTGAGTAAATTCCACTGCGCCAGTTGATCGATGTTGATCGCCGCGAGCGCGGTCGAATCGGGGGAGAGCGCGGCGTCAAACCACGTCGCCACCACATCCGGCGGATCGATGCGGCCGAGATAGCGGATGGAATCGACGTTCTCCAACGTAATCGGTTGATTGCCCGTCACCCATGCGGGTGCGGTGAGCGTCGGCGCGTTGCGCGCCTCCGGCGTCACGGGAGCGGGCGTGCCGCAAGCGGCCAGCGCCAGCACGAACAGCAGTAGGATGTGCCTCATTATCCCTCGGGTTGGGCGGCGAAGATGTGCATGTTGCCGACAGAGACGCCGTAATCGAGAATTTGTTCCAATCCGCACTCGCCTTCAAACGGCTCGACCTGCCCGTTCTCATTGAGATCGATGCCGGAGACCAGCGCCTGCGCCAGCATGGTCGATTCGACCAGATTCGGCTGGGCAGCGGCCACACTGTCGGCGGTGAGAATGGCCGTTTCCAGCGTCACCACCTGATCTTTCCACTGGCTGGCGTTCGCTACGCAGATGCGGATAAGTTCGGCCTGGCTCTGAATGAGCGCGTTCGAGTCCGGGGCGTTGACGGCGGCGTCGAGCCGCTCCCACATCGCTTCGACAAAGAACATGACGCCGAAACCGCGACCGGGATTTTCGCCGCGACCGTTGCCGTCGTAGTCTTCGCGCGTGCCGTTCAGCGTGTTGATCGTATGTTCGGCGTGGGCGCGCATGCTGCCGACGCTCGTCGCGCCCGCGGCGAGACCGGAATGCCGCGCGGCGATTTCGGCTTCGGTCAGTGCGCCGTCGAGCAGACTGCCGTCGTAAGCGGGTTCAGCCGTGGATGCATAGTCTTGCTCGCCCGCGGGGGCGGCGCTCGCTCCAGCACTGGGATCGACCAGAATGTCCCGCAGCGCCTGTGTCACTTCGACCGGGACGCGGCCGCTGTAAGCGATGGCGATCTCGGGCGGGGCGGCGCTCGGATCATCCAGCCCGATCAGCACACTGTTGTACAGAGCAGGCAGCACCGACTCGTCCTCAGCGCGATAGGTCAGCGCGCCGTTGCCGAGCGCGTCGAGCGTGATCTCGCCGAGGCTCAAAACCTGCTGGGTGCTTGTATTCTGCAGCCACGCCGTATACACCTGTCCCTGCGGCGGCACGCGCACGTCGGTCAACTGCACGTTGACCGTATCGCCGAGCGTGGTCGTCGTGCTGAAGTTCGTCCGCCCGAAGTTGGGCTCGGCGGGGGTGGGCAGCAGGACGACAGGCGGTTGCGTTGGCTGCGCGGCTTGTCCAGTTGGCACGCCTATGTTTTGCGGCGGGGTGCGATCATCATCTGGCGCGCGGTTGTTCTGGCTCACGACGATCAACACGACGACGACGATCAGCACGGCGATGATCGCGAAGCCGCCGAGCAGCACGAGCGGATTCGTCCCCTGCTGCGTGATGATGGTCGGCTGCGGCGGCGGATAGGTGGGGTACTGCGGATACACCCCCGGCGGCGGCGTTTGCCCCGGCGGATACGTCCCCGGTGGCGGCGTTTGACCGGGCGCATAGCTCCCCGGTTGGGGTGTTTGCCCCGGCACATACACGCCCGGCGGCGGGGTCGGAATGCCCGGATACGATCCCGTTTCGACGGGTGGTGGCGTGCTGGGCGTCGGCTGCGTCGGTACACTTCCCTGCGGGAAGATGAAGGTATTCGCCGATGGCGTTTTGCTCAATTCGCCGCGAATGGCGAGACCGAAGTCTTCGGCGAACGCCTGCGCGGTCGGGTAGCGGTCGGCGGGACTCTTGGCGAGGATGCGGCGCATGACCGCGTCGACATCGCCGGGCAGCGCGGGGTTCACTTCGCAGATTGGCGGGATCGGCGCGCTGACATGCTTGAAGACGACTTGCATCGGCGTATCGGCTGGATACGGCTGCTTGCCCGTCAGCATCTCAAACACCACGACGCCGAGCGAATACAGATCGCTGCGGTTGTCGACGGCCAGCCCCTGCGCCTGTTCTGGCGACATGTAGGCGGGTGTGCCGACCAGCCCGCCCGTGATGGTGAGCGACTGCCCGCCCGCCCCGCCTTCGATCAGCTTGACGATGCCAAAATCGGCGAGCAGGGCGTGACCTTCGCGGTCGAGCAGGATGTTATCCGGCTTGATATCGCGGTGAATGATGCCCTGACGATGGGCGTAATCCAGCGCTCCGGCCACCTGCTTGAGGATCGTCTCGACTTCGCGCGGCGGTACGAGGCCGCGCCGCACGCGGTCGCTGACCGAACCCCCGTCAATGTACGCCATCACCAGATACAGCACGCCGTTTTCGTCACCATAATCGTAAAGCGGCAGAATGTGCGGGTGCTGTAAGCGGGCAATCGTGCGCGCTTCGAGGCGGAAACGCTCGACAAACTGATCGTCCTGACCGGGGTGCGTTGGCAGAACCTTGATCGCGACGTTGCGCTCAATGTCGGATTGGTGTGCCTTGTAGACCGTCGCCATGCCCCCATGCCCGATGAGCTTGGTAACGTCGTATTTGCCGAGTTTTTGTCCGACCAATGAAGCGGCCACGTGGTCAATCCTTAGCTGATTGCGTATGCTTCTTCGAGCTCTTCGCGGAGACTGACGTAGCTCCGGTAGCGTGAGCGGTGGATGCTGCCAGCGACGACCGCGCGGCGCACGGCGCAGCCCGGTTCCTGACGGTGATGGCAGTCGCGGAAGCGGCATTCGCGCACATACGGCGCGATCTCGCGGAAATAGGCGTCCAGCTCTTCTGGCTCGACGTCCCAGATATTGAGCGTGCGAATCCCCGGTGTGTCGGCGAGATAGCCGCCCACCGCCAGTTTGACCAGTTCGCTGTCGCGCGTGGTGTGCACGCCTTCTTCGCTGAAGCCGCTCACGCTTTTGACGGCGCGACCCAGCCCCGGTTCGACGGCGTTGAGCAGACTGCTCTTGCCTACGCCCGACGGCCCGGTGAACACGGAAATCTTACCGCGCAAGCGGTCGGTGAGCGCGTCCACGCCGATTCGTTCCAGCGCGCTCGTGTAGATGACCGGGTAGCCCAGCGTGATATAGGGCGCGAACCGTTCTTCCGTTTCGGCGCGGTCGGCGAGGTCGATTTTGTTGATGACGATGATGAGGTCGCTGATGCCGGATTTTTCGCCGACGACGAGGAAGCGGTCGAGCAGCTTGAGACTGGGCGGGGGCTGCGCGGCGGCGAAGACGAACAGCGCCTGATCGGCGTTGGCGATGATGACGTGTTCCCGTTCCGGTGAGCCAGCGCCCCGGCTGCCTTCGGTGCGCAGCGCGCGGGAAATCACGCTGTGGCGTTCCTCGACGGCCTCGACCACGCCCGTCAGATCCTCAAACGCGGTGATCTGCACCCGGTCGCCGATCGCGGCTATGTCGGAAGCCTGCGCGTCTTCACGCAGTTTCCCCCGTAAGCGGCACATATAGATGGTGCCTTCATCCACCTCCACCCAAAAGAATCCGCTTTGCTCTTTGACCACCAAACCTTGTCGATCCAAGCATTCCCCCTCATGTCTAACACTGTTGTTATTCTACACAGATTCCCTAGTTTCCGATGCTTATTCATCATTTTTACAGCTTTTGATCAGCACGTATTATTTCAAAACGCCGCCGCGTCTGTGCTATGATAAGGAACGTCTTGGAAGACGAGAGGCTTTTCTAACGTGCAAAATGATTTGAATCCCACTCCTAACGAAGCGCCTGTGATCCCGGAAACTGCACCGATTCCCACCCCAGCGACTCCGGTTGTCACCGTGCAGCCCGCCACCCTGAACTATATCGTCGTCGGGTTGGTGTGCCTCGTCATCGGGGCGATTATGGGGATGGTGATTGCGCAGCGCATGGAATCGAGCGCAGGCATCGATCAGACGCAGGTCGAGGCGATCATCAACAGCGCGGTCGCGACCGCCGTCGCCGCTGTGCCGCAGAATACCGCCGCCACCGCGCAGGGCTTGAACGAGAATACCGTGTACACGGTGTCGACTGAAGGCGATCCGTTCGTCGGGCCGGAAGACGCGCCAATCACGATTGTTGAATTCGGTGATTTCCGCTGCGGGTACTGCCGCCGCCACTTTGAAGAGACGTTCGAACCGCTGCTCGCTGCCTATGAAGGCGAAGTGCGCTATGTGTTCCGCGACTACCCGATCCTCTCGCAGGAATCGCTGGTCGCCGCCTTAGCTGCCGAGTGCGCGCATGATCAGGGCGCGTTCTGGGAATTCCACGACCGCGTGTACTCGAACCAGAATGTGCTGACGCGCGAACAGTTCATCAGCTATGCGACCGAGCTGGGGTTGGACACGGCGACGTTCACGACGTGTTTGGACGAGCAGCAGCATCTTGACGAAGTTGTGCAGGATTATCAGGATGGGCAGACGCTCGGCGTCGGTGGTACGCCGACCTTCTTCATCAACGGTAAGCCGCTGATCGGCGCGCAGCCCTATTCGCAGTTCCAATTGCGCTTCGACGCCGAACTCGCCGCCGCCACGACCAGCACCGCCGGTACGAATTAGTTCAGCCTCACCCCGAACCCCTCTCCTACGGGAGAGGGGCAGGTTGACGCCTCACATGTTTGACCGCATCCGCGCGTTCACCAGACAGATCAAACGCGAAATCGCTGTCTATCGGTTGGTACTGGCGGATGCGCGCACGCCGCTCCCCGCGAAGATCGCGCTTGGCGCAGCCATTGGCTACTTGCTGCTGCCGTTTGATCTGATCCCCGATTTCATTCCCGTGTTAGGTCAACTCGATGATCTGCTGATTGTGCCGGGGCTGGTGTGGCTGGCGCTGCGCTTGATCCCGCGCGAAGTGGTCGAAGAGGCACGGCGACAAATCACCGAGGGAACGGTGTAGGGGCGCGATTTATCGCGTCCGCTGTGTTGGAAACCGCAGATCTTGTCCCTACAAAAACAAAAAGCCCCGAGCGGGCTTTTTTGGTGGGGGCGGCCCGATTCGAACGGGCAACTTACGATTTATGAGATCGTTTTTCTGCCATTGAAATACACGCCCAGAAAACAAAAAGCAGGTGGGGGGATTCGAACCCCTCTCAGTCACCTTGGAAGGGTGAAGTGCTACCGTTACACCACACCTGCACGTGTGAGGCATTCTAGCAGAGCCACGCCTCAAATTCAACCTATTAATGTCGGGGTGAACGGATTCGAACCGATGAACCTCTCGCTCCCAAAGCGAGCGCGCTACCAGACTGCGCCACACCCCGTTTTACCACTGCGCTTTAATATGGTCGATCCAAGCTTGCAACCTTGACCGGAACTGGGTATCTCCGGTTGATACTGTCAGCAGACCGTAAACGGAACGGTACTTTCTACCCGCCAACTGATTGCTGTTGGACTTGCGCATTACTGAGATTATAGCAGGTTCTATTCCAAGAATTCCAGCCCAATAATTTTTGAGTTCATCAACATCGTGATCTGTGTGGTACTGCAAACGATAGGCCAGCTTATTGGTAGCGAACTGCTTGATCCACTTATTTGCTATTTTCACCATATGTGGATCGGAATTCACGAAACTCACTACATTGCGATTCCGCTTATAGCCTTCCGCCATGTACAGGACGACGAAGTCTCGAAAAGTCAAATCTTGCAGCAGGGACTGCACCTCCGCTGCACCTTCTTGATACCACTGTTGACGAACTGCCGCCGCTTTCTGTCGAATCAAATCCGCTTTTCGGCGTTGGTCAAGCGTCTGCTTTTGAGTGCGGGGAATGGGTATGTCTTTGATCCAATAGTAAAGCGTTGCTCTGGGAAGTTGTAGGCACTCGATCAGATCATCAATCGTCATGTTCTGCTCAGTCCGCAGTTTGATGGCTTTCTCACGGAGATGATCATAGCGGTGTGCCATAGCTAGCGCCTTAGTAGGAGTCGAGTCAACAGTCAATACATAGTATTATAGGAGACTGTAGTGATCTGTCAACGAACTTATTTCCGCTGGCTGAAAATTTTGAGCCACGCTTCGACTTCGGCGGGCGAGGGGTAGACTTCGCTGCTGCGCCCGTCCTTGTCGAGCACATCGTCTTTGTTGGGGGCTTGCGCGGGCTTAATGAGCTGCGCGAAGTCTTTGCTCTTGATCGCCCGCATTTTGCGCATCCGCGCCGCATCCAGCACGACGCGGTCATTCGAGACGACCACCCATTCCTGCACGTTACGCGCCGCCTTGATCCGCCCGATCATGATCCGGTCAGCGTCGGTGTTGGCCGCGGCGAACACCACCTCGACGGTCGCAGTGGACATACGCGACTTGCCGCCCGTAATCCCGCGATCGAAAATGACGACGCACTTCTTCTTCATGCGCGCCGAAAAGCCGATCAGCTTCTGCACGAGCTTGGCTTCGTCGTTGGGGTCAGAGAGGGAGATATCCTCCATCTGGCCGATGAGGTTGTGTCCGTCAATCAAGTACATAGGCGCTGTCCTGTCGTTTGCCGCCTATTGTAATGAACACCGGGGGCAAAGTTCAAAGCCAAAAAGCCCAGGTGCCGCGAGATTTGATTTTCCCTGTGCAAACGTTAACTTGTTCATTTTTCGCACGAGGGGATGAGGTTACACTAAACGTGCTTCATCTTATCCATCGACCTTATCCCAAGGCTTGGGAGTCACTATGCGGAAAAACATCGGTACGCTCCTACGCGCGCTCATCATTTTCGTTGGCATGGCGGGGTTGCTGACCGCTTACTACTGGGTGCATCGTCCGTTCGATATTCAGCCGGGGAGCGCCATCCCTGACTCCGCGCTGCGGCTGGGCGGCGCGCTGCTGGATCTGTTCACCGTCGGTGTGATCTTTGCGGCGGCGGGCGGACTCGGGCGACTGCTGCTCTCCCGGTTGGATATGCCTTCCCGCGCTGAACGCTTCGCGCTGGAAGGCGGCATCGGTTTGGGCGCGCTGGCGCTGATCGTGCTGGCGTTGGGTTTAGTCGGCCTATTTCGCGGAGTTGTCTTCGGCGTTGGGTTGGTCGCCGCACTGGTTCTGCTGCGCCATCAGGTGATCGTCTGGCTGCGCGATGGTCGTGACCTGCTCCGCTCGATCCGGTTGGAGAACATGACGATCACCCTCGCCGTGATCTTCACGGGGGTACTGCTGGTCATGGCGCTGATCATGGCGCTCACGCCGCCAACCCACTGGGACGGTATGACCTACCATCTGGTAGCGCCGACGCGCTATTTACGGGATGGACGTATTCTTGCGCATCCCGACAACTACTATCTTGGCCTCTCGCAAAATGTCGAAATGCTCTATGGCGTGGCGATCGGGCTGTTCGGAAGGGATACGACTGCCGCGCCGCTCCATTGGGGGCTCGGGCTGTTGGGCTTGATCGGCGTGGCGGGGCTGATGCGGCGCTTTGCGGGCCATGCTGCCGCGTGGATGTCGATTCTGCTGCTGCTCAGTGCCTATAACTTGTGGGCGCTGTTCGGCTGGTCATATGTGGATTTGGGGACACTGCTGTTCGGCGCGCTGACGATGATCGCTTCTGTGCGCTGGCGGGAAACCCATGGGCGCGGTTGGATCGTCTTGCTGGGGGTGATCATCGGGCTGGCAATGGGCGTCAAATATACGACCGCCGCGCTGGGGCTGGCCGTCGGCGTGTATCTGCTCCGGCACGAGCCGCGCGAGATCGTCCGCAACGGCTTGATTCTGGGAGTCGCCGCGGTGCTGACATTCGGTCTGTGGGCGGTCAAAGGGACAGTGCTGTACGGCAACCCGGTCTATCCCTTCTTCTTCAACGGCGTGAACTGGGATGCCGGGCGGGCAGCAGCATTCAGTTTTGCCGACCGCAGTTTGATCGCCACGGGAAACGGTTGGCAAGTTCCGATTGTACCGATTGCCGCGACGATCTTCGGGCAGGACAACACCGACGGCTTCGGCTTCACGACGGGAGTCTGGCTGCTGACGGCATTTTTGCTGCTGCCGTTGGTCTGGCGCGGTCTCGACGAACGGGCACGCCAGTTTGCAAAAGACAGTCTGACGATTTTGCTCCCCTTGATCGCGTTTTGGATGGTGACGGCGGCATGGTCAATCACCGGGATGCAGACACGCCTCATGGTGATGAGCCTGCCCGCTTTTGCGGTTGCAGGATCGCTCGGTTTCGCCGGTCTGGCGAACTTTCCCAAAAAGCCGCTCGATATCAACTGGATGGTGCGCGCCGCCTTTGTCCTGACCTTTGCGCTGGGCTTCAGCGAGCAACTACAAACCTTCACCCGTGAGCAGAGCGCTGCTTATCTCACCGGACAAATTGCGCTCGACGATTTTATGTACACCAACACGGGTGCGTATTACGGCGCGCTGCAAAACCTGGCGACACTACCCGCCGGATCACAGGTGCGGCTGATGTGGGAGCCGCGCACCTATTACTGTCCATCGACCGTGACCTGCATCCCCGACAGCTTGTTTGATCACTGGGCACGTCCCCAGCTTTACGGCGCGACACCCCAAGAAGTATTCGCGCAATTCCGCGAATCAGGGGATGATTATATGCTGTTCTTTCATTCGGGTTACGATCTCTACCTGAACGTTTCGCATCACGCTGATCAGGATCGGTTGTTCCCGCAGATGATTGCAGATTATCTGACGCCCGTGTGGACCGATGAAGTCCGCTACACACTGTACACATGGAAGTGATTGCGTTGAGTCCGGCATTGTGCTAAAGTTCACAGACGCTTTGTGACGAAGCCTACTACTGAATAGAGGGTTATTATGCGGCGCTTGGGGCAGATCGCCTTCATCCTATTGAACGTCATCGTCTCGCTCGTCGTGGTGCTGGCCGTCATTACACTCAACGATTCGCAGCGTCCGGCAGAACAGAGCCAGGTCGTGATCACCGTACCCGTGCTGATCACCGCGACACCGAATCCCAACCAGTTCACGCAGACGCCCTTCATTATCACGACGACGCCGCTGCCCGGGACGCCGCGCGTGGCTGCTCTGCCCACGGGCTTGATCGATGCGACCTTTGACCCGGCGCAGCCGACGATTGACCCAGCGTTGATCGAATCGAGTCAGCTTTTGCAGGCGACTGCCGGGACGGCGCTGCCCGACAACTGTATCCTCTATGAAATTCAGGAGGGGGATACGCCGTTCGGCATTGCGGAAGAATACGGCGTGGATGGCTTCGAACTGATGGCGGTGAATGGGTTGGACGATGTGACCGCCAGTCTGCTGCAGCTCGGCCAGACGCTGATCGTGCCGCTGCCGGGCTGCGAACTCACCGCCGAAACGGTCGGCGCGACCGAAACGGCTGCTGTGGTGCCCACACTGCCGCCGACCGCGACCGAAGGCACGCCGCCGAGTGCGACTGTCCCGCCGAGCGCCACCGCTGCCCCGACCAACACGCCAACGTCGACGCTGCCGCCGACCGCGGTCAATGCGCAGGTCGCCATTCTGCGCGTGATGGGCGCGGGCGACATCACGACTGAAGGCGTCGAGATCCAGAACAACGGCGCGGTCGTTGATCTCTCCGGGTGGACGCTGAGCGACGGCGGGGAGAACACCTATACCTTCGCCGATCAACGCTTTTTCACCAATGGGCGGTTGGTGGTCTACACCCGCACGGGAGATGACACGCCGAGCGCCAAATACTGGGATCGCCAGACGGCGGTCTGGGTGTCCGGCGCAACGCTAACGCTCAGTGATCGCGAAGGGCGCGTCCAGTCGACGTTTAGAGTGCCGTAAAACCGCCGCAGCCCGGCAAACCTCACCCCCCGGCCCCTCTCCCAAGGGCGAAGGGGAGTGAAGTCCCTCTCCTCTAGGAGAGGGATTTAGGGTGAGGTTGCCGGCAAATCCGTGGCTGAGGTTAGAGACATAGGAGGACGGATCTATGTCGCTGATGGATGACATTCTGAAGGACGCCATGCAGAAGGGCGAATTCGACAATCTGCCGGGGGCGGGCAAGCCGCTCAAACTGAACGACGATCCGCACACGCCCGCCGAACTCCGTTTAGCCTACAAGATACTCAAAGACAATGATTTGCCGCCCGACTGGATCGCAGCGGGCAAGGATGTCGATGCGGGGCGGGATAAGCTGCTGGCAGAGATGCGCGCAGCCCTGCGCCGCTATCGCGGGGCGCTGAATGACGCGGCCCGTTCCGAGCAACCGGAGCAGACGCGCATCAAAGTTGACGCGGCGTGGCAGACTACGCTAACGGCGCTGCGCGACTCCAGCAAGGCGCTGAATCGGCAGGCGCTCAATTTCAATCTCAAAGCCCCGCAGGGAGTCGCGCACAAATCCATGTTCGACTTCGAGCGGGAACTGCAAAAACTGAGTGTTTAGTTTTCAGTTGACAGTTCACAGTAAAAGCAGCCGTTGTTACTGTCTACTGTGAACTGATCACTGTCTACTTGATTTACGCCTTGGGTTCTTCAGAATTGGCGGGCGCCGACTTGTCCTGACCGCCGGTCTGGAGACCCTTGCGGAAGTTCGCGACCGCGCTCCCCAGTTCACCGCCAATCTTCGACACGCGCCCCACACCGAACAACAGCAGCACAATCACCAGAATGATGATCAGTTCCAGGCCACCGGGTAAATTCATGATGCTCTACCTTTTCCTCTAACAGACAGCACATCATTATAGCACCGTTTAGATTGGCAACACCCTCCAATCGATGATAGACTCCATGTGTAGAGAGGTGACACCTTGCCTGAACAAGCACTTTATCTGAAGTGGCGACCGACAGCCTTTGAGGATTTTGTCGGTCAGGAGCATATCACGCGGACGCTGCGCAATGCGCTCAAGACTCAGCGCGTCCGTCACGCTTACCTGTTCAGCGGCCCGCGTGGCACAGGCAAAACGACGACGGCGCGTTTGCTCGCCAAGGCGCTCAACTGCCTGCACGCTGATCCGGATGCGCGTCCGTGCAACGAATGCTCGACGTGCGTCGCGGTGAACGAGGGACGGTTTCTCGATCTGATTGAGATTGACGCGGCGACGCATACCGGCGTCGACGATGTGCGCGACCTGCGCGACAAGATCGCCTTTGCGCCCGGGGAAGGCCGCTACAAAGTCTATATCATCGACGAAGTGCACCGCTTTACAGGGAATGCCTTCGACGCGCTGCTCAAGACGCTTGAAGAACCGCCGGATCACGCGGTCTTCGTGCTGGCAACCACTGAAATCGACAAAGTCCCGGCGACGATCAAAAGCCGCTGCTTGCAGTTTGAATTTCGCCGCTTCACCGTGCGCGAAGTCGCGGATCGGCTTGACCGGATCATCACCTCGGAAGGCTTGAAAGCCGAACGCGCCGCCCTCGAAATGATCGCGCGGCAGGGCACGGGCAGCATGCGTGACAGCATCAGCCTGCTCGACCAGATCGTGACGGATCCGCAGGCGCTGATCACGGCGGAACTGGTGCAGCGCGTGCTTGGCACGGCGAACCTCGCCGCCGTCAAAGAACTGGTTGCGGCGATTATCGAAATGGATGCCGGGCGCGGCCTGCGCGTGATCAACAGCGCGATTGATGCCGGAACCGATCCGCGGCAGTATGGCCAGCAGGTGGTCGAGCATTTGCGCTGCATTTTGCTCACGCAGACGGCGGGCGCGGAGCTGGTCGAAGCCTCGAACGAAGACCGCGCTATGTACACCGAACAGGCGGCGCAGATTCAGCGCGCCGTGCTCGTGCGGGCGATTCGCGCGTTTAATGAAGCGGTCAATAACTACAAAGGTGGCTGGCAGCCGCAGTTGTCGCTGGAACTCGCGCTGATCGAAAGCCTGCGCACATCGGCAGACGTTGTCGAGGATGCGCCTATTCAAGTCGTCGCCAAGAAAGCCGCGCCGGCAGCCGCCGAACCCGCCGAGCCGGAAGCGCCCGCGCAGCCGCCGGGATCGCCGCCCGCCGTCCCCGCCGCCGTGATCAACGAACGCTGGGATGCGGTTTTGCAGGCGATGGGCAAGATCCACCGGACCAGCCCGGAAGTGATGCGGTATTTCCGCGCGCTGCGTGTCGATGGCAACACGGTCTTCATCTGCACCGATAATCAGGTGTACTTCGACCGCATCTATCCCTATCCTGAGAAGAAGAAGATCGTGGAACAGGCGCTGAGTAATCTGTTCAAAGTGCGCCTGCATGTGCAAGTCGTCAAAGTCAGCGACATGAACAAGCTGAATGATGAAGCCGCGGCGGCTGTGAATCTCGCCGACGATCCGCTGCTGGCAACCGGACGTGAGTTGGGCGCGGAAATTCGACCTGTGAATAAGCGTTAAAGGAGTAAGGTTGTGATGAAGAAGCGTGGTGGTCTCCCCGGTGGTGGCATTCCCGGTGGAGGGAATCAAGCGGCGATGATGCGCCAACTGCAAAAGATGCAGGAAGATATGGTTGCGGCGCAGCAGGCACTGGAGACCGAAACTGTCGAAGTCAAGTCGGGCGGCGGCCTGATCACGGTCGTGATCACCGGGCATCAGCGCGTGCAGTCGATCACCATCAACCCGGAAGGGCTGGATACGAGTGATTCTGAATGGGCGACCGACCTGCAAGACCTGCTGGTGATCGCCGTCAACGAGGCGATTGAGAAGAGTCAGACGATGGCCGCACAGCGCATGGAGTCGATCACCGGCGGGTTGGGCAACATCCCCGGCTTAGGTGGTCTGCTCGGTTAATGCTGTGAGCAAAGCCGTTCCCGAACCCGTCACCAAATTGATCGAAGCGTTTTCCCGTCTGCCGGGGGTGGGTCCCAAGACCGCCTCCCGGCTGACGTATTTCCTGCTGCGGTCGCCCGATGAAGTCTCGCTGGTGCTGTCTGATGCGCTGCGCGACCTGAAGACGCTCACGCGCATGTGCTCGATCTGCTACAACATCACGACGACCGATCCGTGCCCGATCTGCGGCGATTCGCACCGGGATCAACGGTTGATCGCGGTGGTGGAGGAGCCGCTCGATGTGCTCGCTATCGAGCGCACGTCCAGCTATCAGGGCGTGTATCACGTGTTGCACGGGGTGATCAATCCGGTCGGCGGGGTCGGCCCCGATGATCTTAAAATCCGCGAACTCGTCGCCCGCGTGGATAACGGCGGCATCGGCGAGGTGATCATCGCGACGAACCCCGGCTACGAAGGCGACGCGACCGCCATGTACATCCGTGAGCAATTGCTCGGCAAGGGCGTCAAGATGACGCGCCTCGCGCGCGGTCTCCCGGTTGGCGGTGACATCGAGTACGCCGATTCGGTCACGTTGATGCGGGCGCTGCAAGGTCGCAGCGAGCTGTAACCTGAGCGAATAGTCGAAGGCTCAGCAGGGCGCACGTCAGTGCGCCCTGTTTGTTTTCTGCTCCTCCTTGATTGAATGGCGTCACCCCATCCCTCTCCGCTCATAGAAGGGCGAGCGGCTTCCCTTAGGGACCATCCGCACGGGGTAGGGGCAAGGCGCGCCTTGTCCCTACGATAGAAAATGGACGCCGGGCTTTAGGGGCGAAGCTGATGCCTTTACCTTCTTCATATAGATGAAAGCCGCGTTATTGGTCAGATGGTGCACCACCTTGCGATATCCGCGCGCGATCTGGTGCGATTCTGACGAAACTCACCCTTCACACCCCTACTTTCGAGGTGTATACTCCCCGTCCGCTAGAGAGAAATCCAGCGCCGCACCTTGAAAACCAGATATCCCAAATATCGCAACCCAGTTTGAAGAAAGTTTGAAAACGGGGTGCAAAAGGGGTTGACAGGTTCAGGAGGGGTTGGTATCCTTCTAGCACATTCAGCAACGCGCTGAGTGCGAAACACGCACCTTAACAACAGAACTGTGAAGACGAAGAGATGAGCAAGTCAAACACTGACGGAGAGTTTGATCCTGGCTCAGGATGAACGCTGGCGGCGTGCTTAACACATGCAAGTCGAACGATCGCAAGATAGTGGCGCACGGGTGAGGAACACGTAGCTAACCTGCCTTTGGGTCTGGGATAACGTCGCGAAAGTGACGCTAAGACCGGATAAGCTCCCGGGTTGTAGAGACCAGAGAGAAAAGGGGCAAGACGCCTGAAGAGGGGGCTGCGGCGCATCAGCTAGTTGGTGGGGTAAAGGCCTACCAAGGCAACGACGCGTAAGGGGTCTGAGAGGATGATCCCTCACACTGGGACTGAGACACGGCCCAGACTCCTACGGGAGGCAGCAGTGAGGAATATTGCACAATGGGGGCAACCCTGATGCAGCGACGCCGCGTGGGTGATGACGGCCTTCGGGTTGTAAAGCCCTTTTGCCACTGACGAGAACGGACGGTAGGTGGCGAATAAGCCTCGGCTAACTACGTGCCAGCAGCCGCGGTAAAACGTAGGAGGCGAGCGTTATCCGGAGTTACTGGGCGTAAAGCGTGCGCAGGCGGTGCCATAAGTCAGGTGTGAAAGGTTCCGGCTCAACCGGGAAAACGCGCTTGAGACTGTGGGACTAGAGTGGGATAGAGGGACGTGGAATTCCGGGTGGAGCGGTGAAATGTGTAGAGATCCGGAGGAACACCAGAGGCGCAAGCGGCGTCCTGGGTCCCAACTGACGCTGAGGCACGAAAGCTTGGGGAGCGAACGGGATTAGAGACCCCGGTAGTCCAAGCCGTAAACGATGCAGACTGGATGTCCACTCTCGCAAGGGAGGGGGCGCCACAGCTAACGCGATAAGTCTGCCGCCTGGGGAGTACGGTCGCAAGACTAAAACTCAAAGGAATTGACGGGGGCCCGCACAAGCAGCGGAGCGTGTGGTTTAATTCGAGGCTACACGAAGAACCTTACCCGGGTTTGACATAGGCGTAGTAGCGAGCCGAAAGCTGAGCGACCGCAAGGAGCGTCTACAGGTGCTGCATGGCTGTCGTCAGCTCGTGTCGTGAGATGTTCGGTTAAGTCCGAAAACGAGCGCAACCCCCGGGGTCAGTTACACGTGTCTGGCCCGACTGCCTGCGAGAAGCAGGAGGAAGGTGGGGATGACGTCAAGTCAGCATGGCCTTTATATCCGGGGCTACACACACGCTACAATGGTCGGTACAGTGGGTTGCGAGACCGCGAGGTGGAGCCAATCCCCAAAGCCGATCGTAGTTCGGATTGCAGGCTGCAACTCGCCTGCATGAAGCCGGAGTTGCTAGTAACCGCGTATCAGCCACGGCGCGGTGAATACGTTCCCGGGCCTTGTACACACCGCCCGTCACGTCATGGGAGCTGGTCATGCCTGAAGTCGGAGAGCCAACCGCGAGGGGGCAACCGCCGAAGGCAGGGCGGGTGACTGGGACGAAGTCGTAACAAGGTAGCTGTACCGGAAGGTGCGGCTGGATCACCTCCTTTCTGAGAAACAAACGGGCTGACGCCGAGAGGCAAGGCCCAAAGCAAGACAAATGACACGGAACACTCCGGTCAAAACGCGATTTGCTCCACCCTCTTCAATGAAGGATCTCTTCGTCTCACAGTTCTGTTGTTCAGGGCGCGGAAGCGCTCAGAGCGACTGGAAGCACCTTAACAACTCAATAACGCAAATGGGAAACGACGAGATCAAGAGCAAGTCTTCGAAAGTAAGCGAGAGTATCCTCTTCTCCGTAACACAGGTTCAAAGCGGATAAGAGCATACGGGGGATGCCTTGGCGTCAAGTGCCGATGAAGGACGTGGTACACTGCGAAAAGCGTGGATGAGGCGTGTGCAGCCGTAATAATCCACGATGTCCGAATGGGGAAACCCGGCAGGCGTGAGCTTGTCACCCCGCGAGGGGAGGGAACCGGGCGAACTGAAACATCTCAGTAGCCCGAGGAAAAGAGAAGGATTCTGCGAGTAGTGGCGAGCGAAAGCGGAAGAGCCCAAACCAGCGCAAGCTGGGGTTGTAGGACCTCTATCAGCAACCGAAACTGAACCGAACGGCTTGGGAAAGCCGACCAGAGGGGGGTGAGAGTCCCGTAGGTGAAGGGGACGGTTGTGGGGGTATCCTGAGTACCACAAGGCACGCTAACCTGGTGGGAAGCTGGGACGACCACGTTCCAAGGCTAAATACACTTGACGACCGATAGCGCAAGAGTACAGTGATGGAAAGGTGAAAAGAACCCCGGCGAGGGGGAGTGAAAGAGAATCTGAAACCGTATGCTTACAGACGGTCAGAGGGGGTAAAACCCTGATGGCGTGCCTATTGGAGAATGAGCCCGCGAGGTCAATAGCTGTGGCCAGCTTAAGGGAGTGACACCCGGAGGCGAAGCGAAAGCGAGTCTGAATAGGGCGATTAGTGGCAGTTATTGGACACGAAACCAGACGAGCTAACCATGTGCAGGGTGAAAGTCCGGTGACACGGACGGGAGGCCCGAACTCACGTTTATTGCAAAAAACGGGGATGACATGTGGTTAGGGGTGAAATGCCAAACGAGTTTGGAGATAGCTTGTTCTCTCCGAAATAACTTTAGGGTTAGCGTGTGGTGATGACGACCGGAGGTAGAGCACTGAATGGGCTAGGGGGCTGTGAGCTTACCGAACCCAATCAAACTGCGAATGCCGGTCGGTGAGCCATGCAGTCGGACGACTGGAGATGAGTTCAGCCGTCGAGAGGGAAAGAACCCAGACCCCGGTTAAGGTCCTGAAGTTCATGCTCAGTGGGAAACGATGTGGTCGTGTTGAGACAGCCAGGAGGTTGGCTTAGAAGCAGCCATCCTTGAAAGAGTGCGTAACAGCTCACTGGTCGAACGCGACTGCGCGGAAAATGGAACGGGGCTGTAAGCATGACACCGAAACCAGGGACTTGCGTAAGCAAGTGGTAGGAGAGCGTCCCCACAGCGGTGAAGTCGCACGGGCAACGTGCGGTGGAGTGGTGGGGAGTGAGAATGCGGGCATGAGTAGCGAGAACGTTGTGAGAACCAACGTCGCCGGTAGTCTAAGGTTTCCGACGGAAGGTCAGTCCACGTCGGGTGAGGTCGAGCCTAAGCCGAGGCTGGAAAGCGTAGGCGATGGACAGCAGGTCAAAATTCCTGCACCAGTATGTGGAGCGAAGCAGCACATCGCTTGAAGGTAGCCGTTAGCGGGTGGATGTTAACGGATGCTGGATGGGGGTCAAGAAAAGACTGCGGAGCGGTGAAGCATACTGACCGTACCCCAAACCGACACAGGTAGACGAGTAGAGGATACTAAGGCGAACGGGAGAACCTCTGTTAAGGAACTCGGCAAAATAGCCCTGTAACTTCGGGAGAAAGGGCGCCCCTGCAAGGGGGTCGCAGTGAAAGGGCTCTACCGACTGTTTACCAAAAACACAGGTCTGTGCTAACGCGCAAGCGGACGTATACGGGCTGACGCCTGCCCAGTGCCGGAAGGTTAAGAGGAGCGGTGCAAGCTGCGAATTGAAGCCCCGGTGAACGGCGGCCGTAACTATAACGGTCCTAAGGTAGCGAAATTCCTTGTCGGGTAAGTTCCGACCCGCACGAAAGGCGTAACGAGTGGAGCGCTGTCTCAACAGGGGACCCGGCGAAATTGAAGTACGTGTGAAGATGCGCGTGACCCGCAGCAGGACAAAAAGACCCCGTGGAGCTTTACTGTAGCCTGTCATTGCGTTAGGACTGCGTTTGTGTAGGATAGCTGGGAGGGGGCGAAGCTGGGCCGCTAGGCTCGGTGGACCCGACGGTGAAATACCAGCCTGACGTGGTTTTGACCCTAACCCTTCGGGGGACAGTGGCAGGTGGGCAGTTTGACTGGGGCGGTCGCCTCCTAAAAGGTAACGGAGGCGTTCAAAGGTTGGCTCAGGCTGAATGGAAACCAGCCAGTGAGTGCAAAGGCACAAGCCAGCTTGACTGCGAGGCCAACGCGCCGAGCAGAGACGAAAGTCGGACTTAGTGATCCTACGACTCCGAGTGGAAGGGTCGTAGCTTACCGGATAAAAGCTACCCCGGGGATAACAGGCTAGTCTTGTCCAAGAGTTCACATCGACGACAAGGCTCGGCACCTCGATGTCGGCTCATCGCATCCTGGGGCTGGATAAGGTCCCAAGGGTTGGGCTGTTCGCCCATTAAAGCGGTACGTGAGCTGGGTTCAGACCGTCGTGAGACAGGTCGGTCTCTATCCGCTGTGGGCGTCGGGAGTTTGAGAGGATCTGCCCCTAGTACGAGAGGACCGGGGTGGACGGAGCGCTTGTGTGTCGGTTGTCGTGCCAACGGCACAGCCGAGTAGCAATCTCCGGAGCGGATAACCGCTGAAAGCATCTAAGTGGGAAACTGACCTCAAGATGAGACTCCCCATCGCGAAAGCGAGTAAGACCCCAGGTAGACGACCCTGGTTGATAGGCGGGAGGTGGAAGCGCAGCAATGTGTGGAGCTGACCCGTACTAATGGTCGAGGGCTTTGAGTTCTGTGTTGCGGGAAGAGAATACTCTGGCTGAGCTGGAGAAGCTGCGAATGAGAAAAGTCGAAACCCAGGCACGATTGACCCTTCAAACGAGGGGGAGAGCGTGCTAGAATACGCGTTATTGAGTGACAACAACTTGTGAATGAACGAGAAGTGTGTGTGTTGGTGGTTTGAGCGGTGAGGGTCCACCCGGCTCCATCCCGAACCCGGCAGTTAAGCTCACCAGCGCCGATGGTACTGCAAGGGCGACCTTGTGGGAGAGTAGGTCACTGCCAACCCACCCTTCTCGTTTTTCTATTCCCAAATCGAAATGCCCCTCCGAACGGACAGCCAACAGCGTCCGTTTTTGATTCCCCTCTCCTTTAGGAGAGGGGTTCGGGGTGAGGTTCGCTCCTAATCCAACAAAAAAGGACGCGGCACGCCGCGTCCTGACAAACTCTCGTGAGTTGATCGCCTAATTGCGACCCGTTTCGACCGCCAGCGCGTCGACGGCTGCCGAGCGGTTCGCCATCCGCCGCAGCGCTTTGATGCTCACGTTCACCACGGCGATCCCGCAAAAGATGAGCGCCGCGCCGACGATGATCTGCCAGTCCAGCGGCTCATTCAGGATGAGTACACCGAGAATCAGGCCGACCGCCGGGACGACATACGTCACCATGCTCGCCCGCCCTGCCCCCAACTGCTGTACCACCCAGTAGTACATCAGATAGGCGACAAAGGTATTCACCAGCCCGAGCAGCCCAATGGCGATCAGAACATCCGAACTCACGTCGACGAGCATGGTCGCCGGTTCACCGTTGAAGTACGGTGCCAGCACCATCAGGATGCCCGAGGAGATGGCAGCGAACGTCATCGCGCCCGCCGACACCACAATCGGCTCGTACCGCGTGTTGATTTGCTTGCGGCTGTAAATAGTGAACACGGCGTAGAACAGTGACGCGAGCACAATCGCCAGCGCGCCTGTCAGTTCGTTGATCACCAGAGTCCCGGAGGCCCAACTGCGGCTCGCCAGTGTGACCACGCCGAGGAAACCGAGAATCAAGCCGGCAACCTTTTTCATGCTCAGTTTTTCATCAAAGAAGACAAAATGCGCGATCAGCATCGTGAAGAACGCAGCGCTCGATTGCAGCACTGCCGCCAACCCGCTGTCGATACTCTGCTCACCCCATGTGATGAGCGCGAAGGGGATGGTCGTGTTGCCAATGCCGATCACAATCAGCGGGAACAAGCGCTTGAAATCCAGCGGCAGGCGCTTCTTAAGCAGCACCAGCACGAGATTGATGCCGACCGCCGCGATCCCCGTACGGATGAACACCACTTGAAACGGACTCAACTCCTCGACGCCGATGCGGATGAGGAGGAACGACGATCCCCAAATCAAAGCTACGAGCCAAAAGGCTGCCCATTTACGCACTCGAATGCTCCTTTCAAACGGGACATCCCAAGGGTACGGCAGCCTTCAGAACCGGTCAATATCCGCAACGCCGGATCAAATTCGTGGACTTACTCCCACTTACGTTCGTCTTTGATCGCCCGCTGCGTGGGATCGATGCTGCCCGCCGGGACAATGTCGACCGCGTCCACGCGCAGCCGCGCCATCGACTGCACATACGCTTTGACCGCGTCTTCGACCTGCCCGCCGTCGTGATCTGGCTTGAGTTCCACACGCATGGTCACCACGTCGCGGTTGTCCGCGCGGGTGATGACGGCCTGCGCCGTTTTCACGGCGTCGATGCGGGACATAGCCGCGAGAATCTGATTCGGATGCAGGAACATGCCGCGCACCTTGATCGCGTCGCCGCTGCGCCCGAATAGGCCGAGCAACTGCTGACCGCCATCGCAGTTCGGATCAGCTTCCGGAGCAAGCGCGCCGAGGTCGCCGGTGCCGAAGCGGATGAGCGGGTAGCTCTTGTTGAAGGTGGTGACGACAATTTCGCCGACATGCCCCTGCTCGACCGGTTCGCCTCTCTCCGGGCTGCAAATCTGCATATAGATGTTCGGCGTGAGGCAAAAGCCCTGCACCCCCGCTTTGGTGTAACCCATGAAGCCGAGATCGGCGGTGCCATAGGCTGAGGTCGTCACCATGCTGTAATCACCTTCAAAGCGCGCCCGCTGACCCGGCATATACGGCTCCGCGGAGAACAGCGCCTTCTTGATCGTGACCGCTTCTTTCGGGATTCCCATCTCGGCGGCTTTGTCGAGGATGATCGCCAGAAAGCTTGGCGTGCCGACGTAGCCCGTCGCTCGCAGCGAGGTCAGCAGCATGATTTGCAGTTCGGTGTTGCCGGGGCCGGACGGGATGACCGTCGCACCGACCGCCCGCAGCGCATTGTCGATCAACAGGCCAGCGGGCGTCAGGTGATACATGAACGTATTCAGCACGCGGTCGCCGCTCCCAAAGCCGACCGCGCGGAACGGCGCGAGGGCATAGTCGGCGTTTTCGGCATCCGGCTCAGGCTGCGGATCGAAGATCGGCCCCGGCGAGATGTAGATGCGCGGCAGCGTCGCCGGATCAACGGTGAGCAGACCGCCGAAGGGTGGATTTGCCCGCTGAAGATCGACCAGCGCGTCTTTGGGCAGCACCGGGATTTTGGCGAGATCGGCGGCGGACTGGATGTCGGCGGGTGTCACGCCCGCCTGATCGAGGCGGTCACGAACCGCCGGGGCGTGCGCGTACGCGTGCGCGACGAGGTCGCGGATACGCTGGTCAAAGTTCATGGACACTCCTCATCAGTTTTGCTGATAACGACGAACCTCACCTTACGGGTCAGGTTAGCGCATGTGGACGAGGCATGCCTCGTCCCTACACAATCGCTCTTTTTGTCTCCCCTCTCTTCTTTTCGGAGAGGGGGTGAGGTTAGAAACCTCAGCTTTACGCTATCCTACCGAGCTATTGGCAGACCTCATTCATACACAAGCATCTCTTCTGTCTCCCCTCCCTGAATTCGGGGAGGGGTTGGGGGTGGGGTCGGAAGCAGCGGACGCAATGAATTGCGTCCCTACACAAAACGGTTTTTTCTCGTAGGGACGAGGCATGCCTCGTCCTCTACATCCCCGGTTCAGGCGATCTAACTTACAACAGCACAATCAATATGCCGATGATGAGCACGACGCCCATAAATAGGCGCATGAGCCCGTCGAGGCAGC
This sequence comes from Candidatus Flexifilum breve, assembly GCF_016713355.1. Lineage (NCBI taxonomy): Bacteria > Bacillati > Chloroflexota > Anaerolineae > Aggregatilineales > Candidatus Flexifilaceae > Candidatus Flexifilum > Candidatus Flexifilum breve. The sequence goes on from NZ_JADJPI010000011.1 coordinate 106,800, forward strand.
CACTTTGTTCGACATCCATGTTTTTTTAGCCTAACCAGCGTTTGCGACGCTTATAGTGTTTGACCTCGCGGTAGCTCTTGCGTTCGCCTAGTTGATTCAGGCCGAGGTAGAACTCTTTGATATCCTCGTTTTCGGCAAGCTGCGTCGCGGGGCCATCCAGAACGATGCGTCCATTTTCCATCACATAGCCATAATCGACCAGTGACAGCGCGGCGCGTGCGTTCTGCTCCACCAGCAGCACGGACATTTGCTCCTGCTGATTGATCTCGCCGACGATACGGAAGATCTCTGCCACGAGCATGGGGGCGAGGCCGAGCGACGGCTCGTCGAGCATCATGAGTTTGGGGTGCGCCATGAGCGCCCGCCCAATGACCATCATCTGCTGCTCGCCGCCGGAGAGATAGCCGCTCGTGCGGTGGCGCAGATCGCGCAGGCGCGGGAAGTAGTGATACACGCGTTCCAAGTCGGTGCGGACTTCGCGTCCGCCGCGGAACACCTGCCCGCCGATGCGCAGATTTTCTTCGACCGTGAGATGCCCGAACAGCGGTCGCCCCTCGATCACCTGCACCAGCCCTTTGCGTACGATCTCTTCTGTGTTCTGGTGATCGATGCGCTCATCGCCCCAGGTGATCGTGCCGCGCGTCACTTCGCCGAGCTCGGACGAGAGTAGCCCGCTGATCGCCTTGAGCGTGGTCGATTTGCCCGCGCCATTCGCGCCGAGCAGCGCGACCACCTGTCCCGGCTTGACCTGAAACGACACGCCGCGCAGCACGAGGATCACGCTGTTATAGGTCACTTCAATGTTGTTGACAGACAGCATCATCAAACCTAAAAAAGGACTGAGCTTAGAGGACTGAGGACTGAGTAAACACTTTGAATTTTCCCTAACTCCTCTTTCCATATACAGAGGGGTCTAGAGGCGGTGACTCAGTCCTCAGTCCTGCTTTATCTCAGTCCTCTTTAGCTCGCGGGTACATCCGCGCCGCCGGGACGCAGATCGGGCGCGGGCGCGAATTCGGTCAGCGGAACGAGCACGGGGATGAACGCCTGCGTGCCATCGGGCAGGTCGACCTTCATGGCGTCATCGCCGGACGTAGCGACGCCGTCGCCCGTGGCGTTCAGGAACATCATGGTCGCCATACGGTTGCCGTTGACGGCGCGCACGCCGTCGGCGAAGTTCATCTCGTAGAAGCCGAGCGGCGAGTACACCATCGACTCGATGGTTTCCTGAATCGCCGCGCCGTCGACCGCGTCGAGGCTGCCGACACGGTTCACCGTCTGAATGTACATCTCGACGTAGGTGTCCACCGTCGCCCAACCGAGCAGGTAGGCGATATTCTGCGTGGACAGGCTGCGTTCATTCGCCGCCGCCTGCTCGTTGATCAGCGCGATGCCGGGTTCAGCACGTTCCGACCACCACAGGAAGGGCAGCGAGCCGACGATGCCGTTCACCGCGGGCAGACCATCCGAGCCGAGCGCCGTGCGGCTGAGCAGACCGACCGACGTATCCAGCGCCCAGTTGACGCCCGCCAACTGCACATCTTCTTCGAGGCCGAGGTCGACGACCGTCTTGGCGATCATGAAGGGGCCGGAAGCCAGCGAGTTGGTGTACAGGATATTCGCGCCCGCGTCCACGAGGTTGAGCACGTTGCCGCTGATATCGGTCGCGGTCGGCAGGAAGTATTCCGGCGTTTCGAGCATGCTCACGCCCTGTTCGGCGCAGTACGCCATCGTTTCCGGCGTGAAGGCCGACGAACCGAACGCGCCCGGCCAGCTAATGTAGCCGATCACCGGGTCGGGGTACTGTTCCGGGTTCGCGCCGACATACGCGCAGAACGAACCGATCTGATCCGCATACAGCGGGTTGGTCGCGTAGATCCAGCCGGGGGTCGCGCCATCTTCGCCGTACAGACCCGCGACCGACCCCGCCGAAATGAAGGCCGGGATTTCGTCTTCTGCCAGTTGATCGCGCAGCAGTTCCGCGTCACCCGACGCGTACAGCACGATCACATCCGGCTTGGGATCGAGTGAAGAATAGGCATCATATGCGGCTTGGGTCTGTGCGAGGTCGCCGCCCGTATCGCGGTTATCCTGCACGATGGTCGCGCCGCAGATGCCGCCGCGCGCGTTGAAGTAGGCCGCCGCATCCGCCAGACCCGCCAGCAGCGGCTGGGTGATGAAGGCGTACGACCCGCTGATATCGCCAAAGTGGTAGACCGTGACCGTTTGCCCGGTCAAATCCACTTCACAATCGGAATGCTGAATGAACTCCGGCAGTTCTTCTTGGGCAAACGCCGGAACGACCAACAGGGACAGTAAAACGATGAACAGCACTACTTTTTTCATGTGAAACTCTACCCTTTCATAAAAATACTTTGACGTCGCGCTCACAGGTTGGAGTACGGACGCCGTTTCCACGCGATTTTGAAGATTTCCCACCGATGCGCCAAGCCTCGCGGCGCGGCGATCAGGAACAACATGAGCGCCGTCCCGAACAGCAGGGGACTGAGCGCGGCGTAGATGTTCACCGGGTCGATGAACGGGAGCAGCGCGGGCAGAAATGAGACGAGCACCGGGATGATCGCCGGGATGACGTTTTGCTGGAGCAGATTGACGAAGGCCACGCCCAGCAGCGGCGCGAGCGAGAAGCCCGCCCCGCCGATCACCAGCATGGCGAGCAGCTCAATCGAGCGGTCGAGCAGAAATTTGTCGAGCGTCAGGCTGTTCGACTCGAAGGCCAGCAGACAGCCTGCAATGCCCGCGTAGAAGGCGCTCAGGAAGAAGGCTTGCAGCTTGTAGCTGAACACGTTGATGCCGAGCAGTTCGGCGGCGAGGTCGTTGTCGCGAATCGAGATGAACGCCCGTCCGATGCGCGTGCGCGTCAGGTTGCGCGCCGCCAGCATCAGAAACACCGAGAGCGGGATGATCACGTAGTACATCGCGGATTCGTGCGCGAGGCTCAGGCCGAACAGCGTCGGCACGGGCACATCGAGCGGACGCGACCCGTTGGTCAGCGGTTCGAGCGGGTAGCGCAGCAGCCACGGGATGATGAACTGCGCGGCCAGTGTCGCCATGACCAGATAGAAACCTTTCACGCGCAGCGACGGCAGGCCGAACAGCAGCCCGATCACGCCCGTGAACAGCGCCGAGACGGGCAGCGCGATCCAGAACGACAGCCCGAATTGGCGCGCCAGCACCGCCGACGAATACGCGCCGACCGCCATGAACGCCGCGTGCCCGAGCGAGAGCTGTCCCGTGTAACCGACGAGGATGTTCAAGCCCTGCACGGCGATCACGAAGATGGCGATGCGGATGATCGTGCCGATCCACAACTGCGGCACGAGGTTGAGCCCGAACGGTCCCTCGACGGTCAGCAGCGGGATGATCAGCAGCAGGATGAACAGGCCGTTGGCGAGTACCCGGTCAAAGAGCGTGCGGTTGAGCGCGATGTCCTGCGCATACGTGGTATCAAACACCCCGGAGGGGCGAATATTCGCTGACATAAAAGCTCCTTAAAAGAAGGACTGAGGACTAAGTGCTGAGGACTGAGTGAGAACATACCGCCCAACAACGAACTAGCATTTGTCTCTCAGTCTGAATATCGTCACGCAAAGAAGAATCTTTACTCAGTCCTCAGTCCTAAATTCTTTCTATTCTCTTCTCGCCAAACAGCCCGTCTGGTCGGATGACCAGTACAATCATCAGAATGACGTAGGGCGCGAGCTCCGTGCCGACCTGCGTGCCGGGGAACAGCAGATTCGACAGTTCCTGCGCCAAGCCGATCACCAGCCCGCCGATCAGCGCGCCGGGGATCGACTCCAGCCCGCCGAGCAAGACCGCCGGGAAGGCCAGCAGCGCCAGCAGCGGCAAATTGAGCGATAGGCTCGTCGCGCCGCCTTGCAGCACGCCCGCGACCGCCGCCAGCAGCGCTGCAATCGCCCACGCAATCGCCAGAATGGTCCGCACGCGCAAGCCGACCGATTGCCCGAGCTTTTGATTTTCGGCAATCGCGCGCATCGACAGGCCGACGCTGGTGAAGCGGAAGAAGGCGACGAACACGCCGAAGGCCGTCAATGCCAGCAGAAACGCCAGCAAAAGATCGGCGCGCACATTAATTGGCCGCTCAAACGTCCCTTCGCCAAACCGGATCTGCGCCGGGATGCCCAACTGCTGGATGCCGCCGAAGACTTGCAGCGGCAGTTCCACGCTGCCCCAGATCAACTGGGTGATGCCGTGCAGCAGTTCGGAGACCGCCAGCGTCATCAGTACCATCGCGAACAGCGGCTGACCGATCAGTGGGCGGATGTTGAAGCGTTCGATCACGAGGCCGATCAGCACGCCGCCGACTGCTGCCGCCGTGATCGCGCGGATCAGTTCCCATTGGTCGCCTTGCAGCGAGAGGATCACCGCGAGGAGCGCCGTCCCACCCGCCAGCACGAGCAGGTTGCGCGGATCAGTCAGGCTGCGCCAACTGTTAGTCGTCATGACCATGATGCCCGTGACGAGCGGCAGCCCAATCGCCGCGACAGGCGAGATCGCCGGGGCGGAATAGAAGCTGAAGAAGATCAAGCCGCCGAGCAGCATCATCCAGCCGTGCGCGAAGTTGAACACGCCGGACGCTTTGTTGATGATGACGATGCCGAGCGCGATCAGCGAGTACACGCCGCCGACCAGCAGCCCGGTGATGGTGCTCTGCACGAGGCGATACGGTCGCTGCGCCCCGATGATCGGCAGCAGCCACGCGAGAATCAGCAGCGTCGCAATCAGGTATCCGCTGATGATCAGGTAGCGACGATTGGTGCGAAAAGTCTGTGTAAGTGCAGCCAAATTCAATAACCCTTTTTTGTGCTAAATCTTGTTTTGATAGCTTTGCCCCTCACCCCCGGCCCGGTGATCGGCGGGTCTTGTTGGCTCCTCTCCCTGAATTCGGGGAGGGGTCGGGGGTGGGGTGGTTAGGCGGACGCGCCGTTGCGCGCCCCCAAAGAAACGGGGGGGGGGGTAGTGGCGCCGTGGGGGGCTGCCCCCCCCTACAAAACCACCTTCTCCCCGGGGAGGGGGGGGGGGAGGTTGATCCGGGGCAGGGGATGCGTAACGGCGCGTCCCTACTCAGTTCTCAGTCCTTTGCCCTCAGTCCTCGTCCCTACACCGTACACACCCGCACCGCCGTCTCGACCACGCCCGTGCGCCCATCGCGATACTTCACCTCCGCGCTGACCGTCACGCGGTCACGGTTGCCGTACATCGCGTCGAGCATCTCGCCGTACTTCTGCTCCAGCGTGCGGCGGCGCAGCTTGCGCGTGCGCGTGAGCTCGTTTTCGTCCGCGTCGAACGCCTTGTGCAGAATCACGAACTTGCGCACGCGGGCGGCCTCGGGCAGCGTCTTGTTGACACGCTCTACTTCCCGCTTGATCAGGTCGTAGACTTCCTGCTTCTGCGACAGATCGACGAACGTGGTGAACGCCAGCCGATTCTTCTCCGCCCAGCGCGCCACATTCTCAAAGTTGATGTTCACAATCGCCGTGACGTAGTGCATGTCGAAGCCGCCGACCGTCATCACATCCTGAATGTACGGGCTGAACTTGAGCCGCCCTTCGATGTACTGCGGGCTGAACTTTTCGCCGTTCGCCAGTTCGATCATGTCGCTCACGCGGTCGAGGTAGATCAGGTGACCGTCCTCGTCGAAGAAGCCCGCGTCGCCCGTGTGGAAGAAGCCTTCGGCATCAAGCGCCGTGGCCGTCTTCTCTGCGTCCTTGTAGTAGCCGCCGAAAACCGCGCGGCTGCGCACCCACACCTCGTTATCCGCGCCGAGCTTGATCTCGACGCCGGGGCACGGCAGACCGACCGTCTCCATTTTGATGTTCCGGTCGTAGTGCAGCGTATGCGCCTGACATTCCGTCGAGCCGTACAGGTTCTTCAACGACACGCCGACCGCGCGGAAGAAGCGCAGTTGATCCGGGCTGAGCGATGCGCCAGAGGTGTAGGCGTGGCGCATGCGTGTCATGCCGATTTTGTCGCGCAGCGGCTGGAACACGGCCAAATCGCCGACCACTTTCAGCGCGCGCAGATGAAGCGGCACGGCTTTGCCCGCGTCCTCGTATTCCTCAATCTTGTAGGCGATGGGCAGGAACAGGTTGAACAGCGTGCGGTTGAGCCATGTGCTGTCGTTGATGCGCATCTGCATGGTGCTGGCGAGGTTCTCCCAGATGCGCGACGGGAACAGCAGCGAACTCGGCGCGACCTCGCGGATGTCGTGCTGGACGGTCGTCGGGCTTTCGGGGAAGTTGACCGTCACGCCCAGCATCACGTGACTCGTCAGGCCGAGGCTCTGCTCGGTGATCCACGCCAAGGGGCTGAACGAGACGTAGTTATCGGTCGGATAGACCGGAGCGACCGACGTGGCGTGCTTGTTGCCGTAGATCAGATTGCGGTGGCGGATCATCGCCCCTTTGGGCAGGCTGGTCGTACCGGACGTATAGCTGAACAGCGCCACATCGTCGCCCGTGCCCGCCGCGATCATCTGCTCGAACGCGCCCGCGTGACTTTTCGCGTACTCGCGCCCTAACGCCTCCAGCGCGTCGATGCTCAGCAGCCAGTCGTCGGTGTAGTTCCACAGACCCTTGTCATCCCAGTAGATCACCTTGCGCACGTTCGGGATCTTTTCGCGGATCGTCAGCGCCTTGTCACACTGTTCCTGATCATGCGCGAACAGGATGACCGCGTCGCTGTTGTCGACCACATACGCGAGTTCTTGCAGGTTGGCGTCGGTGAAAATCGCCGTGGTGACGCCGCCCACCGCCCAGGTCGCGATCTCCGCCCAGTAGAATTCCGGGTCGTTCTCGCCGATCAGCGCGACTTTCTCCCCGCGCGTCAGGCCGAGACTGGCCAGCCCAAGCGCCATCGCCTGCACGTGCTGGTGCACCTCAATCCACGAATACTCCTGCCAGATGCCGAAGCGTTTCTTGCGCATCGCCACCCGGTCGCCGAGTTCTGCTGCCCGTCTGACAAAGTTTTTAGGCAGCGTGTCGGCGTCGGCGGGGAGGGGCGGCAGGTCGATGCGCTCTTTCGCTACATAAATCTTTGCGCCCGTCATACGTTTGCTTCCTGACCTAAATACGCCTTGATGACGCGCGGATCGCGCTTGATGTGCTCCGGCGTGCCCTCGGCGATCTTTTGCCCAAAATCCAGCACCATGACGCGGTGCGAAATATCCATCACCAGACCCATGTCATGCTCGATCAGCACGATAGTCATCCCCTGCCGCTCGTGAATGTCGAGGATGAAGCGCGCCATGTCTTCTTTCTCTTCGACATTCATGCCTGCCATCGGCTCGTCGAGCAGCAGCAGCGACGGTTCGAGCGCCAGCGCCCTCCCCAGCTCCACGCGTTTGCGCAGACCGTACGGCAGCGCGCCGACCGTCACTTTGCGGATGGCTTCCAGTTCCAGAAAGTCAATGATCTTCTCGACCACTTCGCGATGCGCGATCTCTTCGCGTTTCGCCGCGCCGACGAACAGCGCTCCGGTGAGCATATTGGCTTTCATGTGGATGTGCCGCGCCGCCATCAGATTGTCGAGCGTGGTCATGTTGGTATAGAGGGCGATGTTCTGGAAGGTGCGCGAAATGCCGAGCGGCGCGCGTTTGTAGGGTGGCAGGGTGGTGATATCGCGCCCGTCAAAGCGGATCGCGCCGCTTTGTGGCCGGTAAAACCCGTTAATGCTGTTGATCAAGCTGGTTTTGCCCGCGCCATTCGGGCCGATCACAGCGAAAATCTCGCCGCTATTCACTTGGAAATCAACGTTTTGTAATGCTTTAATACCACCGAAACTCAAAGAGATGGCATCAACGTGCAGTTTCACTGCCATGCAGTTTTCCCAAAAATCTAAATTAAATCTAATCAGTTATCATCTAGTGAGTTTATCGTAGCATTTTTCGAAAGGTCAAGCAACTTATCATCAGATATTCATATAGAAAACGATTACATGAGCCTGTACGCGGAATCCGGTATCCTCATCTACGCTCTGCCTATAGAATGGGAATGGGTTTACGACCAGTAACGGGAGTCGAACGATGCAATTATCTGCCGAAGAGGGCGCCAGTTTGCTCGATACGCTGCAGGCTCGGTTTCAGAAGCATATGCAGCGCCATGCCAGTCTGGACTGGGGACATGTCCGGGCGAAGCTCGAAGCGCAGCCCACCAAACTGGAACCGCTGGCGGCGATGGAGCGCACAGGTGGCGAACCAGATGTCATCGGTTACGATCAGGCGACGGGCGAATTCCTGTTTGTGGACTGTTCAGCGGAAAGCCCGGCGGGTCGGCGCAGCTTGTGCTACGACCGGGCTGCGTGGGATGCTCGCAAGGAAAATAAGCCTGCCGCCAGCGCCATGGAAATGGCCGCGGCGCTCGGCGTTGAGCTGCTGACCGAAGATCAGTATCGCGAACTGCAGCGACTCGGCAAGTTTGATCAGAAAACGTCGAGCTGGCTGCAAACCCCGTCCGCGATTCGCGAACTCGGCGGCGCGATCTTCGGAGATCGCCGTTACAACCACATCTTCATCTACCACAACGGCGCGGATTCGTATTACGCCGCGCGCGGTTTTCGCGGCTTGCTGCGGGTGTAGCGCAGCGGTTTGTTGGTCAGGGCCATGCACGTCCGTGACGGCTGGTTTAAAGGGGACCCCAACCCACGTGACTGTCCAGCCACGCGATGATCTCGCGCAGCACGGTCGCTTTCTCGCGCTCGTTCATGATTTCGTGGCGCATGCCGGGGTACAGCTTGAGCGTCTTATCTTTGGATGAGGCGCGCTCATACGTCAACTGGCTGCCGGAGGGATTCACGAGCTGATCCTCCGCGCCATGCATGACCAGCAGCGGCAGCGTCAGGTTCGCCAACTGCGCGCGGACCTTCTTCGCCGTTTCGTTGAGCGCCACGCCCAACCCGACGCGCATGTTCGCTTTGTAGTTGAGCGGATCGTTGTTGAAGTCGATCACGACCTGCGGATCGGTCGAGAGCACGTCATTGCCCGTCGAGGGCATAAGTGGCAGCGTTGGCACAATGCGATTCAGCACGTAGCCAAGCTGAATCATGAGCGGGCTGACGTTCGCGTCCGCATTGACCGGCGCGCCAGAGATCAGCAGCCCGGCGATTTCGGTCTGGTAGCGCAGCGTGAACGCCAACGAGATCAACGCGCCCATGCTGTGACCAAGCACGAACACTGGCTTGCCGGGGTGCTGCGGCTTGATGCGATCCAGATACTCTTTCATGTGGGTGACCGGGCGGTCAAAGTCCTTGATGAAGGCGCGCAGACCGTCGCTTTGCCCGTGCCCTTCATGATCGAGCGCGTAAGCGGCGTAACCCGCTTCGACCAGCGCCTGCATCACATGTTTATAGCGCCCGCAGTGTTCGCCATAGCCGTGCACGACCAGCACCACGGCTTTGGGAGCGCCCGCGGGTTGGCGGTTGGTGATGAAGATTTTCGTGCCATCAGTGGTCGTAAAGAAGTCATTGTTCATAGAAGCCTCGATTTTTGCCTTGGTGGTCGTCAGTGTTCAATCAGTCGTGCGTGTACAAATCAGGTCGAAATCATGCTCCCAATTCTTAGCCGTGAGCGATTTCTCCCAACGAGCGGTAAGCGTATTGCCATCCTCGCTGAAGGTTCCGCTGAAGCGCTGCGCGAAGTCGGGCGCGTCACGCCAGAGCTGCCACTCCCGGTCGTCGAGGCGCATCAGATACACCCGCTGGACGCCGCGTGAGTCCGAATACACCATCGAATAACTGTCTAGCGTGTCGTCACTGCCGATGATGGCTTCGGTTACCGGAAAACGCGGATCCTCGATTTCCGTCCGGTACATGACGAAAGCCTTGCCGGGCAGCCATTCAAACGAGGCTCGCCCGTGATGGCTGGTCGGTTCACCGGGTAATTTGATTTCAAGGTGCCAGTTGCCAATCAACTTGTTCAACCGCGTCAGGGAGGCCGATTGCTCGCTCATGGGCGTACTCCTCACATGCTGAACATTACATATTGACTGACGCTGTCGGAATGCCGAACCTTACAGCGAGAGCGGTTCGTCCAGGCGCATCCACGTGCGCCCGATGCGGAACAGCGAACCGGGGCGCAGGCTCGTGCGGCCCTGCACGGGCTGCTTATCCCGTTCGACATACGTACCGTTGCGGCTGTGCATGTCTTCCAGCCAGAACGAGAGCAAGAACGGGTCAGCCACTGATTCGGTCGCCGTAACCGGGGCGCACAGGCAGCCCAAACGGGCGTGCAGGCGCGAAACCTGATTGTCGAAGGGGAGATGCACGTCGCAGCCTTCACGCCGTCCGATATTCAGCACCAGTTCGTCGCCAATTTCCGGCTGTTCAAAGTGCACCGTGCGCCCGTCGAGCGGGCCGCTCATAAACGTGATTGTGAATTCTTTGTCCAGACCTACCCCCAACCTCTGAGGGGACCGCTCCAATCAAGCCTTATTCAACCCACGGCCCCTTTCCTAGGGAGAGGGGAGACAGGCGGGTCTTCAAGTCCCCGCGCCCTTGGGAGAGGGTTTAGGTGAGGTGAAACAGCCAAATGATCTCAGGGCGCACACCCAGGTGCCTCCCTACATCGTGTCCTGACGAACCAGCGGGTTCGCGACTACCCTTCGCTGTCCAGATGATCCTGCGCCTGCTTGATTTTGCGGCGCGTCGGCTCGTGGGCGGGGTCAAGCGCCAGCGCCCGCTCAAAGGCCGCCACCGCGCGTTCGTAGTTTTCGATCATCAGCCATGTGTCGCCGTAATTATGCCAGAACCACGCGTCATCCGGGTTGAACTTCACGGCTTGTTCGTACGCTTCCAGCGCCTGATCCCACTTGCTGAGCGCGGCATACGCCAAGCCCATGCCATTCCACGCCCAACCATACGTTGGTTCAAGGCCGACCGCTTCTTCGTAGCAGTTGACCGCCTGCTGATGTTCGCCCAACCGCCGCAGCACCTGCCCGCGGCGCGCCCACGCGATGGCGTTGCTCGGCAGGGCGTGCGTCGCCAGTTCAATGATGGCGAGCGCGTCTTTCTTTTTGCCCATTTCCAGCAGCAAATCGACTAAGTTGGTGTAGTACCAGATCACGTAGCCGTCTTCGCTGAGCGCGCGTTCGTAGCTGGCGAGCGCTTCTTCGCGCCGACCGAGCGCCTCCAGCGCCAGCCCCCGCCCGTTCCACGCCCACGCATACTTCTGGTTGATGCCGAGCGCCTTGTCATAGGCTTTGAGCGCATCGTCGTGGCGGTCGAGGCGGCGGCAGGCTTGACCGAGCTTCGCCCACGTCTCTGCATGATCCGGGTGCTGGCGCGCCGACTTTTCGAGCGTCTCGGCGGCGGCGCGGAAGTGATTGAGCGCGAGCAGCGTCTCCGCGAGGTTGTACCAGTACCACACGTCGCCGGGGTCGATGTCGGTCGCCTTGCGGAACGACATCAGCGCGTCGTCGTGCCGACCAAGCGCCGCCAGCGTCAACCCGCGCCCGTTCCACGCCCACGCATAATTCGGTTCGTAGTCGGTGGCCGCGGTGTAGGCTTTGAGCGCCTCTTCCTGACGGTCGAGACGGCGGTAGACCTGACCAAGTTTCGCCCACAGCTTGCCGTTCTTGGGATCGGTTTTGAGCGCGTTGTCCAGCAGCACCACCGCCTGTTCCGCCTGATTGAGCGAGAGCAGATTATCGGCTTGCTGCATGAGGTAGAGCGCGTCTTCGGGCGCGGCGGCGGTCGCCTGCTGGAACGATTCGCGCGCGTCGTCGCGCCGACCGAGCGCCTCCAGCGTGATGCCGCGTTCGTTCCACGCCCACGCGTAATCCGGCTCGATTTGCAGCGCGCGGTCATACGCTTTAAGCGCTTCGTCGTAGCGCCCGAGTTGGCGCAGCACGTTGCCGAGGCGCGCCCACGTCCGCGCGTGGTTGGCGTTAACCTGTGTCGCCCGTTCGAGGATCGGCAGCGCTTCGTCATGCCGACCGAGCAGCGCGTACACATTGCCAAGGTTGTACCAGTGCCACACATCCCCCGGCGCGATCTCCGTGGTGCGGCGGTAGCTTTCGAGCGCTTCGGCGTGCCGGCCCAATTGTTCGAGCACGATGCCGCGCCCGTTGAGCGCCCACGCGTAATCCGGTTGTAAGTCGATAGCGCGGTTGTAGGCCGTCAGCGCTTCGTCGAGGCGGCGTAGATAGCGCAGCACCTGCCCCATTTTCGCCCAGCTAAACGCATGCCGGGCATCGACGCGCACAGCTTCCTGCGCCGATTCCAGCGCTTCCTCGTATTCGCGCAAATCCACCAGCAGTTCGGTGATGTTATACCAGTGCCACACTTCTTTCGGTTCGTAGCGCGCCGCCCGCTTGAAGGCGTGCAGGGCTTCCCGGTAGTCGCCGAGCATTTTGAGCACAAGGCCGTAGCCGTTCTGCGCCCAGGCATACGTCGGCTTGAGCCGAATCGCCTGCTGATAGGCTTCCAGCGCCTGCGGGTACTGGTGCAGGTCGCGGTGCAGTTGGCCGAGCTTCGCCCACGTTTCGACGTGCTCCGGGTCGATCTTCAGCGCTTGCTGGAAGTAGCTCAGCGCTTCGCCGGAGCGTTCCATGCTGCGCAGCACATCGGCCTGATTCGTCCAGTTCCACGGGTCGTTGGCGTCGAGTCCGGCGGCGGTCTTGTGACAGGCGAGCGCCTGCTCATAGTCGCCTAAGCGCTCGTAGACGATGCCTTTGCCCTTCCATGACGAAATGTTGTTCGGCTGAATTTCCAGCGCTTTTTCGTAGCACACCAGCGCGTCGTGATAGCGTTCCAGCAGGCGCAGCGTGCGACCTTTGCGCGCCCACGCCCACGAATAGTCCGGTTGCAGCGTCAGCGCCTGCTCATAGGCGATCAGGGCTTCGTCGTAGCGCCGCAGTTCGGTGAGCGAATAGCCCTTGTCGACCAGTTCGCGCGCTTCCAGCGCCTGTCCGGTGATTTCGAGCACGGGCGGCAAGCCCGTCACCCGCGTATAGATGTCCGTCAGCCGATCCGCGACTTCGCTCCACGTCGCCGGGCGCTTGGCGGGGTCTTTTTCGAGGCAGGCGCGCAGCAGGTCGCGCAGTTCCGGTTGATCGGTCGGCAGGGCGGCGAGCGTCGGCGCTTCTTCCAGATGGACGTGCAGCCACGCCTCAAACTTCTTGACCGAGAAGATGGTTTGCCCGGTGAGCATTTCGTAGAGCATGCAGCCGAACGAGTAGATGTCCGAGCGCATGTCCACATCGACCGAGCGGCACTGTTCCGGCGACATGTACGGCGCCGTCCCGATGATCGCGCCGACGCGGGTCAGGCGTTCACTGGCGGGAGCGGCCTCGTCTTCCGTCAGGAAAGTCACCTCTTCGGCTTCGAGCGAGCGCACGAGGCCGAAATCGGTCACTTTGGCGATGCGCTCGTGCGTGACCAGAATGTTGGCGGGTTTGAGGTCGCGGTGCACCAGCCCGGGCACGCGCTGCGTCGCATGCTGCATGCCGAGCGCGATGTGCAGGCCGAATTCCAGCGACTGCTGAATATTCAGGCGCTTATGGTCGATCCAACTGCGCAGGTCGGCTTCGAGTCCGTCCGGCCCGCTGATGTGTTCGAGGATGATGTACGGTTGCCCGCCGATGTTCTGCACCAGCCGCGCCGCCACAATATAACGGTGTTTCTCCAACCGCACCCACGTCAGCGCTTCCTGCATGAAGCGCTTGACCGCGCGGTCATTTTCGAGGAACTTGGTCTGGAACGTCTTGAGCGCCACGGCTTCGCGTTCGTTCCGGTCATAGCACAGGTAGACAACGCCCATGCCGCCGCGCTTGACCAGCACCACCTCATAGCGGTCGCCGATCACGTCGCCCACATCGAAGGCGTCGCTGTCGTCGCGGGTGTGCGGGCGGCGGTGCACCGGCTTGGCGGTGCTGCGCTGCAGCGGCTGGCGCGGCAGTTCGTCAATCGAGATCAGGTCGAGCCGCCGCGCATCGTCGACGCGCGTTTCGCTCACGTTGGAGTCTTCGTCGAGCGGGATGGGCAGGGCGGAGTCGGCGCGCGTCATATCGGCGGCGGTCGCGTCGCTGATGCCCATCGGGCTGTCGCTGTAGGCGACGGTGTGTTCTTCAACAACGGTCGGCTGCAGGGGCTGCGCGCCGCTGCCGGGCAGCAGTTCGCCGCTCGCGCCGCCGCGGTAGGCGGTCAGCATTTCGTTGATCAATTGCACGTCAATCGACGTGCCTTCTTCGAGCAGCGCCGTCTCTTCGTCCATCTCTTCATCGCCCGCCAGTGCCCACAGCACCACGGCGACGTTTTTACGCAGCGGATTGATGCGCGCTACATCGATCAGCCAGTCGGTGTACAGGTCGATGGCGCGGATAGCGGCGGCGCGATCCACATTGGTCTGCGCGTGTTTGAGCGCGCGGCGGTACGCCGTCAGCGTTTTGCCGACGTAGAAGATCAACAGGCGGTCATGCGGGGTGATCGATTGGCGCGCGCACAGGTCGCCGAGGGCGAAGTAATCGTCTGGCTCGGTGCGGCGCAAGGCCACGCGCCCCAACTGCCGAATCTCGCGGTTGGGGTCGGTGGCGAACATGTCGCGCTGGTCGTGCGGGTGGTTCTGACGGAGCAGCCGGTCACCCGCAGTCGGGCTGGTGCGCCCGGTCTGTGGGACAGGAGGGATGGTCATGAATGGGTCGCCTGAGTTTCAAAGCGCAAGCCATTTTCGTCCACATCCACGATGATCGTGTCGCCGGGGACGAAAGTATCTTCGAGAATTTTGGAACTGAGCGGGCGCGTCAAAATGCGCTCGATGGCGCGGCGCAGCGGGCGCGCTCCGTTGACCGGATCATAGCCCTTCTGCAAGATGTATTCGCGCGCCTCATCTTTGATTTCCAGCGTGAGTTTCTGTTCGCGCAGGCGGGCGTACAGCTCTTCGAACTGGCGATCCAGAATCAGGCGCAGCGTTGCCTGCGAGAGTTCGTGGAATACGACCACTTCGTCCACACGGTTGAGGAATTCCGGGCGGAAGTAGCGGCTCAGGTAGGCGGTGTAATCCGGCACGCGCGTTGACCCGGTGAAGCCGATCACCTTGCCCGTCTCTTCCGTGCCGATATTGCTGGTCATGATGAACACCGAATGCCGCGCATCGACGTGGCGCCCGTGCGCGTCGCTCAGGCGGCCTTCGTCGAAGACCTGCAGGAAGATGTCGTAGACTTCCGGCGCGGCCTTTTCGATCTCGTCGAGCAGCACGACCGAGTAGGGCTTGCGGCGCAGCGCATCGGTGAGCTGTCCGCCGCGCTGATTATCCTTGTAGCCGGGCGGCGACCCGATCAAGCGGGCGACGGTGTGCGCATCGTGGAATTCGGACATGTCGAGGCGGATCATCGCTTCGTCGCTGCCGAACAGGAATTCCGCCAGCGCGCGCGCCAGTTCGGTCTTGCCGACGCCGGACGGGCCGAGGAACAGGAAGACGCCAATCGGGCGGTCGGGGTCGCGCAGACCCGCGCGCGCCGTCTTGATCGCGTCGGCGATGGTTTGCACCGCTTCGTCCTGCCCGATCACGCGCTTGTACAGCGTTTTTTCGACTTCGGAGAGACGGCGGCGTTCGTCTTTTGTCAGCTCGTTGAGCGGGATGCCCGTCCATTCGGAGAGCACGGCGGCAATATTCTCCACACGCACTTCTTCCGCCGACTTGGCGTCCGGTTCATCATCCTGAATGGTGCGGATGGTGACGCGTGCGCACGCTTCGTCGAGCAGGTCGAGCGCTTTGTCGGGCAGGCGGCGATCCGGCAGATAGCGCACGGCCATCCGCACGGCGGCTTCGAGCGCTTCCGGGCGAATGGCGACGCCGTGATGCTGTTCCAGCCGCTTGCGCTGCCCGGTCAGAATGGTCAGCGTGTCCGATTCGCTCGGTTCTTCGATGTCGATGGGGCGGAAACGGCGATCCAGCGCCGGATCCTGCGCGATGGCGCGGCGGTATTCTTCGTGCGTGGTCGCGCCGATGCAAATGATCTCGCCGCGCGCCAGCGCTGGTTTGAGGATGTTGGCCGCGTCGAGGTTGCTGTCAATCGTGTCGCCCGCGCCGACGATGGTGTGAATCTCGTCGATGAACAGGATCACATTGCCCGCGCGCGTCGCCTCTTCGACGATGCCGATCAGGCGTTCTTCAAACTGCCCGCGCAGACTCGTGCCCGCGACCAGCGTGCCGATCTCGATTTGCACGATGCGGCGGTTGAGCAGCGACTTGGGCGCGGTGCCGTCGTGGATGGCCCAGGCCAACCCTTCGACCACGGCTGTCTTGCCGACGCCCGCATCGCCGAGCAGCAGCGGATTATTCTTCTTGCTGCGGGCGAGCGTGCGCGCCACCTGCCGGATTTCGCGTTCGCGGGCAATCGCCGGGCTCAGTTTGCCGTCCGCGGCTTGCGCGGAGAGATCGCGCCCATACTTGTCAAGCAGGGGCGTAGGCATGCGGCTGGGCGACGTGTGCCGGGGCGGCGGGTCAATTTCGACCGAGTCTTGCAGGAATTCGTCCGACATGAACTCTTCCATGTCAAACAGGTCGTCGGCGTCATCCGACGCGATGGGGCTGGCGGCGAGTTCCTTCTCGTAGGCTTCGGTGAGCAGCCGCTGCAGCCACTGGTTGACGTTGAAGCCCATCTCCACCAGCTTGCGGATCGGGACGCTCTCGCCTTCCTGCAGCATGGCGAGCAGCACATGCGACTCTTCGACTTCGTCGGCCTCTTCACGGTCGGCGAGGAAGATCGCCAGCGATAAAACCATCTCGGCGCGCGGGGTGAGCGGGAGGATGTTGTCGAGAGCGCCTTCACCCGTCCCCACTTCCCGGCGGATTTCATTCCGCACAGTGCGTGGGGTCAAGCCGGCGCGGCGCAGCAAATTCGAAGTCGCGCCGTTGTCGATTTTGGTCGCCACGATGAAGAGATGCTCGACGCCGACATAGTTATGCCCCAGTCGACGCGATTCTTCCGACGCGGCGGCCAACAATCCCGCGCAGCGTTTACGGATTTCCTTCTCTGGAATATCAGGCGGAGGTGTCACAGGTTCGTCCTGAAATAAGTCGTATACCTGAAGTCTCTGGCAAGTATAACGCAAAGGCGACCCATTCGTGAAAAAGAACTTTTTACCAATTTCGCATTTTCCCGTAGAACTTGCGCACAGCTCTTTTCGTCGGAATGCTATTTCCGACCCCACCCCGAGTTCGGCAACGGGAGCGACCTTACAACATGGTGTAACAGAATGTAGGGGAGGGGCTTGCCCCTCTCGTTAGCGGACGAGGTTTGCCGGTCAGTGCGTAGGATGCCGTGAAAACGGGGTATAGGTCGGTTTTGGGATGTTGCGGACGCGATAAATCGCGTCCCTACGAGAAAACCGTCTTGGTGTAGGGACGCAATTTATTGCGTCCGCTGCCCCCAAAAAGACTTCACGCTATTCTACGGAGCTACCGGTTTGCCTCGCCCCTACAGATGCATCCTGAAAATCAAGTGTCGCCGCCTTAGCCCCGAACTCGAGGAGGGCAGAAAGATAGCGCTCGCCCAACGGGGTAGATTCGTAGGGACGCGCAACGCTCCCGCCCTCCCAAGGCGGGCGTCCTCTTCGATTGTTAGAAGTGTCCCGTCCTCAACCTAAAGGCGAGGGGAGAAAGATAGCACTCGCCATACCTAATGCGTTTTCGTAGGGACGCGCAACGGCGCGTCCGCAGCTTGTAACCTGTTCGCGCGTGGTACTACCCCCGCGGGCGATTTTCGGAATCATTGTAAAGTTACCTAATCACGGTGCGGGATGGGCTGCGGCGCATCTCTTGATGAAGATCAATGATAAAAGGAGCGCTATTTTGGCTGATCAACAGGCTGTGACGCAGTTATTGACCGAAGCGGGCGCGCGCGCCGCCCACTACCTCGCCACCCTTGACGACCGCCCCGTGCAGCCCACCCGCGCGGCGATTGACCGTCTGACCGAACTGGGCGGCGATTTGCCCGTCGCAACAACCGATCCCTTTACGGTCTTACGCCTGCTGGACGAGATTGGTTCACCCGCGACCGTGGCGTCGGCTGGGCGGCGCTTCTTCGGCTTTGTGATTGGCGGCAGCCTGCCCGTCACGGTGGCGGCCAACTGGCTGACGACCGCGTGGGATCAGAATGCGGGGCTGTTCGTCGCCTCGCCGACTGCCGCGCGTCTGGAAGAATACGCGCTGCGTTGGCTGCTCGATCTGCTGCACTTGCCCGCAGAAGCGGCGGGCGCATTCGTCACCGGCACGTCGATGGCGCACGTGACCGGGCTGGCGGCGGCGCGGCATGCGCTGCTGCGGCGGCAGGGCTGGGATGCGGAAAATGATGGCTTGTTCGGCGCGCCGCCGATCAAAGTGGTGCTGAGCGCCGAGGCGCACACCACGCTGATCAAGGCGCTGGCGATTGTCGGCTTCGGGCGCAACAACCTGATCCGCGTGCCGGTGGATAATCAGGGGCGGCTGCGCATCCAAGATCTGCCGCCGCTCGATAGTTCGACGCTGCTGTGCATTCAGGCGGGCAACGTCAATTCCGGCGCATTTGATCCCGTTGACGAACTGTGCGACCGTGCCCGGGCGGCGGGCGCGTGGGCGCATGTCGACGGCGCATTCGGCTTGTGGGCGGCGGTCGTGCCGGAACTGGCGCACCTCGTCAAGGGTGCAGAGAAAGCCGACTCATGGTCGACCGATGCGCACAAATGGCTCAACGTGCCCTATGACAGTGGGCTGCTGTTCTGCCGGGATGCCGATGCCCTGCGCGCGGCGATGTCGGCGCCTGCGGCCTATTTGCCGCAGCAGATCGCCCGGGAACCGTCGCACTACACGCCGGAACTGTCACGGCGGGCGCGCGGCGTCGAGGTGTGGGCGGCGCTGCGGCATCTGGGGCGACAGGGCGTGACCGATCTGGTCGAGCGCTGTTGTCAGTATGCGACCGTCTTTGCCGATGGGCTGCGCGCGGCGGGCTATGAAATCCTCAACGATGTGGTGCTGAATCAAGTGCTGGTGTCGTTCGGCACGCCGGAGGTGACGCACCGCGTTATCAAGCGGATTCAGGAGGACGGCACGGCGTGGTGCGGTGGCACAGTGTGGCAGGGGCGCACGGCCATGCGGATCAGCGTGTCCAGTTGGGCGACCACCGGCGACGACATCGAACGCAGCCTCGAAGCGATGCTGGCCGCCGCGCGGCAGGAGATCGCCGGGAGCTGAAGCGCTAAAAGCGGACATTGATCAGCGTTTTTTAGGGGAATGTTCGCGTGATCTTTTGTGACTAATGCGAATAGTGCGCGTTATAATGATGGCGTGCTGGCATTGGAAAGTCGCAATCGACATGACGAGTGATCCCCTAATCGGAAAACAGCTTGGTGACTACCGCATCGTAGATATTCTGGGGCGGGGGGGAATGGCGCATGTCTACCGGGGCTTCGACAAGAAACTCCAGCGCTATGCGGCGGTCAAGGTTATCGATGCCAACCTGCTGGCCAGCAACGAAAGCGAAGAAGAATATCGCGCGCGCTTTCAACGGGAAGCCCGCGCGATTGCCCATTTGAATCACCCGAACATCGTCGGCGTATACCAGTTTGGCGAGGTCGGGCCGCTCTACTATATGGCGATGGCCTTCATCGAAGGGCGCGACCTCGGCCACATCCTCAAAGATCACGCCGAAGCGGGCACGGCCATGCCGCACCAGCAGGTGATCCAGATCATCCGCGATATTTCCGCCGCGCTCGACCACGCGCATAAGCTCGGCGTCATTCACCGCGACATCAAACCGTCGAACATTATGGTCACCAGCGATGGCCGCGCCGTGCTCACGGATTTCGGCCTCGCCTTAAGTGTCCCCGAAGGCTCGATGGGGAACACCTTCGGCAGCGCGCACTATATCGCGCCGGAGCAGGCGATCTCTTCGGCGAAGGCCGTGCCGCAAAGCGATCTGTATTCGCTCGGCGTGGTGTTGTTTCAGATGCTGACCGGGCGCGTTCCGTTTGATGATCCCTCGGCGATGAGCGTCGCGCTCATGCACCTCAGCGATCCGCCGCCCGCCCCGCGCCAGTTCAATACGCACATTTCGTCGACGGTTGAAAAAGTCATCCTCAAGGCGCTCGAAAAAGAGCCGAGCAAACGCTATCGCACGGGCGAAGCCATGGCGGACGCGCTCGAAGAAGCGCTGCTGGGCAGCGTGCCTGATCCGTCGCATCCATCGAAAGCCCGCTTGGCGAGCGGCGAATATCGCCGTTTTGCGACGCCGTCCAACACGTCGAGCCGCCCGCTCTCACTGACGAAACCGCCCGTGGCTGCGGCGAAGCGCCGCCTGTCACCCATGCTGATCGGCTTTGGCGTGCTGGTCGTCGTGCTCGCCGTGGTCGTCGCGATCTTCGCGTTGAGCCAGCCCGGTGCCGTCACAGCGACGCCCACCGCTCAGGTCGTGCTCGCCGTGACCGAAGACGTTACCCCGACGTCCACGCCCACTTCCCGCCCGACCGAAACCGAACCCAGCGTCGCCGTGACCGAAGAGCCATCGCCCACGCGCCGGGCAACGGTCACGCCGACGGTGATCCCCACCGAGGCCGCGACCGCTGAGGCGACCGCGGAACTCACCGTTGACGTCACCGCCACGCTCACCGGGGACGCCGCGACGCCGGCGGTCGCATGGGTCAACCTGATCTATGACGGCGACGAAATTCTGATCATCAACCAGCAGTCGATCCCCGTCGATCTCCGCGGATTGGTCTTCGTGCAGACGCTTCCCAATGGGCAGACGCGGTCGGCGAATTCCGACAACATGACGGATGATCTCGACCGGATTCGCCTGGTGCAGGAGGAAGACTGCCTGCATTTGTGGCGCTTGGAACTCGGCGACCTGCTCAAGCCGGATGCCTGCCGCGCCCGGCAGGGGTTCCGCGCCATCGGCATCTCCCGGCAGTTCTGGGTCAGCACGCTTCCCGACGCGACCTTTGAAGTCCGCCGCAACAATATTGTGCTGCAAACCTGCCTGATCAGCGCGGGTGAATGCCGCATCCCGCTGTGGGATCGCCAGTCGTAACGCCCACTTCACCCCGGTTCGCTAACGCTCAACTACCCCTCTCCCGAAGTCGAGGGGCAAAAACTTGCTCTTTCACTATGCTTTGGCTCAGGAAATTCTCTCAATACGCGCAAATTGTCTTGTAGGGGGCACGGCCGTGCCCCCTACAACCCACATTCAACTATTTGCTCGATACAACCCAAAACGGGATGGTTCTGTCTCCCCGCCCTGAATTCGGGGAGGGGCCGGCGGTTGACAGGGGTAGGTTTTCAATCGTAGGGACGAGGCATGCCTCGCCCTCCTGTGCCAACCCGGCCGTAACCTTATTTGCTAAAGTGATCTTTTGCGTTCACGGAACACAGGCTTTTTGTCCAATCCAGAGGAAAACAGGACGAGGCATGCCTCGTCCCTACAGGGGGTTTGGCGAAAAAACTCCGCGTTCCATTGGGAAGCATTAAAAACCTACCCCTGACAGGGGCCGGGGGTGGGGGCAGCCGACTGAGGTTGTTATTGCCCCGGCTGTGCCAGCGTGACCGTCGGCGCGGGTGTACCCGTCACGACGATAGTCCGGTTGTTGTTGACCAGCACCGCCGCGATCACATTGGCGATGATCAGCACGGCGAGCGCCAGCAGCAGCAGCCGAATCACGCGCGGGTTGATGGCGGCGCGGGTGATGGCGGGCGGGCGTTCGGGCTTGGGCAGCGCGGCGCGGTTAATCGTGCGGGCATTGTCCAGCAGCCACGTCTTCATCATCTCGGAGGTGATCGTAATCGGATTCGCGGTGATCAGTTCGCGGTATTCGAGACCCCGCAGCGCCGCATTGATCGCGGTCGTGTCGAGGGGATAGTCCGTTTCGACCAGCCACGCTTGCAGCGCCGCTGGCGTGAGCGGGGTGAGCGGATCATCGTACAGCGTGCCGCTGATCGCCGTGAGCGCGAGACGCTCGTTCACCCCCAACCGATCCCAGACATTGCGCAGTGACCCGCGCAGTTCGGCATACAGCCGCGCGGCGATTTTGCGCACATCGTCCAGCGTGATCACATTGAGGTCGGGCGCGTCGTACCAGCGGCGGAAGAACTCATAGCCGAAGCGCTGCGTCAGCGTCGGCTCGCCGCCCGTCTGACGATAGGCCGCGCCGATTACTTCATCCGGCACGACGTAATAGCCGCTCGCCGGGGTGGTCAGCAGCCACTTGACGTCCGGCATCGGCAGATTGCCCAACCGCAGCATATGCTGGTACGACACGAGCGCGCCGAACTCGCTGATCTGGTCTTCAAACTCGGTATCCAGCGTGAATACGAATTGCAGTTGGCGGTACTTCTTGAGCAGTTCGACGAAGAAGTCGAGCAGGTCGGCGGGGAGCGTCCCCGTCTTGATTTCCAGCAGCAGGCGGTCGGCGTCGTCGAACAGGAAGATCAATTGGCGTGTGGGGCGGATCGTGGCGAAGATGTGCGGCAGAAACACTGTATCCAGCCACAGGCGCATATCCGCGCCGGGCGCTTCGATCATCGATAGGCGGCTGAGCGTGAAGCCGCGTTCGATCAGCACCGCCGTCACTGACTGCGCCAGGTCGAGCAGCCACGCCGCCTCATGGGTGATTTCTTGGTCGCGCAGTGGGATGATCGGGCAGATGGCCGTCTCGTTGTGCAGCGCGGCGAGGGCGTGGAGCAGCGCGGTCTTGCCGACTCCCTGCCGCCCCAGAAACAGAAAGGCGTGCTGGCGTCCCGGGTCTGAGGTCAAACCGTACAGCCGCCCGAAGGCGTCCTGACGTCCGGCAAAGGGTGCGACGCTCACGTCGCCGTCGAGATGGTAGGGGTTGGTCGGAGAGTCGTTGTTCATAGGGTTGATTATAGCCATTTTTGCAGATCCGGCATCTGCGTGGGCGGCGAGTATTATCCTTCGACTCTGGGACAGCGGACGCAATTCATTGCGTCCGCCAAATCCCAAAAGCGATCTGTAAACCACCGCACGCTGCCCCTCTTTAGTCTGCGAATCGCTGGTGTATAATGCGCCCGTCTGAAAGAAGGGCTGCATAGTGAACGACCATATCTCTGCTGTAGCACTCGTCGGCATGCCGGGGTCAGGTAAATCGGTGTGCGCGGCGCATTTCCAACATCGCGGATTCTATCAGTTCCGCTTCGGTCAAATTGTCGTCGATGAAGTGGCGCGGCGCGGGTGGCCGCTCACGCCGGAGAACGAACGGGTTGTGCGCGAACAGTTCCGCGCGGAAGAAGGCATGGCGGCGATCGCGCGGCGGGCGCTGCCGTACTTGCAGGACGCGCTGACCCGGAACAACACCGTTGTCATGGATGGGCTGTACAGCTTTAGCGAATACAAGATGCTGCGCGAAGTCTTTGGCGCGAACATGGTGCTGATCGCCGTGGTGTGCGAGCGCGGGCTGCGCTATCAGCGTTTGGCGACGCGTGCCGAACGCCCGCTCACGGCGGCGGAGGCCGAACGCCGCGATCATCTGGAGATCGAAAATCTCGAAAAGGGCGGTTCCATCGCCATTGCCGATTTTACGCTGCTCAACAACGGTACATCTGATGAGCTGATCGCCGGGGTCGATGCGCTGATCGCCCGTCTGGGGATCATGCCCTAATTCTTTGACAATGACGGCGCAGCTTTCTATACTCCCGTTGGAATCCTGTTTGCCTCTCGCGGAGTGTAGAGCGTTGCGCCGACTGCTTGTCCTCCTCATCACGTTGATCCTGACCGCGGGCAGCGCGACGGCTCAAACGGTAATGCCGCAGCCGGGCGATCCCCCCAATGCCGCGCTCATCAGCATCTCCGCGCCGGATGCTTCCGGCGAAGTCACGATTCAAGGCGTAACCGGCGCAATTTTCCCCAATGCTAACGTCATCATTCGCAATCTGTACACGCAGGAAACAGTCAGCGCACGCACGGGCGTAACCGGGAGTTTTGGCGCGCGGATTCGCGGCGATGGCAACACGCCGTTCTGGATCAGCCCGACCGTGCAAACGGTGACCGAAGCGCAGCGTGACCAGCTCGGCTCGCTGCCCGGCGGCGCGGGCGTGATCATCTATGGCGCATACCCGACGACCGACGCGCCGACGCCGCTGCCGATCACCGCGCTGGCGGTGGATGGTGAGGGTGCCGATTGGTCGCGCTTTACGGAGGCGTCCGTCGCGTCGGGTGTGTCCGCGCTGCGCAACACGAACTCGCTCTATACCCTGATCACCGCTTTTCCCGATAACTATGTGCGCCTTGAGGTGCGCTTCACCGTCGATACCGTCACCTATGGTGTGACGCTCGACCCGCGGCAGGTGCAGCCCGCGGCGCTGGAACGCATCAATCCGTCGGTGCGCGCGCTCGGCCCGTTGGCGGTGGCCGCGCGGCAGGCCAGCGCCATCGAACTACGTATTCCCTTCACGTTTACGCCGCGCTCCGACAACGTGCGCCTCGAGTCGATCAGCTTTTACGATGACGCGGGGGCGACGCTGCTGGATGTGCCCGTGGCGCAGGCGTTGGAACGCCGCGACGAAATCGACGGCGTATTCCGTCCGCAGGGGGTGCTCGGCGGCGCGCGCTTCACATTGGGTGGGACGCTGGCGCGCGGCGCGGCGACCTGGACCGCCGTCGGACGCGCCGAATCGGTCGAGCTGACGCCGGGGCAAACGCTCCGCGTCGAACTCGACGTGCGCTTACAAGCCGCCGATGTCCCCGCCGATCTGCAAATGATCGGCACGCTGGCCCTTCAGCCTGTCGCGCTCGATCAGGGTGGGACGGTGCGCGTGGTCAGCGATGCCCGGACCAATAACGGTTGGTCGTCGGTGCGCACGGCCAGCGGCCTCGCCATCGACAACCTCAACGCCAGCGTGCCGCTCGGCGAAGCGGTCGCCGAACCGTATCAACTAGTGCGCGAGGATGCGCATCTGCTGTTCCCGCTCGATTTTGCGCTCACCCTGCCCGCCGACCTCACGCCGGGGCTGTATGTCCCGGTCTTTCGCGGGTTTGCGCAAAGCCCGGATGGCACCCGCGTCAGTTGGAATGCGAACGGCGTATTCGGCACGGGCGAGGGCGTCTTTCCTGACGACAGCCTCACGCGCCTGCCGCTCGTCGTCAACGTCGGCGCGGTGAGCAGCGCGCATTTGCTGTGGACGCTGTTCATGGACGACCCGAGCGACGGCAGCCGCGGCGTACTCGCGGACGAAGATCGCAATCACGCGGCGCTCTCCAACCGCACGCGCTTCAACAGCCGCACGTATATTCTGCCGCCGGGTACGTACTCCCTCGAACCGTCGCTGCTCAACCAGATGGCGAATCTGTACACGTATACAGGCGAGCCGCTCGTCCCGTTCAAGTTTCCGAGTGGATCGCTGACGGTGAGCGTCACACGCCCGGATCGCTCGGTGGATGATCTCGGCACGCAGCCGATCCTCCAGAGCAGCCTTTCGTCAACCGCTTTCGACGAGCGGACGCGCTTCGGCGCGCAGTCCCCCGTCGATATCTACAGCCTGACCACCCTCAACCCGGCGCTGACCGATTACGTCTTCGATCAGTACGGCGATTACCAGATCAGCCTGACGGGGGAACTGGAAGACCTGTGGGGCAATCACTACACGGGCGGCGGCACGTACCGCGTGACCATCGCCGAACCGCTCGACCTGACGCCGGGCGTTGTCCCCGGCACGCCGTTTGAAGTCGGCGACGCCTTCAACCCCGGCCTGATCATTGCGCCGGGCGTGTCTGCCGATGTCGACGTGCGCCTGCGCATTTTCCCGCTGACGGGTCAGAGCCGACCAGAGTATCGACTGGATGGTCGTACCAACCGCTTTGGGACGTTCCAACCCGCGGGCGAAAGCTATCGTTTTGACACACCCGGCGAATACCTCGTCGATTATGAAGCGCGCTTCCGTGATCGGCAGGGGCGCTTATGGGCGGCCAGCCTGCGCAGCGCGGGCGTGATCGCTTCGGCAGATGCCAGCGTGATTCTGCATGGCGAACGCGGCCTGCCCGATCAACCAGCGGAACTGCGCCCGGCGTGGTTTGAACTACCGCAGTATTCGAGCGTGCTCGGCGTGGAAGCGGCGGAAGCCCAGTTGAACATGCCGTATTTCAGCGGTGACAGCGCGTTGATCGGCGACGACGACTTCGCCGGGCTGCATCTCGCGCTGCGCGTGCAGGATCTCGACGGCGCGTATCAAAGCGCGCTTTTGAACGCTTTCCCCGCGGCGCAGTCGGCGCAGGCCATGCCGCTCACGCAGTTGGCGGCGGAAGATGAACTGCCGATCATCGGCTTGAACGTGCCCGATTCGGCCTACGCCTATCTGAGCGCGGTGCGCCCCGGCATCACCGTGCGCCAATTGGTCATCGGCGATCAGGGGACGGATACCGGACTCCCGCTGTACTGGGACTCCGACGACCCGCACAATCAGCAGATCGGTGCGGGCAGCGGCGGCGAACTCCCCGGCGACTACATCTTCCTGTTCGGCGGCGTGATTCTGCGCGAAGCCGAGGTGAGCACCGCCGCGATCTACGGCGCGGTCGCCACGGTGATCGCGGATGAGCGCGATTCTGCTACGGTGCCGCCCGGACGTCGCCCGATCCTCGTGCTGCCCGATGCCAGCTATGACATGCTCGTCTACCCGACCGCGCTGCGCCCGGGGGCGATCATCGTTGAGGGCGAAACCGTGAGTATGGGCGGGCAGGTCGCGCCCACGCTGCCCGCGGACGTGGCCATCACGGTGACCGCGCCGAGCGGTCGCCAATTCCAGTACACGGCGACGGCCAACGCGGTCGGTTATTTCTACCTGCCGGATGCAGCCTTCACCGCCGACGAGATCGGCGTGTGGACGGCGACCATCAGCGCGAGCTATGGCGGCGCGGCCTCGGTCGGCATTATCGACCCGATCAGCGGGGGCGTGGTCGGCGCGGATGGCGGCAGCTTCGCCTTCTACGTCGTGCCGCGCAATGTCGAACTGCTGCCGTGGAACACCAACCTGCAGGACACGCCCATCCCGGTGGCGATTCAGTACAACTTCAATTTTGTGTTCCCCGATGATTGGACGGACATTCGCGTTTTCGAAACGCTGACCATGCCCGGCCATATCCTCGAAGATGGCGAACTGCGCATCTCCGGGCGCAGCTTCACGTATACGCTCAACCCGTCGCGTTTGACCGCCGCCTTCCCAAATCTGGAGAATGATGCGAACACCCGGGGAGCCTGGGCGAGCGATGCGCGCGTGCTGACGTTTGTCGTGCTCGGCACGAACGGCGCGGGGCAGCCGGATATGCAGGTGCGCCAATTCACGATTCTCCATGACCGCTTGGTCAGCTTTGAGTAAGTATCTGAGGACACCGACCCCATGAAACCAGTCTTTCTCAGCTACTGCTCGCACCATCGCTCCACACTGCTCGGCGGCGGGTTGATGCTGATCGCGCTCATCATGATCGCGTCGGCGTTCGTCGCGCCGGAGCACACCCTTGCGCAGACCGGGGCGACGCCGACGCCGCTGCCGCTCTACGCGCTGCCCGATGCGCGGACGAATCGTGCCTATGTGAGCAGCAGCATCGCCCTGGCGACCGATGGGCGCACGCTCGTCGCCGCCAACCTGATCAACAATACGGCGACCATCAGCGTGCCGACGTTCAGCGAAGTCGTCGCGGAAATTCCGGTTGGGCGCGATCCGCGCTCAGCCGCCATCACCGCCGACGATGCCCACGCGCTGATCACCAATCGTGCCGACGGCACGCTCTCGGTCATCAACATGGCGGAGGCCATTGTCACGGCGACCATTTCACTGGGCGCGGGCACGCTGCCCTACGCCGTGGTCACCGATAACAATACGACCGCCTACGTGTCGCTGATGGGCAGCAGTCAGGTTGCGCGCGTCGATGTCGTCAATGGGCGTGTACTGGCGGTGCTCGACGTGCCTGCCGCGCCCGCTGGCCTCACGCTGTGGGGCGACTTCCTGTACGTCACGCATTTTTGGAGCGGCGAACTCACGCTGATCTACGTGCCGACGTGGAGCATCGTCCGGACGATCGCTACGGGCGCGGATGTCGGCGTGTTTCAGTCGATTGAGCTGGATACCACGCGCGGCTTCGGCTACCTGCCGCAAACGCGCCTGAACGCCCAGAACCTCACGCCGACCTATGACACACTGGCCTTCCCGGTCGTCAACGTGGTCGATCTGCGCTCGTTGAGCGTGCTGTCCGGGCAGCAAATTCCGCTGGATGTGGCGGATCGCCCGGTCAACATGCCATTTGCCGCCGCCGTCGACCGTTTCAACCAGCGAATTTACGTGATCAATGCGGGCAGCGACGATCTCTCGGTCATCGACCTGACGACCGGGCGGGCGCGCGCCAACCTCCGCTTAGAAGCTAACCCGCGCGGCGTGCTGCTCAATCGCGATAACACGCGCTTGTATGTGCACAGCGCGCTCGAAGGCACAATCACGACCATCACTACGTCCGATTTGCAGATCGAAGATGTGATGCCCATCGTCAATCTGACCACGCCAATTGACCAGCTCATCGGCGCGCAGTTGTTTCACTCGGCGGTCGATCCGCGCCTTGCCAGCGATCATCAGATTAGCTGCGCCACCTGCCACTTTGACGGCCTATCCGATGGCCGCGTGTGGCTCGGCTTTGCCGATGGTCCGCGCAACACCCCCGTGCTCTACGCGCTGCCCGAAACGGTGCCGTATACGTGGTCGGGCACGTGGGATGAACTGGCGGACGTTGAACTCAAGATCCGCGGATTGCAGGCGGGCGCGGGTTTGTTGGAGGGTGAGGTTGTGAGCGCCGATCCGCTCAATCTGGCGCACGCGGGGCTGTCGCTCGATCTCGACACGCTGACGCAGTATCTCGCGACTCTGAACGCGCCGCGCTCCCCCCTCCCGGTCGATGAGGCGCAGGTCAACCGCGGGGCAGAGATTTTCGCCGCGCAGGGCTGCGCCGAATGTCACGTGGGCAGCGCGGGGACGAACCTGCAAGCCTACGACGTTGGCACAGGCGCATCACCGCTGGAAACGCACGGCGTGGCCTTCGACACGCCGACGCTGCGCTGGTTGTGGTTGAGCGCGCCCTATTTCCATGACGGTTCGGCGGCGACGCTGCGGCAGGTGTTCGAACTGCCCGGTCGCCACCAGTTGATCTTCACCGTCGCCCCAGCGGATATCGATGCGCTGGTCTACTACTTGCAGCGGTTGCCCCGTTGACCGCTTGGGAGTCACTTGGCTGATGCTGCGACGCACGCTCGATTCGCTGATTTCTCGCGTCTGGCTGCGCGGGGGATGGCGCGGCGGGTTTTGTTCGGGCCGTATCAGGGCCTCACCTTTGGCCTGAGCGCGCCGATGGCGACCCGCCACAGCGTCTACTTTCGCGCCTACGAGCCGAATGTGCAGGCGATGCTCGACGCGTGGGTGCGCCCCGGCATGACGGTCTACGTCGTCGGCGCGCATGTTGGGCTGCATGTTCTCTACTGTGCCAAGCGGCTCGGCGGTCAGGGCAAGGTGGTGGCGTTTGAGGGCTGGCAGGAGAATTTTGAAGGCTTGCTCTGGAATGTCCGCCTGAATCCGCAGTTGGCGGCGCGCATTGAGCCGGTCAACGTGTGCATTGCCCGTGAACCCGGCACGGTGCTGATGGAACAGGGCGGTTCGGACGGCAAGCATCACATCGCCGACACGGCGAGTGGGCGCACGGTCGAAGTGGCCGCCGTCAGTCTGGACGCCTACTTTGCCGAGCACACTGACCCGCCGGGGCTGCTGCTGATCGATATCGAAGGCTTTGAACTCCCGGCCTTACAGGGTGGCGAAGCCCTGATCGCCGCCTGCCAACCCACGTTGATCCTCGAACATCACAACCGCCAAGCCGAACTGCTCGACTGGCTGCGGGCGCACGACTACACGGTGCACGTTCAGGACAAGCGCCACATTCTGGCGGTGAGCCGGGCGCGGGCGTGATCTGCCTACACTGTCGGATTGAAACTTTAATTTCACCGTTAGACAATTTACAATTTAACGCTTGCTAAATCTCCCGTGCCGCGCTATATTATTGATGATGTGTATCATAAATATTGCGGCAAACAGAGGTGTCGATGAGCGCGAGCGCCGCCATGCAGGAGTATCTGGCAGAGGCGTACCGCATTGCCTACTATCAGGGCGATAACCCGTACATTTCCACGTCCGCGCTGGCGACCGCGTTAGGGCACTCCGCCCCGGCGATCACGCGCATGGTGCAGCGGCTTAAAGAAGCGGGGTACGTCGAACATGAGCCGTATCGCGGGATTTCGCTCACCACCGCGGGCGAGCGCGAAGCCTTGCTGAACATCCGCCGGCATCGACTGGTGGAGGTGTTTCTCGTCAAGGTGATGGGCTTTGGCTGGCATGAAGTCCACGATCAGGCCGACGAGCTCGGCGAAGTGGTCAGCGACACGGTGGTTGCGCGCATGGAACACATGGCGGACTTCCCGCGCCGCTGCCCGCATGGGGAACCGATCCCAACCGCAGAAGGGCACATGCCGCGCGTGGTTGATTTCCCGCTCAGCGAAGCGCCCGTCGATGTCGATTATGTCATCAGCCGCGTGAATACGCATGCTGCCGAAATGCTCGCCTATATCGGGCAGATCGGGCTGCTCCCCGGCACGCGCTTCCGCTTGCTCAGCCGCGCGCCGTTCAATGGCCCGCTGCAGCTCGCCATCGGCGATGTGAAGCAGGTGATCGGGCATGAACTCGCCGGTGTGCTCCGCGTGTGTCACCCCGATCAATTCGATTTGCGCTAACCGGCGTTAGGGCTGCGTCGTGGCTTCCGCCGTCGCTTCGGCAGTCGCCTCCGCCGCGGACTGCGCGGCCTCGATGACCGCCGTCAGTACGTCGTACGCTGGCGCGCCCTGATCATAACTGACCCCGTCGTAAACAATCGGTTCTGGTTCACCTTCGCCATAGCGGATCAACACCGCGGGCGTGCCGCTAATCGCGTTGTCACGCCCGAACTGCACATCCGTCTGCCACTGCATGGCCGTGGGTAGGCAGGTCGCCATCGCGTCAAAGTCGAGGTTCAGCGCTTCGATGGCGCGGAAGGGCACCAGACTGTCGTATAAACCCGTCTCCGCATAGTGATAATAGAGCGCATGTGCCTGCCAGAACGTGCCTGCCTGCGCGTTATCCGCGCATTCCGCCAGCGCGGCCATCACTGCCGTGAGCTGACCGCCCGCCGTCGGGAAGATGCGGAATTCGAACTTGGCTTGTCCGGTCGCCACATAGTCGAGGATGAACTGATCCATCGCCGGGTGATAGTCGACGCAGTGCGGGCACACCCAGTCCGCGAATTCGATCACCGTGATCGGCGCATCCGGATCGCCGAGGACATACGCGCCATCAGCGGTGCGACTCTGTGGCAGATCGGTGTACGCCAGCGTGTCGGCGACCAGCGCGGCGGGTGCATCGGTGATCGGCTCTGTCAGCAGTTGGAACGCGCCGACGGTGTCATCCGCGCCGCGCGCGCGCACGCGATAGGTACCGCTCTCGGTGACCTGATGCAGCAGATACGTGGAATTCTGCCCGGCTTCGGTGCTGGCATGCGCGACAATGCCGCCCGACGGCGCATACACAAACAGCAGCGGCGATAGGCCGTCCGCGCCTTGAATCACGGCCAGCAGGCTCGTCCCGGCTTCGAGATCGAGTTCATATTCTAAGAACGCGGCTTCCGCGGTGATTTCTCCCTGCTGCACCTCTTGGGCGAAGGCGGGAAGGACGAACAGCAAACAACTGACGACCAGCGTCAGGATCAACAAACGGCGCAGCATAGACTAAGCTCCTCTTTGATTTTGCGAGGATTATAGCGGGGAAATGCGCAAACCGGGCACACCATTCCGTATGTCCGGTTTGCCGATGTGGAGATAGTTCTTAAGCAGCTTTCCGAAAGTCCGTGTGTAGGGGCAGACCTCTGTGTCTGCCCGTTTTCGGGCGCACACACAGGTGCGCCCCTACGATTCCAGCTTCGGTTGTTTACCCGATACCGCGGTTAGCCGCTGATCACGCTCACGGCTTCCAGACAATCGGCTGGAGGTCGATATCGATCAGATCGGGCGGCAGGATCGTCATGGGCGGCAGGTCATCGCACAGCGACGGCACCATCTCGATCACATCACCGCTGTTGACCCACCCGTAGAACACGCCCGCGGCGCCCTCATAGCGCACGTGATACCAGCGCGTCCCCTGCGGATCCGTGGCGGCGAAGGCAGCGTCAACGCGACCGGGGCCGGGCGCCAGGGCGACCACTTCCAGCGGATTGCTCAGATAATCCTTGAACAGGTAGACGCCGGGGCCGTTATACGGGATGAGCGCTTGACACTGGCTGTAGTTGGTCGGCTTGTAGATGGGGAGATCCGCGCAATTGCCAGACGTAACCACCTCGTCGCTGTCAATCCATGCGCCATCCACGTTGTACCAGAGATGCCCGTTCGCGTCGTAGTCGATGCCGACAGCCGTATAGACAGCCCCGGGGTTCCCGCCCGCGTACAGCCCCGCGCCATCATGGGATGGGGCGGCCCATAACCCTGCGCCATCGCCAATCGTCGTGATCACACATTCGCCGAGCGGTTCCTGGGGCGGAGCCTCGGGGAGATCCGTACACGCCCCCGGATTGATGAACGGCTGATTGCTGCCATTGACCCAACCGTGATAGGCGGTGACGTAGTACCACACGTTTTGATTGGCGTCATGGGTCGCGGCGGTGACGTTAACGCCAGCCCCCGGGCCAACCGAGCCAATGACTTCGGCATCAGGCGCGGGATTCTTCAACAGGTCAACCGCCGTGGTTAGCCAGAGCTGGCAAGCATCGTATTCGGAAGCGGGGGGCAGCGTCAGATTGGTGCAGGCCCCGCTGGCCATGACCTCGGCACTGTCCGCCCAGACTGAATAGGCCGCATACCACATATGGCCGTCGAGATCCACGCCGACCCCGGTCGCTTCAATGACTGAACCGGCGGGCAGCACCGTGGCAGTCGCTGGATCGTGGTGCTGCATCACCCAATACAACGACAGGGTTTGACCGGGCAGCGTCGTCAGCATGCATTTGCCGAAGATGTCTTCTAGCGATATTTCTTCGACGGTGATCTGGTCGATGGGGCTGAACAGACGCGTGAAGGTCAGGTTATTAAAGGTGCAGTTGCCCGCCGTAGTGACATCAATACCGCGCAGCCAACCGGGCGCCACCTGATACCACAGATCGCCGCGCGAATCGGTGTGGACATTCGCCGCCGGGAGATAGGCGCCGTGCGGCAGCGTTTCGACCTGCGCGGCGTCGGGCAGCGCTTCGCTGAACACGGTTGCGCCCGCTTCCGCCGTGACAATCACCACACACACGGGTTCATCGGCGCGGGGCGGCGTGGTCGGTGGCGCGCCGAGGTTCGCGCAGTCGCCGTGCGCGACCGTCACCGCGCCGGAGACCCAACCTAAGCCCTGCAGTCGTCCTGCGCCAAAGCCGAGCGCGCCATACCATGGCGTATTGCTCGCGTCGAACACCACATACAGCGGCGCGAACTGTTCGCCCGGGCGCAGCGCATCGATTACGTTGGCGCGGCTGCGGTCGTCGGGGACGCCGTCGCGCACGTTCACATTCTCCGAGCCGCGATTCGCCACCAGACAGCGGTCGTCGACCCACCACACAAAGACAGGTTGAGCGCGTTCCGGCGGTGGTGTTCCGGCGGGTTGTTCACCGCCTTGATCGGTCGGGCAGCCTTCGGTGAAACCCGTCCCCGGCTGATCGGGACAGCGGTCGACGAAGTCCTGCACGCCGTCACCGTCGCGGTCAGCCACCGGGCCAGAAATAGGCGTCGCCGTCGCCAGCGGACAGCCGCCGTTTTCGCGCGGGCCAGCGACATCCGGGCAGCGGTCAGCGATGTTGGGTAGACCGTCGCCATCACGGTCATCCGGGTTGACCCGTTGGGCGAAACCACCCGTCGCCAGCGTCAGCAGGGTCAGGAGTGCCACCATGAGGATGATGATTCGATAGGATCGCATGAGATAGTCTCCGATACTATGACATATCTCCATTGTGAAAACGGATCGTCTAGAGATCGTGTATTTCGGAGGCTGATGGGGCACTGGCGGCAGATTTTACGAAATGCGGAAATGCAGTTGGCTCGGGAGTGGTGCGGTTTGAGGGTAGGCACAACCCTCTGGAACAGGAGTCCCAAAGGGCTGCGATCAGGTTCAGCGAGCTTCTAGCTGACGACGCGCGTGGGCAGCGGCGTGCCGTTTTGCGGCGCTTGCCAGCTCGGCTGCATCGTATCTTTACGCACCCAGAGGAACTGGCAGGCAAGTACGATCTTGTAGTAGGTTTCGCTCGCATCCTGACCCACGACCACGTAGGTGCCGGGGTTCAGGACCACACCGGGAGCCACGTTATCGGGAGCATAGTAGGCCGGCGCGCCCAACGGTGCTTCACCGACCACCGATCCGCTCGGAACATCGAGGGTGCAGGTACCCGCGCTGTTGGTCGTTGTCGGGCCATTATACAGAATATTGCCCGTGTCGCAGCCATCGACCACCAGTGTCCACGCATACAGCACGGTCCCGACCGGGCGCTCCAGCGTGAAATCGAGCTGCATGGTCTGTCCCGCCGGGATCGGATACGTGCCCGGGTTCGGAACAGCTCCGTAAGTGAAATTGTTGAAAATATTCCAGCCTGACAGCCCATTGATTGTGACAGAAGCCTGCTCATTCATGTAAATGAGGCTGTCGACCGTCACCATGGTGCGTACGAAGTAGTTGCCGCCATCAAGGTTGGCGCGTTCGACGGTCATACCGAATTCGCCTGAATTACAGCCTACGGTAGTGACGCTGATCACCTGAAAGGTTTCGCCGACCGCGAAAACAGGAACGGCCAAACCCAAGACGAGAGCGAACAATAACACCAGCATGAGGACGTGCGATTTTCTGGGCATAGGAGTCTCCATAGATGAAAACCAAGATATGTACTCTCTTGTAATATTATAAAAATTAGGACTTATGGAAACTGGGCGAAGTATGGAAAAAGTCTGCGGCGTTAGTCCATTACGTGCTCTAGGGCTTTTGGTTGACGAACTAGAACAAATGTGCTTTAATTTAAGTCAATTTGAGCGAGAGAGCAACCTGATGATCATGCAAGCTGATGCGATTGTCGACATTCCCGCCGAGCGCGTCAAATTCTTCGGCACGACGGGCAGGATGCTGCTGCCCAGTCCCGCCACGCTCCAGGCAGCGATTGCAGATATTCCCGCCGGGCAGCTTTTGACGACGGATCGACTGCGGCAGCGCCTCGCCGTGCAGTTCAAAGTGGAGGGCGTGTGCCCCGTAACGACCCGCCGCAGCCTCAAAGCCTTGGCGCAGACTGGCGACGGCCCCTACTGGCGCGTGATCAACGCGGACGGCGGGCTGAACGCCGACTATCCCGGTGGCGTGACCGCCCATGCCGATCATCTGCGCGAAGAAGGCATCACCATCGATGTGAGCGGCAAGAAGCCAAAGGTCAGCGACTACCAGACGTATTTGCCGCGCTAGACGTGGGGGAGCACATGGCGAAGAAACAACCGAGCGTGGATGACTTTATGGCCGCTTTGATGCATCCGTTCAAAGCAGAAGTGCAGGCGCTGCGCGACATCATCAAAGGCGTGGACCCGCGCATCACCGAGCAAATCAAGTGGAACGCGCCGAGCTACCGCTTCACCGACTACATTTGCACGTTTCATCTGCACGCGACACAGCATGTGCATCTGGTGTTCCACAATCCGGCAATCGCCAGCATTCCGAGTCCGATTCTGGAAGGCGACTACGTGGATCGGCGTATGGCCTACTTCAAGAGTATGGCGGATGTCGACGCCAACCGCGCGGAACTCGAGCATGTCGTCCGGTCGCTGGTCGAGAAGATGGATACGGCGCTGTAGGGACGCGATGTATCGCGTCCGCACGTACAGGTAGAGGAGTTTTGTGATGAGAAATGTCATTTACGCGATCAATCTGTCGGTCGATGGCTTTATTGAAGATCAGCAGGGCAGTATTGGCTGGTCTGAGCCGAGTGAAGAACTTCATCGCTACTTCAATGATTTTGAACTCGAGATCGATGTGCACTTGTACGGACGGCGGATGTACGAAACCATGGTCAGTCACTGGCCAACGGCGGATGCCAATCCAGCTGCTCCCGACTATGAGATTGAATATGCCCGCCGCTGGCAGCAAGCGGCCAATGTGGTCTTCTCGCGGACCTTGGAGCACGTGCGTGAGCAAGATCGCTTGGTGCGCGGCAACATCGCTGAGGAGATTCGGCGTTTGAAAGCCCAGCCCGGCAAATCGATGTTCGTCGGCGGGCCGGGACTGGCGGCCAGCCTATTTCAGCTCGATCTGATCGATGAAGTTCGACTGATTATTCATCCGGTCATCTTGGGCGGCGGTAAGCCGATGTTTCCGAGTTTGGATCATCTGCTCCGTTTACGCCTTGTGGAAACGCGCCAGTTTAAGAGCGGCGTAGTCGCACTCCACTACCAGCGGCTAGAGTCACAGGGATAACGGCTCACTTTTATTCTTGTTCTGGTTTACACCCGCGCCCACGTCTTGCGGTGAGCGGCGGCGCGCTCGCGCACAGCAGCGATCTGCTCGGCGGTGACGGGCTGCTCGAACGAGCGGAAGCCGGACAACCGGAAGCCATGTCGATCCGCAATCGCGCCGATCTCCAGCGCTTGCGCAACCGTGATGTCCTTGCCGATGGTGTAATCCTCGTAGCGCTGCTCCAACGCCAGCGCCATCGTCTCCGCCATACAGGCGTAGGCGTGCCGCGGCGGAAAGCCGAAGTCGAAGTGGAAATCCGGCTGGCCGGGGATTTCGATCATCCCGCCTTCGATCACCAGCACGTCATCGCGTTCGGCGGCGACGCGTTTGGACACGTCACGCGGGCGGGCGACATCGCACACCACCGCGCCGGGCTTCAGGTGCTGCGGCTGGATCACTTCGTGGACGGCGCTCGTCACCGTGAGGATCAGATCGGCGTCGTAAATGGCGTCCATCGACGTGCTGATCGCCACGTCGGCGGCTTTGCCCGCGCATAAATCGCGCAGCTCTTCCAGCGGTTCAACGCGCCGCCCGACGAGGATCAGCTTGGCGCTTTCGCCTGCTAACATTTCGGCGCAGGTCTTGCCAATCGCTCCGGTCGCGCCGACGACGGCCACCGTCGCCTCGCGCATATCGATATCCATGACGCGCGCGGCTTCCCGAATTGCTTCCACGGCCATCGTGATCGTGTAGCTGTCGCCCGTCGTGACCGGAATATTGAGCCGGTCGGCGATGGTCTTGCCCGCGTCCCCGACGACCGAGGTATACGCGCCGAGGCCGAGGATCTTCGCGCCGAGTTCTTCGGCCATGTGGCCACACGCGACGATCTTGTCATAGACCATGTTGACGGGCAGCGACATCATCGTCGGCGGCGTGTAGGGCGCGGCGATCAACCAGCCTTTGAGTTCGCGCCCCGTCGCGACGGAGCGGATGCCTTCGATTTCCGAGAGGTAAACGGGCGGAAAGAACCGGGAGAAGAAGTTAATCTGCCCCTCGGTGAGGATTTTGCCCAACAGTGGAAATTTTCTAGCGACGTCTTTCTTGATCTGGATCGGGTGGATGATAAACGCGAACGTGTCGTCTACCACGAATCTCCCCATTCTTCTTCGGGCGCGGTTTCATTCGGGCGCGGGTAGTGGCGTTTGTGATTGGTGCTGACGCCGAGGAAATGATGGTCGCTCTCTTCATAGGTGACGCTGCGGCCAATGACGCGGCGCTGCGGCGACGCCACCATGACCACATCGGATTCGATCATGCGTCCGGGGAACAGCACCATGCCGGAACCGATGCGGCAGTTGTGACCGACCGCGCTCCCGAGCACGACTTGTCCCACGTCCATGAGATCGCCGTCGATGTTGACGGCGCGGATGGGCTTTTGTTCCAGCAGGTTGAAGTCGGTGAACGTGCTGCCCGCGCCGACAAAGCTGTTCCGCCCGATCACGCACATCTGCAGGCAGGTGTTCTGCGCGATGATGGAGTTCTCCATGACGGCGGTCAGGTAGAGCGCGGCGCGGAAGGGCAAGAAGCAGCCGTTGCCAACCGCCGACATCATCAGCACGCAGCCATCGTCAATTGTGACGTTGTCGCCGATGGTGCAGTTGTCGATCATCACGCCGGGGCCGATATTGCAGTTGTCGCCAATGTAGGCCGGCCCCGTGATCACGGCGGTCGGATGAATGCTCGTGCCTTTACCAATTTTCACGACTTCCGAGGTCGAGAGGAGCTGCTTCTGCTCCATGATGGCTTTCCACAGCAGTTTGAGTGTGGTGAAGTTGTGCGTCCTGACGTAGCGATCAAAGCGGCTGGCGCGCCCGAACATCCCGTAAATGATGCCGGCGAAATACACATGCACCCAGCTTTCAATCGACACGATGGCACGGGCGGGGCCGTAGTGCGTCAGGTTGCCCTGTTCCATCGTCATGAAGTCGGGCACGCTGTAAAAGCCCATCTCTTCGGCGTCGCTGGGGACGACAATCGGGCGCACATCCGACGTGTAATCGGCGGGGAAATACCAGAGATCCGCCAGATAGATCGCTTTGCCGTCGGCGTCGACCGCCTGCTCAAATCCGCGTGACAGCGGCAGCGTGTAGGTACGAAAAGCCGGATCGTCAGCCGGGATCGCCGCGCGGCAGGCCTGCTTGGAGGCGAGCGCGGCGCGCATGAAATAGTCGAGGAATTCGTCGTCAAACCACAGACTGTCGCGGTAGACGATGGCCGGGCCGCGCACTGCGCCTAAGTCGCGCCGTCCTGTCAGTGTGCCGCCCAGATCCGGCGCGCCTTTGAAGTAGCGCACGAACATGTCCTCATGGTGAATCTTGAGATTCTTGATGCCAATCGTCAGCAGACAGGCGGGTTGGTTGAACGGGGGAACGTGACGCGTATCCTCAATCACATAACGGCGCATTGTTTAGCTTTCAGCCATTGTACAAAAATTCGCGTACTGTCGAATGAAAACGCTCTGTTTCGTCCATCATCGGAAAGTGCCCCGACGCATCAAACATTTCGACCCGACTGCTCGGCAGCGAGTCTTTCAAGACCTTGCCTTGCCCCGAATCGACGATCAAATCTTTGCGCCCGTAAATGCCGAGCACAGGCATTTGTAGTTCACTCACGCGTGGGCGCAAATCCGTCGCGCGCAGCGTGCCGATGCTCTCAAAGAACGGCGTCGCGTTGATCTTGGCGACGTCCGTGGTCAGCATGTTCCCGAGCGTGCGGCCATCTTTCGCCAGCATGTAGGAATAAGCGCGCAGAAAGGGCTTAAAGCCCTTTTGAAACGCATCATAGAGGATGGGCGTGGTTTGCCCCAAACCGATCCACCCGCGGTAGCTGGCCAGCTTGAGCAGGGGACTCAGCGAGTTGCCCTGAATTGGCGAGCCGATCACGATGACTTTGACGACTTTTTCCGGTTGGCGGATGGCGACGCTGAGGGAGACGGTGCCGCCCATCGAATGCCCGACGAGCGGGGCGCGGACGATGCCCATGCGATCCATAAACGAATCGACCATGAGCGAGAAGTTGTTAACCGAAAACTCTTCAGCCTGCGCGCCCGAATCGCCAAAACCGAAAAAGTCGAGCGCGTACAACCGAAAATCTTTGCCGAGCACTTCAATGGTGTTACGCCAGAGCGCCCACGAGTTCATCCACCCATGCAGCAGGAGCACCGGTCGCCCCCGCCCATAGGCTTCATAATGGACAATGCCCTGTTCAGTGACCAGACTTGCCATAATGTTATCCTCTACGTTCTGAGGTGCGGGGAATTAGCTCTCCATCTCCTCAAGAATCGAGTAGAGTAGTTCGAGCAGAACCGTTTTGACGCTTTCCTTGTCGCGCGCGACGCAGGGCAGCAGTTTGACGCCGTCTTCGATGCGCAGCGCGATGCGCAGATCGTCCGTATTCCACGCTTCGCCTTGATCCTGCTTGTTGGCGGCCACGACATAGGGCGTGGGGGCGTAGGCGCGGAAGGTTTCGAGGATGCTCTTCGCTTCGCGGAACGTCTCGGGCTTGGTGCTGTCCACCATGACCACAAAGCCGAGCATGCCTTCCGCGAGGATTTCCCACATGAAGTCGAACCGGCGCTGACCGGGTGTCCCGAACAGGTAGAGCACGAGGTCGTCGTCCACGGTGATACGCCCGAAGTCCATAGCGACCGTCGTCGATTCTTTAACCATACGCTCCGCGTCTGACGTAATTCCTCGTTCGGTGGTCACCACGTCGATCTCGCTGATCGACCGAATGAACTCCGTTTTGCCGGAGCTAAACGGGCCCGTAATCACCATCTTGACTGTTTGCATAGCTCTATATCCGCTCTTCCAGAATTGATCGCTGGTAAAGTTAGATGGATCGAATCTTGTCGATCAGCTTGTTAATGACCGGTTTTTGAACGGGAGGTGCTTTACGCGCGGGCGTCTGGGCTTTACCGCTCGCGTTGGCAGCCACCATTTCGGTGATCGCCGGGCGCACGACTTCGACCAAGCCAGCTTGCTCCAGCCCATACACAATCCGCCGGATTTCGATTTCCGACATATTGTTGGCTTTGGCAATTTGCCGGATGGTGTTCTTGGGATTCACGAATGACACCACGCGCCATTCTTCCACGCTCAGGTGAATGCCCTTGAATTTCTCACGCGGGTTATCGGGGAATTTGAGCGCCATATCGAGGTTGGGCAGGTGCGAATTCAACTGCTCGATCTCTTTGATGCGGCGCGCCCCCTCGATGATCACATTTTCGAGGTCAATCGGCACGAGGATGCGGTCGCTGGGAGGTAGGGAGTTGTCCTCAAAGCGGAACGGCCCTTCAGACCAGCCGAGGAGGTTATAGACGACATCCAACGTGTGCTGCTGAATACTGCTGACGATGTCGCGCTGCGTCACATAGTTGGCGTTGATGAGCAGCAGCGCCAGCGCTTTATCGGTCGTGTTGCGCGCGCGTTCTTTGATGATGCGCGCCTGTTCGTCTGTCAGCTTGCCCGCTTTGTTGAGGACCGACACCAGATTGCCATCTTGCCCGCCGAGGGAAGCGAGAATGAGCTTGCCGATCTTAAACGAAACGCGCGCCCGTTCTTTGCCCGCGGACATTTTGTCACCGCCAACTGCGTCTTTCTCGCCGGTTCTGATGCCCTCGTAAATGGTGAGGGTACCGGTTTTTCCCGCAAGATTGATCAAATTCAGCAGTTGTGTCGTACTAAAGTCGCGTAGATTGCCTTGCAGCGGCATAAATGCCCCCTACTTCTGATGTCGTTGGCAAAACGGACGATTGCCGTCAATATACATGATGTTACCCGGCACTGCAACCACATTAGGGAATGAAGTGCGACCGTCTGTCCGCATTCATTGTAATATAGGACATGGGTCAGAACAATTGAGCCTAGGCTGGTGGTAGAATTGTCAGCCGAGGGCTGCGGCGCGTGCGCGGCGTCTGGGTCGCCGGCGCCAATCCTGAGAAAGCTGAGTAGAGATGTCCCAACGTATTCTCGATATGGGTATTCAGGCGATTCAATCCGGCAGCAAAGTCGAAGGCGCGCGCTTGATTCGCATCGCGCTCAAGCGCAGCCTGCCGCCCGAGATTCGCGCCATCGCTTATCTATGGTTGGCTGAATCGACCGACGATGCGCAGTTAAAACGCGCCCACTACACCGAAGCCTCGGCGCTCGATCCCAATAACACCGAAGCGCGCACGCGCCTCGCCGCGCTCATGAACGCGCAGTTTTCCACCCAGACCACCGGCTACACCCAACCCGTCACGACCTATACGCAGCCTGTGACCACCTACACCGCGCCGGTGACGCCGCCGCCGACCGGGCAGCTCAACCCGCAAGCGGTGCCACCGCAAGCGCCGCAGGCCGCCGTCAACATCGCCGATGTGCTCGGGCATGTGATCGGCGGGGTGAATGGCGCGGGGACGGCGTTTTTCATCACGCCGGATGGCCTCATGGTGACTTCGCGCTACGTGGTCGGCGGGCTGGAACGGCTGATGGTCGAGCTGCACAACGGCCGCCAGCTCCCCGCGCAGGTGGTCGCCTCCTATCCTGATATCGACCTTGCGATCCTGTACGTCGAGCACCGCCCGCCCGCCGTGCTGCCGATCACACCGCTGCCGCGCGTGCCAGATGACGCGCCGCTGTACGTCGTCACCTATGACGGCGAGATGTTCCAGGCGCAGCAGCGCCCGACCAAGCGCATCATGCCCGCGCACTGGATTCCGACCAACGCCTCGCGCATCCCCGATGCGGGTGGCAACCCAATTTTCGACGAGCGCAACTACCTCGTCGGCATGATGACGCGCAACGTCAGCCGTGCCTCGAATCACCTGTTTGGCGTGCACATCAGCGCGATTCGCCGCTATGTGGAGACCTACATGCAGTTGAGCCGGGAGGCGCGTCGCTACTGCCCGAACTGCGGCACGCTCAGCCGCGCGTTCGGCGCGGGCTTCTTCTATTGTGAAGTGTGCGGGGGCACGCGACCGGAGACAGCGACGGTGCAGCGCTACTACCTGCCGCAAGCCGATATCCTGTACGAAACCGGGCGGCAGCAGTGCGTGCACTGCAAATCGATTGCGGGCGTGTACAAAGGGCGCTGCCTGCGCTGCGGCAGACCGCAGCAGTAAAAGCAAAGAATTTGAACCACAGAGAACACAGAGAGCACAGAGGTTAAAAATGGTCGCTAAGTAGCACGGAACCGTTCTCTGTGTTCTCTGTGGTTAATCATCTTTCTCAGGGGGGAAGCGATGTTTGGACGTGGGAAGAAACAGCAGCAGGTCGCGCGCATCGATCAATATGCGGCGACAGTCGAGCAGATTTTGCTGCAAATCGGCATCGATCCAGTGCAGGCGCGCATGAACATGGCCGACGGCTACGGTTGGAACTTCCGCCGGGGCTCGGCGTTGATCGAAATCTACATTTCGCAGCAGGATAACGAGGGGTATTTGCAGGTGCTCTCGCCGATCATGTACCTGCCGCTGACCAACCTGCTGCCGCTGTACCGGCATCTGCTGGAAGTCAACCTGCAGCTCACCAACGCGGCGTTTGGCCTGTACAACGACACGGTCTACGTATTCAGCGAGCGCCCGCTCGAGTCGCTGGACGCGGTCGAGGCGAACAACATCATCAACCTTGTGGCGAACTATGCCGACGATCAGGATGATCGGTTGGTCGCCGAATTCGGCGGGCGGCTCTACGGCCGGATATAAAAGACGCTTACAGTTCACAGTGAATAGTTAAAAACTGCTGTGACTGTGAACTGTAAGCTGATCACTGACAACTTCACTTAGACGAATTCGCTCGTGTCGCTGCGCTTGGGCTTGTCCGGCGTGATGATCGAGTCGACATCCGCGCCGTCGCGCCACTGCATCCACTCGTTCTTCATCTTGCCGCCCATGTCGAACCAGTCTCGGCGCGGGCCGCCCCACTGACTGCCGCCCATGCGCGGACGCATGATGTACAGGAACGCGCCGATCAGCAGGAGCGGCACGATCAGCCCCGTTTTGAACAAGAACATCAGCAGCATGAAGCCGATGATCAGCGGCACAAACGCGAAGAACGGAAAGAAGAACATGCGCCCGCCCATCCCGTGATGACGTTGATGCGGCCCCGCATGATGTTATCCCCAGTGCGGGTGGTGGTGATCTCCATGATGTTCCCTTGCAACACTCTCCTCTACACCTCTTGATGCAGAATAATACGCGGCGGCAGCACGGGAGTTGCGCGGAAAATGGCAAAACTAATCGAATGGGCGGGTACTCCCCAAAAGTTTAGGGGGTGGAGTGAACAGTAGACAGTTTTCAGTTCACAGTCAAAACATGAGGAGCAGCTTCGTAGGAACGCGATAGAGAGAGCGCGTCTAAAAGCGCACAAACGTCGTACTGAGCGAGAATTTTGTAGGGCCGAGGCATGCCTCGTCCTCCTGTGCTCACAAGACCACCACCATCTGTTAAAGCACATCTTTGGCTTTCACGGACAACCGCTCTGGTGCTTCATGCAGAGGAAAAACCGGACGAGGCATGAGGGTGTTTAAAAAGCATCCCTTAAAGCATTCCCCTTCGTCAGCGGACACAATGATGCAGTTTAAGAAAACGATACGGATTACCCCTCACTTCAAAACCTCCCACCCAAGCGGGGAGAGGGGAGAAAAGACGCTTTTACCTCCCCGAATTGGAGGGGGGGTGGGGTCGGTACTCCGCCTTCATAAGTTAAACTGCATCATTGCGTCCCTACGAAGACGTAATCGGCTTGGCAAGTGATGTTGGCTCCCCTCTCCGTTCGGAGAGGGGGAGGGGGTGAGGCTAAAAACAGCGCGTGGACGTT
This sequence comes from Candidatus Flexifilum breve, assembly GCF_016713355.1. Taxonomy (NCBI): domain Bacteria; kingdom Bacillati; phylum Chloroflexota; class Anaerolineae; order Aggregatilineales; family Candidatus Flexifilaceae; genus Candidatus Flexifilum; species Candidatus Flexifilum breve. The sequence continues at coordinate 151,167 of NZ_JADJPI010000011.1, forward strand.
AAGGTGTTTCCGGCGTGGCGACGGCCGCCGACCGGCGCGCGCGCGCCAGCTTGACCAGCGCGCGGATATCCCGCCACAGGAACGGCGCGAACGAGCCAATGGCGATCACAATGGCCATCGGCAGCGCGTAGGTTTCGATGTTCTGCCCCGGGCGCGTCCAGATCAGCGGCAGGATGTTGCCGTTGCCGACCACATTGTACTGATACCACGGGATCACAATCGTCAGGAACAGCGCGACCGCCGCGATGCTCGCCGCGATCCAGCCGCGCACGCGCACCAGTACCAGCGTCGTGAACATCAGCGCCGAGCCAATGCCACCAATGAGCAGGCTTGTCATGCCCTCGGCAGGCGACAGGAACAGAATGAACCAGTTGAACGCCGCCCACGCGAACCCGCCGCCGATGATCCCGCCGATCAGGTTGAACAGCAGGCGCGCCCACCACGGCCAGAAGCCACGCAGCCGTTCTGGCAGATCGCCCGCCAGCAGCGCCAGCAAGCCGATCCCCACGCCGACCGTGATCCCGGTCGAGGCGGTGATGCCAATGCGTTCCTGACCGAAGATCGCCTGCGTCGGAAGCTGCGAATAGGCGAAGCCGCCGAACGCCAGAATGCCGCCGATGGTCGCGAAGATCACACGCCACACCGACTGAATCGGGTTGAGCGTGAGCCGCCGCCATGTGTTATCCAGCCATGCATAGACCCGCGCCTGCTGGCTGACATCGTCGGGCAGGGTGGGCGCTTCGTCGCGGATGTAGGCCAGCGCGCGCAGCGCCCGCCGTTCGCCCAGCTTCTGATGCTTCGCGATCTCCGCGACTGCCGCCTTCGAGCGAATGCGCCCGATCACGCGTGCCGCCGTCTCTTCGACCGTCTTATCGGTGTTGTCGTCGTCGTTCAGCGCCATCTGCGCCAGCAGCAGGTCAACTTCCTGGTTGTACACGGTTTCGCGCCAGTCAGAGACCGCGCTCAGCTTCAACTGCGTTGTCAGGCGGCGGCGCAGGTTGTCGTCTTTGGTGTAAGTGGGCAGAGTCGGCGTGAGCCTGGCACGCTTTTCCAGCACCTGCAGCGCGGCGAGCTTGGCTTCGCGGCTGACCTCGGTTTGCAGCGCCTGGGCCACCAGCTTGGGGATTTGCGGCACGTCGCTGTCGGGGATGGTCTCTAACCGCTGCAGCGCGCGCACCCGAGCGGGCGCGTTTTCACTGCGCAGCGCGTGGAGCGCCACCCAGCGGCGGTTCTCGTCGTTGAGCTGTGCCCACCACACGTCGATGTCGTGGTCGTATTCAAGCGCGCCGCGCAGCAGCATCTGCATGCCCGCTTCGTCGAGTTCGAGGTTATTCTCTTGCGCCTTGATGTAATAGTCGTTGATCAGCGTGAAGTGCGTGATGCCGAGCAGGAACTTGCCCTGCCCGTGCGCCCACGCCCGCCGCGCGCGGCTGTAGATGTCGAGCGCCTCGCGCCGCGCCATCTCTTCCGGCGTGACTTCCGGCGCGGTGATCAGGTCGTCCAGCGGCACGTTGAGGTTGATATTGGTCGTGCGCCCGCCACCGACGATGGGCAGCGGCTTGGTCGACGTGATCAGGTCATCGACTGGCCCGGTGATCAGGTTTTCCAGATCGCCGGTATCCATAACCGGGGCCGTCCGCGTGATCAGGTCATCAACCGGGCCGGAGATGAGATTGTCGAGCGCATCCGTTTTGGTATCCATGTCCTGAATGCGCGCGGCGGCTGCCGCCCGGGGACGCGCTTGCGGCGAGTTGAAGCCGCTTTGCGCGCTCACCCGCGACGGGTTGACGACGGCTTCCAACTGCTGCACGATTTCCATCAGCGAATGCGGGCGCTTGTTGGCGTCGATTTCCGTGCCGCGCCGCAGAATCGGGTTGATGGTGGACGGCAGACCCGGCGTGACGAACTCGACATCCGGCAGGTTTTCGCTCAACTGAAGCTGACGCAGCGCCAGCGGGATGGTCGCGTCGAAGGGAAGCTGTCCCGTGATCATGTGGAAGATCAGGATCGAGAAGCTGTAAATGTCAGCGCGGTGATCGAGCGATTCGGCGGTGAGCTGTTCCGGCGCCATATACAGCAGCGTCCCGGAACCGGGGTTGGCCGCGCGCCCCTGCGGGTCGAGCACGGTCGCCAGCCCAAAGTCAGCCAGATAGGGCAGGCGGTAGCTGTCCAGCAGAATGTTCGACGGCTTGAGGTCGAGGTGGATGATCTTGTTGCTGTGCGCGTAATCCAGCGCCTGGGCGACCGCCCGCGCCAGCCGCAGCGCCTCGTCCATCGCCAGCGGCCCTTCTTCGAGCAAATCTTCGAGCGACCCGCCGGAGACATAGCGCATGACGATGTACAACTGGCCGGTGTACTCGCCGAATTCGTAGATCGGCAGAATGTGCGGGTGTTCCAACCCGGCAATCGTCTTGGCTTCGCGCTCAAACAGCTTGATCGGGTTCATGTCCTGCGACAGATCGCGCGCCACTGTTTTGATCGCGACCGTGCGGTTCAGCTGCTTGTCGCGCGCTGACCACACATCGGCCATCCCCCCGCGCCCGATATGCTCGATGACGCGGTAATGGCTAAACTCTACTCCGACATCCATAAAGGCAAACCTTTTAGCGCAATGTTGTGTACGCTAAGTATAACGATATTTTCCGTAGAACCATGCGGGAGAATTCGGCTAACGCGCAGGCGGTTGACGCGAGTCAAGCGGAGCAGTGCACATTGAAAAACCCGCATTCATGTGAGCGGGTTGACCGGGCGTTCGATATGCGCTCGGAGACGGTAGGGGAGGGGCTTGCCCCTCCCGCTATTGGGTTGAAGACAGGGCACTTTTTACAATCTAACTATTGTAGGGACGCGCAGAAGCGTCCGCAAATCACTGGCCTTCCTCAACAGTTCACGGCAGGACAGATCACGGGTGAGGGACGCCCGGGCGTCCGCCGGAGGGGAGAAAAGGACGCGCCGTTGCGCGTCCTCGAAATACGGTTGCCTCAGGCGCAGTCTTAATGGGGCCCAATATTAAAGCCGTCAATTCGGGAGGGGGCCAACAGCACTCACCTGGTTCGGCAGGTCCCCTCCCGAATTCAGGAGGGGAGCCAACAGCACCGCCCAAGCCAAATGGGATTTTAGGGACGCAATTCATTGCGTCCGCTGGTTTTGGCCTCACCGAACCCCTCGACTCTAGAAGAGGAGCTTTAGGGGTAAGGGGTGCTCTAATTTGCCACGCTCAAAAACGACGTTGGCGTGCTCGGGAGCACCACATCGTCGGGGATGACGCTCCATGACGTGCCGTTATACCCCACATTGGTCGGGATGTTGAGCGACCGCACACCGCTCCCGTCGGCATTCGCGATATAGACTTCGCCATCGGGAACGCTCTCTCCGCTCATCTCAGTCGCGGTGAAGGCGATCTGGCTGCCATCCGGTGACCACGAGATCGAGGTGATATAATTCGGCGGCGATTGCAGCAGGATTTCGACATTCGAGGCGTCGCTGTTGCCCAGCATCAGCGGCTGTGGTTCGCTCATGTTGAGCATGAGCGCGCTGAGCAGCGTGCGCTCCCCATCCGGCGACCACGCCAGCCGATCAAACGGTGTGCCGTCGGGCAGCGTCGTCGTGACCGGCGTCACACTGTCCAGCTCCATGATGACGATCTGGCGGTAGGGCGGATCGATCAGCGACACATGGATGGCGAGACGGTTGCCATCGGGCGAGATCGCCGCCCACGTTTCGTAGAGTTCACCCGGTAAATCGGGGAGCTGGAGGCGTTCTTCTGCGCCGCTGCCGTCGCTGTTGGCGCGCATAAATCCCGCGGGGCGACCGCCGCTCAGAATGCCGTAAATGACCTGACTGCTGCCCGGCGACCACACGACCTGCCCATCCGGTTTGAGCGTCGGGCGGTTGGGGACGACCGGATGCAGGTTAGTGCCATCCGTGTTGATGATGTAGATGTTGCGCCGCCGGGATCGCGGATGTTCCCCCATGAACGCGAGCTGGCGGCCGTCGGGCGAGAGCGTCGGGAAGAAGAAATTGCCATCGACGACCAGCGGGGTCACCGTGCCGTTGACCGGGTCGACGAGGCTGATGGTCATCTCGCGGGTGTCATAGTCGGCGGTGAGGAAGGCGATGCGCGTCCGTGTCCCTTGCGCTGTGACGGTCGCGGCGGAGAAAAGCAGCACGGTGCACACGAGGGCAAAGCCGAAGCTGATGAAGCGCGCAGGTGTAAAACGGTGGGACGAGTTCATGACTGCCTCCATCTAGACGAGCACGATTGATCGATTTAGGTTCGCGGACAAACTGGTTTCACATTAGCATAGTGCGAAATGCGCACGCCCGACTCACCGAACGCTGAAAACCGAACTTAAGTCCCGCCTTCGGTGTGAAAGTCGTGAGGCTGTATTGAACGTGGTTCGCGGGCTAGATACACTCGACCCTCTTTGAGTAGACAACAGGCAGATCAATGGTGACTTGGTGGCGTCGTATTCTCGCTGGTTTCGTTGTATTGGTAGCAACTGCCGTTTGGGCGCAAGAGACAGACCCCGTTGCCGATATTCCCCGACGTGATCCGCAGCAGTTGGCTGTGAGTTTGCTCGGCGCTACCACCGACCCGGTGGTGCCTGAGCTGACGCCGCGCTATGAGCGCGGACAAGTGCTCGATTTCTGGGTCGGGCAGACCGACAGCCCGACGCCCACACGCATCACGGCGACGCTCGTAGGCGCGTCGGGACGCGCCTACATCTGGGTGGATAACGCGCTCGGCTTAGGCAATGTGGATGCGAGCTCTCTGGCCGGGCAGGTCGGGCAGTTGTACACATTCTTCCGGTTACGCTCGACCTACCGTGTGATCAACCTGCCCGATATCGGTTCCGTGCAGGACTCGACCGATCTACTGCCAGTGCCGGATGTCGATAACGATCCGCGGCTGTATGTGGTGTTCACCAATCAACTGGCCGACGACCGCGACGCGCTCATCAACCCGGTGGACAGCCTGCCGACTGCCTATGCGCCGTCGGGCATCAGCAACCAGCACGAGACGCTGTTCATCACGGCCATCGACGGGGTGGCGCTGACCGATCCGGCATATGCCGCAGCGATTGCGCGCGGCGTGGTCACGTTTGTGCTCCGGTCCAATAACCCGGAGGGCGCGGCGTGGCTCGAAGAAGCCTTCCGCTGGCTGCTGTTGTTCCGCGCCCAGCAGGCAGGTCTGCAAGCCGCCGACTACGATCCGTTCCTGAGCGCGCCGGATACCCCGCTGACGCAGCCCGCCGCACTGACCACCCGCAGTCAGACGCTGGCCGCGCAGCAGTTGTTTTTGAATTATCTGACGCAGCGCTACGGGCAAAACCTGATCCTCGATCTGTTCCTGCAGCCGGGGCGCGGCCTCAGCACCCTCGATCCGGTGCTGGCGAACGTGGGCAGGTATGATCCGGTGACTGGGGCGGCGGCGACCGCGCGCGACGCCTTCGCCGATTTCGTCATCGCCAACCTGCTCAACGTCGATTTCGGCGACCGGCGCTACCGGCATGTCGTCACACCCTTAGAAAACACACAGCGCGCCCAAGCCACGCAGATCGAACTCGGCGACCTGCCCGCGCAGACGGTCAATCAATTCGGCACGGCCTACTATGTCTATTCCACGACTAAACCGGCGACCGTCGAACTCACCATCACCGGACGCGAAACGGTGGAACGTCTGCCCATGGATCGCGATCCGGCGGAGCGCTTCTACTGGTCAGGCTGGGGCGCGGATCAGGTGCGGACGATGACCCGCCGCTTCGATCTGAGCGGTGTTGAAGCCGCCACGCTCAGCTTTGATGCGTGGTGGGACACCGCCGACGCGTGGAACTATGGCTATGTGGCCGTCTCGACCGACGACGGCGCGACGTGGACGATCCTCGAACCGCCAGGCTTGACCACGAACAATCGCTATGGCGCGGCCTATGGCGTCGGGTTTACGGGCATCAGCAATCCGGAACCCCCGCGTCCGTTCCCGATCATGGGCGTGGTGATGAGCGGCGACGGCGTGACCATTCAGCAGGTGGTCGCGGGCGGCGCCGCCGCGACGGCGGGCGTACAGGTCAACGACCAGATTATCGGCTATGAGGGCGAGCTGTGGACGACCACGCCGGATGTGATCAGCTTGCTGGCCAATTACGCGCCCGGCGACACGCTGAATCTGCTCATTCAGCGCGGCGGCGACCAAGTGGAGATCCCGGTGGTGTTGGGCGCGCATCCGACGCGGGTGGTGTATCCGGAACCGCTCTGGCAGGCGCACACCGTCGATCTCACGCCGTATGCGGGCGGCGACGTGCTGATTCGCTTCCTGTACATCACCTACGCCGGGCGTGAAGATCAGGGCCTGGCGGTCGACAACATCGCCGTGCCGGAACTCGATTTCGTCGACGATGGTGCGTGGGACTTCGTTGGTTGGTCGGAAATCGACAACCGCGTACCGCAGGATCTGCTGGTGCAGGCCGTGACTATCGGTTCGGAATCCGTGCCGCGTGTTCAGCGCCTGATCGATGGGACGAACGGCAGCGGCACGTGGACGTTCCCACTGGCCGCTAACGACAACCTGTTGATCGCCGTGTCGGGCGTCAGCGACGAGACGCGGCAGCGCGCCGAATTCGACGTGAGCCTGCGCGCAAACTAATCTGCGCTATGATGAAGAGAGTGGTTGTGAGTCGGGGCTGGTGGTCACTGATCCCGACTCTAATCGGCTGATCTCTCTGCCGTTCACGGACGAAAAGCGCACACCATGACCCCTTCGACGCTCACCGGACTCGCCAAGCAGTTCATCACTATCGATCAGCAGCAGTTGGCCTACCTCGACGTGGGTGATCCGGCCTTGCCGGTCATCGTCTTGGTTCACGGGTGGCTGTCGCACAGCCGCGTGTGGCGGCATACGATCCCGGTGCTGCACGGGCGCTACCGCTGCATCGCCGTCGATCTGCTTGGCTATGGGCACAGCGCGCGCCCGCCGGGCGGCGATTACAGCATCGCGGCACAGGGGCGGCGCGTACTCGCCCTGCTCGACGCGCTCGGCATTAACCGGTTTATGCTGCTTGGCCACTCGATGGGCGGGCAGATCAGCCTGTGCATCGCCGCGCAGCTGGCGCCGCAGCGCGTCACCCGCCTGATCGACGTGGCAGGCGTGACGAGCGGGCGCTTGCAGCCCTATCCCCGGTATGTGGTGCTGCCGCGCGCGCGGGTTGCGCAGGCGTTCCCGTTCCTCGTCGGCCTCAGTCGCGCCGCTGCCCGCGTTTCCGCCTACCGCCGCTTCGAATTCTACACCTGGTCGCTCAATCATGTGCCGCTGGCTGAGTGGGATGAAGATGTCGAGCTGGTACTGCCGCCGGGCTGTCAACACGCCATCTATCCGAGCGGCAAGGCGATCATTAGCACGGATTTGTCGCACGCCATCCGCGCCATTCAAGCGCCGACACTGGTGATCTTCGGCACCGCGGATCGCGTCGTGCCGCCGAGTGAAGGCGATCTCGTCGCGCAGCAGGTCGTGGACTGCCGCCTCGTCCACCTCGACGGCGCGGGACACTTCCCGATGCTCGAATGCCGTGAGCAATTCCACGCGGCGCTGAATACATTTCTGAGTGAAGCGGGGTCAGGGTAGGAGCGCACCCGCGCTCCTACCGAAAAAAGGGGACTTACGGCAGCGTGACTGTCGCGCTGGTCACGAATTCCGGCGTATTCGGCACGGCCTCGTAGTAGCGCAGGAAGTCGACGATTTCCGGCGCGGCCACGGGATCGGCGTATTCGCGCAGGTTTTCCGCCCAGCGATAGCCGAGCGTCTGGTAGACCATTTCCACTTCAATTGTCAAACCCGCGGCATTCGTCACTGGTACCTGATAGGTCACGCGGTCGCTGCCACCGACGAAATCGCTGTCGGTCGCGGCATCGCCCCACGGCACAATTTCAATGGGCGCGGTCGCCGGGTTGTAACCCTGCGGTAGAATGCGGTTGTCCTTGAGGTACTGCGACGCCAGCAGCAGCGTTGTGGTGACGTTGCCCGCCGTATCGCCCATGATCGGCTCATAGATTTGCACCTGATCGGGCGCGGTGATCACGTCGTAGTGCGGCTCAACGCCCTGCGCATCGTCGTCGTTGGCGTTGCCGGAGATGCGCCCGTAATCGTCATAGCTGCCCGATTCGAACACGACGGCGCCGCTGGCATCGCGCACCGTGACGTGCAGCCACGTGCGGCGTGACGGGTAGGCGGTCGGGAACTTGTGCCCGACGAGGCTCTGCACGAACACGTCGAACGACAGCGTACCATCGGTCACGGCAGCATTCTGGAGGGTGACGCGCGCCGTATCATTCTGCAACTGCTGGCGGGTCAGGTCGATGTACTGCTGGAACTGCTCATCGGTCGAGGTGACTTCCAGTTCTTCGCCAAACGCCTGCAAAATGCGCGGCAGATAGACATTGCCGCCGAGCAGCGTGTGCTGTGAGACGCCCGTGCGCATCGCCGGGATCGGGTTGCCGAGGCTGGCCGCCTGCGCGAGCCCGTCAACGATGGGCATATGGCACGCCTGGCACGTTTGGCTGTTGCGGTAGTCGCTGTTCAGCCATTCAGTGTACGGCGTCTGTTCCTGGAAGGTGACTGGCGCGAGTTCGCGCGTCTCTACGTTGAAGTAGGGCGTGAACAGTTCGTGGCAGCTTGAGCACAGTTCTGAACTGCTGATGTGATCGCTTTGCGTCTGCAGGCCGCCCGTCGAGGCCAGCATGAAGGCCGCCTGCGCCGCATCCGGGGTGAACGGCCCGTAGATCACGCGGGCATGGGCAAATTGATCCTCTGCGCCATCAATCGTATAATGACCGCTTTGACCTTCCCGTTCGCCGAGGTGGGTATCGCTGATCTGGTGGCAAAGCGTGCATGACACGCTGTCCAGCGCGAGCGTGTGATATTCCGTCCCCGGTTGAATCGCGCCGCCTTCGCCCAGCACCTGCAGCGGCAGACCCGTCGCGAGGTTGGACGTCGTCCGCGCCATTGGCATATGGCAGGTCGCACACTTATCTTGGATGAATGCCGAGAAATCCGGGTTGGCGAGCACTTCACGGCGCAGCCCGGCGCGCCAGTACGGGTCACGACCGGAATTCGCCATCATGGTGGCGCGCCACGCGGTATCAAACGAAATATCATTGCCGTGTTCATCCACCATATTGCGGTGACAGGTCGCACATAAACCAGAGGTATCAAAATAACGACCATTTTCGACGGGGAGATTCACCAATGTGGGGTCCGGCGTGGCCTCCTGCGCGGAGGCGGCGGTCGGGCTGATCAACAGCAAGACTGCCAGCGCGATCAAGGTGAGGCCGACTAGGGCGAACAACGATGCAGAACGACGACGAAGCACCATAACTTCCTTTCAATAGGCAAAATCAAAACGAGTGGGCTGCCAACGGGGCGCACACTTCAACACTCGCTCTAGGGAATGCGGGCAACTCTACGAAGTCCGTTACAGGGATCTGGGGTAACAGTAAGTCTCAGCTTTGAGGTAGCAATGAAGCGCAGCATCACTGCTGCCGTTCATCAGTCTACTGCTTTTATCGATTATTCGTCTATACGCTAATCCGCATAAGCGGTTCAGCCTACGCTGTTTCACTGAGACCGCCGACTCCATCACGCTTTGCGGGATCATCGCTATAATCGGGTGACTCTTGGGACACGAACAGCAGTAATTATTCGACTCAGATGCGAGGCCGAGCGTGGATATTCAGGATAACTATCGTCGTTTGTTGGGTCTGTGGGGACGCATCGACCGCCAACATAATCAGGTGATCGCCGCCACCATTCCCGCGCGCAGTACCGTGCTCGATATTGGCTGTGGGTATGGCTCGCTGGTCCATGAATTGTGCCAGCAGGGCATTGACGCGCAGGGGGTCGAAATCGACCCGGAAGCGGTGCGCCTGTCGAAAACGCTGTACGGCGACCTGCCGATCACGCTGGTCAATGCGGAAGACATTCACGCTTTCCCCGACGCCAGCTTCGATGTCGTCGTGCTCAAAGATGCGTTTCATCATGTGTACAACGAACATGACTATCGCAAGTCGTTCGGGCAGTTCTGGCGCATCCTCAAACCGGGTGGCCGCCTGATCATTTTTGACCCGAATCCCATGTTCATTCTCCGGTTAGCGCGCAAACTCATCCGCCATGTTGACCCCGAGGCGGCGCGTCCCGTAGCCGAAGCCGTGCTGCGCGAGTTTCATTTTGAGATTGGCGGCGTGCAGTATTACGAAGTGATCGGTTTGCCGCTGAGCGGCGGCTTTGTCGGCCCGGTGCTCGTGCCCAATTGGCGGCCCGCGCACAGCGCTGTTGCCGCGCTCAATCACGGCTTGTCACGCCTGTTTGCCGTGCTGGGGCTGGGATCAAGTGTGTGCTGGCGCTACTGTCTGTGGGGCGTCAAACCTATAACGCGCTGAAGATCGTCCAAACAAAAAGGACGCCTGTTGTGACGTCCTTCTGCGCACTGTCTAGATCGGTCGCCCGGCGTTACTTCTGCTTGATGCGTGACCGGAAGTAGCCGTGCACGAAGCGGTAGAATTCCATCGCGTTCTCCGGACGGTGTTTGTTGGCGTCGAGCTTGCGGGCGATGCCCGCGTTGCTGTCCTGCAGTCCCTTGGAGTCGGCGCGTTCGGTGATCATCAGCGTAAGTTCGGGGATGCGCTGCATGTCGATGGCGAGGTCGCGCACCAGTGAGCGGCGTTCATGCAGGGCGATATCGCCCCACAAGCTCTCCAGCTCGCCGATGAGCGCTTCCGCGCTGATCGATGGGCGCGGTCCCGTCGGCGGGAAGGTGCGCAGCGCGTTCTTGAGCAGCCGCGCGATCTGGTTGACTTCGCGCATGAGCACGGGAGCGGAGCGATCTGCCAGCGGGTGATTGCCGGAGACCTTGTCGGTGCGCGCGCTCAAGCGTTTGCCCCGCGCGAAATATCCGCCCATCACGCGGAAAATGTCGAAGATGGTGACGGCGCTGCCCTTGCCTTCGGTCAACTGCTGCACCTGCTCGTCGGTTTCCCGGGCATGCACCGTGCGATGCTGCGCCGCCAGGAGCGCCAGCGTCTTGAGCATGTCGACGACGGCGGACGACAGCAGATTGCGGTCGGTATCGTTCAGCCCGCCGTTGAGGCTGTCGAGGTCGCTCAACAGCGCGGGAATCGACGGCAGTTTGCTCTTGTCGGCAAAGCTGAGGCCCGTATCGTACAGGAACTGCGCGGTCGTGTGCACCGAATAAGCGTAGTCGGCCAGCGATTCGCCGCCCATCATGCGCCGAATGTAGTAGGCTGCTTCCAGCGCCGCGCCGATCTGGTCACCTAACTGCGCCTTGATCTTCTCGACGGACTCGAGGGCGTCGGCGTCGCTCAGGCGGCGGACGAAGCGCCGCAGCGAATCCATCGCCACCCCTTTGACCGCATCATCCCAATCCAGCGCTTTGTACACTTCGATCATCGGGGCGACGCCGTCTTCGCCTTTGCGGGCGGCGGCGACGGGCAGCAGGGCGGCGACGCGCACCGTGAAGTTTGAGTCGCGCCGTTTGACGTGATAGTTCAGGAGCTGCATCAGCAGATCAAGCTGAATCGCGTCGGTGATCATGCGGTTGCCGAAGACCAGCGCCGACAGGTCGGCGGCGAGGCTGTCCTGCGTCCACCCGTGCTGCTCCAGCGCGCCGAAGTAAGCCATCGCCAGCGGCAGCGGCTTCATTCCCTTGTCGTCGAGCGCCTTAAGCGCCGTCGCGGCATCTTCTTTGGGGAAGGGGGTTTCGAGGAACAGTCCGCGCAGCAGCGTGGCGTAACTCAGCATTTTGTCCGCCGGGTAGAGCATGCGATTCTGGCGCAGCAGTTCGCCCGCCAGTTCGTCGTAGGCCTGCCGTGCCAGCAGAATTTGCAGCAGATAGCGCGAGCCGTACATGCCCAGCGTGTCGAGCGCTTCTTCGCTGGACAGGCTGCGCACCAATGACCGCAGGAACGCGTCGTAGGTCGCGCCGTGCGGCGAACTCGCCGCCGCGACCAGCGCTCCGAGCGCGGTGTTATCCAGCAGGTCGCGCCGGTTAGCCAGATTCGCCAGTTCGGCGAAGCGGATGATGAGCAGATTCTGCGCGTCCGGGCCGAGCGCGCTCGCCGCCTGCGCCAGCAGACCCGGCGACGCGCTGAGCGAGTTTTCGTCGCCCATCGTGTCGATCAACTGGGTGATCGCGTCGGGCAGGTACGGGTGGAGCTGCTTGATTGAAGTGAATTTTTGCCAGCGTGTACCCGTCAGTGTGTTTGCGCCGAGCAAAAACACAGTTTCCGCCAGCGGCTGATGCTGCACAGCCAGCGGCAGCGAAATCTCGATCAGGCGCGCCATGATGCTGGTCGCTTCGATCATCGAGCCGTTGCGCTGCAAGTGCCGCAGGAAAGCGGTCAGCGCGTCGGCGGCGCCACTCTTGGCGAGCATTTCGGCATAAGCCGCGGCGGCGCGCTGCGCCAGTTCGACCCAGTACATGCCTTTGAAGCCGAGTGGATTCGACAACCAGCGCAGCAGCGTGCGATACACGCGATCCGCTTTGCCGGTGCCGAGCGCATCGGACATCTGCTTCATGATGACGCGCTCGAGGTCCGGTTGGCCGCGCACGACGACCGCGAGGACGTCGGCGTGTTCGATCTCGTCGAGGCCGAGCGCGAACGCCAGTAGATGCCGCACATAGGCGGCGCGCAGTTCTTCGGTGAGCGTCGGGTCTTCCGCCAGAATCTTCGCCGCATCGCTGGAGGCGACGGGCTGATTGTTGTTGATCGCCGTGTCGATGCTCAGGCGATAGGAGGCATATTTGAGCGAGTCCGAGAGGCTGTCGCCGCGTTTGAGCCGCCAACCCGCCACCGCGGTCATGGCGCTCGTCTGCTGGATGACCAGCGACATATCGAGGCGCAGTTGGCTCTTGATGAAGCGGCTGTACTCGTCTTCGACCTTGTTGCCCATGAGTTCAGCGGTCGGCCAGTTGAACACGAGCGCATTGCTCGGCGGCGCGCCTTCGTGCAAAAAGCGAATCTGCGCGTCGACTTTGGTGCTCGGTAACGTGTGGGTCGCGAAGGTCACGCCAAAACGGGCGGGTGGGGGCAGCAGCGTGAGCAAGCCTTCGATGAACGCCACGCGCTGCGCGGGTTCAAAGGGCGCGTTGAGGATGACGACCTGCACGTTCTGGATGATCGCCGAAAGCAGCGCTTCAATCACATCCATGCGGTCGCGGGTGGCCGTCATCAGCGCGAGCATCGCGCCTTCCTGCGCCGCCAGCGAGGGCACGGTCACCTGCGGGAGCGTCAGCACGGGAATCGTATGACCGACGGTGTCATACGACGGCATCTTCGCATCGACCAGTTTGCTCAAAATGCGCAGGTTGCCGCCGAGCGCGCGCAGCACATCGACCGAAATGAGGATGACATGCCGCATAGCTTGTCCCCGGTCGCCGATTTGCGCCTGTGCCAGCATAAACGGAATCGTTTTGCCGCGCAGCAGCGCCCACGATCCGTTGTGCATGTTGAGCATGGGGGGTAAACGCGCCTCATTGATCGCTTCCGCGGCGTGTTCAGTTTTCACGCCCGGCGACGAAGCCAGCAGGCGCAGTTCTCCGTGCGGCTTTCCTTGATAGAAAAGCTGTCCGTAGTAGAAGTGTTCGAGAGCATAACCTGCGGGCGACAACATCGGTTCGCGCTGCCTTAAAATGATTACAGATGCAGTAATCTCTGAAAAAAGCCGATCCCTGAGTATGATTATAGCGTGCCTTATCATAACCACGGATTGAGATTCCAGCATGCGTACTTTAGTGGGTCTGGCGGCGCTGTTCGGGGCGCTCGGTGTGGCGCTCGGTGCGTTTGGGGCGCACGGTTTGGCCGGTTTCTTCGCGGAGAATCCCGCTGCTGAGGGGACTTTTGAAACGGCGGTGCGTTACCATTTGATCCATGCGGTCGCGCTGCTCGGCGCGGCGTGGATTTATGAACGGTTCCCCTCGCGCTGGTCGCGGTGGGCGGGGTGGCTGTTCGTCGCGGGGACCCTGCTGTTTTCGGGGAGTCTGTACCTGTTGAGCCTGCTCAACCTGCGCTTCATGGGCGCGGTCGCCCCGCTCGGCGGCGCGAGTTTGATCGCCGGGTGGTTGTGTCTCGGCCTCGCCGCGTGGCGCGCGGAGAAATAATCGCGCGCTCGACAGGGTGCCCAGTGGTGCGCCCTACGCTTCTCCCGCCTTTGTGCGTAGGGACGCGTCAGGGCGCGTCGAGTTGTTTTTGCCGAATATCAACGGTTCTCCACACGCAGATCGGCAAAGAATCCTTCTGTGCCGACATCAACCCAAAGCCCGATCCCTCCTGTTGCATTCGCTCCATGCTTCAGATCGTTCACGATTAACACGGGATGCTTGCTCCCGTTCAAATACAGCTTTGATTTTTCATTTTCAACCTCACTCTCCATTGACCCACGCGTCGCCTCAGGAAACTCCTTCCGGAGCCGATCAAACTTGAAATCGGGAGACAGCAAGAGCCGTTTTTGCCCCGCCCCGCTCTTCCTTGGCTGGGCGGATGTAGATACTTCGAACTGAGAATTATTGGCGCAATTCTAAAGGCAACCCGAAAACCCGCGGGCAAAACTGGGCACAAGCCACCTCCGGTTACAAAGGGGGAAGAACGGGACGAATTTCTCCCGTTTTTATGTTGATATTCTGCAATCAGCAGGCGCTGCGCGGACTCGTTTATCTGGTCGGTCAACCAGCCGGGCTTGTGCGAGCCCTTACGTAGGCTTATTCTTCTGGAACCTGGGGAGCGGTAACCTCGCGCGGGTTGCTTTTCGCATCTCCCTAAACCCATTCCGCATCCGGCGCGGGGTAAGGGAGTGAGGTGGTATAACGTTTACGCACGCCTGACGCCAATTCAGCATATAATGCGCGTATAACAGCAATGAAACGTTGACGCGGCGTAAATTGGCGTTTCGTCAGTTTCGCCAGTATAGTTGGAACTAAATTACGCGCAGATTCCCGGTAGGGATGGGCAAGGCGAGGCATGAGCAAAGGTCGCATTCTGGTCGTCGAAGACGACTTCGACATCTCCAATATGCTGCGGATTTACTTCACTGGGCAGGGCTATGAAGTGCAGGTTGCCCCGAAAGGCGGCGAAGCACTCTCGCTCACTCGCAAGCAGCTTCCCAATTTGATCGTGTTGGATATCATGCTGCCCGATATGAGCGGCTATGACGTGTGCCGTGAACTGCGGACCACCACGCGCACCAGCCACATCCCGATCATCTTCCTAACGCAAAAAGACGAACGCAGCGACAAGATTCAGGGTCTCGAACTCGGCGCGGATGATTACATCGTCAAGCCGTTTGACATCGAAGAGCTCAAGCTGCGCGTGCAGAACGCCATCGCGGCGGCGAACCGCCAGACACAAATCGACTCGAAGTCGAACCTGCCGACCGGGCGCCTGATCGAAGATCACCTGCGTTCGCTCATGCACAACGGCAAGGCGTGGACGTACGTTGACCTCAAGATCAACCAGTTCGACTCGTTCACCGATGTGTACGGTTTCGTGGCGGGTGATGAAGTGATCCGCTTCATGGCCGTGCTGCTCGGCGAAGTGATCGACGAGGCGGGCACGCCGGACGACTACGCCGGACACCCGGGGCGTGACAATTTCGTGATCATCACGCACGCCGCCGACCCCGACAAGCTGAAAGATCGCCTGATCGAAGTGTTCAACGACAAGGTGAAGCAGCACTATTCGTTCATCGACCGCGAACGCGGCTACATCCTCGTGCCGGACGCCGTCTACGGCGAAAAGCAGGTGGCGCTGATGTCGCTCTCCGCTGGGTCGGTGTCGACGAAAACCCATCAGTTTTCTGACATTCGCGAAATCACGGAAATGGCAGCCGAAAATCGGCGTCGTGGCTTGACCGGACAAGATAACAGTGCCGCCAACCTCCTAACCTCGTGGTAATCACGCTCGATATAGATTTTCCTCTGGGGTGAACCTATGGGGCTGC
The DNA here is from genome assembly GCF_016713355.1 of Candidatus Flexifilum breve. Classification (NCBI taxonomy): domain Bacteria; kingdom Bacillati; phylum Chloroflexota; class Anaerolineae; order Aggregatilineales; family Candidatus Flexifilaceae; genus Candidatus Flexifilum; species Candidatus Flexifilum breve. Next base: position 167,167 of record NZ_JADJPI010000011.1, read on the forward strand.
CGATAATTCTGTTTGCAGGCGCGGTCGTCATTCTGCTCTGGCTCTACCTGTGGTCACTGCAGCGCCAGAAGATGGGGAACATTCCAGAGGTCGAAGAAGTCCTCGTTAAAGTCCCCACCGTCTCCGGCGATGCGGTGATTGTCGCGCGGGAACATGGCAAAATCGTCCACGCGAATGAGATTTTGCGCCATTGGCTGAATCTCGAAGCTGACATCCCCAATCTCGAATATGTGGCCAGTGTCGCGCAGCCGAGCGACACGTTTTTTGAATTGTTCACGCGGGAAATGCAGGCCTCCTTTCAGTTGAATCGCCGCTGGGTGCAGGCCACGTCGCATTTCATCCCGGCGGGCAGCGAGACGCGCATCGTCGTGATTTTCCGCGAAATCGGTGGGGCGATGGCTAGCACAGCGGCGGATAACGTCAATCTAGCCATTGCCATCAACCTCGTCGACGAAATCGGCACGACCATCAACGCCAGCCTCGGTGTGGAACAGGTGCTGCTCACGCTGCTGACGATTGTGCGCAAGCACATCAACGCCGACGCGGGTGAAATCTCGCTGTTTGACGAAAACACGAGCACACTCACGCCGCGCGGGTGGGCAGGTGATTTCGCCTATGTGCTGGCGCTGGCCGAACAGGGCGGCGTCTACCACTTCGACGAAGGCATCACCGGGTGGATCGCGCGCTACCAGCGCCCGGTGCTCGTGTCCGACGTGAACGATCCGGCGGCGGTGAAGCCCAAACTCGCCAACGGCATGTATCAGAGCTTCGTCGGGCTGCCCCTGCTCATGGGCGACCGTCTCCTCGGCACATTCGAACTCGCGCATAAAGAGCCCGGCCACTTCACGCAGGGGCACTTCGCCCTCCTGCAGGCCGTCTCCAGCCAGTTGGCGACCGCCATCTACAATGCAGAACTCTACACGCAGCAGACCCAGCGCATTGAAGACCTCGCCAGCTTGCAGGGCTTGAGCTACGTCAGCGGCGACCCGGAAGATACCTACGCCGCGCTGACCGAACGCATCGCGCGCCTGCTCAACGCGCAGATCTGCGGTTTCCTGCTCTACAACGAATTGCGGCATGCGCTCGTCGCGGAACCGCCGTTCTTCGGCCTGCCGGTGCAGTTGGTACGCAGCTATGCGATTCCCATGCCGGAAGGCTCGCAGCAGTACAAGACGTGGCAGTCCGCGCCGTACTGGTCATCGAACGACCTCAGCGACGACGAGACGTTGGCGGAAGCCTTCAACCAGACGATGCTGCGCAACGCGGCGGGCGTCACCAACACCGTGCTCATGCCGCTGGAAGTCGGTGCGCGCCGCATTGGCATGCTGCAGGTCGCGAACAAGCGGTCACAGGGCGGGTTTGGTCTGCGCGATATCCAGCAGTTGAACCTGCTGACCGCGCAAGCCGCCGTCATCGTCGAAGAAATTCGCCTCGCGCAGCAGGAACTCGATCAGGAAGCCGAAATGGCGGGCTTGCAGGAGATCGCGCAGGCCTTCGGCGAAATCAGTCACGAAAGCGAATTCTTCACCGCCATCAACGACCGCATTTCGCGCATGTTCAACGTGGAATACTGCGGCGTGCTGCTCTATCAAGAGTATAACGATGCGCTGGTCGCGCAGACGCCGTTCCTCGGCCTGCCCGATGAGGTGGCCAGCCACTATGTGATTCACCTGCCGGAAGGCAGTCCGATTGCTCACGTATGGACGGATGAGGATTACTGGTTCACCAACAACGCCGCGACCGACAAGATCATGCTGAGCGCGGGCTTGGCCGACTTCGTCGCCACGCACGATATCCGCCAGTCAATATTGGCGACGCTCTCCGCGGGTGGTCGGCGCATCGGGGCGGTACAGTTGGCGAATCGCCGTGACCGCGTCGACTTCGGTGACAAAGACGCGCGCCTACTGCTGATTTTCGCCGCGCAGATCGCCGGGATGATCGAAAACACGCGCTTGTTCCAGGAAGCGCAGCGCCGCGCGGAAGAATCCGAACGCCTGCGCCGCATCGCCGAACTGGCGGGCGCGATCATGACGCCGGATGACGACTTTTCGACCATGCTCGCGGAAGTCGCCGCGCTGACAGACAGCCCCTCGGTGTTCGTGAGCATCTTCGACGCCGAAAAAGGCCGTCTGGCGACTTACCAGCGCAACACGCACAACGTGCCGCTGGACGAGACCGTCGTCTATGACACGTATGCCAAAGGCATGGAATACAGCGTCGCGCTGTCCCGCCGCCCGTTCATCAGCAACGACATTCAGAATGATCCGCGCGCGCTCGATAACTACAAAGACGCAGCGCTCAAGTATGGCATGCTGACCGTGTGCCTCGTGCCGCTGGTCGTCGGCGATCAGTCGCTCGGCGAAATGGGCATTGTCAACCGCTTCGAACCCGCCTATGGCGAGGCCGATCTCGCGCTGCTGCAAGGCGTCACCGTCCAAATCGCCGCCGCGCTCGACCGTGTGCGCCTGTACGAGGCGACGGGGCACAACCTCAGCCGCCGCCTGCAGGAACTCGACGCGATTTCCCGCGTGAGCAACGAACTTGCGCTCACGCTCGACTTTGACCGCGTGCTCGACGTGATCCGCGTGGAAGCTATCCGCGCGACTGAAGCGCAGGCCAGTACCGTCGCTCTGCTTCAGCCGCCCTCGGACTGGATCAAGGTGGATGAGCCGCGCCTCGAACGGCGTCTCGGCGAACGCATCGCCACGGGTTTGATCGATCTCGAACTCGCGGCGATCAAGGCAGGGACGGACGCCGTCATCGTCGACGACTATAGCCGGTCGAGCTATGCGCCCGCACCGGATCATGCCCGGTCGGCCATTGCCGCCGCCTTCACCTACGAAGAGCGCGTGGTCGGCGTCATTCACCTGTATCACGATGACCCGGCGCAGTTCGATAACCGCGCCGCCACCTTCCTGATGACGCTCGCCGCCAAGGCCTCGCTCAGCTACGGCAACAATCTGCGCTACCTCGAAAACAAGGATCGCAGCGACCGTTTGCGCCGCCGTGTCGATCAGCTCAACCAGATCTTCGAACTGGGGCAAATGCTCCAGAGCACGGTCGATCCGGTCATGATGCTGGAAGCCATCGCCTACAGCGTCCAGCAAAGCTGCGGCTTCGACGTGGTGATGATGACCATGCTCGAAGGCCCGACGATCCACCGCGTCGCGCAGGCTGGTCTGCCCATCGACGCGTTCGAGGCCAGCAAGAAGAACACCATCACCCGCGACCAACTGGATCAACTGTTCGCCTTCACCGAGTACAACATCAGCGAGTCGTACTTCCTGCCGTTCGAGAAGGTCACACAGTGGTATGTCGACGGCTTGGAGACGTTCAACGCGAACTTCGCCGTCATCCGCACTATGCACCCCCGCAACAAAGCCGACTGGCACGACGGCGATATGCTGCTCGTCCCGATTCAGGGTGCGGGCGGCGATTTGCTCGGCGTGATGAGTCTGGATCGTCCGTTTGACGGTAAGCGCCCCGACCGCGCGCTGATCGAAATCCTCGAAATCTTCGCGCATCAAGCCGCGTCGATGCTGGAAAACACCCGCCTCTACCTGACCTCGACGCGCAGCGCCGAACAGGAAGCGCGGCTCAACGAAGTCATGGAAGCGATCACCACGACGCTCGATATCCCCGAAATCGTGGAGTCGGTGGCGCGTGGCTTGCAGCGCATTCTGCCCTTCGCGCGTCTATCGATGGCGCTGCTGGACAGCGAACAGCAAAACTTTGACCTCGTACAGGTCGTCGTGCAGCCGGATGACACGCTCACTGTGGCGCGCGACCGCCGTTCATCGCTGGCGCGTACCGCCCTCGGGCGCACCTTCGACACGGCGCAAGAATACCTGTATCGCGCGGGCGATGCCGAAGTCAATGAACTGGAAGATCTGCGCGGCTGGGCGGCGCAGGGGCAGCATATCGGCCTCGTCATGCCGCTCGCCAGCGGTGGGACGACGCTCGGCGCGCTGCACATTGGCTGCAACGATCCCGAACACATCACCGCGTTTGACGAGCAGCGAGCGCTCCTCAAGCGTATCGCCAACCTGACGGCGATTGCCGTCGAAAACGCGCGCCTGTTCAGTCAAGCGGTTAACCTGCGCTTCTTCAACGAGTCCGTCGTCGAATCGATTCAGCAGGGCATCATCGTGCTGGATCGCTCGGGGCGCGTGCTCACGGTCAACGAGTTTATGCGCACGCGCTTCAACTGGGGTGAAGCGGGCGCGCGCGAAGACCTGTTCACGTATCGCCCGTCGCTGCGCTTCCTCGCGGATACGCTGCGCGTGGTCACCGAGAAGGGCGTGCCGCAGGCGCTCATCAACCAGACGATTCGCGAAGAGGGCAAGAACCTCGTCCTCAACCTGTACCTCTACCCGCTGCGGTCCGCCGATACCGTACGCGGCGCAGTGCTCCTCATCGACGATGTGACCGACCGCGCCCGCCTCGAACAGGATATCGCCGCGCGGGCAGCGCAGTTGGCAGCCCTGACCGAAATCTCCAGTCGCATCACCGCCGCGCTCCGCCGTGACGAAGTGATCGCGCTGGCCTTCGACGAAATGCAGAACGTGATCGGCTACGACATCATGTCGCTGTGGTGGATCGAAGACGAAGACGTGGTGCTGGAAGCGGCGCGCGGCTACGAACCGCAGGCCGACGGCACGCGCGTGCAGATCGCCTCGCATGACCGCCTGCGCCGCGTCGCCGATACACAGCGCGCCGTCACCATCAGTCACCTGCAAGGCTGGGACACGCTCCCCGGTGAAGGTGGTCACCAGAGCTGGCTCGGCGTGCCGCTGCTCCGGCAGGGGCAGGCGGTCGGCATGATCACGCTGGCGGTGGCGCAGCCCGCCTTCTACGACGCGCAGGCCGAACAAGCCGCGCTCGTGTTCGCCAATCAACTGGCGGTGGCGCTCGTCAACGCCGATCTGTTCGAAGAAGCGACCATGCGCACGCAGCGCCTCAGCCTGCTCAACCGCGTGTCGGTCGCGCTGGCGCAGTCGCTGGATAACGAGAACATCCTCGAAGTCGCCCTGCGCGAAATCTCCGAGACGCTTGGCATCGACCGCGCCAAAGCCTACCTGTTTGAGCGTGAGACCAATGTCGCCCGCTTGGTGGTGGAACGTCCGCGCGGTGATCTGCCGCCGTACGAAGTGCTCGACCTCAAGCAGAGCGTGCTCTTCTCGACCATGAGCCGCCATCCGGAACCGATCCTGATCGAAGACCTCAACACCTATGCGGATCGTTTGCTCGTCGAAGAATTGCGCCTGCGCGGGATCGTCGGCTACGCGGCTATCCCCATGACGGTCGGCGGGCAGACGAGCGGCGTCTTCGAAATGGAAATCTACGACACGCCGCACAAGTTCGACCTCGAAAAGCTCGATCTGGCGCTGATCATCGCTAACCAGGCGGCGATTGCCGTGCTCAACGCCAATTTGCTCGAACAAACGCTCACCCGCACGCGCGAACTCGAAACGCTGCTCGAAGCGGCGCAGGCCACCTCGTACACGCTCGATCTCGACGAAGTGTTCGGCAGCGTCGTCCGCCTGATTTTGCAGGCGCTGGACATGGACGACTGCGCGATCATGATGTACGACAACGTCGAAGACATGCTCAAGGTCGAGTACGACCTCAACCGGCAGGGCGACGAGAGCCGCATTACCCCGGCGGGCACGGCCTACGATCTCAAAGAGTACCCGGCGAAGATGCGCGCCGTCCATGATGGGCAAATCCTCGTCATTCGTCGCAGCGACCCCAACGCCGACCCGCGCGAACTGGAAGAGATGGAACGCGCAGGCGATACGGCGCGCATGCTCGTCCCGTTGATTGTGCGCGATCAGGCGATTGGTTTGCTGCAAATCGAACTGCAATCGGAATTCCGCACGTTCACGCACCGTGAAACGCGCATGGCGCAGGCGCTGGCGGCCCAGGCGGCCATCAGCATCGAAAACGCGCGTCTCTCGACCGAAACCGCCGCGCAGGTGGAACAGTCGCTGGTCATCAACGACCTGTCCCGCGCCATCTCGTCGACGATGGACGTGAACGACATGATCCGCATTGTGCGCGAACAGGTGCCGCAGCTCACCGACGCCGAAGAGATGTATCTGGCGCTCTACAACGCGGAGACGCAGGACATCATCTTCCCGATGGCGGTGCGCGCGGGCAAAGACTACACCATTCCCTCGCGCAAGCTGGGCAGCGATGAAGTCTCGTTCGTCATCAAGTACCGCCGCCCGCTCCCGCTCGGCGGTGACAGCCCGAACCCGACGGAAGTGCGCCGCAACCTCGGCATCACCAACGGCGAAGATAACGCGCTGCGCTACCTCGGCGTGCCGCTGATCGCCGGCGATCAGGTGGTCGGCGTGCTGGCCGTGCGCGACACGCAGCAGAAGCGCCCGTTCGGCTTGAACGATCAGCGCATTCTGACGACGATTGGCGCGCAGCTCGGCGCGACCATTCAGAACGCCCGCCTGTTCCAGCGCGTGCAGAACTTCGCCGCCGAACTCAATCAGCGCGTTGAAGAGCGCACCATCGAACTGGAGCAGGAGCGCGACCGCATCGACTCGCTGTACCAGATCGCGGCGGAACTCGGGCGGACGCTCGACACCAACCGCGTGCTTGATCGCGCGCTCGACATGGTCGCTAAAGCCATCAACGCGGAAGACGCGGTCGTGCTGCTCATCGACCCGCTGACGGATCGGTTGTACAGCCATGTGTCGCTGGCGCACAAACCGCGCCGCGGCGGTACGGGGCGCCGTGGCGATGTCGAACGGCGCTACCACCCCGCCGAAATGCTCGGCAACTGGGTGATGAACAATTCGAGCGCGGCCAACGTGCCCGACCTGCACGCGACCGATTACTGGAAGCGCGAAAACCCGGACGCGGAACAATGGCGCAGCGGCGTGGCCGTCGTGCTGGAGACCAACGAAGACGTGCAGGGCGTGATGGTCTTCCTCAGCCAGCAGCCGAATCACTTCACCGAGCCGCAGATGAAACTGGCGGTCGCGGCGGCGAGTCAGGTGGCGGCGGCCGTCAACAATGCCGACCTCTATAACCTGATCCGCGATCAGAATGATCGCATGGCGACGCTGCTGCGTGCCGAACAGGAAGAAGCCGAAAAGAACAGCGCCATCCTCGAAGGTATCGCGGACGGCGTCATGCTGGCGGACTCGAGCGGGACGGTCATCCTGTTCAACAGCGCCGCCGAAGCGATCCTCGGCCTGCGCCGGGACTACGTTCTCGGTCAGCCGCTCTCCCGCCTGACGGGGACGGAAGGCTCGGCGACGTGGACGAGCGCGCTCAATAACTGGTCGCTGCGCCAGCGGCGTCCCGACGAAGAACTGATCCTCGACCGCGTGGATGTCGGTCGGCGCATCGTCAACGTGCATGCCTCCCCGGTGTATACGGGTGATCAGGTGCTGGGCACGGTGGCCGTGTTCCGCGATGTCACCAAAGAGACCGAAGTCGACCGCATGAAGAGCGAGTTCATCTCCAACGTGTCGCACGAACTGCGCACGCCGATGACGAGCATCATGGGTTATGTCGATCTCATGCTCAAGGGCGCGGGCGGCGATGTCAACGAGCAGCAGCGGCAGTTCCTGTCAACCATTCGCAGCAACGCGACGCGCCTCTCCAACCTCGTGAACGACCTGCTGAACATTTCCAAGCTCGACAGCGGGCGCGATCAGCTCACGCTGACCGATGTCAACCTGCAGGATGTGATCGTGCTGGTGGCGTCGAGCGTGCGCGGGCGGGCGCAGTATCAGAACAAGGCGATGGACGTCGAAGTGAAGATCGCGCCGGACCTGCCCACCATTCGCGCGGATCGGGATAAGCTCACGCAGGTGGTCAGCAACCTCGCCGACAATGCTTTCAATTACACGTATGCTGGTGGTAAGATAAACATTGAGGCTCAGCTTCAACCCGACGGCAAAAATGTTCTGATCACGGTGCGTGACAGCGGGATCGGCATTCCGGAACAGTTCCGCGAACGCATCTGGAATCGCTTCGAACGCTACGAAGAACACGCCCTCGTGATGGATGTGGCGGGCACGGGGTTGGGGCTCTCGATTGTCAAAACGCTGGTCGATATGCATCAGGGCGAAGTGTGGTTCGACTCCGAAATCAACCAGGGGACGACGTTCTACATTTCACTGCCCGTCGCCGGCCCGCAAACCATGTTGAGCCGCATCACTGCCGAAGAACCATCGGTCGAGGGACAATAGAACAATGGCGCGCATTTTGGTTGCAGAAGATGAACGGGATATCCGCGAGCTGATCAACTTCACGTTGATGTTCGCCGGGTTTGAGGTGACGCTGGCCGCGAATGGCGCGGAAGCCGTCGAACGGGCGCAGGCGGCGCTCACCAGCGGCACGAAGCCCGATATCATCATGATGGATGTGCGAATGCCGAAAATGACGGGATACGAAGCCTGCCGCCACATCAAAGCGATGGGCGATTACAAGGATACCCCCGTGATTTTCTTGTCGGCGAAGGGGCAGGACGAGGAAATTCAAACCGGTCTGGATGCGGGCGCGACGGCCTACATCCTCAAGCCGTTCAACCCCGACGATTTGACCCGCCGTGTGGAAGAGATCCTCAAAGGTTGATGCCGTAATTCAGCATCGTTGTCGGAGCGAGACGTGAGCGCCATCACAGCAGGCGGTGATTTAGTTCATTACGAGGTACTGGGTCGCGGGCGTCCGGTCATTTTAGTGCATGGCTGGTTAGGATCGTGGCGCTATTGGATTCCCACGCTCCAGCATTTGCAATCGAATTACCGACTGTACGCGCTCGATTTGTACGGTTTCGGCGATTCCGCCAAGAACCCGGCCAAGTACAACATTGAGCATCAGATCGCGCTGCTCGAAGATTTCATGGTGCAGTTGGCGATCACCAAGGCCGCGTTTGTGGGGCACGGGCTCGGCGCGATCATCGCCGCCGAATTCGCCCGTCGCTACCCGGATCGTGTGCCGCGCCTGATCGTGGTCGACGCGCCGCTGTTCGACACCGGCGATCTCGACCGCCGCGCGCCGCTGGTGCGCAAAGTCGCCGCGCGCCCGACCCTGCCGCAGCCGGAAGTCAACCCGAGCGCACCAACCATCATGAGCGCCAGCGCCGCCATGCGCGCCGCGCTCGTCGAAGCCGCGCGCGCCAAGCTGAATGGGCAGCTCCCCGCCGAACTCGAAGAGATCGCCGGCCTCCCCGCCGACGACCGTGAGGTTTACGAGGCGCATAACCCGCTGCTGCCGCTCATGGACGGCACGACGCTTGAACTGCTGCTCGGTCGCTGCTTCCGCCGCGCCGAACCGAACTACGACAAGCTGCTGGTGGATGTGAGCAAGATCGATGCGCGCGTGCTGCGGCGCTCGGTCGAACATTTCGACTCCGGGCGCATGCTCGACACGCTGCGTCTGCTCAATGTCCCGGTCGTCGCCATCCACGGCCTCGAAGACCCAATCATGCCGCCGCCGCGCGACGAAGTCCTCAACTATCTGACGCACGAAAAGGAACAGACGCTCGTCCCGGTGCTGCTGCCGAATGTTCGCCACTTCCCCATGCTTGAAGATGAGCGTTTTCCCCGTATGATTAATGACTACCTCGAAGCCGCCGACATCAGTCGTGTTGAACAGAAGGAACGCTGGAAGCGGCGCCACCGCTAGACGGAGTGGGTTTTGAATAGAGCGATTATTTTTGCCAATGGGGACATTAATGACGGCGAGATGGTGCGCCGCGCCTTGATGTTCAGCGGTGAGTCGTTGCTGATCGCCGCGGATGGAGGCGCGCGGGTCGCCGCGCACTATGGTCAGCGCCTGGACGCCGTCATCGGCGACATGGACTCCGCTGACCCGGCGCACCTCGCCGAACTGGAAGCGAATGGCACGCAGGTGCTGCGCCATCCCGCCGAAAAAGACGAGACCGATTTGGAATTGGCGCTGCTGTGGGCCGTCGAACGCGGCGCAACGTGGATACGCATTGTTGGCGCGGTCGGTGATCGCCTCGACCAGACGCTGAGCAACATCTATCTGCTGGCGCTGTCCGCGCTGCAGGGCTGCGACGTGCGGATTGTCGCCGGGAAAGAGGAGACACAGCTCGCCAAACCGGGCTGGACGTTCCTCGAAGGGCAGCAGGGCGACACCGTGTCGCTGCTGCCGCTCAATGGGACGGTCTTCGGCGTCAAGACGGAAGGGCTGTACTATCCGCTGCGCAGCGAAGATTTGTACTTTGGCCCGGCGCGCGGCGTGAGCAACGTCATGACGCACGATAAGGCGGTCGTGTACGTGCGCAGCGGCATACTGCTCATCGTGCACACGCTCGGTCGGGCGTAAAGCGAGCCGCCAAGCGGTCAGGCTGTAGGGACGAGGCATGCCTCGTCCTTTTTGTTGATCGATGGAGGGTTTCGTCCCTACCAAAACCATTGTGAGGGAGTATTCCCATGCCCAAAATCCGCATCGAAAAACGCGATCACACCGGACGCCTCGTGTGGGCGTACGACAGCGACGAAGTTGAGCGCACCGATCACTATGTGCTGATCAGTGCGCACTTTGATCGGGCCGACCGCGACGATGGCTATTTCGTGTGGCAGCAGGGCGACCGCTTCCTCGAATGGCATTACGCGGATCGCTGGTACAACGTGTTCAAGATTTTCGACCGGGACACGGGCGCGGTACGGGGCTGGTATTGCAACATCACCCGCCCCGCGGTGATCGGCGCCGGTGTGGTGTCCGCCGATGACCTCGAATTGGATGTGTTCGTGTTCCCCGATGGGCGGATGCTGCGCAAGGATGAGGCCGAATTCCACGCGCTCGATTTGCCCGCCGCGGATCGCGCGCAGGCGGAAGCGGCTGCCGCGGAGATTGAGCGGTTAGCGGCAGCGAAAATCGCGCCATTTGATTGAGATTCTGCCCTGAGGCTGTAGGGGCGCATGTGTGTACGCCCGGAAAAGTGGGCAGACACGTAGGTCTGCCCCTACAAGGTTTGCGTAGGGACGTGATTTAGAGAGTGTCTAAGCGACCATTGGAATATTCGCGATTTCTCTCGTAGGGGCAAGGCGCGCCTTGCCCCTACACACGCGAAAACAACGTATTTTCAAACGGCTTCTAAAAAGTGCACAGTTATCTTGATGAGAGCGGTTTTTGTAGGGACAAGGCTTTTAACCTCATGCCTTGTCCTCTGTACCCTTCTCTAGAAATTAGGACGAGGCATGCCTCGTCCCTACAGATAACAACCTTATTGGACACCCTCTTTATCGCGTCCGCTGTCTCTCAAAAAATGAACGATGCCGCCCCGTCTATACGGGAGATATTCGCTTTACTTCCCGGATTCTTCGTGGTCGTCTGGTTTGACCAGCATGACGGGCACATCCACGCAGCGCATGACCTCGTGGGCGACGCTGCCGAACATCAGGCGAACGATGCCGCTGCGCCCGTGGGTGCTCATCACCACCAGATCGACCTCTTCCGCGCGGACAAAATCGCAGATCAGGTGCGCGATATCCATGCCCTCGGTCATGTGCGTGCGGACCTTCAAATCTTCGTGCCGCAGTTCAGACCGCACGCCGATCAGGTACTGTTTCATTTGCTCGCGCGCCGCCTGAATCTGCGCGTCCTGCCCGGCCAGCGCAATCTGATCCGCGAACTCGTGCGCCGGGGGCCGGAAGATGTGCAGCAGAATCAGTTCGGCGTTGTGCGCCCGCGCAATATCGACGGCATGTGGCACGGCGCGCTGCGCCCACCCGGAGCCATCGAGCGGGACGAGTATTTTTTGGTAACGGGAGCGGTAGGTCATTGACCATCCTCGAATAAATAACTGTTTACATAAATTTTAACGCCGTCTCGGGCGCACAACAATTGACACGCCACCTCGTGTATTGACATTCGTCGCGCGAATCTACTATAATCCGCCTATAAACCTCATAAAATCTACTAAAAACATGGAAAATCAACCCAATCTGTCCACTGGACGTAATCTGAAAATCGGCCTCTTCCATCTTGGCTCGGGCATGGCCGACGTGATCGCGACCGGTATCTGGAATCGCATTATGATCAGCGATCTCGGCTTCAGTGCCACGCCGATCGGTTTGCTGGTGGCGCTGCGCTATTTCCTTGCGCCGCTGGGCGTGTGGGCGGGGCGCATGTCCGACCGCCGCGCCATTGGCGGGTACCGCCGCCTATTCTGGATCTGGTCGGGGCGCGCGATGATGGCGGTCAGCATCCTTGTGCTCGGCTTTACGACGGCGACCATCGCGCGCGGGGTGCAGGTCGAACCACTGCATTGGCTGGCGATCACGTTCGCCATGCTGCTGTTCAGCCTCGGCTCGGCGTTCAGCGGCAGCACCTTCCTCGCGCTGATCTACGACCGGACGCATGAGAAGCAGCGCGGGCGGGCGGTCGGCATCGTGTGGACGTTTTTGCTGCTCGGCTTCACGCTGGGTGGCATTCTGTTCGGCGTGCTGCTGCCGGAACATCCCGCCGGCGAGACGGGCTTGTCGTTCACGCCGGAGACGCTGCAAAACCTGTTCGTGATCGCCGCGCTGGTCTTGGGCGGGCTGTGGCTGGGGTCGCTGTGGGGCGAAGAACGCCGCAGCAGCGGATCCGTCGCCGCGGAAGCGGGCAGCGAACACAGCACGTCGCTGCGTGCCGACCTCAAAGCCGCGTGGAGTCACCGTCAGCTGCGCTACTTCTTCTGGTATCTCGGCCTGTCGATGCTGTTCGCCTTCTCTCAAGACCTCATCCTCGAACCGTTTGCGGGCGACGTCTTCGCGATGGAGGCGCGTCACACTACGCGCTTCGCCGCCTACTGGGGCAGCATGTCGATTTTGGGCACCATCGTCTTCCTCGTCTTGTCACGCCGCATCAAGTGGCTGACCAACACCAATATGAACTACATTGGCGTCAGCCTGCTGGTGGTGACGTTTGCCGTCTTTGCGCTTTCGTCATTCGCGGAGATCCGCCCGCTGGTCACGCCGGGGCTGATTCTGCTCGGTCTGGGCTTGGGTTTCTGGAACGTAGGCACGCTCGGCTTGATGATGGAGATGAGCCCCTCCGGGCGCGCGGGGACGTTCCTCGGTTTCTGGACGCTGGTCGTCACGCTGGCGCGTGGGATCGGCGTGGCGGGCGGCGGCATCTTCCGCGATATCTTCCTCAGCCTGAGCGGATCGCCGAACGTCGCCTATGGGCTGGTGTTTGCGCTTGGCGCGGTCGGTCTCGGCGTGACGATCTTCCTGCTCACACGCGTGCAGGTCCGGCAGTTCAAGGCGAATTACACGGCGCAGCCTGTGGAAGCCGAGAAAGTCTTCGCCGGGGCGATGGATTAGTTCACCTGCTGATGTGCTTCCTGCCCTCACGCCACTGAATAGGGCAGGAAGCCTGCTTGAGTGGCGACAAGCGGGTCGGCGTATCCGCCGATGGGCTTCCCGACCAAACCTGTTTCCCCTCAGATGCAACCCCATATGAGACAGCTTGCTGCGCCCCGTGTTGGCCACCGAATTGCGCTCTGACCATCTGTTCCTCAGTCTAAAATAGTTAAGATAAAATTGATATAAACTCAATCTTGATTGAGGAAGTTATGCTATAGTAGTTATATCGTGATGCTATGCACGGGAAGATCATGCTCTACGAATGCCATTGGTACGTTGATCAACGAATTCTCTACCAGAAAATCAGTGGTCCGGTTGTTGCTCAGGATCTCGTGACAATCCAAACGGATGGCGACCCAAAGGTCGAAAGCGGGATCCGCTACGTTCACGTGATTGTGGATACTTTGGAAGTGACGAGCTTCCCGATCAACCTGGGCGACCTCAACAAAGTGATGCGGCGCACCTCCTCCGACAAACGCGGCTGGACGGTAATCATCGCCACGAATCGCATGCTGCAGTTCCTCGCGTCCACGTTGATCCAGCTCGCCGGGATGCGCGTGCGCGTGGTCTCGACACTGGATGAGGGTGTCACGTTCATCGCGCAGCAGGACAATACAATCCAACTGCCGGTCTGAGACGAGGTATAGCTTTTCTGGTGCTTCTGGCGAATAATGAGGGTCAGCATTTTTCCTCTCGACAGAGAAGCACATGGCAAAAGCACTCTCCAACACTCAAATTGTGCGAGCGGCCGTGGTGGTCGTCGGCGGGTTTCTCGCCAGCGGCGTGCTCGGTCTCGTACGCACGGCGGCGTTCTCCGCGACCTTCGGTGCGAGTGAAGCTCTCGACGCCTTCTACGCCGCGCAGAACATCCCGGAAATCCTGTTCGTGCTCGTGGCGGGCGGCGCGCTTGGCTCGTCGTTCATCCCGGTCTTTGCGCGCTACCTGACGGCGGGCGATCAAGCGGGCGCCTGGCGCTTGGCCAGCGCGGTGATGTCGTGCGTGGCGGTGCTGGCGGCGGCGCTCGCGTTGATCATTGGCGTGTTCGCGCCGACCCTCATCCCCGTGCTCGTCCCCGATGCCCCGCCGACCATGCAGGCGCTCACCATTGATCTGACGCGCGTCATGTTGGTCACGGTCGTGATCTTCAGTATCAGCGGTCTGCTGATGGGCATCCTCAACGCCCAGCAGATCTTCACGCTGCCCGCGCTGGCGCTCGCCGCCAACAACATCGGGCAGATCGTCGGCGCGTTGATTATCGTGCCGCTGCTCCCCGACAACTCCAAAATCTATGGTCTTGCGTTCGGCGCGGTGCTCGGCGCGGTGCTGCATCTGGTGGTGCAGATCCCCGGTTTGCGGCACATCGACGCGCGCCTGGCCTTCCTGCCTAATCCGCGCGTGCCCGGTGTGATCGAAGTCATCACGCTGATGGGACCGCGTGTGCTCGGCCTCGCCGTCGTGCAAATCAACTTCCTCGTCAATCTCTCGCTGGCCTCCGGCATGGTCGCCGGGAGCTACAGCGCGCTCAAAACCGCGTGGACGCTGATGTTCTTCGTGCTCGGCGTGATCGCGCAGAGCGTGGGCACGGCGGTCTTCCCGTCGCTCTCCGCGCTGGCGGCCAAAAACGATCTCGATGGTTTCAAAGATCGGCTGGCGGGGGCGCTGCGCGGCGTGCTGTTCCTCGCCTTCCCCGCCACCGTGGGGTTAATCCTGCTCGGGCACGTGGGCATCAGTCTGCTGCTGCAGTACGGCGCGTGGACGCCCGAAAGCACGGCGGCGACGGCGTGGGCGCTCGGCTTCTTCGCGCTCGGCATCGCCGGTCACAGCCTGCTTGAAGTGCTCTCGCGCGCCTTTTATGCGCTGGCGGATACGCGCACGCCCGTGCTCGTGGGCATCGCGTCGATGGCCGCGAACATCGCGCTGAGTCTCGTGCTGGTGCATGTCGTCGGCGACCCGAACACCCTCAGCCGGGGATCGTTCGCCGGGCTGGCGCTCGCCAATTCACTGGCGACGCTGCTTGAAGGGGCGTTCCTATGGTGGATCTTGCGGCGGCGCATCGGCAGTTTGAAGGATGGCTATGTGCTCAATGGGGCGGCGCGCGCGCTGGCGGCGGCGCTCGGCATGGGCGCGGTGGTCGCGCTGATCGTGAACGTGCTGACCAACGTCGGCGGTCTGCTCACAGCGGTGCTCGGCGCGGGTGTGGGCGTGGGCGTGTTCTTCGCGCTGGCCTTCGTCTTCGGCGTCGAAGAAGCGCGCACCATTCCGAACATGGTACTGGCGCGTTTCCGTCGTTAACGGATTTCCGCGTCCTGCTTAAGTCGCGGATCATCCCCGCTTTACGAGATTCATGCTTTAATTAGGCTGTATTCGCGAGTCTTCTAGGGGGAGCCCATGCCGCACATTCGGTTTGTACGGTTCACCCGGTGGCTGCTTTTCCTCACCTGCCTCTACGCTGTCGGCGCGGTCACCGCGCAAGCCGCCGTTGTGCCGATTCACGCTATTCAGGTGGGCGCTGCCAGCCCACTCGTCAACCAGACGGTGCTCGTGCGCGCGGTCGTCACCGCCGATTATCAGAGCAACCTGCAGCGGGGGGGCTTCTACGTTCAGGAAGTCGCCGCCGATGCCGATGCTGCCACCGGCGAAGGGATCTTCGTCTACTGCGACCCGGACGGGCCGTTCAGCTTCCAGAATAACGCCAACGACATCCGCAATCCGCGTGAGTGTGCGATCGATGTGGCGGTGGGCGATCTGGTCGAGGTGAGTGGCACGGTGCAGGAGATCCGCGAGGAAACCCGCATCAATGCGGTGCACGGCACAATCAGCGTGATCAGCCGCGCTAACCCGCTCCCCGAACCCGTTGTGCTCAATCTCGCGCAGGATCTCATCGGCGCGGGGCTGACGCGGGCGGCGTTCTACGAACCCTATGAGGGCATGCTCGTCACCATTGCCGACCCGCTGAGCGTCGCTGAATACTTCCAACTGGCGCGTTTTGGCGAAGTCGTGCTCTATCAGGGTGGTCGACCGTTTCAATACACGCATGTCGATGATACGCCGACGGACGCCGAATTCGCTGCCTTCAACGCGGATCTCGAACGCCGCCGTCTCGTGCTGGATGACGACAGCAGCGTCGAAAACGTGCCGCTGGTGCGTTCTCCACAGACCCTCTTCTATCCTATGCCGGGCGGACTCTCCACGGGCGCGCCGGGAACGGATTTCTTTCGCGGTGGCGACACCATCACCGGGCTGACGGGCATCCTCAGCTTCGGCTTCGGCAACTGGCGCATGCTGCCCGTCGCCACACTGCCGCCTGTTTTCACGGTCGTCAATCCGCGGTCTGCTACCCCGCCGAACGTGGGTGGCACGCTGACCGTCGCGAGCTTCAATGTGCTCAACTACTTCACGACGCTCGGTTCGCGCGGCGCGAGCAGCCCGGCTGAACTGGAACGGCAGGCCGAGAAGATCGTCGCGGCGCTCACGGCGATTGACGCGGCGGTCTATGGCCTGATGGAAATCGAGAACAACGTCACCGCCGTCGCCGATCTTGTGGCGCGCCTCAATGCGGTGGCGGGTACAGACGTCTATGCTTTCATCGATACGGGCGTGATCGGCACCGACGAGATCGCGGTCGCGCTGATCTACCAACCCGCGCGCGTTACCCCGGTCGGTGTGACCGCCGTGCTGGACGCGCCCGCGTTTGTTAATCCGTTCAACGCGGATACCGACCGGAACCGTCCGGCGGTCGCGCAGACCTTCCGTGATAACGCGAGCGGCGCAGCGTTCACTGTCGTGGTCAATCACCTCAAGTCGAAAGGCTCAACCTGCGGCGCGGGCGACGACGACCCGCTGCAGGGCAGCTGCAACGGTACGCGGACTGCCGCGGCGCAGCAGTTGGTCAACTGGCTGGCGAGTGACCCGACGGGCACGGGGGAACAGGCGATCCTGCTCATCGGCGACATGAATGCTTACGCGGGTGAAGATCCGATTGACGCGCTGCGGGCGGGCGCCGGGAGCCTGCAATTTGTCGATCTGCAAGGCGGCGTGAACTCGGAGAATTACAGCTACGTGTTCGACGGGATGCTCGGCTATCTCGATCACGCGCTGGCGAGCACGATCCTCGCGCCGCACGTGGTCGGCGTCGCCGAGTGGCACATCAATGCCGACGAGGTTCCCGTGTTCGATTACAATGATGAGGTGCGCGACCCGGGTGAGAACGAGTACGAGGAAGAGCCGGACGCCAACCCACTCTATGAGAGTTCGCCGTTCCGCGCTTCCGATCACGACCCGGTGATCATCGGGCTGGCGTTCCCGCCCGCCGAAGCGACTCCGGAGATCACTCCCACGTCGACACCTGATGTCACCGCGACGGATGAACCCGATGCCAGCAGCACCATTGATGTGGATGTATCGGGCGCGGAGGGCGATATCACGGTCAGCATTTGCGTGGAAGATGCGGACACGGTGACAATCCGCGTGCAGACAGATGAGGCGCTCATCACGCTCATTTACGGCGCGGATCAGTGCGAGTAAGCAATCACAGCGCACCAATCCGGTAAGTGCACAGACTACCGTGAAAACGGGATATAGGTCGGTTTTAGGATGCCGCGGACGCGATTTAGAGGGTGTCTAAAAAGCCCACAGTCA
The DNA here is from genome assembly GCF_016713355.1 of Candidatus Flexifilum breve. Taxonomy (NCBI): domain Bacteria; kingdom Bacillati; phylum Chloroflexota; class Anaerolineae; order Aggregatilineales; family Candidatus Flexifilaceae; genus Candidatus Flexifilum; species Candidatus Flexifilum breve. The sequence continues at coordinate 185,160 of NZ_JADJPI010000011.1, forward strand.
TCTTGATGAGAGAGGTTTTGTAGGGACAAGGCATGAGGGTGTTGAAAAGGTCAGATTCCGACCCCACCCCCCGTCCCCTCCCCGAATTCAGGGAGGGGAGCCAACAGCGCCTGCCAAGCCGAAACCGTCTTCGTAGGGACGCAATTCATTGCGTCCGCTGACGAAAGGAAAGGCTTTAAGGGATGCTTTTTAAACACCCTCATGCCTTGTCCTTTGTATCCTTCTCTAGAAATTAGGACGAAGCATGCCTCGTCCCTACAGGTGATAACCTTATTGGACACCCCTCTTTATTGCGTTCGCTGCTTCTAAAACGATATCATTTCTTCTCTTCCTGCTGCTCGATGGGCAGGCGGATTTGGAAGCGCGTGTCGCCCGGCTTGGAGAGCAAGCGAATCTCCCCGCGGTGATGATCCACGATGATGCGATGCGCGATATCCAGCCCCAAGCCCGTCCCCTTGCCGACGTCCTTCGTCGTGAAGAACGGCTCGAAGATGCGCGACTGAATGTCCTCGGGGATGCCCGGCCCGTTATCCCCCAGTTCGACCCAGATATCCTTACCGTCTTCCCACGTGCGAATCGTGATTGTGCCGTTGTCGCCCAGCGCGTCGATGGCGTTGTCGATGAGGTTTGTCCACACCTGATTCAGTTCGCTGCCGTGCGCGAGGATGTGCGGGATATTGCGGTCGTACTCCCGTTTGACGGTGATTTTGGCCTGACGCAGCTTGTGCGCGAGGATCATGAGCGTATCCTCGATTCCAGCATGCACGTCGATATCCTGCTGCGGCGCTTGATCCATGTACGAATACGACTTGACCGCCTTGACCAGCTCGGAAATGCGCCCAGCGCTCCGTTCAACTTCGTTGAGCAGCGTCCCCGTCGTCAGCGACGCGTTGAGCCAGCGCACGCCATCCGCGAACAGGTCGTCGTCGCCAATGAGGTCATAGAGCTGTTCGAGCATGTCGGTGGTGACGCCTCCGGACACGAACAGCGGCGCGATGGTGTAGGCGTCATCCACGTCGTGACTATCCAGCCAGTCGCTGAGTTCTTCCTCGCGGTCGCTCTGCGTGAGCGCGTCGAGCGGTTCGGGGTCGCGCAGCTTCTCAGCGATGGTGCGCTGCATTCCCAGCAGGTCGTCGAGCTGTTCCTCGTCGAGCGCGCGGCTGATCTTCACCAGCAGCGGCTGCACCTGCCCGAACGAGTCGCGCAGTTGGTCGGTGGCGCGGCGGGCGGCGGCGGCGGGGTTGTTCAGCTCGTGCGCCAGCCCCGCGGAGAGCACGCCGAGCGCCGACATCTTCTCACGCTGGCGGGCGAGGCTCTCCGTCTTCTGGATGCGCCACTGCAGCGCCTGAAACAGCTTGCTCACGACCAGCGGGCAGATCGCGAACATCTCGCGGAACGCCTGACTATCGAAGCGCAGCACCTTGGTCTCGGTGACCGCGCGCGCGCTGGCGATGTACGGTGTGCCGCTGAGCATGGGGACTTCGCCGCTGAACCCGCCCGCGTGATGCGTATTGAGGATGATTTCCCCGTCGCCCGCTTGTTTGGTGATCTGGACTTCGCCGTCGATCACCACGTAAAAGTAAGATGAGTCGTCGCCTTCGTGGAACAGGTATTCCCCGGCTTGCGCGAAGTAATCTTCGCCATGCTCGACCAGCCAATTCAACTGGTCGTGGCGTAAGTGTTCGAACAGGGGGACTTTTCCGAGTTCTTCGGCGCTCGCCATGCTTACAGACTCCCCAGATACTGATGGATGAACTGTACGGCAATCGATCCTTCGCCAACCGCTGAGGCGACGCGCTTCACCGAACGGTGACGCACATCCCCGGCGACGAAAATGCCCGGCACGCTCGATTCAAGCAGGTATGGCTGACGCTCCAGCGACCAGCTCTTGGGCAGCTTGCCTTCTTTGAACAGATCTGTGCCCGTGAGGATGAAGCCGTGCTGGTCGCGCTCAATTTCGCCGGGCAGCCAGTCGGTGTGGGGCAGCGCGCCGATGAAGATGAACAACCCGGCGGCGTCGTAGTCCTGCTGGTTGTTGCTGACCTTATCAACCACGGTGACGCCTTCCAGATGTTCGCGCCCCTTCACGGCGGTGATCTCGCTGTTGCAGCGGACGATGATGTTGTCGGTCGCTTCGATCTGCTCGATCAGGTACGACGACATGCTCTTGGTCAGCGAGTCACTGCGTACGACCATATACACGGTCTTGGCGTAGCGATGGAAGTACATCGCCGCTTGTCCCGCCGAATTGCCCGCGCCGACGATGAACACATCCTGCCCGGCGACGTTCGGCGCTTCGGTCATGGCTGCGCCGTAGTACACACCCGCGCCCGTCAGGATATCGCAGCCCATCACGTCGAGGCGGCGATAAGACACGCCCGTCGCGATCATCAGCGCGTGGCAGCTCACCTCACTGCCATCCGACAGGGTGAGGATTTTATAGTGTTCTTCCAGCCGCACGCTGATGACTTCCGCCGGGGTAAGAATTTCCACGCCAAAGCGGGTCGCCTGCGCGACTGCACGCCGCGCCAGATCCATGCCGCTCAAGCCGACCGGGAAGCCGAGATAGTTCTCGATGCGCGAGCTCATGCCCGCTTGCCCGCCGGGGGCTTCGCGTTCGATGATGAGCGTGCGCAAGCCTTCCGACGCGCCGTAGACCGCCGCCGCCAAGCCCGCCGGGCCGCCGCCGACGATCACCAGATCGTAGAAAGGCTGCTCGGCCTGCGTCTTCAAGCCGACCTTCTGCGCGACTTCGACATTCGTCGGCTGCATGAGCGTCGAGCCATCCGGGAAGATCAGCACGGGCAGTCGCGGGTCTTGCATGAAGCTGAGGAGCTGCTTGGCTTCTGGATCGGCTTCGAGATCCATCCAGCGGTAGGGTACGCGGTTGCGCGCCAAAAAGTCCTTGATGCCGTGCGCCTTGGGTGACCACTGGTGACCGACCACGCGCACACCCTCAAAGGCGGGGCGGTACGCCGATTTCCACTGATCGAGCAGATCCTGCACGATGGGGAACAGGTTTTCTTCCGGCGGATCCCACGGCTTCATCAGGTAGTGATCCAGCCCGATGACGTTGATCGCCTGAATCGCCGCGTTGGTATCGGCATAGGCGGTGAGCAGCACCTTTTTGGCATCCGGGAAGATCTGGCGGGCTTCGCCCAAGAACTCGACGCCCGTCATTTCCGGCATGCGCTGATCGACGATGAACAGCGCGACCGTGTCATTGCGCAGCCGGAGCTGCCGCAGCGCGTCGAGCGCTTCCGCGCCGGAATTGGCGCGCATCACGCGGTATTCTTTGCCGAACTGGCGGCGAATATCCCGTTCGATGGCGCGCAAAACCTCCTGGTCGTCGTCGAGAGTGAAGATGATTGGTTTAGTTGCCATAAATCCATCCGTTTCGGTTCAATTCTCATCGGTCAAAGCTGCTATGAGAGCTTCAACTTTCCGTTGGAGAAGGGGTAAGTCGCGCTCTACGGTATTCCACACTTCAGTTAGGTCAATATCGGTATAGTCGTGTATCAACACATCCCGAAAACCGGCGATGCGTCGCCACGGTATTTCAGAATTCTGACTTTTCAGTTCATTGGACAGCCGCTTTGTTGCTTCGCCGATGATCTCAAAATTGCGAATAACGGCATCCTGTGCCATCGGGTTCTGTTCAAAGGCAGCTAGTCCCGCTTGCGTATAGCGCTGGATTTTCTCGATACAGTCTGCGATATCGCGCAGATACACCTTATCGTCTTTCATAGAGCGACAGCATCCCGAAGTATGCGGGCGCGGATTGCATCTTTCAGGCCGCGCTCTGATACGACATCAACTTTGCAGCCGAGCAAATCCTCAAGATCCTGAATCAGCCCCACGTGATCGATCAGACTCGTTTCTGCATCAAATTCGACCAGCAAATCGATATCGCTGTCGTCGGTGGCTTCGCCGCGCGCGACTGAGCCGAAGACGCGCACGTTGCTGGCGCCGTATCGGGATGTCAAGTCAAGGATAGCACGGCGCCTGTGCTTCAGTATCTCTTGTGGATGCATTTGCTCCTCCCTTTATCCCTGATTTGGCTTATATCCCAAGATATCCCAAGAATTTGGGATAAGTGGGTTATGTGCGATTCTTAACCTTGTGTAACGATCAACGCCGCAATGATCACAGCATTGGGATATCCCAAGTCAGGCGTCCGCGCCGATCTGCGTAATCCGCAGTTCGGCCTGATCGAGCAGGCGCTGGCAGTATTCCGACAAGCGCTTGCCCCGCTCAAACAGCGTGACCGAGTCTTCGAGCGGCAAATCGCCCGCATCCAGGCGCGTGACGATGCTTTCCAATTCCGCATACGCGGCTTCGAAGGACAATGCTTCCAGTTGCGACATTTACTCTACCTTTGCGCGGCGTGAGCCGTCTTTCATCTCAATCGTGATCTCGGTATTCGCGGACAGTTCCTGCGCCGACGTGACGCGCTGCCCGTTCACGCTGATCATGGCGTAGCCCCGGTCGAGGATCGCCTGCGGGCTGGCCGCGACCAGCGCAATTCCTAGGCCATGCAGCCGTTCGCGCGCTAAGGCGATGCGTCCGCGTTCGCGACTGAGCATGGCGCGATCCAGCGTGACCAGCGACTGCCGGATGGTGCGAATGCGCACCGCGGGTGACACCTGCTTGAGTGCCCACGCTTTCTCCGCCAGCCCGCGCCGGCGCGAGTCGAAGGTGAAGCGCACCGCGTCGTCCAAGCGATAAGCGAGGCGGTCGAGGGTCTGGCGCAGTTCGGTCACATCGGGTGTGAGGATTTCGGCAGCGGCGGAGGGCGTCGGCGCGCGCAGATCGGCGACGAAATCGGCGATTGTGAAGTCGGTCTCATGTCCCACGCCGCTGATCACGGGGATGCGGCTGGCGGCGATGGCGCGGGCGACGCCTTCATCGTTGAATGCCCACAAATCCTCAATGCTGCCCCCGCCGCGGCACACCAGTACCACGTCGATATCCTGCCGCGCGTTCAGCCGTCCGAGCGCGCGCACAATCTGCGCGGGCGCGTCGATGCCCTGGACGAGCGTCGGCGACAACACGACTTCGACCAGTGGGTAGCGCCGCCGCAGCACGTTCTGCACATCCTGAAACGCCGCCGCATCCGCCGAGGTCACCACGCCGATTTTGCGCGGATAGGCCGGGAGCGGACGCTTGCGCAGGGGGTCGAACAGCCCTTCGGCTTCCAGTCTGCTTTTGAGTTCCTCGAATTGGCGATAGAGGTCGCCTACGCCTGCTGGACGCATAATGTCGACATAAAATTGGAGATCGCCGCGCGCCTCGTACACGCTGACCGAACCGTGCGCGGTCACGGCATCGCCGTTGCGCGGCATCATCGTCAGGCGGGCGACGCTCGACCGCCACATGGCGCATTTGATCTGCGCGCTGCCATCTTTCAGCGAGAAATACAGGTGACCGGAGGAAGCCTGCGTGAAATTGGAGATTTCCCCCGTAATCCACACGTCTTGTAAGCGGCTGTCACTTTCAAGGCGGTTCTTGATCAGGGCGGTGATTTCCGCAACGGAACGCGGTTCGGACATAAACAATATTTTCCCTTTGGCAGTTCTTCCGCGTAATTATACAATTAACCGCGATGTTTGATCATGAGGCTAAAGGACGAAATCATGGCGTACTACACCAGCCAACAGCGCGAAGCGCTGCGGAGTGAACTGAAGAAGCTGAAATTTAACCAGGCGAAAGGGCGCATCCGCCGCCTGGATGCGAAGGGGCGCATCGCCTTTCTGAAGAACTCACAGACCACCGGTGTGCTGCACACCGCCTATGACCTGCCGACGCTTGGCATCCGTGTGATTCTCGTGGAGAGCGAAACCCATGTTGTCGATGAGACGAACAACGCCGGGTCGACGCCCACACTCCTCGCCTCCAAGACCGAATTCGTCGACGTGCTGGTGCAGCCGCTGGCGGGCAATCAGTCGTAGGGAAGTGGTTAGCCATTAGTAGTTAGCGAAAAGCAGGCGCGAGGCATCAGCTGTTGAAACTGGTTGCTCGCCAGGAGGGGAGCCAACACGCCAGCAAGTCGTTTTGTAGGGACGCGCTTTATCGCGTCCGTTTTTTTGTTTTGCCCATACGCTATCCCCGATTTCGGCGCAAGCTTCCGGCGGTGGTTGTCGTCGCGGAGGCGGGGACGCAGCGTGATTTTCTGTTCCATTTGGTGTTATAGACCTGCGGCGGTGCTGATCTGACATCACTACCAGCGCATAAGACAGTCTTCGTGAAATTTGTCGCAATCTGTCATGGATCGCGCCCGCAGGGCTGAGGCACGCCCGATTTGTTTCTATAATGGGAACAACGTTGGGTCACAGCTTCCGGCTGCTGGCTACTAGCTGAAGAGGTTTTTGCATGCTGCGTACACTTCCCCAAACCCGCGACTTTTCGCTCGCCTATCGCTTGGCGGCGGTCGTCGCCTTCACCTTCCTCACCGCGATCTCTGCGCGCATCACCATTCCCGTGGAACCCGTCCCGATCACCCTGCAAGTGCTGATCGTCGTGCTGTCCGGCTTGGTCTTGGGCGCGCGTGATGGCGCGTTGAGCCAGTTGTTTTATATCGGCCTGATCGCGCTCAATCTCCCCGTTGATGCGCGCATGGTCGGCGCGGCGGCGTTCTTCAGCCCGACGGCGGGTTACCTGCTTGGTTTCGTCCCGGCGGCGTTCGTCACCGGTTGGCTGATCGAGCGCAGCAATCGCCGCGCGGTGCAGCGCTGGTTGGCGGCAGTGGTGGGCATTCTGGTGATTTATGCGTTCGGGTACACGCTGCTCAAGCTGAACACGGGATTGGCGTGGGATGCCGCGTGGACGGCGGGCGTCGCCCCGTTCATCGCGCTGGATCTCGGCAAGGCGCTGATCGCCGCCGCCGTCGCGGAGAGCGGCCGCGCGTTCTTCCTGCGGAATAGCTAAGGGCACGAAATCCAAGAAAAAGGCCTAACGCCAAGGCGCGAAGACGGAAAGACGCCAAGTGAATGTAAAGGGCGCAGCCTGCTGCGCCCCTAAGGTGTTTTTTGACTTGTTCTTTGCGCCTTCGCGCCCTTGCGTCTTTGCGTTGACTCTTTTCTTTCTTGGCGGTCTTTACTCGATCGCTGCCATGTCTTCTTCGGTGAGCGTCATGCCGAGGATGTTGAAGCCCGCATCGACGTACATGATTTCCCCGGTGATCATCGCACCCCAGTCCGACGCGAGGAACAGCGCGGCGTTGCCCACATCATCCTGATGCACCAGCTTGCGCAGCGGCGCGGCCCGCTCCGAATACTTCAGCATCATGCGGATGCCGGGCACGCCTGCCGCGGCCAGCGTCTTGATCGGCCCAGCGCTGATCGAATTGACGCGGATGCCTTTCGGCCCGAGGTCGGCGGCGAGGTACTTGGTGATCGTCTCCAGCGCTGATTTCGCCACTGCCATGACGTGATACTTCGGCATGACTTTCTCCGCCGCGTAATACGTCAGGCTGATGATGCTGCCGCCTTCTGGCATGAGCGGTTCGGCGCGTTTGGCCATCGCGATCAGGCTGTACGCGCTGATGTCGAGCGCCAGCTTGAAGCCGTCGCGCGAGATGTTGACGAAGCGCCCGCCGAGATCATCCTTATTCGCAAACGCGACGGAATGCACCAGCACGTCGATCTTGCCATAGCGTTCCTGTACCTTGGCGAACACGGCATCGAGCTGTTCATCGCTGGTGACGTCGCACTGTTCGACGAAATCGCAGCCGATTTCCTGCGCGAGCGGGAACACACGCTTTTCGAGGGCTTCCCCGGCATAGCTGATCAGAATCTTCGCGCCTTCATCGTGCAGCCGCTGGATGATCCCCCACGCAATCGAGTTCTTGTTCGCCAGTCCAAAAACCAGCGCAATTTTGCCATCCATTAAGCCCATCGGTTAATCTCCTTAGAGTGGTTGCTATTTTTGATCGCTAACTTTAACACCCGTGATGGGTTGAGGCTACGAATGACTGATGTAAATGACCCGATCCACGTGATTGTGGCGATGGATTTCTCCGACGCGCTGATGGCGGAACTGCGCGATATTTCGCCCCGGCTGCACATCGAACGGCATTTTCCGACCGTCCCGGAAAAAGCGTGGGCAGAGGCCGAGATTTTGTATACGCTGGGTACATTTCCCGATCCAGCGCAAGCGCCGCGCCTACGCTGGATTCAACTGCATTCGGCGGGCGTGAATCACGCGCTGCACGAGCCGATCATCATGGCGGAGGATGTCGAAGTGACGACCTCCAGCGGCATTCACGCCGTCGCCATGAGCGAATTCTGCTTGGGGATGATGCTGGCCTTCAACTACAAGGTTCCGACGATGCAGGAGCTCAAGCACAAGGGGGAGTGGCCGAAAGAGCGTCAGAAAATCTTTGCGCCGCTCACCCTGCGCGGGCAAACGCTCGGCATCGTCGGCTACGGTGCGATTGGTCGCGAACTGGCGCGCGCGGCGGATCACCTCGGCATGAAGGTGCTGGCCATCAAGCGCGATGTGATGCACCCCGAAGACTTCGACGGCTACGCCGAACCGGGGACGGGCGATCAAGCCGGGGAAATCCCGCTGCGGATCTATCCGCCGGAAGCGATTGCCTCAATGGCCAGCGAGTGTGACTTCCTCGTGTTGACCGTGCCGCTCACCGTCAAGACGACGCACATCGTCGGCGAGGACGTTTTCAAGGCGCTGAAAAAGACCGCCGTGCTGATCAATGTGGCGCGCGGCCCGGTCGTCGACGAAGACGCGCTGATCTCGGCGCTGGCGGCGAATCGGCTGGCGGGCGCGGCGCTCGACGTGTTCGAAGAAGAACCGCTCCCCACGACCAGCCCGCTGTGGAACCTCGACAACGTGATCATCAGCCCGCATGTCGCCGGGAACACCGCCAACTACCACGAACGGGCGGCGGCGTTGTTCACCGCGAATCTCGAGCGCTACCTCGAAAAGCAGTCGCTGCTCAACCGCTTCACCCGCCAGCACGGGTATTGAGCGGCTTTTTCAACCTCACCCCTAAATCCCCTCGCCGAAAAGAGGAGAGGGGACTTCACAAGCCCGCCTGACTCCCCTCTCCTCTAGGTTGAGGACAGGACATCGACCAGGACCATGGGGACCATTAAGGCGCTTGTCGGGATTCAGGGAAAACGTGTTTGCGCACGACCTCACGCCCGTCCGTTTCCCGCCAATCCGGCGGACGCCTCGTTGAGGTTCCGTAAATTCCTGGATGGTTAGGCATGCCTGTCCCTCCGTCAGTGCCTCCTCTGCACAGGGCGGGGTGAAGGTGCCTTTACGGCACAAACAACACGTCACGCGGACGCAGGAATGTCACCCCGGCGAATTTGCCCGGCTTCGGTTGGTAGACCACCTTGATTTCCACATCACCATGCTGACCCACCAGCCGAATCCGCGCGTTCGTTTCTCCATCCCCCTCGACCATCGCGCCGAGTCTGAGTTTGCCATACTGGACGTGCACCGCGGCAAACTGGCGCTGGAGATCGGCGCGTTTGACAGACCGAGCGAACAAAGAGTTTGCTTGCTGGTCATCCCACGCATTGATCAACGCGACGAGCTGCGCGACGCTCTGCTTGAGGGCGGACTCAACCGCCGCGCCGCGGTGATCTGCAAATATTGCAGCTTGGCCGGATTCGTCGGCGCGAGGGTGGCAAAGACTTCGATCTGCCCCTTGCTGCACTGCATGATCCAGCGCCCGCGCAGCGCGTTCTCCGGTTCAACTGGCGTCACCGAGCGGCATTTGCCGAAATCAGCGCGCAGCCGCCGGAACTGTTCGCGCCGTTTGACCAGCGGCATATCCTGAAAGAACGACTCGGTTGAGATGGCTTGCAGCGCGGCATCATCCCACGTTTCATAGATTTGCCGCAGTGTGTCCTGCACGGCGCGCAAAATCGGCGCAGTCGGGAGCGTGCGCGGTGTGAGTCCGCCGGTTTGGCGCAGCGCCGTGAAGACTTTCTCCATGGCGAGCCGGGGCGAGGCATAGGTCGCGTTGCAGAAGCCGACGATGCCGATTCCATAGTCTGGCAGCAGGCGATAGAACGTTCCGTAGCCGGGCAAGCCTCCGCCATGCGCTACTGAATAACCGAGCGCTGAATCGCGGCTGCACGCCAAGCCATAGCCATACGCTTCGCCTTGCACCAGCGCGGGGAGATCCGGGCTGGGTCGCGTCGAACTGAGCGCCCGCTGCCGCCACTGCTGTTGCATCTCACGCGCCGAGCTGCGCCGAATCGGGCTTGCGCTGTCATCGTCGTCGCGCGGTGGGAACGCCGAGAGCAGGAAGCCCATGTAGCGGGCAAAATCAGCGATCGTCGTGAATAGGCCGCCAATCGACGCGAAGGCGCCGTCCGGCAGCGGCGGCTCTTCGACCCACTGATCGTCTTCACGGCGATAACCCATCGCCAAGCGCTGCGGGTCGACGGCGGCGCTGTCAAACGTGGTCGAGGTCATGCCGAGCGGCGTCAGGATCTCGCGATTCACATACGCTTGGTAGGGCATGCCTGCGACGTTGGTCACGATGCGCCCCAGAATGGCATAGCCGAGATTCGAGTATTCAAACGTGACGCCGGGTGGGTTCGAGAACGACAGCCCCTTCAGCAGAATCTGCGACAGTTCCGCTTCACTGAGGGCGAGCTGACGATCAGCCCACGGATCATCCTGCGGCAGCCCCGCGCTCATCGTGAGCAGTTGGCGCACGGTCATGGGGGCGGAGTCGCGCGTTGGATAGGGGAGCGCGGCTAATTCCGGCACGTAGTCAGCGGCGGGCGCATCCAGCTGAAGCTGGCCCGCATCGCGCAGTTTGACCAGCGCCATCGCCGTGAAGCTCTTGGTCATCGACGCAATGCGAAACACCGTGTGTTGGTCGACGGGGGTCTGATCGGCGACATTGCGCACGCCCAAACCGCCCGCGTACACGAGTTCGCCGCCGATCACGATGCCGAATGCACAGCCGGGAACCGGGGCGCGTTCGACGTGTTCGCGGAAGATCGCCGCGACTTTGGGGAAAGCGCGGTCGAGTTTTGTCCGATCGAGGGAACTATGAACAGGGAGTGGGAAATCTGCGTAATACCTGTGAGCGGTCAAGGTGGTTTTCTCTCTGAGTAGCTTAAGTCCAACGACATTCAGCGCAGCGATTGTAGTGATCGCGCCGGGAAAACCAAAATCCCTGCCCGCCGCAAACAAAATGCGGTGACGCCGGGGCCTACTTGACTCACCTCCGAATCTCGCTAAACTTTACTTTAGCGTTCAAGTTTATTTGAATGAAAAGGAATGCGGATGAAGAAATATCGTTTCGAGCAGTACGCTGCCACCCGCCTGTACACGGGCGCCATTGCGTATTCGCCAGATGGCAAAACCCTGGCGCACGTCGCCAATACGACCGGGCAGTTCAACCTGTGGACGGTTCCGTCCGGCGGCGGCATGCCCTACCAGCTCACCGCCTACGCTGATAACACGGTCCGTGCCGTGACTTGGCACCCTGACGGGAAGTCGATCCTATTCACTGCCGACCAGAATGGCGACGAATTCCATCAGGTTTACCTGATGGGCGCGCGCGGTGGCACGCCGGAACAGATCACGAACGCGATGCAGGCGCAGCATTACATTGGCGACGCCTTCACGCCGGATGGCAAAATCATTGCCTATGCGGCGAACGAGCGCGAACCGCAGAACATGGAAACGGTGATTCATAATCTGGAGACGGGCGAGAAGACCTATCCGTTTGTCATGTCGCCCGGCGGCGAGTATGGCATCTACCCGGTCGGTTGGTCGCCCGATGGACGTTATCTGCTGGCGGGCAAAGGCTACAGCAACACGAATCAGCACAGCATCCTTTACGACCTGACCAACGGTGAAGTGATCAACGCCACCGAACACGAAGGCGAACTGATGCTGGTGCCGGTCGCGTGGGCCCCGGACAGCAGCGGCTTCTATCTGGTCAGCAACAAGGGGCGCGAGTTCTTAGGGCTGGCCTTCTATTCGCTGGCGGATCGGTCGTGGTCGTGGGTCGAAACGCCGGATTGGGATGTCGAAAACGTCGTCGTCTCGAAGAATGGGCGCGTGCTGATCTGGGCGGTCAACGAGGACGGCGCGTCGAAGTTTTACGGGCGCGACCTGACGACGGGTGCGGCGCTCACGCTGCCAGATTTGCCGCTCGGCGTGGTCGACAGCTTCGTCGTGTCGCCGGACGGCAGCAAACTGGCGCTGGTGTTCGCGCAGCCGACCGAAGCGACCAACCTCTACGAATTCGATCTGACGACGGGGCAGCTCACGGCGCTCGGTCAGAGCATGATCGGCGGCATCGATCCGGCGGACATGATCGTCCCGGAACTGGTGCACTATCCCACTTTCGACGGGCGCACCATCCCGACGTAGCTGTACCGCCCGCAGGGGGAAGGTCAGTTCCCGGTTGTGCTGTCGATTCACGGCGGCCCGGAAGCGCAGGAACGCGCCCGCTACAACTATAACGGCCTCTACCAGTATCTGCTGTCGCGCGGTTTCGGCGTGCTCGCGCCTAACATCCGCGGCTCGACGGGCTACGGCATCACCTACCAGAAGCTGATTCACCGGGATTGGGGTGGCGACGAACTCAAGGATATCGAACACGCGGCGATCTATTTGCGCTCGTTGGATTGGGTGGATAGCAACCGGATCGCCGTGTATGGCGGCAGCTTCGGTGGCTTCGCGACGCTCAGCGCCATCACCCGCTTGCCCGATTATTGGGCGCTGGCCGTCGACCTCGTCGGCCCGGCGAATCTGGTCACCTTTGCCAAGGCGGTCCCGCCGCACTGGCGCGCCACGATGAAAGAATGGGTGGGCGACCCCGAAGAGGACTTCGACATGCTCATGGCGCGCTCGCCCATCACTTACGTTGATCAGATCAAAGTGCCGCTGCTCGTGATTCAGGGCGCGAAAGATCCGCGCGTGGTCAAGGCGGAAAGCGATCAGATGGTCGAGCGCATCAAGCAGAACGGCGGCGATGTGCGCTACTTCGTCGACGAAAACGAAGGCCACGGTACGACGCGCCGCGAGAACACGATCAAGTGGTACCGGATGATTGTCGACTACATCGAGGAATACTTGCTCGACGAGCCATCCGCGACGTAGGGTTGCCCCTCTAGCGTTCGTAGGGACGCGATTTAGAGGGTGTTCATAAGTGGGCATTTGTCGGGACGCGGCATGCCGTGTCCCGACGGATCCTTCTCGAAGAATTCCCGTGTTCCATAGCTAAACACGAAAGACCTACCCTTTGTCTTCCTGTTCGGCTTGCGCGGCACGGGCGCGCACGACTTCCGGGGCGAGCTTCTCTAGGGGTTGGTCGCGCCGGATGATAAAGTGATCGAGATCGCGGGCGACATAGGTTTCGGGGAAATAGCGCCGCGCTTCTTCGATGATGGCCGATTCGCGGTAACGGCGTGAGACGTGATTCAAAATCAGCGATTTGACGCCCGTTTCGGCGGCGAGTTCGGCGGCCTGCCGCGCGGTCAGGTGACCGAAGTGCGACGCTTCCTCGGCTTCGCTGTGCAGGAAGGTCGATTCGATGACGAGCGTATCGGCGTCAGCCACGTAGTCGCGAATATTATCGGTGCGCCCCACATCGCCAATGTAAACCAGCTTGATGCCGCGTATCTGATCGCCGAGCACCATCTCCGGCGTGATCGTGCGGCCGTCGGCGAGCATGATGGTGTGTCCCGCGACCAACTGTCCACGCTCCGGTCCGGCAGGAATGCCGAGCGCTTCGGCTTTTTCCGCGAGGAACGGGCGGCGGCTCTTCTCCTGAAAGACGAAACCGAAGCAGCCCGCGCCCCGGTGCGTGACCGGGAAGGCGCTCACAGTAAAGTCCTTCGTGTTGAAGAATTCGCCCGTCTTCAACTCTTCCAGCTTGATCTCGATGTCAAGCCGCTCGTAATCCAGCACGACGCCGTAGAGCAGCGCATGCACGCGGGCGAGCGTCGGCTTGCCGCCGTAAATCTTCACCGACTCGATGCTCTCCCAGCGGGCGAATGTCGACATCAGCCCGCCGAGACCGAGGATATGGTCGAGGTGGGAGTGCGTGAGCAGAATGTGATTCAGCCGCTTGAAGCCGATGCCGCTGCGCAGAATCTGGCGCTGCGTGCCTTCCCCACAGTCGATGAGGAAGCGATGTTCGCCCGCGAGGATGGCTTGCGCCGTCAGTCCGCGCTGAATCGAAGGGGCCGAGGCGGATGTGCCGAGAAAGACGATTTCGAACATGCGTTATCTCACCTTACCACGCGCAGTTGACCGATGAATAGGCGCGTACCACGCGCTTGCTCGCCTTCAAACACGGCCAACCGCGTATCGGTGTTGTCTTCGTACGCGCCGACAGAAATGCCATACGTCCCCGCGCGCAGCGCAAAGGGGAGCTGGATGTAACTCACTTGCAGCCACACATCCCGCGCCGCCATGCGATCCGGGCGGATGCTGCGCGGGTCGGTCTGGGCGACCGGACGCGCGCCGGGATCACCGAGGATGTGCGTGAATAGGCGCAGATCGGCGGGCGGCGTGCCGTCGATTCGCCAATAGGTCAGAATCGGCACGAGATCGCCGGGGCGATACTCTTCCGCCCAGATCTGATCGTAGCCGAGGAACGTGACATTCCCACCCAAGCGGATCGGCGGCGCGGTGACGCGGTTCGCGCCGGGCGCTTCCGGCGCAAAGGCGACGGGCGCGGTCGTGGTGAACGCGCCGACGCGGTCGGCCAGTTGATCGGCCACATCGAGCAGGATGACAGACTGCGGCGGCAGATCCGCCGCTTCGACGAATGTCCCCTGATCGAGCCATTCGCGCAGATAGGGGTTAAAGGTGGTATAGCCGTCCGGGTCGAGGAAGATGAGGCGTTCGCCTTCCCCTGCGGAACTCAGGATGAGCGCCTCAGAACAGTCGGCGTAGCGCAGAGTCGTGCTCGGACGCTGGAGCATGAGCGCCAGCTTGAGCGGCGCTTCCAAGGCCAGCGCGGCGGTATTCGGGAACACAGCCCGCGTGCAAATCACCGTGGGGATGTCGTTAGGCGTGGTGTCGATGTAGTGCGCGATCTCGCCGATGCGGCTGTCATAGGCGGCACGCATTTCCGGCAGCGCCCGCCAGTTGATGAACAGGTCGCGAATCGTCCACTGCAGGTTAAAGAGCACGAGAACAACCAAGCCGACCGCGCCAATCCGGCGCCCCATGCGCGTGGGAAAACTGTGATACAGCGTGCTCACGCCCAAGCCAAACAGCAGCGCGAAGACGGGCAGCAGCCCGGCCAGCGTCGGGAATTCGGGCGTTTCACTGGCGACGAGCGCCAGCGGCCCCAGAAACAGCAGCGCCAGCAGAATCAGCACGAAGCGCGACTGCCGCCACGAGCGCAGGGCCACGATCAAGCCGATGACCAAAAATAGGCCGCTGACGAGATCGAGCAGCGGGCGGCCGGGCAAATTGTGCGTCGGGTACACATCGCCCTGAATGAACAGGCCGTTCAGGCCGTTGATGAACGAGGTCAGCACGCGCGGCGAGACTTCGAGCACGCGGCGCGCGCCTGCCAGTTCCGGCGACTGCAGGCTGGCGATCACATAGGGCGTGGCGAACACGATCATCACCACGACGGCGAACCACGTAAACGAAATCGTACGCCGCGTCATCGAACGGCCATTGAGCAGCATGTAGGCGATGAAGGCCATGCTCATGAGGACAATGACGAAGTTCAGCGGGTGGATGTAGAAACCGAGGCCGAGCAGAATGCCGAGCGCGGCAAAGGGCGTCGCCTTGGGTTCGCGGTAGGGTCGCTGACCATACACCGGGAGCGAGCGCGCCAGCGCCAGCAGCACCGCGGTGACGAACAGTGGTAAGAGCATGTCTGGCGTGATGCTGCGCGTGAGCAGGGTGTGCGCCATGTTGACGGCGAGCAGCGCCGTCGCGGCAACGCCGGCCAGCGTGCCGAATAGGCGTGTGCCGAGCGCGTACACGAGCGCCAGCGTGATCATGCCGATCCACACGGAAAAGATGCGGTAGCCGAGCAGCCCCGCGCCCGTCGCGCTGGTGCTGGCGGCCAGCAGCGTGCCGTAGCCGCTTTCGCGCCCCGCGCCGTCCACATCGTAAATCAGTTCAAGGCGCCCTTCGCGCACCGTCTCGGTGATGCGCAGGTTGAGAATTTCGTCCGCATTCAGGCCGGGAGGGAGCGTCGTTAAGTCCCACAAACGCAGAATCGCCGCAAACAGCAGAATGACGACGGTGATAGCGTAACTCAAGCGGTTGGACAAACGATCCCCCGATCTAGAGCGCGGTTGCCCACGCAGTCAAAGCCAGTACAAGCGCGCCGAGCAGCACATTGATCCATGTCAGGCGCACTTCGCGGTCATGCAGACGCGCGATCAGGGCGTCGTCCTGCTTGCCCTTCTGGGCCAGTAAACTCTGGCGGTCGAGCGTCGGCGTGATGCCCCACTGAATGAGGCCGCCCGCGATCAACATGCCGCCGATCACGACGTGCTTAAAGAGAATCACGAGGCTCCACGTGTTGGTGAATTGTAGCACACCGTCATAGTTCGGGTCGCCGACCATCTGCGTCAGACCGGTGAAGATGAGCACGACGAGACTGAAGTTGGTCAGCGGGAGAAAGCGCTTACGGATGCGCGCCCGCAGCGCATCCGGCAGGAGCGCGCCTTCCGGGAAGATGAGCAGCACATACACGGCCAGCCCACCCAACCACACGACCGTGGCGATCAGATGAAAGAAATAACTAACTGCAAGGATAGACGGGGACAAGACCAAGAGCCTCCGGGCTGCTGGGATCGCGCGCGGGTAAAACGCGGTCACCGCAGTACTTCGCCATATTCGCCAAATCGATATATGACGGTCGAGTATACCCGGTTGGCGTGGTGATCGCCCACCACCATTCTTCGTCGTTTTCCGTCCAGTCCGGCGCGGCGATATAGATCGTGCTCATCAGGCCAACCCACGGACGCCAATGTTCGGCGGCATATTGGTAGGCGGCGACCAGATTGCGCGCCTGCGTCGGCTCATCGACGGCGAACCACTGGTAATCAGGATTCTGCTGATCGGTCGTCCAGCCCGTTTCGAGGATGGCGACCTGCCGCGCGGCGTCACCATTGGCGACCATCAGGCGGCGCAGGTCTTCGATGCGGCGGAAGGTGAAAAAGCGGTGCCCGCCCGCGCCCGCGGCGGGATCGGTTTCCGGCGCGGAGAAACCGGGGGCGTGCATGCCGACCACGTCGACGTACTGCTGAAAGCCCGCGTCGTACATGGCTTGCAGATAGACATCGTCGGGGTGCGCGTTGGCGTCGTAGTTGCCCGTCGGCGCGAGTCCCGCCGAAATCAGAATCGCGTCGGGATCGGCGAGGCGAATGGCGATACTACACGCTCTGAGTAGCGCGACGTAACCCGCGGCATTGGGCGTCTGATTGCCCCACTCCCGCGCAAGATTCGGCTCGTTCCAGATTTGATACGCGTCGATGCGTCCGCGAAAGCGCGCGGCCAAGGTGCCACAGTAGCGCCCGAACAGGGCGCTATCGTCCGGCGGCGCATCGACAAAATCACCCGTCAGGCCGGGGTGAGTCCAATCGGGTGCGTCGCTCAGGCGGGCGACGATGCGCAAACGCTTGGCTTCCAGCTCACCCACCAGTTGATCGGCGCGGTCAAAGTGGAATTCGTTCGGCGCGAGTTCGATATCCTCCCACGCGAAGGTCTGCTTGACGTGGCTGAAGGCCATCAACTGAACCCAGTCCATGTCGCGCCCCGCAAAGCCGTGATCCCACCACAGAAATGCCTGAATGCTGTAGGTCAGCGAGGCGAACGGCGGGTCGGTCACGGCGAAGCCCATGAAGGCGTCGGTCGACGACAGCGGCACGGTGAGCAGCAGCAGACACGCGGCGAGGAGAAGTAGAAACCTCACCCCTGTTTCCCCTCTCCTAAAGGAGAGGGGACGACTCTGACTCGCCCTCTCCTTTAGGAGAGGGGGTTGGGGGGGGAGGTTAGTTTTCTTGCGTAGAAATGACAGGGGCGCAGCACGCTGCGCCCCTACTGGCATCGATGAATGCATAGTGTCCTTATTGAAACTGCGCTTCGTATTCGCGATTCCAGTCGCGCACGGCGTCGAACACGGGGCGGAACACGAAGTTCGGCCCGATGATCGAATACGGCACGTTGTCGTTATCGCTCGCCCAACCCGCTTGCGCCCCGTAGTTGAGATTCCACAGGAAGGCCAACTGGACGAAGTCGGACTGCTCCATAAACTCAATGGCCTGAAGGGTGAAGTCGCGCTGTTCTTCGAGCGAGTTATCGTTGGCGAAGCCGAAGCCTTCCGGCACGCCATCCAGCCCTTCTGCGGACGGCCAGCCGAATTCCGTCACGCACAAGCGCTGATCGCCGCCCGCCAGCGCGATTTTATCGGCGTAGGTCTGCAGCGTGGAGCGGAAGCTCCAACTGTGGTGCGGGTTATCAAACGGGCCGCGGAAGGTCGCGCTCGGGTCGTTGGGCGCGGCATCCCATGTGTACTGCGGGCTGAGGTTGTAGCCGTTGTGGTGCGCGCCGACGCAGTCCGCGTAGTTGAGCAGCCCCGCCGCAATCAGTTGATCCATGTAGACAAAGTCGTCCCACGCGCGCACACCGTCGCTCAGGCCGGTCGGCGAGAGCGCGCCGCTGACGACGATCACGCCGGGATCAACCGCTTTGATGGCCTGCGCCGTGACGCGCAGCAGTTCAACGTAGTTGGCCGCGCTCAAACCGCGGGTCGAGGTCCATTCGCGGTCGAGATTCATCTCGTTCCACACCTCGACGGCATGCACCATATTCGGGTAGCGTTCGAGGATGTCGGCCACGAACTGCGCGTATTCGTTGGGGTCGGCGGGCGGGCCGTGCGCATCGAGATTCGCGCCCGGTTCGCGTGCCCACGCGGGCGCAGTCACGACCGAGATCAGCACTTTGACGCCCTGCGCCTGCGCGGCGGGGAGGTACGTGTCGAGGTAGAACCAGTCATACACGTCTTTTTCCGCTTCAATGTCTTCCCAGCGCACCTGCATCTTGACCCAATCCATGCTGAGCTGATTCGCCGCCACGTCCATCCAGCCGGCCATATTGTCGTAGCTCACCTGCACCTGCACGCCCATCTGGAAGCGCTGCACATCGACCGGGAGCGGCGTCGCCGGGAGACTGGTTGGCTCCGGCGCGGCGGGACTCGCCGCCTGCGCGCCCGCTTCAGGCTGAGCGGTCGCGCCACCACGGGGCGTGACCGTCGGCAAAACGTAATCGGTCGGCGTCGGCTGGGATTGCACGGTCGCCGTCGCGGTCGCCGCCACCTGCGCGACCTCAGTCGCCGCTTCCGTGGGCAGCGCCGCGCTGCTGCGCAGATCGCCGCCGCCGGGGTTGATCGACGGGTAAGTCATGTACACGGCAATGAACGTCACCGCACCGATCACCACCGTCAGCCCGATCCAGATCAGGACGAAATTCCGCACCTGTCGGCGAAACGCCGCTCGTGTCATTGCTGCCATTCGTTGTCTCCTTCGTCAAGCTGATAGCTGTTAGCTATGAGCAATGAGCCGTTAGCTTTTAACCTCACCCGCAAGAAAACGGACAACGCCCGCGTTGTATCTAGGCGTACGCATGTTGGTAGGGGCAAGGCGCGCCTTGCCCCTCCACGAAAGCCATCACCGTGCCCGACTCACCGCGCCGCCGCCATCGCATCACACGCGGGACACCCGCCACCGGGACGAATCATCGCGTACCCGGCCATCGGGTCCGCGCCGTAATTGCTGAAATCGACATTCCAGATGATCATCAGGCGGACTTTGCCGCTCTGCGAAGCCAAGGCCGCCGCTTCCGCCAGCCATGCGGCCTGCTGCGCCACCGTCACATTCGACGCCCAGCCGAAATACGGATCGAGCGGCGGGTAGCCTTCCGGCGTCAGGTAGCCCAACTCGGTGAAGCAGATCGGGCGCGCGCCGCCAATGGCGTTCCAATACGTGTCGAGCATGCCGAAGAAATAGCGCGTGTAGTAGCCATCGCGCGGGTCGCCGTTGCGCGCTGAGGGCGGGACGATGCCTTCGTTGTAGTGCGCGCCGAGGCAGTCCATGTAGTTGGCCGCGCCCGCCGCCACCATATCGCGGACGAAGCGATCATCATTGACCACACGCCCCGGATACGCCGCTTCCGCCCCGGTGGGCGCGGGAGCGGCACTGATGACCATCACGCCGCCGTTCGCACCCTTGATCGCCTGATAGGCGAGACGCAGCATTTCAGTATAGGTCGCGCCGCTGATCTGCCCTTCCGGCCATTCGCGGTCGATGTTCGGCTCGTTCCACACTTCGATGGCGTCCGGTCCCTGCGAGGCGACGCCGCCGAGGAACGACGCAAACTGCTGCATGTAGCCGGAACCGCCCGCCGCGAGATCCGCCGGGTAGCCGACCACGCC
This sequence comes from Candidatus Flexifilum breve, assembly GCF_016713355.1. NCBI lineage: Bacteria > Bacillati > Chloroflexota > Anaerolineae > Aggregatilineales > Candidatus Flexifilaceae > Candidatus Flexifilum > Candidatus Flexifilum breve. The sequence goes on from NZ_JADJPI010000011.1 coordinate 205,585, forward strand.
GAGCAGAATCTTGAAGCCGCGCCCGTGCGCCTCGCTGATGTACTGCGAGGCCACGCCCGGATCGGTGCCGGGGCTGTAGCGGAGCTGCACTTTCATCCACGTCATGCCCGCGCGCTGCATGGCACCGCTCGCGCCTGTGCCCGTCCCGGTGACGTGACCGCCATACTCAAAGTTGCCGACGACGATGCTGCCCGCGCCCGGCGCAACCGCCCCTTGACCACCGCCGCCCGGCTGCGCCACCGGGGCGACCGGCTGCACAATCGGCGCGACCGTCGGCGCGGGGGTCGGCGTGGGCGTCGACGTCGGCAGCGGCGTCGGCGTGAGCGTGGGCGCGAAGACCGCGACAGCTGCGCCACCGCGCGCCGCATTGCTGGAGTCACCGCCGACGACTTCGACGTTGATCGCGTAGTTGCCATCGGGCGCGGCGATGGTGGCGACGAGTTCGTCGTTCAAACCTGTCTGCACCGTGTCGAGCACCGTGCCGTCCGCGCCTTGAATCGTCCAACGCAGCGCCAGTTCACTCGCGCCCGGCATATCCGGCAGGCCGAGCTTGTAGTCGAGAATCGTCTGGGCCACGCCGCCCGCTACGCCACCGCCGAGCAAATCGGCGAAGGCGACGCCACCGAGCGCGAAGGGCACAGTTTTATCCATGCGATAGCGTAGGGCTTCCGGCGTCGTCAGCCACATGCGCGCGACCGGATTGCCGCTCTCATCCATGTATTCGATGAACGTCCCGGCGATGCTCGCTTCCGTGCCCGCCGCGACATTGTAGCCATCCAACCGCGCCATGATCAGCGCGCCGGGGTCAATTGTCCCGGTTTCGCTGGTCTGCGCTTCGACCGCCACGTCGCCGAGGGCGGAGAGCGCCTCGCCGAAGCCAATCGGCGCGAACGTGCCATTCGTCTCGCGCTGAGAGAGCGCCGACAGACCGATCAGCATTTTGTCGCGGCTGACTTCACCGACCCCCCAGCGGAGCATAGCTTCCACCAAGCGATCTGACCCGGTTTCGAAAGCGCGCGGATCGCTCGGCAGGTTGATCTGCACGAAATCCGCCGCACTGCCGATAGCGCGCCAATCGTACGCGCCCGTTTCCCATTCCCCGCCGACGTTCTCCGCCGCCGGGACGCTCACAATCAGCAGCAGACCAACCTGATCGAGGCGCGCGCCGAGATCGGTGACGAACTGGCTGAAGTTGGCGCGCATGTCCGCGGGCAAATCGCGGTAATCGATCAGCACGCCGTCGTAGCCCGCACCCGCAAACGCCGCCACTTGCAGCGCATGTTCGGCGCGCAGCGTGTTGTTCGCGAGGATGGCGCTGACCGTCTGCGGGTCGGTCGCCAGCGGATCGACATAGTTGCGGACAGCGGGCGTGACCAGATAGCCCGCGTTCAGGTCAAAACCGGCGCCCAATGCGCCGACGAGCTTGCCATCCAGCGCGGGCTGCAAACCTGCCGGCGCGACAAACGTCGCCAACTGCGCGCTGTCGCTGGAGAGCACCTGCGTCACGTCATAGCTGAGCAGCACACGCGGCTGATCGGGCGGGGCGGCCTGAAACAGCGCCACATGTTCCGGCACCGTGGCGACCGTGGTCACGAGTGCCCCACCGATCTCCTGCGCGGGAATGAAGCGCCACGTATTGCTGTTAGTGTCCCACGTGTACAAGTCCAGCACATCGGTGTCGACACCCGAGGGGATGGTCAGACTCAACGTGACTTCGTCGGGCGCGGCCCCGGTCGTCTTGATGCTGTAAACGCTGCTTTGAATGGCCAGTGTCGGCGGCGCGGCGGCCAGCGCGTCGGGAATCCACGCGCCCGCCGTCGTATCGCCCGCCAAAAAGCTGGTCATGGGAACGCTTTGCACATCCACGCCGAAGTTCTGGCCGAAATCCTCACCATAGACGGCGAGGGTTAGTTCGCCTTCGGCAACCGCGTTGGCTTCCGCGCTCAACATGGCGTAATTCGTGCCGCGCAGTCGATCCGCCAGATTGAACGGGGGCAGCAGCAGGCCAGCCGCGATCAACGCGCCCGCGACGAGCACCGTCGCGCAGCCCGTGATCCAGCAGCCGAAGCCGCCCCGGCGCGGAGCGGGATTGACTGGCATTTCCTCATTGAGCATCGGTTGAACGTCCAATGCGTCGTCCTTTCACTTAACTGCCGAGAGCGTCACAGGCCGGGCAAGACCCGTCCGGACGCACTATCGCCCAACCCGCCATCGGGTCCGGGCTGTAGTTGGTGAAGTCCACATTCCAGATGATGAGCATGCGCACCAACCCGCTGTTCGCCGCCAGTGCCACGGCTTGATCCAGCCATGCCGCCTGATTCGCCAGCGTGACATGGTTCGCCCAGCCAAACGAGCCGGGGAGCGGCGGCAGACCTTCCGAGGTCAGGTAGCCGAATTCGGTGAAGCACAGCGGACGTGAGCGGCCAAACACCGCCACGTAGGTGTTGATCATGCCCCAGAAATAGCGGGTGTAGTACGTGCTGTTGCCGCGGGGGTCGCCGCTGGTCGCATCGGGCGCGACAACACCTTCGTTATAGTGGATGCCGATGCAGTCCATGTAGTTGAGCGCGCCCGCCGCCCGCATCCCTTCGATGTAGCGGTTGTCGTCGCACCCGTCGAGGCTGCACCCGCCAAAGAAGCCGGTCGGCGCGGGCGCGGCGCTGATCACCATCGTGTTGGGGTTGGCGGCTTTGATGGCATTGTAGGCGCGGCGCAGCAGATCCGTGTAGCTCTGCGCGCTGATCGCGCCGATCTGCCATTCGGCTTGAATGTTCGGCTCGTTCCACACTTCGATGGCATCCGCGCCGAGCGCAGCTGCTTGGGCAACCCAGTCGATGTACTGGTCGATGTAACCGGGGTTCGTCACCTGACTCGCCGGGCCGAGCATCCCGAACAGAATGCGGAAGCCGTTGGCATGCGCCTGCGCGATCCACGGCGCAGGGTCTTGGAAGTCGCGGAGCTGGCGCTTAACCCACGTCATGCCCGCGCGGTGCATCTGGTTGATGGCGTTCGCGCCCATGCCGTCGACGTGCCCGCCGAGGTTGAAGCCGCGCACATTGGTCGGCGGCAGGTTGGCGGGCGGCGCGACCGCGCCCGGGACTTCGGTCGGCGCGGCGGCGGGCGGAACTTCCGCGGGCGGGTTCGCCGCGGCGGGTGCCGGGAGCGTAAACGGATCTTCGAGCAGCACTGGACGCAGCGCGGCGGCGGCGTCCGCCGTCATGTTAAGGTTGGCGGAGAGCATCCAGCCGATATCGCCCGTGGACGCGATGCCGCGCACCCACGCCCCACTGAAGGCCTGACCATCAAGCCGCACGGCGGTGCCAGTCGGCAGGGTGGTGATGCGGCGCCATTCCGTGCCGGGGCCGCTGCGCAGCGACACATTCGTCGTCGTGACAGTGTCAAAACCTTGATCTTGAGCGTAGACGGTGACAGACAGGAGGAGAAGAACGAGTAACAAACCAATACGGACAGTCTTTAGAGGCTGCATATTATCTCTCAACTATGGTCAACCCCACAGCTAAATTTAGGCGTGAGCGTCTCCCTCCGAACACAGGTCGCCATAAGCGAATCGGCGGCATTGTAGCAAAATAGCGATTATTTACGCAAATCACTTCACACAGCGTAGGGAAATCGTTAGACTAATGAGCAGGCAGCATTGAGCGTTTAGCCTTTAGCGATTAGCCCAAACAAACCTCCTTCTACTGCAAACTTGTGCCGAGCGGACAGCTTCCACACGCTGATCGGGAGTGAGGGAAACCTGAAAGACCATGACTGACACACTTCTGCTTGACCAGCCGCTGCCCGGCGTCCATGTTATCACGTTTAACCGTCCACAAGCGCACAACGCGCTCGATGTGGCGACGATGCAGGCCTTTGCCGCGCAGATCAGCGCCTGTGCGACAAAAGCCGACCTGCGTGCGTTAATTCTGACAGGCGCAGGCACCGCTGCCTTTTGCAGCGGTGCGGATCTGGTCGATATGAGCACGCGCCCCACCGCGACCGACGCGCTGGAGATGATCACGATCATGGGCGATGCGCTGCGCGCGCTGGAACGTTTGCCCATCCCGGTGATCGCCGCGGTCAACGGTTACGCGCTTGGCGGCGGCAGCGAGATCGCGCTGGCGTGCGATCTGCGCGTGGTGGATGAAACCGCGCGCTTTGGCTTCGTGCAGATCAAGCGCGGCGTTGTCCCCGGCTGGGGCGGCGGGCAGCGGTTGCTGCGGCTCGTCGGCTATCCGCGGGCACTGGAGTGGCTGGTGCGTGGGCAGGCGCTCAAAGCGCCGGAACTGCTCGCCGCGGGGCTGGCGAACCGCGTCGCTCCGGCGGGGCAAGCGCTCAGTGCGGCGCTGGAACTGGCGGGCGAGATCGCCGCGCAGGATGCCGACGCCGTCCGCGCCCTGAAAACCCTCCTGCAAGCGGGGCTGAATCAGCCCTATGAAACGGCGCTCATGACGGAGCGATCACTTTTTCCGCCCCTGTGGGAAGGTGAAACACAGGTGCGCACCCTTCAAGCATTTCTGAACAAACGGACATAACTGATGGCTGGCTTTTACTCGACGATCTCTTATCTGTACGACTCGGAACACGCGGATAAGACGGAAGATTTATCGTTGTACAGCGAATTGGCGGCGGACAGCGGCGACCCGATCCTGATCATTGGCAGCGGCACGGGGCGCGTGGCGCTCTTCCTCGCCGACGAGGGGTATACGGTGCACGGCGTCGAAATTGACGCGCAGATGCTCGAAAAGGCGCAGCAAAAGCTGGAAGGTTCGCCGCACCTCGCCGGACGTGTGACTTTTCATCAGGGCGACGCGCTCAAAGTCCAGCTCGATACGCAGTACAAGCTGGTGGTCATCCCCTACAACACCTTCATGCATTTCCACTCGCAGGAAGCGCATCTCGGTCTGCTCAAGCGCATTCAGGGCTGGCTCGCGCCGGGCGGCATGCTCGTCATCGACCTGCCGAACGCGGGCGAAGCTTTCGCCGGGGCAGACAGCGAAGCGCTGACGCTGGAACGCACCTTCACCGACGAAGAGACGGGCAACCTGATCATGCAGCAATCGGTCAGCCGGTTGGATCGCGTCGAGCAGTTGATGTACGTCACATGGATTTACGACGAGATTTCGAGCGATAACCTGCTCTATCGCACGGTCGCGCCGACTATCGTCCGCTACTTCTTCCTGTCAGAGATGCGGCTCCTGCTGACCGCGGCGGGTTTGACGCTGGACGAAGTCTACGGCGATTTCGACAGCAGTCCGTTCGTGGACGGCGCGCCGCGCATGATCGTCGTCGCACGGAACGAATAGAGTCCTGTACAATAGCGGCGGTTATGGAAGTGTTGGGCTAGCGCTCATGGCGCGCAGAGCGCGCCCGGGCGGCCCGCCCCCCCCCCCCCCCCCCCCCCCCCCCGGGGGGGGGGGGGGGGGGGGGGGGGGGGGGGGGGGGGGGGCCCCCCGCCCCGCGGCCCCCCCCCCCCCCCCCCCCCCCCCCCACCCCCCCCGCCCGGCCGGCCGGGGGGGGGGGACATCCGACTGAACGGAAGCAGGATATATGCTACGTAAACTCATGCTGATCGCGGCGCTGCTGTTAGCCGCCTGCGACAATCTCACGCCGACGCTGGAACCCACGCGCACACTCTCCGCGCCTACGCTGGCGTCCAGCCCGGTCGTGCGGCCCTTCGCGCCGGAACGCGAACCGACTGCCCTGCTCAACGCAGGCGTCAATGACCCGACTGCCGCGGCGCTCCCCCGTGACTCCGAACTGCCGCCGCTCCCCGAAGGTACTATCGCCCCCGGCGAAAGCCGCCAACCGATCACCGTGACCGCGCCGGATGGGACGGTGCTCGAAGGCGACCTGTATTCGGCGGCGGTGCTGGAACGCCCACCGGGTATCCTCATGCTGGCACCCGAGCGCAGCGCGTGGCTCGACCTGCCGCTGCGCTTGCAGGCGCAGGGTTTCACCGTGCTGGCGATCAACAGCCGCGGCGCGGGACAAAGCAACCTCGCGACGGGCGATTTCGCCGCGATGCTGAATGCCTTGAGCCAATTGGTTGATCCGGGGCGCTTGGCAGTGATCGGCGCGGACAGCGGCGCGGATGAAGGCTTGGCCGGATGCGCGACCGATGACCTATGCGACGCGCTGGCCGTGCTCAGCCCGCTCGACCAGACGCTCACGAGCAGCGCGATTCTGCGTTACAACCCACGTCCGCTGTTCATCGCGGCGGGCACGGGCGATGCCGCCTTCAGCGTAGCCCAAAACCTCAACGCAGCGGCGCGCGGCACAGTCCAGTTCCAGCAAATCGAGTCGGCGGCGCGCGGGGCGGCGCTTTTGCAGGCGCAGCCCGCACTCGGCGACGCGCTCATCGATTGGGTACAGGCACAGTTTCCGTAAAGGGGTGGTTCGTAGGTACGCGATTCAAAGCGTGCCGAAAAAGCGCACAGTTATCGCAATGAGCGAGGTTTTTGTAGGGACAAGGCATGCCTTGTCCTCTGAACCCTTCTGCAGAAAATGAGGACGAGGCATGCCTCGTCCCTACGATAGTCCCAGCACAGCGTTTGAATCGCATCTACCCTTTCAGACCCCACCCCCGACCCCTCCCCGAATTCAGGGAGGGGAGCCAACATCACGCGCAACGTCTCTCCTCTCCCCGTTTACGTGGGAGAGGGACGGCTGGCGCAGCCAGCAGGGTGAGGGGTGTCACAAAATGCCTTTTTAGTAACCTTCTGGCCTAATCCTCTACTCCAACGCCAACGCCTTACGCCCGGCCTCTTTGAGCGCTTCGATCACGAGGCGATAGGGGCGCGGGCCGTAGCTGATGCGCGCGACGCCCAATTCGGCGAGCTGGCGCGGCGCGGGCGCATACGGCAGGAACATGATGTTCACCGGCAGCGGCGACTCCGCGCACAGCCGCTCAATGCGGGCGGCATCCGCGAGACCGGGCGCGAAGAACCCGCTGCCGCCCGCCTCGGCATAAGCGTGGGCGCGGCGGATCGCCGCCTCTAAATGCGCCTCGCTGTGCTGTTCCGGTGGCGCTTGCAGGAAGATGTCGGTGCGCGCGTTGATGAACAGCGGCACGCCAAGCTGATCGGCGGCCTGCCGGAGCGCGGCGATGCGCGTCACCTGTTCTTCAACGCTGTAGAGACCTTCCCCGCCGACGATCTGATCTTCAAAGTTGATGCCAATCGCCCCGGCTTCAATGATCTGCGTGATGTTGGCTTGCAGATCAGCGGGCTGGCGCGCATAGCCGCCTTCGAAATCGAGCGAGACGGGCAGCGTCACACAGGCGACGATGCGGCGCAGGTTCGCCAGCAGCGTATCGAGCGGTATGGATTCGGCGTCGACATAGCCGTCCGCTGCGGCGACTGACCAGCTCCCGGTCGCCAGCGCCTTCGCGCCAATCGACTCGACGGCTTTGGCGCTCCCCGCGTCCCACACGTTGAACAGCACCAGCGGATCGCCTTTGACATGCAGACGAGCGAAAAGTTGGGCGCGTTCGCTTTGATTCACCGTAGATTCTCCTGTTCATGATTGAGTAACCAGCGTTTGCGGGGCAGGCCGCCGCCATAACCTGTGAGAGCGCCGTCCGCGCCGATCACGCGATGGCAGGGCACGATGATCGCTAACGGGTTCGCGCCGTTGGCGCTGCCGACTGCTCGCACCGCGGTTGGTTTAGCTATATGGGCAGCAATGGCGCTGTATGTGACGGTTTCCCCGTAGGGAATGGTTTGCAGCGCGCTCCAGACGGTCATCTGAAACGGTGATCCGATCTGGCGGATGGGTGTGGAGAAACCACGGAGTTGCCCCGCGAAGTAGGCGCGCAGTTCGGCTTCAATGCTGCGCAGCGGCGCGGTGCTGCCGGGGACGAGTGCCGCGCCGGTTTTGCGCCGCAGCCACGCGATCTCGCGTTCGAGGCGGCGGCGGTGGGCGAATTCCAGTAGAAGCAGGTGTTCTTCATCGCCAACGGCGAGCATCAGGCCAAGGCGCGTTTCAAACCAGTGGGTATACAGCAGACAGCGGGCCGCGGCCCCAGTGGGCGGCGCACCGATGAGGCGCGCGAATGCGTCGCGAAAGCCGCTGCCAGACTCGTAGCCAGAGGCGATTTGCGCGTCGATCACGGCTGCGCCCGCCTGCAACTGAACCACGGCCAAGCCCATGCGCCGCGCCCGCACGTATTCGGCGAACGTCAGGCCGAAGCGCCGTTTGAAGTGGCGGCGCACGGTCGAGGCGTCGGTATGGAACGGCTGGAAATCGGCGGCACGCCACTTGCGCTCGGGCTCCGCGTCGACCGCGTCGATTAACTGCTGGACGAAGGCGGGCGTCTCGGTCTCCAACGGATGGCAGCGTTTGCACGGGCGAAAACCCGCGTCCAGCGCCGCCTGAGTCGAAGGGTAGAACTGGCAGTGCTCAAACTTGGGTTTGCGCGCGGTACAAGTGACGCGGCAAAACACCCCGGTGGTGGTTACGCCAACGTAGAACACGCCGTCATAGTCGGCATTTTTGTCCAGCAAAGCCTGATAGTATTCTTCGGGCAAACCCAGCATAACCTACCCCCATTTCAACCGCAGTTTCTATTATAGGGAAGGCAGGCAGGCTCCGCCGCCGATTTTCGCGCAGCTATTTTCCTCCGCGCAGCTTGCGCCGGAGATCGTCAATCGGCGCGAGTTCGCCGCGTTCGTTGGTGTAGTACCAGCGTTCCCACCCGTTGCACGGCGCGCCCGTGATCAGCTTGGCGATCTGGTGAATTGAGCCGCGCCGATCTTTGTACTGCACCTTACCTTCCGGCTGGATGAAGCCGATGTACTCCTCGTCGCGGTCGAACACGAGCGTTTGCCCGAGACCGAGCAGCCCCTCATCGACGAGGCGGCTGAACGGCACGCGCGGCGCGTTGCGCCCTTCCGTATCCGGGGCGACGGCATCGGCTTCCGGCGTCACCGCCGCGATCCGATCGGTCGCCACGCGGATGTAGTCGGCTTCGCGCTCAATACCAATCCACTGGCGGCCTAAGCGCTGGGCGACCGCGCCCGTCGTCCCCGTGCCGAAAAACGGATCGAGCACGACGTCGCCCGGCTGCGACGAGGACAAAATCACCCGTTCAAGCAGCGCTTCCGGCTTCTGCGTCGAGTGCGCCTTCAAGCCGTTGACGCGAATCCGCTCCGCCCCGTTGCAAATCGGCAGGTGCCAGTCGCTGCGCATCTGCTTGCCGCCGTTCATGCGCTTCATCGTGTGATAGTTGAAGGTGTAGCGTGCTTTGGCGTCTTTCTTCGCCCAGATCAGCGTTTCGTGCGCGTTGGTGAAGCGCACCCCGCGAAAGTTCGGCGTGGGGTTGCTCTTGACCCACAGCAGGTCATTGATGATCCAGTAGCCCAAATCCATGAGGATCGCGCCGACGCGGTAGATATTGTGATACGACCCGATCACCCACAGCGTACCGCTCGGCTTGAGCACACGGCGGCACGCGCTCAACCAGGCGCGGGTGAAGGCGTCGTACTGCGCGAGGTCGACAAATTGATCCCACTCGTCGTCGACCGCATCGACTTTAGTCAGATTCGGGCGAAACAGGTCTTGTTGAAGCTGCATGTTATAAGGTGGATCGGCAAAGATCAGATCGACGCTGGCTTCGGGGAGCGTCGCCAGCACGTTCACACAGTCGCCCTGAATGATCTGGTTGAGCGGGAGCATCGGTCTTTCCTTAAGTACAACGAACAGGCGTCACGCCGGACGCCTGTTTATTATACCGTAGGGAGGGCTTACGGAAATTCCTGAAGCAACCGCTGATACTGTTCGAGGCTGAGCACCCGCCATTCGAGCGGGGCGCGCGGAAAAGCGGGATCGTCGAGCGCGCTGCGCACGCCGCTCAGCGAAATCTTCGATTCGGGCGATTGCCGAATGTAGAGCATCCCGAGCGGCAGCAGATAATCGGCTTGCGCCAGCGCGGCAGGTAAACCATCCGTCGCCGCGGATGCCCAGCGGTGCGGCTGCACGAAGAAACCATGCACCTCGCCTTCGCCGATCAATTGGTCGACGGGCGCGCCTTTGAAGATCAGCACCCGCGTCCCGTTCTGGATCTGGTCGCGCCACTGCTCATGTTCGGCCTGCGTGAAGGGAAGCGGCATGTGCTCCGTCCACTCGGGCGGCACCACTTTGAGCGCATACAGAATCATTGTCCGCCCTCCCACACCTCGACGAGCGCGTGATAGTCGGCTTCCGACAGCGAAATCCATTCGTCATCGGTGATGGCGAAACGCGCGCCGAGGATCGTCTGCATCTGGCTCAGGGGGATCGGCGTGGTCAGTGGGCGGGGGCGCGTCACTTCGAGCGGCACCCGGTAGTTGATGCCGTAGCTCGGCTGCGTTTCCGGCGTCGCGGGCGGGTTGTCCGGTGTACTGGTGACATTCAGGCCGCGTTCCGTGCGGGCAGCGGTCTCCGCGACCGGAGGTGCAAGCCGCGCGCCGGGCGGCGCGGTATCGACTTCGCGCACCTCGCCCACGAAGATGGCCTCGGCGACGATGGCGTCAACGGGCTCTTTCACATAGATCAGCGCGTGCGTGCCGCTGACAAAGGCGGCGTGGTCATGCAGCACGGTCGCTTTGTCGAGCGGCGCGCTGGTCTGATCCTGCCAATCGGGAGCGACTACGAGAATCCCATACGTCGTCATGCTTTGGCTCCTGTTCATTACAATTGATATAAACAGGATACCATAAAAAGATATGAACCACAGAGAACACAGAGAGCACTGAGGAGTCATTCATCAATTTCTCTGTGTTCTCCTTGTTCTCTGTGGTTAGATTTTCTTCACTCAATCAAACTTGAAGCGGAAGACGCCGAAGGTGAAGAATACGGCTGCCAAGCCCAGCAGCACGCCAATCGACGGCAGGACGGTGCTCAGGTTGCCGCCAAAGAACAGCAGCGACGTGTAACCGTCCATCGCCCAGGCAACCGGGGAGATGTGACCGAGCGTCTTCATAAACGCGGGGACGATCTCCAGCGACCACCACGCGCCGCCCAACGGCGCGAGCGTCAGCGTGAGGAACAGCGTGATCCCGTTGGCCTGCTGAATATTCTTGATCAGCGTGGTGAGCGCCAGCGTCAGCGCGGTGATGCACAGCACAAAGCTGATCATGATCAGGACCAGCGCCAGCAGGTCATTCCCGTACTGCACGCCGAGCACCGCCCCGAACGCGAACACGATCACATATTGGATCATGCCGACGATGAAGCGCGCCAGCAGTTTGCCGCCGAGAATTTGCGCACGGCTCACGGGCATGGTCGTCAGGCGCTGAAGCGTCCACTGCTTACGTTCGAGCAAAATGGCCGTCACCGCCGGGAAAATGGCGAACATCACGTACATCGACGCCATGCCGGGGACGGACTGCCCGAAGCCCTGCTGTGCCGCCGACGGCTGACTGTCGACGTAAGCGGTCGAATCAATTCGGTTGATGGTGATCGGGTTCGTCGCCCAAACTTCCGCAGCACGGGCGCGGACGTCCGCGCCAAAGGTCGGGTCATCGGCGAATTGCTCGGCATCCAGCGCAAGGGCGATATCGGTGCCGACCCGCGCCGCCGTCAGCGCGCCGCCGAGCTTCTGCGTGACCGACTGCACCGCCTGCAAAATGTAGCTCGGGGCGGCGGCGGTCTCATTCGAGCGGTAGATCACGCTGACGGTCTCCCCCGCGGCGATCTGACTCGCGAAGCCCGCCGGGATTTCAAGCTGTGCCAGCGTGACCTTGTCCTCCAGGCGCGTCTGCGCCAGTTCGGGCGTGAGTTCCGCCCCTTCCAGACGGCAGGCATCGGCTTCGGTCTGGTCCATCGGGCAGAGGACAACGTCCGTATACGTGGCACGGACTTGATTCAGGAAATCGGCGGAAAGGGCGCTCTGATCGGCGTCGAAGACATCGATCACGAGGGTGGGCGTGGTCTGCGCGCCGCCCATCGAGCCGCTCGCAATGCCAATCACATACGAGAGCACCAGCGGGATCACCACGAGGTTGATCCAGATGTCCTTCTCTTTGAAGATCAGGCGCAGGTCATTGCGGGCAATGTGCCAGAGTTTATTCATAGTCGAACCTCACACTTCCAGACGACGGTTGAAAATCGTCACGCCCGCAATGAAGAAGATCGCGCCGATCAGCGTCAGCATAATCAGGTTGATCTCGATGCCGCCCTGATTGAGCGCCAACTGGGTGAACGCATCCACGCCCCAGTAATTCGGCGTGATGACGCGCACCTGATTGAGCACGGGCACATTGTCGATGCTGAAAAAGGCGCCACCCAGCACTCCAAACAGCAAGCCGATCACACCACTGAGGATGTTCGCCTGTTCCGGCGTCTTGACCAGCGACACGACGAACGTGCCGATGCCGCCCGTCGCCAGCGCCACCGTGATCAGCGTGAGCGCTACTAAGAACAGATTGTCCCCCCAGATGAAGCGGAACTGCCCTTCGAGCAGGCTGCCGACCAGCGTCAAGGCGAGCGCGAGCAGCGCCACCTGCACCAAGCAGTTGAGGAACACGCCGATGAACTTGCCCACCAACAGCGTGAGGCGCGCCGTCGGCGAGACGAGCTGCCGTTGCAGCGTGCCGTCGCGCCGTTCTTCGAGCAGCCCGGTCGCGCTGCCAATGGCGGTGAACATCATGAAGAAGATGGCCTGCGCTGAACCGAACAGCACGAGCGGGTTGAAGCGCTGTGCCTCGCCCGTGACCGTCTGCTGTTCGATGCGCAGCGGGTTGTTGGCGGGGTCAAAGGCGGGCGTGAAATCCGGCGCGAACGTCCCGGTTGAACTCGCCAGGCCGAAGCGCAGCCCGAAGGCCGGGTCGCTTTGGGCGCGGGCGATCAATTCGTCGATGGTCGACTGAATCGTGATGTTGCCCGTGGCGATCGTGTTGGTGATGTTCTGGACGATCGCTTCCAGCACGCTCGCCGAGGTGGGGCGCGCGCTGCTGGCATAGAGTTCGATGGTCGTCGGCTGGATCGGGTCGTTCTGCCCGTAGCTGACCTGCGCGCTGAAATCGGCCGGGATGATGATCGCGGCGGCATACGTGCCATCGTCGACGCCCGCGCGCGCGGCGTCCGCATCCGTCAGTTCAACAGCATTGGTCAACTGGAACAGCACGTTGTCTTCGAGGGTTTCGGCGGAAGCATCAGCCGGCGGCACGAGCAGATCGACAATGATGTCGCCGTTATTGACCGCCTGTCCGTTCTGCTCGACCCCGGCGTCGAGATTGACGAGCGCGACCGGAATATCGCGAATCGGCGCATCGCTGCCGCCGCCAAAGAAACCGCTGAACGCCGTGCCGATGATCGTCGCCAGCGCCAGCGGCGTGACGACCATGATCAGCAGCAGGTTGCGGTCGGTGTACGTCGTGTACAGTTCTTTCCAGATTAACGCCAGAATTTTGCTCATTGTCGTCAATCCCGCAGCGCGCGGCCGGTCAGCGCGAGGAACACGGCTTCGAGGTCAGGCTCACGCACCGACACCGACACCACGTTGATCCCGGCCTCGTCGGCCATCTGGATGATCTGTGGGAGCGCCTTGCGCCCGCGCTTAGCCATGACCACGATCTCGCCCGAGCCGATTTCCAGCGAGTCGGTCACCGTGCCTTCGGGGATGTCGTGGCGTTGGTATTCCGCGGTGGTGACGCCGGGGATCTCCGCGGTGATTTTCCTGAGCAGCGTCTCCGGCACGAGCTGCGCGCCGACGTTGAAGATCAGGCGGTCTTCCTCACCGATCTTCTGGATCAACTCACCGACCGTGCCGACCGCAATGATCTCGCCGTGGTCGACAATCGCCACCCGGTCGCTGATCTCCTGCACTTCTTCCATCAGGTGTGACGTGTAGAGCACGGTCATGCCCATCTCTTGGCGCAGACGCAGCACCGTGTCGAGCACGCGGCGGCGGTTCTGCGGATCGATGCCGACGGTCGGCTCGTCCATGTAGATCAACTGCGGGCGATGCAGCAGCCCCACGCCGATGTTGACGCGGCGCTTCATGCCACCGGAAAACGTTTCGACCTTATCGTGCTGGCGGTCGGTCAGGTCGATGAAGTCGAGGACTTCGTCGACGCGCTTCTTGAGTTCCGCACCGCCGAGTCCGTACATCTTGCCGAAGAATTCGAGGTTTTGGCGCGCGCTGAGCGCGAGATAGAGCGCGATTTCCTGCGGCACCACGCCGAGCAGGTTCTTCGCTTGCAGCGGTTGTTTGGTGATCGAATAGCCGCCGATGGTAGCATCGCCGCGGGTGGGGGTGAGGAGGCCGCTGATCATCGAAATTGTGGTCGTTTTGCCCGCGCCGTTCGGCCCGAGCAGACTGAAGATTTCGCCTTTGCCAATGGTGAAGCTCACACCTTTGACGGCGAAGACGGTCTCGCCGTTCTGCCGCTTGAACGACTTAGCGAGATCGTTTACTTGGACCATATTCTGCTGCATAGCATACCCCTGAGACTATGTGAAGAATTTAACTTATATACGTTATATGACAGGCGAAAGTTGTGCCGGGTTGGGGGATAAAAAACAGAGGTTTGCACCTCTGCTGAAAGACATTCGGGGTTACGGGTGGTGCTAGTATTCGATGTAGCGTTTCCACGCTTCCGGGCCACTGCCTATGGCGATGACCAGATAGCTGGTGCGCGGCGTCTTGGGTTCCCACGCCAGCTTCATGGCCGCCTCATGCGGCAGGCGATCACCCTTGCGGTGGTTGCAGTGGTAGCACGCGCAGGCCGTGTTCGTCCACACGTCTTTGCCGCCGCGCGACTTGGGGATGATGTGATCGACCGTGAAATCGGTTTTGGAGAGCATTTTGCCCTTGATCATGCCGCCCGGCTGCACCTGACAATAGATGCAAGTGTAGTTATCCCGCACCAGCACCCCCCGCCGACTCCAGTGCGCCCGCCGCCGTGGTACATTGATGTAGGCTCGCAGCGCAATGACTGAAGGAATCGGGTACTTATCCCCGACCGTCCGCAAAAACTCCCCCGTCTGCTCGATAACCAGAGCTTTTTCTGCGAGCAGCAGATTGATCGCCCTGGGGATCGAGATCACAGACAGCGGCTCACACGTTCTTCCGTTGAGCAGCAGCACCCGCCCATGAACACCGCCAGACACGCTTCACCTCTAGCATCCGTGATTTTTTGCACAACACTTTCCATTATACACACATTGCCGAAACCCGCGTGAAACGGATTACAATCGTTCACACAGGTTTAAAATAGCCCACGCGAATGTTAAATATGAGGCACGCCTCACCTCGGTTTTAACACGCGCACACGTTTCCACCCCCGAATTTCGGAAGGGAGTCAGCAGCGTTCGCCCGCCAAAAGTGGTTTTCGTAGGGACGGCCTTCTGGCCATCCGCCGACCACGGATCCCCATCCTCGGCAATTTTGCGGTGGGCGGGAGAGGTGTTGGGACCCCCGGCCCTCCCCGATCGGGGAGGGAGACAACAAATCTGCCGACGGCAACGCGTCTAGGGCGCCCTGGCTGTCCGGGCGAAGCGCGTCCCTACATGTATCCGCCAACGGCGGGATCAAAACGAGGAACCCGCCAACACCCCCATGCCGCGCCAGGTTCCTCGCTTTGGACTTACCAGTACATCAGTGTTCCGGTCTTGCAGTACCCAGGTTGCTTGCTAACAATAAATCTCGCCCGGAAGGTCTTCACGTTTCAATTCGGTTATTCGGTAAGGTCGTGGGGCATCCCCGACCTTACGCTGAGAGCGATCGGTCGGTTAGCCGAAGGTGATGTAACCCGCTGGATTGTCTTTGTCACACATGTCGAACTAGCCTTTCTACCGATTCGCTCGTTCTGTACGTTCTAGAACAGCGACCACAACCGCGCCCAGAGCGGCGTCGAGCGCTTCTGGCTGGTCGGCTTAGTCTGCCGACTCTCACGTGCCAGTCTTTCCTGCGCTGCTTGACGTTCTAGGTCGCGCCGATGATTCTTCGACAACAGTACGTCTTTTTGACTAAAGTTCATGAGGTTGTTCCTCGTCGTTCGCTTGCTCATTCGTTGACTATGGTGCTCGTCGGACTTGCGTCCCCGATGTTTCGTGCCCGTTACGACGATTTGCGTACCAGGCTCAACCCCACTTCGCGCTGGCTGTTGTGCTCTTCGATCTCGTCCATCGTTTCGCGCGCCGTGTAGATGACTTCGCGCAGCCAGCCGATCAATTCCGCGTTGCTGAGTGTGGTGACGGCGCGGACATCCCCGTCGCTTGCGGCGCTGTGCAGCTCATCGAGCGCATCCAGAAGGGTCGAAAGCCGAGACTCGTTGTAGAGCAGTTGTAAATTGGGTTGAGGCGTCATTGGTACCTCTCCATTAGTTCGCAAATAAAAAGGGCGTGAGACTTTGCTTCACAGTCTCACGCCCTTTGCAGGAACCCTAGTATTTCGGGTGAGGGTAGTCTAGCCGAGGCTAGCTCCCTTCGCGTATGACTGTCCTGATTCTCCGTAACCCAGCGCGCTGACCGTGTTCCACACACGCACGCCAGCCGCAACCGCATCTAGGCCCTGATCCGCGAAACGCGCAGCAGACCCAATGCGATTAGGCAGAATCGTCCCCTGGAACCCAAGGGCTGGCATGGTGAAGGCGAAGGCACGCAGAATCATGGCTTAGGCACCCCGCTCGATGATGGTCCCGTTGAGCATGCCGAGGATGCTTTCGCCGGTGATGAACACACGGCGCATACCATTGGGCTTGCTCACGCGCAAATGCCCATTCTTCACCAACCGCTTGAGCGTGCTCAGGCTGATGCCGAGCGCTTCGGCGGCTTCTTGCCGGGAGTACACTGCTCCGGGTTCGATTCTAGGTTTGAGTGATGTAACCATCGATCCTCGCTTTCTCCACCGCCTCACGGCGGGGGACGCGCCAATACCGCTACTTAGCGGTGACGTTGACGCGAAATCTTGACATTCGGGTGTGCCTGTAGCATCCCGCTCTCAATCGTTCTGAACCGTTGACAACGCACGAAGGCTCTTCTGCCTAACATGCAAGCAACAGATTATCATGGATTATTCTGTATGTCAAGCAATCAGTTCCGAGTTTAAGCAACTGTAATGGCTCATATTGGGTCATAGGCGCAAAGATCAGTCCAAAGTCGGAGAGAACGCTCGCATTTTGCGGGGGTAATGCCACCCCACCCCTTAATCCCTCTCCTTTAGATTTAGGGAGGGACAGCTTTAACAATCGAGGGAATTGTAGGGACGCCCAACGGCGCGTCCGCCAATTTGGAGGAGTACCGGACGCGCCGTTGCGCGTCCCTACAAAACACGTTCTTCTCGTAGGGCAGCAATTCAGCGTCCGCCGTGTCCAACCCCACCCCTGGCCCTTCGCCGAATTCAGGGAGGGGAGGCAACATCACCCGTCAAGCAGGAATGGGTTTTCGTAGGGACGCAATTCATTGCGTCCGCCGCACCCGACCCCACCCCAACCCCACGTCGAATTCAGGGAGAGACGCCGACACCGCTTGGCAAACCGAATTTGTTGTCGTAGGGATGAGGCCTGCCTCGTCCTCATTTCCCCATATGACACTGACGGCGTCAGGGCATGAAGTGTTTCCACTTGCCTTCCGAGATCACGTCGACGCGGCCGTCGACGACTTGCAGCGCGGTCTCGTCGTCAATCGCGTACGCGGCATGCCCGATGCTGGTCGCCCAGCGTTCGGCATGCGCCAGCGTATTGTAGGGGAGCATTTCGTGATCCAGATGTGGGAAGATCGAAAAATCGACTACGCCTAACGCTTCGTCGCCGCCTGTGGGCGGCGTCCACTCGACGAAGTGCTGCCCAACGTTCGGAGTCATGATCATGCTCCCCGCGCTCAGTCCCACGTAGACGCCGTTCAGCGACGGCAAGAGGTCAGCCAGCCCGGACTGACGCATCCAGTAGGCCAGATACAGCGGATCGCCGCCATTGACCAGCAGCACGTCGGTCTGCTCGACCAAGGGAACCCAGAGGTCTTTGCTAAGGCTGGGCAGCGCGGTCAGTTCCAGCACGCCCAGCGATTTCCAGCCCAGTTCGCACATGGGACAGCGCGGTTCCTGTCCAGCGATGAACTGGTAGGCCATGATCGGCCCATTGCGGAGCGCATAGATTCCCGTGGGAATGCAGAGCGCACTGCACTCGGCAATGGGTTTGCCCAGCAGGTTGACCAGCGCGGTGTGGATACTGGCATTTTTGATACCCGCCGACGTGAGCAAAAGTTTCATGTTTCCTCTCCTTGCCAAGCAGCCAGCGTGCAGGCGACTGCACAAGCGCATATCACGTTATATATGCGGGTATGGGGATATTTCGCGCCGCGGCTCGATCTTGACAGCCCTGCCCAACCGTGCTCATAATACCTTTGAGAAGCGTTGATCAGGACAAGTACGCAGGTCAAGCAACTTAACAGGGAGCGGTCGCCGTAGACTGAGAGCGACGCAGGTTGTCCCCGCCGAAATTCCCCTGATCCGCATATCCCAAAAGCGGATATGCTCGCTGACGGGTGAACGATACGCACACGGCGTATCTGTGTAGTCCGCTCCGCACTGGCTGGCGTCACAGCGCAATGAAGCGGGTCGATCCGTAGGGATCGATCAAGCAGGGTGGTACCGCGGGAGATCCAACGCTCTCGTCCCTGAAGTCTGGGACGAGGGCGTTTTTTATTTGGGGAGTTAGCGATGCAAGAAAAGCTGCAAGCGACACATCTGGAAGCCTTGCAAGAACTGGGCGCGGTCAACGATAGCGATGCGCTGCGCGCGTGGGAACTGAAATATCTCGGCAAGAAGGGCGCGATCACCGAACTGGTGCGCAGCGTCGGGACGCTGCCGAAAGAGGAACGCGCCGACTTTGGCAAGCGCGCCAATGAGGTTAAAGGCGCGCTGGAAACGGCCTACGCGGATCGCGAAAAGCTGGTCAAGGAGCACGAACTGGCGCGCGATCTCGAACAGGGGCAAATCGACGTGACGCTGCCGGGGCGCGCGCATCCGGTCGGCGGGCTGCACCCGTCGACCACGACACTGCGCGAATTCTACGCCATCTGGGCGGAGATGGGCTTCCAGGTCTATCGCAGCCGTGATGTCGAGACGGACGAGATGAACTTCGAACTGCTTAACATTCCGGCGCACCACCCCGCCCGCGATATGTGGGATACGTTCCACACGACGACGCCGGGTGTGGTTTTGCGCACGCACACCTCGCCGGGGCAGATTCACGCCATGCGCGAGTTCGGCGAGAACGGCACGCAGCCGATCCGCGTGATTCTGCCGGGCATGTGCTACCGCTACGAGCAGGTGAGCGTCCGCAGCGAAATTCAGTTCCATCAGGTCGAAGGCGTGGCGATTGGCAAGCACATCCATCTGACCGACCTCAAGGGGACGATTGCCGAATTTGCGCGGCGCATGTTCGGGGCGGATAAAGATGTACGCTTCCGGTCGAGCTACTTCCCGTTCACGGAGCCAAGCATGGAAGTGGATGTCGAGTGTTTGCTGTGCGGCGGCAAGGGCTGCCAGATGTGCAAGTACAGCGGCTGGCTGGAGATCGCGGGCTGCGGCATGATGCATCCGGTCGTGCTGCGCAATGGCGGCTACGACCCGAGCGAGTGGAGCGGTTTCGCCTTCGGCATGGGGCCGGAGCGCATGATCAACCTGAAGTACGGCGTGAAAGACATCCGCTACTACTGGGGCAACGATCTGCGCTTCCTGGAGCAGTTCTAGCCCATGCCGCTGATCTACCCGCTGTGGATGGTGCTGGCGCGCTTCTGGCAGACGGTGCGTGCGCTGATCCGCAACCCGGAAACGCGCGGTCTGGTGTATCTGGTCGGGCTGATTCTGCTGGCCGGGACGCTGTTTTACCATTACGTCGAAGGCTGGCGCTGGCTCGATGCGCTGTACTTCAGCGTGATCACGCTCACGACGGTCGGCTACGGGGATTTCTCGCCCAAGACCGACGCGGGCAAGCTGTTCACGATTGTGTACATCTTTGTCGGGTTGGGCATCCTCGCCGGGTTCATCACGGCGGTCGCGCAGAACCAGCCGACGCTGCGGCTGTTCGGGCGCGGGAAAGATCGCGGCGGCGAAGATCGCCGCAGACAGAATGACAACTAACTTACCCCCACCCGGAGGGGGCAACGAACATTCTCCCCCCTCGCCTTAGGACAAGGGGTTGGGGAGAGGGAAGGGAGGATAAATCTCCCCTCCCTGAATTCGGGGACGGGGCGGGTGTCCCAAACGGACTTCACGCTATGGTACTGACACCGGTGTGCCAGGCTTTCGAACTGCCTCGTACTGTTCACTGCCTGAAAGGCTAAACACATGCTCGTACCCGTTTCGTGGTTGAAAGAATACGTCGATATCACCGTGCCAGTGGAAGCGCTGGCCGAACGCATGACCGTCGCCGGGATGGAAGTGGCGCACATTTACTACTACGGGCTGCCGCAGCAGTTCGTCGAAGGCGTGCGCCAGCCGGTGTCCGACCATCTGGTGTGGGATCGCGAGAAGATCGTGCTCGGCGCGATCCGCGAAGTCAAGCCGCACCCCAACGCCGACCGCCTCGTGATCGCGATGGTCGATTACGGCGGCGCGGAACTCGAACAGACGGTGACGGGCGCGCCCAACTTGTTCGAATATAAGGGCATCGGCCCGCTGGCGTCGCCGCTGTGGACGGGCTTCGCGCTGGAAGGCGCGGAAGTCTGGGACGGTCACAGCGAAGAGCTGAAGCGCATGATCCTCAAAGAGAAGCCTTTGCGCGGTATTCCGAACAAGTGCATGGTGTGCTCGGCGAAAGAACTCGGCCTGTCCGAGGAGCACGAGGGCATCATCATCATGCACGAGGATCCCGGTTTCCCGCCGGGGACGCCGCTGCAGGACGTGCTTGGCGATATCGTGCTGGAAGTCGAACTCACGCCGAACCTCGCCCGCGCTTACAGCATCCTCGGCATCGCGCGCGAAGTCGCCGCGCTGCTCGATCAACCGCTGCGCGAACCGTCGTATGACTTCGTGGCGGCGGGCGCGAGCATCGACGGGACGGCGGCGATTGAAATCCGCACGCCGGAACTGAACCCGCGCTTCACGTTCACGCTGCTGCGCGATACGATTGTCAAGCCGTCGCCAGAATGGCTGCAGCGCCGCTTGCAGCTCGTCGGCCAGCGCCCGATCAACAACATTGTCGACGTGACCAACTACATCATGTTCGAGATCGGCCAGCCGCTGCATGCCTACGACTACGATAAGCTGGTCGAACGCGCAGGCGGCAAGACGCCGACCATCATCACGCGGCTGCCAGAAGCGGGCGAAACGCTCGAAACGCTCGACGGGACAAAACGCAACCTCGACGCGCACAACATCCTCGTGTGCGACACGGCAGGCGTGATCGGCTTGGGCGGCATCATGGGCGGCGCGGACACCGAAATCAGCGACGCGACGCGCACCGTGCTGCTCGAAGCGGCGGCGTGGAACTTCATTAATATTCGCCGCAGCATGCAGACGCAGGGCATGCGGACGGAGGCGGGCGTCCGCTTCAGCCGCGGCGTGCATCCGAGCTGGGCACTGCGCGGGTCGTCGCGTGGCATTGAGCTGATGCGCCAGACGGGCGGCGGGCAGGTCGCGCAGGGCGTGATTGACGCCTACCCACTCCAGCCCGAACTGGTCGTCGTGCAGCTCCCGCTGACCGAGATTCGCCGCATCTCCGGCGTCGATTTCACGCTGGAACAATCGGCGACGATGCTCATGCGCGGCGGCTTCACCGTGCAGATCCACGCGGACAGCCTGAGCGTCGGCGTGCCGGATACGCGCATGGACATCGGGACGGGCATCGTCGGGCAAGCCGACCTGATCGAAGAAATCTGCCGCATCTACGGTTACGGCAACATCGCCAACACGATCATCGCCGATGCCATGCCGCCGCAGCGGTCCAACCCGTCGCTCACGCTCGAAGAAGCGACGCGCGATCTGCTGGTAGCGCTCGGCTTCCAGGAGATCATCAACTATCGCCTGACCGCGCCCGAACGTGAAGCCGCCCTCGTCCCGCCGACCGCGGAGTCGTCGCTGCCCGCGCAGCCCTACGTCGAACTCGCCAACCCGATTTCGCCGGATAAAGCGGTCATGCGCAAGTCGCTGCTGACCAACATCGTCGAGACGGCGGCGCTCAACAGCCGCTACCAGAAGCGCCAACTGCTGTTCGAGATCGGCAACATCTACCTCAAGCGCGAGGGCGAACTGCTGCCCGACGAGCCGCGCCGCCTGTCGCTGCTCATCACGGGCGTGCGCGAAGCGGCGACGTGGCAGGTCAAAGAGGCGACCAACTATGACTTCTACGACCTCAAGGGCATGGTCGAAAGCCTGCTCAGCGGGCTGCACGTCGACCGTGTGACCTTCGAGCGCGGCCAGCACACGACCTTCCATCCGGGGCGCTCGGCGCTGCTGCGCGTCAACGGCGTGGCGCTGGGGACGTTCGGCGAACTGCATCCGCTGGTCACAGCGCGCTTCGACCTGACCGCCGCGCCTGTCTTGCTGGCGGAGTTCGACCTCGACGCGCTGCTGGAATTCGCGCGGGCGATGTACCCGACCGCGCCGCTGCCGATCACGCCGCCGGTGCTGCAGGACATCGCGCTGATCGTTCCAGCGCAGACGAGCGCTGCTGATGTGGAGCGCGTGATCGTGAAGGCGGGCGGCGATCTGCTCAAGGACGTGCGCCTGTTCGACGTGTACGAAGGTGATCCAATCCCGGAAGGCTTCAAGAGCCTCGCCTACAGCCTGACCTATCAGACCGACGAAAAGACGCTCACCGACCGCGAAGTCGCGAAGGTGCAGGAGAAGATCGTCAAGCTGACGGGCTTCGAACTCGGCGCGAAGCTGCGCAGCTAAAACTTAAAAACCTGAACTACAAGCATTGAACCGCAGAGACCGCGGAGAGCGCAGAGCAGAGATTCAGAGAAGTCAATTCTCTGCGTTCTTTGCGCCCTCTGCGGTTTTTATTTATCTATTCCTCTGTGTTCTCTGTGTTCTCTGTGGTTAAATTGGTCTTTTAGTGTAATCAGTTGAGGCCACATGCGACGACGGCAGATCCTCAAATGGGCGTTTCGGGCGGTCTTCTGGGCGGTGATGATCGCGTTCATCCTGACGTTTGTGCGCGATTCGACGCTGCCGCTCGGCGACCAGTGGACGGCGATTGGCGTCATGGCGCGCGACGAGCAGTTCGACTACATCGGCTGGGAGGTCAACGCGCTGGCGGTCAAGCTGAGCGAGACGGTCGCCGGAGTCGCGCCCTACCTGACCGAGAGCGCGCAGACCGACGCCGTGCGCGCCTACATGGCGGATCTGGCGGCGGCGCAGCGGTTGGAACGCGAAGTCAGCGCCATTTACGCTGATCCGAATGTAACCGATCCCGAAACGGCCAGCGCGGATCAGCGGACGCGGCGGGATGCCCTGCGCGCGGACTTGGCGCGGCGGCAGGCGCTGGTCGAGGCGATCCTCGAACGGCAGGTGACGACCGTGCTGCGTGAGCTCGGTTTCGCGGTCGCCGGGGTGCTTCTGCCGCCCGTTTCCATGCACTTCACCGCCGTGCCGAATCTGCTGATCGTCTCCCCGCGCGATCAAATCCGCTTTGACGTGTCGATCAACCTCGACCCCATGCCCGTCGACGCGATGGCCGCGCTTGAAGAGCGCATCGACACCGAGCAGGACGTGTCCGCGCTGATTGTGCCGCTCGGCGGGATCGCGCTGTACCCGGCGATGATCCTCGAAACCACGTCGATTGAGTTTGCCGTCGAAACCTTCGCGCACGAATGGCTGCATCACTACCTGTTCGCCTTCCCGCTCGGCTACAACTACGACTTCGCGGGCGAGGCGCGCATCATCAACGAGTCGACGGCGCAGCAGTTCGGCGAGGAAGTCGGGCGGCTGGTGCTGGAACGCTACTATCCGGATTTGGTGCCGGAACCTCACCCCCCAACCCCCTCTCCGAGCGGAGAGGAGGAGCAGGAAGAGTCGGCTCCGGTGTTTGATTTCGGCGCGGAGTTGAACGAAACGCGCATCACCGTCGATCAACTGCTGGCGGATGGTGAGGTTGACGAAGCCGAAACCTACATGGAGGAGCGGCGGCGCTTCTTCGCGGACAACGGCTATCACCTCCGCAAGCTGAATCAAGCATTTTTCGCGTTTTACGGGGGCTATCAAACGGCATCAGCGGGCGCGGGCGGCGGTGATCCCATCGGCGCAGCGGTGGCGGCGATCCGCCGGGACAGCGCCACGATTCACGAGTGGATCATTACGCTGCGCGGCATCACCACCCGCGATGAACTGCTCCGGGCGGCTGGCATGTCCCCGCCTTAGATTGTCTCCGCGAAAATCGCCGCCAGCGCCGCATCGACTCCGGCGAAGAAGTCGGCAGCGGTTGGTTCAACCAGCACGTCCGGTTCAATCCAGCGCCGCTCATCACCGGGCGCGGCAATCGTATCATCACGGGCGGAGATGGCGACCGCGATCCGGCTGTTCGGCAGGGTGATCGTCCGCGCGGTGGCATACACCCGCGGCCCGCTGCCCGTCGGCTCGCCGACGTAGCGCACGTCCGCGTCCCGGAGTTCCAACTCCACGAGGAAGTTCACCGCCGCTGAAAAGGTATAGCGCCCGATGATCACATGGATGCGGGTGGGCACGGTGCTCAACCAGTCGAGCAGGGGTCCGTAGGTGATGTTGTCGCCACCGAGGTTATGGCGCACATCCACGACGAGCTGTTGGGGAGAGTGCGCTTCGTATGCGGCGGTGACCGCTTGCACAAACTGCGTCAGATTTTGCCCGGACTGTGTGCGCCCGGACACGTGATTGAACTGGAGATAGAGCGCGTCCTCAGTGGCGAGATAGGTGTACCAAAAGTTCTCATCTGTATGCCGCATGGGGAGCGGTTCGGGACGCGGCCGCAAACTGATCAGCCAGTGCGGGACGGGATGCCAGCGTAGATAGTCGCGCAGCGTCTGCGCTTCCGGGGCAATGGACAGCCGCTCACCGTCTGGCAGCTCGATGGTATAGCTCGGCGTGATCTCCTGTGCGCGCAGCACTTCCGGAATGATGGCGAACAGCGGCAGCCCGAAGCGGACGGACATCTCATTTTCCGAATTCACCACCGGGCGCAGACGTTCGAGCGCGTCCTCGGCGCTGAGCTCGCCGATGGTCGCCACCCGCCCGCCGATCAGGTGCGCGTAGGCGGCGTCGGCGTCGATCACGTACAGGCCATCGGCGAAGAGATAGAGCTGCAGCGGAAACAGGTGAAAACCGATCGCCGGCTGGAAAGGATCAACAAAACTGTGACCGTCCACCAACGCCCCCAGGCGGATGATGCCGGTTTTGATCTGCTCGTCGGTGAGCGTCGGAATTTGCGCGTCGAGTTCGGCGAAGGCTTGCTGAAAGACCGCCTGAGGAAACCGCCAGTAGAGGTTGGGGTGGATCTCCTGCATGGCGCTTTCCAGTCGCGCCAGATCCTCACGCCACGCCGTGATCGCCTCGTCGGTTTGTACCGTGACGCGCTCTTGGGCGAATACCGGGAACGCCGCCAGCAGGATCAGGCAAAAGATGATTTTTCGTAACATCAGGATATTCCCCGTCTTTAGCGGGATCTACACTAAACACGGGAGATCGGTTCAGCTTAGGTTTTGAAGTCCGAGTTCTTGAGCAGAGCGCGCGGCGGTCGCGCGCATCCGCCGGGACAGCGCCACGATTCACGAGTGGAGCATCACGCTGCGGGGCATTACGACGCGCGAAGAACTGCTGCGCGCCGCGGGTCTACCTAACTAGTTGATCGTACTCCGAAAAATCGGGGCTGTATAGTGGCATATATTACTTTTTATGTGAACGGAACGACCTCATTTTCAGCCGCTATTTGTCTATACTAAGGATGCATCAAGAGCAGGTAGGCATGGTGCTTACACGAAAGGCCAAGACCATGTTCCGCACCCGTGTCCTCTGGTTCCTCCTGCTGCTGCTCCTCATCACCGCCGTTCCAGTGTCCTCACAAGACGGCAGCCCCACCAATCCCGCCCGCGCGAACGCCTATGCTTGGGTTGAACTTGTTCGCAACGGTCGTCATCCGGAGATCAGCGCCGCGCTGATTTCACCTGACTCGTACACCGTCTATAATCCCTTCCAACCAGCCGGTGCTCCAGTCAGCATCGACGACGCAATTGCGGGCGAGGCCGCGTTCCAGACAGCCTTCCCGGATATGCAGTTCACCCATTACCTGATATTGGCACAAGGCAATTACGCCGCTTACGTAACGTATCAGGAAGGGCATTTCCAGGCGCCCTATTTCGACGTTCAGCCCACTGGCGATTACTGGCACGGCCCATTGGTCGCGTTGCTAGAGCTGGACGATGGCAAGGTCGTACGCGAGTTCGACGCGTGGAATCAGCAGGCTTTTCTGCAAGATATGGGCTGGGCTGAACCCACCTACACCTTCGACGCACAGCCGTGGGCTGTCGAACTCGGCAGCACATCGACCACGCCGGACCAGCACCTGTTCATGATCCGCACGGTCTTCAACGCCACGGCTAGCAGCAACATCCAGAATGTGTTCCCGAGATACTATGATCCGAATGTCGTCGTCCATGACTATCTGGGTGATCTGGTCGGACTCGATGCGCTGATCGCCCACGAGGAGCGGCTGCAAACGATCCCCGGTTTTACGCCGATTGAATCGCAGTTTGTGTGTGATGGCGATCTGTGCTTGGCTTATGCTTCAGCGAGCGCAGACGGCGCTGACGGCCCGGTCAACTTGCTGTGGATGAGCCTGCACCGCTTTGTCGATGGCAAGATCGTGGAGGAATGGTGGCTGTACGACAATGCAGCGATGTGGTCAATGCTGCCACCGGAAATGTAGCAGCTTGCAGCGGCGGGATACCCTGCGGCAGTTGTGGGGCGCAGACGTCCGCGCCCCACAACCTCAACCGCGCCTCCTATGCACTCGTCGTCATTTCAGACAGGGAAAAGCCGCTGAAGTTTGGACACAATTCCCCGCCGAATGCTTTACACTGGACAGATCGCAGAGACATCCCAAGGACAAACAGTGTACGACACCAACAAGCACCTCCTCGTCCGGCATTTCGAAGAAGTTCTCAACCAAGGTCAGCTCGACGTCATCGATGAGATTTACGCCGACAGCTACGTCCTGGACGCACCCGTGCAGACCGACGGCTCCGCCCAGGCGCACGGGCAAACGCTCGGGCGCGATGGCCTCAAACGGCGGGTGACGCTCTTCCGCACCGCCTTCCCCGATATTCATTTCACAGTCGAAAACCTCATCGCCGAAGAGGACAAGGTCGTCGTGCAGTATCGCTTCGCCGGAACGCAGACGGGCGCATTCCGGGAACTCCAACCGACGGGCAACGCGATCGATGTCGGCGGCATCCTGATCGCCCGCGTGGCGGACGGCAAAATCGAGAGCGCCTACAGCGTGTTCGACGGTGGCGACATGATGCGCCAACTGCAGCACACTGAACACCACCGGAACACGCTGGAAATCTTCATCGGCACGCTGTTTGAACGCGTGCAGCATCACCCGGCTTAAGCGCGGACAGCGCGCTCAATAATTTCGACCGCGCGGGCGACGCCGTCCTCCGCGCGGATCGCTTCCCCGAACTGCGCGGCCCGGTTGCGCATGGTCGCATCGTTAACGGTTGTCGAAATCGCGTCCGCCAACGCCGCCACCGTGAGCTGCTTCTGCGGGATCGGCGCGGGACCGACGCCGAGATCGCGCACCCGCCGCCCCCAGAACGGCTGATCGGCAATGAAGGGGACGATCACCGACGGTTTGCCCGCGCGCAGCCCCGCCGCCGTCGTCCCTGCGCCCCCGTGATGCACGACCGCGCTCACCTGCGGGAACAGCCAGTCATGCGGCACCGCATCCAACACATAGACATCATCACGCAGCTGATCAGCTTGCAGACCGCCCCACCCGCTGGCCAGCACCCCACGCTGCCCGGACTGCGCCAGCGCATCGAGCACGATCTGCGCGCGCGCCGCAGCGTTCGTCCCGCTCATGCTGCCAAAGCCAACGTACACGGGTGGCGTCCCTTCGGTCAGAAAGCGCGAGAGTGCGTTAGGCGGCTGCCACGTCTCCGACTGATCGAGAAACCAGTACCCGGTCACATGGGCGTGCGGCGGATAGTCCGCTGGGACGGGCACGACCTCCCGGCTGAAGGGATAGAGCATCGGCATGGGCTGGCCGTTCGTCTTGATCGTGTCATTGGCGAAGCGACCCCGCTTCGGCAGACCGAGCGTGTTCACACGAAAGTTGTTGATCACCCCAGCGTAGGGCGCGGAGACAAGCCCCATCAGCGTATACGTGAAGCGATTAAAGGCCGCGCCCAGCTTCATCGTACCGAAGATGGGCGCGGGGAATGCGCTCGTCGGCGTGTACAAGGGCAGCGGAATCGTCAGAAAGGCGGGAACGCCAAGCTTCTCGGCGATGTGCAGCCCACCGAGCGCCTTGGGGTGATAGATGATCACGTCCGGCTGAAGCGCTTGCGCGGACACCCATTGATCCTCAATGCTGCGCCCGATGATCCCCATCGCCCGCTTCATGATCGACAGGCCACCGCCCGTCTCGGTGGCCGCTTTGCCCTCCTTCGACTCCATGAGTTCGAGGAATTCGTTGTTCATGTGCGCGTAGGTGACGCCATGCTGCTCCACCCACGGGCGAAAGCCCTCGGCGGTGCACAGCGCGACGGCGTGCCCCGCGGCCTGCAAGCCCTTCGCCAGCGCGATAAACGGCTGAATATCGCCGCGCGAACCAATTGTGATGATCAGGACGTTCATGTTTCCGCCTTTATAAATCGTCGTAGCCCTTAGCCTGCTTGATGGCTTCCCACTGATCCAGCAGTTTCGGGAATTCGGCTTCGAGGAAGGCGTTCATGTCGCGCATGAAAGCCAACCGCCGCCGCCGTTCCTCCGGTTCATCTTTGAGCAGTTCCAGCCCCCGTTCGCCCAACTGCCGCAGTTCGGTGAGTTGATGCAAGCGCGCGCGGAACGAACGCGTCCACAGGTCTTTAGCCGTCCGGTAGTAATCCTGCCGGTCGCCGGGCAGCGCGAAGCGCTCGACCAGATAGAGCGTCGTCAGCGTCTTGAGCGCCACGCTGATCGAGCTTTTGCTGGCCTGCAAAACTTCGACCAGATCGCCCTGCGTCTGATGGGGCGGGTCGCTGATGAGCAGCCACCCGATAATGCGCCCGGCCATGCGCGTCAGGCCAATGCCCTCAAAGTACAGGCCGCATTCTTCGACAAACTGTTGTTGCTGTTCGGTCACTGGTTTCATAAAGACAGCATACTCCGATTCGGTTAGTTCGGTCAATGCCGAACTAATCGAATTTATAACTTCTTGAGGTGAAATGGATGCAGCGCGCCGATCAATCTGCCCGTATAATAGGCGAACTCAGACATTTGTGAAAATGACGGCGGCCAACTGTGACGGATATCTTCATCAGCTACAGCCGAAAAGACGTGCAGTTCGCGCGCCAGTTGAACGCCTCGCTTGAAACACGCGGCGCGGACGTGTGGTTCGACCAAGCTGACATTCACGCGGGTGTGAAGTGGAGCACGGCGATTCAACAGGGCTTGCGCGCGTCAAACGCGATGATTCTCATCATCTCACCCGATTCGATGGCGTCGACCAATGTCGAAGATGAGTGGCAGTACTTCCTCGACAAAAAGAAGCCGATCATTCCGGTGCTGCTCTCTCCCGCCGACATCCACTTTCAACTCAATCGCATTCAGTACATCGACTTCGCCGCGCAGACCTATGAGGCCGCCTTCGAGCAGTTGATCGCCGAGCTGGCGCTCAAGGGCGTGGCGTTGACGCCGTCGCTCTCGAAAGCGGCGACTCCGCGACCACCAACCCCAGGGGACGCGCTGCCCGAAGACATGGGCAGCACCGATCTTCGGTCGCGCCTGCTGCAAATCGTCGTGGCGGTGGTGATTGTGATCGCGGCGGTCCTGCTGCGGCAGATCTATGTCGCGTCGGTGCCGGATCCGCGCATCGCCACGCAAACCGCCGCCGATCAAACGGCGGTCGCGGAACGCAGCACGCCATCTGTGGCTGTGACAGAGGCCGCGCTTAGCGTGACGGCTGAGGCGACGCCGGAGATCACGCCGACCGACCGGCATACCCTGATCGCGGCTTTGAACATCACATCGACATTTGAAGGCTTCGGCTACAACTCCTACAATAATTATGATTCTGGCATCATCAGCTATGGGCGTTCGCAATATACACTCGCGTCCGGTTCACTCGCTGCGGTGCTGGTCGATTATCTGGCACATTCGACCACCGTGACGGCGAATAAACTCCGCGGCGATTATCTCGATCGCGTCAACGCCCAAGACGAAACCCTCCGCACTGATGAAGCCTTTCAAACCCTGCTCGTTGCGGCCGCCGACGAAATCGCTATGCAAGATGCGCAGGATGCGTGGACCACCGAAAACTACTGGAACCGCATTTACCAGCAAAGCATTGCCCCACGGGGCATTCAAACGCCGCTCGGTCAGGCGCTCATTTATGATATTGGTATCAGCAATGGCATCAACCATCAGTTTCTCCAACTGGCAGAAACTGCGCTCGGCGTGCCGACACTATCCCGTGTGGGGGAAAATGGCGTGAGCGAAGAAACGCTGGTCACCGAACTGGCCCATGTCTACCAACAACACATGCAAAACTTCGCTGAACAGATGAGCCTCCCCGGTTTAGCCCGGCGCGGTGATTTTTGGGTCACCCTGATCGAATCAGGCAATTGGCAGCTACGGGGGAACAGCCTCGGCAACCTAGTCGTCAATGGGCGAACCATCTACGTTGGCAACTAAGCCTTGATGCAACTGCTCCCCTACATTACACGTACATGAAAGTATCACGATAAACGTGAGTCGGAATGGTATAATGAGTCGACTTGTGAATTGGGGTACAAATCATGCGTGTTATCGTTCACACGGGCAAGGGCGGTGTGGGCAAGACCAGCGTTTCGGCGGCCACGGCATTGCGCTGCGCCGAAATGGGCTTGAAAACCATCGTCATCAGCACCGACACGGCGCACAGCCTCGGTGACTCGCTGGAAAAGAGCATCGGTCCCGAACCGATTCAGATTCACCCGAACTTGTGGGCGCAGGAAGTCGATGCCCGCTACTCGATGGACAAATACTGGGGGCGCATTCAGAAGTACCTGACCTCGCTCCTCAGCAAACAAGGCGTCGAAGAGATTGTCGCCGAAGAAGTGACCATCCTCCCCGGCCTTGAAGAAGGCGCGCACCTGCTGTGGATAAACCAGTATATGGAACAGGGCTTCTACGATGTGCTGATCGTGGATGCCGCGCCGACCGCGGAAACGCTGCGCCTGCTCAGCCTGCCGGATGTGTCGCGCTGGTGGTTTGAGAAGATCATGGCGCTCACGCGCGGCGCGGCCAAAATCCTCAAGCCGATCGGCAAGGTGCTCGGGCGCAATACCGAAAACATCCCCGACGACAGCGCGTGGAACGAAGTCAACGTGCTGTTCGACACGCTCGACAAGGTGCGCCAGCTCCTCTCCGATCCCGAGCAGAGCAGCGTGCGCCTCGTCGTGAACCCGGAAAAGATGGTCATCAAAGAGACGCAGCGCACGTACACCTATCTCAACCTGTACGGCTATGCGACCGATGCGATTGTGTGCAACCGCATCATCCCGGACGAGGTTAACGACCCGTATTTCGCCATGTGGAAAGCCAACCAGCGCGAAAACATCAACTTCATTGGCGAGGCGTTCGGCCAGCTGCCGATCCTCAAATCGCCCATGTTCGGGCAGGAGGTCAGCGGGCTCGATCGTCTGCGACTGCTCGGCAACGAGCTGTATAAGGATGTCAACCCGGCGCAGAAGCTGTTCGACGGCAAAACGCACACCATCGTGCCGCTTGGCGATAACAGCTACCGCCTGTCCGTGCCCCTGCCCTTCGCCGATAAGAACGACATGGATATCTACCGTTCTCGGGACGAACTGACGCTCCGCGTGGGTCCGTATCGCCGCAACATCGTCCTCCCGTACGCTTTGTGGGACTTGGAAATAACGGATGCAAAATTCGAGCAATCCACCCTCAACCTCCAGTTCAAACGGTAAAATCCCGGCGGAACTCGAAGTTGTAAGCACGCCCAACGGCAATCATCGTCCGCCCACCCCACCGTCACCGCCCACACCCGCGAAGACGGTGCCTACCCTGCCGACCGTGCAAGAAGTGATCTCACGGCGGCCGCGGTCGCTGCGCATGCAGTACCGCTTCGGGCGCACGGTCATCTATTTCGCGTGGCTGTTCGTGCAGACGCTGTTCTGGTATATGCTGGTGCAGCGCTATTCTCCGGACTACGTCAAGCGGACGAATCTCGAACGTTGGCGCGGCTGGGCGCGCTCCTTCCGGGGCTTCGCCATCGACATGGGCGGCGTGATGATCAAGGCCGGGCAGTTCATCTCCACGCGCAGCGACATTCTGCCGCCGGAAGTCACCGACGAGCTGGCCGTGCTGCGCGATGAAGTCCCCTACGTGCCGAGCTACAAAATCCGCGAGATCATCGAGGCCGAACTTGGCCCATTGCCGACACGCTTCAGCCAGTTTGACGATGTGCCCGTCGCCGCGGCGTCGCTCGGGCAGGTGCACCGCGGACGCCTGCACAACGGTGACCGCGTGGTCGTCAAAGTGCAGCGCCCCGGCATCGCGGAGATCTGTCACACCGACCTCGCGGCCATGAACGTTGTGGCGCACGTCGCCATGCGCTTCAAGTTCATTAGCCGGCGCATGGACGCGGTCGCGCTGATTCAGGAATTCGGGCGCGTGCTGCTGGAAGAACTCAGCTACAAACACGAAGCGCAGAACGCCAAGAATTTCGCGCGCATGTTCAAAGAGAACCTCGGCGTATACATCCCCGCCGTGTATCAGGAACACTCGTCGGACTGCGTGATCACCATCGAAGACGTGACCACGATCAAGCTGGACGATTACGCGGCGCTGGAAGCGGCGGGCATCAACCGCAAGGCCGTCGCTAACCGCCTGATGCAGACGTATCTGCTGCAAATCTTCGAGGAGCGGCACTTCCACGCCGACCCGCACCCCGGCAACCTGTTTGTCTACCCGCTCCCCGCCGATTCGGACGCGGCGCGCGGTCAGGACGCGGGCAGTGGCAAGCCGTTCTACCTGATCTTCATCGACTTCGGCATGACGGGCACGCTCACCCAGCAGATCGTCAACGGGTTGGTCGGCACGATGGCGGCCGTCATCACCCGCGACTCAAAGAAGCTGATTCAGAGCTATTCCGAACTCGGCTTTTTGCTCCCCGGCGCGGATGTCGACCGCCTTGAAGAGGCGACCCGCGCCGTGTTCGATCAGGTGTGGGGGTTGACGATGGAGCAGATGCGCGATGTCAGCTTTGACGATATGGCGGATCTCGGCAAAGAGTTCAGCGATTTGCTGTTCTCGATGCCCTTTCAGGTGCCGCAGGACTTCATCTATCTGGGGCGCACGGTGAGTATTCTGAGCGGGTTGTGCACCTCGCTCGATCCCTCGTTTAACCCGTGGAACGAGATGCAGCCCTACATGCAGAAGATGATCATGGCGCGCGGGAGCACCAGCGATGTGCCCGCGTTCGGGTCGCCTATTCTGCAAAGCCTGTTCGGCGGCAACGGCGGCTCGGCGCTGCTCGGTATCGGCCAAACGCTGATCGGACGGGCACTCGCCCCGCAGAACAGCGGCGTGCTGGATCGGCTGGAACGCGGCGATATCAAGCTGCGTGTGGAAGCCGGGTCGGGCTTGCAGCGCCAACTCGTGCGCATCGAAGGTCAGGGCAAGCGCACGAGCCGCGCCGTGGTCTTCGGCAGCTTCATGGTCAGTTCGACCATCCTCTACGTGAACGGCGACCTCGCGCTGGCGGTGGTCGGCTACGTGGTCAGCGGCATCACCTTCGTGATCATGACCTTCACGGGCGAACAGTAAACCGCCATTGCACTCTATAATACCGGGGCTGAGAGGTTGATCTCTCAGCTCTACTTATTTACGACCCACACCTTATAAATCTTTCGAATAAATTCACATTAATTTTACGGCATACATATTCCAATTCCTATATAATTACACCTGCATTTCTTCGCCTCCATCGAGACGCCATCCAAGGACTATTCATGACTTCGCGCAAGCCCTTTCTGCTCATTTGCGTTCTCATCATCTTCGCCGCCGCCGGGGCAATTTACGCTGCCACCAGCGCGAGCATTAGTTTTTATGACAGTTCTGATGAACCATGGTTCGACGTCACCGGTACGGGTTTGGTCGAGGACCGCAAAGGCTGTGATTACGTCACCATGTTGATGACGGATGCGACCGGCGCGATCACCGACATCGACACGTTCTGCATTGTTACGGCTTCTGGTGTTGGCTTTGATGAGACAGATTGGTGGTCATACGCGGGAGCGAGCGGAGATCCGACGCTCGGACCGATTACTTACTCGCTATTCGACACTTCGTCTACTGATGCATGCATTACATACGGTGGAAACTCGGTAGAGTGCGCTACCTACCTGCTGAGCGGCACAGCGGCCTGCCTCGCCGAGAGTTACTATCAACCCACCGGACTGCCCGCGGGCTCAGCTTCATACCCGGTGTGCAGCCGCGGTGTGGTCGGCGATGTGTGCACGCTCAGCATCCCCGAAGGCAGCGTGGTCGGCGATGCGCCGTTCAGCACGCCCATCTACTACAGCCCCGGCAACAGCACGGGCGCGAGCCTCAACCCCGGCACCTACATTGTCGTCGGTCAGGATGCCAGCGAGTCGTACTATAAGATCGTACTGGCGTGCCAGTTCGTGTGGGTGCCCAAGAACATGCTGCAGCCCAGCTACCTGCCCCCGCAGAACGGCGCGCCGCTGCCCACCCGTATCGTCGGCTAACGCTTCACCCTGACGAGAAAAGAGCCTCCAACGCGGAGGCTCTTTTTGTTGGGTTGCTCACGGTCAGTTTGCCTTTCAACGCGGACTGCTTGGGTATGGGAGGTTTGGGCAGAGGGGGGGGGGGTGGGCATGGGATTGTAGCTTGGCGCGGCGCTCCGCACCGGGGGGCGCTTTTTGTTGGTCTACTCGACCTGCACTTTGACTTTCGTCGCGCCAGTCGTCGAGGGGCGATCCGCGTCACCGGCCTCGTCCGCGGGGCGCTGACGGTTGAAGTTCTTCTCGAAATCGCGGCTGGCCTTTTCCATCTCGGAGATGGCCGCATCCACCAACACCTTTACACCCTTGACGAATTCGCGGCGGGCTTCGGTGCTGTGTTCCTTGAACGCGGGCGGCAGGAGCGCATCGAGCGCCTTACCGGTTTCTTCGAAGGCCTTCTTCTGGTGGCGCACAAAGGCGTCGAGCGGGTTGCTGCTGTTATCGACGGTTTCCGTCGTCTGTTCAAAGTCCGACATGGTGAACTCCTCATGTTTACAACTACTCTATTATACGGTCGAGGAGGCGGATCGGTTGCAAATTGGTCGATGAGAGGAAGAATGTCACCCTAGAAGGTAGGGGGCTAAGATCAAAGCTCGCCCCCGATTCCCCCGAATTCGGCTGAGGAGAGGGCACTTTTCAAATTAGTCATGTGTCTGGGATAAAAGTAAAGCCAAGACACATGGTCTGGCGTCTGCTGGAAATCAGTGGCAAGCGTGTCCGTTAGATCGAGAACGACTTGGGGATCACGCCCGGCTTGCTGAACACGTTGAAACAGCAGTATCGTCTGCATCCGGAAACGGAAAGAATGAAAGCAAGTGAAGAACGGGAACTCGAAGTGGAGAAGTGCCGACTACATCGGGATCCGGTGAAGGCGGAGCGTGTGCTCTTAAATAAGGTCCTGAAATTGTTCGCGGAGGATGTGTTATGAAGTTCGACTCATCTCACCCACGGAAGCATCCTACGCCAATATGCAAGGTCGACAGGGCCAGCAGGCAACAAAAGGGACAAGGTTGCCCTTGTCCCCGTTTAACTCAGGTGGAGGTGTGCTGCGTGCGCGTGATCGAGTTTACAGCGCGAAGGCCACGTCGGCGGTGTTGGCGCGGGCGAACATATCCCGTTCGCCGATGAAACGCGCGGCAGCGGCGGCGAAGTCGCTGCGTTGTTCGCGGGAAGCGCTGGTGTCGAAGCGGGAGGGGGTGCGCTCCCAAAGTGTGACGCTCTCTTGAACAGGTTCGCCCACGCTGCTGCGCGGGTCGTGACGTAGGCTTTCTTCACCGGGGATCACGAGCATTCTCCACTTAATTACAAATGACATGAATAAAAAGTTCT
This sequence comes from Candidatus Flexifilum breve, assembly GCF_016713355.1. Taxonomy (NCBI): domain Bacteria; kingdom Bacillati; phylum Chloroflexota; class Anaerolineae; order Aggregatilineales; family Candidatus Flexifilaceae; genus Candidatus Flexifilum; species Candidatus Flexifilum breve. Next base: position 241,834 of record NZ_JADJPI010000011.1, read on the forward strand.
GTCTTACTTTACTCTGAAACATCCTAAGCCTTACCTAAGTGTAGCATTGAGAACTGTAAATTATGAGTTGAGGAGTTCTCGATTTGTTAAACTTTGGCAATGCTTTCACGATCCATTGTCGGAGGATTTTCTGGGGTGTAGGGGCTCAATCTCCGACAATGTACCCTACAAATAAGTATATCTGCGGATTCTCGGTTTCTGGATTTTATTCGGAAAAAATTCATTGCCTCACCTGTAAAAGCATAAAGAGATGCAGAAGAATTAAGAAGAGTTACCGGATCGGAAAAGTGAGGATTAGTCCAGCGGCGGGTCCGCGCTGTGAACTACGCCGAGCTGCCAGGGATGTTTATGTCCAGCCTATCCAAGGGTTGAATTAGGAATTTACCGCTATTGTGTAAAGAAATAAATCGTAATATTATGATCCGTGCATCGTCACAAACTAACATTTGTATAAACGAGGACAACTATGCGCAAGCTGTTAGTCATCATTTTGATTCTCCTGCTGGTGCTAGGCGCGCTTGGGGCGTCGACCGTGTTCGCCGCCGGAGCGACCTGGAGCCTTGTCAGTGTCGACACGATTGATTGTGCTGGTAGTGCAACTACTTTCAGTATGGTGCTGGCGGGCGTGACCGATCCCTCTCCCTACTTCTGGCGGACGATCGTGGATGCGGGGGGCAACCGCTATATGGACGAGAATGCGGGAAATCCGGTCTCGACGGATAACGGCCCCTATAGCTGGACACTGTATAACAGCAGCTCCGGTGGTCCGGTCACCGCCACTTTCCCGTTGCCCAACGACACGCCGATCACGGTGCAGCTGCTGCTGACCAACGGCTCCGAGGGGCCGGCCGTCTCCGGCGCGATTGTCACCATTGATAAGTGCAATGGCGGTTCCGTCACCTCAATTACGCCGATCCTACCGGCGTCGGACGCTTGTGCCGATCCGCTGCCGACGAATGCGGTGATTCATGAGCTGCCGCAGGGCGCCCCTGCGTTTTACGCGGCGGATCTCGCTACGGCGACCAATTTCAGCATTCCAGCGGGGACGTGGTATGTCACGCAGACCAGCGGCGATTTCACGCAGTTGTGGATCGCTTGTCAGGCGAACCGCGTCTGGGTGCCGTCGAACGCGGTCGCCCCGTAGCGCCTCCGCACAGGGCGTTCGTCGGTAAAGCAAACGGCACACCCACAGGGTGTGCCGTTTGACTCTAGACTGAATTCCGGGCGCCGCGCGTTAATCCGGCAGCATGCCCGCGCCGTACACCTTGCCGGGCTGAATGATGATCGGCGCGTTGATTTCCGGTGTGCCGATCAGATCGTAGGCGGTCGCGCCCGTGATGCGTACCGGGACGATCTCGCCCGTGGGGAGTTCGCCTTCGATGATCACATAACCGTCAATTTCCGGCGCGTCGCGGTAGCTGCGCCCCAAACTGAGCAGATCGCCCGTGGGTTCGCCATCTTCGTCTTCGCCTTCGCCATGTCCTTCGACCAGCACGTTGAGCGTCTTGCCGATGAAGCTCTGGTTCTTTTTCAGGCTGATGCCCTGCTGGAGTTCCATGAGCGCGTTGTAGCGCGCCTCTTTCACGTCATCCGGCACTTGATTGGGCAGCGTCGCACTCGGCGTGCCGATCTCATACGAGTACTTGAATGCGCCCACGCGGTCGAATTCGAGATCGCGCACGAACTTGAGCAGCCCGTCGAACTCCTCATCCGTCTCGCCGGGGTAGCCGACGATGAACGTCGTGCGCACCGTGAGGTCGGGCATGACGCTGCGCATGTTCGCCAGCGTCTCATACACCCACTCGATTTTGGCGGGGCGCTTCATGCGCAGCAGCGTGTCGCGGTGACCGTGCTGGAGCGGCATGTCGAGGTAGTGCAGCACCTGCGGGTGCTTGGCCATCGTCTCGATCAGGCGCGGCGTGACGTAACCGGGATAAGCATACATCACGCGAATCCAGCGCAGACCGGGCGCGGCCTTGACGATCTCGTCGAGCAGCACGGCCATGCCATCTTTCAAACCGAGGTCGTAGCCGTAGTCGGTCGTATCCTGCGCGATGAGCATGACTTCCTTGACGCCCATCTGCTCCAACTGCACCGCCTCGTTGACAATCGACTGAATCGGGCGGCTGACCGCGGTACCTTTGATCTTGGGGATGGCGCAGAACGCGCACGGACGGCGGCAGCCATCGGCGATTTTAAGGTAGGCGCTTGCGCCCTGCACGCTGGCGCGCAGCACACCGCGTTCGTCCAGCCCGACCACCGCCGCGTCCGTGGGCAGGTGATAGAGTGGCTCCGGGTGCTTGCGCACGCGCAGGCGCGTGATCAGATCGAAAATATCCATCCAGCGGCGCGTGCCGATCACACCGTCGAGTCCCGGCACTTCCTGCACGAGATCCGCGCCGTAGCGCTGCGACAGGCAGCCCGCCGCGATCACCATCTGGTTGCGTTTACGGGTATCGACCAGTTCGCGCAGCGTATCAATCGATTCCTGCTTGGCGCTGTCGATAAAGCCGCAGGTGTTGACGATCAACACTTCGGCGCTGCGCGGGTCGCCGACGCCGCGCATGCCGCTGGCGTTGAGCACCTGCGCCATGCTTTCTGAGTCGACCGTGTTCTTAGAACAGCCGAGGCTGACGAGATAATACTTATCTTTGGTGCGTGCGGACACGGCTGGCTTAACTTCCTGCCTTCGTAGGCGTAACATCAACGGGCGTTTGGCGCGGCGGCAAAATGGCCGTCGCCGTCGGAACGGTCGTATTGGTTGGAGTATTGGTGACGGTCGGCGTGTAGGTCGCGCTCGGCGTCAGGGTATTGGTGGGCGTATTCGATGGCAGCGGCGTCGTGCTCGGGATCGGCGTGATCGTCGGTGTGTCGCTCGGCGTCGGCGTATTCGACGGTGTGGGCGTAACGCTGGGCGTATCGGTCGGCACAGGCGTATCGCTGGCGGTCGGCGATGGGCCGGGCGTCCCGGTCGGCGTCAACTGCGCGATGATGGCGCCCGCCGGGTCGGTCGGCGTCGGCAGCGGCGTATTGCTCTGGATCGGCGTTGGCTCGAAGCCGGGGCCGGAGCTGACCTGCACGCCTTCCCGCGTGAACACCACGTCGACCATTTGCCCGCGCTGTCCCAAGAGTGGCTGAGTCTGCCCATTCCACGTCACATTGAGCGCTTCGGCGTTGCTCGCTGTCAGCGTGATGCGGTCAGTGCTGGAATACTCCATCACCGTGCCGGGGCGCACCAAACCGACATATTGCTCGATGCCATCGACATTTAGGCGAATCCATGCGCGCTGCTCGAATTGAATCTGCACGAGCACGCCATCCCCGGTGAAGGGCACGTCAGCCACGGACGTGGGCAGCAGCACCACTTGAATCGTTGGGGAAGGGGTGAATTCGGGCGACGAGAAGCCGATCACGGGCGGGCTGTTCTGGTCGGGGACAAACGGTGTGTCTTCCAGCGCCCCGGTCGCCTGCAAAATGACGAAGGCGATCACCGACACGGCGGCCACGCCCACCATCAGCACGACGAGCACGGTCAGCCAATTGGTGCCGCGGCGCGGGGACGTGTTGATGAGCGAGCTCGACGGCGGCATTTCGTTGGTCGCCGTACGCCGTCCCGCGCCATTCGTTGAGCGGCCATTTGGCGCCGGACTCATCGCTGGCACTGGCTGCGTGTCGCGCTTGCCGGTCTTGGCCTTAGCGCGATCCAGCCGCCGTCCGCTCAAACGAGCCGGGCGGAGCGTCTCATCCAGCGCGACCTCATACATCTCAACCGTGCCATCCTCGTCTAACCCGAGGAAGCGCGCATAGTTGCGGATGAAACCACGAATTTGAATGGGGGAAGAGTCCGGGATGTTGAAATCGCCGAGTTCAAAGGATTCGAGAATGCGCCGCCGGATGCGGAGGGCGTTTTCCGCTGCGTCCAGCGTGATCTCTTTGGCCTCGCGGGTTTGGCGCAGATATTGTCCAAACGCCTGTATATCCATGCGCGATCACCCCAGTGAAAAACATAGGGGTTTGGCAAACCAAACCCCTAGTCGTAACAGGTGCGGGGGGTGGAGCTTACTCGGCTGCTTGTTCAGCCGGTTCGCCTTCGGTTGCTTCCACGGGCGCAGCTTCCGGAGCCGCGGCTGCCGCTTCCGCCGCCGCCTTCTGCGCGGCGATGAACGAGGCGTATTCTTCTTCGCGCACGATGGTGATCTTCAGCACAGGCGCCGTTTCGCTGCCCAGCCGGACGGGTACGTCGTGCGTGCCGATTTCACGCGGCAGCGACTGGCTGATGCGGCGGCGATTGATGTCGATGCCGGTCTTTTCGTGCAGGGCTTCGGCGACTTCCGAGGTGGTCACCGAACCGAACAGCTTGCCGGTCGGGGAGGCGCGGCGGCCAAACACGAGCTCGACGCCGTCGATCATGCGCGCCAGCTCGTTCAGGCGCTGGTCCAACTGCGCACGGCGGGCTTCGGCCTGCTCACGCAGCTGCGCGGCTTCCTTGAGGGCGTGGCTGGTGGCTTTCTTGGCCAACTGCTTGGGCAGCAGCCAGTTGCGGGCGAAACCATCCGCCACTTCGATCACTTCCCCAGCTACACCATGTTTGTAAACATCTGCGAGGAGAATAACTTTCATCGTCCAACCCCTATCAAAACAGCACGCCCGAAACGGGCGCCGCTGTCAATTTGTTTCGGTCAAAAGTTGAGACATTATAAACAGCAGAACGATTTGTGCCAAGTGGGAATACTTTACGGCGCAGTGCTATAATCTTCAGCTTATGCGCAACCTGAAACGAAATAACCCTAATCTGTTCACCGATCATCGGTTTGTTGTGTTGGTATTGGCCTTGTTCGCGTTCGGCATGAGCGCCTACCTCAGCCAGACCGTGTTTGAACGCCTGCCGCATCTCGAAGACGAAGTGGCCTACTTGTATCAGGCGCGGGTCTTCGCGCGCGGCGACATCGTCATCGAGTCGCCGGAGACGAGCCGCGTCTTCTGGCAGCCCTTCATCGTGGATCGGCAGGGCAATCGCTTCAGCAAATACACGCCGGGCTGGTCGGCACAGCTCGCGGTCGGCATCCTGTTAGGCGAGTACTGGGTGATCAACGCCTTTTTCGCCGCGCTGACCGTCGCCGTGACTTACCGCTTCGGGCGTGAAATCTTCAACCCGCAAACGGGTGTGATCGCCGCGGCATTGTTCGCGTTCTCGCCGATGGCGCTGCTGCTCAATGCCACGCTCATGTCGCATACGTCGGCGTTGTTCTGGACGACACTATTTCTGTACGCCTACTGGCGGGTGGAACGTGGTCGCCACGCCACGCGCTGGGGCTTGCTGGCGGGCTTGGCGCTCGGCGCGCTGGTCGCGACGCGCCCACTGACCGCGGTCGCCATTGCGCTCCCGGTCATTGTATGGAGCGTGATCCGCCTCGTGCGGGCGTTCGCTGCCAGCTTGAGGACTGAGGTGAAAGGACTGGTGACTGAGAAAGAATTGAGTCCTCAATCCGCCATTGGCACAGCCGCTGCCGTTGAGGCGAGCCTTTCCTCTCACAAAACTCAGTCCTCGGCCCTCAGTCCTCAGTCCTTCTTTTCGATCTTGCGCCCACTCATCGCGCTGAGTATCGTCGCCATCGTCCTCAGCGCCGCCGTGCCGATCTACAACCGCGCCGCCGTCGGCGATCCGCTGTTCGATCTCTACCGCCTCGTGTGGGATTACGACCGGATCGGGTTTGGCGCGGGGCAGGTGTACGGCCGCAGCGGGCACACGTTGACCAAAGCCTTTAACCACGGGCGCTTCGACCTGTCGCTGACCGCCGCCGATCTGTTCGGTTGGCAGCTCGGCACGATCACCGATGCGAATGGCGACGTATTGCCCGAGATCGTCACGCAGTTGACCACAGAGGCCGATTACTGGCTGCGGACGGGGCTCAGTTGGGTGCTGCTGCCCTTCGGCCTGTTCGTCGGTTTTCGGCGCAAATCGCCGTGGGTGATCCTCTGGTTCCTGCTGCTTTACGGGTGGATGCGCTTCGCCTTCGACTGGCAGGGCGGCGCCCAGATGACTAACCCGGTCTTTGCGTGGTTGTGGCTGGCGGTGGCCTTTGCGTGGCTGCTCGCGCCGTTCCTCGTCCTGCGCCGCCGCACCGAGGTCTGGACGTGGATTCTCGCTGCCGTGACGCTCTCGCTGCTCGGCTCGCAGATGACCTACTGGATCGGGTCGCAGCGCTACAGCACGCGCTACTACTACGAAGCACTCACTGCGGTCTGCCTGCTTAGCGCGCTGCCAATTGCTTGGCTGGTGCGCTGGAGGACTGAGGTTAAAGGACTGAGGGCCGAGAAAAACAGTGTTGGACGCAGTGAAACAGCACAGCAGGCAGATTTTCAACCCAGTCCTCAGTCCTCAGTCCTCAGTCCGCTGCTCTACGCTGTATTTGCCGCGCTGCTCGTCTACAGCTTCATCACCTACAGCCTGCCGCGGATCGGTGTGCTGCGGGGCTTCAACCATGTGAATCGCGAACGCATCGCCGAAATCGAGGCGCGGCGTGAACCGGGGCGGGATGTGCTTGTGATCGTCAACGGGACGGATGTGCGCTGGCGCGCGTTCGGCGCCTTGATGGCCGTCACGAGTCCGTACCTCGATAGTCCGATTGTCGCCGCGTGGAACTTTCAGGACAGCAGCACGCTGCGGGATGACATCATCGCCCGCTTTCCCGACCGGCAGGTCATTGATTTGCGCGCCCAGGGTGAAGAGTCGTGGTTTGATGAGGAAGTTGCGACCGCGCCTTAGTCAGCCGTGTGTCGTGTAGTCGGACGCGATCTAGAGGGTGCGGAGTTTCGCCGTAGGGACGAGGCATGCCTTGTCCCTACAATTGCCTTGCTTGTAGGGGCAGACCTACGTGTCTGCCCCTACAAAATTGTGGGGAAAACCCTTTTACTTGTTGAAATCCCAATCCTTGAGCATCGCCGCCAGCAGCGTCGAGCGGCGCGGCAGGCTGTTGAGCACCACATGCTCGTGCAGTGCGTGTAGACCGTCACCCTGCGGGCCGAGACCATCGAGCACGGGGATGCCGAGCGCCGCGACCGTGTTGCCATCCGAGCCGCCGCCGCTCATATCCTCGCGCACGGTAAACCCATAGGCTTCGCCAATCGCCTTGCACTGCGCGAACGAGCGCACCATCGTCTCGTTGCGTTCCATCGGCTTGTGCCCGTTGATCATCGAGACCTTGAGTTTCGCGCCGGGAACCATCGGTTCGAGCGCCATCATGCGATCATAGGTCTCCTGCCAGTCCGCGACGGTCATCGCGCGCGTATCCACATGGCCGACCGTCTTGGCGGGGATGACGTTCGTCGCACTGCCACCTTCAACCATCGTCACGGAGATAGTGATGCCGCGCTTGTAGTCGTTCCAGTCGCGGAGTTTCATCGCCTGCTGCGCGAATTCGATGATTGAGTTGATGCCCTTTTCCGGCGCATTCCCGGCGTGCGAGGGCAGCCCTTCGATGTCGAGGCGGTAGGTGGCGATACCCTTGCGCATCGTCTTGAGCGCTTCGTCAATCGTCGCGGGTTCCATCACCAGCACGAGACCGCACTGCTTGGCATATTCCTCAATCGGATCATGCGAGTAGATGCTGCCGACTTCTTCGTCGGTCGTCATCATCACCCAGATCGGACGATTGGGCATTTCGCCGCGTTCTACCAGGCCGCGAATCGCTGATAGGGTGACGGTGATGCCGCCCTTCATATCGATTGCGCCGGGGCCAAACAGCCGCCCATCGTCGTCAATGCGGACGGGGCGTTCCGCCAGCGTGCCGAGCGGCCACACCGTGTCGATGTGGATGAGGAACATGATCGGCTTGCCGGGGGCGTTCTCGTTCCACTTCGCGACCAGCAGATCGCCCACATTGACCTGCGGAATGCGCGTGACTGAGGACGCGCCCAGCTGGCGGAACTGCGCTTCCATGTATTCGCCCATTTTGTCGACGTGTTCTTTGCCGAGCGTAGGCGTTTCGAAGTGGCACAGCGCCGTCAGCAGATCGACCATCGACTGGCGCTGGCTCTGGAAATAGGACAGTAGTTCAGACATAGAAAACCTCAAATGGACGGCAAATAGCGGCAGGTCATCACGCGTGGCTTGCCTTGAAGCTATTGCAAAATAGATTGGCTCCTGACATTAACCTAAAGTCAAGGAATTTGCGAACGGTTAAATGAAAACCTAATCGACGGCTCGGATTCGAGCGAGCCTTCGTCGGGAGGCAATTGATTGCGTCTGCTTCTCGCAGATGTCCGCGCCTCGTGCTGTTTAGCGCTTGATTGCGAAAACTATCTGTAGGGGCAGACCGACGTGTCTGCCCGCATCCGGGCGCACACGTCGGTGCGCCCCTACATTCGTTCGTGGATACCTAAATGAGGAGAGGGGTGAGGTTTCTAAAACGGGCACACATCGCCCGCCGCATAGGTCGGGCTGCGGCTGCCATAGCGATTGAGCAGCGTGAGCGCTTCGGGGCGCGCCGCGACAATCGCCTGTGCTTCGAGGCACGCGGCATTCATGTTGTTCGTGACCTGATAGGCATTCCAGAATGCCTGACTCATGGCATCATACACCGACGCTGTCACCGGATCGGGCGCGGCGGTGAGGATCGATTGGTAGAGGGTGGGCAGCCGGGCATCCTCCGTGAAGGCATACGCCACCAGCAGCCGGAACCGCGCATAGCTGATCAGTACCGCGCCGTCATCGGGATACCAGTTTTCGAGGCCGGGGCTGTCCACGGCGAGGTTGTACAGCGCGATCGCGTCGCTGGTGTTGCCTTCGCGGAACTGCTCGTCGGCCTGCTGGATCACCTGAATGCGAAATTGCGGCGGGTTCAACTGCGTGAACGAGCGGACATAGCTCGCGCCGTCCCAGTCGTACACGGTGAAGCCCGTGCGCAGTGGCCCCGTGGTGCTGTCGCCGTTGTTATCCATGCGCACAATCAGCTCGTTGATCTGGTCGGCGTCGATATCTTCGACGGTCGGCAGGTTGTCACTCGTGAGCGCGCCGCTCACCAGATTAACAAAGCGCCCGCGGTCGGCGTTCCACGAAAGGATCTGCGTGGTATAAGTGCACGTTTCGTCCGTGCACGCCGCCCCGCTGAAGACCAGTTCTTGCTGGCCGTTGTAGTTCAGGTCGCCAATGGTGAGAAGCTGCGGCGCGTCGCCGCCGGTCGTCACTTCGTAGCGCGTCAGGTAGCGCCCGTCGATGCAGCCGAACACCAGCAGACTCCCGCCGACATCCGGCGCGCGGTAGCTGACCACGATCTCCGGCGTGCCTTCGCCTGTCAGGTCGAGGTTGCCGCGCGCGAAACCTGTCTCACCGAGCACGTTCCAGTTTTCGCGTAGGTAGACTGTGAGGTTGTCCGCGTTGCCGCCATCGTTGAGGTAGAGCGCGATCACATCATCGATGCGCGCGGCGGTGGCGGGCAGCGCCGGGTCGAGCACCGCGTCCGCGTTCGGCGCGGGGCACGCCCGTAGATTCGGCGTGGCGGTCGGTCGGTTGGCAATGGCGACCGCGGTCGCCGGGTTCGCCAGACCCGATCCATCCAGCGGGATGCCGCCGGCCAGCGTCGGCATAGGCACCTGCAGCACGCGACCGGGCGTCATAGTCGGGAAGGGGAAGGCGGTCGGCGTGGTGTTCACGCCGGGAGTCGGTCCGCAGGCCGCCAATAGCAGAAGTGTGAGCGTGAGTAGTCGTCGCATCATACCCTGAAGTATAGCGCGAATTGCCGGGAATGACCTCACCCCAAGCCGGCTCAACGGCCCGGACGAGCGCATCGAAGGAAAAGAAGACGTGTGTTTGGGCAGCGCCAGAGGATCGCAGCATGGAACATCGCGTCAGCTACAAAGTCTACTATGAGGACACCGACAGTCTTGGCGTGGTCTACTACGCCAACTACCTGAAATACCTAGAACGTGGGCGCACTGAATTTGTCGGGCAGACCTCCGGTCGCGACATCCGCCGCTGGAACGACGATGGCTACTACTTCGTCGTGTACGCCATGAATATCAAGTTCAAAAAGCCGCCGAACTCGGCGACACCATCATCCTGACGACCTTGCCAGCGCGTCGGCCTATCGCGGAGACGGCGCATCGAACGGGCGGGCGACGTCATCAGCGAAGCGGATGTTACATCGGTCCGACAAAGCCCGCGCCGTCCGCGTCCGACCGCGCCATAAGGATAATCGATGTGACACGCAGGTTGGAGCGATGGATGCGCCTCGTTGAATCATCGACCATTGAATCAGCGCGAAAGATCTTTATCTGTGGGGGGAGTCCGCTGTTGATCGGCGGTGGCTCCGCGTTCGTTTGGTTCAGCCTGCCAAAACTACCTTCATCTCAAGTTCTGGAGCCCGGCGGGCGGTTCCGGTGCCAATTCGTCAGGCAGACCTCCGGACGATGGTTTGGTGATTGATCCTGCCGCCAGATGATGGCGGCTAGGATTTGGTCGTTTACTGTAACCGTGCTCAGGTTCGAAATTTCAAGTGGATGGAACGCTGATATCGAAGGCCGTCACCCCGCAATCTTGACTCGTTACCACCTTCGCCAGCGCGTCGGCCAATCGCGGCGGGGGTCCCATCCTCTTGCATGGCGGGAAGTCGCGCGCCTCGAAGTGGATACCCCTATCCGAAGGGCCGCTTTTATCCAATGGACAATGTGCGTTTTCGCCCAAAGCCCGCGCGGAGTAGCTGTTCCGTCGAGCTTGAGCTGACGGGCCCCGCTGGGGGTCAGGCTGTCCAGGGGTAGCACGGCACGTGGCGATCGCTGGTCAGCTGTTTTCCAGTGTTTTGAGGTCCTGCTGCAAGCCGCGATAGCGCAGCGCCATCGAGCCGATCAGCACCAGCATGATCACAGCAATGGCCGCGAGGCCGAGGTACAGGTAAGCGGTCGTCTCGGGCATCGGCTAATCCTCCAGCGCGCGCAGACGCAGTTCCTGCACCCGCGCCGCGAAGTTCTCAATGCGAATGCGCCACCACATCAGCGTGAGCGGCACGAACACACTCCAGATCACCATGTTGACGCTCATCGCCGTGAGCATGCTCGGCGTGAGGCCAAAGCCGCCCTGCGCGTTTTGCGGGCTGGCGCCGATCACGGCGGGGTGAATCGTGTCGGGGCGGATGCGGATGATGATCAGCGTGATGACGACAGTGGAGAAGGCGAGGATGCCATACACCGACGCAAAGCGGCGGCGCGTGTCCGCGTTTTCGATGCCGCTGCGCAGCATCAGGTAGGCGGCATACGTCAGCACCATGATCGCGGCGCTGGTTAGGCGCGGATCCCATGTCCACCATGTATTCCAGATGGGGCGCGCCCAGATCGACCCCGTGACGAGGTTGACCACGCCGAGCGCCAGCCCGACTTCCACGCCCGCCAGCGCCAGCACATCCCACTTGAGGCTGCGCGTGCGCAGATAGGCGATGCCCGCGAACACGGTTACCCCGAGCGCGATGAACGCGCCGGCGAACGCCGACACATGGAAGTAGAAAATCCGCTGCACATTGCCTTGCTCAATATCCGCGCCCGCGTAGGCCAGCGCGAAATACGCCCCGACGACCACCGCGATCACGGTGACGATGGTGAGCGACCACAGCAAGCGCGTACGATTGGCCATCGGCGTCTCTACTGGCAGAGATCGAACCGCAGTCATAGATACCTAGTTCTCCGTTAAACTCCAAAAATCTGCAAAAATCTTAGCATATCTACACAAAATTACAATAAGCGTCTCCCCTCTCTTTGAGGAGAGGGGTTGGGGGTGAGGGGGTGAGGCGGCGTTGATCCTCACTCCTCGATCACAAAATCGAACAGCAGGAAGCACACCCCCAGAAACACCAGATCCAGCACGCCGAGAATCTGCACGAACGCCAGCCATTGATCTTCCGGCGCGGCGTTGATGATGCCCGTCGTGGCCCGCACGGCCAACAGCAGCAGCGGCAGCGCGACCGGCATCATGACGATGGGCAGCAGCGCGTCACGGGCGCGGGTTTGCACCGTCATCCCGGCCAGCAGCGTACCGATCACGGTGAAGCCGAGAATGCCGAGCAGCAGCGTCAGGATGAGCATGGGCGTGATCAGCGAGAGGTTGTACAGGATGGTCATGAGCGGCAGCAGCACCGCGCCGACCGTCAGCGTGAACAGGAAGTTACCGATCAGCTTGCCGACGAAGATCGCCCCGCGGTCAATCGGCGCGATCAGCAGGGCTTCGAGGTTGCCCTGATCGCGCTCCATTGCCATGCTGCGATTCAGCCCGAGGATGCTGGAGAAGACAATCGTCACCCATAGTACGCCGCTGATGGCTTCGACGCGGGCAATACGGTCGAGTTCCAGCGCGAACGAGAAGATGAGGATGCTCAGGAGTGCAAACAAGCCCATCGACCCGATGAGCTCCCGACTGCGGAGTTCCGCTTGCAGGTCTTTGCGGATGATGGCGGAGACGACGGCAAAGAAGCGAGTTTTCATCGGGTGGTCATGCCTGTGACTTCGGTGTAGCGCGCGGGTAAATATTCAATGCTGCTCATGGGCGCGTCGAGCACAATCGCCCCCCGTGAAATGATGATGGCGCGCTGGGCCAAACGCTGCGCCCGGTCGAGTTCGTGCGTCACCATGATGATCGTCTTGCCGTCACCGTGCGCTTGCACGAGCAGACTATCGAGAATGCCGGACGCGTCTTGATCCAGCCCGGTGTACGGCTCGTCAAGCAGCAGCACATCCGGGTTGTGGATCAGCGCGCGGGCGATGCTCAGGCGCTGCAGCATGCCGCGCGAATAGGTGCGCACGAGGTCGCCGCCGCGTTTGCCCAACCCCACGCGCTCGAGCCCGCGTTTGATGCGTCCGTCGATATCGTCGAGGCCGTACACACGCGCGAAAAAGCGCAGGTTTTCGATGGCGGTCAGGTTGTCATAGACCAACGATTTGTGGCTGACCAGCCCGATCTGTGAGCGGACGGCGGCGGCCTCTTTGGGCAGTTCCCACCCGCCGACCTTGATGCTCCCGGCGGTCGGTTTGGTGAGCGCGCACAGCAGGCGCAGCAGCGTCGATTTGCCGCTGCCGTTCGCGCCGAGCAGCGCGACGAATTCGCCGCGCTCAATGCCGAGGTCGATCTTTCTGAGGACGGGCTGCAGCCCGTAAGCTTTGGTGAGGGCGTGCGTTTCGATAATCATGGGGCATCTTCCATAGCGCGCTTCAGGTCGTCTTTGAGTTTGTCCCGCTGCTGCTGATACTCGTCGTCGCCGATGTCGCCCGCTTCGTGCCGCGCGTCCAACTGCGCGATCTGCGCGATCAGGTACTGCACGAGCGCCGAGGCTTTCGTTTCATCGGGCGTAGCGGCCAGTTTGGCGGTGGGCTGCTGCTTCGAGCGGTAGTAAAGCAGATATGACACGCTGATCAGCACGGCGACGAAGGCGAGGAACGCGATCACGATCAGCGGCAGCGTGCTTGAATCGACGACTGAGGTCTCACCCGACTGCGCGACCTCCACGCCCGCGCCGCGCAAGTCGTAGCGGATGACATCACCCGCGCTGAGCGCCAGATCCGCGCCGAACGAGCGGTACTGGTTGCCGCCGAGCGTCTCCACGCCGAGCGCCGGGAGCTGATCGCTGGTGACGGTCACGCTCTCCGGACGGATGAGCAAGCGCACCGCGCCATTCACCGCGTAATTCATCTGTTGTTCGATGATCGCGTCGTTTTCATAGGGGATCAGGTAGACCAACTGGATCAGGTGGTCTTCGCCGGGCAGTACGGGCACCGTGTCGAGCACGGCGAACTGCTCCGCCGCGACCACGTAGCGCTGCTCATCCGGCAAGCCCGCCACAATCGCGCCCGGCGGCAGCGAAATCACCACCGAGATATTGCGCCCGTCTTCAGTCGTTTGACTGCTGCTGAAAGCGCGATCCGACGTGTTGGTGAGCGTCATCACCTGCGCGACTTCGAGGCTGTCCCCGACGACCGCAACCTGACTCACCATACCCGTGATCTGGATGACGCTCGGGTCTTCGGTCAGCTCGTAGATCGTGATCGGCAGATCGAGCAGACCATCGGCGGCGTCCTGCGTGAGCGACTCGGCGCGGCGCACCTCGCTGGCGAACACCCGGTCGCGGTAGTTGATCGTCACGATGTACACGTTTGCCACGTCGTAGGGCACATTGGCGAAGGTGTAGTTCCCGTCCGCATTGATCGGCGCGGTCGTCTGCGTCTGCGCGAAGGCCGCGTCAAACATGAAGAGCACGGCTTCCGCGTCGGCGGGGACAGTTCCCGTGGCGCTGCCATTCGTGACCTGCCCACTGATCGTGATGGTTGTCGCCGCGGCTTCCGCAGTTGCATCAGCGCTTGCGCCGACTTCGGCGGTCGCGTTGGGCGCGGGGGCTTCTTCGGTGCTGACGGGGGGTGGAATCACGGGCTGACCGAGCGCATCCACACCGCTCAGGGCGAGCGCCCGCGAATACTGCGCCACCGCTGTGATGTCTTCGGGGGAGAGTTCATTCTGGAAGGCAGGCATGTTTTCGCCCACGCCCTCGCGGATGATCGTCGCGTACACCTGATCATTTTGTGTGACCATTGTCGCCGGGTCGGTCAAGTCGCCGACCGGGCGCGTGAGTTCGGCAGCCCGCGGGCCGTCGCCGCGTCCGCTCTCGCCGTGGCATTCGACGCAGTTCGCCGCCCACATCTCTGCGCCGCGTTCCAGCAGGGCGCGCTCATAGTGCAGAGTGTACGTGTATAGGGCGACATCCCAGCGCTGCTGCTCGGTGAGCGCATCGCCCCACGGCGGCATCAGCTTGTCGATGCGCCCCAGTGTGATCGTCCCGAACCATTCGGTCGGGCGCTGATCGCTGGCCGTCGCCGGATCGGTGAAGATGCCGGGGTTGGTCACCTGACCGCTCGTGACCATGTCGCCATCGCCCGCGCCGCTCACGCCGTGGCACCATTTGCAGTTCTGCTGGTAGATGGCCGCGCCATTCACGAGATCGGGCGCGGCCTGCGGGGGCGGCGCTTCAAACGGCGTGGGTGGCAGCACCGTCGCGACGATGCGCGGTTCCCCGCCCAAGCCCCCGCACGCCGCGAGGAACAACGTGAGCGCCATGATTAACACGTATGACAAATGTAGGGGCGACCCTGTGTGGTCGCCCGATCTGCCCCTCACCCCCGACCCCTCTCCCACGCAAGCTGGGAGAGGGGCGGCGACTCGTTCCGGTTGGCTCCCCTCCCCGAATTCGGGGAGGGGCTGGGGGGTGGGGTCGCTAGGAGCGAGTCGATTCTGTCCTAATTTCATTCAACAACCTTGTTTTCAGCGCGGTATCTCTGGATTGCCGCTTCGATCGCGTCGTCAATCGCCCGGTCGACGGCCACGTCGTCCGCGGGCGTGGGCGCAATCATAGCGCGTTCCGCGGGCACATCCAACGCTTTGAGCACCTGCACCCCGCGGTCAACCCACAGCGCGCGTTCTGCGGCGTAGGCGTCGTCCTCGATTTTGCCGAGCGCGTGATCCTCGTCGAGATCGCGCAGGTTGCGCAGCACCCGCTCATAGTACAACTGCAAGCGTTCACGCTGCTTGTCCGCCAGTTGATCGGTCTGCGGGCGGCTGAACAGCGGCAGCGCGATCAGCAGCGCCACCACCGCGATCATGAACAGCCCGAACACCACGCCTTCAATGCTCATGCCTTATGCCTCTGCGAGCAGGCGGTCGATCAAAGCGGTCAATTCTTCTTCTTTGACGACCGAGTAGATAAACTGAGCGACGTTGCCTTCCTGGTCGATCACGAACGTCTCCGGTACGCCCTGAATATGATACAGATCGTTGCTCACCATCGAGCGGGCATCGTCGGCGTTCGGGTAGGTCAGGCCGAATTCCTGCATGAAAGCCAGCGAGTCGTCCGGTTCATCAGTGTAGGTCACGCCGAGCACGATCACGCCCTGATCGCGATAGCGCTCCCAGATGCGTTGGAGCGCGGGCGCTTCTTCGCGACAGGGACCGCACCAGCTCGCCCAGAAGTTGATCACCACGATCTGGCCGCGCTGTTCGGACAGGCGGAATTCCTCTCCGTCGAACGTCGTGATCGTGAAATCGGGCGCGAGGCCGCTGGTCGGCTGGGCTTGCTGCTGCCGCAAGAGGGCAATGCCGACCACAATCACCGCGACGATCACGCCCGCCAGCAGCACAATCGAGCCCGTGCTGAGGCCGCGGCGCGTCGTTGACGTATCGGTTTGTTCAAGTTGTTCCAGTAAATCATCACTCATCGGTTGTAACCGCTGTTTCATCTACTCGGTCGGGTGCTTTCAGTCTCGTAAATCGCGTTCAATCAGCGAACGATAAGCATCATCTTCAACCTCACCCCCCGACCCCCTCTCCGAAGGGAGAGGGGGAGTCGCGCGGAGTGGCTGCGGTTTTCTGGTTGTCCAGCGCAAAAAGGTGATCGCGCCGATCACCAGCGCGATCCCCGCGAGGAGAAACGGCGTATAGAGCGACAGCGCGCGCAGCGTCGGGTCTTGCGGCGTGGCGAGCACGCGTTCGCCGTAGCGCCGCGCAAACGAGTCGATCACCTGCTGGGCATTCTGGCCTTCGCTCAACTGCGTGCGGATCTCATCGCGCCACTGGGCGCAGGCCTGTGTCTGGCACACATCGAGGGTTTCATTCGGGCACACGGGGCAGTACAACTGCTTGGCGACGTTATTGACCTCGTCCGCCGTGATCTCGATCTGCGCGGCGACGGGTGCGGCGATCAGCAGGAAGGCTAGAAATAACGCCAGTAGGGACGAGGCCTGCCTCGTCCTCCCCCCGGGGGGGGGGGGGGGGGGGGGGGGGGGGTGGTCCCCCCTTGGGGGGGGCGCGCTCACCCCCGTCCCCCTCTCCGAGCGGAGAGGGGGTGGTGAGACCTGTTCAAGTCCCCTCGCCCTTGGGAGAGGGGATTTAGGTGTGAGGCGAGAGCTTTAACTTGTTTTCCGCCCCTCTCCCCACGGAGAGGGGGCTGGGGGGTGAGGTTATCATTCATGCCCTTGCCCCCGCCTTGAGTGCCGCCGATTCGCGCACGCGTGCCGGGACGCTTTCGCTCGGGGCGACCGAGATCAGCGTGCCGAGGATCAGGATCAGGCCACCCCACCAGATTAGATTGATCAGCGGGTTGATGTACACCTTGAACGTCGCCGTCGAGCCGTCATCGCTGAAGGCGGCCAGCAGCACGTAGAAGTCGTTTTCGAGCGTGCTGTGCGCCCCGGCGATATTCATCACGTTCATGTCCTGCGCCTGCGGGAAGAAGTCGTGGCGTGGGCGCAGCGTGGCGATCTCCTGTCCGTCGCGGATCAGTGTGAGATTGGCGATGTCCATCACGCGGTTGTCCTCCGCGATCTGGTTGCGGTCAAGGCCGTCGAAGCGCATGGTGTAGCCGCCGAAGTCCAGCGCCTCACCCGCGCGCAGGTTCTGCTGCGTTTCCACCTGAAACAGCGTGCTGCCAATCACGCCGATGCCAATCACCGTGATGCCGAGATGCACGATGAAACCCCCGTAGCGGCGGCGGTTCTTGCCGAACAGCGCCAGCAGCGCCAGCGGCAGGGCTTCGCCCGTGTTTTTGCGCCGTGCCACCGCGCCGCGATACGTCTCGTAACCGGCGACATAGCCCGCGAAGATCACCACGCCATAGCCGAACAACGCGCCTGCGTCACGCGTCCACAGCACAGCGACGATCACCAGCGTCACCAGCGAGAGCACGACGGGGACGAGCATCAGCCGACCCAGACGCCGCGCAGACGTTGCGCCCCATGCCGAAAGCGGCGCGATCCCCATGAGGATGTAGAGTGCCACGAACAGGGGTACGGTCGTGCTGTAGAAGTACGGCTTGCCGAGTGTGATTTCGGTGTTCATGGCGAGTTCGGAGAGGATCGGCGCGCCGAAACTGCCCCAGAAGATCGCCAGCGCCAGCGCGACGAACACCACGTTGTTGAGCACGAACAGCGACTCGCGGCTCAGCACGCCCGCAAAGCCGTGCTCGTCGCGCAGTTTGCCCGTGTTCCAGCGCCACAAAATCAACGCGACCGAGACGATCGTCATACCGCCCCAGAACAGGAACATCGGGACGCCGATGCCGCTCTGCGCGAAGCTGTGCACGCTTTCGACGAGGCCGGAACGAGTGGCGAACGTGCCGAAGATCACCGCGCTGAAGGTCAGAATCACAAGCGCCATGTTCCACACTTTGAGCATGCCGCGCTTTTCCTGAATCATCACACTGTGCAGGAAGGCCGTGCCGATCAGCCACGGGATGAACGCCGCATTTTCGACCGGATCCCAGCCCCAGTAGCCGCCCCAGCCGAGCACGTCATAGGCCCAGCGCCCGCCGAGCAGCAGCCCAAGCGACAGGAACAGCCACGCGATCAGCGACCAGCGCCGCGCCGCCTTGATCCAGTTGGTCGACAGTTCGCCGGAGGCCAGCGCCGCCATCGCGAACGCGAACGGAATCACGAAGCCGACGAAGCCGAGGTACAGCATTGGCGGGTGGATGATCATGCCGAAGTGGCGCAGCAGAATGTTCAGCCCGCGCGCCGACTGTGCCAGCAGCAGCGAGTCGGGACGTTCTGCCCCCGGCGGGATGAACAGGTAGGTCGGGACGGCGGCATTCGCCGCGAGATCCGGCGTGATCCAGAAGCGCGCGAACGGGTTTTCCATGAACAGCACCAGCCCGACGAAGAAGGCCAGCGTCGCCATGCAGTAGGCGATGAAGTAGGGCATCAGCGGGCGGTTGCGCTTCCAGTTGATGAGCGTCGCCACGAAGGTGAACAGGCTCATCAGCAAGCACCAGAACAGGAGCGACCCCTGCTGCGAGCCCCACAGCGCCGTAATGCGGTAGAACGTCGGCGTGTTTGGGTCGCTGACCTGCCACACATAGCCGATCTGATACTGCTGCGACATGAGCGCGGCCAGCAGTGCCGCCGAAGCCAGCAGCAGCAGCGGAAAGGTGGTCAGCGAGGCGTTGCGCCCGGTGAGGATCACGCGTTCGCTGTGAATGCGCGCCCCGTAGACCGACGCAAGGATCGCGTAGATCGCCGCGAAGAAACTCAGACCCAGCGTGACAAGGCCGATTTCAGCGAGCATGATCGGCACTCGTAACTGTTGAGGACGAGGTATACCTCGTCCCTACGAAAATTGGTTGTGTAGGGACGAGGCATGCCTCGTCCTTGTGAGAGAGAACGCGCATGGTCTATGCGCCCATCTCAGCGATTTCGGCTTGCGACGGGCCGCCTTCGACAAAGCGCGACGGGCACTTGAGGTTGAGTTCGGTCGCGTGGAACACGCCGTTTTCATCGAGCGATCCGGTCAAAATCGCCTGCGCCTCGTTTTGCAGCAGTTCCGGCATCACCGAATTCTCAACGCGCACGTTGATGCGGTTAGCCGTCGGATTATTGACGGCCTGATTGAGCGCCAGCGCGAGATCGTCGTAGGGTTCTTGCACATTGGCGATGGTGAATTCAATCGTGAGGTTGGTTTCGTCGTACACAATCGAGTCGCCGAGCACCGCCCCGGTGATGCGCACCGTCTGCCCGACGTAGTCCGGTTTGCTCAGCAGTTCGTCCACGGAGATGAAGAAGCGCGCGCCGGTCAGGGTGCCGGAGATGATCAGGTAGACGACCGCGCCGAGAATGAGCAGCCCGCCGATCAGGAATTTCAGCCGCTGACCTTGTCCGCTGCGCATGCGGCGGGCAGGGACGGACACAGCGCCCTTTTCCCATGTCGTTGCCATGAAGGGAACTCCCCATAACGCTAATTTTTCAAATTTGCACGAGCATAATTGTAATCTATTGTGACCGCCGTCACAAGGAACGACGGCTGAATGCTCGCTGAATCTTTTGACGCCTGCTCGCATCTGCCGTGTCCGACCCCACCCCCGGCCCCTCCCCGAATTCAGGGAGGGAGCAAACCCCGCTCGCCAACCCGAACCTATTTCTTAGGGAGACGCTTTTGCGCGTCCGCCGTTTCCCCTCTCCTAAGGGAGAGGGGATGGGGGTGAGGCTGCTTTTCCCAGAATCAAAAAGGACGAGGCTGTCCCCGTCCTTTGACCGGCTTACAGCGCGGGAACGACTATGACTTGTTCCCGCTGCGCAGCATGGTCAGCCCGCCGACGGCGACGACCACGGCGACGCCCAGCAGCAGCATGAGCAGCGCCGAACCCGCGGGGGTTTCGCTTTCAGTTTCGCTTTCCGCGGCGGTTTCTGTTTCGGCAGCGGCGTCTTCGCTGTGATCTTCCGCCACGGCTTCCGAGGTCGCTTCTTCCGTGGCGACTTCCACGGCAACCGGTTCGATTAGTTCAACGGTGGCTTCGGCGGTTGGGGCTTCGACGGTCGCGTCCTGCGCGTGCGTCAGCGAGGCCGCCACCAGCAAGATCAGGAGCAGGGCGATCAGCGTCTTGATCTTCATAAGGGTAGACTCCTTGCAAGGTCAACGAAATAATGAGCCGCCAGTATACCGCAGGCGGCGCTCAGACCGAAACTCTGCGGCGGCTGAGATATGAAAAACCCCTCGCGCGAACAAGGGGTTTTGCAATCAGATAGCTGTGTCGGGGCAAGGGAGGCCTTGCCCCAACCAACGAGGTTACTGCTGGGTCGCCAGGAAGGCGATCAGGTCTGCCAGATCCTGATAGGTGATGCGATCCGCGAAGTTCTGCGGCATGATGCCGGGCTGGAAGCCCGGAGCGACATAATCGTTCGGGTGCGTGATGCTCTCAGCGAGATACTGCTCCGCCGTGTAGCCCGCCAGCGCAGGGTCGGTCAGACGTTCGGTCTCGGCGCGCGTCCACGTGCCAGCGGTCGCCGGGGCGACGACGCCTGCGGTGTGGCAGCCCGCACAGCCAAGCGCGCCGTTATACAGCGATTGACCGTTGTTCGAGTCGCCCGTGAAGTTCGCCAGTTCCGTCATGATGGTGGCGATATCCGTGCTCACACCGATCGTGTCAGCGCCGGGCGCGGCCAGCGCCGCATCCACCGGGTAGCGCGGATACTGACGCACCGCGTTCGCGTCTTCCACCGTCCACGCGTCGCCCTTGTCCCAGTTCATGATGAACGTGGTCAGGTCGCCGAGCTGGTCGTTGCGCAGCGCTGCGCCAGCGGTCTGCGACCATGCGGGCATGGCGCGCGGCCAATAGCTGCCGCTGTTGGGACGACCGTGAATCAGCGTCGTGTACACGTAGTTATAGAGGGTGCTGCTCCAGCCGACGCTGTCGAGGCGCGTCCCCTTGGCGGGGTCGTAGCCCGCGGCGACCGCGGTTTGCAGCGAAGTGGTGAGGTTCGTCCGTTCCGTTTCCAGTTCCGCCAACCGCGCATCGATTTCGGCCTTGCGGGCGTCCGTCGTGCCTTCGGCGTCACGTTCGGCGGTCAGGGTGGCGACTTCCGCGTTGATTTCCGCGAAGAAGTCGTGACCGAACAGATACGGGCTGTTCAAGCCGGGGGCAATGCCCGCCAGACCGCGCCCATCTTCACCGTGGCAGGTGGAGCAGTTGTTCATGAACAACACCGCCCCACGTTCAATCGAGCGAGCGGTATATTGCTCCTCGAAAGCCTTCATGCGCCCACCTTCGTTGATGGCGATCCAACCGACCAACACCATGATCAGCAGGAAAGCTACCGTCCCCACGAGGATGCGCGACTCAATGCGCTCAACTAGCAGTCGTTGTAGGTTGAACATCGCTTACGTTCCCGGCGCTGCAAAATACTGCGAATTCTCATGGATAAAGATGTGCTGGCTGTTGACGCGCCACACCGGATTGCCCGCCTCATCCACAATGATCGTGGGCTCACCGTCTGCATTCAGAATCGGGCGGCCGTTCTCGTTCTCGTAGTCCTGCCAGACCATCATCACGTCGATGCGCTTCAGACCATCCTGTACGTCCGAGATGATGACCGCGCCCCAGCCTTCCGGTAATTCCGTCGGGCGACCGGCGATCAGTTCCTCGAATTCGTGCACGGCGTTATACAGCTCACCGCCATCGTTCGGCAGCGCCGTGAAGTTCAGCGAAGTGACTGGCAGGTGCTGCGAAGCAAGGTAGGCGATCAGCGTGGAGCCGCTGGCTTCAAACTGACCGTTGCCGATCTGTGTGTTGAAGGCGCTCACGACTTCTGCTGCTTCATCCGGGCTGGCCGCTTCAAACTGGCGCGTGGTGTACATGCCAGGACGCAGCTCGTCAAACGGAATGGGCAGCATAATCCCCATGTGGTTGTGCGCTGGCTCTTTCACCAGCTCATGCAAGATTTCCGAGTCCGCAGACGTGACCACGCCGAATTCCGGCAGCCCCATGTAACTGAGGATAACCGTACCGGTGATCATGACGAACGCGAACGACAGTTGGAAGCGGCGATGCGCCCAACGGCGGCTCGGCGCAGTGTCGATATAGGGGAACACTGCGAGAATACCGACATAAATTGTCGGGAAGATGATGCCCCAGAACACTTTATCGCCCAGCTTCAGTGCGCCCTGAATCCACAGGAAGTACCACGGCGCGGTCGTGCCGAGCGGGGTGACCTGTGGGTCGGCGTGGTTTTCGAGCGGCGCGTGGAAGAACCACGTCACCAGCACGACCAGCACCAGCGTCGTGACGCCAATCCACATGATTTCACTGGTCAGGATGTCAGGGATGAAGTACACACGCTTGTCCAGCGGGACGCGCTTGGCGGTATCTTCGCCGATGTTCTCTTCGCGCGGCGGCAAGCTGTGCGCATGCACGACCACTTTATAGTAGTGGACGCCGAGGAAGACGAACAGCAGGGCGGGAACAGCCAGCACGTGCAGCAGGTAGAAGCGGAGCAAACCGTTTGCGCCGATTTCCGGGCCACCACGCAGCAGCAGGTTGAGGTTCGTACCGACGACTTCGGGCGGCGCAGCTTCCACCATCGACGCCCCGATCGTCACCGCCCACAACGCGAGCTGATCCCACGGGAGGAGGTAGCCGGAGAAGCTGAGGAACATCGTGAACGCCAGCAGCAGTACACCGCTGAACCACGTGAACTCTCTCGGCTTCTTATAGCTGGCGGTGAAGAAGGTCCTTAACATGTGTAAGGTGACTATCAACACCATCGCTTCCGCGCCCAGACGGTGCAGGTCGCGCATGAATTGGCCGAGCGGCACATTCGACATGATCGCAAGCATGTTCGAGTAGGCGACTTCCGGCGATGGTGTGTACCACACCATCAGGAAAATACCTGTGATCGTCTCGAAGAAAACGAAATAAGTGGACAGCCAGCCAAGCCGGAATTCCGGATACAGACCGGTCACCGACTTGTGGAAATAACTAGGACGCATGTGCAGCCAGAAGCCATCCGCATGTGGCTGTAAGCGCGGGTTCGGTTTGCGACTCGGCGGGTCACCGCGTAACGCTTCGCGCAGGTCTTGGACGTTCATCCCTGCGGTCAAGCGTTCAACGACGTTGTTGATCCCCTCGTACAGCGCGCGCCGAAGCCCCTTTTCCTTCACATCATCTAGGAATGATGGAAACGGGAGTACCGACATTCCGTTATGCTCCTCTCCCCTGAACCCTGATTAGACCTTACCGTTGCGCTTGAGGCGCGTGCCAGTATCAACAGCAATCGAGGCGATCGTGCGCCCCGCCAGATTGATGGGATCGCCATCGCGGTTCATCGTTTCGCTGGTGCCATCGGTAAACGTGATCGTCGTCCGGAAACGGTCGAGGCTGCGCGGGGCAGGACCTTCGATATATTTGCCGTCGATCTCGTATTTCGACCCGTGGCACGGGCACTCGAACCGATTATTGACATCCACCCACTTCGGCAGGCAGCCGAGGTGCGTGCACACGCCATAGAGGACGACGAAGCCCGCATCCGAATTGCTCAGCCAGAAGCGGCCCTCGGGGACGTTCACAGGAGCACTGCCCGCTTGCGGAAGCGTATCGCCAGCGAGATTGAACGTCCCGCCGAAGGTCCCTTCCTTAAATCGGGGGAGCGCAAACCAGATCAGCCCTGCACCCGCTTCACCGAGCAGCAGCGCCATTGACGCGCCCCAAATGTAATAGAGAAACTCGCGGCGGCTCGGCGCGGCAACTTGCACCTGAGGAGCCGCTTTTGCGGGTGCTGACGAAACCGGTTTGGCTTCGCCGGCGCTTGCGGTTGTAGACATGAACGACCTGCCTCCCTGAAGGTTTATCAGGCGATAAATCCAAAAAGCCGGATACTGTGTGAGTTTAACGCACAGGACGGCAAATTGACAGTAGATGCAAAAGACAGCACTTTTACGTGTGACGAGTCTTTGTAAAATGTATCACAATTGACGGGGGATGTCAAAAACGCTTATCTCCGTAAGTTCCGCCACTTGCATGCTGATGCACGAGTCGAGGATAATAACCCACATGACCAAACGCCGTCCACTCCCGATTCCTGTGCTCGTCGAGACGACGGATAAGCTGCGCTATTTCACCGATCGCTGGGCTGCCGAAAAGCTGATCGCGCTCGACACGGAGTCGAACAGCCTGCACGCGTATCGGGAGCGCGTCTGCTTGATCCAAGTCTCTACACGCAAGCACGATTACATTCTCGATCCGCTCCGCATCAGCGACCTCAGCCCGCTCGCGCCGCTGCTGGCTGACCCTTCGATAGAGAAGGTGTTCCACGCGGCAGAATACGACCTGATGTGCCTGAAGCGCGACTTCAGCTTCACGTTCGTCAACCTGTTTGACACGATGATTGCCGCGCGCATTTGTGGGTACAAGCAGGTCGGTCTCGGCGCGCTCCTGCACGAATTCCACGAGGTGGAAGTCGACAAGAGCCACCAGCGTGATAACTGGGGTACGCGCCCGCTCCCGCAGAGCAGCCTGCTCTACGCGCAGATGGACACGCACTATCTGCCCGCCCTGCGCGACCACTTCGTCGCGGAACTGGCGCGGCTCAACCGCACCGAAGAGGCGAACGAAGCGTTCCGCGATGCCATTGAAGTGCCGCCCGCCCGCCGGGGCGAATTTGACCCCGAAGGCTACTGGAAGATCGCGCTGCCTAACCAACTCACGCGCCGCCAGACGGCCGTGCTGCGCGAGCTGTACCTCTGGCGGGAAGCGGTCGCCCACGAAAAAGATACGCCCGCCTTCAAGGTTGCGCAGGACAAGACGCTGCATGCGCTGGCGCTGGCCGCGCCGACCAAAATGGCGGAGATCGATGCGGTCGGCGGCCTTTCGCAAAACGTGATCCGCGTGTATGGCCGCGCCATTCTGGAAGCGGTCGAACGAGGCAAAACGGCGAAAATCCCGCAGCCGCCCGCGCCGGAACCGACGCCCGATCCACAAATCGTGGATCGCTACACGGCGCTGCGCGAGTGGCGCAAAAACCGGGCGCTGCAGCGCGGCGTCGAATCGGACGTGATTATCTCGAAGGATGCGCTCTGGTCACTGGCGGAGCACGCGCCTAAGTCGCTGGAGGCGATGCAGGGTGTCCCCGGCATGAGCGAATGGCGCGTCCGTACTTACGGCGAGGAACTGCTGGAAGTCATCCGAAAGTTCACATAAGCGTGTCAAGCGTACTTGTCCCCTCTTCCTTGGGCTGAGGCGCATATTTAACAACTGAGGGAATCGTGCGGACGCGCCGTTGCGCGTCCCGACACAGACAAGTTTGTCTCTGCGAACAATGTTTGCTCCCCTCCCTGAATTCGGGGAGGGGCCGGGGGTGGGGTCGGCATTACGGAGCGGCCAAACAACGGGTTAATCGTAGGGGCGGGCCTTGCCCCTACCGAACAATTCATTTCACGCATCATTTATAAGGAGACGCCATGACGCATTCGGCAGCAGCATCTCATCATGACGCCCCCGTTAGCAAAGCGCCGCGCTTGGTAACGGAAAGCACCCATCGCAAGGTGGGCTGGTTGGAACTCTTCTACGACCTCGTGTACGTGGCGTCCATCGTGCAGTTGGGCAACAAGTTGAGCGAGGATGTCTCGACCAACGGCTTCATCGCCTTCGTGCTGCTTTTCATCCCCATCTGGTGGGTGTGGATGGGCACCACCTTTTACGCCAACCGCTTTGACGCGGACGACCTCGCGCATCGCTTTCTCATTTTCGGTCAGATCATCGTCGTGTCCGCGCTGGCCATCAGCGTGTACGACGGCCTCGGCGAAACCGCCGTCGGCTTCTCGCTCTCCTATGCGGCAGCGCGCGGCCTGCTGGTGATTATGTACCTGCGCGCGGCGTCTCATGTCCCGGAGGCGCGTCAGTTGGCGACCCGCTACGCGCGTGGTTTCGCGCTGGCGGCGCTCGTCTGGTTGATTGCCGCGTTTGTGCCGCCGCCGTGGCGCTTCTTCGTGTGGGGCATTGGCCTCGGCATCGACTTTTACACGCCGCTCTCGCCTGGGTCGCGCCGTTTACAGCGCCAACTCCCGCCCAGCCCGCATCATCTGCCAGAACGCCTCGGCCTGTTCACGATCATCGTGTTCGGCGAAACCTTCCTCAAGGTGATCGGCGGCTTCGCGGGTGAAGAACACATCCTGTTCGACCACGTGATCGTCGCGCTGCTCGGCCTGATCTTCATCGGCTCGTTGTGGTGGGTGTATTTCGAGAATGTCGCCGACCGTGCCGTCAACTGGGTGCATGGCGCCAACTGGTGGATCTACATGCATCTCCCCTTGCAGTTGGGGCTGATCGCGCTGGCAGTCGGCATCTACAAGCTGGTGCATCTGGAGAGCTTTGAGACGATTCCCGATAAGTATCGTATCCTAGTGACAGGGACAGTGGCGCTGGCGCTGGTCACTGCGGCTGTCATTGAACGCTTCACGCTGAAGAACCCCGGCGAGGAAGCGGGTTACCGGGAGATCTGGGCGCGGCTCATCGGCGCGGCGATCATCCTCGCGGTGGGCTTGTTCGGCGGCGGGCTGCACGGTTTCGTCGTGATCGGCCTGATCGCCGCTGTGTGCATGGCGCAGGTGGCCTTTGACCTGTATCAGCGCGCTGGTCGCACCATTGACTCCAGCGATCAGCAGATTGAGATTTAACCGCCTCCACTTGCGGAGTCGGGCACTTGGGAATTGAGGGACAGCGATGCGTATCACATTTCATGGGGCAGCCCGCAGCGTCACCGGGTCGAAACACCTGATCGAAGTGGATGGCAAGCGAATCTTACTCGACTGCGGCATGGTGCAGGGCAAGCGGAACGAATCCCGCGAGCAGAACCTCACCTTGCCCTTTGACGCCAAGTCGATTGACGTGCTGATCCTGTCGCATGCGCACATCGACCATTCGGGCAACATTCCCAATCTCGTCAAATCGGGCTTTCGCGGCGACATCATCAGCACTTACGCGACGCGCGATCTGTGCGCTTCGATGTTGATCGACAGCGCCAGCATTCAGGAACGGGATGTGCAGTTCGTCAACAAGCATCACGCCCGCCGCGGCGAAACGCCTGTCGAACCGATCTACACGCAGGAAGATGCCACCAAGAGTCTCGGCTACTTCATCACGCAGAACTACGACCGCCCCCGCCAGATCATGCCGGGAGTGACGCTCACCTTCAAAGATGCCGGGCATATGCTCGGCAGCGCCTTTGTCATCCTCGACATTGAGGATCGCGAACGCGGGCGGGATGTGCGCCTCGTCTTCAGCGGCGACATCGGGCGTAAGGGCATTCCGATCATTCGTGACCCGGATGTGGCCGAGTCGGCGGATGTGCTCATCATGGAGAGCACCTACGGTGACCGTCAGCACCCGCCCTACGAAGACGACACCAAGCGCATGGAGCAGATCATCGTCGAGACGTATAAGAAGCGCGGCATGGTGCTGATTCCCTCGTTCGCGGTCGGGCGCACGCAGCAGATCGTGTACACGCTGAATCAACTCGCGCGCGCCAACGATATCCCCGACATGCCCGTCTATGTCGACAGTCCGCTCGCCATCGACGTGACCAGTGCCTACCGCCTGCACCCCGAATGCTACGATGACGAAATTCGCGCTTTTATCCAGAGCGATGGGCGCGGGCGCGTCGATCCGTTCGGCTTCGACATGCTAAACTACACGCGTTCGGCAGCCGAGAGCAAGAAGCTCAACTTCCTGAACGAGCCGGCCATCATCATCGCCGCCAGCGGCATGGCGGAAGCCGGACGCATTCTGCATCATCTCAAGAATCGCATTGAAGACCCGCGCACCACCGTGCTGATCGTCGGCTTCCAGGCGGAAAATACGCTCGGTCGGCGCATCGCCGAGGGTGCGGAAGAAGTCTCGATCTTCGGGGAGAAGTATCACAACAACGCCCGTGTCGAAGTGCTGACGGGGTTCAGCGGTCACGCCGACCGCGACGGCCTGCTCGATTGGGTCGACGCCATGAAGAAGAAGCCGCGCCAGACGTTCCTCGTTCACGGTGAAGAACCCGCGCAGAACGCGCTGGCGGAAGCGCTTCGGTCACGCTACGAAATGATGTCCGTGCAAGTCCCGGCGCTGCATGCGTCGGTGGAGGTCTGATTTATGCCGGGTAAAAGTCCGTTCTCTGAGGATTGGCGCGACTGCCTGAAGGCGCATTACACGCACGTGATCCGCACCAACGATGTGCGTACGGAGAAGACGCTGCGCACCGTGCTGCATGAATGCGGCTACAACGACGCGCAGATCAACGAGTGGTATGTGCTGGCGACCATGCATGTCGACGACGTCGATCCCGACTTCGTGCCGGATATGGAATTGGTGCAGGCCGAGGCCGCGCCCGTGATGGTCGCCGTGCCGGAGATGCCGCCCGCGCCCGTCGCCGTGATTGAGGAACCGCCGCCGGAGGACGCTGTCGCAGACGAGGAGGCGGACGACGATCCGCCGCCGCACGACCCAAACGGCTTTCAGCAGTTGTCAATGTTTTAAGATCAGCCTCACCCCTCTCTTCTAGGAGAGGAGATTTTTTGTGGGTTAGTACCACGTCCGTCATTGGGTTTGATTGAAGCGGAGCCGGGTTATGTGGCGCGGAATCCTAAGCATCATTGCCGTATTGTTGATGGCCGGGGCGGCAGTGATCATTATCCCCATTCTGGTGATTCCTAATACGGAGCTTCACAGCTTGGTCCCGGTGCTTCAGCCCCTGCATCAGGCGCTCGCCTGTGAAGCGGGCGAAACGCTTGACTATGAGTACACGACGGATGCTGACGGAGCTTCCGAAACGCATTTTCGCTGTGTGAATGCCGCCGGGCGCGAGCGCGATGTCGACAGCGTTCTGCAAACCCCCGCCAATTATGCGATCGGCGTGTTCTGCCTCGGCGGACTGCTGCTGCTTGGGCCATTTCTCATTGCGGTGCGTCAAGGTATGCTGGGGCAGGCGGGGCCAGCTGCGCAGGCGGCACTTCAGCAGGGGGTATCAGCAGCTGCGTCAACTGCCGACCGAGATGGCGCAAAACTTCCCCGACGACCCTCACCGTATCCGGTCAACAGCAGCTCGCCGCGCTGGACCAACTGCGCCAGCAGGGGTTTGATTACGCCGGACGCCTATGCCCGCGCCAAACAGAAGTTGTTCGATGACTTTAGCGCCACCTGATCTCATTGTGTCACTGCGCTCGCCCCCTCTCCCAAGGGAGAGGGGCTGAGGGTGAGGCCAAATCCGAGGATTCCTCGCCATGAACGATCTCGACTGGATGCGTCTCGCGCTCGCCGAAGCCGAAAAAGCGCTGGCGACCGGCGATGTGCCCATCGGCGCCCTTGCCGTCTACAACGGGCAGATCATCGGGCGCGGCTATAACCGCCGCGAAGCCGATCACGACTCGACCGCACATGCCGAGATGATCGCCATCCGCGAAGCGTCGCAGGCGCTGAATCACTGGCGGCTCGACGGCGTGACGCTTTACTGCACGCTGGAACCGTGTACCATGTGCGCAGGCGCGATGATCCTCGCGCGGCTGCCGCGGCTGGTCTACGCCGCCATCGACCCTAAGGCGGGCGCGGCGGGCAGCATCCTCGACGTGCTGCGCCACCCCAAGCTGAATCACCGCGTCGACGTGTCCGCCGGGCTGCTGGCCGACGAAGCGGGCGAACAGCTCCGCGCCTTCTTCCGCTCGCTGCGCACCTGAACGGTCAAGCTTTGTAGGGAGGCGGCCGCCTGTGCCCCCCCGGGGCAGGGGGGTTAGCGTAAATTCGGTGTTTTCAAATCGCGGAACATCTTATAAAATGCTTGGCAATGGAGAGGTGCCGGAGTGGTTGAACGGGCTCGTCTCGAAAATGAGTATAGCTGTGAGGCTATCGAGGGTTCGAATCCCTCCTTCTCCGCAGAGCGCTCGGTGATAGCACCGGGCGCTTTTTTGTTGCCTGTGTCGCGTTTAGGTCGCGTGCCGCGTCACCTTGAAGTGTTCGCCCCACTGTGCCTCGACCGCCAGCAGCGCGGTGTCGATGCCGCTTTGCTGCTGCGGTTGGGCGGCGAGGAAATACGCGGCGTGTGCCGTCCGCAGCGAGTAGACGGCGGGTGATCCCGTCCGCTCGGCGAGTTCGTCGGCTTTGCGGCGCGTGAACTCGTCGCGGCGGGCACGGGGGTAATGCTGGTAAACGAGCACTGAACACCCTGTTTGATACGTCGCCGCCGCTTCGTGCCAGTACAGATACTTGGCGGAATTGCGCCAGCCATACCTGACCGATTTCACTTCCAGTCCGTTATCGGGATCGAAAAACACGAGATCGGCGTGCGCTGCGCGGCAGGTGATATCGGCGAAGTAGCGTTCGCGGGCGGCGCGTTCGTCGGCCAGCACCGCCTCGTGAAACGCCGCGTTGGGGATCAGGTCGTACCGGGCGACCGCATCGACCCGCCGGGCGTTGTCGATCAGCACGTGCTGCGCCAGAAAGTCGAAGACCGTCTCGTCGTAGCGCCGCCACACGGTTGGCGCGTTGAGGTAGCCGATGAACTTGCCATCCGTGCGCGCGTCGTTGTCCGTGAGCATCCAGCCCACCAGCACGCGCAGACCCGCATCCAGGGCCAGCCGCCGCAGCAGGCTGTATTTCTTGTAGTCGCCAATGTCGCCGAAGTACTGATTTTTCAAATAGGTGACCTCATCAAAGAAAAACGGCACTTGTGGGGGGAGTCCAAGTGCCGTTTTCTACCTAACGCAGCCGACGCCGCACACCGCGCCGGATGACCCGCCGCCGCATGTTTCGCCGCAAGAAGAAGGGTCGAAAGAGCCGTCTAAGCCACATCAGGTATCCCTCAAGCAGACCGTTTCCTGAACATCCAGTATAGGCAAACTTGTTAGGTGCGCATGCGCAAAATGTAAAAAATGTGTAACGCGCGGATCGTAAGAACGCCGAGGGGCGCGTCGTCTCTGCTTAAGAGCACCGTACCAGAGAGAGAACCCCCGATGAACGCCCAACAACTGACCGCCTCGCGTCGTGATAAAGACGCTTTCATGAAAGATCACCCGCAGTCGCCGCTCTCGCCGGAGCAGCAGGCCGCCTTTGATGGGCTGCCGTACTACGACTACAACCCCGCGCTCGACCTGACCGTGCGCGTCGACTCCGTCGAAGGTGAGCACGAGATCGCCATTGAGACGAGTTCCGGCGATGTGCGCCGCTATGAGCGCTATGGTCGCTTCACGTTCACCGTCGACAACCAGACGGTCACGCTGACGATCTACGAAGCGCCGCACGGCTACTTTCTGCCCTTCGCCGACGCCAATGCTGGAGTCGAGACGTACGGCGGCGGGCGCTACCTCGAACCGGAAGAACTGCCCGGCGGCCTGTTCCACGTCGATTTTAACCAGGCGTATAACCCGTTCTGCGCCTACAGCGACGGGTGGTCGTGCCCCATTCCGCCCGCCGAGAATCGCCTCGCCGTCGCCATCCGCGCGGGCGAAAAGCTCCCTCAAGGCAAGTGGATGGAAGTGGAGTAAAATAGACTCAACTAGACGAAGGTTTGCCGATGACAATCAACCAACTCATCCGGATCAGCGCGGGCCTCTCGCCTTGCTGCTGAACGGCGCGACGCAGGGGGCGTGGTCGGTGGCGCGGGGTGAGGCACGGACGACAGCGCCGATTTTTGCGTCCCGCGACGGCGCGGTATGTTTGATGCCGGGGCGTCGGCGCCTAACCGCAAGTTGACCTCGTCACCCTGGGCGGATGAACAGTTTGATATGCGCATCGCCGGGATGTTGTCCTATTGTGAAAAAGTCGCCGGGTACCTGCGTGATCGCTCGAACAGATTGGCGAAGAAGCCTCGAGCGCCGCGAGCGGTCGGGCGGAGGAAGGGGCGCTGCCGCCGTAGGGGGAGCGGGCCGACCGCCGGGGGCGGCCGCCGGGGCTGCCCACCACCGGAAGGGGGGAGGGAGGGCCCCCGCCGGGGCTCTCGGGGGTTTCTCCCACAAAAATGGGGGGGGGGCAGCCGGCGTGGGCCGGGAAAGCAGAAAAAAACCTCCCTAAAGTCGGCAGTTGCAGACTTGCTGGAACACACGGGGGGCAAAACAAGTGGATGGAAGTGGAGTAAAGTCAGGCTAGAGGTAGAATTCCTGTACTAGCCTGATGACTTCCGAGACGCTATGTCCACACTTCGATACCCTCGTTCCATTCCGCTCCTGCTGTCGTTGTTGACTGCGGGTCTGTTTGGGTATGCAAGCGTAAATGCCAGCGTCGAACAGCAAACCACGCTGGCAAACAGCCGAATCGCGTTTGTCAGTGATCGTGACGGTGATGTCGAACTCTACATGATGAGCAATGATGGCTCCCAAGTCCTCCAACTGACGGAAAACTCAACTTGGGATTCGTCTGCTTCTTGGTTGCCTGATGGTCGAGGATTGCTGTACTCGGCAGACAGGGATAACCGTTCCGGCCTGCTGATGCAGCTCCCACTGATTGGAAGATCACCACTCGAAATTTCCAGTGCGGAGCCTGATGTTCGGTCACCGGGAACTTACTTCGCTGAATATTCACCCGATGCGACACAGATTGCCTTCGCATCCAGTCGCGCTAACGAAGACGACATCTATATCATGAATGCCGATGGCTCAAATCTGCGTAACCTGACGAATACCACCCTTGACAAGGAACGTATGCCGAGCTGGTCGCCGGATGGCACACATCTTGCATTCTCTAATTTTGTTTTCGAAACTGTGGATTTTGATATTTATACGATGAACGCCGATGGCAGCGACTGGCAGCGGCTCACGGGGCGTGGTGATGACTACGATGCTAGTTGGTCACCCGATGGCACGCGCATTGCGTATGCTTCCGACCGTGACGGGAATTTCGATATCTTTGTCATGAATGCGGACGGCAGTAATCCGGTGAACCTCACCTCAAACGAGTGGATTGACGGTAGTCCAACCTGGTCGCCTGATGGCGAATTCCTCGCCTTTACCACCAACCGTGACGGCAACTACGAAATCTACGTCATGCAAGCCGATGGGCAAAATCAGCATAACATCAGCCATAATCCGGCTGACGATGAAGCGCCAAGCTGGTCGCCCTATCTCCTCGATGACATATTTGCGGCCTTGATCCCGACCGCGACTCCTTCCCCGGTTACCCCGACTCCCCCCATTGTGACCTGTCCTGCTGCCCCGCCTCGCCGCCTCAATGTTGGCATGCGCGCTTATGTTGTTGTTCCCTTCGTTGAAGGTGAGGAGCGCCGGAACCTTCGCGTGCGCAATCAACCCAATGGAGAAGTGTTGGGGGTGCTGGAACCGGGAACGGATTTCACGATTGTAGGTCAGCCTCAGTGTGGTGGTGATGGACTGTTGTGGTGGGAAATTGAAACCCTTGATGGAACGCTGCATGGGTGGAGCGTTGAAGGTTTCGCCCCCGACGACTATCTGATGATTCCGTACCCTTATTAGGAAGCAAGCACGTTGAGCCGACTTGGTTCGCCCCTGTCCCTCATTTCGTGGCATAATCGCCACCATGTTATGCACGTTGAAAGGGAAAAAGATGCGTTTTCGTGTGGTGTTCCTTTTAGCCTGTCTGTTGTTACTCGCGGCTGCCCCGCTCGCCGCACAAGATGACCCGAATTACCGCATTGTCGGCTACTACACCTCGTGGGCGATGTATGGCCGCCAGTACTTCGTCGACGAAATCCCCGCCGACCTGCTCACGCACATCAACTACGCGTTCGCCAACATCAACCGCGACGACGAGTGCAACCTCGGCGATGAATGGTCGGATACGCAGTTTCTGTACCCCGGCGACACCGAAGACATGGAACTGCGCGGCAACTTCCACCAGTTGAACCTGCTCAAAGAGGCGCACCCGCATCTGCAAACGCTGATCTCGGTCGGCGGCTGGACGTGGTCGACGCGTTTCTCCGATGTCGCCTCCACCGCGGAACGCCGCCAGCATTTCGCCGCCTCGTGCGTCGACTTCGTGCTGCGCTATGGCTTCGACGGTATCGACCTCGACTGGGAATACCCGGCGGGCGGCGGCAACACGGGCAACCGGGAGCGCCCCGAAGACCCGGAGAACTTCATCCTGCTGCTGCAAGAGTTCCGCGATCAATTGGATGCGCGCGGCGCGCAGGATGGCCGCCCCTATCTGCTGACCATCGCCACCTCGGCGGGGCGGTCGCAGTACCAGCCGCTCGATTGGGCGCGCATTCACCCGCTGCTCGACTGGATCAATGTGATGGCCTACGATATGAGCGGCGGCTGGAGCACAGTCACGGGCTTCAACGCCCCCCTCTACGAATCGACCGAGAACCCGCCGGAGGGCACGAGCGTCAACACCGCCATTCAGGACTACCTCGCCTTCGGCATCCCGGCTGACAAGCTGGTGCTCGGCGTGCCGTTCTACGGCTACGGCTGGTCGGATGTGCCCAATGTCAATCACGGGCTGCATCAGCAGTATGAGGGGCGCCCCAATGGCACGTGGGACGTCGGCGCGTTCGAGTACAACGACCTCGCCGCGAACTATGTTGGCGTCTACGAGCGTTACTGGGACGAGACCGCGCAGGTCCCGTGGCTGTACTACCCGGACGAAGGCATCATGATCACCTACGATGACCCCGAATCGCTGACCGCCAAAGCACAGTATGCAGTTGATAATGGCTTAGGTGGCATCATGTTCTGGGAGCTGAGTCAGGACACGACCGACTCCGAACTGCTGACCGCCATTAACGACGTGCTGAACGTTCCGTAACACCTCCGCATTTGCAACTGATCAAAGGCGCGCCCATCTGGTGCGCCTTTTTGCTGCTTGACAACGATTTGAATTCACTTATGCTATAGTCAATTGCCTATATGCATATGACTATATAAATCATGTTGAAATACGCGCTGTTGGGCTTTCTCAACTACCAGACGCTGAGCGGCTACGACCTGAAGCGGATCATGGACACGTCCACGGCCAACTTCTGGCATGCCGATCTCAGCCAGATCTACAAGGCGCTCAAGGCGCTGGAAGCGGATGGGCTGATCAGCTCGGCGGTGCAGGCGCAGGACGACCGCCCTGACCGCCGCCTGTACACGATCACGGAGGACGGGCGCGCCGATCTGCGCGACTGGCTGGAAGAGCCGTTAGCGGGCACGCCGCCGCTCAAAGAGACGCTGCTGCTCAAGGTGTTCTTCTCCGCTCAGGCGGATCGCGATCACCTGCTGACGCAGCTCGTGATTCAGCGGGAGCTGCATCGGCAGGCGTTGGCGCGCTATCAGGGGCAGACGCTCACCGATATTGAGCAGAACGCCGCCTTCATGGGGGCGACGCCGGAGGACGCGCTGTTCTGGGATCTCACGCGGCGGGCGGGCGTACTCTACGAGGAGATGTATCTCCAGTGGCTGGACGAGGCGATTAGTCGCTTGAAGAAGCGGCGGGGGAAGAAAGATCAACCTCACCCCTAACCCCGCTTCGAAAAGAGGCGACGGGAGAAACCCCTCACCCCCGACCCCTCTCCCACGCAAGCGGGGCGAGGGGACATTACGCGTGATGTTTGCTCCCCTCCCTGAATTCGGGGAGGGGCTGGGGGTGGGGTCGGAAACGGCGGACGAGACAGAACAGGGAGAGACGCGAACATGTATCATCAGATGGTGCGGCGCAAGGTGGAAGCGACGTTCGGGCATTTGAATCGCCATGACTTCGAGCCGGTGGTCGCCGGGTTCGCCCCGGCGATCCAGCACAGCTTTGCGGGCGAGCATGCGCTCGGCGGGACGCGGCACACTCAGGCGAGCGCCCGGCAGTGGTACGAGCGTCTGTTTCGCCTGTTCCCGGAAGCGCGTTTCACGGTCAGGGACATGGTGATCGCTGGGCTGCCGGGCGACACGCGCATCGCCATCCAGTTCACGGTGGAGAACGGCGCGTATCGCAACGACGTCGCGCAGTTCATCCGGCTGCGCTGGGGGCGCATCACCGAGATTGCACTGTACGAAGACACGGGCAAGCTGATCCAGTGGCTGATGGGTTTGCAGCAGCGCGGCATCAGCGAGGCGGGCGCCGCGCCGATTGTCGACTGAGTCCGTCTAAAGTTGGTTGTAACTTCCGCAAACGGCGTGATAATGAGAGCAACCAACTTAAATAGAGGACAAAGCTCATGTGGATGAGTCTGCAGAAGCAAGCTGAACTTCGCAACCTATGGCTGAAGGATCGGTTGGATAACGTGCTGCCCGACATCATGCGGCGCGACGATCTGTCGATGTGGATTGTGTCGGCGCGCGAATACAACGAAGACCCGATCATCATGTCGATGCTGCCCGAACCGTCCATGAACGCGCGGCGGCGGACCGTGCTCGTGTTTGCCTTCGATCAAGCGGGGCAGTTCCACAAGATGGCGCTCGGGCGCTACCCCTACGAGGGCTACTACGAGCAGCGGTGGGATCCGAGCAAAGAGTCGCAGGCGGACGCACTGCAGCGGGTCGTCAGTGAGATGAATCCTCAGAGTATTGGTTTGAATATGTCCGCGCTCTCCGGGCTGGCGGATGGTTTAAGTCATTGTGAATATGATGGCATTATGTCGACGCTGCCGCAGACGTATGCGCGGCGGGTGCGCAGCGCGGAGAAGGTCGCGGTTGGCTGGATTGAGACGCGCTCCAAGGCGGAACTGACCGCTTACCCGATGCTGGTCGATATGGGGCACCAGTTGATCAAAGAGCTGTACACTCGTGACGTGATCCGCCCCGGCATTACGACGACCGACGAGGCGGTGTGGTGGCTGCGCGAACGCATGCAGCAGATGGGCGTGCGCGCCTGGTTCCATCCCACGGTCGAAATTCAGTATCCCGGCAGCAATCTCGCGCCCGCGCCCGGCATGGACAAGCAGGCAGCGCGGAAGCTCATCATCCCCGGCGATCTCGTCCATGTGGATGTGGGCTTTGGCGCGCTTGGCTTGATGACGGATCAGCAGCAGCACGCTTATGTGCTGCGGCAGGGCGAGACGCAAGCGCCCGCCGGGCTGACCAAGGCGCTGCGCGAGGGCAACCGCCTGCAAGAGATCGTCATGGAGCAGATGAAGTTGGGGCGCACGGGCAATCAAATCTTGAAGACGGTGCGCGAACAAGCCTTCACCGAATGGATTCAGCCGAGCGTGTACAGTCACCCGCTGGGGACGCACGGGCATTCGGCGGGCACGGTGATCGGCATGTGGGATAATCAGCAGAATGTGCCGGGCTTGGGCGATTACCCGATCCACGACAACACCGCCTATTCGATTGAGCTCAATGTGCAGGTGACCGTCCCCGAGTGGGATAACCAATACGTGCGCATCGCGCTGGAAGAAGACGCGGCGATGATCGGCGGGAAGATGGCGTGGATGTCTGGTCGGCAGACGAAACTGCATTTGATATAGGGGCAACCTCACCCCGCCCTCCCCAATTCAGGGAGGAGCCAACTTTGGCCTCCGTGAACCGAATCCAGGGGAGACAGACGAGCCCGTTGGGTGGGACACCTCTCCTAACCCCTCTCCGAGCGGAGAGGGGAATGGCTGTTGGTCTGCAACGTTGGCGTGAAAATTGCGTATATAGTGATTAGAAGCTCGATTATTCACGACATGAGGTCGATAAACGTTGTCTGAGGACGACAAGGCAAAGCGAAACATCCGCCTCGGGGACGATGGCGAACTGTACGACGACGAAGACACCCAACCGCACCACGTTGAAAAGCTCAAACGCAAAGCCAAACCCAGCGACCGGGAGATCACGCCGCTCCTGCTCTCGACCTTCGGCTTTCTGCTGATGCTGGTATGCTGCGTGGTGACGCTGCAGCTCGTGGCGGGGCAGGTGCGCCAGTTGTGGACGGGGGTGCGCGTCGTGCCGGGGACGCGCGCGGCGACTGCCTTACCCAGCGCCACCTCTCCCGCGCCGACGCTGTGGCCGACGCCTGCGCCGCCGACGCTCACGCCGACGCTCGTCATCACGCCGCCGACGATTGGCATCGGCGAGCGGCCAATGTGCACGGGGATCGGCGGCAATGAGCGCATCGTCTTCGACACAGTCTATGGCGACGACAACCGTGAGGTCTATCTGCTGGATTTGAGCCAACCCGCGGTCAGCAACATCTGCCGCCTGACGAATGATGCCGCGACCGATGGCGACCCGGTGTGGCATCCGAACGGGAACGCTGTGCTCTTCAACCATGATGGCGACCTGTGGCGCGTCAATGTCGATGGGAGCGGCGGCGCAGTCATCGTGACCGGGACGGATGGGCAGTGGGATAACAGCGGCGATTGGGTCGTGTTCAGCGGGGCGGATGGCGGGATTGCCGTGGCCGCGGCGGATGGCACACAGGGGCGCTTGGTCAGCGGGGTGGCGCTGTGGGACGAGTTTGAGCCGGACTGCTGCTCACTGAACTTTTCCGCGCTGCTGCCTGTGGTCGTGTATGCCGCCGCGCCGCGTGATGGCACCGCCGGGACGAGCGACGGCAACGCCCGCGAGCTGTTCACCATCAATGCGGATGGCACCGGGCGCGTCCAGTTGACCGACAATGGCGACTACGATGACGAACCGGATTGGTCGCCGGGCGGCAACCAGATCGTATTCACGCGCGGGCGCTACGGCTTCAATACCGATATCTGGATTATGAACGCCGATGGATCGAACCCGCGCCAGTTGACGACCGACGAGGCGACGGATCACAGCCCGCGCTGGCTGCCGGATGGGCGCATCATGTTCGTGTCGGAACGGGAACGGGCCGGGGCAATCTACGTGATGAATGCGGACGGCTCGGATGTGCATCCGATCACCGCGCCGCTCGGGGTGCTCACGTTCGATTACTGGAAGGCGCGGTGAAACTGCCTAACTACGCGCGGTGGGTGGCGTAGCGAAACTCCTCGGCCTGAGCGGTGGCATCGTCAACACGATCTTCATCATCACCTT
Source organism: Candidatus Flexifilum breve (assembly GCF_016713355.1). Lineage (NCBI taxonomy): Bacteria > Bacillati > Chloroflexota > Anaerolineae > Aggregatilineales > Candidatus Flexifilaceae > Candidatus Flexifilum > Candidatus Flexifilum breve. The sequence continues at coordinate 281,021 of NZ_JADJPI010000011.1, forward strand.
CATTCAACTGACCAGCGGTTCGCGGTTTCCATGTCAGTTTTCAAAGCGAAAGGTAGTGCTATAGCGCTTGAATGCGAGGGACTCGGTTGTAATTACAGCAACATGTACTCCCGTTGCATATTCCGCTGTTGAGAAGCAGAGTTGGATGTTGGTAGGATATGATCCCAGAATGGCTGTGAAATCGGAATTGGGGACGGCAACTTCGCTCAGATTCCAGAGCATAGCCCAGTTCGAGTCTTCAACTGACACGCCATCCACTTCTATTCGTGTTGCGGATCTGATCTGTTCCCAGATGGCATCGGTTGTAGCGCCGACTTGCCAAGGGCTTGCCCATCGACCGTGGCGCAAATCCCATTATCAAAAAGTTCAGAATTTGGCGTAATGACTGTGATAAACGAGTCTGCATCGGCAGCCGGATCAGGCGCTGGATATAGAGCGGTGACTGGCCGCGAATAGCACGCGCATGAACTCAACCAGCACGCGAACAGGGCAAAATAACCTCCGTGCCAACGCAAACGTAGGCTCATTCTAGCGAATGTCTTTTGCATGCGGCTATTGGGTCGTGTGTACCCCATCTCCGTCATCGCCTATTTTTTGAATAATCAGGGGGATTTCTGATTTTGACAGACCGGATGCGGCGTCATAGTGGATGTGTCCACCAATTGGCGACGTGTGAACCAGTCTTTCGACAGCTTCCAAAAACGCTTTCAGCCCCCGATCGTTCCCCTGTATGACCACTAACTGCCCCTCTGGCTTATAAAGGACTTCTAACCTATACGGCTCTTCGCTGGTAATGGCGTGAGCCATCCTGTATTCCTCGATTTCATCTCTGTTCGTCACTCTGCTATTCTGAACATCTTTGAGCCATTTATCCAAATCTAGCATCACAGCACCTCTACACATCGCAATGCAGCGAACTTTAACCCAAGCATACACCGTGATCCGACTGTTCGACGGCACATGCGATCTCGTCAGCGTGCCCATTTTCCTGTACTCTTAACATCTATTTGATCGGGTAAATGAGAGTACAGGCGCATGAGTACGGTCTTAGGACTGTTGGGCGTATTGGCACTGGTGTTCATGAATGGCTTTTTCGTCGCGGCGGAGTTCGCCTTTGTCGGGTCGCGTAAAACGCGCATCGCGCAGATGGCGCAGGAGGGCAGCGCCGGGGCGAAGAGCGCGCAGAAAGCCATTGAGCACCTCGACAGCTACATCGCGGCGACGCAGCTCGGCATCACGCTGGCGAGCCTCGGCCTCGGTTGGATCGGCGAGCCCGCCATCGCGCACCTGTTCGAGCCGATCTTCGAGCGCTTCCTGACCGAAGACGCGGCGCTGACCGTCGGACGCACGATCAGCGTGGCGATCAGCTTTGCGATTGTCACCACGCTGCACATCGTGCTCGGCGAACTCGCGCCCAAGTCGATTGCGCTCAACCGTCCCGAAGAAGTGTCGGTGATTGTGGCGCGCGGTGCGACCCTGTTTCACAACGTGTTCCGCCCCATCATCCGCGTGATGAACGGCGTGGGTAACGCGGTCGTGCGGCTGATCGGCATTCCGCCCGCGTCCGGTCACCAGCAGGTGCATTCGGCCGAAGAACTGGAAATGCTCGTGCATTCCAGCCGCGAGGCGGGCTTGCTGCAGGAGAGCGAAGAAGTGCTGCTGCGGCGCGTGTTCGACTTCAGCGAGATCTCCGTCGAGGAGATCATGCAGCCGCGCGTGGAGATCGACGCGGTGGATGTGGCGACGCCGCTGGCCGATCTGCTGGCGCTGATGGTCGAACAGCACCATTCGCGCTACCCTGTGTACGATGACCATATCGACAACATGATCGGCGTGCTGTACGTCAAAGACCTGTTCGATGTGTTCATCAAACAGCCGACGCTGCTCAATGGCGGCGCGAGCGCGTTTGATCTGCGGCCGCTGCTGCGCAAACCGCTGTATGTCCCCATGACGCTCGGTGTGGATAAGCTGCTCGAAGACATGCGCCGCACGCAGACGCACCTCGCCATTGTGATCGATGAGTATGGCGGCGTGGCCGGGCTGGCAACGCTCGACGACATCCTCGCGGAGCTGGTGGGTGAGTTGAGCGACGAGTTTGACGAGCGGGAAACCCCCGTGCTGCCTGCCGATCAGAACATCGTCGATGGGCTGGAGAGCATGACCGCCATCATCGAGCGTTTCGGTGAACCCGGCATTGAGGTCGAATCCACGACGATTGGCGGCTACGTGGCGGAACGCCTCGAGCGGATTCCGCTGGCGGGAGACACGGTCGCCTATGGCGAGGCGTATGATGTCGTGGTGCTGCAAATGGACGGTATGCGCGTGTCTGAGGTGCGCTTTGTGCCCTCTACGCGCGCCAAGCCGGATGTGTCGTCCGCCGATACGGATGCTTAGCACAATTGACGGTCGGGAACGTGGGCGGTAGTATCGTGCCGTGAATCACTACTGCACAAGGTTGACCATGATTTTGGCATTAAGAACTCCGGTCGTCGCGTGGCTTCTCCTGTGGCTGCTCGCGGGATGTGAAAGTACAGCATTTTCAGCGAATTCCAACGCCGCCAATGTGCAAACCACTCAGTTGATCACACCCATGCTGCTGCCCACGCCGACAGCGACCGAGGTCGTCCCGACGCCGCCGATCACCCACAGCCGACCGTTTTAGCCCTCTGGTTTCCGGAACCCCTCGCGCCGCTGGATAACGTGGACGCTGCCGAACTGCTCTCCGAGCAGATCAGCGCGTTTCAACTGGACAGCGCGGCCTCGGTTTCGGTGGACTTTCGTCTGAAAAGCGTGGACGATGTCGGCGGGATCATGCCGACTCTGCGGGCGGCGAGCGCCGTCGCGCCGCGCGTCCTCCCCGATCTCACGCTGCTGCGGCGGTCTGATCTCGTCATGGCGGCGGATGCGGGCTTGATCGCGCCGATCCGCGAGAGCGCGAACAGCGCCGTCCTGAGCGATTACGCGCCCATTGTGAACGCCTTGGGGCGCGTCGACGGCGTGCTGTATGGCCTGCCGTATGATGTCGACGTGGAGCATCTGGTCGGTGTGCCAAGCGCGCTGAACGGGTTGGGCGCCGATTTCGATACCTTCCTCGACAGCGATGTGCCGCTGCTGTTCGCGGCGGGCGCGACCAATACCGTGAGCAGCGTGCTGCTGGCACAGTATCGTGAGGCGGCTGGGCTGCTGAGCGGCGGCAGTTTGCAGGTCGAGATCGATCCGCTGCGGCGTGTGTTTACCTACTACGAACGCGCCGTGGACGAAGGCTTGGTCGATACCTCGGTGCTGGAATATACATTGGCTGATGAATACGCGGATCTGCTCACGTCTGGCGATGTGGTCGGCGTGCTCTCGTCAGCGCAATACCTTGATCTCAACACGGGTGCCGGGCTATCCGGGGCAGAATCTGGCCTACGCGCCGTTTCCGACCGTGTCGGGCAGTGGAACGTCGGTGGTCGATGGGTGGATGTGGGTGATCACGACGCGCGACGCGGTGGAGCAGGAAGCGGCGCTGCGCTTCATCGATTGGATGATGGATGTGGAACGGCAGGCGACCTATCATGCAGCCATCAACCGCATGCCATCGCAGGCGAGCGCGCTCGGTCTGTGGGCCGATACAGCCTATGCGGACTTCGTCGATGACCTGCTGGAGAATGGAACGCTGCCGCTGGTTGGCGGGGACAGCGCAACGCCCGCCCGCGTGATCAGCAGCGCGTTCGCCTCAGTGATCGCCGGGCGCTTCAGCGCAGCGGAGGCCGCCGCGGATGTGCAGCGTCAGCTTGGCGGCTGACGCTGCGGCAGATCGCTAGAGCCCGACTGTTTCGAGGATGGAACGCAGGCGCTGCATGTTGATCGGCTTAACGAGATAGCCGTTCGCGCCCGCCTCGGTCGCCTCATCAATCATCGGCGGGGTGGTCGCCGAAATCACGATGATCGGCACCTTCGACCACTCCGGTTTTTGGCGGAGCTGGCGCGTCGTTTCAATGCCGTTGGTATCTGGCAGCATGATATCCATGAGAATGGCGTCCGGCTCAGTATACGCGAGCTTATCCCACGCCTGCTTGCTCGAATACGCCTCGACGGATTTGTGGCCGAGCAGCTTGAGAAACGTGCTCAGCATTTCTGCGGTTAAAACTTCATCGTCAACGACTAGAATAGTCCCCATTACAACGCCTTCTCATAGTACCGGAACGTCTTATAAATTTCAGAGCCAAAGTTCTTGGCGATACTCACCATCGTCTCGTTGGTCGCCAGAATCCAGCCTGAATCGCTGTGCGCATATGGCCCCTTGAGCGCCGCCTGCAGCACATAATGATACAGCACGGCATCAACGCCTTTGCTGCGGAACTCCGCTTTTACGCCGAGCAGCGGCACGCGCACCCAATCCATGCTCGGCTTGAGCTTCCAGTGGTACAGCGCTTTGAGCAGGGAGATCACTTCCGGCGTACGCGGGTTGGGCGCGACTTTTTGCAGCACCTGATTGAAATCGGGATCGCCAGAATGAACCCGGCGGGTTCACCATCCACATAGGCGAAGAACGCGAGCTTGTGGTCAAGGAATTGACCGAGCGACGCGACCAGCGCATCAAGTTCGCGCGGCGTCATGGGGACGAAGCCCCAGTTTTTGTCCCACGCGACGTTGTAGATGTCCTTGAAAAGCTGGAAATCCGCCTTGATATTCTTCGAGTCAATGGGGCGCACGGTGATTTTGCCGCGCTTCATGATCGCTTTGGTAACGCGTTCGAGGCGCTCGTCCAGCCCCACCTCTTTGACCTTGGCGGCGCTCAGGTAGAAGCCGTAGGTGTCCATCACCGCCGTGTAGCCCGCCGCTTCGATAAAGCCAGCGTAGTAGGGCGGGTTGTAGGGGTAGAGCAGCACCGGGCGAGTGAACCCATCAACCAGCAGGCCGGTCTCTTCGTGGGTGGTGAAGGTCTGCGGGCCGCGGATCAAGGGGTAGCCGGCATCTTTGACCCAGCGCGCGGCGGTATCCAGCAAGGCCTGGGCCGCCTCGGCATCGTCGTAGACTTCAAACGCGCCAAACCACCCGGCCCGCTCGTCGTGAAACTCGTTGTGACGGTCATTGATGTAGGCGGCAATCGTGCCCACAAGCCGATCGCCGCGGAAGGCGAGGAAGTAGTCGCCGTGCATGTATTCCCAGGACGGATTCTTCGTCTTGCTGAATTTGTCGCGCTGCATGGAAAGCAACTGCGGCACCCAATTCGGATCATTCGCGTAGAGCTCGTAGGGAAATTCGATGATGCGTTTGAGATCAGCGGGTGTATCGACCCGGCGAATTGTGACCGTCATAAAGTGCCCACTTTACCTTAGGTGACTCAACGTATAGACGATCTTACCGCGCTTCAGCAATAAGACAAAACACCTAGTTTGAGGTCAAAAACTCCCTTGACACAGCATAGTCAGAATGCTACCATAACCTTCATGTCGTTCCACAATAGCTCAACGGCAGAGCAACCGGCTGTTAACCGGTAGGTTCTTGGTTCGAATCCAAGTTGTGGAGCCTAGTTGGACGTGACTCGAACATTGTTCGGGGTAAACGCCGGGAGAAACATCCCCGGCGTTTTTTGTTGCGCGTCGCCCACGCTTCACCGGTTTATCTTTACGCGGTTTTTCGCGCTTGATGTCGTCTACCAGTGTGTTGAGGTAGCCGAACGGTGAACGCAGTTCCAAGCTTACCTTACCGTCGTGTTCCACGATGACTCGTTCAACGACTTGACGCAGCAGTTCTTTTTGATCGCTGCGCTGCAAGCCATTATACAGCGTTCCAATCTTGGTGATAATTTCCAGCGCCAAGTCCAGATTATCGACGTGAACCTGGTGTTCCTGCTCCATCGTTTCAAGGGCACGCTGAATAGTTTGTCGGCGATCTTGCCATTCTGCCCACATCCCTGCCCAAATCTCATCAGAAATTCTTCCAGCGGCATAGAGTCGGGCGATTCGCGCTTCTTCTTCATCAACTTGCTTCAAGGCGAGCTGGAACTGAGCGCGCCGATCAGGGCGTGAGTGTCCCAGATATTCCTGAAGGTCTTTGGTGTAGCCAGCACGGATCAGCGGAAGCAGTGCCGGATTGACTTGGATCCGCCGGACTTCGCGCTCGACTGCCGCATCGATCACCGAACATAGGAAGCTTGCCCCGCCTGCACCTTCAATCCGATAGTAGGGCGTGCCTCCACCGCGTCGCCCAGCGTTGGAGGTTGAACCTGTCAAACGACGCAGCTTGCCCTCTGGTTGGCGATAGAAAGCTAGTCCAGTGAGCAAATAAAACTGCTTGCGCTTAACAGTTCGATGGGCGTTGCGCTTCGCTAGGATGTCTTGTCCGCGTTCGAACTCTTCTGTCGTGACAATCGGTTCCCAGTTACCACGTACTGTTTTGGGCAGAACCCCGTTCTTCATGCTCACAACCCAACCGGCATACGTCCAGTTATGAAAGATATTGCACAGTGAGCTAATGTTTGGTTTGCGCTTCCCACTCGCAGTTACTTCAACGAACGGTCTGCCGGTTCGGTGACGATAGCCGCGTTCGTGCAGTGTCTCGGCAATTTGTCGTACTGACATCTTGTCTTCCAGCAGCAGATCCCACGCTTCACGGATGATCTTTGCCCGCTCTGAGTCTAGTTCGATCCACTTGTCCCAACGCCCCAGATCAGCACGTTTCTCACTGTCAGTACGCGCCGTGACATTTTTGTATCCGTCCGGCGCATAGCTGATGTAGCCACCACTCTTGCGCTTCGCCTGCTGACCGCCGCGTGTTCGAATGCCCAACAGAGCCGACTCGCGTCGAGCAAGTGTGAACGACAGCGCGACCAGCACGCGATCATCCGGGTCCATCGGATCGAGATCAGGGGAGTTGGCAAACCGCACTGATACCCCGAACTCGTTCAATTCATCGATAGCCCGCAGCGCCTCGGAGTCATTGCGCCCGAATCGGTCCGCACGTTCTACAATCACATGCGAGAACTTGCCGGAGCGGGCATCCGCGAGGAGCTGTTGATAGCCGACACGTTTTGGAGTTTTGCCGGTCAACACATCCACGTACTCGTCGATGACGGGCAATTCGGAGTGTGCCAGTACATTTCCTTCGATGATGGCACGCTGACGCGCCCGCGAAAGCTCCGGTTTCTGATGATCTTCGCTGCTCGTGCGCAGATAGATCGCCCAGCCGGACTGCGGCGGCGGGGCTGCCGATTTCTTGTGACGGTAGCTGCTCATGCTGCCGTCTCATCCGATCCATGCAACTGTTCAAGGATCGCCAATCCAACCTCAAAGTCTTCCGTCGAAACGAGCGGTTCCCAATTGCCTCGGATAGTCTTCGGCGCGATATCGTCGCATTCACTCACCACCCATCCGGCATATGTCCAATCCTGAAAGGCGCGCCGCAGTATATCAATAAGCGGTTTCCGCTTTCCCGTCTTTGATACGACGACAAACGGCTTTCCGTTCCGATAACAGTAACCCTTCGCGCTCAGTGCCTCTGCAATATCGCTCAGCGACATGCTCCTGGTCAGAAGCAGCGCCCATGCTTCGCGCCAAATATGGGCACGCTTCGGGTCTGGTTCGATCCAGTGGCTGATGCGACCCATAGCGCTGCGTTTGTCCAACTCAGTTTGCCCGCGCACATTGAGATAGCCGTCAGGTGCACGGCCAGCATAGCCACCGCTTTGACGCTTTGCCTTCAAACCACCTTTAACGCGGATACCCATCAACGCAGACTCTCGGCGGGCGAGTGTGAACGTCAGGGCAACCAGCACTCGACCATCCGGGTCGATGGGGTCAAGATCGGGCGCATTCGCAAACCGCACAGCTATCCCAAACGACTGTAGCTCGTCAATCGCCCGCAACGCCTCAGTATCGTCACGCCCAAAGCGGTCGGCGCGCTCGACCACGACATGCGAGAACTTTCCAGCGCGGGCATCGGACAACATCCGTTGATATGCTTTGCGACGCGGGTCTTTGCCTGTCAGCACGTCGATGTACTCTCCGTAAATCGGCAGATCAGATGAGTCCAGCAGACTCATCTGAATCATGGTGCGCTGGCGTTCCCGCGAGAGTTCCGGTTTCTGGTTTTCGTCGCCGCTTGTCCTCAAATAGACCGCCCATCCCGGTTTAGGTGGGGGAGGCGTGCTTTTCTTTTGTCTGGTTAATGCCATCAATGCACCTCACTTATACAGTATGTGTCGTTAGATCGTTTTCACGATACCGCAATTCGTCCTGACGCTGTTTTTTGACAGGATTTTCTGCAACCTGATCCTCCGCGTCCCGTTGGTATTTGGCCGCAGCGAGCAGTCTTGCCACGCCGAATACGCGTTTGATCATGGTTTCGGGCGATACCGCCTCAGTCGTGGTTGCGAAGTCCGACTTGCTCATGCTGTTTCTTCCAACATGATTAGCTCATCGGTCAACTGCTCTTCGCTTCGCATCCACTCGCTTGCACCGCCGTCGCACACGCAGCGTCCTAAGCACTTGTGCTGATTCGCCGAGACCAGCAAGAGTGAATGCCTCTCAGGTGGGCAAACCGGGCAGCGCCAGAGTGCAGCATTTGTACTGGCAGCCAATGGTTTGCCTAAGTGCGTCTCGACCATTTCACGCAAATCGATCATGTGGGGTTGATTCGTCATCCGTTGATCTCCTGTTTGACTTCAAAGGCTTGCAGTGTGCGTTCACGTTCGGTTACTGCCTGCTTGACCAATGTGTAGACGAGGTTAGCGAGCGGACGGTCTTCTTCCTCTGCCCACATTTCCAACTTGTCGTAAAGCGACTGCGGTAGTCGAAAGGCGATGCGTGCCGCGAATGGTGTATCTCGATTCATGTTGTGGCTCCTGATGACTCACTGTGTCACCAGAGTAATTGAAATCGCGGGATTTGAGGTGGGAATTTGTGACATTTGTTCTGGTAAAAGTGGACATTGCGATGGGCAAAAGTGGACACGATGGGAATCTGTGACATGCAAAATCCCCAAATTGACACATTTTGAGAGAACAAAACATTTGTTCGGTTGAAGTATACAAGTTCTAACCGAAAAAGAAGGCGCATCCGCTTGACAGGAGGTTGGGTTTTTGTAATACAATGAGGGTTCGGCATTAGACCGCATGTTCTCATTGGTGTCGGCTAATCACGGGAAGGAACTTCGACGAAGGAGGAAAGGAATTGACTGCCGTCTCTGTTGTCATTATTTCCACCAGTGCACTCACTCGTGGCGGTATTCAGCAAATTGTTGGCAAGCCCGATGTTCAGATTGAAGTCGTCAACATGACGGCAAATTTTACCGATGCAAGTTCATTTATGCGGGATCACAACGTGCGCGTTGCGATCATTGATGATTCGTTTCCTCGGGCAGTGAACCTCACGAGAGAACTGAAGAAACTCGTTGACGCTCATCCCGGATTGGCAATGGTTCTGATCATGCAGCGCCCAATGGTCAGCACCGTCCGCGCCATGTTGAACAGCGGGGCGCGTGCTATCTTATTCAAGGATGATGATTTGGATCGTGCCCTCATCCAAGCTATCCATATGGCAGCAGATGGAGGCACCACTATCTCGCCTACCGTATCCCGCCTACTTGAACAACAGACAATCCTCCCCTCAACCGTCGATCAGCGTGACATGGATGTCTTGCAGCTGCTGACGGATGGGTTTCAACCCAAAGAGATTGCCGCGCACTTAGGAGTCGATCGGAAAATCGTGTATCGCGGGATCAAAAAGCTCTCGGTGACGTATGGCGCACACAACGTCGCGCAGTTGGTAGACCTCGCTCATCAGCACAAACTGCTTCCACTCAAGAAGAAGGAGTAGATATTTACCGACAGGTGAGAATTTTACCCATGCCGATGTCCACTTTTGCCTGTCAAATGTCACGCTGTCCCAACGCGACGATCCGTACCTGTGCTAGGCTGTGAAAAGGAACTGGATAAGTGGGGAATAGTGATGGCATTCACGCGAATTTTGATCGCGGACAGCAGCAGTTTGACTGTGGTCGGCGCGGAGACCCTGCTCAAGGCACGCGCCGACACCTCCATCACCAAAGCTGAGAATGGTGATGAACTTCTCGCTCTGGCGGGAAAACTTAGACCGAATCTGATCCTCTTAGGCGACCGCTTCGATCCGCTGTTCGACACGTTGATCCTAGTCGAACGCCTCATGCAAATCACTCCATCCATTCGCTTGATCATCATGGGTGTTTCTACAGAAGGCTTGTTCATCCGTGACCTATTTGCGATGGGCATCTACGGATATTTGGCAACTGCCGATGATCTATCGAAGTGCCTGCTGACGGCTGTGGAAACCATCTTGCGTGGGCGCCCCTATCTGTCACCAACGGCGAACGCCGAATATCTGATCACGATGCAAGGGAGCTACCGCGATTGGCAGCTCGATGCTGAAGCCCGCGCGATTCTGCGCCTGCTGGCGAGCGGCTGCACCCCCAGTCAGATCGCCGCCCAGCTGAATCTGAAGCGGCGGCGTGTGTACTGGGTGATGGAAAAGATGCGGACGCGCTTCGGGGCAGCGACGAACGCACATCTCATCAACCGCGCCGCGACCGAAGGCTTCGCTGGCTTCCCCGACTAAACCGGAATCGTTCCAAGTCAAATGTACGATTCCCAACCCAAAACTGGAATCGTCCAGTCGTTTGCTTACTCCGCTTTGATACGCTGAAACCAGCGTAAACTGACCCGGAGTGACGACATGCGACGACTGGTGCTGCCCGTGCTGGCGGCGCTCTGCCTGACGGCATGGGCTGCCGCCTTTTTCTTGATCCGCGCCCAACCTGACGCGAATGACATCCAAATCCCAACCTTGATGGTGCTGCCGTCGCTCACGCCGACGGATACGCCAGCGCCAACCCTGACTCCGACGTTGACAGCGACTTTCACAGCGACGGCGACGACTGCCCCAACCGATACGCCTATCCCGACGATCCTCCCGACGCTGAGCGAGCGCGTGTTGGAGATTGCGGTCGTCATGCCGGGGGTGTACATCCCGCCCACGTTCACGCCGTTTCCGTCGGGGACGATCCTGCTGCCCGCGCCGCCCAACCCGGTCGAGCCGCTCCCGGATGCGACCGACACCGCGCCGCCGTTCTTCGGCTGGTACAGCTTCGAGTCGGACTATCCGACGATCCGCTATTCGCCGCCGTGGACACCGCGTCTGTCGCAGTTCGCCAGCCGGGGACAGTATCACCGCACCGAAGGCGCGTATGACAGCGCGACCTTCATGTTTGAAGGCGAAGGAGTGCGCGTGCGTTACGTCGCGGCGCAGAACATGGGCACGTTCGAGATCGTCGTCGATGGCATAGTGCTAGACACGATTGATGCTTACACGGACGAACTCCGGTTTCCGGTGACCGACGTGTACTACGTCGGCAGCGGGACGCATAGGCTCGAGCTGCGGGGGATCGGGCAGAAGAACAACGCCAGCGAAGGCTACGTGATCGGTCTGGACACCATTCAGGTCTTTCGCGGGGATGCACACACGCTGATCCTCCCGCCGCCGTCGATTACGAACACGCCAACGCCCCAGCCGCAGCCCGCCGCGCGCATTGAACTCGTCGGCGCGCCGCCCACGCTTCAACCGACCGGAACCCCGATCCCGCCGCGCGTCCTGACCGCCGAAGTGGTCATTGCCTACGATGAGAATGGCAACCGCACCGTCGATCCGGCGGAAGGCGTTGCCGGGATTTCAGTGCGGGTGGTCGAGGTCAACACCAATCGCGTGATCGCCAGCGGGTTCACCGATGAGCGCGGCTATGTGGCGTTTGAAGTGGTGACCGATGCGCCTGCGCAGATCGTCGTCCCGTACTTCGGCAAGACATGGACGGTGCAGCGGGGCGGCAACAGTGCTGCGCCTGCCTACACACTTCTGCTCACGCCGGGCAATCAGCCGGGCTTGATCCCTTAGAGGTGACCATGAAGAAATTGCTCTTGCTCGCGCCACTTCTGCTTGCAGTGCTGGCATGTACGGGGACGCTGACCGGGATCACCGGCGCGCCGGTCTACATCTGTCCGACGCCGATTGTTCTCACGCCGACGCCGCTGCCGACCTTCGTGCCGATCCCCGGCTATCCGACGCTCGTTCCGTTTCCGACCGCGCTCCCGCCACCGACGGTCACGCCGTATGCGCTGCGTCCCCCAGCAGCGTTCTATCGCGGCGATGCGGTATTCACGCGCAGTCCACAGGCGGCGCGCTTTCGGCTGGTGAACGTGTCGGTGGTCAATACGCCTGCCGGACGCACGGTTGCCATCTGGGAACTGGAGATCAAGAACCTGAGCGGGAGCGGCTATGACGTGTTTCCCGCCTATCAGAGTTACGTGAGTCAGTTGGTGGGTGGATCGACCGGAGTATGGGGTGCATCGACCAACGCGGCAGCCGATGCCGGGCTGACAGCTACCTATGAAGCGATCAGCCTTGCGCCGAACGAAACGCGCAGTTTCACGCTGGCGGGCTTCATCCCGTATGGGGCAGCGCCGGATCGCATCACGTTCATGCTCGATCCGACCACGCGCCCGACTCCGCCGCCGCGTCTGCCGGGGAGCAACGCGCTCGTCTGGCGCATGGACACCAATCCATATTGCAGCGCCGCGATTGCCGATCCGCCGGGCGGCGTACTGCCGCCTCCGTAAATGAAAGGAGTGACCTGAATGCCAATCGTCGATGATGTGCTGAACGGGCTGCAAATCCAGATCGACACCCTCTGGTACAACCTCTTGTTCTCGCTGGCGGGGATGGGCTGGAGCTTGCAGCGCGCCTTTCTGATGATGGGTTACACCATCGAACTGATGAATCAATGGCTGGTGGACAACGCCTTCACGCCGCTGATCGCCCAGACGAATGCCAGCTTGCAAGTCGCGGTGAGCCTGTCGTTTGTGGTCGCACTGCTGGTCTTAGGGATCACCTATCTGCTCGCTGCGTTTGCCCGGATGCGCGTGGTCGAGCCGAAGAGTGCCATCGCCTGGTATCTGGCGGGCGCGCTGTTCTTCTCGCTGGGTCCGAGCCTGTATCAGGGCATGAGCGATTTCCGCCGCACGCTGTCCGGCGCATTCTACGCCAGCAGTTTGAGCGGGCTGTCGGCGGCAACGGGAAGCGCGTTTACGTCGCTTTCCAGCGTGAGCAGCAGCGACATGGGCATTCTCAACCTGTGTGACAACTTCGGCTCGTACATGCCGGTGTGGAATTACACCATCGACGGACTGGATGTGGCGCTGGCGTATTTGCGCGCGGACGGCATCGACCTGATGGGCTACCCGTCCACGCCGCGTGATCCGTACTGCCAGCCACATACGCCCGATCCGGCGACCGGCTTGTGGACGGCGGGCAGTGTGCCGTGGGAGTGGCGGCGACCGGGATCGTTCTTCGCCAATGACCGCGACCCGGTCTTCTTCTCACTCATGACCCCGCTCGAACGCGCCGACTCGATTGCCATGGCGTCGGCGGCGCAGGGACGCTTGCTCACGGCGTGGCCGTTGATCCTATTTGGGGTGACCGAGCAGCTCGTCTACCTGCTGCTGACCATCGCGCAGGGGCTGACCTTCATCTCGTTCGGGGTGGCGATCCTGTTCGCCTTCTTCAAGAAAACCGAAGTCATCGCCCGTTCGATCATCGACCTGTGGATTGAACTCATCATCCAGACGGTCGTGATCGCCTTGATTCAGTCGCTCGTCGTGACCTTCTTTCTCGCCGGAACCGCGAGTGGCAACGGGATTGTCGTCCTCGGAGTGGGCTTGATCTGCCTGATCTTCATGGTGATCGTGCTGTTCAGCGGCGTGAAAGCGGTCTGGAATTCCTTCAATCGGCTGTTCACCGCCTTCGGTCAGGCGACGGGTGGCGCGGTCATCAGCCCCGGCGCGGCCACCGTGATGACGGCGGCAGGAGCCGTCGGCGCAGTCGGGATCGCGGCAGGCGCAGGCGCACTCGTTTCCTCAGTGGCGGGGAGTGCCGTCAGTGTCGGCTCGAACACGCTGGCAGGGATGACCGCGCTGCAAAGCGGCGCGACTCCAGCGCAAGCGGCGGGATTGACGTTTGGTGGCGTGCAGCCCTTGGCGGAGGCGGCGCGGGCGATCACCCGCCTTCCAACGCTGCGCGGCACCGCGCTCGGCGACACGGCGGAGCAGTTCATGGAAGGGGCAACCGTGCGCCGGGTCGCCCGCGATGTCCCCGTCTATGGACGCACGCTCGGACCCATGCTCGGCGCGCAGCTTCTTACCGATTATGACCCGGAAAAGGCGGAGTATGACAAGCAGGGACGGCTGATTGGGCGACCGATGCTCGTCCCGGCAGTCGGCGAAGGCTTGGAAGCGGTCACTTATCCGCGCGGCAAGCGTCCGCAGCAGCGGCATGAACTCGATGGTGAATTCGACTGGTTCGAGGATGATGACGGCGAACTGTACCCCGGTTTCACTCCCGTCAAACGCAAGCGCATGGGGACGTTTACGCCTGTTTCGCCCACGCCCACCGAGGCTTCCGCCGATGAAGAACTCGCCCGCGAGCGCGAGACCTACGCCGATGACATGCGCGGCGAAGAGATGGAACAGCATATCTCGGAAGTCACGCAGGCGGCAGGCGGAAAAGGCAGCGGCAAGTCGGACGCGGAGCGCAGCGAAGGCGCAGCGGGACGATTGGAGCGGAGTGCCGAAGCCCTCGAACAGGCTGCCGGAACGCTCACGGGCAGTCTGCGCGTCGCCGGAACGGCGGATGTGACGAGCGTCATGGGCGACGTGATGCGCTTGCTCGGTGGACGTGGGGCTGGCGGGGTCGATCATCTAACGGTTGGCGGTTTGATGGCACAAGCGGTCGGGGTCACGCCTCTGAATGACGGTCGCCCGCCGGTGCGCGACGATCTCGCTCGCTTCGGCATGTTCATCGACGGCGCGGCGCGGTTGGGCTTGTCTCCCCAACAAACCGAGCAGGTGGGGCGCGAAGTCAAGGAAACGCCGGATCGACGGCTGACGGACACCACCCGCAATGAACTGATCGACGGCGCAATCACGGCGGGGCGCTCACGCGATGAGGCGGAACGGGAAGTCAATCGGTTGGAGATCGCTGCGCGGCTGCTCCCCAACGAGATGACTGCCTATGGTTCCATGCCCGTCCCTACCATCACGGTCGCGCCGGAGGTGAACGTCGAGCCGATCATCACCATCGAAGCGGACGAAAACTACGGAGAAGACTCGGACACAGATTATGACGACGCGATGCGTTCGAGCGCGTCGATGGGCGGCAGCAGCGCGGTTTTGGGAGGAACAGAATGAGCGACAGCCTGCACTATCACACCCTGCAAGACCTGCGGGCGCTCTCGCTCGACGAGCTGCGCGCCCTGTGGGAACTCGTGCCGACAGACCGCCAGCGCGCCTACCGCGCCGCCTACGACCGCGAAGTCAAGACGGCGGGTGCGGAAGGCTCAGACGCCAAAGAACGCAAGATTGCGCTCGCCTTGCTCAAGCGCTATCACGAGGCGGCGCTCGTCCCGGTCGGACTGCGCTGGGCACGTGCACCGAAGCGGGTGCAGGAGGCAGCGCAGCGGGGCGAAGGATTTGACGCACCGGAAGCCGAAGTCACCGCGAAAACCAGCAAGCCGTCGGGAAAAGTGATCGCGGCGCTGGGCGCGCTCATGCTCCTGATGCTGGCATTCCTCCTGCTGCGCGGCGGCAATGGAACGAGTGGTGCGGCGGAAGCAACCGCTGAAGTTGATGTGACCGCCACGCTCCCGCCGGGAATCACCCCCACGCCGCTCGCGCTCGAAGCGCAGGATGAGGTGATTGAAGGCGGGGACACCAGCCGTGCGCCGTTCTACCCGATCAACCTACAAATCAGCTTGCCTGACCAGATCGTGCCGCGCGTGTGGGTGGTGCAGCGCAGGGCGGTGCGCGCCTCGGAATGGAACTTCGATCCGAACCCGGATACCGCCTCGTTCTTGAACGGCATGAGCGTGCGCCCGGTGATCGGCATCCCTTGGTCAGAGGACAACGCAGCGTGGTTTGCGCAGATTACGGAGGGTGCAGAATTCCGCTTGCAGATGAACACCGGTGCGATCCTGACCTTCGCCTTTGAGGACAAGCGTGAGGTGCGGCGCAGCGACACCGGCATTTTCCGGCAGGTCAATCCCGGGGTTGGTCTTGCTCCTGCTCGGTGAGACGGATGAAGAAGGGTTGCCGACTGGTACGCGCACGTTAGTCACAGCCGTCTATCCGATTGAGCAGGAATTGGGGCGCGCCGGAGAACTCATCGGCGCGCTGGCACAGCCGGTCGTCGCGGTCACACCCACGCCGCTGCCGTCCGCCACGCCGACGCTGATTCCGTTCATCGGCTTGGATGTGCAGATCATCAGCGTGACGACGAGCGCGGGGCAGGTCACGACGCGGCTGCGGCTGTACAACGGCGGGAATACGCTGCTGCCGATCACGCCGGAGGATGTGTGGCTGGCGCTCGGCTATGTCGAGAATCCACCGGGACCGCGCACGCCTGCTGAAGGACTGACTCCCTTCGATCTGCTGCCGGGGCAGGCAGCGGATATGACCCTCGTCTGGCTGTGGTCGGATGAGCCATATGCGAGTCTGGGGATTGGCGGGTACCATTTCGCGCTGCAATTTTGAGTTTCGATTCGCCCGAAAAACCGTTCATAACCCTACATACCGTTCATGTTTTCTCGTGGCGGCATGTAGGGTTTTTTGTTTGTGCGACCCAACCGGAATCGTTCAGCCGCCGTGTACGATTCCCAAGCCAAAACTGGAATCTTCCAGAAGTTCGCCACTCCCACTTTGCTACCCTGAGACTGTATCAGGGTGAAGCACTGCTCGTGCCGGATGACCCCACACGATCAAGCGCACCGCCCCTGAGCGGCTGCCCAAACGTCATGGCGCACGTCCGTTTCTCCCTGATGCTTTTGTTTATCCATCGAGGAGCTGTTCGCGTGAATCTTTCGCAAGCCATTCAAGACCTTTTCACCGACATTCGGGATGTGGCGCAGATCATCGCGCCCATCGCTGCCATCATCGGCTTTATCGGGCTCGGCGTCGTGCGCCGTGCGACGGCGTGAGTGATTTTGTGAAACACAACGGAGGTTGAGGATACACCTCTGAGGTCATCCGACTTACACAAGAGGGGAAACCCGAAGTGAACAATAGCATGTCGGAAAAGGGACGAGCCGCGAAACCGTTGTAGCGCTGCTGAGTTCCGAGACCTGGATGGTATGGGTAAGGCTGGATTGCTTGAAGTCTAGTGGTGAGTTGGAGACAGAACCCTCCCTTGACAGAACGGTTGAGGTCAAGACCCGACAGCAGCGTCTTACTTGTGCCGAGACGCGAAATCCTTCTCGTCGGGAACATGGTCAATGAGACCTATCAAACCACGAACGGACACCCTAACCCGTCCTACCGTCACTTACGACTGTACCACGGGATCGCCTTCGGGGCGCGAGCCTCATGGCGACGGAGACCTTCCATATTAGTCGGTGGAGTTACGCCCACCCACGGAGGCTGGGAAAGCCAGCTACAGGGCAAAGGGGGTCAGGACTTGTGCTTGGGAAGACTGAAAGGTATGCGAAATGCAGAAGGCTAATCATATTCTCCAAGCGATACGGAAATTGGGAGAGCAACGTCTCCCGCTGACACGGGTGTACCGGTGTTTGTTCAACCCGGAACTGTACCTCATGGCGTACGCCAAGATTTACAGCAATCAGGGAGCGATGACACCGGGAACAGTAAATGACACGGCGGATGGGATGAGTATGGAACGCATCGAAGCGGTTATCGCCGCGCTGCGAACCGAACGCTTCTACTTTCGTCCGTCGCGTCGCGGGTATGCCGACAAGAAAAATGGCGGCAAGCGACCGCTCGGTTTACCGGACTTCACAGAGAAGTTGGTGCAGGAGGTGCTGCGAATGGTGTTGGAGGCTTACTACGAACCCCGGTTCAAGGAGAGTTCGCATGGTTTCCGCACGGGACGCGGCTGCCACACGGCACTGACGTATCTGCATCATAAGTTCTTGCCGAGCAAATGGTTCATCGAGGGCGACATTCGCGGGTGCTTCGACAACATCGACCACGAGGTGCTGCTGACGATTCTGTCACGCGACATCCACGACGGGCGGCTGCTGGAACTCATCCGCAAAGGTCTCAAAGCGGGGGTGATGGAGGAGTGGGAATACAAACCGACCTGTTCAGGAACACCACAGGGCGGCATCGTCAGTCCCATTCTGGCAAATATCTACCTGCACGAACTCGACACCTACATTGAAGAGGTGCTTATCCCGCAGTACACGCGGGGTGACAAGCGTGAGCGCAGCCCGGAATACCGCGAGGTCAGCTACAAGCTCGACCGCGCACGGAAGCGGGGCGACAAGGAGGCGGCGCGTCATCTGGAACAACGGATGCGCTCTATTCCCTCGAAAGTGACGGACGACCCCGGTTTCCGGCGGCTGACCTACGTCCGCTACGCCGACGACTTCATTCTCGGCTTTGCCGGGACGAAGACGGAAGCCGAAGCGATTAAAGCCGCCATCGGGACGTTCCTGCGCGACACGCTGCATCTGGAACTGAGTTCGGAGAAAACCCTCATCACCCATGCCCGCGACGAGCACGCGAAGTTTCTCGGCTACGCGGTCAGCATCTATCACGCTGACCACAAAACCTCACGGCGGAAAGACAGCGGTACGCGCCAACGCAGCGCCAACGGGAAAGTGCGCTTAGGGGTGCCTTACGGTCTCACGACTGAACTGGCACGCCGTTACCAGCGCAATGGCAAACCCATGAGTGAATTGTCGCTGCTGGCATTCTCGGACGCGCACATCATCGATACGTATCAGGCGCGTTTCCGGGGTATCGCGGAATACTACAAGTTCGCGGTTGACCGTACCCACTTGGGCAGTCTGAAGAACGTCATGCAGTCTGCTTTGTTCAGAACGCTGGCACACAAATACAAAATCAGTGTGCGCGAGGTGTACCAGAAGTATCGCTCTACGATGACGGTCGATGGGCAGGAATACCGCACGTTTCAGGTGAAAGTCCCGACCCAGAAAGGGGAACGGACAATCCACTGGGGCGGCATCCCATTGAAGGTCGTCAAGCCGAGCAGCCAAGCCGTGATAGTCGATGCACTCTACCGTGAGCAGTGGAAAGACATACGTTCCGACCTCATCCAGCGCTTGCAGGCGGAAGTCTGTGAGTTATGCGGGACACAAGGCAAATGCGAGGTGCATCACGTTCGCAAACTGGCGGACTTGAAGCAGCGCTATGCCGGTCGGCGCGAGAAACCGTTCTGGGTTACGCGGATGATTGCGATGCAGCGCAAAACGCTCGTCGTGTGCCATCCGTGCCATGTGGACATCCACGCGGGCAGACCCATTCCCAAGGAACGTAATGCAAGTCGGGAGAGCCGTGTGATATGAAAGTATCAAGCACGGTTCGGAGGGGGGATTTTGGAAAAGTGCTGTGTGGCTTCATACCGCATGGTAACTCGCCAGACTACCTACCCTACATGTATATGGGTTCAAGCTGGCCCTTGATCGGCGACTGGAAGAAGGACAATCCGAAAGCCGCCAATCAGGTCGTCATCGGTCTCCTGTTCGTCGTCTTCGCCTCCAGTGTCACCGCGCTGATCTCCTTCACCTAAATCGTCATGTCCGCCAGCGCGGGGGTAGTCGTCTGCCTCCGCGCCATTTCATGTGGAGAAACTGCATGGCAGCAGACTTCAAATCGCACATCCTCAGCCGGGATGAGAAAGGCTTCGGCGGCATCCCGTTCAAGCGCCTGCTGTTCGGCGGGATCGCGGGCGGCTTCACGTACACCGTGTGCCGCTTCGTGCTGCCGGATATCGCTATACCGGTCGGCATCGTCGTGGCGATCTTGCTGATAGCACTGACTGCGCCGCGCGGCGGGTTACCGCTGTGGATGCGTCTGTGGCTCAACCTGCGCGGCTCGATCCTGCTCGCCGCTGCCGAGAATCCGAGCGGAATGGCGGCGGAAGTGGCGAAGCTGCTGTCCCTTCCAACCGATGCCGCCGTGCTGGATGGACACCGGTTGTTCGCTCCACCCGCCGGATTGGTCGAAGTCGATCTGTCGGAGTGGGTGACGTTCGCCCGCGCCCGCGATCTGGATCGCGGCGATGGGCTGGTGTTTGTTGGATCACCGCTGGAAGAGGAGGCGCTGTGACGAGTGTCCGCACATTCCTGATCGAGCCGTTCGATATCATGCTGCACGCGACCGACGACGGTGTCTCTGCATTGCAGGCACGTTTCTCGACGTGGCTGCGCACGTTGTCAGGTGAAGCGCGTTTCCTGTGTTGGCAGATGCCCGCCACGCTGGACGCCAAGATCGCCGCGCTCGATCAGGCAGAAATTCAGACCGACGACGATCAGCGGCGTGACCTGCTGATCGAATACCGCCGCGAGTACGAGCGCATGAATGCCGGGGCGGAGTATCAGCGCGCCTTGTGCGGTATGGTGCTGTGGAATGACCAGAGTCCGCGTGCCATCGCGGGCGGGTTGTCGTCCGCTTTTGACACGCCCGTGACCGAAGGGGCGTTTCCGGCGCTGTTCGAGGGACAGTACGAACTGCGCGATCGTCCCTTCTGGCATCTCGCGCCGTCCGGTCGTCCCGGTGGTCGCCCGTACTGGGCGGTGCTGACCAGCTATGAGTTCGCCCCGGCGACGTGGAATTTCTTTCGTCCGCTCCCGCCGCTGCTCCGACTCAATTTCCCACTGGCGCTGGCGGTGGACATCCCGAAAACCTATGACCGCAATGCCGCCATCGACGCGATTGAAAGCATCATTCAGGCGTACCAGGTACATCTAGCAGGCGTGCGCGGCGAGGACAGCCGTTCAGTGCAGCGCGTCGCCGACTGCCGCCGGGCGCTCGGGGAGATCAACAACGGGGATGCCCTGCATCTGGTGCAGGTCGCCGTCGCTGTCGCGGCAGACGATCTGGAGACGCTGAAAGAGCGCGTTGCAGCCGTCATCAATGAAACACGGGCATGGTTCAGCCTGCGTCAGGAGGTGGGTGAACTGCTCTCGCGGGCGGTCGAGTTCTTCACCGCCCGTCGCACAAAGGACATCAACCTGCCGACCACGACGTGGCCGGTCACGTCACGCGAACTGGCGCTGATGCTCGCGCCGCTCGGCTACCGCAAGCTCTCGACCACCGATGGGGTGCTGCGCGGCGAAGCGGTCGGCGGGGCGTATCCGGTCTTTCACAACTCGTGGCGGGATAAACGCGCTACCCATGAAGTCTGGGTCGGGCAGTCGGGCTATGGCAAAACGTTCGCGCTCAACTGCTATCTGACCCGCGAGTATGCCGAGAACGGCATCTCATTCGACTTTCTCGAACCGATGGGACATGGGCGGCACATCGCCGATGCCTTCGGGTTACCGTGGTACGTACTGAGCGCGAAGGCGACCAAGCTCAATCCGCAAGATGTGATGTTCCCGACGCTGCTCGAACAGGTCAGCCACACCACGCGCCTGTATGAAACGGTCTTGGGACGGCAGCTCTCCGGCGGGCAGCGTGAGAATCTCGAACGCGGGCTGTTCGGCGAGGCGCTAGAGACGCTCTATCGCGGCTTCCCCGATCTGAGCCGGGTCACGCCTGACCTCGCACCGACGTGTGAGACCGTGTGTGATGTACTGGCGAATCTGGGTGATAAGCCTGCCATGCAGTCGATTGCTCGCGACCTTGCCGATGAGATCGCCGGGCTGTGTACCGGATCGGGACCGTGGTCGGCGTTTCTCAACGGGACGACCAATGTCGATCTGACGCGCGGCGGACGCGACTGGATCAGTCCGCGGGTATTCTCCTTTCACGAACTGGAAGGCGACCCCATCCTGCAAGCGCTGGCGTACACGCAGGTACTCTCTGCAATCCGCCGCGACAGCCTGATCGACGAGCAACCGCGCATCATCGCCGTCGATGAGGTTTACCGTCTGATGCGCCATCCGTCGCTGCTGGACTTCCTGATCGAAGCCGCCAAGACCTTCCGTACCCGCAGAAAAAAAGCGGTCATGATCGATCAACAGATGAGCGTCTTTTTGGAGTCAAAGGCGCGCCTGATCTTCGAGAACTGCCCGATCCGCGTCATTTTCTCGCAGCGGCAGGGCATGAACGTGTTCCGCGACGATGCTGCCTTCGCCCACTTCAACCAGCAGCACCGCGACATCATCGCGCAGCTGCCGCGTTTCCACTTCGTCCTCGATATACAGGACGAGGGACTTTTCTACTTGTACGGGAAAAGTACCCCGGGCGAGTTGGCACGCTTCCGCACCACTTGACGAAAAACTGACGGAGGAGAGATGACATGCCGGCGAAGAACGCGGCGAGTGCGCCGTGGCAAGACCTCGAAAAGCAGGCGTACCACGCCTACCGCGAGTGGCCGATCTGGCTGGCGCTGCGTGAGCGGGAACTTGCCGAACGTGGGGCTGCCCCGCGAGCGGACAAGCGCCCGCCGCAAACTGCGGCTGCTGCTGAAGGAGCTGAACGCGCGCCGTCTGGCGCGGTTGGAAAGGAAACTGCTCAATGAAACTCGTGATCGTCGAAACGCCCGCGCAGGCGAAACGGTTGAGTAATGCGCTCGGCGAGGGCTGGCACGTCGAACCGTGCTCCGGGATGGTGCGTGACCTCCCTGCTGACCAACTGGGGATCAATCTGGACAACGACTTCCGTCCGACCTTCGTCGTGGTGCCGGGCAAAGGCAATCTCGTCCGCCGCCTGATGAAGGCGCTGCGCGATTGCGAAGCGGTCTACGCGGCGATGCCGCCCACCCGTGAGGGAGAAGCGCTGGCGTGGCAGGTGCTGGCGCTCTCGCCCGGATCAGAGGCAAGCCGGTCTACCGGGTGCTGCTGACCGCCCTCACGCCCGACGCGATCCACGCCGCCTTCGCTGCCCCACGTCCGCTGGATATGAAGCTGATTGAGGCGTACGCAGCGGAGCGCATCGTCGCCCGCCTCGTTGGGTGGAGTATCAACGCGGCGGCACGTCAGGCGCTCGGTTTCAAAACCACCTTGATGGTGGAGGGCATGGTCGCGCTGCACCTGCTCACTGAGCGCGACGCGCAGCATGGTGCATTCACACCGGAAACGCGCTGGCGGGCGAACGTGTCGTTCGTATCCGATGGCATTCCATTCACTGCCAACGTACTGAACGCCAAAGGCACGGCGTTTGCGATCCGCACGGCGGAACAGGCGGGACAGCTTGAGGCGCTGCTCAAGGGCGGGCAGTTCTGGGTGGATAAGACCGGACAGACGCTCAAAACGCAGCCTGCACCCGCTCCGCTCACGTTGCGCGGCTTGATCGAAACCGCTGCCCGCGATCTCAATCTTATGCCCCAAGAGACGGTGGGACTGGTTGCCACGCTCTACGATGCGGGCTGGATCACCGCACCGGATACCGTCGCACCGCCCGCTCTTCACGAAGCGGCGCAGACACACATCCGCCGCGAGTTCGGCACCGAATATCTGGCGGCAGAACCGAATATCACCGCCGGAATCGCACCCGCTGATGTGAGCCGTCTCCCGGAAGCACTGCCGGGGGATGGGGCGGCAGTTTATGCGCTCGTCTGGAAGCACTTCATCGCCGCTCACATGCCGCCCGCTCAGGACAAGCTGATGGGTGCGCGGATTCTCGTTGGCACAGCGAAAGACAAGCCGTATCCGCTTGAACTGCGGGCGACGGCGGCACTGCTCTACTTCGACGGTTGGCAGCGCGTGCTGCTGTCCGATCGTCAAGATGCGGTGCTGCCGGTTTTGCCAGAGGGCACTGCCTTGCAGCCCGCCAGCATCACGGTTGAAGCGGTGATCAGCGAACCAGCGATGCAGTTCAGTGAAGCGGAGCTAATCGGCGCTTTGATGGACAACGGGGTGAGTGTATCTGCTGCGGTTGCTGCGCTCACCGGGCTGCGCGGAGCGGGCTATGTGGATGGGGAAGGCTCGCTCAGTTTGACCGAAACAGGGCGGACGGTCACGGCATATCTGGCGGAACATTTCGGCAAACTCACCGCCCCGGCGTTTGCCCGTGAATGGGTGGCTGACATTGAGCGCATCGCGTCCGGTGAGCGTCAGCGTGCCGACGTGCTGCGCGCGTTCTGGGAGCGTTTCGGCGGGATACTGCGCCCTGCACCCACCGTCCGTGCAGCGGCGGAACACAAGCCTATCGTCCTGCGCCCGGCAGAGGAGGTCTAGCCCATGTCGAACCTGCCACCCCCGGACTGGGACGATCTGCCGCCCCCGCCCGATCTCGATTTCTCGATGCCGGACGCTCCTTGGGAGCGCGATCGGTTCCCCGATGAGTTGTTCGGCGGAAACAGCTACGACTACCTGCCGGACGACGATCCATTCGAGCCATTCAGTCCGCCTGACTTGGAAGAAGTTGGCGCGCCGAATGCGGCGGCTCCGACTTTTGACAATGACGACGGCTGGGGCTGGCACGATGCGGCGATTGTCGCCGTTGGGCGGGTGCTGCCCGATGGCGAAACCGAGCAGTACAGCATCGGCGCGGTTGATCTGTACGCCAACGCCCACACCGGCGATCTGGGCGGCAGCTATCTGGAAATCCGCATCTTCGATGACATCGACGAAGCCGCCGCCTACTACCACGAACTGAACGGGGACATCCACGCGCAGGGGCTGCTGCCGTTTCAACTGGTCGATTATGCGACCGAGCGAGCAGCGGAACGCGCTGCCGAGCGCGGCGATCCGGCTCCGCAGTGGCGTGGTGCGGGAGATGTGGAATATGCCGCCTACGAGGAAATGCAGTCACTCGATGCGCCATCCGCGCCCGATCTGCCGCCAGATGATCTCGATCTGGAAGCGCTGTTCGCAGAACCGGAACCTGTTCGTGACATCGCCGATACCGCTGATACAGCGACCTTCAAGGCACTGCGCGACATCGGCATCGATGCCCATGGGTTCGACCCGGAAGCCGATCCGCCGCCGTTCATCGATCCCGATACTGGCACGGCGTACTGGATCGGCGTGTTCCAGCCGGATAAGGGCGACCCCGACAATGCCGTGACCAGCATCCTCTCGCTCGGACGCGATCCAGACACGGGCGAAGTCGAAGCGCAGCTCGCGCCCGTCGTGCCGGGCAACTGGAACAAGGCATACGGCGCGGCAGAATACTTGCTCGGCGTGGTCGAGAGCGGCGGCATCGAGCGGGCGTTTGAAGCGGCGGAAGGCATGGCACTCGCCGCCGATCAGCGCGACCTGTGGGAACGCGAGCGCGGCATCCCGCTCGAACCGGACGCGGCGCAGGATTTGGCGGACTATACCCGTGACCAGTGGGAGATTGACCTATGAGCGAACCCTCCAAGAGTTTCTCCCTGCGGCTGTCGCCCGAAGATCACGTCCGGCTCGAACAGGTGGCGGCACGTTTCGCGCTGGATCGCACCGGCGTGCTGCGCCTGCTCATCCGTCGGGCGGCGGTTGGGTTGGCAGTCGATGGACGTTTCACTACCATCGAACGTGGGCGCGCCGGGCGAGAAATCCCGGTGCGTCTGATCGAAAGGGGAGTTGATGACCGACTCTAATCGCGTGAACGAGCATCCCGATTGGGATGTGTACGACGATTTCACCGGGCGTGGAGCCACCCCGCGCGCTCCACGATCCGACGCTGCCCGTGACGCTTTATGACACGCTTGTGCCGCTCGATCACGAGGAACAGTACGTCCCGAATCATCTGGACGCAGACGGAACGGTGCATTTCTTCGCGGCGGTCGATGTGTCCAACGAACCGGACGGGGGCGATCTGGCGCATGAGCTGCGCTACTTCCGCGCCGCGCAGACCGACGATGGGCGACTGGTGCATGATGCGCATCCGGTCATGCCGCTGGACAGCCGGGGCGATTATGCCTTTCCGCGCCAGACGCTCGAAACCATGTTGATGGACGGCGATCTCGACAACGCGCAGGAACTCGCCTACCAGACGGCGCGGTCGCACGGACTGGCGTTTCCCGAACCGGAGGCGCTGCCCGCACTCAAGACGGGCGTGGACTACGCCTTTGAGGTCGGCGTGGGCGATGACGGCGATCCGGCACTGGAAGCGGTCAAGCGTTGGCGTGAAGGTGCGCACGATCACGAAGTGCGTCAACCAATTGCGCAGTACGGCATGAGCGAAGAAGCGGCACGCGATCAAGCGGAACTGGACGACGTGCGCGAGGCGCGCGGGCTGGAAGCGGCGCTGAACCTTGCCGAAAGCATGGCGGTGTCGAGTGGTGCGCTCCACGATGGGCGCGCCGATCCGCGCTTCTTCACCGACGGGCCGCCCGACCCGTTTACCACCAATGCCGAGCGCGAGCGGACACTGGATGGGGACACGCAGCGGCTCACGCCGGTTGAACCCGATGCGGCAGTCGCCACGTTCGAGGAACGTTTCGAAGACTCAGCCTACCACCTGCTTCAGCCCGTCGATCCGACGGTTAACTACTCGTTTGAGGTTATGCCTGCTGATCCGTGGACGCTGGAACTGACGGCGGACAAGTGGTGGCTGGAAGCAAATGGGCACGTCGGTCACGAGGGGCAGACGCTCAAGACCTACTCGCTGGAGTCGTATGAGTGGGAGCGCGAAATCGAGCGCGAAATCGCGGCGATGGATCGCGAGAACCTGCACCGCACCTATCAGGATGAGGGGTTGGAAGCCGCCATGCGGCGGGCGGAAGGGATCGCGGTGGCAAACGGGGAACTGAATGCAGAACGCGCTGACGGGCGGTTGTTCACGGACGGACCGCCCGACCGCTTCACGACGGCGCGCGAGGCGGAACTGGTGGAGCTGGACGATACGCTGGTGGGTGAACCGCTCCGCGATATCACCAACGACGAGACGGCGGAGATACCCGGCGTTCGCGTCCCTGATGCGGACGAACCCGAACCGGGGAGTTGGGACGAATTGGTCGCGCAGCAGCGCGATCGCGTTGAGCCGGAGCGGGAACAGCATTACTGGCAGATGCACTATCGCCCGGTCGAGACGCCGGAGGGCGAGCCGCTGGGGACGGCGCTGTTCGTGACCGAATTCCCGCAGCTTCCGCCTGATTTCGACGACTACATCGAGGCGAACGGGATGGATGATTCGGTCTATCCGACCGAGGCACGCACGCTGGAGATGGCGCACTTTGCCAATGCCGATGACGCGCACAAATTCGAGACGGAGTTTCGCTCGTATCTGGTGCCGGGGCTGCTCGACGGACCGGAACTCGCACCGGAGGTGGCGAAGCTCGAAGGACTGTCCGGTGAGTGGGAAGACATGGATTATCGCGGGATCGTCGATTATATGAGTAGTGATCGCACCGTCGTGCGCGAGGTAGATGATTGGCATCTGCACAATCCGAATGCCGAGCGTGAGGTACAAGCTCAGTTCGAAACAGATATTTCCGACATCGATCGGTAGTTAAATGCCCGGAGTTTTCCGGGCATTTACAGTCCGGAAAAAGTGTCTGGTTTGGGTTCCCTATATAGCACTTATTTCGGGTACTGAGATTGTTGTGAATGCTTGTGAATGGTATTCTTTGCCTTGAAAATTTGAATAGCTAAACTGATAGGTCGCAATGGACATTCACAGCAATCCAACCATCCCTTCACACCTCCAATCCGAATATGACAGTATGGTGGTTGCGCTCAATAGCGCCGTGACAGATGCCGAATATGGGATGGTTTTCCCCCGTTTAGCTGAATTATATACAGCAAGTAATGCACACACCCTAATATACGGACTACTCATTGAATTTCTTGGACGTTCTCCGTCCCATGCAGAGCGCATCTTTGAACTCGTCAATCAAAATTCTGATGATCCTTCACTGGAACATACTCGTTTTCGTGTAAAGCGCAGCAAAATATACCGAGAATTGAACCTGGCTCGGACTTACCTTGAATACGAAACTGTCTTCTATAGTTTGAAGGATTTGCTATTGCTTCAACCCACTGATGATGGGTTACATGAATTGCTTGGTCGATTAGCAGACATGTCTCCAAAGCATATTGCGAGAATTAATGACCTATATACCCAGTTACATGGACGTGAATTCCGGGAGTCTAGGCCCGTCGTTACCTTGCCCTCGAATATTGGTTTTCAGGTCCGACGTCTACTTGCAATGGCGCAATCGATTCTCAGAATTGGGAACTATGAACGAGCAATTGAGTTGTGTAATGAAGCAGAGTCTCTTTTGGCAGCAGAACACCTCCCGATTATAGAGGATGTTGTAATACTGAGAGATACTGCCCAAACTTTACTTAAACGACGACAGGAATTTGGGTCTGCCATGAACATGGTATATGAAGGGGATTGGGTTGGCGGGCTCGCAATTTTCGATAAGGCATTGGCGGAGTTTCCGAATGATGAAATGTTTGTTGAAGGTTCCCGCCGTATTAGGGTCGCTTTAGATCGAGAGCACAATCTTCCAAAAAGGTTTCACGAGTTGCAGTCGCCATATAAACATCGAAACGAGCTACAGGCGTTAGCAACTGAATTGTCAGAACTAGCTGCGCTTTTCGGAAGTGAAGCTAAGCCAACGAGCAGGCAACGGGATATCTTGAAGACTATCCGCGATTTTCTAGATATCCCTATACAAGCTCAAGCGGAGTCGGCGTTTGGCTCACCTCTGACCGAGACGCAGTTCAAATCCGACATTTTTATGGTCATGCCGTTTTCTCGACCCTTTGATGCCACTTTTCGCGAAGTAATTGTCCCGACAATCCAAGCTCAGGGTTTATCAGTCAAACGGGGCGATGACTTCTATTCAAAACACTCGATAATGCTGGAAGTTTGGTCTGCGATCTGCAATTCCCGAATCATTTTAGCGGATTGTAGCGGAAGAAATCCAAATGTCTTCTACGAGCTTGGGATCGCTCATACACTGGGTAAACCCGTGATCATGCTGACTCAGAGAGTTGAGGAAATCCCTTTTGATTTGCGCCATCTCCGCTTTATTGTTTACGATAACAATAAAAATGGTTTGAACAAGCTAAAATTGGAACTTGCTAGCGCAATTCAGCAAGTAATTCAGAATCTAGAACAAGGTAAACCTTTCTATACAACTGAAAAGCTGAATGCCGCCGGGCAAGCCAAGCTTCAGTCTGATGGAGACGCCGCTACCTTTTCTGACAGCACGTTTCTATCAAGAGCCTCTTTGAGCCGACTTCTGAAGATATTTCGACCCCAAAAATGAATTGGCTATCGGGTAACTTGTCATTGATAGACCTCCCAT
The DNA here is from genome assembly GCF_016713355.1 of Candidatus Flexifilum breve. Taxonomy (NCBI): domain Bacteria; kingdom Bacillati; phylum Chloroflexota; class Anaerolineae; order Aggregatilineales; family Candidatus Flexifilaceae; genus Candidatus Flexifilum; species Candidatus Flexifilum breve. The sequence continues at coordinate 310,198 of NZ_JADJPI010000011.1, forward strand.
TGATATTGTTTGTCTACCCTTGCTCGCACATGGTAGTATGAACCTACTTTATCACTTGGGTACAAAACGCGTGAGTTCTCAAGAGAAACAGATCAACGAGAATTTCGCTTCGCTATCTCTCTGTAGCGGGTGTGACCTTCCTCTACCCGTAAATGATCTGGGCTTGTGTGATGGCTGCTATGCGAAGCTGGAACGCGATCTGATCCGGATGCGCGATTGGGAGTATTCGTCAGAGGCGTTCGGAGTACCAGACGAGCAGCAGCTTGAAGCCCTGCGAGATCGCGTCATTCGTGAGTATGGCGCTGCCTATGAACTGCTTGAGCAGCCGCACGAGTACAAGCCCAAGAACAAGCGCAGCAAATCCCGTGCAACTCAGCGTAAGCGCGAGATTGCCGCCCAAGCGATACGCGAATACAGCACCGAGGACGTGTTGCAATCGGCATACGATTTCATTCAGGCGCAGACTGAACCCTGGGTCAATTTCAGCCGAGTTTCGCAGCACCTGTATGAGCGGTTCTACCATCTCAAACCGAAGCGGTTAGGTGCGCCGGGGAAGAAGTACAAAAGTCTGCTCAAGTTCATCGCGGATTACCCGGATCGGTTTCAACTGCGTTCCGAACCGGATCAGCGCGGTGTGTACTGGATACGGTTGAGCGACGACTAAGTTTGCTCGTTCAGCCGGTCACGCAGCGCTTTGCTGGCGCGCACCGTGATCTGACGAAAACGGCGTTTCGACAGCAAACGATTGGCAGTACGTTCAATCGTCTGCACATCAATGACGATGAAATGTTCCAGCTCGACCCGCCCCCCGTTGACCAGTTCCTCCGTCCACACCTCGACCAGCGTCTCCAGCATCAATTGTACATCGCGGTTCTTCAATCGTGTCCGCCGTCCTATTTCCTGCACGGTCGAGTTTTTCGTCATCGTCATGGTGTCATCTCCAGCTTCGCTGCCTTGCGTCGGGCGCGCAGTTCATCAACGGTGACCATTTTCACTTTGCCGCCCGCCTGCTGTTCGGTCTTTGCTTTCACTTCCGCCAGCTTTGCCCGTGCTGCGATCTCGATGGTTGATGGCCCGCCTGCGATCCCTACTGCTTTAGGGACTTCGGCAGCTTCCGGTTCAGGGTCGTCGAAGTCAATGCCGCGCTCCAGCAGTAGCGGTTCGTTCCCCTTTGCTCCGTTCAAGCGCCGTTTCCAATCATCGCGCTCGTAGAAGCGCGTCAGCCGGGCGTTCAGAATGACCTGCGTCGCAAAGCCCGTTTCGACATAACGGGCGAAAATCGTGCAGTTGCCCACCTGCGGTGTGATCACTTCATCGACCGTCAGCAGAGGTCGCTGGCGGAGGTGGCTGTTCGGATCATCCTGATTGGCGTCCGTCGTCGCCGTGCCGCTCGCCTTGCTATAGAACTCCGCTGTGTCCGCATCGCAGCCGCCGTAGATCACCTGCGTTGCCAAGCCCGTGAACAGCGCCTGTGTCCCTTCGCGTCCGTACAGCATCTCGAACTGTCCCTTGGTCTGTGCGCCGATCAGGATCGAGATGCGCCGCTTGCGGACGAGGTTCACATCCGCGACGAGGCTGTCGAGCTTGCCGAGCGTGGGGAACTCATCGAGGATCACGCCGACTGGAACGGGCAGCGGACCTTTGTTGCGTTCGCCGATGGTATCGAGGTCGAGCATCAGCTTGCGCAGCGTCGCGCCGAGATACGACGCATACACAGCGCGCATTCGCCCCGGACAGGTCAAAACTACGACGGTGGGCTGCTCAACCACCAGTTCGGCATCGAAATCGGATGCCGAGGTGTTGGCACGCACGTCGATGGAAGCCCATCCTGTGAGCGCAGTTGCCAGTGTCGCAATCACGTTCGACGCGACCTTACCGTCCGATCCCACCGACGCAATGAAGCTGTTGGCGAGCAGTGCCGCATCATCCTTTTTTGATTTGAGTGCCTTCGCCAGCGCTTTCACGTCGTTCATCGCGTTGTAAATCGCGCCGAGATTATCGAAGCGGATCAGGCAGGCAGCGAGCAGCGCGGCGGCGCTGTCTGTCCAGAAGCGGTTGTCCCCTGCTGCCGACGGCACCAACACATCAGCTATCGCGCGCGCATCGGATACGTTGTCAATCCCCTCTGCGAGGTTGTAACGCGGTCCGGCGGCACTGGTTGGGTCATGTACGACGACCAGGTGGCGCGTAACAGCAGCGTACTTGAGAATGTGCGTGGTGATTTCGCCCTGCGGATCAGCGACGACGAGCGAATGCCCGGAGAGCATCCGGTCGGCGATCGCGGGCAGGATGATGCCCTGTGTCTTGCCCGAACCCGGACCGCCCAACGTCAGGATACCGCGCGCCACATCCTCACCGCCCAGACAGAACTGCCCGGTTCCGACGTCGAGCCGCCGCTTGTTCTCGCCCCAAAATGCACCGAGGAGGATCAAGCCTTCGGGATCGGGACGGCGAAAACGGCGGTACTCGCGCAATGTGCAGAAGTGGGACGACCCCAACGCCCCGCGTTTGATCATCGGCGCGCGCAGACGGTCGAGTTTCTCGCGCAGCCAGCCACCGTTCCGCACCAGGCTGTGCAGTCCTATGGCGGTCATCATCAGCACAAACGCCAGAAATACTCCAAACAGGAACAGACGCATCGTGTTGATGCCCGTCGTCGCGCCCACAAGCATTTCGATCAGGTCGCTGGCATTCGAGCGTCCGGGCTTTACCGCCTGATCGCCAAGCAGCATCAGATAGGCTGTCGCTACCGTAAGCAGCACAACGGCATAAGTTACAGCGAGCAGGACACGCTGCACCCACGAGGCATTCGCGCCTTCAGCGTTAGTTCGCCGTATGCTGGCTCCAAGCGAAGTCGCAGTAATCAGCATCACCATTGGCGTGCAGCAAAGCAGCGGAAAGAGTAGTCCAGTGAGCGCGTCGCGCCCATCAGTGAACAACCAGTAAATCATGAGCGCTCCTCCTGGCGGGTGTTGCGCCGCCCAATCCACCAGCCGATCAGCGCGGTGACGAGTAGCGTGAGATAGATGCCTTCGCCGTTGGGTAACTTAAAGATGCGTCCGATGGCTGCCCCTGCCAGCACGAGCGTGACCAGCGTGAACAATCCAAGCCAGTGATAGTTCCGCATTGCGCCTCCTAAAGGGAGAAAAAGTCGTCCAAATCGATCTCATCGTTACGCTGCACGTCTGCTTGGGGTTCTTCGCGTAACGGTCGCCAGTCAATCCCGCGCTCGTCGAGCATGTCGGCGAAATGTTGGCTGGCGATTTCACGAAACAGGCGGTCATGCCCCTTCGTCGCATTGTTATAGACCGGCAGCCGTTCAGCAGTGGACGGCACGGTGCCAGGCAAAACGACATGCGTGTGCATATGTTCCTGCGGCGGTGTGCCGTTCTTGCCCTTTGTTTTCGCCGTATGGGCGACATAGCTGTATTCCGGGACATCGAAGCCCCGCTCGGTGTAGTAGTCCTCGACGACTCGCTCAGTCAATTCGTAGAGGAGGTCCCGGCGCTCATCCTGCTGCACCAATTCCATCAGATCAGGCGCAGGGGAGATGACCCATGTCCACGCGAGGACATGCTTGCTTTGCAATGCATCGCAGTTTCGGTAGATTTCCCCGTGTGAGACGCCCATGCCCCGATCCTGCCAGCGTTCGTAGTCACGCGACTTCGCGAGATGGTTGTTGCGCTTATCCCGAAACTGCAAATATTTGAGCGTGGCTTTCAGTCCTTGTCGCCCAGTGCCACGCCCCATGCGTTTCGGACCCTTGTAGGCGAAATCGACCACGATGATCGCTTTACTCATGGTCATCCTTCAGATCGCGCACCGCTTCGATCTGCTGCATCAGGGTTGATCCGTCCTTCTTGGCAGCGATGATGGCATCCTCGATGGCACTGTCGTCGGCAAGGATGGCGGTCAGTAGATAGATGAGGATGTTCATCTGAAACAGGAGCGACCGTTCGAGGCGGTCAAGGCGCAGTTGCAGCGACTTCTGAAAGTGTCGGCGGCTGCCAACCATATCGGTTTGTTCGTCGAGGAACAGGCGGATTGCTTCACGGATGAGATGGGATTCCGTGATGTCGCGTCCGTGTTTGGCAGCAATCTGTGTAAGCAGCGCGTGCATTTCCTCTGACATGGCGATGCTGCGCTTGATGTTCTTTTGGGGCATAGCTTCCCTCGCGCACAATAGGCTCTCTTCATTGTGCGAGAGCTGCTGTTTCGAAAGACTGGAATCGTCCAGTTTTGGGTTGGGAATCTTCCATCGAGTGTGAAATGGTGGCGGAACTCGTATCTGCAATGCAGGAGTTAGCGAGGACCCACGCGCCATAATGCTTTTTCGGACGCAGCCCTGCGGGGTGCGTCCGGTGAATGCGACGTGTCGCATTCACGTTCCCGCCGGAACCCCGAAGGGGTCGGCGGGGTGGCGCGCGTGAGCGCGGCACATAGCCCTCACCGGCGCATGAGGTGACCAGCTTTTAGCTGGCGATACGCCTTCGCCGCCACAAAACTGGGCGACGACCCGCTGATGCGACCGCTACACGGTCTGCATTGCGCGGCGAGGGCGTATTCGGCATCGCGAAGCGATGCTGGCGCTCCTGCAAGGGAGCGCCGTGCGCCACATAGCACGACAGTAGCTTGGTTGGAACGCTCATGTCGTTCCTCTTGCTGGTGATGCAAATGGCGGTGTAGATCGGTGTCGTGAGTGAGGACGCGATGTTATAATAAACGGGTGCTGGCACACATCACGCGAGCGTGACAATGGGTATTTCTATCTGATCCAGACTGAATCATGAATGCCTACGTCCGTTTTCTTGCATCGCAAGCGCTCACGTATTACCAGGTGAGCGTTTGTTATTATTCTGAGAGCATAGCTACATGTTTGATCTTGCATGGCAAGACTTGAGTCGCCTGTTGCAGCTTCAGCTTCTCATCGCACGCGCAGGACAGCGCGACTCGCTTCAATGGTGGGATGACGAAAGCCTCACTTCAAGCGGAGCGTATGTCGTTGAGCGGGTTTTTGTAGGCGCGCCGCAGCTCACCGCACAGCGATTGGCGTTGCGAGCCGCCGCGAGTCGTCATGCGGCTGCGTTGGCTGATTTCTACACGGCAACGCACCTTTTTCATCTCGATGAACAACGCCAGACTGAACTTGCACTCCGTGGCGTGCGCCTGCCGTCGGAAATTGACCTTCAAACTCCCATTTCGGATATGACAGCCTTTCACGACCGGCTGCTATCCATCGTCGGGACGCCGCCGAAGTTTGAGCCTGCTGGAAAAGTTGGACTGAACAATACACAACGCATCAGGCTTACCGTGAACGCATCCACTATCTTGGAAAAAGCGGTAGCGCTGGCTTGGGCTTATACAGTAAGCAAGGTGGGGCACCCTGTGTTCCCGTATTTTATGGAGCGATCGTAATGCAAAACGGCACTAAACCGAAATATACCAGCCGGATTATCAAGGCGAGTGCGCTCCTTGCTGACACCAAAACGCTGCTTGACGCATGGAATCCCGATCAGACGACGCAGGCAAACCTTGAGCGACTGCGCCAGCAGAACATCTTCGGAAAGACGTCTCGCAAGCGTGTGGACGATGTCATGCGCATCTTTCGACAGCGATATTTTGACCAATCAGAGATTGGCGCGATGTTGGTCACCTTGACCCACAATGGCGCGCCGACGCAGTGGATTGACCCCCTGCTCTATTTCTTCTCCGCGCAAAATGATATGACTCTGCATGATGTGGTCGTCGATTCGCTTTATGCGCGAAAGTCAGCGGGATTCGTTGATTTGCCTTTGGTGGTTGTACAAAACGCTTTGAGTAGTTGGGTTGGCGAAGGAAAGACAACCTCAAGCTGGAACAACGAGACGATTGAACGAGTCGCACAAGGTATCATGGCGACACTACGGGACTATAGTGTGCTAGAGGGCAAGCTCAGTAAGCATCTCAACCCGATTTACTTACCGCTCCAATCCTTTGCACTGATCGCTTTCTGGCTCATGCAAAAACTCCAGTCCGGCAAGTTGGTGCTGCACAGCGACGAATGGCGCTTGTTCTTCCTCGATGTGCCCGCTGTAGAGCGGCTGTTCCTCGAAGCGCATCAAGAGGGGATGCTGACATATTACGCTGCCGGTTCCGTCGTTCGCCTTGAATTCCCCGCAGCCAGTCTTGAGGAGTATGCCCGTGCCTTCCTTGAAAGAGCGCGTTAGCCAGCTAGAGACCGACCTGCGCGCAGCTCCCATGCGCCATTATGTTTACAGTGACCTGCCATTTGCCATCTTCTGCTATCGACCGGAGCAGGAATGGGAGATGCGCAGCCAAATACGACTGCTCAAAACGCGCATCGAGAACGAACGCATCCGGCAGGTGACGACTATTTCGCTGGCAGATTTGTTGTGGGAATCAATCGACACGAGCGAAGGACTGAATGCCGTCCGGTCGCTTGAACGCGACGAAGGTTTTCTTGCCGCGCAGATGCAGGTGAATCGCTATTTATCGGATCGGGACTGGAGTCCGCTGTGCGAGCTGCTGAAAACGCCGCTGGATCGGCTTTCGCCGCAGACACACCTCGCCTTCATCGTCCGCGCCGGCGCGCTGGCACCGAATGTTTATCGTGTATCCAAACTGCTTGACGAGATGAAGGGGCGCACGCGCGTTCCCTGCGTCTTATTCATGCCAGCGACGACCGAGGGACAGGCGAATCTCAAGTACATGGGCATCGCCGAAAACGAAGCACGCGGCAGCTATCATACGAAAGTCTATGCAGAATGACCCTGACCGATTTACAACGAAAAGCTATTCATGACCTCGCCCTGAGCGCGCGAGAACTTCTGACGAAAGATACGAGAGAACATCTTGAGGGTGTGTATGGCTTGACCGCCAACGGACAGCTTGAACCCGTCGCTCGGCTGCCGCAGGTGCGCGAAGATCCCGAATCCGCTGAGACCTATCGCCGCCTCGGTCAGTTCTTGGATGACGAGGAACGCGCCGGACTGCCTCGGTCGGAAGCGGTTGAAAAGCTGGTGCGCGAAGCGGCGTTCACCCACCTGAACCGCCTTGTCGCGTTCAAGATGATGGAAGCGCGCAAGCTGATTCGTGGGACGTTGGACAAAGGGCTGAACTCCAACGGCTTCAAAATCTATCTCGTTGAGGTGGAACATACGACCATCGGCGACGATGCTGCTTATCGCCGCTTCCTGCTGTGGCAAGCGGGACAGATCGCCCAGGAAATCGCTGTATTGTTTGACCCGGATACGCTGGCAAGCCGACTTTTTCCGCGACCACGTGCCTTGAGTGTGCTACTGGAGAACCTGAATCAGCCCGACATGGACGCCTGCTGGAAAGCGGACGAAACCATCGGTTGGGTGTACCAGTTCTTCAACGAGCAGGAAAAGAAGGATGTTTTCGAGGGGCTGAAGAACAAGCGCAAAATTCGGCGGCAGGACATCCCGGCTGCAACGCAGTTGTTCACACCCAATTGGATCGTGCGCTTTCTGGTGCAAAACACGCTCGGACGGACGTGGGTGCAGATGCATCCCGATACCCGCTTGATGGGAACTGACCTGCTGAATTACCTCGTCCCGCTGCAAGGCAACGTGCCTGCCGAGCCGCTGCGCCCCGTCCGGGAGATCACGCTGCTCGACCCGGCGTGCGGTACGATGCATTTCGGACTGGTCGCGTTTGATCTGTTCGCAGCGATGTATCAGGAGGAGATCGACCGGGCGGGTGAAGACGGTTGGTTGGAAACCCCTTCCCTGAGCGATTCGTCCGAGATTGCTGCCGCCATTGTCGAACACAACCTGTACGGCATCGACATCGACCTGCGCGCCGTGCAGTTGAGCGCGTTGGCGCTATACCTGAAGGCGAAGGCGCTCAACAAGAACGCTCGCATCACTGACAGCCACCTCGCCTGCGCCGACGTGCTGCCGCTCAACGGCTCCCGTTTGGGGACGTTTCTGCGTGAAGCGCAGTTCTCCCCGCTGACCGAGCGCCTGATCAAGACGCTGTGGGAGCGACTGAAAGATGTGAATCAATTCGGGTCGCTGCTGCGGCTGGAACGCGAGATCGACACGCTGCTGCACGCGCGCGGTGAAACGCCGATGCTGGCGCGTATGGAGGCGGGTTTCGGCGCTGACCTCTCCGACGAGGATTTCTGGGCGGTGGTCTACAACCAGATCGTCAACGGCTTGAACGAGTTCGCCAAGCGACAGGCGGAAACTGGCGCGGACATGCGCTTCTTCACGGGTGAGGCGGTGAAGGGGCTACGCCTGCTGGATGTGACACTGCGCCGCTATGACGTGGTGGTCGCCAACCCGCCCTACAGCGGCAAGCGCAACTTGAACGACACACTGGCAGGCTTCCTCGATGAGCAGTACCCCGACACCAAAGGCGACCTGTACGCCGCTTTCATCGAGCGTTGCGCTGAACTGCTCGAACCGAGTGGTCGCTTGGGAATGCTAACCATCCACTCGTTTATGTTCTTGTCTTCCTATGAAACGATGCGCAAGACCCTGACGGATACGATGACGATTGAAGTCATCAACCACATGGGGACGCGCACATTCATGGATTTGAGCAACCCGAATGCACAAGGCTTTGTCGGATTTACGTTGCACGCACGCAAACCATCGCCTGAAACGTTAGTGAATGCCATTCGATTGACAAACAGTGTGGGGGGTGATGGTAAACGTGAAGGTTTTGAACATGCTCTGGCGACGGGTGCAGACTTCTATCACGTGGTACAGCGCCACTTTGGTGATATCCCCGGCGCACCGTGGGCATATTGGGTGCGGGAAAACATTCGTAGTCTCTTCGCCACACTACCTAAGCTTGTAGAAATTGCGCCACCGAAACAGGGTCTGGCTACCGCTGACAACTTTCGCTTCCTACGGTACTGGTGGGAAATTGGAAAGTCAGAAGTCCGATATGAATGTCACGACACAAGAGCAGCTTCATTAACAGGGTTGAAGTGGTTTCCTTACATGAAAGGTGGAGATTATCGAAGATGGTATGGCAATCAAAACAATGTAATCAACTGGTCTAATGATGGAAAAGAGATCAAAGCTTTCGAGCGCGCAGTAGTACGAAACGAAGGGTACTATTTCAAAATTGGAATCACTTATTCGTTTTTGACCTCGGCTACTTTTAACGCACGGATTTCTCCTGGCGGATTCATATTCGACGTGGCCGGATCATCACTATTTCCGCAAGACATGCCTCTATTATTGGCTATATTCAATTCGGAGCTTGTGAATTACCTCCTCAAACTGATCAATCCGACAGTGAACTTTCAAGTAGGTGATCTTGCTCGATTGCCTATTGCTAAAGAGTCTCGCTCCGGACTACAGGGCATGATAAAACAAGCGGTACAACTGGCGAGAGCATCTGTTGTTGCGGTTGAAAGTGCACCCGACTTTACTATCCTTCCGACCATGGCAACTGATAGTTTAGACTTCGGTCATTCCTTAGCTGAGCTTGAAAGTCGAATAAATCGCACAGTATATGACACATATGGAGTCGCCCTAGAAGATCGCGCCGCGATTGAAGCGGAATTGGCGGGCGAGTCGTTCGCGGCGGATGAAGACAGCGAAACCGCCGACACAGGTGACAACACAGGGGAAGATACGCCGGAACCATCATTGTCACGGGAAGAACTTGCCGTGCGCTGGATCAGCTATGCGGTTGGTGTGGTGTTGGGGCGCTTTCAGCCGGGTATAGCAGGTGCGCTCGGTCGAGCAGTGTACAAACGTGAGGATTTCGCCGTCGGCAGCCTGCCCGCGCCGGATGAAACAGAATTTGATCTGCTGGTCGGGACGGCGGATCGCTTCGCCACCATCGATGAGGAGGGCGGGCGGCACGTCTTCCCCGCTGACGTTGAAACTGCGCTCCGCAACCTCGCCGTGCCGGATGGAATCACCGTGCTGGACGAGGGACATGAGCGCGATCTGCCCGCGCTGGTCGAACGGGCGCTGTCGCTCATGCTCGGCGATGCGGCGGCGGACGAGGTGATCAAAGTGGGCGCGGCGGGGGATCTACGTAAGTTCCTCGGAAAGGATTTCTTCACCGGCTGGCACTTCAGATGGTATCGCAAACGCCCGGTCTACTGGCCCCTACAATCCGCTAAGCGCAGCTATGGATTCGTTGTGTTCCACGAGCGCATTAGCAAGTACACTTTATACAGCTTACTACGCGACTACCTCGATTACCGAATTAACCGTCCGCGAAACGCAATCGGTGATCTCGAAGCTGATCGCAGCAAATATACAGGTAAACAACTGCGGGAACTGGAACGCAAGATCGAAGCACTGACGGGCGAAGTCGATGAACTTGCCGAATTCAGCAAGACGATGGAACGAATCGCCAACGAGGGTTATCAGCCGGAGCCGAACTGGATCGACGACGGCGTGATTTTGCGCCTCGCTCCCCTGTTGGAACTGCTGCCAATCTGGAAAGCGGAGCCGAAAAAGCACTGGGAGAAGCTCATAGCGGGCGACTTCGACTGGAGTCACATTGCCATGAAGTATTGGCACGACCGCGTGCGCGCCAAATGCCGGACGAACAAGTCGTTCGCAATCGCGCACGGTCATGAAGACTGGTTTGAGACACACACTTAAGCGCGGAGGATGCAATGCGGATTATACGCGATCTTTTTCCGGCGGAACGGCTGGATCGCCCGATAGAAGAAGTCATCAAGCTGGATCAGCAGGAAGAAGACACCGTTCGGCACGAGATTGAGGAATACGTCACGACCGAACGCATTCAAGAGGCGTATGAGCGTTTCCTACGCGAATACGGGGATGGCTTGGCGAACCCGGATGAGCGCGTTGGTGTATGGATTTCGGGCTTCTTCGGCTCCGGCAAGTCGTCGTTTGCCAAGAATCTCGGCTATATCCTGCAAAACCGCGCGCTCGGTGACCGATCCGCCAGCGATCTCTTTATGGAGCGCGTGCGCGAAAGCCGCAGTGACCGCGCCCGACGCTTGGATGAGATGATCCGCTTCATCAATGCGCGCATCACCACGCGCGTCATCATGTTCGACGTGCGTCTGATCGCGTCGCAAGGCAGCGAACCGGTTCACCAGTTGATGTACGCCAAACTGTTGGAAGATCTCGATTATGCAGGCGACCTCGACATCGCCGAGCTTGAGATTGAACTGGAAGGCGAAGGTCGTTTAGCCGAATTCGTAACGACCTCCGCGAGGCTTTTCCGGGGAGAAGTGGGCAGACCGCGTGAACCGCATCCTGTCCCGGTCACGCTGGGTGGTGTGTCGCAGTCCGATTACGACGTGTGGGTCATGATGCGCAAGGGCGCACAAGCCTTTCAGCGGATTGTCGCCGTGCTGCGCGAGGTGTCGCCGGGTTTGTACGAAGGCACCGATTCAGCGGCGCTGCTACGAGGACGGGCGCAGCTCAACATTGATGTGCTGGTGGATCGCACCTTTGAACTCGCAAGCCGCCGCGCTCCGGGTCACGCCATCGCCTACATCATCGACGAAGTGGGGTCTTACGTCGCGCTCAGCGTCAACAAGATCGAAGACCTGCGCAAAGTCGTCGAGCATTTCGGACAGGAAGGCGCGAACCGTGTGCGATCAGGTCGAGCGGTCGCGCCGGTCTGGGTGATGGTGACTTCGCAGGAAAAGTTGGACGAGGTCGTGCAGGCGATTGACGATAAGCGTGTGGAACTGGCGCGCTTGCAGGATCGGTTCGCTATCAAGATCGACATGTCCCCGTCGGACATCCGCGAAGTCGCCAGTTTGCGTGTCCTCAGAAAGACTGATCCCGGCGCGCGTCATCTCGGCACAGTCTATGACAATTACCACGCGCAGTTGAAGTCGCATACGCGGTTGCAGCAGCAGGCTCCAGTCGTCGAGGTCACGCGCGAGGAGTTCATTCAGTACTACCCCTACCTACCCCAGTTCATCGACCTATCGATCCAGATCGTCTCTGGGCTGCGCAGCCAATCCGGGGCATTCAAACAGTTGGGCGGCAGCAACCGCACGATCATCAAACAGGCGCATGAAATGCTGGTCAGTGAGCGGACTGGCGTGCAGGGGCTGGCGATCGGCGAACTGGTGACGCTCGACCGCATCTATGATCTGGTCGAGGGCAATCTCAGCACCGAAAAGCGGACCGATATTGCCGATATTGAACGACAGTGGGCGGGGCAAGATTGGGTGATCCGGGTCGCGAAAGCCATCGCGCTGCTCGAATACATTCGCGGTGTGCCGCGCACGGCTGAAAACATCGCGGCGCTGCTGTACCAGCGGTTGGGCGATGATTCAGCACTGCCCGATGTGCAGGCGGCACTTGAGGCACTCAGCGAGGCGGAATTCATCCGCCAGACGGACACCGGCTGGAAGCTGCTCTCGCTGCAAGAGAAAAGCTGGGCGGTCAAGCGCAGCAGTTTTAGTCCAACGCCGCGTGATCGCAACACAATCCTTGAGGAGCAGCTGCGCTCGATCTTTCAAGATAAAGCGTTGGCGCGGTATCGCTACAATGATCTGCGCACGTTTCAGGTCGATGTGCGCTGGAACGACCGAGTGATCGTGGACGGTCGGGAGCAGATTCCGCTGGCGCTGGTGGTATGCGAGGATCACGACGAACTGGTGGCGCGCCGAGATGAGATCATGCCCGACACGCGCAACGAGCGCCACCCGTATCACAATCGCGTCTTTTGGATGTTCATGCTTAATGAAGACATTGACGAAGTGGTCGCTGAACTGTACCGGTCACGGCGGATGGTCGGCGAATACGAAGGATTGCGCTCACAGGGTAGCCTGAACGCCGAAGACACCAAGAGCCTCGCCGACGAGAAAACGCTGGCGCTGCGCTATGAAGAACGCCTGCGTAATCTGGTGATCGGTGTGTTGGAAAATGGCGAAGGCATTTTTCGCGGCGTGAGCCGATCCAGCGCAGTGCTGGGCAGACGCTTGAGCGAAATCATGAATAATTGGTTCGCCTATGCTGTGCCGTTCCTATATCCCAAGCTTGAACTTGGTGCGCGGCTGCTGCCCAAGAAGGGTCAGGAAGCGGAAGACATCCTCAAAGCCGCGAACCTGAACGGGTTGTCGCCGATTTTTTACGGTGGCGAAGGCAACCTCGAATTGGTCAGGAAAGATGAGCGAACGAGCAAGTGGGTGATCAATCTGGAAGCGCCGATTATCCGCGAAATCAAGAACTATCTCGACAGCGAAAACTCCTACGGCAATAAAGTCACGGGGAAGTCGCTGGAAGGGAAGTTCGGTGGCATCGGCTATGGTTGGGAGCCGGAAATCCTGTGGCTGGTGACGGCGACTCTCCTGCGCGGTGGTGCCATTGAAGTCACCTATCAGGGGCGCCGCTACCGCAATCACCTTGATCCGCAGGCGCGCGCACCTTTCACCGGGGCGAATGCGTTTCGTTCCGCGTCGTTCGCGCCGCGTAAAGCGCCGGACTTGCAGGTTCTTGTTACGGCCGCGCGTCGTTTTGAAGATTTGACGGGCGACGAAGTGGATGTCGAAGAGAGCGCGATTGCGAACGCCCTGCAATCGCTGGCGCGCACTGACCTAGAGCATCTATTGCCGCTGGAAGCGACAGTGCGGGCAAACCACATCGATGCCCTGCGTGAAGATTTGCAGGAGTATCGCTCGACGCTGGAAGAGATCATCAACAGTGCTTCCGATGATGTCGTCAACATCCTCGCCGGCGAGTGGAAGACGTTCCAGGCTATGCGCGAGCGGATTTCAGCCATCTGGAAAATGCTGGATGAAGATGGTCTACGCCACCTCACGCGCACCCGGATAGCAGTGCGTCGTATCGCCCCGATGTTGGGCGCAGAAGGGATTGATGGCGAGGTTCAAGCGGCAGCGCAGACCTTGGAGACCAGCCTGCAAAATGGAGATTACTTCGATCCCGCAATGCGTGGGACGATCAATGAGGCGCTGGCGCTCGTCGAGACGGCTTATGCCGATGCTTTTGTTGTGCGGCACACCGAACGCAAGAACACGGTTGCCGAGGCGCTCCAACAGATCAGAAATCATCCGGCATGGGCGGCAGTGTTCCCCAATGCCGCTGCCGGGAATCCAAATCGCGAAGAGCAGGCGCTAGAAGAGGAACTGCTCAAACCGTTGGTTAGCCGCGGTGCGCTGGATACGGCGCTGCCAGATGTCGTGACCTTCGATGAATCGCAGCCGACGCTGGCACAGATGGCATCCGATATCGCCGCTGTCGACCGCCTGCGCGCAGATATTTCGATGCGAATCCAACGACTGGCTGCCCCTCAGGAACGAATCGAGCGGGTGCGCCTTCAGGACATTGTGAAGGGACAGACCTTAGGCGACGAGGCTGATGTCGAGGCGCTGCTGGAAGAAGTCAGAGACGCGCTGCTGGAGCTTATTCGTGCTGGCGTCAAGGTCGTACTGGAGTAGCGCGATGCCCGACATTCAAATTCTCAGCCCGCGCCAGACGTTTGAAGACAACATGCGTCCGGCGCACCTGCTCCTGCGCGTGTATCGCCTGCTCGATTCGAACGACACTATCGCCAGCGATGGTGATATGGTCACCAGTCTCCGCAGCGTTGTTCAGGCGACTGCTGGAGAAGAACTGCTGCTGATCTATAACGAGTTGTTTCTTGGGTTGGTACGCGAACGCGCCCAAATGCACATAGCGACATTCAAGCAGAAGTCGCTATGTCATTTGCTCAGACAATCGGTGGTTGCCTCATGCACAGCACTAGATACTTATCTGCCAGCGCTCCTCCGAACGAATTTGCCTATTCGCATTCGTATCCTTGGACGTACTTTTCTTCGCCCAGGTGACGAAAGCATCAAGCAGCAGTTCAAGGATTTGTCATTTGACTTGGACGAAGTCCTTCGATTGCTGGATGATCCAAACGCGGCTGAATACTTGTCCACTCGCATCCTAAGTCAGACAAATTTCAGTTATTTGAGCAGCAAACGAGGCATTCATGTCACGGCGGCTTTGTTGGGTGTAAGCGCACCGTGGGAAGCTCTTGCAACACATCTCGGGCGAGACAAGAAAGAACTGTCAGATACGCTCGAACAAACCACGAGCAGGCGCAACGATATTATTCACCGAGCTGATCGAAAGCAGACAGATCCCGGCGGAGATGCCCAAGACATCACATATGCTTGGGCGAAACATGCGGTGGACACAATTGAGAATATCTGCCTTGCATTAGATGAACTAGTCAAAACACAAGTGGAAGAACTATCAAAGGCAGTGGAATAACGAGATAAATGGACAAAGCCCTACGCAACCTGCTGTACAACGCGGTCGTGAACTGCCGCCGCCTGCTGGAAACGGATTTCCGCCAGCAGTTGGAAGGCGTGTACGGCATTCGCGCCGATGGTCAGGTGACACCCGTCGAGGCGCTGCCCAACCTTGATGCCATTGGTCGCGCCGAGCGCGCCGCCATCGAGACCTTCATCCAGCATGAGAGCCATGCCGGATCGAAGGAAGATGACGCGCTGAAACGCTATGTGCGCGAAAGCGCCTTCACCTGCCTGAATCGTCTGGCGGCGCTCAAACTCTTTGAGCATCCTGAGCGTGGCATCCTCATGCAGGCGGTCGGCGCAGGCGATCAATCGAAAGGGTTCACGCAGATCAAAAGGGTCGCGCCGGAAGCCTTCCGCGCCGAATCGGACGGCGGCTATCGGCTGTACCTCGAACTGCTGTTTGAAGACCTGTCGTCGATCGTCGGCGTGTTGTTTGACCAGACCCTACCCACGGCAACCTTGTTTCCCAGCCAGCCCTGCCTGATCGCCGTGCTGGACTGGCTGAATGATCCGGCGCTGGCGGAGGCGTGGGCGGAAGACGAAACGATTGGTTGGGTGTACCAGTATTTCACCCCCGGAGAGCTGCGCCAGACTGCCCGCGCAGAGTCCGCCGCGCCACGTAACCCCTACGAACTATCTTTCCGCAACCAGTTCTACACGCCGCGCTATGTGGTTGCATTTCTGGCAGAGAACACGCTGGCGCGCACCTGGTGGCAGATGCGCGACGGCGATACCACGTTGGCGCACTCCTGCAAATATCTCATCACGCGCATCGATGATGCTGACCGCCTGCCCAAGCGCGATCCGCGCACGCTGCGCATCCTTGACCCGGCATGCGGCAGCGGACACTTTCTGCTCTACTGCTTCGACCTGCTGGAAACCATCTACGCCGAAGCCTACGACGATCCTGATCTCGGTGATGCGCTGCGGGCTGAGTTTCCCGACGCGGCGGGTTTCCGCCGGGAAATCCCGCGTTTGATCTTGCAGCACAACCTGCACGGCATCGACATCGATCTCCGCGCTGCGCAGATTGCGACCCTAGCCTTGTGGCTAAGGGCGCAGCGTAGTTACAAGGCGCTCAAGCTCAAAATGAAGGAGCGTCCGCGCATCGACGGCATTCACATTGTGGTCGCGGAGCCGATGCCCGGTGAATATGACCTGCTTGGCGCGTTCGCCCGTGATCTTAAGCCGGCGGCGCTGGGAACGATGCTGTTCGACGTGTGGCAAGAGATGAAACTAGCAGGCGAAGTTGGCAGCCTGCTCCAGATCGAGACGGCGATTAAGGCGACCATTGCCAAGACGCGCAAGGCGCTAGAGGCTCTGCCGGAAGCCATTCAGCTCACATTATTTGGACCCGAAAAGCCGCAGCAGTTGACGCTGCCGTTGAAGCGGGGCGATCTCGATGATGTCGCTTTCTGGGAAGATGCCGAAGCGCGCGTCGTGGCGGCGCTGCGCGACTTCAGCCATGAAGCTTCGCTGGATAACCGCGTGCTGCGCCGCCTGTTCGTTGATGATGCGATTCAGGGGATGGCGTTCATCGATCTGCTCGTGCAGCCCTTCGACGTGATCCTGATGAATCCGCCGTTCGGTGCATCGAGCATCGGCGGCAAAGCCTATATCGAGGCGCACTATCCGCGCACCAAGAATGACCTGTACGCCGCGTTTGTGGAGCGCGGGCTGGAACTGCTGCGACCGGGCGGCTACCTCGGCGCGATCACCAGCCGCACCGGGTTTTTCCTGAGCAGCTTCCAGAAGTGGCGCGAAGAAATCCTGCTGCAAGAAGCGAACTTCATCACGATGGCGGATTTAGGCTACGGCGTGCTGGACACGGCGATGGTGGAGACCGCAGCCTACGTGATGCAGCGCAAGGAGGCGAATGATGGCTGAAGCGGTGTTCTTCCGGCTGCTGCAAGTGGATGTGGAGGACAAACCCACCGCACTTGAGGCGCAGGTTGTTGCACTTAACGACGGAGATGATGCAGAGAATTCATTTTCTATAGCTCAAAGCATCTTTGAATCCATACCGAATAGTCCTTTTGCATACTGGGTTAGTCCAAACGCGCTCAACATTTTCGCTGAAGTGCCTTCCCTTGAGAATGAGGTGCGATTTGCTCGGCTCGGTCTAACAACACTGGATGACACAAGATTTCTCAGACTGTTTTGGGAGACTTTGCCTAACGACCAAAACGTGATTTGGTACGCTTTTGCGAAAGGCGGGAGCTTCTCATTCTATTTTGCTGATGTAGCTTTGGTGCTGGATTGGGAAAATAGAGGAAAGCGCATTCGAGATTATCTTATTAACGAGCGACATGAAGTGCCTTCCAGACGTATTCGCAGCGAAGAAATGTACTTTCGCCCTGGACTAACTTGGTCGCGCCGATCCCAAAAAGGACTCAGTCTACGAGCGTTACCAGCAGGGTGCATCTTTGCAGATAAAGGACCCGCCGTTTTCGTTGCAAATAACGATGTGAAAACTCTGCAAGCCATGCTCGGTATCACCAACTCGACAGTGTTCAAGATGCTGGTTGAACTGCAAATGGCGTTCGGCTCGTATGAAGTCGGCGTTCTTCAACGCACGCCCGTTCCCGACTCGTTTGCGGACGAACTTGCGTCGCTCGCCCGCCGCGCGCACGACTTACAGCGTGAACGTTTCTTGAGTGACGAAACGACACATGTATTCCACCTGCCCGCGCTGGTAGCACTGAGCGGCGATTCGCTGAATGCAGCGTCGGTGACGCTAGCGGCACAGGCGGATGAGCGGACGCAGCAATTTGCTGCTGTGCAGACGCAGATCGACGAGATCGTGTTCGACCTGTATGGCATGAGTGATGAAGATCGCCAGTTAGTCATGCGCGAGATGGGGACAACCGTCACCGCGGAAGATGTGATCGCGGAGGAGGACGAACCGGACGAAGATGACGAAGCCACTGCACCGAATGACCTGCTCGCGCAGGTGTTGAATCTGCTCATGTGGTGCGTCGGTGTGGCATTTGGTCGATGGGATATACGTAAGGCGCTCGATCCGTCTCTGTTCCCGCCGCTGCCCGAACCGTTCGATCCACTACCGCGCTGCGCTCCCGGCGCGCTCATGAACGCCGACGGTCTACCCGCCGCCCAAGCGGATGTACCAGGCGACTATCCGCTCCCGATTGCGTGGGAAGGCATTCTGGTCGATGACCCGGCGCAGGAAGATAATCCGCAGTCGCTCGACATTGTAGCGCGGGTGCGTGGCGTGTTGACTTTGCTATGGGGCGAGGATCGCGCCGATGCAGTCGAGGCGGAAATCTGCCGCGTGCTGGAAAAACCAGATCTACGCGCTATCTTCCGCGATGCGCGTCAGGGGTTGTTCGCCTTCCACATCAAACGCTATTCCAAGAGCCGCCGCAAAGCGCCGATCTACTGGCTTCTGCAAACCGGCGCGCGCAGCCCCAACTATGGCATGTGGCTGTACTACCCGCGCATCGACAACAAAACGTTGTTCATCGCTGAAGACATCGCCTACAAGAAGATTTTGCGCGAGACTGACCGCCTGAATGATCTCAAGCACGGGCTTGAGGCGCTGGATCGGAAGCAGCGTAAAGAGCGCGATGCCGAAATCACCGCGCAAACGCGGCTGGTCGATGAAGTGACGGGCTTTCACAGCAAAGTACGTCAGTTGGCGAATTTAGGGCTTCCACCTGATCATAATGATGGCGGGCTGATCAGCATCGCACCGCTGCATGAACTCGTACCGTGGAAAGAAGCTGCTGCGATGTGGACGAAGCTCACACGCGGCGAATATACGTGGAGTACGATGTCGCAGCGCATGAACGCGCGCGGCTTGATCACGGGCAAGGGTTGAAAACACGATGGGGATTGTCACCGATAAACTGATCGCGCTGGTTCGGGCGCAGGTCGCCAAACATGGAACCGTCGTTTGGTATGACCCGGACGGCGCTTATGCCGACGTAGCAGCGGCCCTCATGCCCGATCAGGTGGGGGCAGCGCATATGTTTCGCCACACGCCGCGCGAAGGCTTTTTTGCGCTGCGCCACGAAATCGAACAACACTGGGGACGCCTCGATCTGAATGCTGCGCCGCGCCTGCTCATCTATGTCCCGCTGGCGCAGTCGAAGGCTTTCCACGCGCTGATCGAATATGAAGTGGGCGGCGTGGTCATGCAGCCCGATCAGTCCCCACCAGAATGCAACAGCGCTTTGCCCGCCCTTGCGCGCGCTGCACTGGAACCCATTTTCCCGGATGCGCGTCTGGCGCAAATCGTGGACGAAACCGCCGCCGGGAAGCTGTCGCTGGCAGAATTGGATCAAATTGCTGAACGCGGCGCGGATGCCCAGACGGGAACGCTGGCAGTCGTCTTTGGCACGGGAAATGCAGCCGAGGTCATGCTGCGTTTCCTCAGCGATGAAGCGCTTGATGTAAAAATCACCGAGCGTGGGGCGCTGCATGACGTGGCGAAAGTTTTCACCGATGCGTTGGGGATCGACTTCAACGGTGTCCCGGACCCGAAAGGATTGCGCGCACGGGCTGCGCGCCAGGTGCTTGCGACCGACTTTTTCGAGGCAACCGCCGAAGGACTGACCTCTCCGATCCCGCTTGCCAAGCAGCCAGTCGCCCGTGCTGCGGCAGTCGAACTCGCCCGTCAATGGCGCAATCGCCGCGACAGCGCACCCGCATACATCAAGTGGGCGGGGCAAATTCAGACGGAACTCAGCCTGAGTGCTATCGAAATTGGGGTGGATGCCCTTGCGCGCTCTGAAACCTTCCCGGCTGCCGAGACTCGCCTGCAAGTTCTGATCGAAGAGGCGCTGCTCAAGCGGGTATCGACGCCGTTCCTCGACCTGGTACGCACGCGCATCGGCGGGTTCTGGTCAATGCAGAAGCCAGAGATCAAGACGCGCTGGGAGGTCATCCTGAATGCCGGGCGGGTGCTTCAGGAAGCCGGGCGCATTGAAACTGCGCTAAAGGGTAAGCAGTGGACGGCGAGCAAACTGTTTGCCGAGTACGTCTACGGGGATAATGCTTGGTGCGGTCTGGATACGGCTCATCGCCATCTCGAACGCGATGTCCACCGCTATGATCTGAATCCTGAACAACATGCGTCACTGCAGCGGCTCATCGCGCAGGCATCCGCGCAATATGCCGCCATGATCAACCGCCTGGCTGAACTGTTCGTGCCAGCCTACAAAGATGAGGATTTCACACTCGCCGATGTGCAGTTACAGGCTGACATCTATCGCAGCTTCGTTGCCGAGCGCGTCCGCAAGGGGCGGGTCGCCTACATTCTGGTCGATGCGTTTCGCTTTGAGATGGCGCGCGAGTTTGTAACCCTGCTCACTTCAGCAGAACCGGGCTGGGGCGTTCAGATTACGCCTGCTCTGGCAACGCCGCCCACCATCACCGACGTGGGTATGGCGGCACTGATGCCCGGCGCGGAAGATGGGATCACGCTGACATTTGAGAAAGGCGCGCTTGTCCCGCAGATTGGCGGAAAAGCGGTGCGCACGGCAAAGGCACGAATGGAACGCATCAAAACGGCGGTCGGTGCTGAGATCGTCGAGACAACCCTAGATGAGATCGCCCGCTGCGAACACCGGCACTCAGTCGTAAGCTGGCGGAGGCTCAGGTCGTCGTCGTGACCGCTTCCGATGATATCGACGGTCTCGGTGAAAACATGCCGCAGAAAGCGCGTCGTTCGCTTGATGATGTCTTGAGCCTGCTCAGGCGTGGGCTGTCAGCCTTGGCGGCGGCTGGAATCCAAGAAATCGTCGTGACTGCCGATCACGGTTTCATCCTTGCGGATCGTCTGGATGATGGTCAGAAGATCGATGCGCCGGGCGGCGATCAAGCGTCGCTGCTCAAGCGGCGTGTGTGGGTTGGAGTGGGCGGAGACAGTCACCCATCAACCATGCGGACTCCCCTGTCGGCGTTTGGGATCGGCGGCAAGCTTGAATTGGTTACTCCGGTCGGTCTGGCGGCTTTCAAAGTGCAAGGCGGCAACGCGGAGTACTTCCACGGTGGGCTTGCATTGCAGGAAGTGGTTATTCCGGTGCTGGTTGTGTCACCCGTTGGTGCTGTAGCAGAAGCACCGCCCGCTCTGAAGTGGAACCTCACCCTCGGAAGCGCCAAGATCACTTCACCGTTTGTCTCGGTCGCTATTGATGCCGTCGCTAGCGAACTGTGGTCGTTCGAACCGCCGCTCGTGCGCATCGAGCTGCGCAGCGGAGGTCAGGCCGTATCCGTTCCCGTCTCAGCAACATACGGTTTCGATGATGCAACGAAGGATGTTAGACTGAGAATTAGTGATGCGGTGACACGCAGCATTGAGACAAACACGGTGACAGTACAATTGACAGAAAAATCTATCGCAGCAACCGATGTCTGTCTGCTGAATGCAGTGACGGGCGCAGTGCTGGCGAACATACCGAACATTCCGGTTAGCTTAAACCTGTTTGAGTGAGGTCTGACAGTGGTTGAACTCGATAGCCTAGACGAAAAGGCAACACGCCTCTTTGCCGGAAAAGTCGTTAGAAAAGACCTTGTTCAGCAGGTGAAGGTCGGCGTCAATGTGCCTACTTACGTGCTTGAGTACCTTCTTGGTCGCTACTGTGCGACCAACGACGAAAATGCCATTCAAGCCGGTCTGAGGATGGTCCATACGACACTAGCTGAAAGCATTATCCGTCCAGATGAGGCAATGAAAGCGCAGTCGCGCGTCAAGGAACACGGGCAGCAGCGCTACATCGACAAGGTGCTGGTTCGGCTGGATGGCTCGAAGTATTGGGCAGAACTCGTGAACTTCGGGCATCGATTCGTACATATTCCCGATCACTTCGTCCGTCGTTATGAACGCCTCTTGCAGGGAGGTGTATGGTGCCAAGTCGATTTGGAGTTTATGGCGGATCAGGATACCGAAGGAAACAAAGCCCGCCCTTTCTTCATCACCGATCTGCGTCCGATTCAGGTCTCCACGCTTGACCTCGCGGAATATACGGCTGCCCGTGATGATTTCGCTACTGAGGAATGGATCGACCTGCTGATCCGCTCGATTGGCTTCGAACCCAGTCACTTCACACATCGCGTGAAGCTCCTGATGTTGATGCGTCTTGTCCCAATGATCGAGCGCAACTACAACCTGATCGAACTCGGTCCTCGGGGAACGGGCAAGTCATTCGTCTTCCGTGACTTGTCGCCCTACGCAATCCTCATCTCTGGTGGCAAAACGACCGTCGCAAACCTGTTTTACAACATGAGTTCGCGTCAGGTCGGACTCGTTGGACTGTGGGATGTCGTCGCCTTTGACGAGGTTGCAGGTATCCAGTTCTCTGACAAGACCGCGATCCAAATCATGAAGGACTACATGGAAAGCGGTAGCTTCAGCCGAGGCAAAGAGGAACTTGTTGCCGATGCTTCAATGGTCTTCAACGGCAATATCAATCAGCCCATAGATTTGCTTCTAAAAACTTCCACATTGTTCCAGCCGCTCCCTGAAGACATGCAGGACATGGCGCTCATTGACCGGTTGCATTTCTATCTTCCCGGCTGGGAAATGCCGAAGATGCGCAATGAGTTTTTCACCACGCATTTTGGGTTCATCGTAGATTACCTCGCAGAAGTCATGCGCGAGCTGCGTCGTCAGAGCTTCACTCAGCTGCTTGATCAGCATTTCAGTCTTGGAAGTCACCTCAACACGCGTGATGCCAGAGCAGTGCGCCGCACGGTGTCGGGTCTGCTGAAATTGCTGCATCCTTCAGGTGAGTTTGATCGTCAAGAGTTACAGGAATATCTGGAGTTGGCGCTCGAAGGTCGCCGTCGCGTCAAAGAACAACTGAAAAAGATGGGGTCATTTGAGTACTACCAAACCTCATTTTCTTATATTGATACGGAAACAATGACTGAGCAGTTTGTCGGTGTTCCTGAAGAGGGGGGACAGCATCTCATCGGTCAAGACCCCCTGCCACCTGGAAGCGTAAACATTGCTGCGCTGACCGACAACAATACCGTGTTCGTCGGACGCATTGAGGTAAGCATGTTCGGCGGCAATGGCAAACTGCGGATTAGTGGAGAGATAACGAAGCAGCTCCGACAAAGTATTATGACTGCTTTCGACTATGTACGCGCAAACGCCCGCATGCTCGGTATTCAACAAGAGTTGGACGCGAACGATTTTCATGTACAAGTCGTGAACTTGTCACATACGAAAGATGGTGCCGATGCAGGCGTCGGTTTATTTGTTGCTCTGTACTCCCTCTTACGCAGCAAACCTGCCCTGCCCGGACTTGCGGTGATTGGCGAAATGACGATTCAAGGCAATATTCTCCCACTGCAAAGCTTGATTGAGCCTCTAAGAGTGGTTATGGATAATGGCGGGAGGCGTGTTCTGATCCCAACGGCGAGTCGACGGCTGTTTCTTGAAGTACCTCCGGACACACTCGAAAAAGTTGACCCAATCTTTTACTCCGATCCATTGTCTGCAGCGATGAAGGCATTAGGAATCGGATGATTCGATGCCGGTTGATGCTCTGCTGCCAACGAGTTCCTGTGAGATGAGTTGAAATACGAAGCGGCACATGTGTGCCAACTCCTATGATCGCCTCTATCAAAACGGGACATCGTCGTCGCCACTGTGATCCTTGTCGCCGTTCTCAGCGCGATCCAGCAGGACGAGGCGGGTGTCATCCATTTCGAGGCTCGGCTCCGCCATGTCGCTCTTAAGAATTCCAACGTAACTTGAGACGAGACTCGCCCACCCTACGAGAAGCACGGCGACTCATTGTCCAGCTAACTTGAGACGAATCCAATGTAACTTGAGAAAAGCGGTGCTGTCAGTCACCCGACAACACCGCTGCGGACTGAGCTATTTTAGAACGGAATATCGGATTCTTCGCTGTGACCGTTGTCGCCGTTCTCGGCGCGATCCAGCAGGACGAGGCGATTGGCATCGATGTCGAGGCTCGGCTGCGGCGTGCCGCCTTGATCCGTCCATGCGCTCAGACGCAGCCACTCTGCAGTCGCTTGGATCAGCGATCCTTTGTGGACGTACTTGACCGCGATGTCCGCCAATTTATTCCAGCACGACACTCGCACCCAGACGGTCTGTTTTTCGCCCGCGCGGTTCTTGCGGCTGACCGCCACCGAGAACGACGCGACCGTCTGCTCACCCACCTGCCGCACCTGCGGATCACTGCCAACGTACCCGGTCACCTGCATATTCAACGAGCTGCCCATTGTGAACTCCTCGCGCTTGTGCGCTTTTGCCGTTCATCGACCCTGTGTCGATTTCTGACCGGACAAGAGCAGGCGATCACGCCGACCATCACCCAAAGGGCGCTACCTGATTGCGGTGAAGGCTCAGCGAAGCTGAGCATGGCGCAAGCCCGGAGCAATCGGGTTAAGCGAAGTCCGTAGGACTTTGATGGGAGGTGCGCCTGCTAGGATGGTCAGCGACAAATCGACACGTTTTCAGGTCGGATGGACGAAGCGCCGCGCCGAAGGAGACAGTTGGGCGCGACGGGCGAATGTGTGACCGGACGGAGGCAGAACCGTTTGGCAGTGGTGAGCAAGCGCGGCACTTGGCAGATCGACGCGATGCGGGGCGAAATGAAGGATGGGCTGCGGTGCTGGAAACAGCGGAGTCAGCGGCATGTCCCATACAAGCTGGAGCAGACGGCGGGTTTGCGTCTGTGCGGACGGAACTGTGCACGCCCGTCGAGCTGGATCGATGCAGCCCGGACTGCACGTGCCAGAGAACGGTTTGGTCAGCGAGTGGAACGATCCGGCAGATGAGACTCAGCGGTCGCGCTCGTCGGGGAAGTAGGTCGATTTGAAGTTGTACAGCGCGGGTTGTTTACTATGGCGAACGCCTTCATAGAGTGCGCCGGTGATGCGGTTCAAGCCATTGTGCAACTTTTCGCGGGCGTAGTTTTCGTCGCCATGGGCGAGCATCTGGATCGCGGTCTGGGTCAGGTAATCGACAGCGGCGAGGAGTTCGTATGCTATGCGTCCCTGCCACGAATGGACACCGTTCGCGTGAGCGGTCGCCGTCTGGAGATCATCCAACCCGCTGTAGGCGCGCAGCATCCCTTTGGCGGTCGCCTCGAAGTCATCGATGCGAACATCGTCTGGGGCGAAGTGGCGCAGGAAATCGCGCATCGCATCAACGGTGTGGAACGAGAGGAAGTTCTGCCCGCACTGCACCGCCAGTAGATGCCATGCCGCAGCGAAATCTGGATGATCGCACAGACCAAACGCCGTATTCTGTAAGGCGACGAGGATGTCAACAACGCGCGATTCATCGCGATCGGCGTTCAGATTGGAGGCGAGAAACTCGCCGATGGCGTTGTACTGTGCCGCGTCGAAACGGCCATGATACCGTTGCATGGCAGTGGCTTTCGGATCGTGAATCATGGGATATTCCTTTGTTAGATGGATTCAGTGAGACGAATGAGCGTGGTGATGGTATTCGGATCGGTCGGGTGGTGATCGATCTGGTGGAGAAGTCGTGTGAGAACTGCACTTGCGGTGCCGTAGAGCGTGTACAGGCTGTCCTTGTAGGGCAGCACCCATGTCCCTGCCGGAACACGTTTTGCGCCGTCTCCGTGCAAGCGGAACGGCAGGGTCGGCATCGATGTGAATGTCCAACCGGTAGCGAAGACGAGCGGTTCCGCGCGCTCGGCGGCATCGAGTGTCCAATCCGCGTAGAGCAAGCGTTCCCCCTCATGCGCGAGGTAGGCGCATTTCAGCGAGAGTCCGCCGAGATCGCTGAATGGCAGACGGACGACTTTAAGCAGGATGACGGGCTGCCAATCGAGGTGGGTAAGTGTGGTCATGGCACTTCCTCAAACCAGATGCCGCTGAAGCGGGCAAATTCGCTGTTGTCGAGGAAGCGTACCCAAACCGTGTGAATGCCGATGCTGTAGCGATAATCGGCGCTGTCGCACAGCGGGTAGTGGCTCACAATGCACTTACGGCGCGGATTGACCGTCCTCAGCCCGACGATGTGCCCGACAGCGCCGGGCGGCGGCAGTTTGGAGCGATGATAATTCTGGCGTTTGCAGTGGAGCATCAGGTTTGCTCTGGTAAGTATGCCAACAACTCGTCTTTACAAACGATGAGGCTCCGACTGCTGATTCCATCAAGACTCACAAACGTGACGAAGGTGCGGATGGGCTGCCGGTGGAGGAGTTTGTAAACATAGGTGCCGATCACCGTCGCAATCCAGTCGTTGATCAGCAAGTGCTGGTAGCCCGCATCCACCAGATCGGCACACGATGCGCCCAGCACTGCGAGCGGACGCTCTGACGGCGGTTCCGGTTCGAGCAGCGCCGGGAAAAGCAGCCCTTCCTTCGGCAGATACGGATACTTTCCGTCGCGCCCATCGATGAAGCGGCGCATCAGGTCTACATCGTCTACATTTCCGATGCAGATCTGGCCCGCGTCCGCGTGGTTACCCCCACTTATCAGCACTCCCTTCATCCGGTGGACAGCACGGCGCGCCTCGTGATTATCCACGCACGAAATCACCAGCGTGGAGCCGAAACGATCAGCATGGCGTTCCGGGTCGACCGGTTCCGCGATCCAGCCGATGTCCAGACCCAGCGCGGCATTCAGCCGTCGAGCAACGCATTCGGCTTTGAACTGCCCGATGTCCGCCGGGGCAAACAGCGCCTGCCGCCCGATGTTCTTTTCCTCGACGCGATCCGGGTCGATCAGCACCAGCGACGGCGTATGCTGCCGGGCGCGCTGCATGTCGTACAGGATGCGGGCGACGATCCGGGCAGTCGATGCGCCCGTACCGCCCACGCCCACCAGCGTGATGGTCTTGATGTGCGTATTGGGGTCGAAAATGCCGTTCATGTTGCCTCTCCCAGCAGGTGTGCCAGCGTTTTCTTGACGGGGATCAAATCGGATACCGGATACCGCTTCGTCTTTTGGGCTTCCAGAGCGACCAGCTTGGCGCGAATATCCTGCGGATGGCTGCGGGATTTACCCGAACACGCGTGATTGCCAAAGGACGACCCGATCAGCATTGCCCAGTCTTCTGCCAGCGACGAGCTGCGCAACGCTGCATCCGTTACCCGCTGCACCGTTCCCCAGCAGATCGCCCCTGAACCAAACACGTTGGGAATCGGTGCCTGAAACAGGGGGATATCGAGACTCTCCGGGCGGCGCTTCACAGCGAACACGCCGTACTGGGGTGTTTTCTCGCTGGCGGTCACGCGGATCATGACCATACCGGGGAGCGGCACGCGCAGCGCCGTCTCTGCATCGTCAAGAAAGATGCCGGTCTTTTGTGGTGGACGGTATTCGACGATGGTTTTCTTCACGCCATCTTGCCGGACGAGCAGCGTGTTTCCGCCGAGCAGCCCCGTATCGAACGTGACCTTCGCCGCTAGCGCCAGCGCGATCTGCGCCGGATCCACAGGGAATTCTTGCGTGAGTTCGCCTTCGGTCTTACGCAGCATCACGCCGAACGAGTAAAAACTGAGGGTCAGCGACGGCTGTTCCGTCAGTGCCGTCGTCAGGGCGCGTCCATGCCAATCGGATTGTCCGTTCATCGAGTTTGCCTTTTCGCTTGAATTCACGATACAGATGCGCGACATTGCGCTCCAATTCGGCTTGGAGCCACGGGGTGGACTTGAGGATTTCGACACCTGCCTGCACGTCGCGCAGAATGCCCTCCGCCTCGTCGATGAGTTCGATGGCGAAGGCGATGTCATCCGGCGACCATGAGAGCGGCGGGATTTCGGCAAGCGATTCGTCGGTCTGGTCTACAAGACTGTCCCCGGAACAGCTAAATAACCAACTGAACAGCCACCCGACCTGCCGCAGCGCTGGATCGTGCTGCTCGTGCAAACTGGCGGCTATTGCGTGCCCGGCAGGATATACACAGTCGGGAATATCGATGCTGTACGTCTCGCCTTCGGGGATGTCGATGCCGAACGGCGCAAGGATCGGCAGCAAATCGGCGTGAATGGCATAGAAGTCCGGGTCTTCCAGATCGACGCCGACCGCGTTCAGGGGGATGCCCCACCCGATGGTTTCCAAGTCGTCGAGGAGGATGCCTTTGGCGGAAATCGCTTTGCACAGCAGTCGATCCATCTCTTGATGCGATGCGCCCGCCCGCAGCCGCTCAACGGCTTGGGCATAGATGTCGGGGAACGCGCCGCGTGTCACTTGCAGTGCAATCGTGAGCGGATCGGTTTCGTGGTCGATGTCCGGCTCATCAAATGCTGCCCAGAACGGATCGAACGTGGCGACGGCGGATGCCAGCAGCAGGAGCGAATCGGCGGTGAGCGCGACCGCGAGTTGTTGGTAGGTGGCGCTGATGGCGTTCACAGGACGTACTCCACGATGCCGACGGCGCGAATGGGAATCGGGGTGATCTGTGCCAACTGCCGCGCCGCCGCTGTGCAGCGTCCGGTGTAAGCGACGATCTCCGTCACCGCTTCGACCAACTGCGAACGGGGGATTGGTGCGGTTCCGGCGAGCAGGTGGGGCTGCGCGCGCAGCAGCCCCATGCCCTTGAGTTCGACCGGCGCGATCCCAGCAAGACATGCACGCAATTCCTCCAGTCCAAACGGAGAGCCGAGCATGATCACCCCTTCCTACCAGCGATAGCTACCCACTCCAGCACCTGCGTGCCATCTTCCAGTCTGGTTTCACGCAGGGTCGCGTGTGCGATCTCCGGGTAGGTGATTTTGAGCGTTTCCCGAAGCTGTTCGGGATTCAGGTGGGACAGGCTGGCATCCGCAACGATGCGGGTCGCGCCGATCTTGAGGATACGTGTCGGTTGGGTCGGGTTCTGGTCGGTCATGGTGAAGCATTCCTTTCGGGATAAGTGAGTTACAGAAGCGCGGATTGTTCGGTGGCACCGTTCGTGCCGTGATGCCCATTGCTGGAAATAACCGGATGCTGCGGCGCTTCGAGGGTGAGCGCGTCTTCGTCATCTACCTCATCGATCAGCGATGTGTCGTCCGATTCGGTGGGATCGCCCGTCTGCACGAAGTCGGTGAGCGCGAACAGCGACAGATCACGCTCGGTTAGGTGCTTCATCTTCTTTGCCAGCGCGTACACATCGTCGATGCGGATCGGCGACTCGCCGTCCCATAACTTGCCGTCAATCAGTTTCCCGGCGATCAGCACCGCTTGGCGGTAAGCCGCCGCGTCGGTTTCCCTGCCCGTGATCTTAAGGTGACTGATCTTGACTGCTTTCTTGCCCTTCTTCAGCGGAATATCGACGGTTGGTTCGCTGGGCGGTGCGGGCTGTTCTGCCTGCTTGCGCGACTGCGGTTTGGGCGGAGTCAGATCGGGAATGATCGGCGGATCGGCTTCGACGGCAGCGAAAGCGATGAGCGCGTCGGCGATGACTTCGGTCAGATCAGCGACGCGCTCGTAGGTGAACTGATGCACGCGGGCGAGATCGCCACGCTGCACGAGCAGCCTGCCGGTCTTGTTCTCGCTGTCTGTGTCAGGCAGGGTCAGCGTGATCATGATCGGTTTGGGGGTGGGCGGTTTCGAACTCATGGGGATTCCTTTCTCATGTAATGGATGAAATACCGAGTGCCGGGTACAGGTCTTTAAGCAGCAGCGTGCCGCAGACATGGCAAAAGCCGTATCCGCTTTTTCTGTTAAACCCAAAGCTCGGGTGTCGGTCTGCGTGCTTGTGGCGCTGCGGGAACGGACATGCGCCGTTCAGCCAGTCACCGCGTGGCTTGCACCCGGACGCCAGCAGTGCATCGGCGACACGCTGAAGCATGTCGGCATTCAGCGGGATCGGCGCACGAGATACAGGTATGCTTGCTGCTGATGATGGGCGGGGCGGGGAGCGATCTGACGGCAGATACGCCTTGAACGCATCCATCGGATACCGGTGATCGTGCAGTTCCAGCACCTGGCAGAGTGCATTGCCACGCATGGGCTTGTTGTTATGGCTCTGGGGAACACGCAAGCTCTGCGCGACGCTGAGGTAGTCACCATGCAGTGCAGTCGCCAATCCGCGCAACAGGTCACGCGCTGTGGGCAGATTGGCTGTCGGTTCGTCGAGCCACCAGTAGGCATGGAATCCGCCGCCACTCGCAACGATGCACGATGGCGCTGGATCGGCGCGTTGCAGCCGTTTCAGGGCTTCGATTGAGGGATCATCCACATCAACGAACAACGCCGGGAGCGCGACGACCTCGGCTGCACCACCGCGCTGCCAGCGAGTAAGTCTTGGACGACGCAATCCAACCGCGAAGTACGCGCCCCAACCGAGCGCGTTCGCTCGGTCAAGGTCTGTCAGCGCCTCGCGTAGTGCAGCCTTGTCATGCAGCGGAATGTGACGAGAGGGTGTGGAGTGCTTGCCGTCAGGATGGATGGAGGTGAGCGTGAGGCGGGCGTCGGCGTACTCTGTGCAGCGGGTGAACAGCGCGTCGAAGAAGGCTTGACGCATGGCATCAGAACAGCGCCATTTGTTGAGTGAAGGCTTCGTCGGGGACGGTTTCATGTCGGGGAAACACCAGAGGTTCACGCACTTGTTTGCGCTCCCGTTTCGGCGCTGCCGTCGCACGAGTTGGTGTGACGATGTGCAGTGCAGGCGTGGAGTCGGGCTGAGCGCTCGCCAAGGCGACGAGTTTCCCCGCGACTTCCCGCTCAAAGCCGGGAAAGACGACATGCTGTTCGGTGAGCCAAGCTGCGATCCCATCTGCTGTCCCACCATCGAGCAGCGCCAGCAGTTCGCCGCGCCGCTGCGTCCACAGCGTTTCGTCGGTGAAGATGTGAACTGTCTCCAGATACGCCGTGATCGCTTCGACCGGACGTAACGCGCCGTCAGCCATTCGCTGTTCGACAGACTTAATCGGTGATATCGTCGCGCCCATCTCCAGCGCCGCCGCGATGAGCGCATCGGGTTTATCAGCGACCATAGCTTCGGCGGCGAGCGTCACTTCCTCAACGTTCCAGTACGCGGCATCTTCCTGATCGATCTCCCCGACCTTCGCCTCTGCCTTGAACAATTCCGTCGGATCAAGCAGTGTCTCGTCGCGCCCGATGGCTTCAAGCAAGGCTTCTTCAAAACCACCCTCCCCTTCGGTGAGCGCGTCCAGTCCGGTCAGCCCGATATCGCCGGTGAGCAATTTCGCGGCACGCTGCTTGCGGCTCATGAGCTGCACGGCGGTTTGCTCCATCGTGCCTTCAGCGAAGAGATAGACCACTTTGCAGTGTGCGTGCGTCTGGTTCAGGCGGTACGAGCGCGCTGCCGCCTGCATCATCGTCGAGAGGTTGAACACGATCTCGAAGAAGATCAGCGTCGGGAAGTGGATGAGATCCAAACCCGTCTTGACCAGCTCAGGATTGCAGAGAACAACATTGGTTCCTTTAGCGATCTCGCGCTCGATGACCGCTTCGCGCCGCTCGGCATCGACGGTGTTGGATAGGATGAAGGTGCGTGCCAGCGGGATGTGTTCTCGGAGGAGCTTCTCCAGACGCGGCTGAATATCGCGGGTGGCGGTCTGGCGAAAGTAGATGACGCAGGGGCGATCCGCCGCGAGTTCGTCGCGCACGAGGTCGATGAGCGCCTGCTCTTTGGCGAAAATGCGGTCTTCGCCGTAGCTGGGGATTGAAGCGACGGTGTACGGCTCTTTCGCGCCGGTGATCGGATGCTTGAGGTTGTGGATCACTTCATACGGACGGAACGGCGCGTTGACCCAGCCCATCGACCATTGAAGATATGCCCCGCGAAATGTCGTGTCGCCCTCCCATCGGCGCTGGATCAGGTAGTCTTTGAGGCGCTGGCGGGTGCGGTCATATTCGGCGTACACATCGGGATCCAGTTCGACGGGGAGCGCAATCTCCTCGTAATGTGGGAGCGCCTTCCCCAGATCGCCCAAGCTGAAGAAGATGGCGTGATCCAACACTTCCGCGACCAGCAGCGGCGAGATTCCCGGCGCTTCTTCATAGGGACGCTCGTAGGTGGACGTACCGGTGTACGCGCCCGTGTCGCGGTCATAGGAGGGGCGTTCTTCAACCACCTGTTCGCGCACCCCCATCTCACTGACCCACCTTGACTCGGCGCGACCACGCTGATTGGCGCTCTCGCTGATGACTTCCTGAAACGCGCGTGTGCCGCGCTGCTTACGTGCAAGTCGCTTACCACCGCCCCAGTTATACCGTTCGCGCACACGTGGATTCAGCGCGTACTCCAGGTTGAAGATCGACGAAGCGCGTCCATTGAAGGGTGTGCCGGTCATCGCCAAGACCTTCTTCGCCATGCCTGCCATGCGTGCGAAGGATTCGCCGTTCCCCGTGTCCGAATGCTGCGCCTCATGCACCTCGTCCCAAATGAGCAGATACACGCGATCCGGGAACATGCGCTTGATGTATTCATCAAGGCGATAGCGCGGGTTCTTGGTCGCGTACTTCTCACCGGGCTTCGGCTGTGAACCGCGATCCCGGCTTTCGCCCCAGAGCGGTGTATTGCAGACTGCGCATGACCGTTTGCCGCCTTCCAGCCACGATTGCGAGGCGGGTGCGCTCACGCCCTTCTTCTCCTGCATGACGGTGTTCCCGCAGTGTGGACATTTCGGCACACGTTCACGTCGGATACGGTGGTTCGGCAAGTACCCATGCGGGACAGGCGTGCCGTGCCGCCAGAGGGCAACCGCTTCCGTCCGCCAGGCAACCGACGGTTCCCACGCGCAGCCAAGCTTCGTCAGGTCGCGCTTGATCAGCCCGATCTTCGGCACATTCGCGGGCAGGGTTTCGGCGCGCTGGAGGAACGACTTGACCGCTTCGTGCCTATCCAACCGTTCGATGACGGCTTTCGGCGCGATGCTTGCCAGTTCCCGTTTCCATTTCTCAATCAGGTGGGGCGGCGCGACGATCAGCACCACCTGATCTGGGCGCATGTCGTTCGTCATTGCCTTCACTATGCCGGACGCAATGCTGACGGCGGCGGATCCGCCCATCAACGTTTTCCCGTACCCATCGAACCAATGAGCAGGATACTGTCGCGCGATTGGAAACCGCGTGCGATTGCGCCAACCACATGCTTCTGCGCGGTATACATCGGGTATTTGCCCTTGAGCCGGATGCGATCCAGCCAGTGCCCGATGCCTGCGAAGTCGAAGCGGTACATGGGCTTGAACTTTGCATTCAGGTATCCGGCTAACGCCCGCTTGTTGGCGGTGATGAAACCGAGCAGCGCCTCGTCGCCTTCCATCTCGACCGTCGTGCCATCGCCGCTCAAGAGCGAGAGCGTGGTCGAGGGCTTCAGCCGGATGGTTGTCTTCTTGACCTGCCGTTCCGGGTCATTGGGATCGGCTTCGACCTCTACCCGGGCGATCTGTTCGACATGGCGAGTCTTGCCACGCAAAGCCACCCAACCGTACTCCGTCGTCTCGATGACCGCGCCATCAGCTACCCCTGCTGCCAGCACCAGTGCGAGGTGTCCCGGCCGCGGCGCGACGACCGGTTCTATGTCCGCTGGTGGCGGCGGGGTCTGGAGCAGTGCCTGAAATGCGTTGGAACGCCACGCGCCTCCATCGGTAATGAGCCGCAAGCCCTGCGCTTCGTCGATTACATCGGGCGCGAACACGAACTTGCGGTTCGGATCACGCGGCGGTGGGACGCGATAGACTGGCTGCGGCTGCACCACGAGAGGACGCGGCTCTGCCTTCTCCCTCAGGATCGCATTGTAGAGCGCACCGGGTTCGGGCTGCGTACCTTTGATGGCAGCGACGACGATCTGATCATATTCGCCCAGATGTTTCCCCGGCAGCGCCCACACATCGACACTGCGGCTGTTTTTGGCGAAGAACGCCGCCGCTTCTTCTGACAGGTGGTACTCATGCGAATTCGCAGAGTTTTGACCCCGGCGAAGTCGCAGTCGCCCTGAACCGTTGTTCCCCAATTGAATTTGTGGGTTCTTCAGCCGCATCTACCGATGAGGAGTAGATGGGCTGTTTTTGTTTATGGAGGCAGATCGAATGAACAGGCGTAAGAATCAGCAGCAGGTATCCGAATCACCCCTTACATCGGGCGGCATTCTCACAGTTGGGTTGGACATCGGCTACGGTGTCACCAAAGTCGTGACGGACAATACCGCCATTGCTTTTCCCTCGGTTGCGGGTCATGCCCGCGAAATCAAGTTCCAGCAGGAGGCACTGGCAGCCAAATATCCCGGTGACCAGTTGACCGATGACGACGGTTCCACCTGGTTTGTCGGCGATCTGGCGCTGGCACAGCTCCCGCCCGGCGAATTACTCCGACTGCGTGGGCGCACAGCGAATGAAAAGACGATGGGCAATACCTTCCGTCTGCGGCTGGCGAAAGCGGCAATTGGCAAGCTGGCGCAGGGGATGTCAGGGCGGGATGTCGTCCATCTGCGCTTATGCAGCGGTCTCCCGGTTGACCATATGCGCGATGCGGGCGGACTCAAGCAGGCGCTGCTGGGGCAGCATCTCATCAAGACCGATTCCACCGAGATCATCGCCAATGTGACCGAAGTGATGGTCATGCCACAGCCCTATGGTTCGGCGTATGCCATGATGCTCACCGAACAGGGGGAAATCAACGTCTATCACACCTACATGCGAACCGGGGTGGTCGATGTTGGCACGTATACGGTGGACATCATTTTGGATGACGATGGCGACTTCGTGGATGCCGAAAGCGGCAGTGTCGAGAGTGGTGTTTACACCGCGCAGGAACGAATTGCCGCCATGCTGGAGCGCGATTACCGCGAGAAGATGCCCCACCGGATTGTCGAACAGGTTCTCCGTACCGGGATATTCACCGCGAGCGGCAAACCAGTGGATTACAGCGCCGAAGTCGAGGAAGCACTCGCCCCGCTCCGCAGCGCGACCCTCAATCTGCTGTCGGAGAAGTGGCAGCGCGGCACGACGGTGGATGTAATTTACCTGTCTGGCGGCGGAGCAGAACTGGTGTATGAGCAGGTGGTCGAAGCCTACCCCCAAACGAAGCTGGTGCCGGATGCACAGATGGCGAATGCCAGAGGCTATCTGCACTACGCCCATTTTGCTGCCCGGAAATAACCAATTCGGTGTAGGGGCGGGTCTTACTGGTCAGCCCAATGGGTGATACGGGTAAGACCCACTCGGAGGAGAGACAAATGGCAAAGCGCAAGACAAGCAAACGTCGCTACCGGATGATTACGTTCAAAGTATTCGAGGATACCGACAGCGACATCCTGGACTGGTGGGAAGGGATTGATGAAGGCGAACGCAGCGATGCGTTACGCGACCTGATCAGGGCGTATCTGGGGAAGCAGCCGCGCCGCAACAAACTGCTGACCATTCCTGAACTGCTGGAAGTGCGGCGGGACACCCTATGGATACGCGATGCCCTGAACGAAATGCCGGGCTATCTGGAACGGCTGGTGCAGCATGTAGCAGCCAATGGTATGTCGACACAGCCTGAAGCACGGACACCAGCGAATGGCATTGTCCCACAACCGACTGAACCCGCTCTGTCCGACAACGACAGTGACCGCCGGGCGCGACGCATGAAGCGATCCCAGTGGTAAGGAGGCGGTGTATGGAGCATTTCATCCCAGCGTGTAGGACATCAAAGCAAAAAACGGCGCATGGCACAGCCATGCACGTCGCAGCGTCGAGGCGCTGCGACTTCGCGCGGCGGGGGAGAATGGTAGAAGTTTCAAGTGGAACTATCCTCCCCGCCGCAAGACGTTTTTAATTTGTCAAGTAGAAAGCGAAGAATTGGTGAGAAAGTCGTGTGGAACACACACCAGGAAAACAAAGACAGCGCTCTGGTCAAAACCACAGCGTGTAGAGATAGAGCATCAGTTATGGGACGCATCGCAATCGTTAGACGGCTTCTGCAAGCTGAACGACGGTTGGCAAACCCTGCCGCGAACGGTTGGTAACGTGAATCACTTCATCGTACATCTCGCCTCGCTGCCACAGCGTCCAGAGGATCTTCATCCAGCGGTTCGCCAAGGCCCGGTACGCACGGGGTGTGGAGTGCCCTTTATCCAACTGCTGCTGAAGGTAAGCCTTCGCCCAGCCGGAATGTCGCAGGCTTTGTCGTGCCAGATCGTCAGCGGCACTCCGCAGGGGATGCGAGCAGTTGTGGCGGAACTCCACCGATTTGCTCTTGCCGCTCCGCCGGGTGATGGGCACAGTGCCCGCCACCGCCTGCAACGAAGCGGCAGTGGGAAAGCGATTCCGGTCGTCACCGATCCAAGCCAGCAGTCGGGCGGGAGTCAACGGACCTTTGGTTCCGGGAAAAGACAACCACCACTCCGCTTCGGGATGGGTCAGGAAAACCTTTTTCATCTCGCGGATGAGGGCTGCCTTCTGGTGATGCAAAGTTCGCAGGATGGGAACCAGCATTTTGACGTGTTCAACATAGCCTGCCTGCACCGAAGCATGGGGCATGGGCACTTGCAGGCGCTGGTAGATCAGGTCCAACCGATGCATATGACGGTAATTCTGGCTGCCCAGAAAGGCTTCCAGATCGGCATAGGTGATCTTTTCAGCCTCCTGTGGGGTTGGGAACTGTTCCAGGAACGCCAGAGTGAGCGGCGAACGTACGAAGGAGAACAGGGTCAGCGCCACCGGATAATACTGGCGCAGATTGTAGATCAACTGGTTGCTCAGGCGGCGTTGTTCTCCCAGCGCACGGTCATAAGCACGGGCGAGCTGTCTGAGATGAGTGACGATCTGGCTCTGACGACTGTATGGACGGCAGTCGGGATCGCCCAACCGCAGCAGATACGCCAGCAGAAAGGCATCACCCTTGTCATCTTTGACGCGGGTCGGGCGGCGATGTGCCAGGACGTGAGGTGGTGTGATGTAAAGATCAGTCCCCTGCTGAACCAGCCAGTCCACCAGCAGTCCGTCAGAACGTTCGATGTTGATGCGGATGTCCGGCAAGGTTTTGAGCAGTTCATAGAGTTTGCTGAAACCCGCCATATCGTGTGTGATCTCGAATTGGCTGAGAACACGCCCATCGTCTGCCATGAGGCACAGATCATGTTTATCGGTCGCCCAGTCGATGCCCAGGTAATGCATGAGAAATCCTCCTCGCTTGAATGGTGGTTAAGATCACGCAGGACATGGGCTGGCCGTTCGCTTGCTAAGGCGCTCGTGGCGCGACGTTTTTACGACAGCCGCCATATCACAACGTCGGAGAACGGTCTTCTAGGGTCCTCATGGGACGGCAAGCTAAGGGTTCTCTCCGACGCTGGCAGCGTGCTCTCCGAGTGTAGTACAGGGAAGCCTGCCGCCATAGTGACCGGCAGAGGAGATGTGCGACCATACACTAATCTTGGGGCTGTGGTTGTGCGCTGTCAGACAGTCGCTCGAACACAGGTAGGTATGAGTCAACAATCGCCTCTATACCCCAAGATTAGCAAGCGAGCTAAATCCGCTCGCCACTCATGCGCCGTGGGGGCTGATGCAGCGGCTGTCGCCCCTGCATGAGTGCGGCGGTGCAGAGATGCCGCCGCACTCGTGGACGCGGTTCGCCGCGCCCACCGAACGCACCCGTGACCGGGATGCGTTCCCCATCTGCATCATGTCCGTTCAGCAGAAAAACGAGGAACAGAGGTCATGAACCATCGTCAGACAGTCACCGAAATCAGCAGACGCCTGCCGCGCCTGAAACGGCGCGACGTGGCCGAGGTGCTGGAAATCATGACGGAGTTGTGGCTGGAGACGTTGGCACAGCCCGATCAGACAGTCACCGTCGCAGATCTGGGCAAACTGACCGTCGAGGTGCAGACCGTCCGCAGCGGTGGCGCGGTAGGACGGCGCATCCTCAAACGGGTGTATCTGCGCTTTCGTCCAACGGCAAAGTTTCGCCAGGCAATCATCACCGCCTATATAGAGGAAGGACAACTCAAATGAAGAAGAAACCCAACCCGTACAGTGAACGCATGACCGTCAATCTGACTCCCGACCAGATGCGGCGGCTGGAGGAACTGCGGAATGTCCGCAGCCGTGTCGGAAACTTTGTCAGCAAGAACGACCTGCTGCGCGATGCGGTCAACTTGTACTTGGCAGCGCAAGAGGATTTGCCGGGGTCGCGTCGGGCGATTGCCAAAGGTATCGAATCGAAGGTAGACGCACTGGACACCAAAGTTGAAGCACTGACCACGCTGCTACAAGGCTTCATCGAGCGCGTGACGCGCAAACGTGAGGGCTAGATGGACAGAAAGCAGATGTGCATTGCCAATGTGCAGTACAAGAAACCGTCCGCTGACGGCGCAAAGCAGTCGAAGAATCTGCTGCGGTATCTGACTTATCGGGAGAGCCGGGATGAGGCGGCGCGGCATGTCGCCGGACGGGAACGCTGGGTCGATCATGGTATGGGTAGTTCGGTAGCCGAAATCGCGCAGCGCTGCGACGACCTCAAGAGTGAGCATGTACTGACATTCTCGCTAGTCATGAACCCTAACCCCGACCTGATAACGATGGTCGCGCCGGAGGAGCGGGAACAGTTTGTCCGCGAATTGACGGCAAGCGTGGTTGACGATTTCTTTGAAGCACGAGGGATCGATACAGGGGTCGAGATGAGCTATGTCATGCACCATCGTTTGACCGACGATCCACAAGCACCCGGACTGCATGACCCACACACCCATATTGTCTTGCCGGGGACGATGTATGACGAGGAACATGGGCAGCGCGTGCCGCTGTTTTTTAGCCGCAACCGCAAGGTGAATCACATTGACCTGCTGCATGATGTCACCGAGCGCACGATGATCGAGCAGATGGAACGTTACGTCGGTCCCGACTGGGAACAGCGTTATGACGAGTTAGCCGCCGTTCGTGAGCAGGAGCGCCAGATCATCGAGGACGAACCGCATGGGGGGATGCTTGATGACAAAGGCGCAAGCTGGGATGTCTGGTGTGGCACACGGCGGACGGATGAGCAGCAAACCGCCGTTGGCTTTTATCGCTGGTATGCAGCACCGACTGAAGACGACCCGGATAACCTCCGTCTGGAATTTCGTCCACTGGTGGCGGGACTACCACATGAGCAGGCAGCCTTTTTCGCGCAGGTACTGGCACAGGCGATGAATAGCGAGATGGACAAATTGAAGGAACTCGCGGGATTGATTAACGGGATGAGTGCTGACCAGCGGGAGGCATTGATCGAGGAAATGGGTGGATATGAACGGGTAGCAAGGGATGTATCACCCGATTTTGAACTTTAGCCGAGAAAGTACACAGGCGAGAGCAGCGCCTACCGTCGCCAAACGTGTGCGCTCCAAACCCCTGTGTACCTACCAGATAGGAATGCAACGAGTATGACACAGAATGGAACTGTGAACAAGACGGGCACATTCGACGCGCCGGGTGCCGGGAGACGCGATTTCCTGAACGCACTCTATCAAGGAAGCCCGGACAATCTTTATTTCGAACTGCGCTGCATCCATCCGACCACCGGGGAGGCACGTTCGCTATGGGGACGAATAGGGAACAAGAGCGAACTGGCAGCCGCGCTCAAACAAGCGGAGGCACTCAACCGCGAGGGGTATGGGGTGTACTTTGCTCCCTGTCTGCGCCGGATGAAGCAGGGTAAAGCAGAAGCCTCCACACTCGTTCCGGCGTTGTGGGTCGATATTGACTGTGATGGGGATACCCACCAGCGTGACCAGAGCCTAATGACGCTCAGAGGTTTCGACCCATCGCCATCCTTCATCCTCGACAGCGGGGGCGGCTGGCATGGCTACTGGCTGCTGGATGAGCCATTCCAACTTCAGGGCGAGACAGATAGGCAGAAAATCGCGGGTATGCTGCGTGGATTGTTCGCGGCATTAAGTGGCGATCCAGAATACGTAAAAACCGTGGCAGGCATCATGCGCCTGCCTGATTCGGTGAATACCAAACCTGAGCGCGGCAATGTCGTAGTTACTGTGGTCGCGAGCTACCCGGAACGGCGTTATTCACTGGCTAACTTCACCTGGTTGGAGAGTCAGCCGCGTACTGAGAAAATAGGCGGCCTGAATGTGATCACCCTGAATGGGAATGGACATCATCCTCTGCCACCACGCACTGAAAACTATCTGGCATCTGGCGCTGCGGACGGCAGCCGCAACACTGAGCTGTTCGCGGCATCCTGTCAAATGCGCGATGCGGGTTACAGCCAATCCGACGCGGAACGCGAACTCATCCCTCGCCATCTTGCCAGCGGCAGCAGTGAACGCGAGGCACTGGCGACAATCAAAAGCGCCTTCAGCCACCCGGCCCGGGATCCCATTCCAGAGCCACGACAAACCGCCCGCCAGCAGGTGGAGCAGCTCGTTAGCCGCTTTGGGCAGCCAGAAGCAGAGCGTGAACGTCCGACGATGGAGCAGATTAGCTCGGCTGTGACCGCCTGCGCTCACCTCAATGCTGTCGAGTGGGCTGCCGAGCGCCAGCGCCTCAAGATACTGTGTGGTGATGGGCTGAAAATCGCTGATCTTGACAGGCTGTATCGGGAAGCGAAGCGCGAACTAGACCGCGCCGCCTTTGCCGCCGCAATCGCAACAGAACAGTATCTCATCGCTGATGGATGTATGGTGTTTGAGAAGCAGACTGAGCGTGGCACCAGTCGCCAGATCGTCGCGGGATGGGTCGGGCGGGTGCTGGAGCGCACCTCCCGCATGGACGATGATGGACAGGTCGAACACCTGACCATGCTGGAATTGACCTGCGGGGAGGAAATGCTGACGCTGCATGTGCCAAGCGAACTCTTTGGCGACCCGAATGCCTTGCAGCGTTTTATTGCCGGACATGCGGGTGAAAACTTCACCGTCCGCGCCGGGATGATTCGCCATCTTGCGCCTGCGATTCTGGCGCTATCAGGTGCATACCCGCGTCGGAAAACGTACCGTTTCATGGGCTGGACAGAGATCAACGGTAAGTGGGTTTATGTTTCACCGGAGATGAGTGTCAGTGTCGATGGACAGTTGGGTGAGCCGCCAGAGGTTGAGCTTGAAACACGGTTGAGGGACTATCGCTTGTGCAGTGGGAACTGGCAGGACAGTTTGGAAGCATTTAGAGCAGCAATTGCTACGCTTCCCAGACACCTCGCACCGTCCTTGATTGCCTTTGCCATGCTCCCTGTCGTGCAGCGGTTCTTTCCCGCCGCCGCGACCCGCCCGGCGGTGCATCTGGTCGGAACATCCGGCAGTGGCAAATCGGAAATCGCATCACTGTTGACCAGTTTCTACGGGCAGTTCACCCGTGACACCCCACCGGGTCAGTGGGGCGATACTATCAATACCGTCGAGGCGCTGGGTTACGCGCTGGCGGATACCCTGTACTGGGTGGATGATTATAAGACCATCTATGCCGACGAACGCACCTTCACCCGCTTTTTACAGAGCTATTCACGCGGCATGGGACGTGGCAGGCTGACCCGTGAGGCTAAGCTGCGGCACGAGCGTCCCTGTCGCGGATTGCTGTTGTCTACCGGCGAGACGACGATTGAAGGGGAAGCCTCGATCCTGTCACGCATGTTAGTGCTGGAGATTCCGCCTTGGGAGAAGCGTGATCCGGGTGGCGCAGCGCTGGCGAAGCTGGAAGTGATACGCCATTATCTCCCCGGTTTCACTGCCCGCTTTATCCAGTGGATTGCGGCAGAGGCGGATGAAGGAACACTGGCCAAAGAACTGGCAAGTCGCTTTGAGTCTAATGTAAAGGGCTATCGCGACAGCCTCACGAGCAAGCTGGGACGGCAGGCGAACACCGGACGTATGGTGCAGAACTGGGCGGTACTGGTGACGACCTACCAGATGCTCAGGCAGTTCATGGCGGTATTAGACTGCGACGATGCGTTACCCTCGTGGCAGGACAGCATCGTGGAAACAGTGAAAGCTGTGCAGCAGGAACGTGCCGGGCAGGTATTCATTGACACGCTGGGGCAGCTACTTGCCAGTGGCGAACTCATGTTGGCACGCGATATGCGCGAACCGGAAGAACCACGACCCGGAACAACCATTGTTGGTTATCTCGATGAACGCTACGTGTATCTCCTCCCCGATGTCGCTCACCGCGCTGTTCTGAGGGTGCAGGCACTTAAATTCAACACCCCGGCGATTGGCGCACAATTGAAGGAAGATGGCTGGTTGATTCCCGGTACAAACAACCTGACGGTGCAGCGACGCATCCGGGGGATACCCACACGCCTCTGGCAGTTAAAAGCCGATGTTTTGGGGTATGACGACTGTGACGGTGGTTCAGTGACAGCATAACAGCGCGAATCATCGCAGTAAAGGAGCATAAAAGTGCCTGTTTCAGGTGTGACAGTGGTTCAGATGCTGTTGGCGAATCAAATAAAGCGGCAGCAAGGCGGGCGAAGGCAGAGAGGCGGGTGGTCGCCCGCTCTTTGCCATTGAGCCAATCCAGTACGCGCATCAGGTTCATGGCCGCTGCGGTCATTAAATGCTGGAGATGCACCCTATCGAGACCCCGGTAGCGAGTACGGCGCATCCCCAGCACCCCAACCGCCTGCGAAATCGTGCCTTCAACGCCAGCGCGCTTTTTGTAAACTTGCCTGAAATCCTCGGTTTGCTCGCGCTGACGGGCTGCTTGTAAAGCACTGAACTCCGGTTCAGGGATGAAACCAATCTGTCGTCCGTCTTTAGAGGTTGTGCAGCGCTCCCGCACGGGACAGACCCGACAGGCTTTGGTGGAAAACTTCGCCTGAATAGCGGGTTTGCCACGACTGCCCACTCGTTCATACCATTCGCTGCTGTGCTGTCCCTGAGGGCAGGTGACGATACGCTTCTCGAAATCCATCTTAAAGCAGGTGAGATCGAAAGCCCCCTCGGTGTTGGCCTGCCAACTGACATCGGGACGCGCCGGACCGAACAGATCAACGCCATACTCGTGTTGGGATTGGACGAAGGCTGCCCCTGAGCCGTAGCCGCTGTCCACCAGATGTTGACCGGGCAGCCGTTGCCGGGCGTGCAAGTCGGCATGGATGGGTTGGACGGCTTCACTATCCGCCTCCGTTGCCAGGGCAGTTTGTACATGGGTGATGAGGTGGGGCGCATCGTCGTCACACGTTTCCGTCAGATGCACCTTGTAGCCAACCCAGTAGGTGTTGCGTTTCTGACTGCGGCGGGCATCGGGGTCGTAGGGCGAAGTCAGGATACGCTCGCCCGGTGGCACATTTCCACTGCTACGCCAGCGCGTCTGGTCATCCTCGTCCTGGTAAAACTGAAGCACCCATATCCGCCGCAGTAATTCGACCCGTTGCAATTGGCGCAGTTCTGAGGGTGTGTCGGGAGCGTAGACCTGGGTCAGTAAATAGAGGCCATCGCGCCCAATCTGCTCACCCAGTGCCTCGCGTTCGGCTGGTTTCTGGGGCAGGCGATACTCATTAAACGGACGACTGTAGCGCTCAAACCAGTCCGGTGGCGCGAGCGCTTTGAGCCAATCCGGGGCCGTGACCGCCAGTTCATTCAGCGCGATCCGCAGGGTCTCACCGACAAATTCGATGCGGTTCAGTTCACGCACATTCGCCAGGATATGGGTTGCGTCCGTGCGCTGCTTGCCGCGTGTTTTGAGTAGTCCTCGCGACTGAAAGCCTGCCAGCATAATCTCAAAGAGCCGCACTTCGGCACCCCGGGCAACTAACCGTGACCGAAACTCACTCAACACGGAAAAGTCAAAGCCTTCATCCGTCAGTTCCAGACTCAGCGCATACTTCCAGTCAATCCGTCCCCGCACCGCATCGGCTGCCTGTCGATCCGTCAGGTTTTCGGCGAACTGCATCACCGTCACCAGTGCCAACCGCCAGGGCGCTTCAGCTACTTGTCCCACCTTTGGAAACAAATCCTTGAATTGCTCATCGCTGAATAGTGTCCCCAACTCATCTCGCATCTGCATATAGCGATTGCCTTTGCGAAAGGCGGCTTTTGCCACTTTGACGGTTTCTTCAGGCACATCGGGAATGTAGCGGGGATGCAGCGTCATGGCTTATCTCCTGTAGGTTGTGACAGCAAAATGGGACTTCTCAGCCCCATTTTCCCTCACAATCCATCCTACGTCGATTCGCCAACAGCATCTGGTTCACTTGAGAGAGGCACTCTCTCTTGTGTCGGAACTCCAAAATCACTGTCACAGGTGAACCAGCGAACCTGTCACAAAATCACTTTTGGGCTACAAAATACAGAATTCCACGTGGGATATCCAACATGCATCAACAGGCTGAATTTGCCTCTG
Organism: Candidatus Flexifilum breve; assembly: GCF_016713355.1. Classification (NCBI taxonomy): domain Bacteria; kingdom Bacillati; phylum Chloroflexota; class Anaerolineae; order Aggregatilineales; family Candidatus Flexifilaceae; genus Candidatus Flexifilum; species Candidatus Flexifilum breve. The sequence goes on from NZ_JADJPI010000011.1 coordinate 354,652, forward strand.
TGACACCTGTGACGCTGGTTCATAGAAGGTGTTCAATTTTCGCCTCTAGGGGTGATCAGAATTAGATCATTTCCCATGGTTTAACAGATTCCAAGTATTGCGTCCTACTGGATCAGATCAAAGGGAATGAACACTGAACGAAGAAATACTATCCTGAAAGTGAACATAGATGAACGCAAAGTGGGGTGCATAAAGCCGCCTTGGTTATGAATAATTCCCCAAAAGAACCATCTTAAGCAATATTTTGGGATAAATAGTTGTAACATCGAGTTTAGAAACTGAACCTATCTATGATAGTGGAAAGCACAATCAAGTATGGCCTCGTCCCGAAAAGCTCTACATCGGGCGCACAAACTGAATGTGCGCCTATTTATCGTTGTTATTGCCCTCCTCATTTTCTCGCTTGATGGGCCGCCACAAGCCAGCGTTATTGCCCAGGATGCCCCGCCGCCTACCGACGACGGTGGTGCGACAGAACACACAGTTCAGCCGCCCCCGACTGACGTGCCTCCGCCCCCTACTGATGTACCACCCCCACCGACGGACGTGCCGCCTCCTCCTACCGATATGCCTCCGCCCCCTACTGACGTACCTCCGCCGCCGACGGACGTGCCGCCTCCTCCTACCGATATGCCTCCGCCCCCTACTGACGTACCTCCGCCGCCGACGGACATGCCGCCTCCTCCTACCGATGTACCCACCGAGCGACTGATCACCATCTGTCATGTCGCAGGGCGCGCCGACGACCCGGCCAGTTACAACACCTTAACGCTTCCCTACAACGCTGTATACGGTCAGGGTGGACACTTCAATGAAGATGGCAGCCCGCAGGCTGGTCACGAAGACGACAGCCTCGGCGCCTGCCCTGAGATTCCGACGCAGCAGCCAACCAGCACGCCGTCTTTGACGCCAACATCCACACCCACCAATACCCCGACGGACACGCCGACCAGCACGCCTACGATTACGCTTACGCCCAGCGCGACTCTGGAGCCATCCCATACACCTTTATCACCCACTGAAACTCCCACACCAAGCGAAACGCCGGTCACACCTTCACCCGAATCGACTGAGGAAGAAGCAGCCGTAGAAACGCCAATATACCCGGCGCTGCCGGGCATTCAGATAGGCGACCCAGCCTTGAGCAAACTCGGCACCCTGTTTCCCGGCGACACCGGCCTCCCGGGTGAACAACTCACCTGGACAGTCACCGTCAGCAACACGAGCGCGCTGCCCGAAACCGGCATCATCGTCAGCGACACCATCCGCAACGACCAGCGCATTGACGCGGTACGCACCGATCAGGGAACCATCAGCTTCAGCGGCCAGGATGTCACTGCCAATATCGGCACGCTCAATCCGGGGCAAAGCGTCAACTTCTATATAGACGTAACAGTGCTGGGCAGCCCGTCCGACGGCCTGCTGCGCAACACGGCCACCAGCAACTACGGCACAACGACTTCCGCGACGCTGGCTGTCCCCGCCGCGCCCATCAGCGACCCTGATCCGGTAGTCGTGGTCAACCCGTCTGCCGAGAATGTATTCGCAGGCAATCAGACCTGTTTCACCGCCACCTTCACCAACGGCGATGACCCAGGCACGGATGACCCCGGCTACGGCCCCTATCTGCTCGTGACGATTCCGCCCGGTGTGACCTTCGACAGCGCCACCTTCCTGGGCAGCAACCTTGGCTCGGCAGGGCTGGTGACGCTCGTGGGCACGTTCACGACAGCCAACGGCCTGACACTCATTGACCCGATTTCCGGCGCGGCGATAACTGGCCTTGACGGTGGTGAGTTGTATTTGATTAAGCTTCCCATTGGCTCGGTGGTAGAAGGCAATCCGCCGCTGGTGACGACTCTCTGCGTCACCACCGACCCGCTCGCGCCAATATACGTGCCGCTGCCCATCACCGTGACCCCGGTTTTCGAGTTCGGTAACACCCCGACGGGTGACAACGGCTCGATTGTCGGCAATACCGTGACCAAAACTATCACGCCTATTCTGGTGACATTTGAAAAGGCCAACACCGTCCCTGAAGGCGAGCGCCCGCCTGGCCCGACCTGGACATACAACTACATCCTGACGGCTACCCTCGCGCCGGGGCAAACATTGACGAATGTGAACTTCCGCGATGTGATGCCCAATCTGGGTATAGGCGGGCCGCTGCGCTTCGACTACGAAGAAGGCTCGACGATCATTGGCGGGACATGCTCGGTGACTGGCCCGACCATTACCGAACCAATACCCGCCAACGGCGCGACGCTCACGGTCAATCTCGGCAACATGACCGAGACGAGCAACACCAATCCCTGTACTGTGACCGTCACCTACAGCGGCTACATTCTCGATATTCTGGATGAAGCAGGCAACTCGCCCAACGAGCTTCCCGTCACCAACACCGCCTCATTCGACGGCGACCACCCGCTGCGTCCGGCTGGCGACCCACCGCTGACCGACAGCACCACCATCCGCGCCGAGCACAACGTCTTCCAGAAATCGGTCAACCCCGGTACGGCTGTGCCGGGAACGACATTGAACTATTCTGTCGTCTTGCAGATCACCGACTACGGCACTATTGACCAGATGGTGATTACCGATACCGTACCCGACGGCATTGACTTCGTGGTCGGTTCGGCCAACATCACTGTCCCCGGCTACAGCGGGCCAATTACGCCCAGCGTCGTCACTAACGGCGACGGTACGCTAACGGTTACGTTCTGCGTGCTGGATGCCGGCCCAACCTGTGTCGTCAACCCGCCCGCGACCTTCCCAGCAGGGACATCGGGCACGCTGACGTATCAAGGCGTGGTGCGCCAGACCTACCGCGCTACCGGCCAGCCCGTGCGCGCCGCCGACGGACTCGCCAATACCGTGCTGGCGGACTACTCGCTCACCGATGGCTCTTCGCAGCAGGACGGCTCCAGCGCCATCGTCGCCATACCGGCGGTCACGCTGGACAAAACCACGTTCAGCACCCCGGCCAACGGCGTCGGCTTCGTGCACGGCGAAACCGTGCGCTTCCGCCTGACGGCCACCATTCCATCGGGCGACACGCGCAACATCGTCATTCAGGACTTCTTCCCGCTGCCCGTGTTCGACGCGGCAGACGGCGACTACGGCATCGCCGCCGGCGGCCCGACGGCGCTGGATTCGATTACCAACACAGTCGGCGAGTGTTCGACCTACCCGCTGGCGATTGTGGACAATCCCCCGGCGCAGTTCGAGCGCTGCGGCATCTACTTCGTCGCCAGCCAGAGCGACATCCCGCTGAGCGATGTCACGCCCTACAGCGTCTCGGTGAATGCGGCCACCAACAGCATCAGCATCAACATACAGGACACCAACCAGCCCAGCGGCCCGCGGCGCGTCACCTTCGACGTGGTGATCGCCGTCATTGACCGTCCCTTTGCCGACGATCTGTACCTCTCCAACCAGGCGCGCATCATCTCGCAGAACACGCCCGGTATCACACTCATCGCCGACGCGATCGATTACGTCAATGTGGGCGCGCCCGTGCTGGAGATCACCAAAGGTGTCGCCTCCACCTCCGGCAGCGGCACCATCAGCCCGATCACCAACCCGATTGACGGCAACCTGACTGACGCCGATGCGGGTAATCTGGTCACGTATGTGATTACTGTCGAGAATGTGGGCGGCGCTCCAGCCTATGCGGCGCGCATCTTCGACGACGTGCCGCCCGACCTCGTTGGCTGCGTGCTGGTGAGTGTGACGAACGGCGGTGGGACGCCGCTCGCGTTCACGGGCAATCTGTTCGTGTCGCCGGGGATTACGCTCACCAACCCGCTGCCGGGACTGCGCGCCGGGGCCAGCGCGAACGCGGCGCGGGCGCTGGTGACGGTGACGTGCGCGCTGGCGAACGGCGTCTCGCCCAGCCAGGTGATTCTCAACACGGGCAACGTGGACTGGCGTCCGCTCGACCCGGTGACGCAGCCCGGCCTGGTCAGCCCGCCGATGGGTACGTACACGCCGATCTCGGATACGGCGACGGTGACAATCGCCGAGCCGACCATCAACAAGACGGCGGATCGCACGCTGGCGACCATCGGCGAGATCGTGCGCTACACGATTGTCGCCGACATCCCCGAAGGCGCAACCGATAACGTCGCTATCGTGGACACCCTGCCCGCAGGGATGGCCTTCGTCGGTTGCGTGAATATCACTGCCCTGGCAGGGCTGTCCAGCAGCCTCGGTGCCTTCTCCTGCGGCAACATGGCTCCCACAATTGCAGCCGTAGGCGGCCAACCGGCCCGTCAGGCCACCTTTGACCTGGGCGACCTCACCACGACTGTCGCCAGCTCCAACAGCACACTCACTGTTACGATTGTCTTCGACGCCGTAGTCACCGACGTGGCGGGCAATGTGCGCGGCACCACGCTCACCAACGACGTGGACATGACCTATACGTCAGGCAGTAGCAATTTCGCCATCACCGACGACACGCCGCCTACCGTGACGGTCATCGAGCCGACCTTGCAAATAGACAAATCGGCCAACCCGGTGACGGGCGACGCAGGCGATACCATCACCTTCACAATAATCATCAGCCACACCGCTGCCAGCAATGCCGACGCCTTTGACGTGCAGTTTTCCGACACGCTGCCTACCGACATGACCTGCGTAAGCGTGACGAACACCGCCGGGGTTGCGCCGATTACACTGTCCGGGTGTGCGACGCCCATCGCCGCTTTCTGGGACACAATCCCTGACGGCCAGAGCAGCACGCTGCAAATCACGGCGACGCTCAACAGCACGGTACAGCCACTTCAGCAAATCACCAATACTGGCAGCATTCCGGACTATGACACGCTGCCGCAGGATAACGCCACCGACCTCTCGCCATTCCATCCGGGGCCGGAAGACCGGGAGCGCAGCTACAACACAACCGACCCCGCTCTTGTGACCGTCAACCCGGTTACGGTTGCCAAGACACGCACCGCAACCAGCGAGACATTCACATCGGGCGCGAATGTCGTCATCGGCGAGACCGTGACCTACCAGGTGACGCTGACGGTGCCAGAAGGCGTGTCGAATAACGTGGTCTTCACCGACCTGCTGGACAATGGCCTGGTATTCCGCGACCTGCGCGAATCCCCCATCGGCTTTGCGACCATCACTTTCCCGGCGGGCGTCACGTCGAGCATCGGCAGCAGTACCACCATCTTGAGCAATGCCGACGCCGCTGTAATTCTTCCAGCCGGGCGGCAAACGACCTTCAACTTTGGCACCATTACCAATACCAACAGCAGTAACGGCACGCCGGAACAGATCGTCATCACCTATGAAGTCGTCGTGGTGGACATCGGCGCTAATGCGCGCGGCAGCCAGCGTAACAATGCCGCCCAACTCAGCTACACACGCGGCACTCCGCCCGGTGGCACGCAAACGCAAACCGTTTCTGCCGCGAATGTGATTGTCGTCGAGCCGACACTTTCAATCAATAAGACCGCCAACCCCGTCACGGGCGACGCGGGCGATACCATCACCTTCACGATGGTCATCAGCCACACCGCCGCCAGCAACGAGGACGCCTTCAACGTCGTGCTGACGGATATTGTCCCGGCCAACATGACCTATGTGGCCGGATCGTTCGCCAACGTCGCGGGCGTGGCCGCTACACTCAACGACAGCGCCGCGCCGACACTGACCGCGACCTGGGCATCCCTGACCGAGAATCCTGACCAGACCAGCACCATCAGTTTTCAGGCGACCATCAACGCCAATGTCGGCTCTGGCCTCGTGATTACCAACACCGCTAACGCCGTCTACGACAGTCTGCCGGAGAACGGCAGCCACCCGGCTAACGAAGAAGACCTTGACTCGCCCTACGTTGCCACCGACGGCGAGCGAGATTACACCGCTACCGACCCGGCAACGGTGACAGTAGTCGCCCCCAACTTTGCCAAGTCGGTTTTCAGCACCAGCTTCGCTGACACCGGCACCGGCCAATTCACCGGCGCGCCCGACCTGGCGATTGGTGAGCGCATTGTCTTCCGCATGGTGGCGCAGATTCCCGAAGGTGTCTCCCCCATCACCATTACCGACCCCCTGCCAAACGCGATGAGCGTTATCAGTTCGCGGGTAGTGCGCATCGGCGCGAATCTCAGCGGCTTGGCGCTGGCCGTCGGCGACCCCGGCGCTGTCGCGGGCAGCACTGTCACCTTCACCTTCGGCACACTGACCAATGCGCCAGACGGAGTGAACACTGCTGCCGACGAAATCGAAGTTGAAATTGAAGCGCGCCTGCTCGACAATGCGGCCAACAACAACGGCAATCTTAAGACCAACACGGCAACGCTTAACTTCGGCATCGGCACAGTAACCTCTTCCGTGACAATGGATGTGGTCGAGCCAGTCTTGACCGTCCTCAAGACATTCACCCCGCCGACGGTCACGGCAGGCGGCGCGGGCGGCGCGTTCACCATTACCGTCACTAACACCGGCAATGCCAACGCCCACGAAGTCACTATGACGGATACCATCAACGCCCTTCTCAACGTGACCAGCATCACCGTCAATCTGGCGGGCGCGCCCGGCACAACCCTGCTGGCAGACAATTCCACCACCGGCAGTCCGGCGGATGTGGATATGAGCTTTGACCGCCTCAACATCGGCGGCTCGATTGTTGTCACCGTCAATTACACAGTCGCGGCTTCGGTCACACCACAGAGCGTCGTCAACACAGGGATCACCACCTATGACGACCTGCCCACTTCCAGCCCGGATAATGCCTTTGACCGCAACAGCACAGCAAGCGACCCCGACACGCTCACCATCGTCCGTTCCGCCGATCTGCAAATCGTCAAGACCGTCAATGACTCAACGGTCTACGAAGGCGATACGGTGACGTTTACCCTCGCCATCCAGAACAACGGCCCCTCGGATGCCAGCAACGTCGTCGTCACTGACACGCTGCCCGCCGGGCTGACGTTCGTGAATGCCGCACCACCCATCTGCTCTGGCTCACCGCTTTCCTGTACGGTAGGCAACCTCGCCGTTGGCGCTTCGACCAATATCATCATGACGGCAACCGTCAACGCGGGGCAGGCGGGCAACATACTCAACAACGTCGCCAGTGTATCCGCCACCGAACCCGACCCCGTGCCCGGCAACAACACCGATAACGAGCCTGTAACCGTCCTCGCTTTTGCCACCATCGGAGATCGCGTGTGGCACGATATTGATGCCGACGGCGCGCAGGATACAGGCGAGGTCGGTCTGCCCGGCCTGATCGTCACCCTCACCGGAACGGACGATACCGGCGCACCCGTCAGCCTGACGACCACCACAGGCGCAAACGGTATCTATACCTTCCCCAACCTGAAAGCGGGGACATATACCGTCACCGTGACCCCGACAGCGGGTATGGTGGCAACAGAAAACACGTTCGCGGGCGATGTCACCGAAAACGACACCACACCCAACATCGTGACCGCCGCTGGCGCGAACATCACCACAGTGGACTTTGGCTATCGCGGTGACAGCAGTATCGGCGATTTCGTCTGGCACGATGCTAATGCCAACGGTATACAGGATGGAATCGAAGCGGGTATCCCCGGCGTTACCGTTACGCTGACGGGCACGGATGCTTTCGGCAATGCGCTCAACCTGACAACAACGACGGACGCGGCTGGAAACTACACCTTCGACAATCTTCTGCCCAGTGGCGCAGGCGGATACATCGTCACGGTCACGCCGCCTGCGGGCACATCACCTGTTGCCGATACCTTCGCGGGTGACACCACCGAAAATGGCATCACACCCGGTATCGTGCTGCCCGCCAGCACCGATATTGATACAGTAGATTTCGGGCTGCGCGGCAACGCCTCCATCGGCGATACCGTCTGGCGCGATGACGACGCTGACGGAGTACAGGATGCGGGCGAACCCGGTATCCCCGGCGTCACCGTCACATTGACAGGCACAGACACTTTCGGCAATCCTGTGAGCGTCACGACGACCACCGACGCCAACGGCAACTATCTCTTCGCCAACCTGCCGCCCAGCAATGCGACGGGCTACACCGTTGCCATCACGCCACCTGCCGGAGTCTCGCCCACCGCCGACACTTTCGCGGGCGACGCCACTGAAAACGGTACGACGCCGAACATCGTCCTCGCTCCCAACGCCGCCATTACCACCGTAGATTTCGGCCTGCGTGGTGCAGCACAGGTCGGCGATAGCGTCTGGCGCGACGACGACGCTGATGGCGTGCAGGATGCGGGCGAACCCGGCATCCCCGGCGTCAACGTTACATTGACAGGGACGGATAGCACAGGTGCGCCTGTCAGTTTCACGACGACCACCGACGCCAACGGCAACTATCTCTTCGCCAACCTGCCCTTCAGCGACGCGACAGGCTACACCGTCGCCACCAGCGGCGTGCCGCTCAATGGCCTCGCGCCTGTCGCCGACACCTTCGCGGGCGACACCACTGAGAATGGCACAACGCCTGCTATCATCGTGGATGCTGCCAACAACAACATCACCACTGTAGACTTCGGCTATCAGGGTACTGGCTCGATTGGCGATACCGTCTGGCGCGATGACGACGGCGACGGCGTACAGGACGCGGGCGAACCCGGAATCCCCGGCGTCACCGTCACCCTCACGGGTACGGACGCCAATGGGGGCGCGGTCAACGTCACCACGACCACCGACGCCAACGGCAACTACCTGTTCGACAACCTGCCGCCCAGCAACGGGACGGGCTACACTGTCGCCATCACCCCACCTGCGGGCGTATCCCCCACTGCCGACACCTTCCCCGGCGACACCACCGAGAATGGTACGACACCCAATGTCGTCCTTGCCCCCGGCGCGGACATCCTCACGGTGGATTTCGGGCTGCGCGGTTCGGCTCAGGTTGGCGATACCGTCTGGCGCGACGACGATGCCGACGGCGTGCAGGATGCGGGTGAACCCGGTATCCCCGGCGTCACCGTTACCCTGACTGGAACCGATAGTTCTGGCGCACCCATCAGCTTCACCACAACCACCGACGCGAATGGCAGCTATCTGTTCACTAACCTTCCCTTCAGCGACGCGGTAGGCTACACCGTCGCCACCAGCGGCGCGCCGCTCAACGGCCTCGCGCCTGTGGCCGACACCTTCGCGGGCGACGCCACCGAAAATGGCACGACACCTGCCATTATCGTGGATGCCGCCAACAACAATATCACGACAGTGGATTTCGGCTATCAGGGCACTGGCTCAATCGGCGATACCGTCTGGCGTAACGACGACGGCGATGGCGTGCAGGATGCAGGCGAACCCGGTATCCCCGGCGTTACCGTCACCCTGACAGGCACGGACGCCAACGGCGGCGCGGTCAGCGTCACCACGACCACCGACGCCAACGGCAGCTACTTGTTCGACAACCTGCCACCGAGCAACGGCACAGGCTACACCGTCACCATCACACCGCCTGCGGGCATATCCCCCACTGCCGACACTTTCGCGGGCGATGTCACTGAGAACGGCACAACGCCAAACATTGTCCTTGCCCCTAACGCCGACATCCTCACGGTAGACTTCGGCCTGCGTGGTTCGGCTCAGGTTGGCGATACCGTCTGGCGCGATGACGACGCCGATGGCGTGCAGGATGCGGGCGAACCCGGTATCCCCAGCGTTACCGTCACCCTGACAGGCACGGACGCCAGCGGCGCGCCTGTCAGCTTCACCACGACTACCGACGCCAACGGTAACTATCTGTTCACCAACCTTCCCTTCAGCAGCGCGGCAGGCTACACCGTCGCCAACAGCGGCGCGCCGCTCAACGGCCTCGCGCCTGTCGCCGACACCTTCGCGGGCGACGCCGCCGAAAACGGCACAACACCCGCTGTCGTAGTGGACGCCGCCAACAACTACATCACCACTGTAGACTTCGGCTACCAGGGTACGCAGAGCGTCTCCGGCAGCGTGTGGCGCGACGACGATGGTGGCGGCACACAAAACGGTGTCGAACCGGATTTGTCAGGTATCACGGTGACACTGACGGGCACGGATGCCAACGGGACGCCTGCCAGCTTTACGACGACCACCGACGCCGCTGGGAACTACAGCTTCGACAATGTGCCGCCCGGCGACTACATCGTCACCGTCACGCCGCCTGCGGGCTTCAGCGTGACCAACGACGCTTTCCCCGGTGATGTTACCGAGAACAGTCAGACGCCTATCACCGTCACGGCGGGCAATGACGTAACCGCCGTAGATTTCGGCTATCGTGGAACAGGCTCGCTCGGTGATCGCATCTGGCACGATCAGGATGGTGACGGCGCACAGGACGCGGGCGAACCCGGCCTATCCGGCCTCACCGTCACTCTTACGGGCATAGACCCCTTTGGAAACGCCGTCAACCTGACGACTACAACGGGCGCGAACGGCATTTACACCTTCGCCAACCTGCCCCCCAGTGGCGCAGGCGACTACACCGTCACCGTGACAACGCCACCTGCGGGCACAACGCCGACCTTCGACCTTGATGGTATCGGCACGGCCCACACGACGGCTGCTGCCCTCGCGCCCGGTCAGAATCGCACTGATGTAGACTTCGGCTATCAGGGCACTGGCTCGATTGGGGATCGCGTCTGGCGCGACGATAACGGCGACGGCGTGCAGGATGCGGGCGAACCCGGCATCCCCGGTGTCACTGTCACCCTCACAGGCACGGATGCCTTCGGCAACCCCATCAATGCAACCACCACGACAGGCGCGAACGGCATCTACATCTTCGATAACCTGCTGGTGGGCAGTTATATCGTCACCGTGACACCCCCGGCGGGCATGACTCCTACCTTCGATCTCGACGGTGTTGCAACGCCCGACACGGCGAATGTGCCTCTTACCGCAGGGCAGGATCGTACCGACGCCGACTTTGGCTATCAGGGACTCGGTTCGCTCGGTGATCGTGTCTGGCACGATCAGGATGGCGACGGCCTACAGGATGCGGGCGAACCCGGTCTGCCCGGTCTCACCGTTACACTCGCTGGTACGGACGCCTTCGGCAACGCCGTCACCTTGACGACGACAACGGGCGCGAACGGGGCATACCTGTTCGACGACCTGCCGCCCAGCGACGCAGCAGGCTACACCGTTACCGTGACAACGCCACCCGCTGGCACTATACCGACCTTTGATCTGGACGGGATTGCCACACCCGATGTTGCTGTTGCTACACTCGCCGCCAGCCAGGATCGCACTGATGTAGATTTCGGCTATCAGGGTACTGGCTCGATTGGCGATTTCGTCTGGCTCGACAGCGACTCCGACGGTGTGCAGGATGCAGGCGAACAAGGCATCGCCAACGTCACCGTGACGCTGACAGGCACAGACGCTTTCGGTAACACGGTCACATTCACCACGACCACTGATGCCAATGGCTTCTACCTGTTCGACAACCTGCTGGCAGGTGATTACCTTATCACGGTCACGCCGCCTGCGGGCATGGCAAACACCTTTGACAGCAACACGGGAGAAGACGATGATACACCCGTCACGCTTCTCCCCGGACAGGATCGTCTGGACGTGGATTTTGGCTATCATCGCCTGCCACCGCCGCCTGTGAGCGCCGCCATCACACCAACCAGCACGCCCGTCCCGACAGCCAACACACCGGAACCGGCTGCCTGCACGTTGGGCTGTACCTCAAATCAGGTCTATCACACCAACCGTACCGGCGACTGGGAAATCTTCCGCCTCGGCAGCGTCCCCGGCCAACCGGACTCGGACGCCAATCTGACGCAGAATACGGCGGATGATGTTGAACCGTCGCGTTCGCCGGACGGCCAGTGGATCGCCTTTGCCAGCAACCGCGACGGCAACTGGGAAATCTACGTCACGCCGATGGACGGCGACACGACCCGCACGCAGCGCGTCACCCGCAACACCATCGCCATTGACGCCGACCCGGTGTGGGGTCCCGGCAATCTCGTCGCCTATGAATCCACCCGCGACGGCAACTGGGAACTGTATGTGGTGGACATGGAAACGGGTGCGGAGTATCGTCTGACTGACAACACCACCAGCGACCTGAACGCTTACTGGTCGCCCGATGGCTCGAAACTGCTCTTCCAGAGTGATCGCACCGGCCAGTGGCAAATCTACGTCATGGACATTGCCACCGGGCTTGTGACGGCCCTCAGCGATGGAAGCGACAACGACCTCGACCCACAGTATTCGCCCGATGGTCAGCAGATCGTGTTCCGCTCCATCGGCGCGGATGGCAGGAGCGTCGTTCACCTCATGGACGCCAGCGGCCAGAATCGCGTGGCAATTTCCGACGCAGCGGGCGATGCCACCAACATGGCGTGGTCGCCCGATGGCAGCCTGATCGCCTACCAGTCCGATCTGGACGGCGACCTCGACATCTACGTCTATCAGCTATCGAGCGAACAGACACGCCATCTCACCGACAACACCATCGCCGACTATGCTCCGACATGGCTGTGCGGCACGACAGAAATCATCTTTACCTCCGACATCATGGGCAACCCTGACATCTTCCAGGTCAGTGCGCTGGCAATCACTGCGCCTGCCGTTGATGTAGCCGAGGAAGCCCAGCAGCTTACCGCCCATCCGGCGGTGGACATCTACCCGATGGACGCCCCCTCCGAAGAGAATGCCAGTCAGGAGGGCAGGCTGCCGTCGCTGCTCGACAGCACTCTGGGACACACCAGCTTCCTCCAGCCGGATGTCTCCATGACGCCGCCCGACCTGTCGCTGGAGCGCGGCGAACCCTGGCGACCAGTCAGAACTTGCCGGGGCTAATCCTGATGTAAGGGCACCAGCGACTGTGCCTCCTCCTAAAATCGGCGTCTGTACGTTCTCGCACAGACGCCGATTTTATTTCCGCTGTAATCCCATTCGGCTGTCATGAGATTACAGAGTTGTTACCGAACAATCGTAACTAAAGCACCGTTCTTCAAAGGTTATTTATGAATATCGTAAACCTGCCTATCGCCATAGGTCTAGTACCATTTGTCACAAAGGTAACTTCTCCTTTTGTAACATGCTGTTCTCAATAAGAATGAGCAACTTCGCATTAGAAGCACTCTCCCCCTCGCACAACGCCGGCGCGGCGATCATACAGCGCATGACCCTTCCTATCAAACATCGGCAGGCAGTACGCTGCCCCCATCCCTACGGGACGTGACCACCGAACTACCTGCCTAAAAAGCCGCCCGACAAATATGCATTCAGAGAAGCCACTGGATTAGAGGCGGCTTTTTTGTTTGACAGGCTCCTTCCCTGCGCTGTTCCCGCGTGGTTGAGCGTTGTGCTCGACACGCTGGCGAAACCAGCAATAGCAGAGGGAGTAACTTCATGCACGACCAGACGATTTGCAGCAACCGATTTGATATTCGCCCGTTTCCGCGTGTTGCGACCTATCCGACAGGCTGGGCAGGTTATCGTACTTTTGCCGAGATTATGGAGGACTGCACACCGTTGGCAGCTACTCTGATCCGAAAACATGGGATCGCGTTCCAGGATTTCCCGGATGCACTTCAGCGCGGGTTTATGGTCGTCTGGGAACGGCTGGCAAAGGATACCCAAATGTTTGCTCATGCGGACAAATACATCGTCGCACGGATTGTAGAAGCGAACTGCGGCACGAATTACTGGCGGCGGCATGATCGCCATCTCAGCCTGGACGCGCTGGAAGGTGTCATTACCGAAGATCACCCCGACGAGTGGATGATCACCGGGCTGGAAGCCAACCGCAGTGAGGTCTGGGCAGCCTGGGCAACCGCTGCTGATATGCGGATTGACATCGAACGCATCTTTGCACGACTGGTCGCCAAATACGAAGCTCAGCCAGAACCTCACCGTTTCCGCTACATAGTCGCGCTGTATTATGTGACGACACAGGTCAAGCTGGAGGATGCGGCGCTCATCGCTGGGATCAATCATCACTATCTGCTGGACGATTACGCCAGTATCGTTCGCAAGGATGTGCAGCAGGCATTCGGTGAACTGTACCGTCCAGGGTTGCGCTGGATTGACAAATTCAAACGTGGACATCAGACACCGGCATTGCTGGTGCTGGAGAAGTATCAGCGCAATCCGCGCATGATCTACGCCATCCGTTCGCTGCTGGAGGAGCAGCCGCCGACAGAGGCACGACTCCAATGTCCATGGCCCAACAACAATCAGTATCGAGCAAAGGCGCACAAAGCGCTGATGAAAGCCTACGGCTGTTCCGCATGACGGGAGCAGTCGTTTTTATTTCTATGGCTGGTGAGCAATCGCCAGTCACTATTTTTTTGCTTCAGACATAACTTGATATGGTCCATTTTCCGCCTTTTGAGACGATTTTTGTAAAATTAACGGGCGATTTGCCAAAATTGACGGTCAGATTTGCCAATTTTACACAGGTCACACGACTTGACTTTGATAAGCTGATTGCATCGGTAAAACGTGGACGTACCACACACTGAGCAGTCAGCTTTTTGATTCTGCCGAAAACTGGAATATTTCAGACACCTTCGCAAGATTTCCAACTCGAAACTGGAAAAATACGGAGGTTGCAAAGGGGTGGTTTGCTACGCTGGAACCATGAGTAAAACGGAGGAGTGCGACGTATGGAGAAAACCAACATCCCTACCCTACCGGTTCGGCAGGTAAGACGCAAAAGAATCTTTGCGATCCGGTTGACGGACAGGGAACGCGCCGAGATCGAGGCACTGGCGAAGCAGCTCAGACTGCCCGACTCGTACATGGCGCGGCATTTCATACTGGAAGCGGTGGCGTATCACCGCCAAGTTCAGCAAGGAGACCGGGTTGAAGGCTGAACCCACATCACATGAAGCAACTCTACAACTGAATAACGAGCAGGGCATGAATCTGGAAAGCGTTTATCGCTCACTGCTCAGGATTGTTGCGCGGCTGGATGAAAATGAGTACACTGAGGGTAATTCGTTGTTGCGCCAGACCACCGAGGTGGTACTCGATGATCTGGCTGACCCCGCGAGTGATGTTGGCACATCGCAGGGCTAGGAAGCATTGTACAATATGCGCCTTGCTCTTGCCGTATCACTTTCGCGGGAGCAGGGCGTTTTGTTTGGAAAGGAGAATTGGCGATGGCAACCAAATATAAGCGCCCCGAACAGACCCTCGTTGATCCGTATCGGTTTGAACCGCTGCCGGTGGATCGTCCCTGCGCCATCTACTACCGCCAGTCCACCGACGCGCAGATTGGCAACATCAACACGACACTTCAAACCGTCGATATGTTTGAACATCTCGTCCGTCAGGGTTGGGCGCGGGACAGCATCGAGATGATCGACATGGATGCGGGTGTCAGTGGGACAACCAAACTCACTGACCGCAAAGGCATGGCGCGGCTGATGGCACTCATCGAGAGTGGAGAGATCAGCCTGGTCGCGGCGCAGGAAGTAGATCGTTTCTTCCGTGACGTGACCCAAATCCAGACCAACCTGTTCATTGATGCCTGTAAACGCAACAATGTGCGGGTGATGACCCCGCGCATGGTGTATGACTTCAATCACCCGATGATGGGTGCTTACCACATGAAGATTTTCCGCGAGGAAGCGCAGCACGCGGCGGACTTCCTTGAGTATCACATCAAAGGGCGGCTGCACAAAAGTCGCGCCTATCTGCATGAGCAGGGATTATGGGCAGGACGCGCCATCATCACCGGGTACATGGTGGACATGCGTCCGAAACTGCCCGACGGCAGCCCCAACCCGAACCACCGTCGCTATGTGCCTTTCGCCCCCTGCGCCGATGCGATCCGGGTCTATTTCGAGTTGTTCAAACGCTTCAATCGCAACATGCAGAAAACCTGGGAGTACGCCGAACAACACGGACCCTTTCTGCCTGAACCGGAGGAAGTCACACGCCTGACCCCCGAAGGATTCCGTACGGACATGCGGATGGACTATCGTTCGATGTTTACCGGGCGGATTGTGCCGTCACTCTCCGGGATCGACAAACTGCTGACCAACGTGGTTTACATGGGGCATTGGGTGCATCAGGGCGCGATTACCCGCTTCTATAACCACGAACCCATCGTAGACGAAGACTTGTTTATGTTCGCCTTCAATGCGCTGTCACCGTTGGATTTTTATGGCGATCCGAACCCGGCGTATCATCCCTACCGCACCTACAACCGCCACGAGGCGAAAGACCGAACGGAAGCGCCGCCTGTGTACAGCGGTGTCGTTTTCTCAGACGATGTACCGGAATATCCGCACCACCGGATGCATACCGGGTGGAACTGCTATAACAAGGTGTACCAGTATGCGCTGCGAAATAAACGTGGAGATGTTGTTTTCAGCGTGAAAGCCAGTCGGATGGATTTGAGCATTGATACCCTGCTGCTGGAGCGTCTGAAAGCAACCACGATTGATGAAACCGCGTGGCAGGCAGCCTTAGCCAGCACTCGTGAAGATGGTCACAGTGAACTGCGCCGGATCGAAAATGAAATTCGCGGTGCCGAACGTGCCAAGACCGCCATCCTCGAAAACCTCAAGACGTTGCAGCACCCGGAGATGGTGCGTAACCTCGAAGCGAGTTATGCCGCGAACGAGCGCGAGATTGAGCGCCTTCGCGCTGTACAGATTGAATTGAGGCAGGGCAAGCGCCAGCGTGAGGTGCTGGAAGATGCCCGCCCGGTGCTGAACAAGATCATTGCCCGCTGGCAGGATGTCCCCGCAGCGAACCGCCGGGAATTGTTCGAGGCGCTGGCAGTCTATGTCAAAGTGAAACAGATGGATGAAGTGCGGCGCGAACTGACGATTTTCTGGCGGGACGGTTCGACTTCTTCGCTGATCTTCCGTTGGGGTGACTTTCGTCAGCACTGGACGCAGGCGGAATTGCAGCAACTGCGCGAGATGGTCGATGCAGCTCGTCCACAGTGGGAAATCCTGAAGGCATTTCCACACTGGAACTGGCACACCATCACCTGTCGCTACCTCAATCACTTTTCCCCGGATCGACGGTTCACACCCTACTACAAGGGTGAGAAGAAGTATCCCTACCGCATCAAGTGGCACGAAACCGAAGAATACAGGGCAGAACAGCAGGCTCTTAGTTTGGCAGCGAGTTCTACCTCTCTTCGGTCAGGTGATGGTTATAGACAACCCACAGGATGATCGCACCGTCCGCCGCCCACTTCCACGCGTGACGAAGATAGGCGAACTCGACGCGCTTGGACGCTTTCGCCAGCTTATCATGGTCATACGGGGGATTCGCCCACAGGATGCCGAATGCTTCGTTTGAGGCGACCAACCGCTCCACATCGCAGCGCACTGCTTGGGTCGGGCCAAACCGCTCCACGCACTTTTGCGCCCGTTCGCCATCCAGTTCATTCGCGTAGGGGGTGACATTCCATGCTTTCGCCGCCGCTTCGAGAAACTCCCCTTCTCCAGCATACGGGTCAAGCATCCGGGTCACGGGCGTGGCTGGCGCGACCAGGGATAGGATTGCCGCGTAGTGCTGCGGGGAGATCGGCAGATACCCGAGAATTTCCTTGCTTTGTGCGCGAGCCATTTGAAAACCTACCTTCGGAAATACAAAATGCCCGATCCGCGTTGGGTCAGGCGTTGACGAACGGAATGAGGCTGTTTCAGGGAAGCGCGATAATGGTTTGTTCAATACCGCCCGTGATGAGGCGGGTCCAAGAGTCGATATCGAGGTCAATCCCGTAGACGGTCAGCCCACCTGCGCCGCGCGTTTTTCGCACCAGCATCGCCGCTTGCCCCGCTGACCACAGATAGGAAGCCCATGCCTCGAACACGGGGATTTTGACGAGCTGCGCGACATGGCGGTGAAGCTGTCCAACCGCCTGCGCTTCGCTGACATACAGGACGAAGGTTGTCGATTTCCCGCCGTAGTTCGGATGAATGACCATCTCGTGCAGGAGGATCAGGGATGTGAACCGGGCTTCGGGAATATTGGCGAAGAAATCCTGATACATGCCCGAATTGCCCTCACCGGCTGTCAGTTCGACCGAAGGCGCATCCCACGGGACAACTGTCACCTGATCGCCCTTCGACAGTTTGGCGCGGATCGCTTCTACTGCCATGCGCGGCCCACCCATATTCAGGTAGATGCACACACCCTCATGCACTGCATATCCATAGCACCAGACGTTGCCGGTGATGCTGCCCGTCAGTTCCCCGACAAATGTCTGCTCAATGCGGACAGCACGCCCATGGACAGCAGGTTCCCGTTGAACTGATGCGAAGGGCTGCGTCTTGATGGCGCGAATCGCTGTTTGCACGGCATCCAGCGGCTCACCTTCGGCGGGCATGAGTGCAGGCTTGAGGACGCGAATGGCGAGGGGCTGCACTTCCTCCGGTGTAGAAATAGGCTCGCGCGCCGGTTCAACATCGGTGCTGATTTCCTCAGCGGGAGGCTGCTGACCGTATTCGAGCATCGTCCGCTTGATTTCCGCATCAGTTGGCGGCAGCACTGCGCCGGGCGGAACAACTGTGCCGCGCACAATCTTGATACCGGGGATCGGTTTGTGCAGGGTGAGTTCGCGCTCGAATGACCAGCAGATGCCGATCTGCTCGAAGACCACGTCGTAGCTCCAGCCGTGCTTGGCGTTGTGATGGTAGAGCTTAACGACTTTCCCGCGTGTTCCCGTCGGGATCGGCTTGCCGTCCGCCGTTTCGAGTTCGTGGCGTGCGTAAGCGGTGTCATGCAGTGCAAACAGTCGTGGAGGCGGTTCAACGATAGGAGCAGACTTGATCTGCATCCCCAGAAGGGCAGCCGCTTCATCGACCGTGCAGGGTTCATCGTCGGTGAACGGGATACTTTCGACGAGCGCGTTCATTGCGGCGACCCGCTCTGGTTCTTCAAAGCGCCACTGCTGGTTGTAGATCGCGTAAATGGCTCTGTTATGCTGCAATGCAGTGAGGATCGCGGGCAGGGGATTGCCGACACGCGACTGCGGCGGGAGGTCGAATACCCACAGGGCTTTCGTCTCTCCGAAGCGGTTATCCATCGTCGTGCGCGTGGCAAACACGCCATTCTCACCTTTCACGATTACATCGCCGTTCGCGGCTCGCTCTTTGCCGATGATCCGTCCTCCGAAAATCGAAAGAAGCGGCGACTCCGGTTCTTCTTCAGATGCTTCCGTTTCGGACTGCGTTTCGCTGGTCACTAACGCCTGAATCGCAGTGGGCAATTCTGTGCCAATCCAGTACCACTGCTTGCGGCGGGAGCTGAAGCGCGCGCCATGCCGCTTGAGCAATTCCCGGTGCGGATAGGTCTCGCCCGATAACCACCACCACGGCTTTTCAGAAGCTGTGCGCTGGCTTTTCTCCGCGATGATGCCGGTGACCGTTGTCTCACGTTCACCCGTCGATGGCGACGGCGGACGAAATCCCGTCGGATCGAAGGTCGGACCCACACGGTAGCCGGGTTCGGTGTAGTCGGGATGGCTGTTATCGGGGAACGCCCACCACTTTTTGTCGCGCCACAGGAACACGCCGGCACGGTGGCTCTGGCGTGTGATCTGTTCCACTTTTGCCAATTCATCTGCCGTCAGCGTGAGCAGGATGTGCCCATGCCGCACGACCACATCGCCATCGATCTGGACGTAGCGATACGATGCCTGTCTGGGCGATACATCGCGTGCGTTCTCGCGGTACAGCGTTAGCAGCACAGCGGTGACGGCTGTGGTGTAGCCCATTTTGTACGCGCTGACCAGCTTGCCCGTCTGCGGTGCGGTCACACGCTGCGCGCCGTAGGTGTCCACTGCGATGATATGAGCGTTCATGGCTGTGGACTCCGGTCAAAGTTGATCAAATGCGCTACTTTGCCGCGCTGCATGGCGTACTCGTAACCAGCTTTCGTACCGGGACTGTCGCCATTCCAAATGAACAAACAGCGCTGCGCGTTGTCCACCATCCAGCGGTCGCGTGCCGTGTAGCCACCAAGCAGATTGCCGCCTGACACGCGGTACAAATCGCGCGTGACCTTGATATACGATCCATGCTTGCAGCCGTAGTTGCGCGGGAAGTTGGCGATCCCCGCGACGATCACCTTCGCTTTGAGGCGGCGGCATTCTTCCACAACTGCCATATCTACGCCTTTCGGATTGTCGCCAACAACGATCGTCCAACCGAGTTGGTGGGCGCGCTGGACGGCGCGGCGGGCATAGTCGAGCATCTCGCTAGTCGCGTAGCGGTTGCCCGCGATAATCAAGTGCGTAGTCGTTTGAATGTTCATCAGCACCTCCCACAGAAGTGCATCAGGTCGGGAAATAAAAAACGCGCCACCTCTCAGCCCTAGAAGCTGAGAAGAAGCGCGGAGAGTAATCCGTTGGGTTCGCCCATCACCGGAGATTGCCGCCTGGATGCGCTCCATCCTGCCATGTGGCCGAGACAAAGCGTTGACCCTTCCAGTAGAACAGCTTCTTGTCTGCGCCGAAGGCGCTCGCTGTCCCATCCACGACGGTGTACGGTATCCGAACCGATTTGTTCGGGAGCGTTTGATACAGTCAGTGCAGCGCGAGCATCTGTAGGAGTTCGTCGGCGTTATACGCCGGGCAGTTTTACAGCGCCGTCCTTTCGATCCGGCGCAGCCTAAGCACGAAGCTTCCGTCTGCTCGATATACCGCTGTATTTTTGGTAAGGTGCGACTTTCGCAAATCTCTGTAGCACATCTGGGTGCTTACCAGCACCCGAAGGGCGACCGGAGGGCGGTTGAGCGAAGCGGCACAAGCCCAAACCGCCCTCCGAGTCGAAGCCGCAGCGATGCACCGCATCGACCGGCTTTGCTGGTGGGCTGATGTGCTACCTTGCGAATGAAGTCGCACCCGAAAACAGTGGAAAGAGCAGCGAGATCGAGCTTCTTGAGCTGAGACAAAGAACAGGGTCGCAAAAGCAACCCGATTAAATAAATAGCCCAATCTGAATTCTTGGGACGGCAGGGGACAGATGTGTTCGTTTGAGAATAAAGCTTCTCATCACAAAACTAGGATCGATACGTTGCGATGTTGTGTTTGATCGCGTAAGCGGCAGCTTCGACGCGATTGTTAACGTGCAGCTTGTCGAGGATCACACTGATATGGTTGCGTACTGTTTTGTCGCTCAGCACCAGCACTTGAGCAATTTCAGCATTGCTCTTACCCTCTGCCAGCAGTTTCAGTACATCCAGTTCGCGTTCCGTAAAATCCTTAAAGGCATCAGGCTTTGACTCGCCGTGATTCCGCATCATGGCAAGAACCCGACGAGTGACGGCTGGATCAAGCAAGGCAGCTCCTTCTCGAACCGCGTCTAGGGCTCTGACGAGATCGCCTGTGCCGCCTTGCTTGAGGACATAGCCGACTGCACCCGCCCGAATTGCATCGGCAATCAGCGCATCGTCGGCATACGAAGTGAGCATGATAACTTGTGTCTCCGGCAAGCGCTCCATGATGGTTCGGCAGGCATCGATTCCGCTGCTGCCGGGAGGCATACGGATGTCCATGATGACCACTCTTGGATGGTGGAGGTCACACAACCGGATGACATCTTCCGCGGTTCCGGCTTCGGCTACTATTTTCGTGTCCGGGATCTGTTCAAGCAGCATCCGCAGCCCCAGTCGAACGACTTCATGATCATCTGCTAGAATCAGCGTTAAAGGTTCATTCATAAGGATTTCTCTTCTGGTAAGACGAGCATCACATTTGTGCCCTTTCCCGGACTGCTTGTGATATCGAGCTGTCCACCCAGCAGGCGTGCTCGATCCCGGATGGAACGCAGTCCGTAACCTGCTGGTACCTCATCGATGGCAAAGCCTCGACCATTGTCCTCAATGAGAATAACGATCATGCTGTTTTCGCGCCGAACTGTGACTTTGACATGCCGTGCACGGGCATGTCGCAGCGTATTCGACAGACTTTCCTGCACAATGGACAGAATGTGATGAGTCTGTATCGGTTTGAAGTTCGGTTCGATATCACAAACGAGGTCGATGTCGAGTAAACCGCGGAAGCGCGGGTTTGTGATGAGGGTTTGCAAGCTTGGCACGAGTGGATCGGGCGGCGATACAGTTCGCAGCGAGATCATATAGCTACGTAAATCAGTATTCACCGCGTTCAGAACATTTTTAGCTTGCTCAAGGCGGCGAGATGCCTCTGTTCCTGCCTCCATCAAGGGTTGCATCGATTCTAGAATCAAACTTGCCGAGTAGACCCCTTGGATCGCGCCATCATGAATTTCCTGACCGATGCGTTCGCGCTCTGCCGCTTGAACGTGCTCAATTTCCATGCCCTCAATAAAATGGTCAAGCTCAATTTCGAAAATTTCCAGAGCACGAATAATCGAGAAAGCGAGAAGCAGTCCGATGAATGAGCGTAAAACTTGAACAGGGATGCCAACCACATCGTCAAACAACGGGTAGTTTAGGACATTAGCAGGAAAAAAATCGGCCCGAGGTACGATTAATCCCCCAAGTACGGCATACGCGAGTAATGCTCCCCCCGCAATCCGGAGCGTCTGATAGATAAATTGAACTTTTAGTGGGGCTATATTCGTTTGGGCTTGATATTGTAAGCCATAAGCCGCCAGCAAACTTCCAGGCAGCCCCAAAAGATAACGCGCCCAAATATTCGATGTGTTGTGCCAATCGATAATGGTGGGTTGGGAGTAGTACGCTAACCAGAAACCTACTCCCCAGATTATGCCGATGATGATGACAAGTTTCTTCAGCGATGGATAGCGTCGTTCCAGTGTGAACGCGCCAAACATCATTAAACAGAAGAAAGATAGCGCCAGCAGCGTCACCTGAATAGTTTGCAACAAATCGATCAACACGCGCGGTGTATATGCGGCTTGGATTGGAATAAACATGGCTCCCCATTCGTGAACGCCATGCAAGATTCCGAAGGCAGCCAGCCAGTACAGATCGCGCGCCAGTCGCAAACGACTGCGGCGGCGAGACTGAAGAAAAATCGCAAATCCCGTCACGAAGAATGTCAGTCCATAAAGAAACAGGACTATAGGACGGTTAATGCGAAAGAATTCGTGTAAAGTTTCGTACACAGGGGCTGATCCCGTAAACTGTAAAGAGCCTACCGCAGGTAAGCTCTTTACGCTATTGAGATGTGCTTGTGAGCCGCATTACCCCGCAAAAGCTTGGAATACGGGCGGGTAACTGAGCAGCAATCCGAGTACCACCAGCACTACCGTGATGATGAACGAGGTGGTTAGGCTGACTGCCTTGCGCTGGAAGAAGAAGTGCAGCGCCACCCAACTGATGATAAACGCGATGACCGATACACCGGTCTTTCCGCTCAAGGGCCCAACGCCGCTGTTCCACGCGAGGAAGCTCTTGATCCCCGCATTTGCTTCCGCAGCAACGATCGCGATTCCGAGTACCAGTGAACCGACACCGCTCGCGATCATCGCGGCACCGACTGCCCGATCTGCGACGCTGATGCTGGTTGTCTCCACACTACTTTGTACTGCCTGCTGAAACTTCGTGGTTTGCGTTGCCATGATCCGAGTTCTCCTCTATCAAGTAAGGTTGGTATACGAGTAGGTGATCTATGTGAGCGGTGAGGCTTTGGTGATCAAAGCGCCCAGCACTCCGGCGATCCCGGCAACAGCGAACGACAGGAGGAACAACGCGATCATGATATTGCGTGCACGCTTGCTAGCCGCCAGTTCACTGCCATATTTGAAAATGCCATAGGCGACGACGGTAGCGAGCAGCGGCGAAATCCACGCTACGTGCTCTTTCCATTCCATTCCAAATTCATGATATTCAGCGGTTTCTTCGCTGGCAAGCAGCCAATAGCGCGGATACTGCGAGAGTTCTTCGGACTGGACGGTGCGGTCAATCGTCTCCGGCGGTGCAGCGCGGTACCACGGGTACACAATGTAGGTACCAACGATGACGGTTAACCAAACGCATACTGCCATGAGGATTGTGCCCCAGCGCAGGCGACGGACACGTTCTGTAATGCCATCCGGCGTGACAAACTGCGGGCGCAGGCTGTAAAGCCCGGCGAAGCCGCCAGCAAACGCCAGCAGGAACAGCGCGCCGAACCCCATTCCATGAATTAAAGTCCAAAGTTCACGATCTGTGAGATTCATATGACCCCCTATAGAAAAGCTTTGATTTCTTTGATCGTCGGTATGGTTCCAATGTATTCCCTTTGTTCAAGTCCAAGAAGGTATAAAAGTCCCCATTTTGTCGGGACAATTCGGAAACACCGCGAGTATGATTTCAAACTCGGAAAGGAATTCCTTAGAATGGGGTTCATATGCAAAGTAGGTGAAACCGATGCGAATGATCGGAAGTGAGAATTCGCTGATGCTGCGCTTCATTCAGTGCTTGTTGTGAATACAGCGACAACCCGTCAGTATGCCGTCATGTGATTGCTTTAGGGGAAGTTTTAGTACAAGTGAGGAATGCTTATGCAGCAGATTGAACGGTCGAAGGTTGGAACGATGCCTACCGACACGGCGCGCAGCGCGTGCTCAAAAGTCAATCGTTCCTGCGTTTGGTGTTGATTGCTGGACTAAACGTTCATCTCTACGCACCAGCAACTATCTTCGACCTCTGGTTCTCGGGTTTCAGCGGATAGCCAAGCGCGGCGAACACCGCGCCTTCTTTGAACGTCAACCCATTGATTTTCCTGCGGACGTGGTTTTGATGTACAGACTTGGCTGAGATTGAAACGCTCCCTGACAGACGGGGCAGCAGAAGTAATACCGGATTTCTCCGGAGACCAAACTACCATAAGCTTGATCGGGCTCAATGGTCGCACCACACACAGGATCGCGCACCTTTTCTGTCGGCTGGACAATCGGGTCGAGAGGCAGCGTCACATGAACAACCGTGCCTTTGCCCGGTTCACTTGAGATGCGCAGCGTGCCTTGCAGCTGCTCGACGCGCTCCTTCATCCCCAGCAGACCAAACTTCTGTCTTTGCGCCAGACAATCCAGATCAGGGGGAGGGGCGAAACCTAGACCATCGTCGGTGATTGTAAGATGAACATCGTTTGCATGAAAGTCCAATTCAAGCGTAATTTGATGTGCGCTCCCGTGCCGCTGCGCGTTCCGGGTCGCTTCCTGCGCCACGCGAAACAACGTGAGTTCCTGCGATTCGCCAATCCGGCGTGCATGACCAGTGATGCCGACTCGCGTCTGAACGTTCTTGTTTTGCGCTGCTAAAAGCTGCATCGCGGGGGCAATGCCGAGCTCTTCTAGTGCGGGTGGGCGCAGATCAGCGATCAGTCGGCGCAGGTTCTCGACGTTTTCGACCGCTTGCGTACGGGCACCACTCAGCAGCGTTTTCGCACGTTGAGGATCGGTCTCCAGCCAGTTCAGTCCGAGTTCAATGCTTTGCGCGATGGCGACCAGCGACTGGACGGTATCATCATGGAGTTCGTGCGCGATCCGTGTGCGCTCCGCCTCCTGTCCATCCGTCAGGGCATGACGATAGGTCAATCCTTCTGCCTGTGCACGCTGCACATGTCCTCCCTCAATTCGCCGATTGTCGAGATTCCCCCACAGGACTGCTCAAGCGCGGACATATCGCCAGCGGCAAGCTTTGCTGTACGCTTTAATAACCGTTGCAGCGGACGCAAGACTTGTGTAAAGAACCACACATTGAGCAACAGCGATCCTGCCAGCAGTCGCTTTGGGCTGATCTTCATACGTTCATCTCTACGATCCATCGGTCAGCGCAATGATGCCGCGTGATAAGCCCGCGGTGACCGCTTCAGTACGTGTGCTCACGCCCAGCTTTTGATAGACGATTTGGAGATGTCCCTGCACGGTGCGATCAGAAATGAACAGGACTTTGCCAATTTCCTTATTCGTCAAGCCCCGGGCGGCAAACCCTAGGATTTCGAGCTCACGGTTGGTCAGCCCCTCCACCAGCACCGCTGACTCTTGGGCGTGCCGTGCCGCTTTCGCCATGACATCCGCATCAAAGGCGGTGTGACCGACGGCGACCTCTTGCAGCGCCCGATAGAGCTGCGAAAACTCAGCGGTCTTCAACACATAGCCATCCGCGCCTGCGTCGAGCAGCGCATGGACGTAGGGGGGATCGTCGTACGCTGTCAACACGAGAACGCGCGCTTCAGGGTTGTCATGACGGATACGCCGTGTCGCTTCTACGCCCGTGAGTTCCGGCATGTGAATATCCATTACCACCACATCGGGTTGCAGTTCACGCGCCAATTGAACCGCTTCTACACCCGCCGTCGCCTCGCCGATTACCTCGACGCCCACGCTCTCCAAAAACATGCGCGTTCCCTGACGAACGATTTTATGATCTTCCGCGAGCAGCACACGCATCATGAATTCTCTCTGTAACTTGGCTTACATTCATTATAGTGCTGAACTTAAATGCCAAAATACCGCCAAATGGCGTGTGTTGCGGGCCACGGGAAGGGTTAGGCTTAGAGCGAAGTAGGCTATCAGGAGACGAAATCGTGGAAAAGAAGACCTTCAAAGTGCCGAATATGACGTGCAATGGCTGCGTCAGCACGGTGCGCGGCGAACTTGAGACTATTCCCGGTGTCGAAGTGCTGGACATCAACAAACCGGCCCAGTTGGTCACCGTGCAGTGGAATCAGCCCGCATCGTGGGCAACCATCGAACAGGCGCTAACCGCCATCGAATACGCGCCCACCGAAGCATAAGGTACAAGCGCATTTCAGAAGCAAAAGCCCTTGTTGAATGACAAGGGCTTTTTGTTGCTGCACGCTAGGCCGCATTGAGGTCGAGGCGGCGCAAAAGCTGTGCGTTGAACGCAACCACGATGGTACTCACGGACATGAACACCGCGCCGATCGCCGGGTCGAGTGTGATGCCGAACGGCGCGAGCACCCCCATCGCCAGCGGAATGGCGATGACATTGTAGCCCGTCGCCCAGATCAGGTTTTGGATCATCTTGCCGTAAGTCGCCCGGCTGAGCCGAACGATTTTCACAATGTCCAGCGGATTGGAGCGCACGAGGATGATCCCGGCGCTTTCAATCGCGACATCGGTTCCGGCACCGATGGCGATCCCGACATCGGCGGTGACGAGCGCGGGCGCATCATTCACACCATCGCCGACCATCGCCACCTTAATACCGCCGCGCTGCAGTTCGCGCACCTTGTCGGCTTTGTGTTCGGGCAGCACCTGAGCGAAAAACGTATCGATGTTGAGTTCTTGGGCGACAGCACGGGCGACTGGCTCACTGTCCCCGGTGAGCATCGCGACCTTCAGACCGAGATCGTGCAGTTGGCGCACCGCTGCGCGGCTCTCCTCGCGGATCACGTCGGCAATGGCGAACAGCGCGACCACTTCGCTATCCGTCGTGAGGTAGATAACCGATTGTCCGGCGTCCTCGGCTTGCGTTTTGTCGGCTTTCAACCCGGGCGGCACGCTCAAGTTCAGTTGTTCGAGCAGGCGTGGCCCGCCGATGTAGTAAGTCATCCCATCGACAACCGCTTTGACCCCTCGCCCGGCAAGGCTCTCGAAGCGGGTGACAGCGGCGGGAGTAAGTTCATGTTCCTGCACGTATCCACGCACGGCTTGGGCAATGATATGTTCACTGTCACCTTCCAACCCGGCAGCGATGCGCAGGGCATCATCCTCAGCGATTCCATTCACTGCGACCCGCACAACACCCTGCTCACCCTTTGTGAGCGTCCCAGTCTTGTCGAAGATGATGGTATTCAGGTCTTTGGCGCTCTCTAGTGCGAGGCGCTGGCGCACCAGCAGTCCGTTTCGCGCCGATAGCGTGGTCGAGATCGCGACGACCAGCGGCACCGCCAGACCGAGCGCGTGCGGGCAGGCGATCACCAGCACTGTGACCATGTTCTTGACCGCTTCCGAGAGGCTACCGGTGAAGAGTAACCACCCAACCAAAGTGAGTGCGCCCGCCGCCAACGCGATGATGGTCAGCCAGAAAGCGGCACGCTGAGCGAGGGTTTGCGCCCGCGACTGACTTTTCTGCGCGTCCTCGACTAAGCGCATGATGCCCGCCAGCGCCGTTCCTTCGCCTACCTGCCGCACTTCAACCCGCAGTGATCCTGAGCCGTTGACCGTGCCGCCGATCACCGATTCACCGGGGTGCTTATGGACCGGGCGGCTTTCCCCGGTGATCATCGCCTCGTTGACGCTGCTTTCTCCGACCACAACGACGCCGTCGGCGGGAATGCTCGCGCCGGGACGAATGAGCAGGCGGTCGCCCACCCGAAGTTGAGCTACTTCAACCGTTTCTGTCTCGCCGGAGGGGAGCAGGCGTTCGGCGGTATCGGGCAGGAGCTTCGCCAGTTCACGGAGAGCGCCCTGCGCTTGACCCACGCTGCGCAGTTCGATCCAATGGCCGAGCAGCATCACGGCGATCAGGGTTGATAGTTCCCAGAAGAAGTCCATCATCGGTGGTGTCACCGCCATGCCCGGCATCGTTGGCGGGGCGGCGGGTGGGAACAAGAAGATCGCCACGCTGTAGAGATAAGCGGCGATGATGGCAACGGAAATCAGCGTCATCATGCCGGGCTGCCGCTGCGCGAGTTCCTGCCGTGCCATGCTCAGGAACGGCAAGCCGCCATAGAAGAAGATGAAGGATCCCAGCACCGGAGCGATCAGGCTACTGCCGGGAAATTCTGGCATCGAGAAACCCAACCATGCTTGCACCATCGGCGAATACAGCACGACGATGATGGTCAGCGGCAGCACCACGAAGAAGCGGTTGCGCATCAGCTTCGCGTGCCCCTCGTGCATCACCCCGTGACCCGCATGCTCGTGGTGTCCGCCATGCTCCATGGTATGGTGATCGTGTCCCATGCTGGTGTGATCGGGGTGCTGCGCGCTGTCCATTATCGGAACAGCGGGCTGCGGTTCAAGGATTTCATTCGCGCGGTAATTGGGATCATGAGCGGCATGATCGACGGTCTGTTCAGCAACGTGATGTGCGGTGGAATGATCAGGATGCGCTCCATGCCCATCGTGTGGATGCTCAGTGCGATGGTTGGATGAACTACTCATCGTTTTCCATTCCTATCTAGTAGCCGGTCGTTACAATACACCGTCATCATAGGGCAATGATTTGGCTTACGAACGCGCTAAATGGCGTGAAAGCCCCGTGCTGCACGAAAAGAGTCCGAATCTCGATAGGGATGACGGCAATCTGGCGAAAAGGTGAGTATCTATTTTGATACTCCCCTTCCGCTGTGCATCCGCCATTTGGCGGGGCAAATCTATGCCAAAAACAGGCGATTTGGCGGGTAAAAAACATGACAAATATCACTGATACTTCGGGTGAACAAGCTAACAGGGAGTATTCAGATGAAACATACCTTGACGGTAACGGCGCTTCTATTCGCCATTTTGACCATTGTCCCCTCCTTAGTATCTGCCGATGCACCGGTTGAAGGACGTATTGGGCGGGCGGAAGTGCGGTATATGGAAGGCATGATTGATCATCATCAGATGGCGATTGACATGGCGCTCGATTGTTTGGTGCGCACGGATGTTTCCGATTCGCTCACCGAAGTCTGTCAGTCCGTTGTTGATGCTCAGCAGCCGGAGATTGAGCAGATGCAGGCATGGCTGCTAGACTGGTACAACATTGACTATGCCCCCGTATCCATGGCAGACATGATGGGTGATGAGATGGGGGATATGGATCATGGCGGGATGAACATGGCGGGGATGCCTGCGACCGACCCCGCAGTGATGATGGGGATGTTCGCCGGTTTCAACCGTCTGGAAGGCGCTGACTACGAGGTCGCATGGTTCGAGGCAATGGTCGATCATCATGACGATGCGGTGCATATGTCTGAGCGTCTACTGGAACGCGATGCGGATCAAACTGGACACGCGGAACTACGCGCTTTAGCACAAGCCATCATCACTGCCCAGACAGGGGAAATCAACAGCTACGAAGAATTGATTGCGGCGCACGAAAATCAGTAGCTTGCCCGAAGCGACATAGATTGTCTGTGTCGCTTAACTATTTTTGTTATACTCTTGAGCGGTCTTTCGCAAAGAAAGACCGCTCAACAGCAAGATGCTTGCTCGATCCCCATGCTGCAATCCTTAACCGCTCGCTAATCTCAGCATCTACTCGACCTGTTCTTATACTCATCTATGAGTTCGGAAAGGCATGTGATGAACCAGGATAAGCGTTCGGGTTATCTTCGCTTTGGAGCGATGATCCTCACCTCGATGATTGTGATGTACGGCGTAATGTACCTGAATACCTACGAACTGTCAGATGTTCGCTGGAGCGAGACGCGCTTGTTTATGACACTGCTGATGGGCGCGACGATGGCGGTAATCATGCTCAGTTTCATGCGGAAGATGTTCAGTAACAAGCGACTCAATATTGCGATCTATGTCGGTAGTGTCATCGTTTTTCTGATCGCGCTGTGGCTGGTTCGCAGCCAAATCACGGTTGGCGACTCCGCCTATATGAGTGCCATGATTCCACATCACTCCATCGCTATCCTGACCAGCGAACGTGCGCAAATCGAGGATGTTCGCGTCAAGGAACTTGCTGATCAGATTATCGAGGCGCAGCGTCGTGAAATCGCGGAGATGAACTGGCTGCTTGAGGATATTCGTCAGAACGGCATTGCTGCCGCACAAGCTGATGCTGAAGCGCGCCCAGTGCCTGAGTTTGGGGATACACCTTGAAACCTAGCTTATGAAATTTTGGCTACATACTCCTCGCCCTACAGGCAAGGGCAGGTGCGTGGCACCAGGCGTTGGCAAACAGTCAGCGCCTGTAAACACACGCTTAGCTGGCCACGACCAGTGTTCCCTGCATCGTTGGACTGCTGCGCCCGCCACAACAGGTGTCACAGTAATAGGTGTAAACACCGGGCGTTTCGAATGTGAAGCTGAATGCCTCACTTCCAAGGGGCGGAGCGATGATATCGATCCCCAGCGCATCCACGGCAAACTGATGCTGACCGCCCCCATCGGGATGATTGGCATGGTCAAGGCTCGTCAGGTGAATGGTGGTATTCTGCCCAATTTGAGCATGAATAACCGAAGTATCGTAGCCGCCCATGTCCATCGTCAGCGCAATATGCTGATCTCCACGGGCGAGCGGGGTCGAGGCGAGCTGGTATGCCAGAACACCCAAGATGGCTGCCAGTAAAATTCGCATGGAAAGATAGAGTAACCGCCGCGACAAAGATGAGTGCCTGACAGCGTGCGTATGCTTTCTTTTAAGCCGCATTTCAACCTCCTGACACGCATTGGACTATAAATCAGGAGTTCGCGGTCGCACCACGTGCGATTAGCGGGTTCAGCGTAGGCTGTTTTGCCTATTTGAGACCCTAAGCGCACCCGCCAAATAGCGGGGTGACAGCACGCCATTCTCGCGATGTGCTCAGGGATGCTCTCTCATATACTCCTCTGACAGTATTCTTCAAGACGAGGTTAGCGATGAAAATAAAACTCGGACTTCTCTGTGTTCTCGGGCTTCTGCTCGTACTTCCCATGACCGTGAGCAGCGCACAGGAATCCCCTGTGACGCCGACGGTTGACCATGCCGCCCATCATGCCGGACAAGCTGAGGCGACGCCTGAAGCGACCGACTCTCCAGCCGACATGGGCGGCATGCAGATGGAAGGCAGTGACGAGGCAGATCACATGTCCATGATGCAGTCGATGATGTCCATGATGGAGAGCATGATGGGCATGGACATGTCGGCTGATATGCGCGATATGATGAACCAGATGCACGACATGATGAGCATGATGCATGGTGGCGAGATGGCGATGGAAGCCACGGCGACTCCGGAAATGGGCGCCATGGCGATGGAGATGGACAGCGGCTATTCAGTGGATGATCTCGCGCCGCTGGCCTTCGCCTATTACAATGGCGGGGATGTGTATTTCGTTCATCCCGAAGCGTCGGATCCCGGCGTCGCGGAAGTGTTAACCGCCATGATGGGCACGGATGTGATCACGGTCCCCAGCTTAGCCGAGGTTCCTGAAGAACTGCTCGGCGCGGTCTATGTGTTCACCAACGGCCTCGACGGTATGGGTCCGCTCGGTCATCAACCGGATGTGTTCGACTCGGTTCCGGGTGTTGAAGGCTACACCCCGCTGCGGTCAGTTCATCTCGTCACATGGCAGGACGGTGTCGAAGCGCGCGAACTGACGAGCGTCGAAGCGGTGTTGGCGGCGGAAACGGCGGGCGAAGTCGTGATTGAGGTGCCCGGCGTAGTCGTGAACATGCCCATCCTCGTGTGGCCGGACGGCCAGCGCTAACCGGCCAGCGCATTGGATGAGCGGCAGGAGACGGTCAATCCATCTCCTGCTTTTATTTTGGGTAAGAGTAGGGTGTGCTTAGCGGTTGCTGTTGTTCGGCTCGACGGACAGCGACCACAGGTAATCGACGAGTGCCCATGTTTCATCGGGGGTGAGCAGCGTGCCGAAGTTGGGCATATCGGTGCCCATGCCGCCGCGCCGGATTTTCGCGTACAGGACATCGCCGCGCATGGTGAATAGATAATTCGGGTCCGCGAAGGCGACGGGCGTTTCAGCGGTTTGAGCGGCCATAAAGCCATCCCCTCCGCCCGTTTCCCCATGGCAGGCGGCGCAGTTTTGCGCGTAATACGGCGCTGCCCTCGCGAGCGATTCTGACGCTGCTGAGCGCGTCCATAGATACGCGACGGCATCGGCTAAATCGGTTTGCGGGGTGTTCGGATTTTGCGTAAGGAGGAGCGCAATTGCTTGCTGCGGCGTGTGGGACTGCCGCCATGCGTCATCTTGAAATTCTGTCGGAATGGTGAGCGCAGCAGCGATGGTCGCGCCGCGTTCCGCCGACGGGCGTTCGACCAGCACCGGTGCGTCGTCCATCGGCATGCTGCTCATCGCACTTGATCGATTGTGAACCGACGCGTCAATATCAACGCCTTCCGCCACCAGCGCGGCGATCACGGGATCGGGGAGTGCCGTGGGGATCACATTCGGGTTCACCCGATCGCGGACGTCGATGACGCCGCGCATCCGCCAGTGATTGACGCTGCACCACGTATTGCAGTAAAAGGTGTAGGTGCCCGCCTCATCAAAGGTCAGGGTGACTTCTTTGATATGCCCCGGATCGATCTGTCCTAGATCGACACCCAGCCCCGGACCAATCGCCACGCCATGCGTGACATCGATCGAGGTGAATCGCAGCATGACCGTTTCACCCGCCGTGACGCTGAAGCTGTTCGGTTGAAAGCCGCCGTTTTCCGGGCTGGAGGCGGAAATGTCAATCGTGCGGATGCCGCTCAACTGCGGTCGCACGATGAACTGATAGCCCAGTATCAGCGCGGGCAGCCCGATCAGGATGACGCCGACGGTGAGCCGCGCGATGAATTCAGACCGCTTGAACATGCTTTATCCCAGATACAAGACCATAAACACGCCTGTGATCAGCGTGAGCAGACCGGCGACGGGCAGCATGGCGGTGAACGCTCCGCGGTGATCGGCGTAAAACTGCCGCGCGCTGCGGTAGGCGGTATTCACGGCGAACATCAAGCCGACGCTGAGGACGCCGACCTGCAGGAAGCTCAGAAGCTGCGGTGCGAACGGTGTCCATGCAGCGTCAGCAGTGCCAAACAAGTTCCAGCCCCAGCCAAACGGATCGGAAAGCACGGAGAGTGCGTAACTGCCGTTGACGAAGACAAAGCCCAGACTGAAGGCGATCCATGCGGCTAAGCCGAGCGGGACGAGCGTATAGGCGAAAGCCACGAACAGATCGCGGATTTTCATTTCGCCTGCGAGTTTCCGTCCGATCCACGCCGCCCCAGAAGAGTCCCGGCAGCAGCACCAGATTAAACAGCCACAAGCCCGCCGCATACAGCAGCCAGTGGGGGAGCGTGTCCATGTTCGCCCAATTTTGAGCCAACCCAACGCCCGAGCAGCACGGTTGAGTAGACCAGCGCGCAGCCGAGCATGATAAACGCTTTGTAGGCTTCGTCGAGCCGCCGTTCCTGAGCGACGAACAAATCACTGCCGAAGGGGCGCAGTCGGATGGTGATGTTGTCCTTCGGGCAGGTTTTGATACATTCGAAGCACAGGCCGCAGTAGGTGTTGCGCTTCAGGTTGCCGGGGTAAACCATCCACGGACAGCCATAGCCTTGGTCGTTGCCGACGACGCAGTCTTTCGCGCCGTGTTCAAGACAGGTTTTGCAGTCCCGCACCCTCAGTTCAAGCGGTGCCATCATCGCGTACAAGCCGATGAATCCACCGACCGGGCAGACATAGCGGCAGAACACACGCTTTTCGTAGACAAGGCTCAAGCCGAGTGCCGCGAGGACAAACGCCAGCAGCACCCCTGCGCTGATATGCGGGCGGGTGAGGATGATCGCGCTGAAGCTGGCGATCCCCAGAAAGCCGAAGTTTTGCAGCCACATGTTCTTGAAACGCTTCGGGAACCGTTTGCCCAGCGTGTGTAGTTTGCCGGGCGTGCGGCGAATAATGCCGCGTCGCTGCAACCATTCCCCCGGCGCGGGAAGCGGACAGACCGTACACCACACGCGCCCGAAGAACGGGACGAGGACGATGATGAGGAGCGCCCACCACACGATCCAGACGAACACGATGCCGAAATTCCGGCTTCCGGCAGGTGTGCCGAAGAACCCCGCCAGTATCGCCAGCGTGAACCCGAACAGCGTGATCAACTGCAAGGCCGGCTGAAACCAGCGCGCTTTCAGCAGTGTCTTCAGCGCTGCCGGCATAGCGGGACGCGCCGATGGTGGAGCTGGGCGGGGTAGGGTGATCATAATCGGCTCACGGAATCCAGTTGGAGTAGACTTCGACGTACTGGTCGGGGTTTTCAGGATCATTCGTGCGGACATGTACACGGAAATGATGCGGGCCATCCATCCCGGCGTGCATCGAGAAGGTGAAACTGACGGTGGCTTCGTCCCCCGGCGCGAGATGGCGGTTGCTCGTCGAGACGCGCGGCGGGCAGCAGCCTTCGAGGATTTCAATCTGCGGATCACCAAGGATGAGGAGCGTCTGATCGCCGATGTTCTTGACCTTGAATTCAGTTGTGACCGGATTGTTGTAGTGCTGGTCACCGTAATCGAAGTTTGTCTGGCTGACCTGTACGGCGGCTCTGCCTGTGACTTCGGGGGTGTAAGGTGGGCGCTGGTTGGCGAGGACGGACAGCAGAAGTGCGCCGATTACCAGGATTGCCCCAAGGCCCAGAATGAGAGGTAACCGGGAGGGGGGATGTGGCGTCGTCGTTTTCTGCACGCGGGCGGCGATTTGTTTCGCTTGGGAACTCATGCTTTGTTTGCTCCAAAATAAAGGTAAACGAGAGTGCTGATCAGGCTGACGCCGAGCAACGTCAGCGCCCGCCAGAAGGGGAAATTGTTGTTGACGACGAGTTCGCCGATCATGAAGGGATGCAGTGCCCCGCAGCTCACCGCGCAGCGGTAGCGGAACTTCCCGGTTTGATCGGCAGTGAAGGTGATCTGGCGGGTAATACCCGGTTCAACCCGCTGGTTGATCTGGTAGCCGTCCAGATAAAAGCCATGCACCACATCGGACGAGCTCAGCGTGATCGTCACCTGATCACCCTGCTGCACCTCGATACGCCCCGGCGTGAACTCGAACTGGCGCATGTCGAGGCTGAATTCGTGAGTGCCAGAGGCTCGCAGCGCGGGTAGGGGGACGAACCATACGGCGACAAAAACCAGCAGCGCGCAGAGAAGGATCAGACGGCGTTTGACGATCAGGGGGGGCATGGCGGTTTATCCCTGCGGCAGCGGCGTATTTGTCGATGGGCCGTAGGCGCTGTACGTCGCATCGACATAGGTGCGAATTTCAGGCGAAGATTTGCCTTCGCGAAGCAGACGCATCACATCCTGCGTGATGTCCACACAGATACCACAGCCCGCCGCATGCTCATCAAATGTGATGTTGCCCGCGCGATCCACATCCTGAATGTAGCAGTTCAGATTGCTCATGTGGCCCATCGAGCCGCAGCCGCAGTAGCAGGGGTACTTGGCAGTTTCTTCCATATTCGCCATCGCGAAACGGTACGCTTCGCGCACTGTCGGCGGGGCATCCGCGAGAAAGGCGGGCAATTGCGCTTCATCAGCTAAGGCGTACGGCAGATGCTGGCCGGTACAGCTCGAAATGAACAGGGGGACGGTTACCAACAGGAGAAATAGGCGCTTGATCACAATTATTTCCTATCGAAACGTGATTTGTGAAAATCCTAACTTGTCTCACCTGCGCTTTCATGCGCTGTTTGGCGCGGCGCGGCACGCCATTTGGCGGGGATCAAGGGGGCACAAAAGCAAGCAATATGACGCATGTGGGTGCAAAGACACGCTCTATAATCAGATCGATAACTGTGGATGACAGGATTGAAGTATGGCTATTCAGGTGATCCTCGCCGACGACCATGCCGTGGTGCGCAAGGGCATTCGCGATTTCCTTGAAGAAGAAGGTGATATCCAGGTGATCGCCGAAGCGAGCGACGGGGCGAAGGCGAAAGAGTTATTGAGTACCCTACAGCCCGATGTCGCCGTGCTCGACGTGCGCATGCCGCACGCGACCGGGATCGAGGTCACCCGCTGGATTCGCGAACAGAAACTGCCCGTGCGCGTCGTCATCCTGACCGCGTATGACGATGACCCGTTTGTCGTTGCGGCGATGCAAGCCGGCGCGAACGGCTATGTGATGAAGAATGCGGAAGCCGAAGAGATCACGGCGGCGGTACGGGCGGTCTATCGCGGACAGTCGGCCATCGCACCGGAAATCGCCCAGAAAGTGCTCACCCATCTCGTCGTGGGCACATCTGCCAGCACGCCGGACGAGCCGCTCACCGACCGTGAACGCGATATTTTACAACTTGCCGCGGGCGGTCTGACCAACAAGGGGATCGGCATGAAATTGTCGATCAGCGACCGTACCGTGCAGGGGCATCTCGCCAGCATTTACGGCAAGCTCGGCGTGAACAGCCGCACCGAAGCCGTGACGAAAGCCTTGCAGCTCAACATCATTCAACTGGAGCAAAAGGCGTGATGCGGTTGCCGCACCAGTTACATGGGCTGCGCGCTCAGGTACTGCTGTGGACGGTGCTGCCGCTGACGATTTTCCTGATCGTGTTTGCCCTCAGCGGCGTGAGCAGTCATCAAAGCTCGATGCGCGCGCTCGCCATTGAAGAGAATGCGCGGTTGGTGACGGTGATGGCAGAACTGGTCTCCGTCAGCGTCGAGAACCAAGCCCTGCGTCAGGATATTGACCCGGCAGCGGTCGCGGCGGATTCGCTGGATCTACACGGGATTCTGCGCATGGATCATGAGGAAGCAGTGACGACCCTCGTCCTGCTGGACGCCAATGGGCGGGTGCTGTTTCATCAGGGCGATATCCCCAGTGAGACGGCTTTACTGGCATGGGAGGGCGTGCAAGCTGCGCTCCAGCGTGAAAATGGCGCGCTGTTTCCCAGCCCTGCCTCGGAGCAGGATGATGTCATCGCCTATGCGCCGGTGCCCAATACCAACTGGGTGCTCTTGATTCGCGAAGGCTGGCATTCGGTCACTGTACCGTTGATCCAGTTTGAGCAGTTGATGCCGTTCATCCTGTTTACTGCCGCCGCCGTGTCGCTGCTGACCCTCTTTTTTGGTGTGCGCTTTGTGGTGCAACCGCTCCGGCAGCTGCGTTTGCGGGCGTTGAGCATCGGGAAAGGCGATTTCCGCGCCTATCAAGAGCACATCAGCGGCGTACAGGAGATTGAAGACTTGAGCCACGCGCTTGACGACATGGCCGCCCAGGTCCAAAGCTATCAGGCGGCGCTGCACGATTATGTCGGCGAAGTCACGCGCGCGCAGGAAGAAGAACGCGGACGACTGGCGCGTGAACTGCACGACGAAACCGTGCAAACGCTGATCGCGCTGGGGCACAAAGCGCAGATGGCGCAGCGCGCGCTGCATCGTGACCAGGCTCAGGCGGACACGCGCATCGAAGAACTGCGCGACATGATCGGCGAGGCGATTGAGGAAGTGCGCCGCTTCAGCCGCGCGCTGCATCCGCATTATCTGGAAGAACTGGGATTGGTGAGCGCGCTGGAAGTCCTTACTAAAGAGGCGCAAGCGAAACTGGAAATTCGCGGGTCGGTCGTGCGCCTGACAGCCGAACAAGAACTCACAATCTATCGCATCGCTCAGGAGGCGCTGAACAATGCCGCGCATCATGCCCAAGCTGATCAGATCGTAGTGCAATTGGGGTTCAATGCTGGGAAGGTGCAGCTCACGATTCGGGATGACGGCCAAGGCTTCTCGGTGCCGGCCTACTTCAGCGACTTTACGCGCATCGGGCATTTTGGCTTGATCGGAATGCGGGAACGGGCGCAGCTTGTCAACGGCGCGCTGACGGTGGACTCGACGCCGGGACGGGGAACCCTCGTGTCATTTTCTATTCCGCTCTGATCCTACCCGCGTAATCTAGGTATGTGGATTCACGGTTTGTCTTGTGGGCAAACCGATCCTTTAGGTTCGTATTTGCAAGTTTTGGAGGTTTCCTGTTCATGAAATTCCGTATCATTCTCCTCACGGCTCTCTTGAGTTTCCTACTGATCTACAGCGTCGGTTGGGCACAAGACCAAGCCCCAACACCGACGGCTGAACCAGCCAGTCAAGACCACGCCACCATGGGAGACATGGGGTCCATGTCCATGGCAACCCCCGAATGCGACATTCAGAGCTTTGTCTTGCAGCAGCAAGCCTACGCGAACGCCCTCGCCAATCTTGAGGCCATTTATCAAGCTGATCCCGAAACAGCGCTCATCACCGTGTACAATGCGGGGCAGACCTATCAGGATTTCGCGCTCAGCTGTGGTTTTGTGCCTTCAGAAGCCGCCAATCATGGTCACGATGAAGCGGCAGATGAACACAGCGACGAAGCCCATATGGCGCTCGCCATGGCGCTGGGTGATCCAGATCGTGGGGCGGAACTCTTCAACACCCTGCAGCCGACGACGGGGTTTGCCTGCTCGACCTGTCACCGCGTGGACAGCACGGAAACCCTGATTGGTCCCGGGCTCCTCAATGTGGGCAACCCCGGTCATGATCCGTCCAGTCATGAACACGGCGCGAGCACTGCCGAAGCGACCGAGACGCCGCATACCGAGCGCTCGATGGACGAAGTGGTTACTTATATCCGCACGTCAATTCTGCATCCGAGCGATTACGTTGTCCCCGGCTTTCCTGATTTACTCATGCCGCAAACCTATGGGCAGCTCTTGAGTGAGCAGGACGTGAACGATCTGATCGCGTATCTGATCACGCTGCCCCAGTAAGCCCAAGCGGTAGCGCAAAGTGGCGGAGGTTAAAACCTCCGCCACACAGTTATGCCTTGACGTAAAGTTGCACGAATTAGTTGTGCCGCCCCATCCCCATGCCGTGACCGCGTCCCATCATGCCGCCCATGCCGTTCATGTGTTCCATGCCCTGCATGCCCCCCATCATCGAGCAACCCGTACCGGAGAACATCGTCATGTCGGCGAGGTGGTCGTGCATCGTGGCGAGATGTTCATCCGCCTGTGCCTGCGTCAGCGTGCCAGCGGCGACCAGTTCCGTTAGATGGGCTTCCGCCGCCGCGAACATGGCATCAGTAACCACCTGCACGTCAACGCCCTGCGTTTCGGCAATCTGAGTGAGGGTTTGACCAGAGTGCAGCGCCTCGATTAGCGCAGTGGGTTCCATGCCGAGCGCTTCAGCGACCGCCGTCATTCCGGGCATGTCGTCCATCCCCAGCATCATCCCGCGACCCTGTCCCATCATACTGCCCATACCGTGCATGCCTGTCATGCCCTCCATCATGCCATAACCGCATTGGGGGGCAACCGGCTGATCATCCTGTGCCGCGACGAACAAGACACCTATACTCAGCAGCGCGACAACGGCGATCACCAAGACGAATAACTTACGCATCATTACAAGCTCCTTGCTTACCAAACACATGTGATTGTGTCTAGCATGCCAGAGCTGCATGGTAAGGTAATGTCGCTTGTGTGAAGTTTCTGTAAAGTTCAGGCGATGGGAAGCGTGAACCAGAATCGACTGCCTTTGCCAAGTCCCTCGCTGCCAGCGCCGATCTGTCCACCTTGCGCCTCGACGAGGTGTTTGGCAACCGTCAGCCCGATCCCGGTGCCGCCGCTGCCACGCGACCGGGATTTGTCCACGCGGTAAAAGCGCTGAAAGATATGAGGCAGGGTTTCACTGGATAAGCCGATGCCGGTATCGTGGACTGAAAAGCGCACTGCTTCATGCTCACTGCTGACCACGAGTTCGACGTGTCCATCGCTGGCTGTATATTGCAGCGCATTGCCAAGCAGATTGGTCAAAATTTGCATGGAACGGTCGCAATCGGCCTGTACTATGGGTAGATCTGCCGGCATGAGTACTGCAAAATCGATGGCTTTATCGACAAACTGAGGGCGCATACGCTCAACAACCGGTTTGACGATGACTTCTGGCAGGTACGAGCGGAGATCGAGCACAATCTGACCGGATTCAGTGCGGGAAAGTTCCTGCAAGTCCTGTACCAGACGCTGCAACCGATCAGCTTCGCGGTGGATCAGTTCGAAAGTCTCAGGCGTGGCGGGCAGTAGACCATCTTGCAGCCCTTCCATGTAGCCTTTGATCCCGGCGAGCGGCGTTTTGAGTTCGTGACTGACATCGCCGATAAGCTGCACGCGCATGGCTTCTGTACTGGCGAGGGATTCCGCCATGCGGTTAAAGCTCGCGACCAGTTCTGCGAATTCATCCTGAGTCTCGAGTTTGAGCCGCTGCTTATAACTTCCCCCGGCGATCTGCTGACTGAGCGCGACCAAGGAGCGGATGGGCTGCGTGATCTGCTGGCTCACGAACCAGCTTACGACCACGGCGGACAGAATTGCCGCGATACCGGCAAGGATCAAGGCGTTATTAAGGGACTGGCGAAACGCCGCCTCAAATTCGGCATCGAGTTCGGTCAGGCGTTCGCCCATCATCATGCCGGACCCCATGCCGCGCATATGCGTCATCGTCTCAGTGAAATTGACCGGGGCGACAAACGCCGTGGCGACCGAGAGTACAACCAATCCGATCAGGACGACGACGACGTAAGACAGAAACAGCTTCTGAGAGAGTTTCATCGCTTGGTGTCCGCAAACTTGTAGCCGACGCCGCGCACCGTGAGGATGAACTGGGGATCGGCGGGATCACGCTCCAGCTTCTGCCGGATGTGACCGATATGCACATCTACCACGCGATCTTCGCCGTAGAAATCGTAGCCCCATACCCGTTCGAGGAGCTGCTCCCGGCTCAGCACCATCCCGGCATAGGTTGCGAGGACTGCCAACAGCTTAAACTCCAGAGCCGTCAGCTCGATCAACTCGTCGTCGCACCAAACCTCATAGCGCTGCGTGTCGATTTTGAGGTGTTGAAAGGCGTACACCTGCCGCTCATCTTGTGGCGCTGCGCGTCCGCGCCGCAGCACCGCTTTGACCCGCGCCGTGAGTTCGCGCGGGCTGAACGGCTTGGTGAGATAGTCGTCCGCGCCAACCGTCAATCCCATGACGCGGTCGAACTCTTCCGATTTGGCGGTGAGT
The DNA here is from genome assembly GCF_016713355.1 of Candidatus Flexifilum breve. Lineage (NCBI taxonomy): Bacteria > Bacillati > Chloroflexota > Anaerolineae > Aggregatilineales > Candidatus Flexifilaceae > Candidatus Flexifilum > Candidatus Flexifilum breve. The sequence continues at coordinate 396,205 of NZ_JADJPI010000011.1, forward strand.
AAAATGATGTAGACCGCCGAGGTGCGCCGGATCGTCTGCAACACTTCGAGTCCATCCATCTCTGGCAGCATAATGTCGAGGATCACTAAGTCCGGTTGGTAGCGTTGAAACGCCGCGAGTCCCGCCGCGCCGTCCCGCGCGGTATAGACGGTGCTGCCATCCGCTTTCAAATAGGCTTCAACAACGTTGAGGATGCTCTCCTCGTCATCAATTACAAGAATGGTTGCCACTGCAAATTTGCCAATTCGCTGCTTGGGTGAGCTATCAATCCAACACAATTCTTCACTCAATGCCGCCACTACCCGGTGCAATTTCTCAAGTACTGGCGGCTGTTCCCTGAGCCACGATCCATTCGATCAGTGTTGGTGCGGTGTCAGATGGTCATCCGGATCGGGATGTCCGTAGTAATGCGGATCGTCGTCAAACTGATCGACACTCTCCTGGGTAGCGAAGTAAAATTACTCTCCGCCATGCTCACGAATGGCAACCGCGAATCGTGGGTCGAGTAGAACACCGGACACGGGGTCTCTAACCATTGGACACATCTTTCATTCTATTCCTATACACTGCTTCCAAGATAGGCAAATCTAGGAAAATGCAGAACCGCCAAATAGCGTATAAAGCAAGAAAGCCCCTTCTTGGCAGCAGGCTCATCCCTATAGAGGCGATACAAGTCATTGCTGAGCGGGGTGTTTTGATGATCATGACGGTTGTTCAAGAAACGAGGACAGAAGCGAAAAGTTGTCCTCGTCTCATCAGCATAGAATGGATCACCCGCCGTGTAGCGAGCGCAGCGTGCCGAATAGATCGAAATTGTTGACGAGGATGTGCATGGTGAGCAGCAGCGCGACAATCACGACGATCACGATGAGTATTTGGACAATCCGTTTGCGGTTCAGGGTCATGACAGGTCTCCTTTAGACGTAAGCAAGGGTTTCACGAACGGTTAAATTGGCTGCCTGCCGTGCGGGGAAAGCGCTGGCAGCAGTGGAACCGAGGATCAAGATCGCCAGCCACAGCCCTAAGCCCAAGGGCGCGACTATCAAAGGGAGCGGTGACCGAAACGACATCTCACCGAGATAGGCTCCCATCCCGAATGAAAGCGGCAGGGACACCACAACAGCGATCCCGTAGCTCATCAGCCCGATCATCACCCCTTCGCTGATCACATTTAGCAGCACGGTTCGAGAACGCGCGCCAATCGAACGCATGATGCCGAATTCGCGGGTGCGTTCGATCACGCTGGTACTCATGCTGGAGGTCAGCCCCAGCAAACCGACGACTGCCATCACGACGGCGATCAGCAGCAGGGTCACAATAAACACGAAGACATGACCGCTGGTCGCATTGTCGAGCAGGACTTCAGATACCGCCACGCGCACGCTGATTCCCGCCAGACTCAGCGCCTGTTCAATTCGCTGAGTCACGGCGGCGGTGAACTCAGGGGCGCTGGAGGTCATGGCGACCCGTACTGCGTTCGCCAGGTTCGGTTGCATGTGCGCGGCGGCGGCAAACGTTGCCGGGGTCACATAAGCGGCAGCAGGCGACAGGATTTGCCGCACCACGCCGATGACCTCCAAGCGGATAGGCTGACCTTCGATCAGCAGCGTGACCGTGCTGCCGACGGATGCTTCAGGGAAGAGCGCAAGCGCACTCTGGTTGAGCACGACGCGGTTCACATCGCCCGCTTGCAGCCAGCGTCCGCTGAGCATCGGCGTATTCATAAAGGTGCTTCCGTCCGGCACTGATCGCAAACTGAAACTACCGTGACCACCATCGGGATAGGTGCGGACAATGTCCAAACCATTTGGACGGGCAAGCGCCGCCGGGATCAGGCTCCATGACTCGACTTGCGCCACCCCGTCGACGCCACCCAGCAGCGCCCGCATTTGCTCAACGGACTGCGGCATATTCAAGCGCACTTCCAAGTCATAGTGACGGTCTGCGGCTGCCATGCGAATGTAGCTATCCCATCCGCTGCTCGTATTGAGTCCGGTCATGAACATGCCCCCGGCTGCGCCGAGCAAGCTCAGGCTGAGGATCAAGCGCGATCGCCGCCGGAAAGTATTGCGGAAGGCGAGCAGTACCGAGCTGTTGATCCCCTGTATCCGGCTGAGCCAGCTTTCAAAACGGCTCGAACCGAAAGCGGCGGCGGTCGTCCCGTAGTCGGACAGGGTGGCGCGGACGGTCACGCGGGTAGCACGGCGGATGGGGCGAATGGCGACCAGCAGCGGGAGCAGGACGCCCATCAGCAGCAGCGCTCCGTAGACCCACAGCGGCACGTCATAACGGTACACGTTGAGATTGAGCAGCTGCGCCACCACCGACGAAAAGCCACGTGCCGCCCACATGCCCGGCAGGATGCCGATTACGGCGGCGATCAAGCCTAAGCCCATGACGAGTACAAGGTACAGAGCGGCGATCTGACCGGAACGCGCGCCAATCGCTTTCATGATGCCAATCTGCCGGATTTGCTGCGCCAGCAGCCCGCCGATCATGGTAGCAGTGAGGACGGCGCTCAAGATCAGCGCCAACACACTGAAGGCGAGGAACACCAGCATGACGGTATTCATCTGGCTTTGATGCGGGTGACGAAGCGGTGGCGGGATGCGAATTTCATCGACCACCCGCCCCTGTGTGCGCAGCCACCCGGTCAACTGCTCGACCGTCGTTTCGATAGCGCTCACGCTCTCCGGCTGATTGCTGACCGTGATCTTGAGGATATGCAGCGTCGTATCCTCCCCGAACGCCGCCAGCGTCCCCGGGGTGATGTAGCCGTACACCGTTTGTTCCTGCCATGCTGGAGCGAGGCTCGGATCGTGGATCGTGCCGCTGATGGTGATCGGCTGGGTTGTGCCGTTGGGCGTTTGGACGGTCAGCGCGTCGCCAATCTGAATGCTATCCAGCAGAGTCAGTACGGCGCGTTCCACGAGGATTGTTCCATCCGGCGGCGGAAATGCACCGGCTTCCGGGCTGACCGTGCTGATGCGTGCATGCGCAAAATCCGGCACGACGAACAGCAGCAGCGGCATCCATTGATCTGGCGCGACTTCGACTCGACCATTCACCCAAGCAGTCGCTTCGGCATCGGCGATATTCGGCTGCTGGCGTACTGCCTCTATGAGCGCTTCATCGACTTGATCCACTTCGATGAACGCCGACGCCGGGTTCGTGCCGAGGTAATTCGCGTTCATTTCGCGCGTCATCACCGTGAAAGTGGACAGCATGAGCGCCACCGCGAAGACACTGGCGGCAATGGCGGCGACGAGCATCATCATGCGCCCGCGCGCTAAGCTGAGATCACGCAGGAGCTTCATCCAGCGCGGGCGGCTCATGCGGACACTCCTAGCTCACTGGCGACAATCCGACCATCCGCCAGCGTGATGAAGCGGGTGAAAAAATGGGCGAGATCGCGCTCATGCGTCACCATCACGACTGTTTTTCCCTCAGCGGTGAGGCTGGCGAAAAGGTGCATCACCGCGTCCGTCGTCTGCACGTCGAGATTACCCGTTGGTTCATCCGCAACGATGAGCGGTGGATCGTTGGCGAGCGCGCGGGCAATGGCGGCGCGCTGCTGCTGTCCACCAGAGAGATCGGCGGGGAGCTTGTCCGCCTGATCCGCGATTCCCACTTTGTCGAGCAGATGCAGTGCGCGCTCGCGCCGCTGGCGGACGGGATAGGTGTTGCAGAAATCCATCGGCAGAATCAGGTTTTCGGCGATGGTGAGCGTCGGCAGCAGTTGGAAGAATTGAAAGACGATGCCGACGTTTTTGCCGCGCCACACGGCAAGCTGTTCCTGATTGAGTTGATGTACGGGGGTCGAGGCGACGAGGACTTCGCCGGAAGTTGGCTCATCGATGCCTGTGATCATGTTGATCAGGGTGGATTTGCCGCTGCCGGAACGCCCGACAATCGCCGTAAATTCGCCCTGATCGATGGTGAGATCGATGCCATCGAGCGCGGTGAAGGTTTTCGCGCCTGTTTGATACGTTTTGGTCACACCGTGAAGCTCGATGAGTGGAATGTCTACTCTCATAGCATTGCCTCAGAACATATTGTGCTGTAGTGAACATATTGTTCGATTTCTACTATAATGGAAGGGGTGGGGCGTGGGTCAACAACCAAAGCACGGGAAATGTTCATTACCGAACATTCCTGTGAATTTGTTCTGATGGAGTGGACGATATGAACAGCGCCAAAACGGATCGCCGCTCACGGCGAACGCGACAGCTCATTGCCGATGCGTTCGTGGGGCTGATGCTTGAAAAGCGCTACAACGACATCACGGTGCAAGATATTCTGGATCGGGCGGATATAGGACGTTCGACATTCTATGTCCATTTCACCGACAAAGAGAGCTTGCTCTTGAGTCAGATCGAGCAGGTGATTCATGATCTGGGGGACTATGCGGCTCATCAAGGCATGGAGCACGGCGTGCTGCCCAGTCTTGAACTGTTCCGGCATGTGAAAGAGCAGCGCCGTCTGATGCATGCGCTCGTGTGGGGGCAAGGCGCAGACATGCTTAACCGCCGCCTACTTCAGCAAATCAGCCAACTGATCGAGACTAACCTGCGTGCGATGATCGGGGAGCAAACGGATATATCCGTACCGCTCTCTGTCGTCGCGCAGTTTGTGGCGAACACGTTTCTGCTGCTGCTGCGCTGGTGGTTTGATGAGGACATGCGCCATACGCCGGAGGAGATGAACGAGATGTACCAGCGCCTTGTTCTGCCTGGGCTTCAAGGTCTCTTGGCGTAGTGCCGTTCTGCCCGGTCGGGAGATACCGAGCGAAGAAGTCAAACCCAAGCAGTCCGGGATCAGCACGATACCCCGGACCACAACCATTCAGGCTTCATGATGGGCGTGACGATGATGAATATCCGGCAGATGCGGATGTTCATGTTCAAGCGCCTCGTGCGTATGCACATGAGAATGGGTCAGGCTGCGCGAGGTCATACCGGGATGGTCATGATGATGATGCCCATCATCATGTCGATGGCGATGATCATGGGGCACCGCCTCATGCCGGTGCAGGTGGGCATGTCTTTCGGTGATCAGGAGCGCCATCGCAAAGATCATCAGAACCAGCGCGCCGCCAAACAGCAGAGTCGGTGCATCTTGGAACAAGACAAATGATAGCACAACCCCTGCCAGGGGTGCCGTGCCGAAGACCGCGCTGGTTCGCGCTGCGCCCAACCCCCGCATCGCACGTATGAACAAGACAATACTCAGGCCATAGCTCAGACTGCCCAGCAGCATCGCGCCAAGAATCGTCGTGATCGGGGGCATCCGGTGCCCCAGCAATAATGCCAGAACAAACGAGACACTCCCTGCCCCTAACCCCTTGACGAGCACGATCGTCAGCGGGTCTTTGGCCGAGATATTCCGCGTCAGGTTATTGTCGATACCCCAGAGGAAACAGGCAGCGACAATGCCCAGTGCGCCGAGGGAGAACCCCCATGCACTTTCGGTATTCCACGAGAGTAGGACACTGCCTAACGTGACAGCGCCCACCGCCCACAAGGCGCGCCCGCTGATCGCCTCCTTGAAAACCACTGCCGCGATTAAGGCGGTGGCGACTCCTTCAAAGTTCAGTAGCAAAGAGGCAGTCGAAGCAGCCGTTTCCCGCAAACTGAACATTAGTACGATTGGGGCCACAAAACCACCGGCGACCACCGCTCCGATCAGCCATGGAACATCCAGGCGCGACAGCTTGGCTTCGGCTTCTGAATCGGTAGACCGTGTACGAAGCAGCAGTCTGAAAAGAAGAATGCCGGCACCGCTTCCTAGGTAGAGGAATCCAGCCAGAAATATGGGATCAACTTGACCTAATAACAGCTTCGCAATGGGCGCGCTTGCCCCAAACAGTGCTGCGGCTGCCAGCGCCTGGAACGTTTCATTCCGTTGAGCAACTTCCATTGATACCTACCTTTACTCGTTTGACTCTAGGTCGATAATGATACCGCTCAACAGACTGCAATCGATCATCGAATAAGGGAAAACGGTGGTGATTTTCTGCATGGTGCAACAACTCACTATAATGGTGCAAATGCCGTTTTCTGAGCAATAGAGGTTATCAAAGTGACCATACCAACTGATCAGACCCCCGATCCATCCGCTTCCCTGTTTGAGCGTATTCGTCAGTTCGACGAAGACGGACTAGAGTTCTGGTCGGCGCGTGACTTGATGAAAGTTCTGGATTATACAGAATGGCGCAACTTCAAAACTGCGCTTATCAAGGCACAGATCGCTTGCGAAAACAGCGGACAAGATCCGTCTGACCATTTTGTTGGTGCCACCAAAATGGTTGCTTTAGGATCTGATGCTAGACGTGAAGTTGAGGACATGCACCTCTCACGTTACGCCTGCTACCTCGTCGTGCAGAACGCTGATCCTGCCAAAGAAGTCGTCGCGCTCGGTCAGACCTACTTCGCCGTCCAGACGCGCCGCCAAGAAGTTTCCGATGCAGCAGCAATGGCGGAGCTAAGCGAGGATCAGCGGCGGTTGCTCCTGCGCCAGCGCATTAAGTTGCAGAACACCGACCTCGCCTCAGCAGCGAAAACGGCGGGCGTGATTACCGGACAAGATTTCGCGGTATTCCAAAATCACGGTTATCGTGGGCTGTACAACGGTTTGACGGCAGAAGCCATCCACAAGCGCAAGAAACTGAAGAAAAGCCAACACATCCTTGATCATATGAGCACGACTGAACTCGCAGCGAACCTGTTTCGCAGTACACAGGCGGAAGAGAAACTGCGTCGTGACCAGGTGCAAGGCAAAGATGCGGCGAACGCTGTACATTATGAGGCGGGTGTTGTGGTTCGACGGGCGATTGCTGAACTCGGCGGGACGATGCCGGAAGATCTCCCCACGGCAGAGAGCATCAAGAAACTGCAGCGCGCCGAGACGAAGCGTCTCGCTGCGCCGAAGACAAAGCCCAAGAAAGATGAAGACGAGTAATCACATCATGTGGGCTGCGTTTCGACCACAGCCCACACGAATACACTCCTCTATGCGGGTACCGCTTGCTTCAGCCGCGTGATCTCGTCCACGAGCAGAGATCGTTCTTCAAGATAGGTCTCGATCTCTGCTCGATGCGCACGGCGCAGCGTTTCAATCTGACTGCGCAGGCGATGGACTTCCTGTTCGAGCACGTCGCCATTGCGGACGATGTGCAGATCGGCAGTGGGCGCAACCTTCAGAAATTCGTATGCCTGCTTCGTCAGCGTGTTCGATCGGGAACGGCGTGATGTGTGTCTCAGGTAGCCGAACTCGACTAATTTGCCGAGGTTGTACGCGACCACCGAGGTTGAACCCGTGCCGGTTTCTCGGCAAATTTCACGAATGGTCGGGAAAAAGCCATTGATTTGGCTGTAGTCGTAGAGAAAACGCAAGATCGCTTGCTGTCGTTGGCTTAACACGTTGCCTCTCACCTGATTGGCTCCTCATGGTCATCATCATTATTGTGAAATCGGAATTTCGCACAAGCGTTCTGTGACGTTCGTATGACACCTCAAACCGAGTTCGTATCCCCTACATACCATTCCCATGAACGGTATGTAGGGTTATGAACGGTATGAACGGTTTTTCAGCGAGTCTCATGAATCGTTGTCACATCGTAGCGGCGCATCATGTCGATCACGTCGAACGAGCGCACGGCATAGGCGATGCCATCCATCCCGCGCTTGCGTCCCGCCTCGTCGATCAGGTGCAAGCGCTTGAGGATGTGACCGATCCACTGCGCGTCGCCCATCTTCTCGACCGGCTGACCGATCAGCCGCGCGACTTTCTCCCGCAGTGCAACTGCTTTGATCCAAATCGTGCCTTCATCACCGCGCGTCATCAATTCCAGTGCTTGCAGCACCGCCTCTTCGCGCTCGCTCAGCGCCTTGCCTTCGCTGATCTGTTCGTCAGTTTCGGCGGCGGTCGCAATCGCGTCGAGCAGCCCGCGAACACTGCCCTGTTCTTCAAAGAAAGCTGCCAGCGCGACCAGCGGCGACCACAGCTCCCCTGAACGGTTATGCAGGGTGTGCAATGCGGGACGCTCGGAGTAGTTGATATGAACGGTTTGGAAATGGGTCAGTGCCAGCATGTAGAGCAAATGGCGGAGTGCTGCGCCGTCGAATTCCGGCGGAAAGGATGGCATCTTTTTGTCGGTACGGCGCATGGGAATCGCGATGCAGCGTGAGGCGAGGATGTCTTCCAGACCCATGATCGCCGCCAGAATCTTGGGCGAATACACGTCGAATGCTTGCGGTTTCATGTCCTCACCGATGAGGCGGATGGCGGGCATGCCGTGCTTGTAGCCGCTGTTCAAGAGCTGGCGAATCTGCTGCATGCCGGGGTCTTTGGGATTGTGGTAGCGTTCGGCTTCGTCGATGCCGACGGTGCAGCTTGTGTAATGGATGAGCCGGAACATCGACGGTCCGGTCGGGTCCGAGGTGCTGACCATATTGAAGGCGAGCGGCTGCATGACGCGCATCACCGTTGATTTGCCGCTGTTCTTGGGTCCGTTCAATGCCAGATACGGGTACGCCGGGAACATGGTGTAGAAGTAGGTGCCAATCGTCCACAGGGTCAGAATGGCGCTCTCCACCGGTGAGCGAAAATCGACGTAGCGTGTGAACAGATCATGCACGGCAGCAAACGCTTGACCGGGGTCGACGGTTTCGCCTTTGAGAAAGCGCTGGATGTCGGCGAAACGCCAGCGCATGAGGAACTCCGAGCCTTCCGGCATGACGCGCAGCGCGACCTCCCGTCCATCGAGCTTGATGATTTGTTCCTCACTTAGACGGATCAATTCGCGTGAGGAGGTCACCAAGTAAGGCTGCGTGTTCAGCTTCTTGTCCTTCGTCCGTTCCACCACCGAAACGGTGACGATGGCGACATCGCGCTGAAACCCCAGCGCAGGCGAGAGCAGTGGGATATCGTCGCCGAGAATTTGGGGCATGTCGTCGTCTTCCTCCTTTTCTTGCTTCTTCCGAGCGGCGCGCAGCAGGTCGTTGAAGGCGCGTCCTTTCACGCCCTGCTTTGCCAGCGCTGCGCGAAACTCGCTCAATTCCATCTCATCCAGATCAACGGCGTAAGTGAACAACCCCCGGATCGTATCCTTCTTTTCGAGTCCATCGAGAAAGGCAGCGCGCTCGATCTCGGTTTGCAGCCACGTTTTCGCCTTATTCAATACAGCTTGCACATCCTCCGCGCTGCCGCCCTGAGTCAGCCAATCGTTGGCGTCTTTCACGTCGTCGGGCAGACGCGGAATCAGTGCCGACATACCTAACTGGCGGGCAATATCCCGATTCTTCTGCATCGCCTCCGGTGTGTTGTCGAGCGCGACGAACACGCGGCGATGCTTGCGCAGTGCGGTGAGCAGATCGTCGGAGACGTGCATCCCCGCGACGGCTAGCGCTGGAAAGCCCCACTCGCCAAAGCTGATCGCGTCCGCTTGCCCCTCGACCAGCACCACCTGGTCAGCTTCCGGCGCGTAGAGATGATTTGCATAGGGACGACGCTCGCCGAGCAGGTCACGCGGCGGGTTGTAATGCTGCTTGCCTTCAATCGAGCGCCCGCTCAGATACCCCAAACGCCCCCGTTCCAGATGGACGTACACCATCATCCCAACGGGGAATTTGGCGATCACGCCGCGCCATTTGTCGGGCAGATTCAGGTCAGCCAGCAGTTTCCGTTTATCCTGTGGCATGAAGCCGAGCCGGGCATTGCGGACGGTTGCTATCTGCCATACGCGCGTCTTGGTCACGTAGTCGAGCGCAGCGGGTGTGTTCAGCAGGGTTTCATGTAAGCGCTGCACCAGTTGGCGTTCCGCCCAGGTATACGACTTCTGAAAGTCGGAATCAGTTTCGACAGGAATGCCCGCGCGATCCGCCAAGTAACGTACTGCTTCCCAGAACATCGCCGCATCGCGGTTGTTCCAGCGGTTATCGTAGCCAAGCTGATGACGACCCACGAAGTCGAAGACATCGCCGTGCTCACCGCGTGAGTTCCAGAAATACAGTCCGGTCTGGGGTGTCACCACCAAACTATCATGTTCGATGCCGACGAAGCGCGTGCCTTGACGCTTGAGCGCAAAGCGTTCGCCGACGAGTTTTTCTATCGGGTTCGCGGAGCGAATCTGCTCCAGATCAATGCTCATCAGTCCCTCTGTCTCCATGCAAAGCCGAAGAGAACGCGTGTCGAAAAAACACGGTTTGAACTTCAAATTGAGTTGCACGAGAGGGCAGGCTGTGATACAGTGTGAGTGTCCAGTTCACAAAAGTATCACAGCCCGCCGCCCACGTGCCGTCCCGCAGTGGGCATTTCCTTTTCTAGGGCGGGGATCGACTTCTCACATTCATCCTCATATCTCCAAAATGGTTTCCGCGCGGAAACCTATTTAGTCTGAAACCAAAAACCGTTCAGCTTCCATGATCAGCTTACGAAGTGCCTGCAAACGTGCGCGGGCTATCGCTGGATCCGCTTCTTGCAGCATCAACGCTCTCGCCAAGTCCTGTGGTGTCAAGGTCGTCACTGATTGAGTAACTTTCGCCATTTTCAAGGCGGCTGGCGGTAGTTTTTCAATCGGGTCTTCAGTGTCTGGTTGGAGATCACCACCTTCACACAATTCCTTGATCTGTTTCGCAGTCAAATTTAAGTCGATGATCTGGCGCAGAATTTCGGCGTGATATTCAGCAGAAACGGTTACTACATAGCGCAGGCGAAACTCTTCGACGTTATGGCGATCCGCTAATTCGATTGCCTCATCTGATAGCTTGAGCAACGATTTGATGCGGCTGAACTGGGCTTTTTCAATACCGCCCATCGCAGTAAGGATCGTATCGGTGTATTCGCGTTTGCCCCGCAAATCCAATTGAAGCGCCTGACGGTAGAAATCATTCCCCACTGCATAGGCAGGGATTTCATAGCCGTGAATCGTGAGTAGCAGCAGTGCAGCCTGACGTGCCATTGCAATAGCGGTCAGCCCGGATCGTGCCGTGTTCTCTTTCGCTTGACGGAATACTGATGACCGCTTTTCAGGAATGATGATGCACGGGATCGTGCCGTCACCCGGTGTAGTTAGGGATGAAGTCGCGCAGCAGCCACGTCGCCCAATATCGGCGCTCGCCGGTTTCAATGCGAAACAGGCGTGTTACGCCCTGCGACACATCGACGACAGTCAGGGGATTCACTTGCCCATCGTCGCGGATCGTCACGGCGAGATTGACCAAATCATGCAGCAGTTGTTCTTCTGGCGAGAGCGTGACAGCGGTTTCCTCTTCGCGCTCTTCGTCAGCATTTGGCAGGAGTTCGATAACACTGTTGAACGGTCGTCCCCGCTGGCGCGCGGCAATCTGGACGATCTGCACCAGCTCACGGAGCGCCTGTGTCGGCGTGACGTGGTTGTTGTGAAACCGTAGATGGATGCTCTCCGGCAGCACGCGGCGTGGTTGCACCGGATCGGGGCGCACCATTTCGAGCAGCAGTCGTTCCACACGGATACTGTTGTCCTGTAGTGCGCCTTGACCATCGCCCATCAAATCAGTGGTCACCGATGCCAATAATTCGTCAATCCGGTTAGTGCTTCCCTTTGCCATCACGCACCGACCTTTGTCATGTAGCGGACGAGTGAACCGACCACCTGAATGTACGCCTTGCTCGCTGACGAGCGCGGATCATAGGTGAAGAGACTCTGGTGATTGTGATGGGCGTAGGACACTGCTTCGTTGACCGGGATCACGCCAAGTACCAGTTTGCCGAGCAGGGGGTGCGACTTGATTTCCGCCAGCAGGTGATTGTGTCCGCGCACGCGGGTATCCATCTTGGTGATGAGGAGACCGCTCACGCGCAGATTGGGATGCCGCCAACCGTCACGGATGTCGTTGATCTTTTGGATCACGCTGGTCAACCCGACCGTTTCCAGATAGCGCGGTTCGACCGGCACAATCGCGTCCGTTGCGGCAAGCAAACCCATTTCCGTCATCAGCGAGAAGGAAGGGCGGGTGTCAATCACGACTGCTGCGTACTGCCCGGCGATCTTGCTGAGTGGATCAGCAAGGCGATACGGTGCGCCTGCCACGCCCATCAATTCGCGCTCCGCGCCTTCGAGCATGGGGGAGGCAGGGAGGACATGCAGGTCTTCATCCCACTGGCTCGGCACGATGCAGTTCATGAGCGTCTGCGGCGCATTCTGGCGATCCGCCATCAGAACGGTGTAGAGACTGTCGTCCGCGCCATAGTCCTTGCGCCCGGTCGTGACTAGCGACGCATGTCCCTGCGAGTCGGTGTCGACGAGCAGCACACGGCAGTTTGATGCATTGGCGCGCTTCAGCACTTGGGTGATGCCCAGCGCGATATTGGTGGCGGATGTCGATTTGCCGACACCCCCTTTGTGGTTGGTGAACACGAAGATACGAGTCATTGCCATTTCCTCTCAGAACCCAACAATTGGTCGAATTCGCTGTCGTTGGCAAGGACTTCGCGGAGGTGTGGTAAAGTGACATCCGGGAGTCTTGCTGGTACGGGCAGCGAGCTTCAAGGTGATTGGGGAGGGTTCAGGCTCTCCCTTTCACCGCAAAAGCCGATTTGTTGGAGTTCATCGTGGAGTAGCGCGTACAGAGTTCGCGCTGAGGAAAAGTAATGACTTGGAAGAACTGGGTGACTTTTTCACCGCTCAATTGTTCAAGATTCAAACAGGCTGTGGAGCTAGATTGGAGCCAGTCCGAACATCCAGCACCCTCAAAGGGGCTGGATGTTTGCTTTACAGGGGTACCCTCATGTTCGCGTCGCACTCTATCTGACAGGTCTTTCAGATAGGCGAACGGCGCTCGCAGTTCCAACACGATTTCGCCATCAACGTTCACAACAACCCGCTTGACCATGTGATGCAGCAACTCTTTCTGTGCGCTGCGATCAAGTCGATTATACAGCGTTTCGACTTGCGCAATGATTCCGGGTGCTGACCTAAATTTTCGACGTGATACTGCTGCTGCTGAGTCATGCCTTCGAGCGTCGCACGCAACTTCAGTCGGCGATCCTGCCACTCCGCCCACAATACATCCCAGACATCTTCCGAGATTCTTCCACTCGCCAGCAATCGCACGGTGCGGGCTTCTTCCTGGTCGATGGCTTCCAGCGTCGCAATTAGCTCTTCGCGTTCACTGGGACGATTGTGTCCCAGCTTTTCCGCTAGATCTTGCGTGTAGTAGGCACGAATCATCGGCAGCATCTCGGGATCGACTTGGATACGCTTCAATTCATCTGGTATCTGTCGCTCAATCCCATCACACTTGAAGTTCACGTTGCTGCGCGGAACGCAATAATAAGCCGTACCACCACCGCGACGATAGGTGTTTGAAGTCGAGCCAGTTAGTTTCACTTCGTTGCCGTCATGCCCAATGTAGAAGATGATTCCTTTGAGCAGATATTCGTGACGACGTTTCGCGAGGCGGTGACGGTTACGCCGCTCTAAAATTTCCAGTCCACGTTCAAATTCCTCTGAGGTGACGATTGGTTCCCAGTTTCCTCGTATGGTTTTTGGTGGGATTTGATTCTTTTCGCTCACTACCCAACCCGCGTACATCCAATTATGGAAAACGTGCGAGATGGTGCTGATGTTCGCCCGACGCTTTCCATTTGGCTGTATCTCGACGAAGGGTCGCCCTGTACGGTGCCGATAGCCGCGCTCGTGCAGTTTCTCCGCGATGTCCTCAAGTGTCCACTTGTCTTCGAGCAGTAGCTCCCATGCGTATCGCCAGATAGGTGCACGTTTGGGGTCCTGTTCAATCCATTTGTCGAAGCGCCCTAAATCATGCCTCTTTGAGTCATCGGTGCGTGCGGTCACGTTGATGTAGCCTTCGGGGGCGTAATTCGCATAACCGCCACCCCGGCGTTTTGCCTGTTGACCGCCTTTTGTCCGGATGCCTAACAGCGTCGATTCACGGCGGGCTAGCGTGAATGATAGCGCTACGATGACACGACCGTCAGGATCCATTGGCCCCAGATCAGGAGTTCGCAGATCTCACACCGACGCCGAACTGGTGCAGCTCATCAATCGCGCGCAGGGCTTCGGTATCATCGCGCCCGAAACGATCAGCACGTTCCACAATCACATGGGAGAATTTTCCTGCCCGCGCGTCGGCGAGCAGTCGCTGGTAGCCGGTACGATTTGGTGTTTTGCCTGTGAGGACATCGATGTACTCGTCGTACACTGGCATATCTGAATGCGCAAGGACATTGCTTTCAATAATGGCGCGCTGTCGTGCGCGTGATAGTTCTGGCTTTTGATGATCTTCACTGCTCGTTCGCAGGTAAACTGCCCATCCCGGTGGAGGTGGAGCGGTTATCCCTTTCTTTCGTTTTTGGGTCATCATGCTGAGTAATCCTGGGCAATGATCTGTGCTGGACACTGAGGCTATTTCTGAGCGCTAGATTCAGTAGCAGTCAGGCGCTCTAGGATAAGAAGGCCCGCCTCAAAATCTTCTGTTGAGATTAGCGGTTCCCAGTCTCCGCGCACCGTTTTAGGCGTAATGCCATCGCACTCGCTTACAACCCAACCCGCATACGTCCAGTCTTGAAAACCACGCAGCAGCCCATCCGTAATTGGTTTAAGTTTCCCGACTTTTGGGCTGACCATGACGAACGGTTTACCGGAGCGATGACGGTAACCGCGTTCGTGTAGAGCGAACGCGATTTCCTGTAAAGTCATCGCTCCGCTTAGAAGCAGTGACCACGCATCTTTCCATAGCTGTGCGCGTTCGGGATCAGGCTCGATCCAATGATGAATGCGCCCTAGGTCGCTACGCTGATCGGGACTGCTTTGACCCCAAACATTGATATACCCGTCGGGGGCACGTCCAGCATATCCGCCACTCGCGCGCTTTGCCTTCAAACCGCTTTTCACGCGCTGTCCCATCAGCATGGACTCGCGCTGCGCAAGAAAGAACGACAACGCGACTACGACACGATCATCTGGATCCATGGGATCAAGGTCAGGTGCGTTGGCGAAGCGCACTACAATTCCAAAGGCGTACAGCTCATCAATTGCGCGCAGTGCTTCCGTATCACTGCGGCCGAAACGGTCGGCACGTTCGACAATGACGTGCGAGAATTTGCCGGCGCGTGCGTCCGAAAGCATCTGTTGATACGACTTTCGGCGCGGGTCTTTACCAGTCAGTACATCTACATATTCTCCGTAGACGGGAATGTCGGATTTTTCAAGCACTTGCTTTTCGATAGTGAACCGTTGACGTTCGCGGGAGAGTTCTGGTTTCTGGTTCTCGTCGCTGCTCGTTCGCAGATATATTGCCCAGCCCGGTGTTGGTGGGGGAGATGATGCTCTTACTTTGGCCATTGTTATAGCGACTTCCTTTTCGTTAAAAACTGATTCAGTAGGATCCAACATCACAATACTGCAAGTCGGTAATTCCCTGATTTTTCGCGTCGTTTTTGCAGTCATTTGCGCTTTGGTCTGGCAGGCGGGTTTGACCTTGTACTAAGATTTGCGCTACAGCAAAAGACGTAAAGTGACTTTGCTAACCTCATCATGGTCGAACGCCTGCGACCCTAAGGGCGCATTCTTATGATCTCCCATTATCTTCACCGTGCTTCTTCTGTTCGCGGTGCAGGACTCATACCGAGTTCGCGTTCAGTCACTGCCTGCTTGACAACGGTATAGATGAGATTAGCCAGTGGACGATCTTCTTCATCCGCCCAGATTTCTAACTTGTCGTACAACGCCTGCGGCAGTCGAAAGGCGATCCGCGCGGCAAAGGGTACATCTCGATTCATCTTGGGGTCTCCTTTTGGTCCAGCGTGTCACCAGAGTAATCGAAAGCCCCATGCTCATGTGCGACTTTTTGCCATTTACCTGTCAAAAATTGACAGTCTCATGTTCACTTTTGACAGACTGACAAAATGGTACCTAAACCCCTACCATTCGTAGCTTCACTAGGGCTGTTTATTTCCCCGTCGAACCTCTATACTTCCCCTCGGCCTTTTATCTCAATGAGGGACACAGTGATGACTTTGAAGCGCGCTGAGCGCGAGCTGCAGGCGGTGATTGAGCGCCTGCACTACGACTTTACGGCTTTTGATATCCAGCACTTCCTCCAGCACCTGCAGCAGCAGCGCCAACGCCCATTCAGGTCGTCGATTCCCCTTCACGGCGGAAATCTATGGCTTATGGGTGCCAGCGCCGACGACCGACTATATTTTCGTCAACGCGCACCTGCTGCCAGCCCATCGCGTCCACACTATGCTGCATGAAATCGCGCACCTGCTGCTCAACCATCGAGGAGTGGATATCCGCTCGGTTCTTGGAGAACCCGTGTGGCAAGCCCTAGGCCTCTCGTCCGGAACTGGGCATCTACGCTCGGTCGCCTTGAATGACTCGCCGGAGGATGAGGAAGCGGAGGTCTTCGTTCTGCTCATTCAGCAGCGCGTCGCCCGCGCGCGCGCGGTTGCAGGAACTGTATGGGGAATCGACGTCTCTAGCGGCGATGCGTCCGTACGTCCACGGTCTCGACTTGAACAGCTAGCGGGTAGCGCATGGACGACAAAGCGATCATCTTCGGTTTCAATCTTCTGCTCTGGTTCTATCTGGCGTACCGATTTTCTGTGGCACTGGCTAAACGCAAAATCACGAATGGCGCGTCACTCCATGTCTGGGGGGTGATCTTTGGCTGCTATCTGATTGCCGCCCTCACGGCCGATCCGATTAAGCTGGCTCTCGACGGGCAGTTTGGTGGGCTGCCGCTGAGCACGCTGGTGCGCAGCCTGCTGATGTTGGCGACCATTCATCTGTATTTTCTGGGCATGCGCCAGATCTATCCCTATTCACCATGGACGCAGCGCTTGTTCCAGTGGGGAAATCCGGTCTTCGCTCTCACATGTGTTGCGTTGTTCCTCTGGTATGCGGCTGCACGGCAGATCACCGTGGTCGATCTCAATCTCCAGATCAAAGGGGTGCGGGACGTGGCCATCCTCCTGTGGCTGCGCTTGATTCTGCTGCCCTCGGCGCTCCATCTCTGGCGCACCGAGCAGGTCCGCCCGATGAAACTGCATCGCGTGACGGATCTGGCGTTCTATGGCGTCGTGCTGGTGCAGTGCAGCGCCGAAATTGCCTTGGCGGTCTCGACCTATCATCTCCCGGCGTTGACTCCGGTCCTGGCGGCCGTCGAACGTGGCTCGACCTATCTCTGTCTGCTGCTATTTCTGGTGATGCTCCTGCCACTCCGCTTATTCATGCCGCTATTCTATCCGGTGCGTCTGCGCCTTTACCTCCGGCTGCAGCGGCTCGAACGAGCGGTGAGCCAAGCCTCAACGGGACGTCCACCAATGGGTAAGCTGCCGCTGCGCCTGACCCATCCGGATGAGGTGGAACTGGCCATCTATCAGAAGGTCATCGCCATTCTGGATCGGTATCCTTCAATGAAAAACAGTCGACTACAAACGCAGATCACGGAGGTGGTGGCGAGCCAACCTCCGTTCCCGGAACTGGCGCAGAAGCTGGGAGCGATTCAACTATGACCGATGTGATTCCCCAAGAAGATAACCGGTTTGCCGTGCTGATCGGGCGCGTGTTTCATCCCTATTGGCTGCCGATCCCGACCACGCTCGCGCTGCTGAATGGCATACCGTGGCCGGAAGCGCTCGGCTGGACGGTGATTATCTGCGGGATCGTTGTGCTGCCCGGGGCGCTGTACGCCGCGTTTCTTGAAAAGCGGGGGCGCTACCGATATCAACGACAAACACGACATCGTCTCTATCTCGTGGGCTGGTTCTCGGTCTTATCGGCGTTCGTGGTAGTGCTGGCCTTCGGCGGCCCGCATACTCTGATCGCCTCGATGGGGGCGTTGGTCGTCTGGGTTCCCCTGCAAGGCTTATTGAATGCGTGGGTGACGAAGGTTTCCGGGCATGCGGCGGTCGCCGCTGGCTGCTATACCGGCCTGCTGCTCCTCGGACGTCTCGACACGCTGACCCTGCAGCTCGGCTTGCTGGCGCTGGTCCTGCTCACACTGTGGGCACGCGTGGTGACTAAGCATCATACCGTGCAGCAAGTAGTACTGGGGAGTTTAGCGGGGATCCTGCCCGTGGTGCTGGTCTTTCCCCTCGTCTTGCGTTAGGTGGACTTGGAAGCCGGAAATTTCTTCATCTGCCGCAGCCATTCGAGCATGGTGAGGACATTGCGCTGGCCTTTCGGGGTCAGCGCCGCCGCTTCCACCGCAATATCATTCAGGAGCGAGGACGAGCTCGCGAGCTGGGCGAGCAGATACCGGTGACAGTCGGCTTCCGTTTCACAGGCGAAATAGTCGAGCGAGATATGGTAGAAGCGGCAGATGGCCCTTAAGGTGTCCAACCGCGGAAACTGCGACCGTCCGTCGAGAAGATACGCCAGACTCTGGTCGGACAGCGCGGTCGCCTGCGCTATAGTCCCAAGGCTGTAGGGTTTGCCGTGCGGGTCACGCAGCCGGTCGATCAGAATCTGGAACTGCTGCTGAAATGCCATCGGGTCAGAGGCCATCGGGGTCACTCTCGTCCGGTTCCAGATTTGGTAACGGCGGCAGCTCGCCCCCCTGCTGGCGCTGCTGCTCAGCGGCTTGCACCCATTTAATCACGGTGAGAATATCCTGCTGGGCGCGCGGCGGAAGGCTGCTCGCCCGAAAGGCGATTTCACTAAGCGCTGGGGGTGCGTGGACCTCACCGCGATCCGACAGGATCGCATAGCATTCTTCGACCGTCCGGGTCTCGAAGAAGCGCAGCGGCACGTCGAAGAAACGGCACAACGCGCGCAGCGTGTTGAGCTGCGGATTCTGATTTTGCCCGCGCGCATCTGACTAATGGTGCCGAGGCTGATGCCCCTCGCCTCACCGACTTCCTGCAGTTGATAGGCGCGCCCCTCCGGATGCCGAATGGCGTCGAACAGGATGTTTAACTGTTCCGCGACTGATAGGTAAGTCTCCATCATGGCGTTAAAAACACTTGACATGATTACCAACAATTCTATAATCATCATGTTCATAATGACAAGGGGTATTTCAGACGCGTCCATTCTACCACGTTCCCGTTGACGCTAGCATCGCTTGAGTCGGTCACGCTGAAACACAGTTGAGGATGAAAGGGACACCATGAGACGCAGTATTGGCGTCGTGATTGTCGCAGCCCATGATCTCACGCGGAGCGGGTTGACCGCGCTGCTGCGGCGTGCAGAGAGCTGGACGCATGTAGCGGGCGTGTATCGCAGCCTGGAGGAAGCCGAAGCCACCTTCCATCGACATGAATCCGCTGTGCTCCTGCTGGAGGATGCGCTGCCCACCTCAGAGACCATCTTTCCCGTGTTACATCGCCTTCAGCGCGACTATCCTCAGCTCCTGACGATTGTCCTCAGCAGCAAACTGGCCGCGCGTTACCTCCAGCACCTGTTTGAAAGCGGGGCGGTCGGCTTTATCTACCGGGAAGATCGGCTGGAAGAAGCGCTGCTCCTCGGCATCGGAACGGTCGTCATGGGGTCGCTCTATACCTCACCCCAAGCTTCCGGCATTCTCGTCTGGTCACGTCTCAACCGCGGTGACGCCGAGCTGAACGCGATTGATCTGGAAGTCCTGCGCCTCATCAGTCAGGGGCTGTCGATCAAGCAGGTCGCTGCGACGATGGACTATCATCAGCGTTCCGTCTACCGCATCCGGCAAAAGCTGTGCGCCGTGCTCGACGCTCCTACCCACGAGCACTTAATTGATGCAGCCCGCCAAAAAGGGTTTTTTGAGTAAACTCGATGTTTGATCGTGCTCCCAACACGAATTTGCAAACTGGCACTTTTGCCGGGGTTTGGCACAAAGTCGCCCTCCCGGGTCATCGGTTGTATGGTACGCTGGACGAAAAAGCGGGACGATACCCCAGATGACCCACATCCTGATTGCTGACAGCAGCAGCCTGACTGTCCTCGGCGCGGAAACCCTGCTCAAAGGGCGTGCCCACACGTTCACCAGCACCGCCGAGAATGCGGATGATCTGTGTGCATTGGCGCAGCGCTACCAACCTACTCTCATCCTCCTCGGCGATCCGTTCGATCCGTTGGTCGATCTGTTCACGCTCTTTAATCGGCTGCGCCAGTGCGCTCCGCACACGCCCATCATTGTCATGGGCACAATCGGCGCCGGGCTGATCATTCACGACCTTTTTTATCTGGGAATCCGCGGCTACCTCACGAAAGAGGACGATCTCGCCGACTGCCTCTTAACGGCCGTTGACGTGGTGCTGCGGGAGCGTCCCTATCTCTCCCCAACCGCAAACTCGGAGTATCTGCTCGCGCTTCAGACCAAACAGGAAATCTGGCAGCTAGACGAGGACGAGCGGACGGTGCTGCGGTTGCTTGCCCGCGGCCAGACCGCCCGCGAAATCGCGGCGCAGATGCAAGTATCCCGGCGGCGCGTGTACTGGATTACCGAAAAGCTGCGCTACCGCTTCGGCGCGGCCACCAACGAACACCTGATCAACCGCGCGAATACCGAAGGCTTTAGGGGGTTTACCGACTAGGTTTCCACAGCGACCGGAAGATTCCGGAGCTGCATGGAAGATTCCGGTCGGCGCGTACCTCCGGTTTGCTATGCTGACCGCAGTGTAGTTGTATCCGGAGAAGCTGATGCGCCGAGTGTTTTTGCCGCTGGTGGCGGTCCTTAGCCTCGTGGTGTGGGCGGGAGTGTGGTTTATCCTGCGCGCCCAACCGAGGGCTGACGACCGCCCACTTCCGACCTTACTCGTGCTGCCGTCGCTCACGCCGACGGAAACGCCCGCCCCGACGCTGACTGCGACTGTTGCGGCGACGTCGACCATGACCCTGCCGCCTCCCCCCACCGAAACGCTGCTCCCCACACTTCTGCCGACGATGAGCGAGCGCGTGTTGGAGATCGCGGTCGTCATGCCGGGGGTCTATGTCCCGCCCACGCTCACCCCGTTTCCGCCGGGGACGATCCGGCTGTCCGCGCCGCCCAACCCCGTCGAGCCGCTGCCAGATGCGACGGACACCGCACCGCCGTTTTTCGGCTGGTACCGCTTCGAGTCGGACTACCCGACCGTAAGCTATGCGCCGCCGTGGACGCCGCGCCTATCCCAGTTCGCCAGCCGGGGACAGTATCACCGGACGGAAGGCGCGTATGACACAGCGAGCTTCCTGTTCGAGGGGGAAGGCCTGCGGGTGCGCTACGTCGCAGCACAGAACATGGGCATCTTCGAGATCGTCGTCGATGGTGTGGTGCTGGACACGATTGATGCCTATGCCGACGAACTTCGCTTTCCGGTGACGGACACGTACTCTGTCGGCAGCGGCACCCATCGCCTTGAGCTGCGGGGGATCGGGCGGAAAAACAACGCGAGCGAAGGCTACGTGATCGGACTAGACGCTATTCAGGTCTTTCGCGGCGATGCCCACACGCTGATTGTCCCACCACTGCTGAGCACAACTACGCCCACTCCCGAACCACAGCCCGCCGCGCGGATCGAACTCGTCAGCGCGCCGCCCACCCTCCAACCGACCGGAACGCCCATCCCGCCGCGCGTCCTCACCGCTGAGGTGGTGATCGCCTATGACGAGAACAGCAACCGCACGGTCGATCCGGCGGAAGGTGTCGCGGGGATTTCTGTGCGCGTGGTCGAGATCAATACCAACCGCGTCATTGCCAGCGGCTTCACCGATGAGCGCGGGTATGTAGCGTTTTCCATCGTGAGTGATACCCCAACCCAGATCGTTGTGCCCTATTTCGGCAAAACGTGGTCACTTCAGTCAGGGGTAATGCCAGTGCGCCCGCCTACACGCTGCTGCTCACGCCCGGCAATCAGCCCGGCTTAATCCCGTAGAGGTCAAGGTGAACAAAACAGCTTTGAGGTTTCTCCCCCTGTTGTGGGCCGTATTGGCCTGCAACGGTACGCTGACCGGCATCACCAGTCTGCCCGTCTATGTCTGCCCGACGCCCGTGGTGGTGGCTCCACCGCCGCTGCCGACACTGGTGCCGATCCCGGCTATCCGACGCTGGTGCCCCTGCCGACCGCGCTCCCGCCGCCGACCGTCACGCCGTACGTGCTGCAAGCGCCGGCGGCCTTTTATCGGGGCGATGCGGTCTTCACCCCGGCCCGCAGTCGGCGCGCTTTCCGCCTGGCGCAGGTCTCGGTCATCAGACGCCGGCCGGACATACCGTGGCTCTCTGGAAACTGGAGATCAAGAACCTGAGCGTGGGCGCGTATGACGTATTTCCCGCCTATCAAAGCTATGTGAGCCGACTCACGGACGGTACCACCGGGGTATGGGGCGCATCCCAAGCCGCCGCGGCGGAGGCGGGCCTCGCGGTGACCTATGAAGCGGTCAGCCTCGCACCGAACGAAACGCGTCAGTTCATGCTAGCGGGTTTTCTGCCCTATGGGGCAGCACCGGAGCGCGTTACCCTGATGCTCGACCCGACGACCCGCTCCGCCACGGGGCCGCGGGTGCCGGGGAGCAATGCGCTCGTCTGGCGCACAGACGTCAATCCGTTTTGCACTGGAACGATCGCCGATCCGCCGGTCGGCATGCTGCCGTCGCCATAGCCGAGGAGGAACTGCGAACATGCCCATTGTCGATGATGTGCTGAACGGGCTGCAAATCCAGATCGACACCCTGTGGTACAACCTGCTGTTCTCGCTGGCGGGAATGGGCTGGAGCGTGCAGCGTGCCTTTTTGATGCTGGGTTACACCATCGAATTGATCAATCAGTGGCTGGTCGATCAGGCCTTCACGCCGCTGATTGCCCAGACAAATGCCAGCCTGCAGCTCGCGGTCAGCCTCGCCTTCGTCGTCGCCCTGCTGATTCTGGGCATCACCTATCTGCTCGCGGCGTTCGCCCGCCTGCGCGTGGTCGAGCCGAAGAGCGCCGTCGGCTGGTATCTGGCCGGCGCGCTGTTCTTCACCCTCGGGCCGGGTCTGTATCAGGGGATGAGCGAGTTCCGCCGCGATGTGACGCAGGCCTTCTACGCGAGCACCTTGAGCGAGTTATCGGCGACGACCGGTGCTGCCTTCAACTCGCTCGACAGTGTGAGCAGCACCGATCTGGGGCTGATCGCGCTGTGCGACAATTTCGGCTCGTATCTCCCCGTCTGGAGCTACACCGTCGATGGCCTCGACGTGGCGCTCGCCTATCTACGCGCCGACGCGATTGATCTGATGGGCTACCCATCCACGCCGCGCGATCCATCCTGCCAGCCGCATCCGCCCGGATCCGGTGAGCGGCTTGTGGACGGCGGGCAGCGTGCCGTGGGAATGGCGCACGCCCGGGTCGTTCTTCGCCAACGACCGCGATCCGCTCTTCTTCCCGGCCATTGACACCGCTCGACCGCGCGGCCTCGATTGCGCAGGCGTCCGCGGCACAGGGGAGGCTGCTCACCGCGTGGCCGCTCATCCTGTTCGGCGTGAGCGAGCAGCTCGTCTACCTGCTGCTCACCATTGCGCAGGGACTCACCTTCATCTCGTTCGGCGTGGCGATCCTATTCGCCTTCTTCAAGAAGACGGAAGTCATCGCCCGCTCCATCATCGACCTCTGGATCGAACTCCTCATCCAGACGGTCGTGATCGCGCTCATTCAGGCGCTCGTCGTCAGTTTCTTCCTGACGGGACGGCGAGCGGCAATGGCATCGTCGTCCTCGGTATCGGGCTGCTCTGCCTGATATTCATGGTGATTGTGCTCTTCAGCGGCCTCAAAGCCGTGTGGAACTCGTTCAACCGCCTCTTCAACGCCTTCGGTCAGCTCACGGGCGGCGCTGTGATCAGTCCCGGTGCGGCGACGATCATGACCGCGGCGGGCGCGGTGGGTGCGGCTGGATTAGCAGCTGTAGCCACCGGGACAGTGGTCGGCGTAGGTCAGGCGCGCTGGCGGGTGCGACCGCGCTCCACAACGGTGCGACACCAGCGCAAGCCGCGGGTCTGACCTTCGGCGGCCTGCAGCCACTCGCCGACGCGACGCGCACGCTCACCCGTCTGCCCGGTCTGCGGGCGACCCCGTTAGGGGAAGCAGCCGCGCAGTTCAGTGAAGGCGCCGCGACCCGGCACGTCGCGGATCAGGTGCCGGGCGTAGGCCCGCGCTCGGGCCACTGGTCGGCGCGAAGCTGCTCACCGGACTATGACCCGGCGCAGGCCGAAGTCGATGCCCAGGGTCGCTTGCTCCGCCGCCCGATGCTCGTCCCGGCGGTCGGCGCGGGGCTGGAGCGGCTCACCTATCCGCTCGGTAAACAGCCAATCGAAACGGCGGACGCGGGGAGCGAACTCCTGCGCGGTTTCACGCCCGTCAAGCCGAAGCGGATGGGCTGGTTCACCCCCGTTGTCCCGGCTGAAACATTAGACAGTCTGCAGGTGCGGGAGCAGGAGAATTATGCGGCTGACATGCGCGGTGAGGAGTTGGAACAGCACCTAACCGAAGTTACCCAATCGGCTGGGGGGAAAAGTAGTCAGGCGGCGATGGAGCGCGCGTCCGGGCGGTTGGAACGGAGCGCAGAAACGTTGGAACGCGCGCGCCGGGCGTTGACCGGCAGTTTGCGCCTCACGGGGACAGCTGATGTCACGGGGGTGCTCGGCGATGTCATGCGCTTGCTCGGCGGACGCGGCGTAAACGGCGTGGATCACTTGACCGCTGGCGCTTTGCTGGCGCAGGCGGTCGGGATCACACCGCTGCCGAATGGGCAGTCGCCCGTCTCCGGCGACCTGACCCGCTTCCGTCTCTTCCTTGATCAGGCGGCGCGCCTCGGCTTGTCGCCAGAACAAACCGAACGCGTCAGTCAGGAAGTTAAGGCAACGCCCGAGCGCCATCTCACGCCGGAGACCCGCAGCTGAATTAGTCGACGGGGCAGTCACGGCGGGGCAGTCGCGGGAAGAGGCCGAACGCTCGGTCAACCGATTGGAGATCGCGGCGCGGTTGCTGCCCACCGAACTGACCGTGCAGGGCGAACTCTCGCTCGCTACCCCCACCGCGGCTCCCGCAGTGATCGGCGAATCGCTTCGCCCCGATTACCCGGCCGCCAACCCTGATTTTGAGGCGGCACTGCGCACCAGTCAGCTGCTCGCCGGCAGCGGTCAGACCGAAAGGACACTCGATGAATGAAGCCCTGAAGTACCACTCCGTCGCTGAACTGCGCGCCCTCTCCCTGGAGGAGCTGCGCGCCCTGTGGGAACTCGTGCCAACCGAGCGGCAGCGCGCCTACCGCGCCGCCTATGACCGCGAAGTCCGCGCGGCCGGGGGCGAAGGGTCGGACGCCAAAGAACGCCAGATCGCGTTGGCACTGCTCACACGCTATCACGCGGCGGCGCTCGTCCCGATCGGATCGCGCTGGGCGCGTGCACCGCGCCGGGTCCAGTCCGCCGCACAGCAGGGGCTGGGTTCTCGGTTCCGGAAGCCGAAATCACCACTAAACCGGACGTCCCTCCGGCAAAGTGCTCGCCGTCTTGGGAGGGCTGATGCTCCTCATGCTCGCGCTAGTAGTGCTGCGGGGGTGGTGCGGGCGGTACCGCCGAAGCGACCGAGGAAGTCGCGGCCACGGCGACGCTCTCCGTGGACGTGACGCCGACGCGCTCGCGCTCGAAGCGCAGGATGAAGTGATCGAGGGCGGTGATACCAGCCGGTCTCCGTTCTACCCGATCAACCTGCAAATCAGTCTGCCGGGTCAGACCGCCGCGCGTCTGGGTGGTGCAGCGCCGGGCGGTGCGCGCCTCGGAATGGAACTTCGACCCGAACCCGGACACCGCTTCCTTCCTAAACGGCATGAGCGTGCGCCCGGTAATCGGCATTCCGTGGTCCAGAGGATAACGCCGTGTGGTTTGATGCGCTCGGCACGGGCGCAGAATTCCGCGTGCAGATGAACACAGGGGCGATCCTGACCTTCGCCTTCGAGAACAAGCGGGAGGTGCTCCGCAGCGAGACGGGCATCTTTCGGCAGGTGAGCCCGGGCTTGGTCGTGCTCCTGCTCGGCGAGACCGACACCGACGGGCTGCCGACCGCCTCGCGCACGCTCGTCACCGCCGCTTATCCCGTCGAGCAGGAGCTGGGCCGCGCTGGCGAACTCATTGGCGCGTTGGCGCAGTCATTCATGTTAACTACACCTCAACCGCTGCCGACGGCTACGGCCACACCCATCCCATTCAGTTCACTGGAGGTGCAGATTATCAGCGTGACCACCAGCGCAGAGCAGCTCACGACGCGGCTGCGCCTGTACAACGGCGGGAATACGCTGCTGCCAATCACATCTGAGGATATCTGGTTGGCGCTTGGTTATATCGAAAACCCATCCGGACCGCGCATACCGGCGGAGGGACTCACGCCCTTCGATCTGCTACCCGGTCAAGCAGCAGATCTGACGCTCATCTGGTTATGGTCGGGTGAGCCATGGCAGTTCTAAATCGGCGCGTACAGCTACCCGATTCAACTTGCCGACCTGTAAGGGACTTGCCCTCTGTTTGAGGGCAAGTCTCGTCAATTTCGTGAACTTTATGATTGTAAATTCTCCTAACCGGATAGAGACTTAAAGTTCAACATGGCTTTGGTCAGTTGGAATATCCGCGATCTGTGATTGCAGTGACCGATACTTTCCTAAGCTAGAATGCTCCACTGATTCTGCTAGTTGGATACAACGGAGAATATATTCATTAGCTTGTACCGTGTCTCTCAAGTTATAGTAGGTTTGAGCAAGTTGAAAGTACGTTTCAGCCTCCTCGCAAATCACTCCTTCCACCCTAAGGGCAATGCTTCACCATAATATGCTAGTGCCTTGTCCTGATTTCCAAGTTGAGACCAAGCTATTCCCAAATTCGTCAGAGTCATTGCTTCTTGACGTTTATCGCCTATCATGCGCTGTAGCAGTAATGCTTGTTCATAATGATCAATCGCCGTTGGAAGTTCATTTAAGAGGAATTCTGCATATCCAATACTGGCCAATGCACGTGCCATAATGCGTTTTTCGCCGAGCGTTTCAGCCAGTTTTAGCGCTTCATGAGAATCTCTTAGCGAATCCGCAAGTTGCCCTATTTCGGCTAAAGTTCTTCCTGTACTTGCTAACACCATTGCTTCACCGCGTCGATCCTCAGTAGCGCGCATTACCGTCAGAGCAGATTGGAGAAACCAG
>NZ_JADJPI010000012.1:0-35554 GCF_016713355.1 Candidatus Flexifilum breve
TCACCCCGTAGCTAAACAGCGCCACATTCGCTCGTTGCCAACTATTGAAAACCCGGTAAATGGGCTGACAACAGTCTCTCCCATTGGTACAGTAATGGATAGTTCATCGCTCATACTCGGTTTGCTTGGTCGCTACCAGTGGAACGATGAACTCCTGCTTTCAACCCTTTCCCAAACATGTCCTCTCCTCAGCTGAAGTCGGGGAGGGGACGGGGGTGGGGTGAACTACACCCCGGCAGTCTGTCCCTGCGCGCGGTACATGTTGACCAGCACCGCGAGGTTCTTGAGCAGGTCGCGCATAAAACCGCGCGTTGCCTCGTCGGTGAGGTGCAGGTTGGCGTCAAACTTGTCTTTCGCCGTCATCACCAGCACCTGCGGCGTGTTGACGACCGGGTTATCGGTGTACACCAGCACCTGCCGCAGATGATGCTGCGCGCGCACCGTGCCGAACAGCCCGGTCGATGCGCCGAGCATGGCGACCGGTTTACCCTTGAGCGGCACCTGCTTGTTAGCATCGGGGCGCGACGCCCAATCGATGGCGTTTTTGAGCACGCCGGGAATCGAGAAATTGTATTCCGGCGTGGCGATC
The DNA here is from genome assembly GCF_016713355.1 of Candidatus Flexifilum breve. Classification (NCBI taxonomy): domain Bacteria; kingdom Bacillati; phylum Chloroflexota; class Anaerolineae; order Aggregatilineales; family Candidatus Flexifilaceae; genus Candidatus Flexifilum; species Candidatus Flexifilum breve. The sequence continues at coordinate 590 of NZ_JADJPI010000012.1, forward strand.
AGCAGCGCGTCCGCCGCCGAGATCTGCTCGCGGAAGTCCTGCACCGCGTCAGGATAACCCTGCGCCCGTACATCATCGTTGTACAGTGGGATGCCGCTGAGATCGGCTGTGTCCAAGGTCATGCCTTCCGGCAGCAGGTGTCCCGCTGCCCGGAGCAGCGCGCTGTTATACGATCCTTGTCTTAGGCTCCCCGAAATGCCGAGAACGCGAATAGGCTGAGTCATGTCTCGTTTCCTTACACTCCACCACAGTCCCTACACTGTACAGATTAGGCATGAGAATTCCGTGATCAATCGGGCAGCAGTCCGTTTGAGCGCAGCGGGTCAGCATAGGGCAGGCGTCATGCAAGCGGCGCGCACCCGTCACCGCAATTTCCGGTAAAATTAAGCTCATGATGATTAAACTACCTGATGATAAACAAGCCTTCCTTGACGACCTGCTCCCGCGCTTGACCGCCGTGCCCGGCATGGCCGCGGTGGTGATCGGCGGGTCGCTGGCGCGTGGCACCGCGCGTCCCGATTCCGATCTCGACCTCGCGCTCTACTACCACGACGCCGCGCCGTTCGACCTCGCCGCTATCCGCGCTATCGCCGAAGCGATCAGCGCCGAGGGTACGCCCACAGTCACGGGCTTTTACCAGTGGGGCGCGTGGGTCAACGGCGGCGCGTGGATCAAGACGCGGGCGGGCAAAGTCGACTTCCTTTACCGGAGCGTCGAGCATGTGCGCCGCACCATCGACGAAGCGCATGCCGGGCACACGCACACCGACTACGAGCAGCAGCCGACCTTCGGCTTTCACAGCACCATCTACCTCGCCGAAACGCACGACTGTGTCCCCGTCTACGATCCCGACGGCGTGATCGCCGCCCCTCAAAGCGGCGGTCGCGACGTATCCGCCCGCCCTCAAAGCACAGATGATCACGGGCAGCCTGTGGAGCGCGGAATTCACGCTCTATCACGCGCAGGGCTTCGCGGCCACCGGGGACGCCTACAACACGGTCGGTTGCATCACGCGCATGCTGTACAAGCTCACGCATGCTGTATGCGCTCAATGAGACGTATTTCGCGGGCGACAAACGCTCGCAGGACAAGATCGCCGCGTTCGCCATCAAGCCGGAAGGCTATCTGGCGGCTTTCGAGCCCTGCTGCGCCACCCCGGCGCGGATCTCGCCGCGTCAGTCGCCGAGGTTGAGCGGTTGTGGCGGAGCGTCAAAGCCCTGTCGGACGATTACGCGCCGCTCTGGCGCGTGTGAAAGATTGACCATGCTGAAACGGTTTGCGCGCGCTCAAACGCTGGCAGAAACTCGGTGTGATCGCCGCGGCGCTGGGCGCGGTGTTCGCAGTGACGATGTATGCGTGGCTGTTCGCCGATCTGCCGAGCATCGATCAGATTCACGCGGGCCTGACGCTGCCGTCCACGCGCATCTATGACCGCAACGGCACGCTGCTCTACGAGATCCTCGCCGACAGCGAAACGGGCGGGCGCAACACCGCGATCCCGCTGGAGAGCATCCCGCAGCACTGCCGCGACGCGGTGATCGCCACCGAAGACGCCAATTTTTACAACCATCCCGGCGTCGATGTGGTCGGCATCGCCCGCGCGGTGTGGATCAACGTGAGCGGCGGCGAAGTATTGGCGGGCGGCAGCACGATCACGCAGCAGGTGGCGCGCACGCTCCTGCTCGACCCGCAGCAGCGCGCCGAGCGGTCGCTGCGCCGCAAGCTGCGCGAGAGCATCCTCGCCCTGCGCCTGCAAACTGCCTACAGCAAAGCCGACATCCTCGCGCTCTACCTGAATCAGTCGTATTTCGGCAACCTCGCCTACGGCATCGAAGCGGCGGCGCAAGCCTACTTCGGCAAGTCCGCGCCGGATCTCTCGCTAGCGGAATGCGCTTTGCTGGCGGGGCTGCTCCAATCGCCCGCCGTGTACGATCCGCTGACCAACCTCGAAGCGGCCAAAGATCGCCAAGCCGTGGTGCTCAACCTGATGGTGCAGTACGGCTATCTCGACGCAGCGACGGCGGAACTCGCGCGCAATGACGAACTCCAATTCGCGGCCAGCCCCTTCCCCATCGAAGCGCCGCACTTCGTCATGGCGGTGATCAAGCAGTTGGAACGCGACTATCCCGATGCGCTCTACCGCGACGGTCTTGACGTCATCACGACGGTCGATCTCGACTGGCAGCGCGCCGCGGAACGCATCGTCAACCGCCAGCTCGACGGGTTGAATCACCCGGCAGCGGGCGGTCGCCAGCCCGCCAACGCCAACAATGCCGCCGTCGTCGCCCTTGATCCGTATACCGGGCAGGTGCTGACTCTGCTCGGCAGCCCGAACTATTTCGACGAGGCCATTGATGGCGCGGTCAACGCGGCACTGGCCAACCGCCAACCGGGCAGCACGCTCAAGCCTTTCACCTATGCCGCCGCCTTCGACCCGACGAGCCCCGATCCGTGGACGCCCGCCACCATGATCCTCGACGTGGAGACACCGTTCGTCACCCGACGCCTGGAGAGCTACACGCCCGCCAACTTCGGGCTGGTCGAACATGGCCCAGTGCTCATCCGCGAGGCGCTGGCCTCTTCCATGAATATCCCGGCGGTCGTCACGCTCGAACACGTCGGTGTGAGCACCTTGATCGAATTGGCGGCGAACGCCGGCTTGACCACGCTCTCCGGCAACACGAATCTTGATCTCTCAGTCACGCTCGGTGGCGGCGAAATCCGCCTGCTGGACCTCGTGCAGGCCTACAGCATTTTCCCGAACGGCGGTTACCACATTGACCCGGTGTTCATCCTCAAGGTCACGGATCGCGGCGGCCAGGTACTCTACGAATGGCAGAGACGCCCGCTGACGCAGCGCGTGATCGACGAGCGCGTCGCCTTCCTCATCACCGACATTCTGAGCGACGACGAGGCCCGCCTGCAGGGGTTTGGACGGCGCAGCGCGCTCAATATCGGGCGACCTGCGGCGGCCAAAACCGGCACGACGACCGATTATCGCGACAACTGGATCGTCGGCTACACGCCGAATCTGGTGGGCGGGGTGTGGGTGGGCAACGCCGACAACACGCCGATGGTCGACGTGACGGGCGTGAGCGGCGCAGCGCCCATCTGGAACGCGTTCATGCGCGAAGTACTGACTGGTCAACCGGAACTCGAATTCCCTCAGCGGACAGATCTGCTGCGGCTCGAAGTCTGCGCGGTGAGCGGTCTGCTGGCGACGCCGGAATGCCCGCGCCGCCGCGTCGAGTGGTTCATCCCCGGCACCGAGCCAACCGAATACGACAACTTCTACCAGACGTTCACGATCGACCGCCGCACCGGGCAGTTGGCCGATGACGCCACGCCCGAAGCCGACCGCCTCGACCGGATATATCTGGTGCTGCCGCAGGAAGCGCGCGATTGGGGCATTCGCAACGGCATCACGCCACCGCCCACCGCCGCCGAGATCGTGCAGACCGACGACGATGACGGTCTGCGCCTGCTCGAACCTGATCCGTACACCATCTTCCAGATTTCGCCGCAGCTTCCGGTCGAAGCGCAGCGCCTGCGCCTGACGGTCGGCGCGCCGTCGGGCACGGAATCGGTGACGTATGCCATGAATGGCGAGACGCTCGGCACAGTCGAGGCCGAGCCGTGGGCGCTGTGGTGGCCGCTCGAACAAGGGGATTGGGAACTGGTCGCGCAGGCGACGCTGGCCGATGGCACGGTCGAAACCAGCGATCCGATCCCGTTCAGCGTGACGGTCTATACCCCGCCAGAAAGCCATACCGAAGGCACCTCGCCTTAGATTCGGTGTGCCTCGTGGGGGAACGAGGCGCGCCTCGTCCCCCCGAAAGCGTGATCATCGATTCCCCTAAACCGTGGCATTTGTCAGTGCCGACTCCAGCCGCTCGGTTTACCATCAAAATCTGTGGTGGAATGCAGCGAGTTGGAGGTCAGCATGGTACTGCAGCTAGCCAGTGAAGTGGTTTGGTCAAGCCTTAAACAGGAACTCTTTGCCGTCTTGGGCATGGTGACGGAAAAAGGCGAGGCGCGCACGGTCGGCGTGGTCTACATCGTGCACGAGCACAGGCTCTACGTTGTCACAGGCAAAGACACGTGGAAAGCGCGGCATATGACCCAAAATGCGCATGTTTCGGTGACCGTGCCGATTGCCAAGCGCATTCCCTTCCTGTTCTGGATCAAAATCCCCCGCGGCGACGATCACCTTTTCCGGTCAGGCAACTGTGCAAAGTGCCGCATCTGTGAGCAAGGATGTCTTGAAGTCGCTGCTGCGCCAAGAATCCGGGTGACCTAAGCGACATGTGCGTGATTGAAATCCAGCCCGTTGGCGACTTCGTCACTTATGGCATTGGCGTCCCGCTGATGTCGATGCGCACGCCAGAACAAGCGCGAGGTCGCGCACCGGTCGCCTAAGACCCGCTTCGTTACACTACATCTGCACCTGAAGACCCAATCGCTCTAGCAGGGGGCGACACCACGCCGCGCGGTATTTGATCGGCGGTTTGTCCGGCGTATGCGAATCCGACCCCGCGCTCGTCAACAAGTGGTGCTGATCGGCGTAGGCCTGGTACAGGGCGATCTGTTCCGACGAATGTTTGGGATAATGCACTTCGAAGCCATCAATCGGGACTTCAGCGCGCAGGGCATCGAGTGACGCGCTGTCGAAGCACAGGTAACCGTCACCGCGACCAGGATGCGCGATCAGGCACACACCCCGCTGGCATGCGCCGACTCGACGACCTCGGCAATGTCCACCGTGATCTGCTGCAAGCCGGAATCGACCAGCAGCCGCCCCGGCGAGCGTTCCGGCGTGCCGTACCCCTGCTGCCGCACGAGATCGACCAACCGATGGGGCTGCTGCACGGCGGGCTGAGCGAGCAGCGCCTCGACAGCCACCGGTGAGAGCGGATAGCCCGCTTGCGCAATCGCCTCGACGGTCTGGCGTATATTCGCCTGCTGTCGCCGTAGGAGGCCATCGGCCACAGGCTGCAGCGCGTTCGCCGCCGGGTCGAAGCCAAAACAGAGTACATCAATCAGTTCCCCGTGCCAATGGGTACTCATTTCCACGGCGACCAGCAGATGAAAGCCTTTCGCCGCGGCGACTGCCTGCAGCAGCGGCGTGATATCCACACGATCATGATCGGTGATGGCAGCCAGCGCGAACTGTTCAGCCATCAAGTGATCGATGAGCGCTTCCGGCGTCCATGTTCCGTCGCTGTACAACGTGTGCAGTTGGAGATCAACCGCCGCGTCCGCTGCAAGAATCGTGTTGTTCATAACCACCATCCTAGGTGCAACCAATCTCGACTTGATCCTACTCCCAGCCCTAATCAGCCGCTACCACCGCCCCCATTCACCGCCACAGAGCTATACTCCACAGGGTATATTCTCTTTTGAAGGAGCACCATTATGAAACTGCGTTTGTTCGCCTTTGCGCTCACGCTCGTGTGCCTGTTGAGCTTCGCCGGAGTCGCGTTGGCTCAGGATGCCGCCCCCGTCAATGATGGAGAAACTGTGATCACTCTTGAGAATGGCGTCGTCGGGACGCTGAATGTACCGGAATCAGACTCTCCCGTTCCCGCTGTGCTCATGCTGCATGGCTTCGCCAGCTCACGCAATGAAGTCGGCGATATGTACCTGCGCCTCGCCGCCGCCCTCGCCGAACGCGGCATTGGCTCCCTGCGCATCGACTTCAGCGGTTGGGGCGAAAGCGCGGGCGACATGGCCGAGAGCACGGTCAGCGGCATGGTTGCGGACGCGGAAGTCGCGCTCCAATACCTCCAAAGTCTGGACGGCGTCGATGCATCGCGCCTCGGCATTCTCGGTTTCAGCCTCGGCGGCGGGATCACCGTGTTCACCGCGGGCGAAAACCCCGACGCCTTCAAGTCGATGGCGCTGTGGTCAACGTTTGGTAACCTGCGCGACATCTTCATCGAAGAATTGACGCAGGAGAACTTTGACGCCGCCGCGGCCAATGGCACAGTCGAGATCGACCTCGGCTGGCGCATGGTCACGCTGGGTAATGGCTTCTTCACCGGGTTGGAAGACTTCGACTATCAGACGGAATTCCCGAACTACACGGGTTCGTTCATGGTGGTCGCCGGGTCGGAAGATGGCTCCGCCGACTTTCTCGACTGGTACCGCGAACATGCGCAGGGCGCGCTCCGCGCCTCGTACCTCGTCCCCGGCGCGGATCACATCTACAACGTGCTGACCGAGGATCAGACCTTGGCGGAAGCGACCATCAAGGCGACGGCGGACTGGTTCGCCATGACGCTGTAAGGGCGATCCGCCTCACCCCTAAGTCCCCTCTCCCACGGGCGAGGGGCATAGCGATCAGCGGACGCGATAAATCGCGTCCCTACGAAAACTGTTTCGGTCTGCGGGATACTTCTGGCTCCCCTCCCTGAATTCGGGGAGAGGCCGGGGGTGCTGACAGGGGTAGGTTTTTCATGGTTCCCAATGGAACCTGGGGTTCCTTCGCCAAAAAACCTGTAGGGACGAGGCATGAGGGTGTTTAAAAAGCCCTCATGCGCGCCAAACGTCTGACCAAGAGATGGCTCATCGCCACATAAATCCAGTTTTCACTGGTCTGACACAGGTATTCGTAATCCTTGCTCAGGCGTCGGTACCGTCCCAACCAAGCGAAGGTTCGCTCAACGACCCATCGTTTGGAGGTCACAGCGTACGCCCGCGCTTTCTGCTGGATACTCATCTGCACCTCAAGCCCCTGGATGTGCCATGCATAAGCGCGAAACAAACCTTCATAGCCACCATCGACCCAAAGTACCTCGAGACGGGGGTAAGACGCCCTAACTTTGCGGAGTAGGTAGGCACCGCCGTGCTCATCGCGGACAGCGGCGCTGGTGATATGCACGCCGAGCACCAGACCTTGGCTATCCACGAGCAGATGACGCTTACGCCCGTTCACATGTTGTGTGTCCGTCCCAGCCTTTGCGCCCCCTTTTTTCCGTCGTTTTCCACGCTTTGGCTGTCGAGCGCCCCGGCACTCGGACAGGATCCCGCCCGGTTTCCGTGCGCCATGTCGTGCGTAACTGCGCATGAAGTTGGTGCCAAACGCCCGCCTGACACCACCGACGAAAGTAACCATACACGGTTTCCCAAGGCGGAAAGTCATGCGGCAGCATCCGCCAACTTCCCCTGTCCGCAGCACGTACAGGATGGCGTTAACGACTTCACGGCGCGCGTAGCGGGCTGGACGTCCGCCGGGCTTCCACCGCAGGGATGAGGGCCTCGATGTGCGCCCACTCCCCGTCACTCAAATCACTGGGATATGTTTTCCGTTTTTCGCTCATGCCCCCAGTTTATCACTTTTTAAACACCCTCATGCCTCGTCCTGTCTTTCTCTGGAGAGGGCAACCCATCCGTCATCTATTTCCATAAGTGAGGAAAATCAAAGCGTTACGCGGAGCGGTTCTGGTGCGATTTTCTACCGAGGACGAGGCATGCCTCGTCCCTACAATTAAAAACCTACCCCTGACAGGGCCGGGGGTGGGGTAAGGCTGATCTCTACGCTGTGCCCTGATAAGGCGGCAGGCGAAAACCAAACGTGCTGCCCGTGCCATACTCGCTCTGGAGGAACATGCTGCCGGAGTGCCGCTCGACGATCCCCTTGACGAGGTACAGGCCTAACCCCGTCCCTTCGATTTTGACTGTTTCCCGCGTGCGCACCCGGTAGAACGGGTGAAAGAGCTTCGCCTGCATCTCGGCGGGGATGCCCACACCCGTGTCGGTCACCGCAAACGCGATCTGATCGGATTCGGTGTACAGCCGTACGCGCACGGTCCCGCCCGGCGGCGTGTATTTGATGGCGTTGCTGATCAGGTTGGTCACGGCCTCGCGGAGCTGCACGGAGTCACCGCAGACGGAAAGCGGCGCATCAGCAATGCTCACCGTGTAGGTCAGCGGCTTGTCCGCGGCTGATCGGCTCATGCCATCCGCCGTCTCTCTGACCAGCGCGGTCAGGTCGACCTGTGCCATCGTCTGCTCGGCGGCCATCCGTTCGATGCGATCCAATGAAAAGATATCGTTGACGATCTGGAAAATCTTGCTCGACGCCCGATCCATATGTTCGAGATAGGTCTGCACGTCGCTGATCGGCATGGCGGGGTCCTGTTCGCGGATCAGTTCGAGATACCCCTTGATCATGCCGAGCGGCGTTTTGAGATCGTGCGCGCCCATGCGGATCATTTCCGTCTTCAATTCTTCAAGGCGGCTGATGCGCGCCAGCAGCGCCTGCTGTTCGCGTTCGACCTGTCGGATGAGGGTGATATCGCTCAGGATGATGATGTGGCCGCGCATTTGCCCGGAACGCGACAGTGACGGCGCGACCCGCACCTTATAATCCGCGCCCTTGAAATGCACGTCCTCCGCGTCAAACTGATCACCGAGCGCCCGCGCCAGTTCGGGGCACGCTGCCGTTAGCGGCAGGCCAATGACCTCGCCGCGCGTGGCCTGCACAAACGGCTTGGCCGCGGGATTGAACACCAGCACCCGCCGCTTGAGATCACACACGATCACCGGATTGGGCGAACTGGTGAAGATCGTTTCGTAGGGCACGGGCAGCACTTCGACGAAGCGCAGCCGGAACACGGCAATTGTTAGCAGCCCCGCGCCGACCAAATAGCTGATCGGGATCGGGTGGACGCCTTCGATCAAGTACCAGCCAAACACGGTCGCATACTGCCCCGCGGCAGGGATCAGCGTGCCCGCTAGCCACAGGATCATCTGCCAGCGATACAACCGCCACTGGCGGACATGCGCGCGCACCAGCAGCCCCACGCCGCTGCCCAGCAGCAGCACCGTATACACGAAATACACGTAAAACACCGGCCCATATTCCGCCTGAAACACGTTGAAAGCGGGCGTCGTCAGCACATGGATGTCGCGCCAGATCAGCCCGTGCAGTTCATTGGTGACGGCCAGCGCGAAAATGCCAGTGGGCACAATCGCCAAAAACCAGCCGACGCGCTCCGCGATAGCCCCGTACCCAGCGAATTTCAGGGTGAAGATGAACCACAGCAGCACACTGAACACGCCGATATACTGAATTTTGCTGGCGGTCAGCGACATGGCCGGGCCGGGGCTGATGATTTCCAACGTGTAGCCCGCAACTTCAATCGCTTCGCACAGTATCAGCAGCGAAAACAAGCGCCCGCCGGTAAAGTTATCCTGCCGTGACCAAGCGTACAAGGTCAGCGCCAGCATCACGAGAATGCAGGCCGCTCCCAATACGGTATTAATGGTCAGAGCATTGATGGCCAGCGTCACGCCGAAATGAACCTCTCTAGAACAAGCGCCCTGAGATCAGTATAATGGACACTGAGTGCAATCAAGCACAAGCTATTACACTAATGAGGTAACTTCGTAAGAAACTATGCAGATCAAACGCGACTATACGAAACCGCTCTTCCGTGACCATCGGAAAAAACGCGGGACATGGCGCTGGATTCTGCTCTACTTCCTCTTCATTGGCGCCTTTCTCTTCTTCGTCGACAGTCAATTTTCCAAGTTGCAGTTGATGGCTCTCGATATGATCGGGCAAGCGCCGCCGCCGACTCCCTTCGCCAGTGAATTGGCGACGCAGGGCATGAACTTGTTCATGTCCGGGGATATGCAGGGCGCGCGCGACTATTTCCGCCGGGCGGTGCTGCAGCAGCCGCAAAATGTCGATTACATGTATGAATATGGACGAGTCCTGCTGGAACTTGGCGTCGACGAGCCCGGTTATTATCAGGACGCCATCGCCATCGGCGATCAGGCGATCAACGCCAACTCGAACGATCCACGCGGTTACGTTATCAAGGCACGGGCCATTGATCTGAATGGTGACCCGGCCAACGCCGTACCGATCGCACAGGCGGGCTTGCAGCGTGACCGCAATTTCTCGCCGCTCTACACCGCCTTGAGCAGCGCCTACCGCCAGATCGACCGCTACGACGTGGCGCTCGACTCCGCGGAAGAAGCGATCCGCCTCGATCCGCTCGACCCGTCGGCGCGGCGCGTATATGCGCTGGCGCTGATCTGGGTGGGACGCTACGAAGAAGCGCTCGACCAACTGGAGCAGGCGGTCGCGCTCAACCCGAACCTCGCCTCGCCCTACTTTGAACTCGCCAGTATGTATCGCACGCTCGCCAAACGCGACGCGAACGGCGGCCTCGACTATTATGCGCTGGCCATTGCTACCTATGAACAGGTGCTGTCCTTCCAGCCGCAGAATGCGAAAGCCTATCTGCGCTTGTGCGAAACCTACACCGAAATCGGGGAGCACCGCCGCGGGCAAGGCTACTGCGAGGATGCGCTCACCATCAACCCGCAGTATCCGCAGGCCTGGCGCGCGCTTGGGCAGACGATGTATCCGCAGCGCAACTATGAAGGTGCCATCGAGTCGTTCAAAACGTGCGTCGAGCTCGGTTCCGACGAGATCGAGTGCTACTATCTGCGCGGGCTGTCTCATTACTATCTCGGCGAGTGCAACGACGCCTGGACGATCCTGAGCGATGCGCTCACCCGCCAGCGCGCCGTCTCGCTGGTGGCGGATGATGAGGATCCGGTCATCATCAACACGATCAACGGTCTGCGCCTGATCACCGAAAACTGCGAAGGCTACGCCGGACGCGCCTTGCCGCAGCCGCCAACGCCTACGCCCATCCCGCCGACACCCATCGGGAGCTAGGTGGTGTTACAAGTCGATTTCGTAGGGGCAGACCTAGGTGTCTGCCCGTGGTGGACGCGAGCCTGTATGCGCCCATCCACACCAATTCCGCACATTTACCGGGTAAGCACGCTATGAATATGCGTTTGAATACGCCCAAGAAATATCGGGTGGGCAAGCGGCAAAAGCGCCATATGGTTTCCAGCTTGCGCTGGCTGTGGCTGTGGATTTTGACGCCGATCATCATCTTCGGCGGCTACCAGATTTACGAGCGGCGCGATGAGTTCGGGCCACCCGTGCAGGAATTCATCCGCGACCGCGTGAACGATGCGCAAAGCGGGCTGGCGACCGCCGCCGCGCCGACGCCGCTGCCCACCAGTGACCCGAGTCAGCGCATCGCGCGCGCCGACGCGCTCTGGACGCAGGGCGCGGTCGAAACGGCGCTGGATGAGTACGAACAGGCCAAAGCGGGAGCGCCCAATGATGCCCGTGTGTACTACCAGTACACCTATGGCCTGCTGATCGAAGGGCGCGCCGCCGAAGCCTTACCCGCCGCTGAAGAAACCGTCACCGCAGATCCATTCTCGTCGGATGCCTGGGCGATCCGGGCCTTCGCCCTCGCCCGCAATGATCGCTATCCGGAAGCGGTCGCCAGCGCGTTACAAGCGCTCTCGCTTGACCCGAACAATGCGACCGCGCTCGCCTACATGGCGCTCGCCTACAGCGATGCCGGGATGCCGTCAATGGCCGAGCAGACGCTCGACCGCGCGCTGGAAATCGACCCGGAGAATCCGGCGGTGTTCTACGTGCGCGGGCTGTGGAATCTGGCGGCGAACTTCGATCAAGCGGCTTACCAAGCGGATCTGCAAACCGCCTACGAGCTCGCGCCCAACCTGCCGCACATCGCCGTCGAACTGGCCTGGGCGAACTGGGGGCTAGGTGCGGCGGATGTCGGGCTGGAACAGCTCGAAGCCGTGGTCGAGCAGAACCCGAATAATCTCGACGCGCTCTACGCGCTCGGCTTCTTCTGGATGCAGACGTATGGCGACCCGAATAAAGCGCGCGACTATATTGAGCGCTGCGTCACCGCCGACCCGGCGAATGTATCGTGCCTCGACTATCTGGCGACGATTCAGCTCACCAGCCTCGAACTGGACGACGCGCTGCAAACCTATGATCGCCTGATGAACACCAACCCGACCGATCCGAAATACTACCTGCGCGCGGGGCGAACCTACGCCAACGCGGGCAACTGCAATGTCGCCTCGCCGTGGTTGCAAGAGGGCTACGAGATGGAGCAGGCGCTCGAAGAACCGAACACCGACCGCCTCGCCGCCTTCGAAGAATTCCTGATCACGTGCGGCGTCCCGATCAACCGGGTGTACAGCACATCAGAAGACGCCGCCGCCACCACCGAACCGAGTTCGTAAGACGAGTTATCAGTGAACAGTAGACAGTTCACAGTAGACAGTGAAAGACCGTCTTAACTGTGAACTGTCTACTGTGAACCTCTTTTTCTTTCTTTCCCTTTTCGATTACAATCCCCGCCAGCATAAAAGCCTTTCTTTCTTTAGGAGTCACCATGTCTACGGCTGAAATGGTTCAGCAGAACAAGGATTTCACGCTCGTCAGTTGGTCAGCGCAGGGCGCGTGGAACCCGACCATCATCGAGCGCGGCGAAGGCGTCTACGTGTACGACGCGGACGGCAAACGCTATCTCGACTGGGCGTCGCAGTTGGTCAACGTCAACATCGGTCACAGTCACCCGAAAGTCGTGCGCGCCATTCAGGAACAGGCGGCCAAGCTGTGCTATGTGAATCCCTCGTTCGGCACGCCGGAACGCGGTCGGCTCGGCGAACTGCTGGCGGAAGTCACCCCCGGCACCCTGACCAAGACGCTGTTCGCCAATGGCGGCACGGATGCCATCGAAAATGCGATGAAAGCGGCGCGGTTGTATACCGGTCGCGAGAAGATCCTCACCCGCTATAACTCCTATCACGGCGGCACGTTCGCGGCGGCCAGCGCGGGTGGCGATCCGCGCCGTTTGGCGAATGAGCCCGGCGTCCCGTGGATTGTGCGCACGCCCGATCCGTATTCGTACCGCAACCCAGTCTACCGGGGGCGCACGCAGGAAGAAGGCGATGCGATCATCATCGAGCTGATCGACGACATCATCATTCGCGAAGGCCCGGAAAACTGCGCCGCGATCCTCGTGGAAGGCTACAGCGGCACGAGCGGCGTCATTCAGCCGAGCGCGGTCTATTTCAACGGGTTGCGCACGCTGTGCGACAAATACGGCATTCTGTTGATTGTGGACGAAGTCATGAGCGGTTTTGGGCGCACGGGCGAATGGTTCGGCATCGACCACTACCCGAACGCGCAGCCCGACATCATGGTCATGGCGAAGGGGATCACGTCCGGTTACGTGCCGCTCGGCGCGACCATTGTCAGCGAGAAAATCGCCGCGCACTTCGACAAGAACACCCTGTGGGCGGGCTTGACCTACAGCGCGCACACGCTGGCGATGGCGGCGGGTATCGCCACGATTGAGGTTTACCGCGAAGAAAACCTGATCGAACGGGCGCGTGACATGGGCAAGGTGCTGCGCAAGGGCTTAAACGACCTCGCGGAAAAGCACCCGGTCATCGGGGAAGTGCGCGGCGCGGGGCTGCATCAGGTGCTGGAACTGGTCAAGAACCGGGACACGCGCGAACCGCTCAGCGATTACAACAAGCCGCTCACCGAGCCGATGCAGAAGGTCGCCAAGTCACTCAAGGAATCCGGTATGAACGTCTTCACGCGCTGGAACATGATCTTCAATACGCCGCCGCTCACGGTGAGCGAAGCGCAGTTGCAAGACGGTCTGGCGGGGCTTGATCAGGCGCTGACGCTGATCGATGGGTATTACGAGGGGTAAAGTCAGTTCACAGTTGACAGTTCACAGTTGACAGCTAAAAACTGTTTTTACTGTGAACTGTCAACTGATCACTGTGAACTTTATTCTTTCCGCGCCATGAAATCTTCGACGGCGATCCGCGCAATGCGGTACGTGCTGCCAATGCGCGCCGCGCCGAGCTTGCCCTCATTGATTAGCCGCAGCACCTCATCAGGACTCACCCGCAGATAGAGCGCCACCTCTTCCACCGTCATAATCTTCGGCACTTCGCCTACGCTCGGCGGGGTATCAAACGAGAAGCGCTGCGACGGCGGCGCGGTCAGCGGCGCTTCTTTGGGCAGCGTGAAGATGTTGTACGCCGCCAGCAGCACGGCCAACGCCAGCGCGCCGTATTCGATCATGGTCACGTTCTGCATCCGGTGAACTGACCAGATCGTCAAGGTCGTATTTTCGTCGATCACCGCCGAAACCAGCGTGAAACCCGCGCACACTGCGATGATGAAGGGAGCCATGAGAATCATCCCAATGACGCGCACTTTGGGCGCGGGGAGATTGCGTTCAAACAAGCGCGTATTGCCTTTAAACAGAAGGATCAAACCGATGATGAAGGCAGCGCCACTGCACATGCGACTCTCTTTCTATCCAGCAAAAACCCCCGCTGATTATAGCGGGGGTTTCGGCGAACGGTAGTGAGAGCGGGAAATTACTCGCCCTGCGTGATCTGATTCATGATGATGCGATCCAGCAGGTGATTGGTGACGCACTCGCCCATATCAACGCCGTTTTCGATAGCCGTCCGGTAGTGAATGCCGCCGTACAGGCGCGAGATCGCTGCTTCCGTGGCCGCCGCGTCAAACGAGGTGTACGAGCGCGGCGCCATGCCGAACTGGACCTTCGCGGTATCGGTGAAGGCCACCTGACCGAACAGTGTGGTCAGCATTTCCGCCGCCGCGCCCGAGACCACCGAGTGCCCGGACGGATATTCGGGGAACATCGGCGTCGTGATGTAAGGACGCCAGCGCGGGCTGATGTATTCCTGAATATAGGTTTCGGGGCGCAGCAGCAGCACGCGGTACTTGAGCCCCCAGCACGAGGTGAACGCGTCGGCCATCGCCATATTGGTCATGCCGTACATCTGCGCCGCCACATCGAGCGTGAGATCCAGGTGATCGACCATTTGGTTCTCGATCAACAGCCAGTGCCCTGCCGGCGTCCCCGTTTCGCCCAGGTTATCGAGCCAATACTCCGCAATATCACGCTGTTCGCGGTCGAGGTCGTCGCCCGTGTTCATCACTTCCAGTGACTGCTGATAGAAGGTCGATTCGGGGTCATCGCTGAACGGCATGTCGAGCGGGACATCGCACACATCGGTGTAATCGAGCGCAAAGGTGCGGATTTCACCCCAGAACGGTTCCACGGGCGGCAGATCCGGGTTGGTCGCGATCCACAAATCTGGCGATCCGGTCGGGATTTCATATTCGAGATCGCGCGTTTCGCGGTAATTGTCAGTATCGGCCCACGCGAGAATGCCCTTGCCCAGTTCCTGACCATACTGGATGGAGCGATTGAGCACGTCTTCGTCGATCTCGGTTTCTGACTTGGCGATTTGTTCCGCATAGAACGCATTGAAGGCGTCGTGTGTTTCGCTGCCCGCTTCGAACATCAAGCCGTTAAGCGTCGTGTTGAGCGCCGCATTGGCGACCGTCGTCCAATCGTAAATCCCATCATCCGGGTATGGCAAATCGTTCAGGCCGTTGAGCTGCCCGACCAGCGAGCGATTCGTCGGGATACCCCACACAACCGCTTCGTACAGGGTCACGCCCGCGTAGCCATACAGGCGCGCCGCGGACGGCGGGTTGTAGCTTTCCGCCATGATCCGTTGATACAGTAAGTCCATCCATTCGACGGCGAACGTCGGATCGAGTTCCGCGGTCGGAACCGAGTCTTCAAGCTGCGCCTGCGCCGCCTTCGACGGCATCAGCGACATGAGCACCGCGAGGATCAACGCCAGCAGCACCACTCGTGCAAAGCGGATCATAAAGGTCTTCCCCCCTTCAACCATGAATGCATCTCTTTATAGCGCAGGTCTCATTGGCTCTGCTCTATCGCCATTATACGCGTTCCTGACGCTTACAGGGCGAAAATCCGCCGTTTGTCGGAGAGGGATCAACCGGATTGTTGAGGAATAGGAACAATCACGAGGCATACCTGTACGCCGGACAGAATAGGCCTCGTCTGCTGATGCCGTGACTGATGATTAGCCGAGGAGACTGGCGTAGCCCGCGCCCACGCCGACCGCTGCGTAGACGAACGGGGCGCCGTTCACGTCGACCACGCCTGCATAAACTACCTTGGCCGTTGAAATCGGCGCTTGGGTGTCCACGTCATAACCGACGCTGGCTGTGGTGGCCATAAACGCCACCCCCTGTTCCACATCTGTGATCTGGTTGAAAGAGAGGCCGTCCAACTTGGGATACACCGTGGTGATCAGCGCCAGAGCCGCCTCCGGAGTTGTGGGCACAGCCGCGCTGGCCAGCAAGCCGTACATCCCGGTCGATGCGCTCGACAACTGCACACTGAGATTATCCGCCGTGATCGCGCAGTTGGCCGGGTTGGTAGAACAGTCACCCACGATGACCGCGCCCGCACCGCCTGTCAGCAGACCCCAGTAGGTTACACCGCTGATGCTCGTCGCATTGAGGAGCTGCGCTTCGATTTCGTCCGGCAGATAACCGATCACCAGCTGGACGGCCTCGGTCGCTTCCCCGGCATACAGCGGTTCGATCACCGCGCCAAGCTGATCATTGGCAAACACGACCAGCGCTTCGTAAGCCTCCGCCGATGGGGTCGGCTCGCTGATCGGCACGGTCACATTGACGGTGACATCGCCAATGGTCGTCGTGCCGCTGGGCGCATCGCTGGCAGCGCCTACATAGTAGTAACTGTTGGTCGCAGCGTCATAGGCGTAACTGTAGCAGTCCCACGGATACAGCGCGCAGTAGTAGGCATACTGCTCGGCATAGGCGAGGTAGTAATCGACCGTCTGCGTCGTATAGTCGACCGCCGCTGCATAACTCGCCAGCAGATAATCCGCCGTTGCCGTCATCGTGTCGTAGTAGACCTGCGCGGTGGTCTCGACCGCCGTGTAATAGTCTGCCCAGAATTGATCATAGGCTTGCTGTGCCTGCTCAGTGGCGGCAGCAGCAGCGGCTTGCGCCTGTTCGGTCGCGTCCCCCAGCGCTCCAGCGACCGCATCCTGCGCCTGTCCCTGCGTTTCGGCTAAACCGCTCAAATCCGCAAATGCACCAGGTGCTTCCGGCAGACCTTCTGGCAAGCTCTCCGGCGACCAGCCCTGATCTTCCAATGTCGGTAGCCCTTCCGGCAGTTCGCCGCCTTCCGCGCGTGTGCCGAACCCACCCGAGCCAAAACGGGACATCCAATCGCCCGTTTCACCGCTCATGAACGGCAGTTCCAGCGCCACATCTCCGGTGCCGCGCTCGCTCAAATTGAGACCGGAGCCGAAGGTCGGACGCTCGCCACCTTGCGCACCGCCCTGACCGCGCTGACCGCCCAATTGACCACCACCAACCTGACCGCCGCCCACTTGACCGCCGGAGCGACCGCCAGCGCCTGTGTTGAGCGCCGCACCGCTCATGCCCGGGCTGCCCGCCGTCCCGCCTGACCCGCTCGGCGCAGGGCGACTACCACCGCTGCGCTGCGCGGCCACACTGCCTGAGAGTACGAAAAGAGCCACGATTACGAAGACCAAGGTACGTCTAGTGCGAAGCATCTGCGCTACCTTTCTACAGTGAATATAACGTTGCCCTATAAGTATCATTTCATACATGTAACGATTCTGACACAAGGGTTTTATCGGGCTGTAAAATATCTGTCGCCACCATCCGCCAGCTTCACCGGATTGACGATCGGGGGGAATCTTGATATACTCTCTGTATCGTGCTGTTCGAATAAGTAACTTAGTCGAATAGTTACGGGGCTGTGGTGAAATTGGTATACACTGATCACTTAAAATGATCCGCTCGTGAGAGCATGTGGGTTCGACTCCCACCAGCCCTACTACAAAAAGACGCTAGCTAAGCGTCTTTTTTGTTATACTATTCTGTATGTCTAAACAACTATTTTTAGAGTGACTTAAATGCGAACTTTCGAGGAATACGAGCGCATCTTGCAGTTATGGGAACGAGGTTTTAACAAATTGGCTATCAGCCAAATCACAGATATTCCCCGTGCCACTGTGCGTAACTGTATTGATAAGTTCGAAACAGTCGCAAATTTGGAGGAATATCGAAGCCAGCATCCGTCCCTGCGTGAGACCAATGTCAGTATTACAATGTGGAGTCCCGAATACCGCGCTGCCTATGCGTATCTCCTTGGGCTCTACTTAGGAGATGGGCACATAAGCCACGTTAGGAATAGCCACCGTCTGCGCATTTCCCTTGATCAGCGCCAACCGAATATTCTGAAACGATGCGTTGAAACTGTTGAGCTCATCATGCCAGACAAACAGGTGTCTATCAATAAAACGCCATCAGAGTGTGTAGTCGTCTCCTGCTACACCAATCGTTGGCTTGATCTCCTACCACAGCATGGTAAAGGAGAAAAACACACCCGCAAAATTGAACTTACTGATTGGCAGCAAACGATTTGGCGCGAATACCCACTGGAATTCTTTCGTGGGCTATACCATAGTGATGGCGCACGAATTGAACCTGTGATTTACAACCGGGTCTATCCGCGCTACCAGTTCACACAGGTCTCAACCGATATTCAACGTCTTTTCGCTGAAACCTGCGACTTACTCGGCTTGCACTACACGTTTTGGGGGCGCAACTTCACGATCGCTAAGCGCAAAGATGTGGCTTTCCTCGACGAACATATTGGACCCAAAAGTTAACAGAATCAAAAAGCGCCCATGAATTAGGGCGCTTCTTGCATACGGTGACCGATTGCTTACGCGGGTGACCGTCCACGCAGCATGCGACCGATGGCGATCAGGACGATCGCGCCGATCGTCGCGACGACAATGCTCAGCAGCACGCCGCCCAAGCCAGCACGATTGCTCACGTCGATGAACAACCCGATCACGAACCCACCGACGACCGAACCGATCAGCCCTAAAATGATATCATTGATGAGCGGCTCATCTCGCCCGCCCATGATCGAATGCGCCAGCGCGCCAGCAATCGCCCCGACGAGCAACCAACCGAGACAGACGAACGGAAACGCAAGAATATTGCCGATAACGTCCATGCTTTATCCTCTCCAAGCGAATACATCGTAGCCCATGTCTAGCATCATCATAACAATTTTAATTTCAATGTCAATTAAGGTTCATTGTAATTATTATGGGACGATCATGACTGATCGCCCCATTGGTTGCGGCTACAGCGCGTAATACAGCCGGGCGGCGATCCCGCCTTCCCGCTTGAGCAGATCTGCAGCCGCGCCGTGCACCAGTTCGACGCTGCCGCCCGACGCGAACGCCCGCAGCGGCAGGTCCGGGCGGACGCCTTCGTCGTCGGCCTCCGACCACGGCAGAATCAGCAGTTCGACCCGCTGCATAGTGAGCGCCTCCTGCACCTGCTGCATGCCAAGTGCGCCACGCCCGCCCGCCTTCGCGAAATCAATCACCTCCTGCACGATGCGCATTTCCTCTTGGCGCTCGTGTTCGATGGCTTTGGGCTGCACCATGTCGAGGATTTCTTGCTGTCCCAGGCGTAAGGGATCGGCAGCGTGGCAATCGCGGTGTCTTGCAGCTTAGGCGGCAGCAGATTCTTGACGGCGTGCGCCGATTGTTCGCTGCCACCGAGGAAAAAGCGACGAATCTGGCGTTGATTGACATAGGTCTCGATGCCCGTCGCGACCTGACGGTACATGCGCGTCCGGTGTTCGTCCAGCATGGCCTCGTGATCATCACGCCCGCTGCCGCCATGCACAGCGTTCCCGCCGCCCACCGGATTTGGACTGGCGGTGTATGTCCGCTCGGCGAAATCGTAACCCTCAAGATCCACTTCCATCCCTTCGCGGAAGCCGACGCTCCCTAACTGCGCGAGGAAGAAACGCGCCTTTTCCTGATCGACCAGCACGATCAGGTAGGGTTCGTACTCGTCCAGCACCCACAAGAGCGGCGCGATCTGCGCATTACCGAACGTCGCCTGATTTTCGACCGCAAACGGCAGTTCGATGGTTTGCAGCGATCCGTTCCACGCGAACAACGCCAGCCCCTTGCTCGAAGGGCGGTACTGCTCAAAGAACTCGTCGACACGCGCGCGAATGTCAGCCCACCCGTCCGTCTGACTTTTCGCGGCAGTCTCAAGTTCGAACAGCTTGTTCTTCGCGTAGATGCGCCATGCCGGGGTCGTCGCCTGATTTTCCGGTGTTGTGTTGTCGACGTTCAGGTACAGGGTGAGCGTATGCTCGTCCGCCTCAGCCACCATCGCCTTGATTCCAGCCAGATCGATCATACGGTTTCTCCTTTAGTACATTAAGATTGTAATTGTATAGCAGAGTCGGATGAACGCCGCATGAGTAGGAAAAAAGCTCACTCTTGACCTATTCTTGACCGTACAAATCCCGCCTCCGGTGCTATGATTCGGAACGTGTATTCAAGGGGGAACGCATTGATGAATACCGTCATCGAAACCAATAACCTCACCCGACGCTTCGGCGACAAAACCGCTGTCGATCATCTCACTGTGAATGTGTATGCAGGCGAAGTGTTCGGACTGCTGGGTCACAACGGCGCAGGCAAAACGACGACTGTCCGCTTGCTGAATTGCGTACTGAATGCCTCGGAAGGCTCGGCGCGCGTGCTCGGGTATGACCCGGTTCAGCAGGGGCGCGACTTGCGCAAACGCACGGGCGTACTGACCGAAACGCCCTCGCTCTACGAAGGCTTGAACGCCCACCACAACCTGCGCGTGTTCGCGGATCTGTACGGCATCCCGCGCGATCAGGTCGATGCGCGGGTTGCGCGCATGCTCGAATACTTCAATCTGGCAGATCGTGCCAAGGAGAAAGTGGGCGGGTACAGCAAAGGTATGAAGCAGCGCCTCGCGCTCGCCCGCGCCTTCCTGCATCAACCGGACATCCTGTTTCTGGACGAGCCGACCGCTGGCCTTGATCCGGTCGCCGCGAAAGACGTGAACGATCTGATCGTGCAGGTCAGCCGCGTGGAGGGCAAAACCGTGCTGCTGGCGACGCACAATCTGCATGACGCGCAGCGCCTGTGCGACCGCGTGGCCGTGCTGGAACAGGGGCGCGTCGTGGCACTCGGCACGCCGCGCGAACTCGCGCATCAGACGCACACCAACATCAAGGTGGAGGTGGAAGTCGCCGACGGGCAAGCAGAACGCGCCCACGCGCTGCTTGATGGCGTGGTCGGAGAGATCAGCGGCGACAAGCTGGTGCTCAAGAATGTTGCCTACACGGGCATTCCCGAGGTCGTTGCGAAGCTGGTGGCAGCCCAGATCGCCGTGTACAGCGTCGTGCCGCTCGAACCGTCGCTGGAAGATGTGTACTTTACACTGCAGAAACGAGGGGAGTAACCTCATGAATTGGCGGGCTATCCGGGCGGTCGTCGGCAAAGACCTGCGCCTCGTCCGGCAAAACAAGAATGTCCTGGCCTCACTGATGCTCATGCCGGCACTGTTTTTCGTCATCATGCCGGGGATCATGGTGTATCTGGCGTCATCCGCGCCGGGAGCGATGGGCGACATCGACAGCGATTTCGGCCTGTTCTTCGCCAACATGCCCGCCGGGCTGCGCGCGGAACTGGCCAACTACAACGGCATCGTCGAACAGTTCACCCTGCTGATCGCGGGTTACCTGTTTGGGCCGCTGTTCCTCATGGTGCCGATCATGATTTCGACGACCTTTGGCGCGGACAGCATCGCCGGGGAACACGAACGCAAGACGCTGGAAGGCCTGCTCTATTCGCCGATCAGCGACTTTGAGCTCTACATCGCCAAGCTGCTTGTGGCGTGGATTCCGGCGGTCGTTGCTACCCTGCTCGGTGGCCTGCTGAATGCAATCGTGGTCAACGTCGCGTCGTGGGGGCTGATGGAGCGCATCTGGTTCCCGAACAGCGCGTGGCTGTGGATGGTTTTTTGGCTGTCCCCGGCCGTCGCCGCGCTCGGCCTCGCGGCGATCATCTTTGTGTCGCGCCGCGCCAAGACCGTGCAGGAAGCGATTCAGGTCAGCGGCTTCGTAGTCGTGCCGATCATCCTGCTGCTGGTCGCGCAGATGGCGGGTGTGGTCTACTTCAGCACGGAGATGATTCTGATTATCGGCTTGATCGTGTGGGTGGTCGCGGCGATCCTGCTGTGGATCGGCGCGAAGACTTTCCAGCGCGGCGAATTGATCGCGCGGTTGTAAACGGACATTCATCTGTCGATCGTGGCCTGGATAGGTGCAATTTCTCGTAGGGGCAAGTTATGAGGGTGTTTAAAAAGCCCTCATGCGCGCCAAACGTCTGACCAAGAGATGGCTCATCGCCACATAAATCCAGTTTTCACTGGTCTGACACAGGTATTCGTAATCCTTGCTCAGGCGTCGGTACGTCCCAACCAAGCGAAGGTTCGCTCAACGACCCATCGTTTGGAGGTCACAGCGTACGCCCGCGCTTTCTGCTGGATACTCATCTGCACCTCAAGCCCCTGGATGTGCCATGCATAAGCGCGAAACAAACCTTCATAGCCACCATCGACCCAAAGTACCTCGAGACGGGGGTAAGACGCCCTAACTTTGCGGAGTAGGTAGGCACCGCCGTGCTCATCGCGGACAGCGGCGCTGGTGATATGCACGCCGAGCACCAGACCTTGGCTATCCACGAGCAGATGACGCTTACGCCCGTTCACATGTTTGTGTCCGTCCCAGCCTTTGCGCCCCCTTTTTCCGTCGTTTTCACGCTTTGGCTGTCGAGCGCCCCGGCACTCGGACAGGGATCCCGCCCGGTTTCCGTGCGCCATGTCGTGCGTAACTGCGCATGAAGTTGGTGCCAAACGCCCGCCTGACACCACCGACGAAAGTAACCATACACGGTTTCCCAAGGCGGAAAGTCATGCGGCAGCATCCGCCAACTTCCCCTGTCCGCAGCACGTACAGGATGGCGTTAACGACTTCACGGCGCGCGTAGCGGGCTGGACGTCCGCCGGGCTTCACCGCAGGGATGAGGGCCTCGATTTGCGCCCACTCCCCGTCACTCAAATCACTGGGATATGTTTTCCGTTTTTCGCTCATGCCCCCAGTTTATCACTGTTTACACACCCTCATGCCTTGCCCCTACACGGCAAAAATACCATTTTCGGACAATCCCTGAAACATGCCTACATACCCAACGCTTCCTCTCGCTCGGGACAATCAGCGTAGGGCAATCATCCGCCCAACGGCGGACGCAGATCCGCTTGGCTGGGCGTATAATAGAACTTGTCATCTTGAGACGGGTTTCAGCACCATGAGCATGTATACCGTGCGGACTCCGCGTCCGCCGCAGCCCAAACCGAAACCGCAGCGCCGCGTCACCGCGCCGCCACCACCGCGCCGACCACCCCGCCGCAAACCGCAGCGTCCAGTCAACTGGTTCGCCGTCGCCATTGTCGGCGCGGTGGCGTTCCTGCTTGGTACGCTGGGATTCATCGCCGTCATCGGCGTGATTTATGCGTCAGATGGCAATCTGGTCGCGTTCATCGCGCCGCCTACGCCGACCCCCACGCCGATCCCGCGCTGGATGCCGACCTATACGCTCCCCATCAATCTGTACGATCCGATTGCTGATCAGACGATCGCATGGGATGTACCGGGTGACGTGTGGGGCGAATGGATCGCCATGAACCTGACTGAAGCGCCGAACTTCCCCGTGCCGCTCGATCTCGGCAGCGGTGCGCGCCTATTTGAACACCCGGCAAACTGAACTCGGCGCTGCCCGGCGCATCGATCTCGATGCAGCCGTGGCGGCGGTCGTCAATGCCGCGGCGGGCAGTGCGGCGACCATCCGCGTCTATCACAACGACACGCAGCACACGGTTCAGCCCGGCGAATCGATCATTAGCATCGCGTGGGATTACGGCATCCCATACCCCTATGTGCAGGCGGCCAATCCCGGCGTCGACAGCCTGAGCGTCGGCCAATCGATCACCATTCCGTCGCAGGATGCGCTGCTGCCGCTCCCCGTCGTCGCGGGCAAACGCATCGTCGTGAGCATCCCTGAACAGCGCGTGCGCGTGTACGAGAACGGCGCGCTCAAATGGGATTGGTCAGCGAGCACAGGCATCAACTCCAGCCCGACGTGGGCGGGCGTCTATCAGATTCTGTCACACGAGCCGAACGCTTACGCCAGCAACTGGGACTTGTGGATGCCGGACTTTCTCGGCGTGTACCATCCGATCCCGAATGCGGATTTCGTCAACGGTTTTCACGGCTTCCCCACGCGCGGCGGTAGTCAACTGTTGTGGACGAATAGTCTGGGCACGCGCGTGACGTATGGCTGCATCCTGTTGAGCAACGACAATATCGCGCAGTTGTATGCATGGGCGGAAGAAGGCGTAGTGGTCGAAATTCAGGGGTAAATACAACACAGTCGACAGTTCACAGCTAATCACTGGAACTGTCGACTGACTATGGCAATCAATCGTTAACATCCACCAATCGAGGCGTGGTCAAACGCCGGACTAACTCTTCGCCAGTTGGTCACCCGCCCACGTTTCCTGAATATCGTCAAAGTGGATGGTCACCACTTCTTCGACCAGTTCGCCAGACGCGCTGTTGAAATCGGAATAGCTGATCTCGCTAATCCACGCGCCCGTCACCGTCCAGCGCCGCGACTCCACGCCGTCATCAAGCGCCACGATCACGAGCGTGCGCGTGGGACGGACAATGTCCTGCTTCCCGGCGAGCGTCTCTTGCAGCCAACGATTGAAGGGGAGCGCCGGGTCGCGCTGCACCATCTTCGCCAGCTTGAACGGTTCGCGCACCACGTTCGACACGCCGGGTCGGACTTCCAGCTTGAACGGGATGAACCCACACACCCGGAACACCCCCGGCACGACATCCTCGTTCAGGTAGACTTGAAATTCATTTGCGCTCAGGCTGTCAATTTGCGCCATGCTCATTCGCTCCCTGTCCTAACGACTAAAATCTCGCTTGCAGTATAACGCGGCGCATGAATCACGGGCAAACGCCCTGACCGCCGACCGTCCGGTTTCTCACTTTCCGTGCTAGGCGGGAAAATCTGAATCAGGACTATAATAAGCCCTGGGCTTATATCAAGTGTGATGGATCGGGCAGTAGTATGCGCTGGCGTCTCTGGTTCTTGGTGATGATCGTCCTGGCAGCGGCGGCGTGTGGGCCGCAGCGACCGCAAGCGGCGCAGGTGCTGCCGACACTGGCGCTGCTCCCGTCCAATTATCGACTGGAAGATGCCGAACGCATTGCCCGGGAGTTCTTGCAGCAGTGGCAAAACGGCGACTTCGCCGCCATGCATCGCCTGCTCAGCCTCGCCGCACAGGACGCTTACCCTCTCACAAATTTCGAATCGTTCTACCAGAACACCAACGATGCGCTGTCGTTCCAAAGTGTGAGCACCAGCGACGGCACGGGCATTTTCCGCGAACAAGACTCAGTCGCTATCTACAACTACAACGCCACGTTTGCGACGCGCCTGCTCGGCAGCTTCACCGATGCCAACCGCAACCTGATGCTGGTCGTGGACGAAACGGCGAACGAATGGCGCATCGCGTGGACGCCCGACACCATCTTCGACGGCATGACGAACGGTGCGTATGTGCGCGCCGAACTCAACGTGCCCAACCGTGCCAACATCTACGACAGCGCTGGCAACGTGCTGGCCGATCAAAACGGCGCGATGGTGCGCATCAATGTCATCCGCGACAGCATCCCCGACTATCCCAACTGCCTCGCCACCATCGCGACCGCGCTCAATCAGGAAGTCACCGATGTGCAGGCGCGGCTGGAAGCGCGGCCTTCGTTCTGGGTGGTCGAAATGGGCATCATCGAACCCGCGACCTATACGCGCGACCGGGCGCAGCTCGAAGCGCTGTGCGCAGCGCAGTTCGAAGACGTCCCGGCGCGGCGCTATCCCAACGGCACGCTAGCGCCGCACATTCTCGGCTATGTCGGCTTCCCGACGGAAGCTGAAATCCCCGATCTGGAAGCGGCGGGCTTCAATCAGGCGTCGATTGTCGGACGCGCCGGCATCGAACTGACGTGGGACGAGACGCTGCGCGGTCAGCCCGGCGGGCGTTTGGTGCTCGTCACCTCCGAAGGTCAGGTGATCCGCGAACTGACACGGGTCGCCGTGCAGCCCGCGCAAAGCCTGTGGCTGACGCTCGACAGTGAGCTGCAGGCCACCGTTGAGCGGATCCTCGTGGAAACGTACCGCCAAGCCCGCGGCGGCTGGGCGGAAAACTCGCTGGGCGCGTCGGTCGTCGTCATGGATGCGAACACGGGCGCGATTCGCGCAATGGTTAGCTACCCATTCTTCGATAACAACGCCTACAACACTTTCCCAACGATGGGGCGCGAGGCTGCTTCCCGGCTGATCGAGCGCTACCAGTCCGATCCGGCGCACCCAGAAGTCAACCGCCCGGTGCAGGGCGTCTACCCGCTCGGTTCGGTCATGAAGACTGTCTCCGCCGCCGCGGTGGCCGACAGCGGCGTGTATGCGCTCGACGAACGGTATACGTGCGTCGGCATCTGGAATCGCGACATCACCCGCTATGACTGGAATGATGGTCACGGCACGCTCACGCTGCCGCAGTCGCTCACGCACTCCTGCAATCCGTACTACTACGAAGTCGGCTACCAGCTCGATCAGGTCGACCCGTGGATTTTGCCGACTTATGCGACGCGGCTCGGCTTTGGCGGCAGCTCCGGTCTGACAGATTTGATCGAAGAAACGGGCTTCATCCCAGATCCCGATTGGATGCGCACGGTGCGCGGCGAAACGTGGACGTTCTCCGAATCGGTCAACATGGCGATTGGTCAGGGTTTTATGGGCGTGACGCCGCTGCAAGTCGCGCGCTGGTTCGCCGCGATTGCCAACGATGGCGATCTACCGCGGCCCTATCTCGTCGAGAGCACAGGCCTGCTCGGCGATTCGATCACCCCGGCGATGATCACCGAATTGACGCCCACCGGGCTGCGTCCCGAGGTCTTGGCGATGATCCGGCAGGGCTTGTGCGATGTGACACGCGAAGGCGGCACAGCGGATTTCGTGTTCCGCAATTCGCCTCTGCAAAGCATCGGCGTGTGTGGCAAGACGGGCACGGCGCAGGCCGGCGGTCCGAGCACCCCGTCGCACGCGTGGTTTGCCAGCTACGCACCGCGCGACAACCCGGAAATCATCGTCGTGGCGATGGTCGAAACCGCGGGTCAGGGGTCGGAAATCGCCGCGCCCATCGCCCGTCAGGTCCTCGAAGCCTATTTTGATATGGATTAGCGGAAATCCCCCTCTCCCACGGGAGAGGGGTTAGGGGTGAGGCCAGTTTACGGCACGCTCCACGCGCGGACGGTGTTGTCGCCTGAACCGCTCGCGATCAACGTGCCGGAGGGGTTGAACGTCACCGTGAGGACGGGCTTGTCATGCCCGGCCAGCTCGACCAATAGTTTGCCCGTCGCCAGTTCCCACACCTTGACCAACCCATCGCGCCCACCCGTCGCCAGCAGCGACGCATCCGGGCTAAACGCGACCGCGTCGGTGCCGTCGATGTGCGCGTTGATCAAGCCGACGTTCTTGCCCGTTTCCAGCTCGTAGAAGCTGACGATCCCGTCCTTGCAGGCCGACGCTAACAGCTTGCCATCCGGGCTGACGGCGAGATCCCGCACCCAGTCGGGCTGATCCAGCACGTAGCGCAGCGTACAGTGATCGGTCTCCCACACGCGGATCGTCATGTCGCGCGCGCCCGAGGCCGCGACTTTGCCGTTCAAGCCGAAGACGACGCTCGTGATCTCATCGGTGTGACCGGGCATCGGCGTGGATTTCACGCTTTCGCGCATGTCGAACAGACGGACTTCGCGGTCACCGCCACCGGACACAATCATGCGCCCATTCGGGCTGAAAGCAACTGAGTTCACGCTGTCGCCGTGTCCGCGCAGGATGAACAGTGGACGGTCGAGATGTGTCATCCACAGGCGGACAGTCATATCCGCGCCCGCCGTCACCATCGCGGTTCCATCCGGGCTGAAGGCAAAGCCCTTAATCGGCGTCTCCGACGTAATCTGGCGATCCGGCTCGCCACCAAACCCACCATTCCACAACCACACGCCGCTGCCGTGACTGACTCCGAGCGCCGTTCCGCGGCCTGACCAAGCCACCTGCGTGATGAAGCCACACTGCACAGCGATCAACTGTGAGAGTTGAGAAGCATTGTCAGCAGAGATTGTTGAATAAAGACTCATCAGGTTTTCTCAGCTTTGTCTAAGGCCACATATAGTACAAAAAGGATAGGCTAAAGCCAAATTGTGGTCACAGAGGCATCAATGTTGAAAGAGAGGACAATGCCCTTCAAATCGCTGAGTGGACAAGCCTTCATGTGCCTGACGACGTTCCGCAAGTCGGGCGAACCTGTACCGACGCCGGTCTGGTTCGCGGGCGATACCAAGAAGGTCTACGTAATGACTCAGGCCAACGCGGGCAAAGTCAAACGGATACGGAACAACGCGCAGGTCGAGGTTGCCCCGTGTACAAGCCGCGGTGACCTGTTGGGCGCAGCGGTCGAAGCGATGGCACGCATTCTACCCCCGGATCAAGTGAGTGAGGCCAAGGCGGCGCTCACTCAGAAGTATGGCTGGCAGAAGCGCATCTTCGACCTGATGAACCGCATGCGGGGCAAGGACATGCTGTACATCGAAGTCACGCCGATGGAGTAAAGCCGCCAGCGTGAGGGCGTCTGTAAATCTGCTATATCGTCCGCCCATGCACATCGGACTTAACGCTCATCTACTCTCCGGTTCGGCGGGTTACCGTTCGGCTGGAATTCACGGATATATTGACGGACTGCTGCGCCACCTTCCCCGCGATGACTGGCGCTTTACGGCGTTCGTTGGCGCGGCTAACCATATGCAGATCGATGGCGTGGAGCTGCGCCGTTCGCGTCTCGACACCGAGTCGCCGCTGCGCCGCATTGTGTGGGAACAGGCGCTTCAGCCGTGGCAGCTCGGCGCCTTCGACCTCTATCATGCGCTGGCGTTCGTCGCGCCGCTCCCGCTCAGCACGCCGATGATCGTCACCATTTACGATCTCAGCTTCATCCACTACCCGGAACGCCTGCCCGCCGCGCGCCGCCTGTATTTGCGCCTGTTCACGGGCTTGACCTGCCGCCGCGCCCGCCGTGTGCAGGTCATCAGCCAATCGACCGGGCGGGATGTGGAGCGTTCGTTAGGCATTCCCGCGTCCAAGATTGACCTCGCGCAGCCCGGTTACGACCCGGCACGTTTCTATCCGCTGCCCGCTGACGAGATTGCCGCCTTCAAACGCGCGAAGAATCTGCCGGAGCGCTTCTGGTTGTTCATCGGCACGCTGGAGCCGCGCAAAAACCTCACCGTGCTGCTCGATGCGTATGCCGCGCTGCCCGTACACCAGCGCCTGCCGCTCATCCTGGGCGGCGGCAAGGGCTGGGATTATGATCCTATCTTTGCCGCTGTCGAACGTCATCATCTCGGCTCATGGGTGCAGTTTCCGGGTTTCATCCCTGCCGATGAACTGCGCTTCTGGTACAATTCGGCGGAAGCGTTTATCTATCCGTCGGTGTTTGAGGGCTTCGGGCTGCCCGTCCTCGAAGCGCAGGCGTGCGGCACGCCTGTGATCATGTCCGACGCCTCATCGCTGCCCGAAGTTGCCGGAGACGCCGGATTGACGCTCGCCCCGCAGGCGGTCAGCGCGTGGACCGAAGCGCTGCGCCGCGCGGTGGACGATACTCAATGGCGGAACGCTGCGCGCGAACGCGGACTCGTTCAGGCTGCGCGTTTCCAGTGGCAGGCGACCGCCGACAAAACAATTGAAAGCTATCGGAAAGCCCTACATGGCGACTAAAGACGTGCGCCCTACAACGTCATGGCTCGAAAACCGTGGCTCATGCCCACGGTCGATGCGCTGCTGGCCTTCGCCGCCTTCGGCATCGCCTATTTCGTCCGCTACGAACTCCAGTTGATCGCGCCCGTGTTGGAATTCAACCGCGCGCCCTTCGAACCCTACCTCCCCTACACCATCGTCTACATCATCTGGCTGTACCTCAACTACCGGGGCAGCGGCCTGTACAAGAATATTCGCGGGCGCTCGTGGCTCGACGAAAGCTACACCATCCTCAACGGTGTGACCAATGCGACCGTCGTGCTGCTGGCGATCAGCTTCGCGTTCCAGCCGCTCGTCTTCAGCCGTTTGATGATTCTCTACGTCGCGGCCATCACGATTGTGCTGTTGTCCCTCGCCCGCGTCGTGCGCCGTACCATACAGGCGCGTCTGCGGGCGCGCGGAATCGGCGTGCAGCGCGTGCTGGTAGTCGGTGGCGGCGAAATTGGCCGCTCGGTGCTGCGCACGATGGTTGCGCGGCGGGCGCAGGGCTTCCTGCCGATTGGTTACCTCGGCGAAAATGAAGAAGATGGCAGCGTCGATCTCGGTCGCCTCAAGGGATTGGGCAGCATGGATAATCTCGCCAGTGTGCTGCGCGAGCACCATGTCGACCATGTAGTGATCACGCTGGCATGGACGCACCACGACCAGATTCTCAAGATGATCCGCATCTGCCAGCAGCGCGGCGTCGAAGTGAGCGTGGTGCCGGAAGTCTTTCAACTTAACCTCAAGCAGGTGCAGGTCGAAAACCTGGACGGCATCCCCTGCTGCGCGTCAACGGGCATGTGCCGCTCAAAGGCAGCAACCGCCCGATCAAGCGCGCCATGGACTCTCATCCTCATCGGGGCGATGTCACCGCTCCTGCTGCTCATGTTCGGGCTGGTCGCGCTCGCGATCCGGTTGGAGGACAACGGTAAAGTCTTCTACAAGCAGCGCCGCGTCGGCGAAAATGGCCGCGAATTCGATATGATCAAGTTCCGCAGCATGATCCCCGATGCCGACAAACTGCGCGCCGACCTGATCAAGACGCACGAGCTCGATCCACGTCACCCGAAAATCAAAGATGATCCGCGCGTAACCAAAGTCGGACGCGTGATCCGCAAGCTGAGCATCGACGAGCTCCCCAACCTGATTAACGTGTTCACCGGGCAGATGAGCCTCGTCGGCCCACGCCCGCCCACGCCGGACGAAGTCTCGCTGTATGAGGCGTGGCACCTGCAGCGTCTGCAGGTCAAGCCGGGCATGACCGGGCTGTGGCAAATCAGCGGGCGCAGCGAAGTCCCCTTCGACGAGATGTGCCTCATGGACATCTACTACATCGAGAACTGGTCGGTGGGGCTGGATGCGCAAATCCTCTTTATGACGATCCCGCGTGTGCTGCTCCGCTCCGGAGCATACTAGAAACAAGCTATCAGTTCACAGGTTTCAGTTTACAGCGCCTCTCATATATCTGGCAAATGCTCACATACCGGTCTGTAGGGGCGCACGGCGGTGCGCCTAAATTGGGCAGACACGTAGGTCTGCCCCTACATCGCGATGGTTGAGGCTCTACTTTAAACTGTGAACTGATAACTGTTCACTTGGATGCCTTTTCTCAACACTCATGCTTCCATCTTCATGTTACAGTAGTTCAAGATGACTGTAACACAAGAAGTTTGAGGCTGTGTATGGATGCCTTTTTTCCGCCCGGCCCGCAGAAGCACTTCATTGCAGGCGATGCGCCCCCTCTTTGCGAACAACCCGTTTCGCGCCCTGACCGAGTCCCCCTTGCAGTATGGCGAACTCGTGCATTTCCGCTTCGGCCCGACTCCACGCGTATCTGGTCAACAACCCGCGTGAGGCGCACTATGTACTGGTCGAAGCGCCCGAACGCTTCACCGACCGCCCGAATTACCTCAAGACGCTGAACAGCGCCATGGGGCACGATCTGTTTCCACCCAAAGACAAACTCGGCGGACGCGACCGCATCAAGCCGCCTAGTGATCCCGCTGGCTGTACGACTTCGCGGATCAGATCACGAGTGCCGTCAACCTGCTCGGCTGGTGTCCCGACGATGTGGTCTCGCTGCCCACCCATCTCAAAACCATGACCGCCCGCATGACTGCAGCTCTTGTTTGAACGCGACGCCGCGCCCGCCGGGCTGCGTGAAGGTGTGCCCTTCAGCCAACCGCTCGCTGACCGCCGCTTCGAGTCGCCGCTCATCCCGGCGTGGCTGCCCGTCGGCGCACGGCGCGGCTGTGGGCGCGCGCATTCCTGGGCTAAAAGAGGCGATTGCCGACCCTGGTCGCGGATCGGCGCTGCGGTCTCTTCGAACGTCTGCATTACGTCAACCCGGCGCAGGCCGTCGACGAAATGCTGCTTTCTGTTCCATGCGGGGACGGAGCTTGTCGCCAACACGCTGGCGTGGCCGCTGCATCTGCTCGCCTGCAACCCCGATGCGGAAGCGGAACTCTTACAGGAAGTTCGGTCGACCTTGGGTGGACGCTTACCGAATGCCGCTGACCTCGACAACCTGCCCTATGCCGAAATGGTCATCCGCGAAACACTGCGCCTGTACCCGCCCGTGTGGGTGATCACGCGGCAGGCGACGCGCGAGCGCGGGTCGGCAAGTACTTCGTGCCGTCCGGCAGCGCGATCTTCGTCAGCCCGTACGCGCTGCACCATAACCCAAGCAGTTCATCAACCCGGAAGCTTTTATGCCGGAACGTTTTCGGCGGGCTATGAAAAGCGGCTCCAACTACAGCTACATGCCGTTCGGGGCGGGCGTGCGCGCGGCGCTGGAAGATCGTTTGTCACGACGGTGAGCACGCTGCTGCTGGCGGGGATTGTCGGGCGCTGGCGGTTGAACCCCTGACGCCGCCGCTGCTGGACATCGAAGGCGGCATGACGCTCACCAACCTCGTTCACCATGCGCGTCGGCGTGCGCTGATAGTTCTCAGTTTACAGTTTCAGTTCACAGTTAATGGTCTGGCAAGTGTCTGGAATAAGGGTAACTGCTTGCAGGAGCGCAACTATCGGTGCGCCTGAAAATGGGCAGACCTGTGTGTCTGCCCCATCCTCAGGAAACTGCTTCAAACCCTGTCTTGACTGTAAACTGTCGACTATGCTATTTCGTCCAGTGATTGTTCTGCGTATCAAAGCGCCAGCCAATAGGGATCTCCGGCAAGCACGACGGCGGATAAACCGTCTCGCCCGTCGGCGGCGCGAACACAATCTCCCGCTGCGCCCGGTCAGCGAGCGCACGGTTGGCCAGCACGAAGCGCGTTTCTGTCTCCGCGCGGGTGAGGATACCGCCTTCAAGCGCATCATCACGGAAGTCGGATAATGCCTGATACTGCGCGAGCTGGCGCACCCCATCCCAATCCAGATTGCACGTCGAAACCGACTCGTCATACTGGTCGATCATCTCGACGCGGCAGCTCGTCAACTGCGGCGCGGGGATGGTGATGACGTAGACGTCCGTTGCCGCGTCGTAGCGCACATCGTCTTCGCCGATTTGCATCCAGGTCGTCTCAGCTTCAACCGCCCCCTGCACGGCGTAATTCGCCGAGTAACCGCCCACGTTCAGCACACCCTGCCCCACGCCGACGAACACCCCGGCTTTCGCCAACTGCACGCTCACGCTGACCAACTGCCCGAGGGGTTGAATTCCCTGCACGATAATTCTGCGACGAGACAATCGACGCTTCCGGCGGCGCTGAACTGCTGCACGCCCGCTAAACCCGCCGATACTCCCGATCACATTGGTGAGCGTCGACCCGTGAAGAAGATAAGCGCCGGAATGGCGACGATGAACAGCAGGCAGCCCATCCCGCCAAAAATATACGGCGCGCAACCCCGCTTTGCCGCCGAGGATGCGTCTCGTAAACGGTGTCAGTGTGGGGCAGCGGCGACAGGTCTTCGGCGGACTTCCGGTTGATCAGCTCACAGGCGTTTTCCTCTCGTGTTTCTCTGCTCATTATATACGCCGCCTGCGCTGCCGGGTTGCGCGTAGATCTGAGACACGGGATGATAAAACCCGCCATATCGCAATGGGAAGTGTAATATACAGAACCTGAGAATGAGGGGTTGGTGACAGATGGTCCCAGCGATCTATGATAGCAACTGCGTGCTCTGCCGGCAATCCAGCGGATCATCAACGCGTTGGACTGGCTGCAGCGCGTGGAAGTTCTCGATTTGCAGAAGTGGGGCCGGTGCACCAGCGTTATCCCAATCTCGACTGGAACGCAGCGTTTGGGCAGATGCACGCACCATGACCAGCGACGGGCAAATGCTCCAGTGGTTTTAAGGGCGTGCGCCGCCTGCTGCGTGAACTCCCGCTCGCTTTCCGCTCTGGCTGCTGCTGCGTCCCCGGCGTGGTTGGCTCGGGGATCAGGTCTACAAAAGGTACTCGCCCGCAACCGCTACCGCATCGGCAAACTGGTGGGCGCGGAAGTGGCGCGAAAAACGGCACTGTGCAGCTGCCCAACCCGGCAAGTTAGCAGGAAACAAGCTTAATCCAAGCGGGAGACGTGATGAATCCCGTCCCTACAAGGGCATGTTCGGCTTGGCAAACGCTGCTGGCGCCCCTCCCTGAATTCAGGGAGGAGCCGGTCCTCTCAGGAGTAGGTTTTTAATTGTAGGGACGAGGCATGCCTCGTCCTCCTGTGCTCACACAACCACCCTATCCGTTAAAACACCTCTTTTGCTTTCACAGACAACAAATCTATTACCCCTAATCCAGAGGAAAAACCGGACGAGGCATGCCTCGTCCCTACGGAGATTCTCAGCGAAGAAAACCGCTTTCGATGGGAAGCATAAAAAGCCTACCCCTGTTGAGGGGGCCGGGGTGGGGTCGTAACTATGCGGACACGATAAATCGCGTCCTACGAAAACAAAATCTGTCTGGCGAGTGTTGTTGCCCCTCTCCGAGCGGAGAGGGGTTGGGGATTGAGCTTTGGGTTATTCCCATGTTGAGTTCGCTCTTGATGACCGAGGTGATGTTCTTATCCAGCTCGTCGAGGTTGTCGAGGCTGTAGTAGGTGATGATGCGGCGGTGGCTGATGTCGGGAATGGGATATCTGCCACCAGGCTGCGAAATCAGGATGACTGGACGACCGAGCGTGTGCGCGATCCCCAGTTCGTACATCACGTTGGCATTGCGACCCGTGCGGTCCGGCGTGCAGATGTCCGAATGATAAATGGCTGACCACCTCGTCGTGATCGACAGACGACAGAAACGCGTCACCACGCTTGATCGTGATGCCGAGGCGATTAACAGCCGGGACGAGATGCTCGTCGTAA
>NZ_JADJPI010000013.1:0-24262 GCF_016713355.1 Candidatus Flexifilum breve
GCAGGGGCACTATGATCGGCGCGTGCCGATGGCCGGGCCGGAGGAAGTCAAGGCGGTCGCGGATGCTTTCAACCAGATGAGCGAGAAGATTCAGGCCGAGCAGCGCTCACAGCAGGATTTCCTCGCCAACGTGTCGCACGACCTCAAGACACCGCTCACGTCGATTCAGGGCTTCTCGCAGGCCATCATGGACGGCGTCGGCGATCCGATCCCGGCGGCGCGCATCATCCACGAAGAAGCGGGACGCCTCAACCGCATGGTCATCGAATTGACCGATCTGGCGCGCTTACAGGCGGGGCGGCTCTCCATGCAAACCACCCCCATCGATATGGGTGATCTGACCGCGGCGGTGGGACAGCGCCTCGCCATCATGGCGCGCGAAAAACAGGTCGCGCTGACCGTCAACGCGCCATCCATGCCCGTGATCGCCGGGGATGGGGATCGACTGGTGCAGGTGGTGACTAATCTGATCAGCAATGCGATCAAGTACACGCCGTCGGGCGGCAAAGTGAATGTATGCACGCAGGTGCGCAACGGCGGCGTCGAACTGGTCGTCACGGATACCGGGCTGGGCATCGCCGCGAGCGAGCTCCCGCGCATCTTCGAGCGCTTCTATCAAGTGGATAAGGCGCGTGGGCCGCAGCGGGGCACGGGCTTAGGTCTGGCGATTGTGCAAGAGATCATTCAGGCGCACGGCGGCAGAATCAGCGTGACGAGCCCCGGCGAAGGACAAGGCTCGACGTTCACGGTGTGGCTGCCCTCTCCGCAAATGTCGACGATCATGCGGCGGCGCTAGCCGCCGCCGTGGCGTAACCTCACCCTCAGCGATCATAGGAGCACACCATGACCCAACCGATTGAGTACGTGACCATCGTCGAACCTGTTCTGGAAGTCACGCTCATCGGCACAGCCGACCGCGCCGTGTGGGCGCCGCACTTTGACCTCGGCGCACAGACCGCCGATCCCGTAACCGTCGTGTTGAGCGCGGTCGAAACGACCTACATGGGCGTGCGTTTTCGCGAATTGTCACTCTCGCTGCTGCTGGATGACGCAAAGGGGATACTTGTCCATGCGTTCAACTCCAGCCGTATGTTCGCCTTCATCGAACGGCAAGATGTTTCACACGCCGTACTACTACGCGGCGATCAGCGTCACAACCCGACACATCCACCTCGCCACTCAGGGACAGCCGCTTCTCGACGCGCGTCTGCCGGATACGGCGGCTGTCGAACGCAGCGCGGACGAATGCCGCGAATGGCGGCTAACGCTGCCGACGACGAAGCCACGGTATTTCTATGCCCGGCTGGAAGGGCACACCGAGTATTACGCGTGCGCCGGAAGCACGGTGCAGGGCTTCGATCATCGCGCTATGCCACCCGCTTTCACCTATTTGCAGCAGTCGAATTTTCAACTGCACACCTGGTCAGTCCGCGCTACCGCCCGCCACAGTAAATCCAAGACCTATCCCCGCCGAAAATGAACTAATCTCCGCAACTGTGGGTAAAACTTCTCAGAAAACAGGAGAGTGGATTATGGTGCGCCTACCGGCAGTCGTGCGTTTCGTTGGGATACTGATGTTCTTGCTGTTCCCGCTCTCGGCGTTGCTGCATGCGCCGATCTCCGCGCAAGAGGCGACTCCCTCGAACCGACCACTGAGGTCACACTCGAGGCTACCAACGAAGTCACGCCGGAGGCGACGGCGCTGCCCCCAACGCCCTGCTCGACCCTGGCCCCGGCGATTACACCGTCCAGCTCGGCATCGACGGCATCCCACGCACGCTCAGCGTGTATATCCCCGAAGCGTATGTCACTTCGTCGGCGGCGGTGCCGCTGGTCGTCGTAATGCATGGCGCAGGCGGCAGCGGCAACGAGATCCAGTCGTGGTCGGGGTGGAGTGAATTGGCCGAAGCCGAAAACTTCGTCGTAATTTATCCCGACGGGCTGAACAATGTGTGGAATGATGGCCGCCTCGGCGACGCGCGCATCACCGACGTCAACGACGCCGGGTTCATCAATGCGTCGATCAACTTCATGTCGGACAAACTCAACATCGACCAGCAGCGCATTTACGCGACGGGCTTCTCAATGGGCGGCATGCTTTCGTTCCGTCTCGCCTGCCAGATGCCAGATCGTTTGGCGGCGATTGCTTCGGTCGCGTCAAGCATGCCCGAATACGTCGCGCCGTACTGCACGGAGGGCGAACACATGCCTGTACTGATCATTCAGGGTACAGCCGATAACGTCGTGCCCTTCTATGGGATGCCGCGTCAGGGCTTAGGTTACATGTCGGCGGCCAACAGCCTGCTCTACTGGACGCGCCAGAACGAATGCGCGACAGCGAGCGGCATTGATATGCTTGAAGATGTCGATCCTGATGATGGGGCGCGCGTGCTGCTGCAAACCGCCACCGACTGCGCGAATGGCGCCGATGTGATGTTCTACGGCGTGTACTATGGCGGGCACAACTACCCCGGTCATGCGCTCGGGCTCGACCTCGGCACGACGACCTTTGACATCGACGCGACGCAGGTGATCTGGGAGTTCTTCAAGGCGCATCCACGCGCGGCAGAATAGGGGGTTTCGGGCTGTAGTCCTTCAGCCCGAGCAGCGGTTTCTCAAACCAGCGGTAAGACAATCCCGCGAATGCAAACGCGCTGATCGCCAGCACAGGCAGCATATAGGCGCTGGGAACAACCGACTTCAGCGCGAACTGCAGCGGATAGTGGTAGATATAAGCGCTGTACGTCCAATCGCCGAGAGTACGCAGCGGTCGCCATTCAAGGACGCGGACCAGTAGGGCTTTCGGGTTAGTCGCTACGTTCACGATCAGGATAGCTGCAGGAACAGAAAACACCCACCCAGCAATGGATTGATCGACGACCGCGAATAGACCGATGATCGCCACCGCCGTCCACTGAAAAACGCGGCTATAGATCAACTGGAGTGCCGAATGCCGTGTGTAGACCATCCACGCTGCCAATCCGCCAATCGCCATACACTCGAAGCGTGTGTTGTCGAGAACTACCTGCCCATGGGGATCAGTCACCAGAAAAAACAGGGCCAGCTTAACCACAAACACGCCGATTATGACTGGAATCACATTGAACCGCTTGAGAAGCGGCGACCAAAAGAGATAGAATTGTTCTTCAACCCCGAGAGACCAGTAATGCCACATCGCGCCAAAACCCAGTTCAAATGGGAACAGATTGGTGGTGAAGGTGGCAAGGCCAAACAGAGCTATCGGCGGGAACGTCGAATGACCGAACGCCAAAGGAACGAGCACCGTTCCGAATAAGTAACCGACGTAATACACCGGGAAAATGCGCAGCGTCCGACGCCAATAGAAGCGCCGAAGATTGATCGTCCCGGTGCTGCCTTGCTCATTGAGCAAGATGTAGGTAATCAGAAAGCCAGAGAGGACAAAAAACAGTGTTACCGCATCCCGCCCATCCAGCAAGAACGGCTTGAGTAGGCCGGGACCGGCATGAAAACCAATCACACTGAAAGCTGCGTAGACACGCAGTCCATTCAAACCAGGGAAGTATCTGGCCACAACCTCTCCTGACGAGCAACCGCGAACATCTCAATCTATTTGAATTGTAAGAGGGGTATGGTGTCTGAAACGCATGAGAAAAACCAACCCCTTCTTTAATCGCAAAAAGGGGTTGGTTTGGAAAACTACTTAGCTGCTGGCGGTGGCTTCCGGCGTGGTTTCGACCGGGGCGGCGTCCGTTGCTTCGGCGGTGGCTTCGGCAGTCGTTTCGACCGTCGGCGCAATCGTCGGGATGGCGGTCGGCGTGGCTTCCGGCAGTGAGCTCGCCGAGAGGTCGAGCGCAGGCAGAATCTGGAACGAGGCCATCACCTGCGCCAGCGTCTGATTCTGGTCGGCGGCGGCGGTGTCTTCAGCCAGCAGACCGGGCAGCTCGGTTGCTTCGGCAGTCGGTTCCGCCGACGGCAGCGCAACCGTGTTCAGGTCAACATCCGCGCCGGAGAAATGCAGGTTGGCGATGTACAATGCGTTCGCGCCATTGAGCAGCACGGCGAGGCCGCTAAAGGCCGCGCCTTCGACATCGTTATAAGTATACGCCACCGAGAAACCGGAAACGTCACCACGGGTGACCGGCGCGACGCTCAACACGGTCGCGCCGGGGCGTTCCGCTTCCAACCACGCGCTGGCAGCCGCTTCATCGGCCACCGACTGACCCGCGCGGGCTTCCACGCGCAGCGCTTCGCCGTTCGTGCCGGTGATGCTGGCCGGGCGACCCGGCGCGCTGTCGGTGACGGTCCACGCTTGCGGGTAGCGGATGATGGCGCTCGTCACATTGTCATAGTACGCGTTCCAGTTGAACGGTTCCGCTGCGAACTGCTTAAACGGCGTGATCTTCCCGGTCAGGTTAGTGAGCAGGAAGCGCAGCGTTTCGGTCGCGTTTTCCGGCACAACCACACGCACCACGTAAATCCACTCGCCGTCCGTCCACACGTTCTGGCGCGCGACGTAGGTTTGACCGTTGGCCAGCCCCACGCGGAAATCGATGGTCAGAATGTCATTTTCAAAGGAGCGATTCGTCTCAATCGGGTCGCGGAAATTCGACCACGTCGCGAGAATAGTTTCGGCGGTAAACCGGGCATCTAAATCTTCGGGGCTGATCGGCCCTTCGGCATCCTGCACATAGGCGTCGATCACGCTCAACTGCGTTTGGTTGATCATGTTGACCTGCGCGATACCCGCATTGCTCGTCGGCGCGCTGACCTGCCAACCTGTCGGTTCGGGGATCGTGTACATGCCAGTCGGGTGCAGATAGACCTTGTCGAAGCTGATGCCGCTGTAGTCCGCAATCACGGGGGGATACGTCGGCGTCGGCACGGTGGTGGGATCAACGGTCTGCGTGGTCGTGGTCTGGTTGCGGGTGATCAGGGGGATGATCGTCCCGGCAATCAGGACGACAAACATGAATACACCCAGAATGATGCTGGCTCTTCTGGAACTGTTTTTGTTCATACGTAAGGACTCCCGGTGAGATGGGCAAAACCCGGCAAATCATACCCTAAAAGCCGCGCGATGTTAAGTCTGGCTCAAAAAGAGCGCGTTAGCGATTAGCCGTTTGCTAAAAGCGTGCGTGCCGTGATCCTCCATCATCCCCGGTCTACGTTACAATATGGATAAATGTGTTGAGTTGTTGCTAAAAGCTAATCGCTAACGGCTAACCGCTAAAAAGGCTTCTTGCATGGAAATTCTTGAAACCCACATCAACCCGAACGATGCGCAGTTTCAGCGCAACGCCGAGCAGCAGCGCGCGCTGGTCGACGAGCTGCGCGCACGGCTCGCGCTGGTACGGCAGGGCGGCGGCGCAAAGTATCAGCAGCGCCACCGCGAGCAAGGCAAGCTGTTTGTGCGCGACCGCATCGACCGCCTGATCGACCCCGGCTCGCCGTTTCTGGAGATCGCGCCGCTCGCCGCGTGGGAATTATACGGCGGGGATGCACCCGCGGCGGGCGTCGTCACGGGGATCGGGCGGGTGAGCGGCGTCGAGTGCGTGATCGTCGCCAATGATGCGACCGTCAAAGGCGGCACGTACTACCCGCTGACGGTCAAGAAGCACCTGCGCGCCCAGCAGATCGCGCTGGAGAACAACCTGCCCTGCATCTACTTGGTGGACAGCGGCGGCGCGTTTTTGCCGATGCAGGATGAAGTTTTCCCCGACTCCGACGACTTCGGGCGCATCTTCTACAATCAGGCGACGATGAGCGCGGCAGGCATCCCGCAGATCAGCGCGGTGATGGGGAGCTGCACGGCGGGCGGCGCGTATGTCCCCGCCATGTCCGACGAGACGGTAATCGTCAAGGGCACCGGGACGATCTTCCTCGGTGGGCCGCCGCTGGTCAAAGCGGCGACGGGCGAAGACGTGACCGCCGAAGAACTGGGCGGCGCGTACGTGCACACGCACGTCTCTGGCGTAGCGGATCACTACGCCGAGGACGACGATCATGCGCTGGAGATTGTGCGCGGCATCGCGGCGACGCTCAACCGCCAGAAGACGTTCGATGTGGATGTGACCGCGCCGGAAGAACCGCTCTACGACCCCGCCGAGCTATACGGCATCCTCCCGACCACTTTCCGCGAGACCTACGATGCCCGCGAGCTCATCGCGCGGCTGGTCGATGGCAGCCGCTTCCGCGAGTTCAAAGCCAACTACGGCACGACGCTCGTCACGGGCTTTGCGCGGCTGGAAGGCTTTCCGGTTGGCATCATCGCCAACAACGGCGTGCTGTTCAGCGAATCGGCGCTCAAAGGCGCGCACTTCATCGAACTGTGTACCGCGCGGAACATCCCCCTGCTGTTCTTGCAGAACATCACCGGGTTTATGGTCGGCAAGGCGTACGAGAGCGGCGGCATCGCCAAAGATGGCGCAAAGATGGTGCACGCCGTCGCCAACGCCGCTGTCCCTAAGCTGACCGTGATCGTCGGCGGGAGCTTTGGCGCGGGCAATTACGGCATGTGCGGGCGCGCCTACCAGCCGCGCTTCCTGTGGATGTGGCCGAACAGCCGCATCAGCGTGATGGGCGGCGAACAGGCGGCGAATGTGCTGCTGACGGTCAAGCGCGATCAACTGGCGCGCGAAGGCAAACCCGACCTGACGCCGGAGCAGCAGGCCGAGTTCAAAGCGCCGATTCTCGAAAAGTACGAAACCGAAGGTAGCCCGTACTACTCGACCGCCCGCTTGTGGGATGATGGCATCCTCGACCCCGCGCAAACCCGGCGCGTGCTCGGCCTCGCCCTGAGCGCGTGCATGAATCAGCGCAACCCACCGACCCGATTCGGCGTATTCAGAATG
The DNA here is from genome assembly GCF_016713355.1 of Candidatus Flexifilum breve. Lineage (NCBI taxonomy): Bacteria > Bacillati > Chloroflexota > Anaerolineae > Aggregatilineales > Candidatus Flexifilaceae > Candidatus Flexifilum > Candidatus Flexifilum breve. The sequence continues at coordinate 6,834 of NZ_JADJPI010000013.1, forward strand.
TGAGGAAAAGACTCAACCCAAAGCGCGAAGACCTGCGCCAAGAAGAGTAGGGGCGAGGCATGCTCGTCCTTGAGGAACACAGGCCATGACTGAGAATGCAACCGTCCCGGCTGATCCCGGTATGGGGATTGAACCGCTGAAAGAAGCGGAGATTCACGGGCGCGCGCCGGATTGGTACGACCAGTGGCGTGACCGCATCCGTGAGTGGGTGAGTCGCGGCGCGGATGATCAGGTCGCGCAGATTGTGCTGCTCGTCCCCGACATGCTAATGCTCGTCGTGCGCTTGGCGCGGGATAAGCGCGTGCCGTTTCTGCTGAAAGCGCAGCTTTTGCTGGCGGCGGCCTATGTGATCAGCCCGGTGGATCTCGTGCCGGAGGCGATTCTCGGCGTGATCGGCCTGGCGGAAGACGCGGGCGCGCTGGCGCTCGTGCTCATGTGGATCAGCGGGATTGGCAACGTCGATAAGCAGGTGCTGCGGGATAACTGGTCGGGGAGCGGCGATGTAGAGCAGGCGATCACCGGGCTGCATAAGCGCGTCACCGACAACGCCGACAAGCTGTTCACGCCGGAGACGTGGGCGAAGATCCGCGCGCGCTTTGAACGCGGCACGCCAGATGTCGTCGAAGGCAAGGCGAAACGTCGCCTGCCGCGCTTGAGTCTGCGGCGGAAAAAGCCAGCCGAGGAAGAAGTGCTGTAGGTGTAGGGACGAGGCTATACGACCTCGTCCTTTTTATTTCGGCAGTATAATCAACCTGTTCGTGTGAGTGAAAGTGCAAGCCGATGGCGCTCAATATCCAGATCGATCAGCAAAAACTCGCGGCCTTTGCCGACAAATGGGGGATTCAGGACCTCGCGATCTTCGACACGCACGAGCGCGAAGGCGAAGGCTTGATCACCGATGTGATGTACACACTTTTACCCGGCTACGAGACGCCCGGTTACTTTCACGGGTTCTTCGACATGGAAGATGAGCTTGGCGCGATTTTGGGACGGCGCGTAGCGATGGACAGCGCGAACACGGTCAAAAACTATGCAAGGCGTAAACACTTTGAACAGCTCTTGAAGACAATGCAGGTTATCTATGCCCGATGAAGAACTTCTCGCTCACATGCTGGATGCTGCAGGGCGAATTCAGAGCTATTTGACTGGCATTACCCGCGATCAATTCATGCAGAACCGCCTCCGCCAAGACGCGGTGATTCGTTGTTTACAGGTGATTGGCGAAGCATCCCGGCGGGTATCAAACGACATGCGGATTGATCATCCCGAGATCGAATGGCGCACGATAGTGGGAATGCGTACGGTGGTCATTCACGAGTTTCACCGGATTAAGTTGAACATGATCTGGGATGTCACCCAAGACGATATTCCAGCTTTGATCGCCGCGCTGCTGCCGCTCGTCCCACCGGAGCAATAAAAGAGGCGGGACTCTCCCGCCTCACGTTTACCAGCACAGATCGCCCATACCGACGTTGATCGCCGTCAACCGCGCGTTTACAAGCTCGAACGAAATCAGGTATTCCCAACGGCAAGCTATCGCATATTCAAGTTGTTCAATCCACGTATCGTGAGCGCTGCTCGGTGCTGGTGCGTCCACAGTACAGCGCAGACTGTCATCGGCTTGAATGCTTTGTAGTGGTTGTTTGTTGGCACTCAGCAACCAGCAGTGGGTTATTTGAGCTTCTGCCACAAACTGAACCACGTCCTGCGCCGTTGTGCTTTCTAAGGGAAGACTCTGGACAAATAGCTATTCACCTCTTGTACGCTGGCAAAGCGTGTGAAATCGCTGTGCTGACGATCACATGCTTGCAAACTCGGTACCCAGATGAACGCGCCAGCGCCGCAGAGCGTTAGCAGTGCCACTATCAATATCAGCATGAGGCGTAACTTACGTTGCACTAGAACACAATCACCCCGCGGGCGACGCTGCCCGTCATCATCGTCTCGAACGCCTCGTTGATCTCCTCAAGGCGATATTCCTGCGTGACCAGTTCATCCAGCTTGAGCTTGCCCGCCGCGTATAAATCCACCAGCAGCGGGAAATCGCGCTGCGAATCGACCGAGCCATAGTAGCTGCCTTTGACCGACTTTTCCTCGCGCGTGATGATCGAACCGGGCAGGTTGGTCGCTGAGCCCATCGGCGACAAACCCGCGAGAATCACGTTGCCGCCGGGACGCGCCGCCGCCAGCGCCATCTCTTGCAGCTTGGGCAGGCCGACCGCCTCAAACGCATGATCCGCGCCGCGCCCACCCGTGAGCGCGCGAATCTCCGCGATGGTGTTGTCATTCGAGAGCAGCGCATGCGTCGCGCCGAATTCATCGGCGATGCGCATTTTCGCCGGATTGGTGTCCACGGCGATGATCGTGCTCGCGCCGCAGATCGCCGCGCCTTGCAGCACGTTCAAGCCGACGCCGCCGCACCCGATCACGACCACGCTGTCGCCGGGGCGCACGTTCGCCGTGTAGAAGGCCGCGCCGACGCCCGTCGCCACCGCGCACCCGACCAGCGAGGCGGCAGTCAGCGGGACGTCGCGGCGAATCGGGATGCAGCTCTGCTCCGGCACGACGACATGATCGGCGAACGAGGCAAGGCCGCAGTAGGCATAGACCGGATCGCCATTGGGCAGATGCAAGCGGGTCGTGCCGTCGAGCATGACGCCCGCCCAAATGGGATCGGTGAAGGTCGCGCACAGATTCGGCTTATCGTGGCGGCAGTACCAGCAGTCGCCACACGCTGGAGCCCAGTTGAGAATGACGTGATCGCCCGGCTGAATGCGCGTGACACCCTCCCCGACCGCTTCGACCACGCCCGCGCCTTCATGTCCGCAGACGACGGGCAGCGGATGGCGGGTCGTCCCGGTGACGAGATGGTAATCGCTGTGACACACGCCGCACGCGGCGATCTTCACGCGGACTTCGCCCGCGCGCGGGTCGTCGAGCGTGAGCGTTTCGAGAATGAACGGGGTATTGGGCGTATACAGGACTGCGGCTTGAATTTGCATGGTGTTTCCCTCCGAAAACAATTGTAACGAAAAGAAAATACCTAACGCAAAGATGTAAGGCGGCGAAGGCCAAAGCGGCAGACACCGGAATGTAAACATTCACGTTAAGAACACGTCAAATTAGAGAGCCCTTGTGCGCTGCGTGTGCTGCGCACCGGGTCTTGGAAGTACATACGTCGGTCGGTACGCCGCAGCGCGAAGCGGCGACGGCAACATCACCGTCGATGGAAGCCGATCGCTTACCTGAGCGAAAAAGACCCGACGAAGCTCCCAAGTGCCATGAACGTCGAACTGGTCTTTATGTCGGCATTTCACAGAACGCCGGCGTCCCTAGCCCTCCGGCTCTTCAGGCCCGCTTGAGCGCCACCCCAGCCCCCGGCATCCTGGGTGGCGGAAGAGGAACGGTCCGGATCTTTGGACCGCGTGCCTCCGTCGTGCAGCGGAACGCGCGTCTGAGCACCCGTCAAAGTGATGCTGGGACAACAGCCCAGCCGCGTGTCGCTGGCGCGCGAATACGCTACTACCCCTTTCCCAGCCGCTCCTACCGCGGTATACTTGAGTCATGAAACGACTACGCAAGAAGACCATCCTCGAACAGATTCCCGAGATCGCGGGCGAGCGCAGTTGGACGAACTCGCGCGCATCCTCGACGGGTTGAACGCGCTTGATGCGCTTGATCTGCTGCGGGCGAAACGTTTCTCGCCCAATTTGAGCTGGGGGGCGAAAGCCTTCACCGGCAAGCAGCCGACGCCGTGGGTCGGCGGGCTGATCTGGCATCGTCCGGCGGGCTATTTCGGTTACAAAACGCTCACGGTGATCGGCGTGTGGGCGGTCGCGCAGGACGAAGGGACGCGGATTATCGTCGGCTCAAAGCTGCTGGCGTTCACCGCGCCGTTTTACGAGGCGGAAGCGTATCACAAGCTGATTCGCGACAGCTTCGACCTGTACTACACGGATCGCGGCGCGCCCCCCGAGCAGAATCACTGGGTGTTCACAACGCTCTACAATCCTACACAGCGCCTCGAACTGCGCGATCAGCTCCCCACACTGCTGGCGCAGTGCGTGACCTAACTTAGCGCAGCGGTTTTGCGGACGCGATAAATCGCGTCCCCGACGAAGAAGTTCCTGTGTAGGACCCGCCCTGCGACGAGCTTTTCTCCGCCCTTTGCGGCCCTTTGCGCCTTCGCGTCTTTGCGTTGAGTCTTCTCTCTAATACGGCCCGTAGGCAGTGCCGTCGTCGCGACCGACGAGCGTGAACACCTGCGCCGAGGTCTGATCGAAGATCAGCGCGCCGCCGTCAAAGCGCTGCACGGTGATCGACACCGAGCTTTCGTCCGCGCGCGCATAGCCGAGCGTCTGCCGAATCTGCTCGTCCGCGCGCCACAGCGCCCCAAAGCTGAACTCTGGCACGCGCAGACCGTCCGGCGCTTGCGCCTGCCAGCCTTGATCGGGCGGCGCAATCGGCACATACCAGTACACCCCGCCGAGCGCTCCACCGGGCGCGACTGTCCAGATTTCCCCCGTCGGCAGCCAGTACATTACGCCCCGCTCGAAGAACTGCACCGTGCCGACATAGGGTGTCGCAGGTTCGCCGGGACAGCCGAGCGCCGCCCGCGCCGACTCGTTGGTCATCCACACCGTGCCAAAGACCGCGTCGATCGGGTACAGGCAGTTGACCGGGAGCGGCGTCGGCAGATTGCCCGCCGTGAGCGTGCCTTGATAGCGCGCCGGGTCAACGACCGGATCGACCACCGTGTCGTTCTCGCCGAGGAACACGCCGACGTACACGGTCGGCGCGGGCGTCGCTGTCGGGATGGTCGTGGCTGGCACTGAGCGCACCGCGAGGCGCGTCGCTTCGCGTTCGGCATCGTCGGGCGTCGGCGAGAGGTAGAGCGTCGCCAGCAGCTTGTATTCGACGATGGGCGTGCCTGCCGTGGTCGCGGCATTCTGCCCGGTACACGCGCCGAGCAGGAGGGCGAGAATCAATAAGCAAATACCCGTCACCCCTAACCTCCACAAGCGGGGAGATGATCAGACGCGGCCCCCCCTGACTTGGGGAGGGGCGGGGGGGGTCGGTCGTTGAGGCAAAGGACGTGGCATGCCTCGTCCCTACAATGATCTGCTTCGAATCACTCACGGCAAACACTCTGGGATATCGGTGATCACATACTCAACCGTATTGCGAAACTCCCCGCTTGGCAACTGTTCATACAGACCGAAGCGGACTTCTTGCAAGCCGCCGACGCGCGGCAGCGGGTAGTGATCGGAGACGATTTCGCGTGGCGTCCACGTGGTGAGCGGTCGCCAGCCATAGACGGGCGCGTTTTGATCGGCGGTGATCAGGTTCCCGGCGAGATCGAGCGCATGGACGAACACGCTCAGGTCGCGCTCAGGCACGGTCGGCGTGTACCAGTTGACCGCCAGCGAATAAGCGCCGTCGTGGCACACAAGGAAGTAATCGAGCGCGATCACGCCGTCGATCTCGGCCTGCGCGTCGACCAGACCGAGCCGCGGACGCGTGGCAATCTCCACCAGATACGGCGCGGCGGCGCTCAGGTAAATCGGCTGGCCGATGCGCTCCTGCCACCACGAGATCGGCTGGTTGTAGAACACATCGGACAGCGTGAACAGTCGGCTGCTCTGCAGAATGGCGGCATAGTCGGCTTTGTGATCGACGAGACACAGCCACCCAAAGGCCAGCGCCAGCGTGACGGGGAGAATCAGCGCGGAGAGCACATCGGTATAGGCGACCACATGGAAGCCGTAGCACACCCCGCCGACCAGCATCAGCGTGAGCGCGGCGCGGCGTGTTTCCGTGGCGGCGCACACCGATCACCAGGCCGGCGAGGCCGAGCAGCACCCCGGGGAGCGACAGGTCGGTGATCAGCACACCGTTGACGAGGTTGAAATTGGCGATCAGCCCGTCGAACGAGGTGATCGAGCCGATGAAGCGTGACGCCTTCCTTGCCCGTGAACTGATCCCAGAGGCCGGCGAGCGTCCCCGGGTCGCCGTAGACCCATGCGCCGCCTGCCTGTGCCCGCAGATAGAGGTAGGCATAGGGCAGCAGCCCCGCCAGACCGAGCAGCGCGGCGGCGATCAGCATGCGCGGGCGGCGCAGCCTGAGCCGCACATCGCTCCACGCGGCATAGACCAGACCGGGGATGAACATGGCGACTGCGCGGTGCTGGCCAATGCCGATACCTCCAATCGATGCCAACCACAACACCCGCCAGCGCACCGCACCGCGCCACAGGGCGATGATCAGCAGCAGCGCCATGAGAAACAGCGTGAAGCTGTAGACCTCAGGAATCACCGCGTGAATCCAGACCGTGCGCGTCAGCCCGTAGACCGGCGGCGACCAGCGCGGCGATCCCCGTACGCCCGGTGAGGTGCCGCATGAGCGCGTAGATCAGCCCCAGCGCCGCCAGCAGCCAGATCAGCGAGACGACCGCAGGCGCGGTGGCGGCACTCACGCCGATCAGGCGCAGCACGGCGACGGTCAGGTTGCCGGACATGACATACAGCGGATATCCGGTCGCGTGCAGCGTGCCCCAGGTATTGAGGACGATCTGCGTTTCCCCGACATCCATCATAAAGTAGTGTTCCGACCCATTAGGGATCGTCTGCAACGAGGTCACATAGATCACCAGCAGCGCGGCCAAGGGTAAAAGGGGGATGAGAGTTTTTCGCCGAATCATGCGGGCATCAGTCATTTCTATAGCGCTTCTTATTTAAGCGAGCTATACCTCACTTCAGAGTTGTACTATCGTAACAAAGGTACCCTATGCTGACCATTGGCGAAAAAGCGCCGGACTTCGCGCTCCCGAATCAAGACGGACAAATCGTTCACCTGAGCGATTTTCGTGGCAAGAAAGTGGTGATCTTCGCCTTCCCCAAAGCCAACACGACGGGCTGCAACGCGCAGGCCTGCGGTTTCCGCGATGATATGGAAGAGTTTCGCACCAATAATGCCGTCGTGCTCGGTTTGAGCTGCGACTGGCAAGCCACGCTCAAAGAGTGGCAGACAAGTAAGAATCTGCCCTATGACCTGCTCTCTGATCCCAAGCATGTGATGGTCGAACAGTGGGGCGCGTGGGGCATTCCGGTCTTCGGGCTGGTCAAAGTCCCGATGATCAACCGCTCGTACTGGGTGATCGACGAAAACGGCGTGCTCATCGACCAGCAGATCAATGTGCTGCCGGGGACGAGCGTCCGCAAGGCGCTGGAGTCGGTCTCGAAGACCATCGCGCCGACCGGGGATTAGTTTAGCCAGCGCTGGCAGCGACATGCTTCTGTGTGTCCGTGACAATACACGGCGCTAGAGGGGACGAGGCAGAAGTCATTTCAGAATCGACACTTTGTCAACACCCGTTGCTGCGTACAGGGCGAGGGCAAGGGGGGGAGGGAGGGAGCAAGCAGGGGATTCCAGGAGTCTCACCTACAACCACCAAGACACAGAACAGCGTTACCAGCATTACGCGCCGATGTGACCGGATGGCCTGCGTAACAGGAGAGAACAGCAATGCCGACCATTGGTGAGACCGCGCCGGATTTCGCGCTGCCGAATCAGGATGGGAACACCGTGCGTCTGAGCGACTTCCGCGGTAAGAAAGTCGTGCTGTTCGCCTACCCCAAGGCAGGCACGAGCGGCTGCACAACGCAGGCCTGCGGCTTCCGCGATCAGTTCCCGAAGATGGAAGCGAACGGCGTGGTCGTGCTCGGCATCAGCCCGGACGCGCCGAAAGATCAGAAAAAGTGGGCGGTCAAAGAAGGTTTGCAGTACAACCTGCTCTGCGACACCGATCATCAGGTGTTAGAAGCGTGGGGCGCGTGGGGCGAAAAGTCGATGTACGGCAAGAAGTACATGGGCGTCGTCCGCTCGCACTGGGTGATTGATGAACACGGCGTCGTCATCGACGAACAGTTGGGCGTCAGCGCGACCGAATCGGTCGAAAAAGCGGTCAAGTCGCTGGGCTGGTAATGCAACCTACCGCAAAGAGTACAAAGAAAAGAGACTGAACCACAGAGAACACAGAGAACACAGAGCAAAAAGATAAAGTTAACCGCAGAGAGCGCAAAGACCGCAGAGAATGATCAGTGTTTTCTGTAGAGCCGATGCGTGTCTATCTCGTTGTTGATTTGATATTTTCCTCTGTGTTCTCCGTGTTCTCTGTGGTTAATTTTCGTTATTTCTCTGCGGTTTTAACTCGTTTCGACGTACTCCCGGCGGACGCGCTCGGTGAAATCGACCAGCACGCGTTCGTCATAAGACAGGCCGAGCATCTCCCACATCAGCGCGGTGAACGCCACGCCGAGCGAGTGCTCATAGCGCACCCCGGCGGCTTCATCGCCACAAATCACCGCATCGACTCCCGGCGCATCGTCCAGCAGCAGAATCACCCCGGCGGCGTAGCGCGCCCACCGCGGCAGCGGTCGATTGAGCACCGTGCGCTTGCTCTTGGCGCTCTGGCGACTGAAGGTCGCTTCCGTCTCCGTTTCCACATCGTAGACCGTGTAGCGCTCATCCTCCCCCGGCTTCGCGGCCACCCACATCACCCGTCCCGGTGGCGACAATCCACTGGGGCGACTGGTCAGGGTAGAGAGTTTGATAATGTATCAGCAGGCGGATGGGGGGATCGACGGACAAAGGCACAGAACAAACCTCAATCAATGGTAGAATTGAGACAATCTTACCGGAAAATCCCGAAATTCGTTGAAGATGCGAAAAATCCTGCTCCCTAGTCTCGTGTTGTTGCTCCTCGCCACCCGCCTTTTCGCGCAAGACCTACCGCCAGCTCCGGCAACCTGTGACATGCTCGCGGTGTGGACGGCGGCCAGCAATGCGTGTATCAACCGCCCGGGCGGCTATATCTGTAACGGCGGTTCCGCGCCCGTGGTCGAACCCGTCGGCCCGGTGAGCAATGCGCTCGGTCCGATTGGCGCGCTGGTCGAATCGGGGGCGGTCGATTTCATCCGCACTGCGCCGCTCGCCGCCGATGGCAGCACCAACGGCGTCGCGTGGGTGCGCTCGACTGGGGCGCTCAACTACACGATGCTCATGCTCGGCGACGTGTCGCTGCGCGATGCCTCTCCACCGGATTTCCCGGCGTGGACCTCACTGCAGCTCGAAACCACCGTCAACGAGAACGGCTGCGGCACCGCGCCGCTCAGCACGCTCGTGCTGCAAAGCCAGATTGGTTCGGCGGCGCGCATTGTGGTCAACGGCGTGTCGATGCTGCTGAACGGTACGGTGATGACGGTCACGGAGCCGACGCGCACGCGCTTCATTGCGCTGTCCGGCCAGCACAGCTTGCTCACGTTTGGCACCGAACGCACGCTGTACATGGGGCAGGAAGTCAGCGTGACGCGTGACGGCGTGAATCCGTATGCGCCCGGCGATGTGCCCAGCGACGCCTTCCCCCTCGATCCCTCTGTGCTGACGAATTTACCCGTCGCGCTGTTCGACCGCCCCGTGATTTTGCCGCAGCCCGGCTTCGTCATGACGCAGGGTGCGGTCAATTTGCGCTCATCACCGGATCAATACGCGGGCTTGATCATGCAGGTGCCCGCCGGACAGGTCATGGCGTGCTCGGTCGAAACCCGGAAGGCACGTGGTATCACGTCCGCCCTGAATCCGGCGAAACCGGCTGGATGCTGGGCGAACTGCTGGCGCGCAACCTCGGGGCGATTTCGTCAGTCTATTCGGAAACGCCGCTGCCCCCCCAGCGCTACGGCGATCTCGGCACGCGGGCGCAGGTCTCGGCTCCGGCGGGGGCGGCGCTGCGCCAAGGGCCGGAGATCAGTTTCCCGCTGGTGGTCACGCTGCCTGATGGCACGGTGGTCAATCTGCTGGCACGCAGCCCGTACAGCCCGTGGGTGAAGATCGAAGTGGGCGGCTACACCGGCTGGATCGCGTTGATCGCGCTGCAAACGCAGGCCTACATCGAAGCGCTGCCCGTCGACGCCCGTGTGCCGCTCCCGCCGCCGACTCCGCTCCCGACGCAGGTGCCGGGGACGTTCGGCAACGCCTTCCCCGACCCGAACCGGGACGGGAATCCGTAGCGGCCCAGGGGGTACAGGGACAGGTCGGTTTTGGGATTTTGCGGCGTGTCCAGGGCGAGGCACCTCCTGAACAGGGCCGGCGCCGGTATTCCCTCGGCCCCCCGATCTAACCTTACCCCTCGCAGCCGATTTCCCTTGCGCCGCCCCAATCTCTCTTCTAGTATGATTTTTCGCACTCCAAGGAGGCGCGATGGAACACAACCCGGCAGTCGCCTTATTTTTTAGCCATTGGCCTGATCGTCGCCGCATCGCGCATCGGCGGGACCATCGCGCGCCGCTTCCATCAGCCGCGCGTACTCGGCGAACTGATCATCGGCGTGATCCTCGGCCCCACGCTACTCGATGTGCTGCATCAGTCGGTCTTCCACGGCGTGGAACTGCAAGAAACGATCAAGCTGTTCGCCGAACTCGGTGTTCTCCTGTTGATGTTCATCGTCGGCCTCGAAGTTAACATGGGCGAACTGATGAAGGTCGGGCGCGTCGGCGTGATCGCGGGCTTCGCCGGAGCCTTCGCGCCCGTGCTGCTCACCTTACCGCTTGTGCTGCTGTTTCAATACACATGGCAGCCCGCGCTGTTCGCCGGGGTGACGCTGGCCGCGACCTCGGTGAGCATCTCCGCACAGGTGCTGCTGGAATTGGGCGTACTGCGCACAAAGGTGGGTAACGCGCTGCTGGCCACGGCGCTCATCGATGATATTGTCGCAATCCTGCTCGTTTCGCTGACCGTCGCCATCACCGAGACGGACAGCAGTGCCGCCAGCGTGGATTTCGGTTCGCTGCTCTCGATCATCGTGACGATGGCGCTCTACCTCGTCGGCGCGTTCCTGCTGGCGTGGTTTATCCTCCCCCAAGGTGATCAACTGGCTGTCAACACGACCATCACTGGCGCAGTCCTACGGCATTCCGGCCTTCGCGCTGATCGCGCTGCTGCTGTTCGGCTGGTCAGCGGAAGAACTTGGCGGCATGGCGGCGATCACTGGGGCATTTCTTGCGGGTGTAGGCTTCAGCCGCGCGAAAGAGCGCGTGCGCCATGATATCGAAACGGCGCTGAGCGGCATTGCCTACACGTTCCTCGTGCCAATCTTCTTTGTGGATGTCGGCCTGCAAACCGACCTGAGCGCCTTCCCGCTCTCAGCACTGCCGCTGGCGCTGCTGCTGTTGGTGGTCGCCGTCGCCTCGAAAATCGGGGTGCGGCCTCGGCGGGCGGCTCGGCGGCTTTGCTAACGGGGATGCGCTCAGACTCGGCGTGTGTATGATCTCACGCGGCGAGGTCGGCCTGATCATCGCCTCGTTGGGGATCGGCGTGGGCGTGTTTGGCACCGATGATCCGCTGTTCGCGTCACTGTTTCTCGTGATCCTCGTCTCAACACTCATCACGCCGCCGCTCGTGCGCGCGATATTTAAGGGGGAGCAGACTCATGAAGCTGGTCGTGCTGATCACCGCGCAGGTTGAAGATGGCCTTGATGTCGCGCTGGCGTGGCAGGAGGCGGGCGCGCCGGGAGTGACCATTCTCCGCGCGCATGGGCTCCACGCATTACAACAGGAGCTGCGCCATGGTGATGTTGAACTGCCGCGCATGGTCTCGTCAATGGCGGCGGCGATGGCGGCCATTCTCGACAACATGGAAGCCCGCAATCATATGCTGCTCTCGCTGGTCGACGATCCACTGGTCGACCCGTTGATCGCCGCGACCAGCGCCGTCCTCGGCGACTTGACCGATCCCAACCACGGCATTCTGTTCGTTGTGCCGATTGAGCGGCGCCATCGGCGTCCGCGATCACCGGACGACCCTAGCATCGGGACTTGTCACGACACCCTTTCTGCTATAATTCCCGCCAGATTGGGGGATCGTCCAATGGCAGGACAACGGCCTTTGGAGCCGTGTATCTTGGTTCGAATCCAAGTCCCCCAGCAGGATTGGAGCAGAGTCGAACTTAGCTCCGGGTGAAACGGCGGGAATATCCCCGCCGTTTTTTGTTTCCGTGTTTTCCCCTTTTCGACGTTCGCTGACCGTACGAATTTCATCCGTCAGTTCACGTAAATAGGCAAAAGGGGTTCTCAATTCCAGTGACACATTTCCTGCATCATTCACAACGACCCGATGCACAACTTGGCGCAGAAGTTCTTTTTGGTCTCCACGCTCCAAGCCATTATACAACTCTCCGATGCGCGCGATAATTTGGAGTGCCATTTCCAGATTATCGATATGCACTTGATGGTTGAGCGATAGTGTGTCAAGCGTGCGCCGCACCTGATTGCGACGATCTTGCCAGTCAGCCCATAAGCTGTCCCATATCTCTTCTGAAATCTTACCAGAGGCAAACAGTCGCGCAGTTCGGCTTTCTTCCTCATCGATGTTCTTGAGCACTGCCTCAAGGCGAGTGCGTTCGTCAGGACGAGTGCTGCCAATCTTCGTATTCAGGTCATGCGTATATGCCGCACGAATGAGGGGTAGCATTGCCGGATCAACTTGTATCGGGTCAGTTCCTGGGCAACCAACTCGTCAATCTCCACGCAGAGAAAGCTGGCTCCGCCTGCCTCCGAAATGCGATAGTAGGGTGTTCCACCCCCTGAACGTCCGGCATTGGAGGTTGAACCGGTCAATCGACGAACTTGGGCTGCCTGCCCATCCCGGTAATAAATCAGCCCTGAGAGAAGATATTCTTGTTTCCGGCGTACTGTTCGGTGGCTGTTACGCCGCTCAAGAATCGCCAGTCCGCGTTCAAATTCTTCGGTGCTGATCAGCGGTTCCCAAGTGCCGCGCAGCGTTTTGGGCGCGATCCCGCTGCATTCGCTGACCACCCAACCCGCATATGCCCAATTATGGAAAACATTGGACAAGGTATTGATGTTCGCCTTGCGTTTCCCTGTGGCTGTAACCTCCACAAAGGGGCGACCTTTGCGATAGCGATAGCCGCGTGCGTGCAGAGCTTCCGCGATTTCGGGTAAGGTGAGGCGATCTTCGAGCAAAAGCTCCCACGCATAGCGCCAGATGGGTGCGCGTTCGGGATCGAGTTCGATCCAGTGGTCAATGCGTCCTAGTTCCTTCTTCTTGTCAAGTTCGGTCTTGCCCGACATATTGATGTAGCCATCAGGTGCAAGATTAGCGAAACCACCTGATTTCCGTTTCGCCTGCAATCCACCTTTGACACGTACGCCGAGCAGGGCAGACTCGCGGCGTGCCAGCGTGAACGTCATCGTCACCAACACGCGCTGATCCATATGCATCGGGTCAATATCGGGCATGTTGGCAAAGCGGACTGCAATCCCGATTCATTCAGTTCATCAATGGCACGCATCGCCTCCGTGTCATTACGCCCGAAGCGGTCGGCGCGCTCAACGATGACGTGCGAGAACTTGCCCGCACGTGCATCGTTCAATAGACGCTGATATTCAGGTCGATTTGGTGTGCTGCCGGTCAACACATCGGCGTATTCATCAAACATGGGCATTTCCGAGCGTTTCAATACATTCTCTTCGATCATAAACCGCTGTCGCGCTCGGGATAGCTCGGGCTTTTGATTCTCATCGCTGCTGGTGCGCAAATACACCGCCCAACCCGGTTGGGGCGGAAGGGGAGTCCCTTTTTTGCGCCGATCGTTCGCCATTTTGATCTTTCTCCACTACATACTCAGCAGATGGTCGCTGCTATCAAGATACCCGATTTCCAGATCGTCTCGATTTTGAAGCCATTTTTGTCATCGAAACAGTCGTCGTTTTGTCTGGTTGGTGTGCGCGACAGAATTTCGGCAATCTTGAACAGTCGCTTGACGATGTTTTCTGGTTCGGGCGGTTCTGGCATAGCCAGCATCACGGGTGTCTGGCTCATGCGGTCGCTCCAACAGCAATCGGTTCGACTTCGGTGTCTTCCGCATTCATCCACTCGTTGATGCCGCCATCGCAGGCGCGGCGTCCCATGCACCGGTGCTGATCCGCCGCGACCAGCAGCAGCGAATGGGCTTCCGGCGGACAAACCGGGCAGCGCCACAGCGACGCATTCGGACTGGATGCGAGCGGTTTGCCAAGGCGCTTTTCCGCTCGTTCACGCAAGTCTACCTTCAGAGTCGGATCATCTGCATCACTTCATCTCCTGTGCTTGAACCTGTTGGAGGTGCGGTCACGCTCGGTCACCGCCTGCTTGACCAGCGGATAAACGAGATTGGCAAGCGGACGATCTTCTTCCTCCGCCCACTGCTCCAATTTGTCGTAGATCGACTGCGGTAACCGGATGGCAATCCGCGCCGCATAGGGTGTGTCTCGATTCATGATTGGCGCTCCTGATGACTCAATGTGTCAACAGCTTCCTAGAAACCGCCACAATTAGCTCGACACTTTACGACCTTTTTTCGGCACAAATTGCACATTGGCATGGCTCGTTTTGACATCGTGAGAATTTTTGACATGCAAATGTCACAGATTCCCATCATCCTCCCTCAACATGGAACTGCTTACGCTTGGTAAGTGTTCTAACCGAAAAATGCCAAGACATGACCCACATCCGTTGGATTTCTGTAATACAATGAGCATTCGTGTTTAGCTCATGCGTTCTTAACCTATCGGCTAACTGAGGGAAGCCATAGAGACAAGGAGAAACATAGTTCATGCGCCCCATCACAGTGGTAGTTGTCTCCACCAATGCACTGATTCGCAACGGCATTCAGCAGGTGGTGATGAAATCGGACATTCCTATCGAAGTCGCTGCCGTTTACGCGACCTTTCGCGAAGCTTATGAATTTCTCGACCAGCGGCGTGCGCAGGTGATCATCATTGATTACTCGCTCCCGCGGTCAACGAACCTCGCCCAAGAAGTGAAAAAACTGCGCACACGGCAGGCAAATCTCGCGGTGCTGATGATTGCGCAGCGTCCAACAGCCACCCTGCTGCGATTGCTTCGGGAACACGGTGTACGTGGCATGCTGCACAAGGATGATGATTCGGAGCGGGGACTTCTCAGCGCTATTCCCATGATCGCCGATGGCGGGTCCTCTGTATCGCCTAGGATTTCGCGCCTGCTCGATGTGCAGCGCCCGCTGCCCGATGAACTCCAACAGCGTGACGTTGATGTGCTTCAGCTCACCGCTGATGGATTTCAGGTGAAGGAGATTTCTTCTCACTTAGGGTTGGCAAGCAAGACGATCTACCGGACGCTGCAAATGCTGCGCGAGGTGTATGACGCGCACAGCAATGCTCAACTTATTGACATCGCGCACCAAAAGAAACTGCTGGACATGGAAGACGAGGATGATCAGGCGTAAGCGTGGGAAATTGTGCCATGCGAATGTCCATTTTTGACCTCGAAATGTCACGATGTCTCACGCTCACAGCCCGACAATATGATACGCTGAGACGTACTATTGTGAGGATGAGGCAGGACATGACCACCCAAATCTTGATCGCGGACAGCAGCAGTTTGACTGTCGTCGGCGCGGAGACCCTGCTCAAGGCACGCGCCGACACACAGACAATCAAAGCGGAAAATGCGGACGATTTGTGCGCGATCTCTCGGCGGCACCAACCCGCTGTCATCTTGCTGGGCGAGCCGTTCGATCCCCTCATCGACACGCTCGCCTTAATCGGCAGATTGATCCAAGTCGCTCCCTACGCACGGATTATTGTGATGGGATCGACGAACATGGGACTCGTCATTCATGACCTGCTGTATCTTGGCGTGCGTGGCTATTTGTCAAAAGAAGATGACCTCGGCGCGTGCCTCCTGAGCGCAATTGAGACGGTACTGCGCGATCGTCCCTATCTCTCGCCAACGGCGAACTCGGAATATCTCCTCGCGCTCCAGACCAAGCAGCAAATCTGGAAGTTGAATGATGAAGAGCGCATGGTGCTGCGCCTGCTGGCACGCGGATCGACCGCTACCGAGATTGCTACCCAGATGCGGACAAGACGGCGGCGCGTGTATTGGATCACCGAAAAGCTGCGCAGCCGCTTCGGCGCATCGACGAACGAACACCTCATCAACCGCGCAAACGCCGAAGGTTTCGCCGGTTTTCCCGACTGAACTTATCCTTCTTTTTCTCTCAACTGTACGATTCCAGCTTTGACTGGAATCTTCCAGTCATCGCGTCACCCCACTTTGACACGCTGAAGCCAGCGTAAACGAAGCCGGGTGACGATATGCGACGACTGGTGCTGCCCGTGCTGGCGGCGCTCTGCCTGACGGCGTGGGCGACCGCCTTTTTCCTGATCCGCGCTCAACCCAGCGCGAATGACATTCAAATCCCCACGCTGATGGTGCTGCCGTCGCTTACCCCGACGGAAACAGTAACACCGACTTTGCCTCCGACGCTTACGGCGACAGCGACGGCGACCATTGCTCCGACAGACACGCCTGTCCCCACGCTGCTACCAACATTGAGCGAGCGTGTGTTGGAGATCGCGGTTGTGCTGCCAGGAGTGTACGTTCCGCCCACACTAACACCGTTTCCGCCGGGGACGATCCTGCTGCCCGCGCCGCCCAACCCGATCGAGCCGCTCCCGGATGGGACCGACACCGCGCCGCCGTTCTTCGGCTGGTACAGCTTCAGTCCGGACTATCCGACGATCCGCTATTCCCCGCCGTGGACGCCGCGTCTGTCGCAGTTCGCCAGCCGGGGACAGTATCACCGCACCGAAGGCGCATACGATACTGCCACTTTCATGTTTGAGGGTGAAGGGCTGCGCGTGCGTTACGTCGCGGCGCAGAACATGGGCAGGTTCGAGATCGTCGTTGATGGCGCAGTGCTGGACACCATCGATGCCTACGCGGACGAACTCCGCTTCCCTGTGACCGATGTGTACTACATCGGCAGTGGGACGCATCGCCTCGAACTGGGAGTTGGGCAGAAGAACAACGCCAGCAGAAGGCTACGTGATCGGGCTGGACACGATTAGAGTCTTTCGATGAGATGCACGCACGATCGTCCCGCCGCTCCCGTCACGAGCGAACCGACACACACTGAGCCTCAACCCGCCGCGCGATCGAACTGGTGGGCGCCGCCACACGCCAGCCAAGCGGAACGCCGTCCGCCGCGCGTCCGACCGCCGAAGTGGTCATCGCCTACGACGAGAATGGCAACCGCACGGTCGATCCGGCGGAAGGCGTCGCCGGAATTTCTGTGCGCGTGGTTGATGTCAACACCAACCGCGTGATCGCCAGCGGGTTCACCGATGAGCGGGGCTATATGTCTCGTTTGAAGTCGTGTTTGAGGCGCCCTCTCGGATCGTCGTGCCGTATTCCGGGGAGACATGGACCAAGTGCAAGACCGGTGGAAATACTGCTGCGCCTGCCTACGCGCTCCTGCTCACGCCGGCGGCCGGCCGGGCTTGATCCCTAGAGGTGAAGATGAAGAAATCACTCTTGTTCGTGCCC
>NZ_JADJPI010000014.1:0-36125 GCF_016713355.1 Candidatus Flexifilum breve
GAACCAAGTGAGGCAACAGATCAAAAAGGCAGTCGACTCTGGACGATACGGGCTGCCCAGTTCGGTGCTCAGACGGAGGCATTAGCGGGCGTTGTGTCGCTAGCTAACGTCCCGGGTGACTAATTCAAGGTCGACGCTGTAGCGGGCTTGCAAACCCGCCCCAAAATTGTTCAATCCGCTTCCCACGCTGACCAGCAAAGGACGGTAGAAGGCGATGCGGCCGCGCGTCCCCGCCAGAGCTTCCTCGAATCAGAAGCGCGCGTTCGTGTTGGGCAGTCCCTTCACGGCTGCTGCTGTGCGATCTCGGTCAGAGCCAAAATGGTCAATCGGTCGCGCCAGATCTCTCGCTCCTCTACACACCACTCACTCACGGGAAAAAAGTTCGTCAGGGCGCGTAGTGCTATCCACTACGCGGTAGGTATTAAGGCTGTAGCACTCCGAGACTTCGCGCCGCCGCTCGACGATGTACCCTGTCGCGCGGAGCTGACTTAAATGGCGCGAAACGGTCGATTGACTGACACCGAGCCTCTCGATGATGTCCTGCGCGCACAGTTCATCGTGACGGGTCAGCAGTTCAAAGGATTTGCAAACGCGTATCGTCGGCCAGTGCGTTCAAGCAGATGAGCAGGTCGGCCGGCTGAACTCACGAGAACACAGCCGGCTGCGCTCCCACGTAGGCAGGGGAACGTTAAAGTAGATGTGTACATGTATCCGGAGCTCGAAACGACGAGGACACAATACGGTCCAAAGGTGCGGGTTAGGCACAAATTCGACGACGTATCCGACATCAACTGCTTCTTCTCCAACAGTTCACTCAGATCGCGGTTGGTGACGATCCGCGCGGCTTCCAACGCCGTCTTATCGGTGAAGTCGATGAGCCGGAACGTTGATCGACTCGTTGAGCGTTGGAAGTTGCCGCTCCCACTCGGCGCGCAGATGCTTGTCCCATGGAGCGCAAATGTTCGACGACCACTGCTGCATCACCCGCCGGGTCACGGGTCAGGTCGTAGGCCTTGCGTAACAGAACTCCGGTTCATCCAACTCCTCCAGCTCGTCCAGAAGCGGACGTAGTGCTCGCGGTCGCTCAGCAGCGCGCGAAACTTCACGGTGTCGCCCGTTCCATGCTGCTCCGGGATACCGGTTAGTACGTGTGTCAAAATCGGCATCTCATCCAGTTTCGAACATGCTCTGAGGCGTCAAGCGCGCCAGCTAGTCGAGGAACGCCGGAAACCTCCCGGCTGCTGTGCGGGCAAGAACAGCAGCGGCTCAAAAGCCATGAGGCTAGGCGGTTCTGAGACTGCCGCTCCGGGGATAGTGCCGCTTGCGTCCCCGTCAGCCAGTCATGCAGGCCGGAAAGCCGTTCCAGATCGTTGAGCATGCGCAGGCTTTGCAGGGCATTGCTCCGCCGGGTCAGGTCAAACCGGACGTTCACGAGAGCCAAGGGCGAGGACGAAGTTGTTATCCACAGCGGGTTCCTTTTATGCACCGTATGCGCGTTATTCACTTTATGCATCAAATTTGCATAATTAGATTTAATTTATGCAGAATTCTGCATAATGTCAAGTAGTCCAATTTTGACGGGGCATTTCTCCCCTATGGGCGTTAACTTGGGTCTTGATCACAAAGCCAATTCGGGTATACTTTCAATCATCTGCGGGCAGTTAGCTCAATTGGCAGAGCACTCCTTTGACGTGGGAGTGGTTAGAGGTTTCTGAGTCCTCTACTGCCCACAATGATACGTCTCGAACACCCAGCAACGTTGCTGGGTGTTTGCATTTCAGCGGGTTCTTCCGAGGCATTTTGGTGCTGCCTAGATACCTTTTCAGAAACATGGGTCAGGTATCAAAACGGCGGAAGCAAATCTACACGTAGTACTGTTCCTTCAGGGTTCAAGACAACCTCTCAACAACGTTCCGTAACAACTCCTATCGGTCGTCAAATGGAAGCGTTTCATACACTATACCCAATTGGCCGATGATGGCTAAAGCCGCGTCAAGGTCGCTGATGTAGGTTTCGCAACGCCGATCCAGTAAGGTTAGGCTACTGCGAAGTCTCTGTCGCTTGTCCTGCCACTCGTTCCACAGAGCCCGCCAGTTTTCTTCCGTGACCATACTTGCAGCATACAATCGCGGTACGCGCGCTTCCTCCTCATCAATTGCGTTGAGTGTCCGCTGGATCTCGACCCGTTCATCAGGACGCGTGCGGCCGAGTTTATCCGCCACCTCCTCGACATAATACTGACGAATACATGGTATTCGCGCCGCATCAAGCTGCAGCCCCGCAGCACAGGTCGAGGGTGTTTGGCATAGTCGAAGGCGGCTAATCATCAATACGGCGTCGGTTGGCGGCCTACGACGGGCAGATCGGTCAGGCGGCGTATTCGGCATCGAAGGGCCGCATCATCGGCATGACGCTGCCGATTGCCCGCGACCTCGCCCGCGAGGGCATCCGCGTGGTGACGATTGCGCCGGGCATCTTCGACGCGCTGCTGCTCGTCGCCCTGCCCGAACCCGCGCGCGTGTCGCTGGGGCAGCAAGTACCGTTCCCGTCGCGCCTCGGTCGCGCAGTTGGCGCAGGCCATCGTCGAGAATATGATGCTCAACGGCGAAGTGATTCAGCTGGATGGTGGAATTAGGATGAGCATGAAATAATAACGATCCCAAGTGCCGATCGTGAATACAATAACTGAATAGGAAGCGAGGTACATATAATAGCTGCACACATGAGAAGCACTCCAAAATCAACTTCAACGTACTTTCCAGGACTCAATACACTGAGATTATATGCAGCACTGTCCGTCGTCCTTGGACACATAATCCAGAACAACTTAGTCAGTGCTCATACAGGATGGGTGCTTAACTTCTTTATCATGAGCGGCTATGATGCTGTGACCCTGTTCTTTGTTATATCAGGCTTTCTCATCACTTATTTACTGCTCAACGAGCGCTCGGAGAATGGCAGTATCAGTGTTAAGAACTTTTTGTTACGCCGATTTCTTCGAATCCAACCTGTTTACTTTGTAGTGTTACTCCTAAGTATTCTGCTGTTCCCGCAGCAATTGCCTTCACATCCAGTTTCATGGTTCTACATACTTATTTGGAGTCCGCATATCCCCGAAGCACTACTAGGATTATCAATCCTTGCGCACTACTGGAGCATTGGTGTCGAGGAGTGGTATTACTTTGGTTTACCGTTTCTGTTTAGGCGTTTTGGCGTAATCCGTCTAGTACTCGGCATACTCCTGATCCGCCTGATTCTTGGAGCTGTGTTCTTTCCTGAGACACTGTTAGTCGGAGCACGTTATGGTCAAGACTTCTCTCGCCTATTTACCATGCTTCGCTTTGAAAGTATGGCGGTTGGAGGATTTTTCGCGTGGTTGTTTTTCTATCGCCATAACTGGCTACGAGTCGTCTACTTTTTAGAGCCGCTAGGTGTTGGTGTGTTCATTGTGATTGTGCTGCTTCCGTTTGAAGGCAGTCTAATATTTGATTTTATTCTGTCGATCATGTTTGCTGTAGTAGTTGTATGCTGTGCCACTAAGCCTAAACCACTTCTCAAGATTGAACACCCCTATCTAAGAAGACTTGGCGAAATCACCTATGGTGTCTATATGTATCACATGCTGTTTGTTTCAGCAGGAGCGGTGGTTGTCCGAGAATTACCGCCAAGTATTCTTCGTGACGTTGCCGTGATAGCGCTCATCAGCGCGTCAACGTTCGTTTTTTCATGGCTGTCATGGACATACTTCGAAAAACCCCTAAAGTTATTGCGGTTCAAAGAGAAACAGGTAACGCAGTTTGTAGGTACTGAACAGAGAAACTAGTCTAGATTCACCTGTAACCGTACCCTCGGTTGTCGACTTGCTAGGAAGGACTTTGAAGTAGGGTGGCGTTTGGCATTCGGCGTGTCGACACTTTGAGAGTGGGAATAAAATAACCTGCTGCATGCGCAAAACTCTGATCTGTCCCTGTGACTAGTCCACAGGGAGTGAGAGGCGAGCCCGTTCCGCAAAGACAGCTGGTGGTAGGTAGCCAAGGTTGCTGTGTAGGCACCGATGATTGTGCTCTTGTCGCCCCGCCTCCGTCACAATCTGTGCTTCATGCCCATTGACGAAAATCCAACGAGCTAGGCAGTCTCCCCAGAACTGCCGGCTTTGATGTACAACGTGTGGCAATGGCGATCGTGCAGCCACTTTTGCAAGGCAGACACAATGAACTCCACGCCATTATCACTGCGCAGGTGGTCTGGCACGCCCCGAGGCAGAAATGACCACTCCAGCTGCTCGATGAGGCGCTGCCGCAGGTCGGCGGCGGCTCGATCATGATGATCATCGCGACCGATGCACCGCTCGACGCAGGCCAGTTGACGCGCCTGACCAATCGCTCCGCTGTTTGCCGTCGGCGTGGAAAGCCTCGAAGAAGCGATCCTCAATGCGCTGCTCGCTGCCGAAAGATTGGCTGGTGGAGTTATTGCGGCAATACGGGCGGCTGTGATCTTACCCTGCTGTCTGCGCCAGTCGTCCCTCACCAGAAGGCGAGGGACAAAAGCAGGCGTGTTTTTCTCCCCTCTCCACCCGGTTGAGGGGCCGGAGGTGAGGTCTGGCTTACGCACACCCCAGCAAGAAGGTCTCCCAATCCAGCCCGATGATCTGATCGGCGAGGTGGACGCGCAGCACGCCGTCCGCGCCGAGCGCGTGCCACATCTGTGTGAAGGCGCTGCCGTAGATGCGCGTGCGGTTGCATACGTCGCCTGACTCCGGCTGAATCGCGATGATGTCGCCGTGGCTGGTAGTCAGCAGCACTGCGCGGTCAAAAATCTCTAACTGCGCCGCGCCGTCGACGCCGGGGAGTGGCAATTGCCATAAGCCGAAATGCTCGGCATTGTAGCCGTAGAGCGATTCACCGTCCCATAGGAACACGCGCCCATCCGACGCGACCGCGGACTCCGCGCCGCCTGCGGGCGCGATATCGATGAGCGGCGTCCAAGCGCCTGCCGCGTCGATGCGCCATGCGCCCCCCCGTGTATAGGCCAGCAATCCGCCGCTGTCTGTCGCCAGTGCGCCGGGTTCGCGCAACCGCGCCTGATCGAGGATCGTGCCGTCTGCCCGCAAGGTGATCATCTCATTCGCCGTCGTAATCACGCCGATCTGATCGCCGACTGTCTGCCAGCGCGCCACGGCGCCGATCCCGGCCTGCGTCCACAACACGGAGCGCGCGGACGAGTCGAGCGCGGCGATCCCGGTGGGCGTCGGGAACAGGATGCGATCCGCGCGGATGAGCGGCGCGCCCGCCAGCGCGATCCCCGTCTCCCACGTTTCGCCGACCGTGCTGTCGTTGTTGACCCGCTCGAAATGGCCGTCGGCGTAAGCGATGTACGCGCCATCACCGGACGCCGGGAGCAAGCCGACCGCCATGGCGCTCAGGTTGACCCGCCACAGCAGACGTCCGTCGCTGCTCACGCGGATCACGCGGTTGGCATCAAGCGCCAGCAGACCGTTATCGCTCAGCGGCACCGGTGGCGCGACCGCTCCGGTTTCGTCGGCGAGATCCAACCGCCACCGGTAAGCGTCGCTCAACCATGTCTGCCAGTTGAGGATGAACTTGGTCGGGCGGCGCAGCCCTTCGTCGGCGGGAAAGTTCCATGTATAGCCTGCGCCGGGAATATCCGGGTTGGTTGTGCGAATTTCGAGATGTAGATGCGGCGTGGGGCGCGCGTCGCCGACCGCCGCCAGCACATCGCCCTGCTGCACGCACGAGAACGGCGCGGGGAACTGCACGCCCGTCTGGTCGGTGATGTGGCCGTACATGCTGTAGGCGACCGAACCATCAGGGAAATTATGCTCAATGATGATCACGCCGCCGTCGCGGCCCCAGCCGTTGGCCGAGGAGAAGGTCACGCGGCCATTGGCGATGGCGCGCACGTATTCGCCCACACCGTCGCTGCCGTACCAGTCTTCGCCTGTGTGATAGCGCCCCTGATGCCGGTAGCTTTGCGCGCCGTAATCCTGCATGACGCGAAAACGCGTCGGGTCGACCGGGAAGTCGATGCGGTTGACGATGCCGCACTGCACCTGCGCCGACGCGGTCAGCGGCTGAATCAGGATGAGCAGCAGAACAAGCAGGGGGAGCAATCGGCGCATTGGAAGAATCCATTTCGCAGCCCCTCACCCCCAACCCCTCTCCCACGCAAGCGGGGAGAGAGGAGAACGAGCGTCCCGCTTGCTCCCCTCCCTGAACTCGGGGAGGGGTCGGGGGTGGGGTCTGATTTACCTACGGTATGGTTCCCATTATACCGTGCGCAGATTCAATTTGTCGGGGTTACGCATGAAGTAGATGCGGTGCAGCTTGCCATCGCGCCATTCGGGGATCAACACCGTGACAATCTGATCGCCCTCCCACACGACAACGCTCACCTCGCCGTTGATAACGGGCATGGTGTAGCGTGTCGTCGGTTTGACGCCCGTACGCACCACGCCCTTGATCAGACGGGTGACAGGTTCAGCGCCTTCAACCGTGCGCCGAGCCGCGACTGCCTTACCGCCGCCGTCGCTGATCGCCGCCACGTCGCCGGTCATCAGCGCCATGATCTGCTCCACATCGCCGCTGCTCATCGCTTCGATAAATTGGTGCAGCAGCGCGTGTCCCTGCGGATCGGGCGTCGGCGTCGGCGGGTCACCGAGATGGGTTTTGGCACGGCGCAGCAGTTGGCGGCAGGCCGCCGGGGTTTTGCCGAGCACTTCGCCGATCTCGTCGTGGCTGTAGTCAAACACTTCGTGCAGCAGGAACACCGCGCGCTCCGGCGGCGACAGGTGATCGAGCAGCAGCAGGAAGGCCATCGAGAGCGTTTCGCGTTCCTCCGCCGTGTCGTCGGGTGTGAGCACAGGTTCGGGCAGCCAGTCGCCGACGTAGACCTCGCGCCGTTCCCGCGCCGACTTGAGCTGATCGAGGCAGAGGTTCGTCACCACGCGCGTCAAATACGCCTTGGCCGACTGCATCTCGCCCGCGTCATGCGCACGCAGATACGCGGTCTGCACAATGTCTTCGGCTTCCATCGCGCTGCCCAGCATGCGGTAGGCAATGCCGAACAAGCGCGGACGCAGCGCTTCAAATTCGTCCATCAAGATCATCTCACTCATGCGGGGACTCGATACAACCCCGGCACATGGCGTTCCAACCGCAGCACGTTGATCGTCAGGCGGCAGATCATCTCCTTGAAGACGGCGCCGCCTTTGCCCGTGAGGATGCGCTCGCGCGGCGTATCATCCCCACTGACCATCTGCACGAGCGCGTCATGCCGCCCCAAACTGATGCACTGCCAATAGTAGCGGAACTCAAACGGTTTCGCTGGTCCGCCCGTGAGCAGCGTGTTGAGGTTGTCGGCAACGTGCCCGCCCATGGGCAGTGCCGTCGCGCATGCCATGCGGATCGGGATGGGCATCTCCGCGACCCACGCCGCGTCACCCGCCGCGTACACGTTCGGGTGTGAGACCGAGCGCAGCGTGCGATCCACGATGATCTGCCCGCAGTCATTGACTGCCAAGCCCGCGTCTCGCGCCAGCGTGGGCACGGTGAAGCCCGCCGTCCACACACAGGCATCGAAGGGGATCGCGCCGCGCTCGGTGATCAATTCGCGATCGCCGATGCTCTGAACGTCCAGATGATCGCAGATTTGCACGTTCAGCCGCTGGAAGGTCGCGTAGAGATGCGCGCGCCCCTTGCGCGACAGGCGCTCACCGAATGCGCCGCGCGTGACCAGCGACACGTGGAGGTGCGGGTAGCTCTCGGCGATCTCCGACGCGGATTCGATCCCGGTCAGGCCGCCGCCAACCACGGCGACGTGCGCCCCGGCGGGCAGTTCACGCAGCCGCACCGCGAGGCGTTCCGTCGACGCGGGATCGAGGGTGAAAACGGCATCCGATTTTTCGGTGGAACGTAGGGGCGCCCGGCCGTGCGCCCCTACAGTCTGCTGAGGCAGATTCCCCGTCTTGCTCCCCAGCGCGTAGATCAGCGAGTCGTAGGGCAGCGTATGCTCGCCCGCGTCGTCGCGGTAGATCACCTGCTGCCCGTCGAGGTCGAGCGCGCTGACGTGCCCCTGCACGAAGGTCACATCCTTGCGCAGCAGCGCCGGGATCGCGTGTTCGGGGCGGCGTTCGCCCGCCGCTATTTGATGTAAGCGGATGCGTTCGGTAAACGTGCTGCGGTTATTGATTAGCGTGACCTGCGCCGCGTGGAGGCGCTGCGCTGCCAGAATCCCCGCGTAGCCGCCGCCGATGATCACGACTTGGTGAGACATGAGCCTCGCTCCTCTAGTTTGGTTATACGTTGTTACCAGAGGAGACGAGACAGGCTGTGCTTATGTGACTCGTGCGGCGCGAATGCCCCTATAATGATCGCTACATCTTCCCTACACAAAGAGCTGCATCATGAGCATTTCAATTATCCGGGCACTACCCGCTGATGCGGAAACCCTCGTGCGGGTGCAAGTCGCGGCGTTTCACTATGATTCGGTGCTGTATCCCGGTGTGGCGTTGGGCGGCCCGCCGGGTTATGACTCCGTAGACGAGATGCTGGAGAAAATTCAGCAGGATGAGACCTACAAAATCATGGATGGGGAGACCTGTGTCGGCGGGCTGGTGGCGTTCAAGCGGGACAACGAGCACTATCACCTGGACGTGATCTTTCTCGATCCCGCCGCGCAAAATCGCGGGATCGGCACGCTGGCCATGCAGTTCCTCGAACAGACGTATCCCGCCAGCGTGTGGACGCTCGATACCCCAGTGTGGGCGGTGCGCAATCAGCATTTTTACGAGAAGTTCGGCTTTGTGAAGCTGCACGAGTTCGTTCACGATGACGGCACGCCGCTGATCGCCTATGAGAGGCGTGCCGCCACCACCTGATTTACAGTCGTTCGAGGATCGTGCCCGTGCCCATGCCGCCGCCGCAGCACATCGTCTGCAAGCCGAAGCGTTTGTCATGGGTTTCGAGCGCATGCAGCAGCGTGGTCATGAGGCGCGCGCCGCTCGCGCCGAGCGGATGACCGAGCGCAATCGCCCCGCCGTGCACGTTGACCTTGCGCATATCCGCGCCGATCTCACGCTTCCACATGCCGATCACCGCCGCGAACGCCTCGTTGACTTCGAACAGATCAATCTGGTCGAGCGTCATGCCCGCTTTGGCGAGCGCCTTGCGCGTCGCGGGGACGGGGCCGGTCAGCATGAGATGCGGGTCGCTGCCTACGGTCACCATCGACACGAGCCGCGCGCGCGGTTTCAGCCCCAGTTCGGCGGCTTTCTCGGCGGTCATGAGGAGAATTGCTGCCGCACCGTCGCTGATCTGGCTGCTGTTGCCCGCCGTCGTCACGCCGTTGGGGGTAAAGGCGGGGTCGAGGATTGCCATTTTTTCGAGGCTGGCGGTGGGGCGAATGCCCTGATCCTGCGTCACCGTGAGCGGGACTTTCTTCTCGTCGATCCCCCCGACGGGCTGAATCTCGCGCTGGAAGTAACCCGCCTGCGCCGCCTGTGCGGCTTTCATGTGGCTCTCGTAGCCGATCTCGTCGACTTCCTGGCGGCTGATATTCCACTTGAAAGCGATCTCGTCGGCGGCGATGCCCTGCGGGATCATGTTGTGATCCGCCATGATGCGGTCGGTGAACGGGCTGCCCCCGCGCCAATGCTCGATCCCATGGGGACGCGGCTCATGTTCTCGACGCCGCCCGCCACCGCAATGTCGATCTGGCCGCTGGCGATCATGCCTGCTGCGAGATGCACCGCCTGCTGGCTTGACCCGCACTGGAAGTCGACGGTCGTCGCGGGGATGTCGATGGGCAGGCCGGCGTCGAGCACGACGTTGCGCGCGAGGTTGAAGGTCTGCTCGCCCACCTGCCCGACACAGCCCATGAGCACATGTTCGACCAGTGCGGCATCGAGGTGGGCGCGTTCCAGCGCCGCGCACAGCGCCGCTGCCCCCAGCCGCACTGGATGCGTCTCGCGCAGCCACCCGTTCCGCCGCCCTAACGGCGTCCGCACTGCCTCCACAATCACGACTTCACGCATAATCTATTTCCTTTGAACTTGCTAAGAACAAGGCTAACGCTATACTGTTCTTAAGTTTGCAATCTACTATAGCCCTATCACCACAGATTTTGGAGTCCAACGTGGACGATGCCGCCAGAGAAGCGATTCGCCAGCTAGAAGAATTGAAAACTAGAATAGCTGCAGTTCCTGCGGCGCGACCAGAAGCTGAAGCCCTCGTTTTGCAGATTCGCAGTACGGTCGCTTTGATTTTCGGTAGTGATCATGCCTACACTAAAGAGATTGCTAAATTCCGGTTCTATTACGCACGAGCGTACCCGGAAAATCGCGCCAATTATCTGGAGAATGATCGGCAAGCCTGCACCGCGGCGATTGACCGGATGATTAACGACATTCGCTTGAATGGGTTGCTCACAAAGACACAGGGAAGCGGCCGCACCTCGAAAACAAATGATGCTAACCAACCTAAAAATGTGATAGCGGTAACGCCTGTATGGAAAGGGCGGTTTGAAGTCGAGAGCGATCTCGTCTTTCTCGCGATGCCGTTCAGCGAAGCGTGGTCAAACGACGTTTGGGAGACGGTTCGAGGAATCGTCGAGGATGCCGGGATGCGCTGCCTTCGGGGTGATGAAAGTACGGGCAGCGATGTCATGGAAGATGTTTGGGAAGGCATCTGTAAAGCACGGGTTGTGATCGCTGATCTCACCTCCAAAAACCCGAATGTCGCGTATGAAGTGGGGCTGGCCGACGTATTAGGCAAAGACGTAATCCTCCTCACCCAAACGCCGAAAGATGTTCCGTTTGACTTTCTGCGCAAACGCTTGATTCCGTACACCGACAGTATCAGCGGCTCGAACAAGCTGAAAGCCGAGTTACTGAAACGCCTGAAGAAGTACAAGACTACCTAAGGACACCCTGTGACCACATCCCGCTTCGTGTCGATTGCGTATCGCCTGCTGCGTCTGGCGATTGGCGCGGTGATCTCCGCCATCGCGGTGATCGTCTTCGAAGTGCCAGCACAGATCGCGCCCGGCGGTATCTCCGGCATCGCGATCATCCTCAACCACCTCGTGTCCGCGCTGCCCATCGGTTTGATGATCCTGATCGGCAATATCCCTATCCAGTTAATCGCCTTCCGGTTCCTCGGCGGCTGGAAAGTGGTCGCGGCGACGATCTTCACCGTCGTGCTCTACTCGCTGCTGATCGATATTATGACCCCTTGGTTTAACGGCTATATGATGTCACATGATCGTCTGCTGAACGCCATTTTCGGCGGGATCATCGGCGGTATCGGCGGTGGCATTGTGCTGGCGGCGGGCGGCACGCTCGGCGGTACCTCGACGCTGGGGCGCATTCTGCAGAAGCGCTATGGCACCCCGTTGAGCAGCAGCACACTGTACACCGATGGCTTTGTGGTGCTTGGCGCGGGGCTGGTCTTCGGCTGGGAAGGCGCGCTGTATGCGATGGTCACGCTGTACGTGGCGGCGGCCACCACCGACTATGTGCTCGAAGGACCGAGCGTCATCCGCACGAGCGTGATCATCACGGATCACCCGCGCGAACTGGCGGATGCGATCACCTCGCGCATGGGGCGCGGCGTGACGTCGTGGGCGGGGACGGGGATGTACACCAATCAGCCACGCACCGTGCTCTACGTGACGATGGCGCGCTCACAGGTCAACGAACTGCGCCGCATCGTGCGCCACGTCGATCCGGCGGCGTTTATGGTGGTCGGGCAGGGGCATGTCGCCTATGGGCACGGCTTCCGCGAAGCCCCGGTCAACGAGACCGACGACGAAGATTAGGCGCTATCGGCTTCCCTCCTGAGCGGCGCTGAGCCGTCTTTCGAGAGAAGCAATGTGGGTACAGTTCTCTGTGTGTGCCATTTTCCGGCGCATAGACGGGGGTGCCCTCCCTGCGTTCGGGGGTTGGTCATAGAACCGACTTGACCACTTGGGTGCGACGGCCTAAATTTGCTAAAATTGACAAAGATATAATAAATGTTGAATTAACCCCGACTCGTTTATACTTTCCCAAGCGATTCGCGTGTACTATTGCTTATATGAACTTGGCACGTAATCTGCGAGTGGGATGATTGGCAGCTTCATTACAGTGGGTTCAGTCCCTCCGAACGGTGTTTCAGGCCGCAACTGAACCGCATCCGAGCATCAAATCTCCAACGGAAATCCACAGCATTCGCTTGTTCGCGGCGCTGATGCTGGTGCTCGCCCTACTCATTGTCGTGTTCACCATTATTCCCTTTTTGCCCGAATTCTTTTCGCCGGACTCCGAGTGGTTCGGACCGGATCTGCTGGCAACCGGCATCGTCGTGCTGCTCGTCACTTCCAGTTGGTGGTCGCGGCGCGGGCACGTCCAGGTCACTAACTATCTGGTGAGCAGCACGTTTCTGCTCGCTATTGTGGTCTTCGCTTATCCCGATATGGGGCTGTGGGAACTCAACTTCATTAACTGGGCGGTGCTGCCGCTGATGCTGGCGAGCATGTTCGCGCCGCTCGCGTTCAGCGCGTTACTCCTGTTCTTTCTGACACTGGGCTCCGCTCTCATCGCCTATTTGACACCGGAGGCCAGCTTCATCGAGATCGCGACCGGGCCGCTCGCGTTCGTGATTGTGACTTTTGCTTTACAGGTTGTCGCCGTGCTGTATTTTCGGCGGTTGGCCGCTGAACGAGCGTCACAAGAGGTCGAAACTGAGCGCCTGCGGATGGCGTTGGAGAATGAGCGCGAGATCAATCACCTGAAAGATCATCTGATGGCGACGATCTCGCACGAGTTCAAAACGCCGCTGGCGGCGATCTACACGGCGAGCGAGATGATCGAAAACTACAATGACCGACTGCCTGCTGAGCGCCGAATGGAACTGCTGCATCGCATTCAGTCGCAGGTCAACGGGTTGAGCGACCTCGTCTCGGAAGTCGCACTGATGCGGCGCATGCAGGGCGGCACTTTCCCACTGGAACGCCAGATGCACAATCTACGGGCGTTCTGCGAAGAACTGGTGCGCGACTACGAGACGTTCAATGCTCCAGATCACGACTACACGCTGAACTACACGCTGTCCGACGACGAAGTGTGCGTCGATATGCGCTTGCTCCGTCCGATTGTCGGCAACCTGCTCAGCAACGCCGTCAAGTATTCGCGGAGCGGCAGCCCGATTCGGCTGGAGATGAGCCGCGTCGATCACTGGCTGCTGGTGACGGTCGAAGATCAGGGCGTCGGCATCAAGCTGACCGACCAGACGCGCATCTTCGAGCCATTCTTCCGCGGCGAAAACGCCCCCCTCGCGACGGGGACGGGCTTAGGCCTGAAGATCGTCCAAGACTGTGTGGCGCTCTACGGCGGCGAAATCAATTTCACCTCGCAGGAGGGGATCGGCACGCGCTTCGCCGTCCGCCTGCCCTTGAGCGCAGCTTGAGCTACCTTTCAACAAACATTAATTCGTACCGTTGATGAAAGCGTGGTATTATCGAGTTTGAAGCCGTTTTCGCCGTATGGAACGATAGTGTATGCGCGTACTAGTCATTTCCGACATTCATGCCAACCTCACCGCTTTTGAAACCGTGCTGGCTGATGCCCGCAACGAGTGGGAATACGTCTGGTGTTTGGGTGATGTCGTGGGCTATGGTCCTGATCCGAACGAGTGTGTTGATCTGCTCAAGACACTGCCGCATTTGTGCCTCGCGGGGAACCATGACTGGGCAGCGCTCGGTCGCCTCGACATTCGTACCTTCAACCCGGATGCGCGCAAAGCGGTCGATTGGACGCGCGACACCCTCACTGCCGAAAATCTCGCTTATCTCGAAGCGCTGCCGACGACCTTCGTCATCGGCAATTACACGCTGGCGCATGGCAGCCCCCGCGAACCCGTGTGGGAATACATCCTTGAGCCACTGATCGCCGCGCTGAATTTCTCGCATTTTGAAACCTCTTATTGTCTGGTGGGGCACACGCACCAGCCGATCATTTACGAGCAGATGGACGAGCAGGGCGATACCGAAGCGGTCGCGCCTGTGTACCGCCAGCGTATCCGTTTGAATGGTCACCGCCAGATCATCAACCCCGGCAGCGTGGGCCAGCCGCGTGATGCGAATCCCGATGCCGCCTATGCCATTCTCGACGTGGAAACCAATCAGTTTGAGCATCGCCGCGTGCCCTACAACATCAAGGCTGTGCAAGCCCGTATGCGTAAATTCGATATGCCGGAGCGGTTGATCTCACGCCTCGAACACGGCTGGTAACATGACCGATGACCTCAATCCGACGGCGCGCGAACGGGACTACCTCATCCAAATCTACCGCCTGAGCGACGGCCAGCGGGAGGGGTTTGTCAGTACGTCCGCCCTTGCCGACATCATCAATGTGAGCGCCCCGGCAGTCAACCGCATGGTGACCCGACTGCGCGACATGGGCATGCTCTTCCACGAGCCGTATCAAGGCATCCGTCTGACGCCGGTGGGTGAACGCGAAGCCTTAAAGCAGCTCCGCCACCAGCGGATTGTCGAAGCATTCCTCGAACGGGTGATGGGCTTTGGCTGGCACGAAGTTCATGCCGAAGCGGATCGCATCAGCCGCGTGTTGAGCGAATCTGTCGCTGACCGCATGGCCATGATGGCGGGTTACCCGACGCATTGTCCGCACGGCGAACCGATCCCCACGCCGGAAGGCGACCTGCCACCCATGGACGATATTCTGCTCAGCGAAGCGCCGCACACTGTGATGCTGGAACTCACCCGCGTGCGCACCCGCGAGCCGGATCGCCTCGAATATCTGGGCGCGCTGCACCTCAAACCCGGCGCGCAGTTCGAGATCTTGCACGCCGCGCCGTTCAATGGGCCGATTCAGCTCAAGTTGGGGCGGGAGTTCCGCATCATCGGGCACAACCTCGCCGAGATGATCCGGGTGAAGGAAACAAAATAGGACTGAGGGCTGAGGACTGAGGGAAGACAGTCTGTCTTGCGCCTCAGCCCTTTTTTACTCAGTCCTCAGTCCTATCTCAGTCCTATGTGACTTACTGGCTGTCAGCGACCGCTTGATCGGCGGCGGCTTGCAGCGTCGCGACCGCATCTTCGACGCTCATGCCGTTGGTGGTGACGTTGGCAATCGCTTCGCTGATCGCACCACGCACCGTGCCGTAGGCGCTGATCGACGGGCTGCTGTACAGGGTCACGCCGCTGCCGAGCAGTTCATTCGCCGCGGTGAAATACGGGTAAATGCTCGAATACGCCGTGAACATGTCTTCGGTCATCATTTCCGAGGTCGACGGGATGGGGTTGAAGTAGCCCGAACCGGCGCTCCACATCGCGGCGACTTCCGGCGAAATCAGGTACTTGAGGAACAGCCAGCTCGCGAGCTGTTCTTCCGGCGTGCTCTGGAACATGATGATGCTCGGCACGAACACCTGTACCGTCTGGTTGCCTTCGCTGTAGGGGAACGACCCGACTGGAAGTCGAAGGCCGCGCTGTTATCGACCAGCGCCTGCTTGATAAAGGTGAAGCCCGCGGTGCTCGTCACGAAGAACGGGTTCAGGCCGAGGCCGAAATCCGCCTGTTCGGCAAAGCGTTCCGCCGGGATGTAGCCGCAGCCGCTGTCGTACAGGTCTTTGTACAGCGCGAGGGTGTCTGCAACCGCCTGATTGTCCGCGAACGTGAACGCGCCCGCGTCGGCGTCATAGATGCTGCCGCCCATGCTGGCGACCCAGGATTCGAACGCCGAGGCGTCGGTCGTGATCGGGAAGCCCTGAACATCGCCGCCCGCTTCAGTCGTCAGGTCGTTCGCGGCGCATGCAATCGCCTTGAAGTCTTCGACGGTGGTCGGCGCGGCATCATAGCCGAGTTCGCTGAGCATGGCGGGATTGTAGACCATCACCTGCGCCGAGAACTGGTGCGGGAAGGCCAGCACCTGACCATCCGCCGCCGTGTTGAATTCGACGAGGTTGGTGCGGAAGTCGCCGAGCGCGTCCGCGCTCAGACCCCAGTCCGGGCTGTTCCAATACTGCGCCACGTCGACGACCACGCCGTCACGGGCGTAGCTGGCGGCGTTGTTGGCGTAGCCCGCCGCGAGGTTCGGCAGCTCACCGCTGACGATGCCCGCGTTGACCAGATCGGCGATGTCGTTGTAGCTGCCCTGCGCCGTCGCTTCGACGGTGATGCCCCATTCATTTGTGCTGTTGAACTGCTCGATGATGGCAGTCATTGTTTCGGCTTGAGCGTTGCTGAACTGATGCCAGTAAGCGATGGTCTGTCCCGACGGATCGACGTTCGCCAGATCATCCTGTGCCATGACCGCTCCGGCCATGACGAAGAGTGCCACGAAGGCGAGCAAAACGAGTTTACGCATGGTGTAAACCTCTCTTTATCAAAGATACACCCCTAATTATTACCACCGAAATGTTAAGAACACATCAAATCTTGAGGCACCTTGCCCAAATTGGGGGCATTTGACCCGCAAATAGCGGTCAGACAGCAGGGCAGAGGCGTGCCTATTCGTCAACGGGCTCGCCGCGCTGGTCGTAAAGCGCCTGCGCTGCGAGAATATCCTCCATGTGGCTCTCTGCCCACGCCTGCACCGCGTTGATGAGCGTGGAGAGCGATTTGCCGAGCGCTGTCAGCTGATACTCCACGCGCGGCGGGACTTCCGGGTAGATGTGCCGCTCGACCAGACCGTCGCGTTCCAGCGTGCGCAGCGTCTTGGTGAGCATCTTCTGGCTGATGCCCTCGATGCGCCGCTGAATCGCTGAAAAGCGCTGTGGTTGGCCGTCCAGCAGCACGCCGACGACCAGCACCGTCCACTTGTCGGCGATGCGATCCAACGCGGCGCGAGTGGGGCAAATTTCCGCATAAGCATCAAACGTGCGGGGTGCTTCTGCGAGCATGGCTGTCTGCCTTCGCTATAGTTACCTCAAAGTAAGTAGAGCACTTTGGAGTGCCTACTTGCCCAAAGTGACTAGGTTACTTATAGTTACTGTCATTCTACAGTATAACACGGGAGCACAAATCAATGAAGGTAGCACTGTTTGGCGCGAGCGGCATGGTGGGTGGGGCGATTTTGCAGGAACTATTGGCCCGTGGTCATCAGGTGACGGCGATTGTGCGCCACCCGGCGAAAATCACTGTGCAGCATGCCAATTTGACCGTGCAGGCGGGCGACGCGGGTGACAGCGCGGCGGTGACCAAGCTGGTCGCCGGGCATGAGGCGGTCATCAGCTCGGTGGTGGATCGCGCGAACATCGAGTCAAGCGTGGCGACCGCGCAGGCGTTCATCGCGGGTGTGAAGGCGGCGGGCGTCAAGCGCGTGATCTCCGTGGGCGGCGCGGGCAGCCTCGAAGTTGCGCCGGGTGTCGCGCTGGTGGATACGCCGCAGTTCCCCGCGGAATATCGTCCGGAATCGCTGGCGTACCGCCAAGTGCTGAATCTGTATCGCAGCCTCCCGGCGGGCGAACTGGCGTGGACGGTGGCCACACCGTCGATCGTCATTTTCCCCGGTCCGGCCAAGGGGACGTTCCGCACCGCGACGGATAATCTGCTGTTTGACGCCGAGGGCAACTCGACGATCTCCAACGCGGACTTCGCCACGGCGCTGGTCAACGAGCTGGAAAACCCGCAGCACATCGGCGGGCGCTTCACAGTCGGATACTAGCGGCAGTGCGCTCAGTTCCCCTCTCCTCTAGGAGAGGGGCTAGGGGTGAGGTTTGCGCTCAACAGCAGCCTTGGACGCGATAAACAGATTGTTCAATCCGGGGATCAACTGTAGGGACGAGGCATGCCTCGTCCTGATTTTTTGAGAAGGACATAGAGGACAAGGCACGCCTTGTCCCTACAAGAACCTTTCTCATCGCTCTCAAAATGGCAGCGGACGCGCTAAATCGCGTCCCTACGAAAACAAATTCGGCTTGGCCAACGATGTTGTCTCCCCTCAACCGAATTCGGGGAGGGGTTGGGGGTGGGGGTGGGGTCAGATCTCTACAATTCCACCAGCACGGCAGTGATGTCATCCTGTGTGCTGCGGCGATTCTCCGTCGACTGCGAGCGGGCATAGGCGGCACTGCCAATCGCCTGCGCGGGATCATCCGCTTCGAGGATGTGCGTCAGCATTTCGGCATCGGTCAGGTTTTTGTACGCGCCATCCGAGCACAGATAGAGTCGATCACCCTCAGACAATTCAATGCGCGAAACCTGCGGCGTTGGTTCGTCATCGTACACGCCGAGCGTGCGAATCACGATGTTGGCCGCGGGGATCTTCAGCACCGTATTGCCGACCAGAAACCAGCGCCACGCGATATACAGCTCATACGGGTTGCCGCCGATCTGCACCGTGCCGCTCAGTTTGGGCTCGTTGATGCCGTCGTAGCTGTTGAGAATCTCGCTGAGCGTCGCGCCGTCGTCTTCGCTCAACTGTCCCTGATCGACCAGATATTGAATATTGTCCTCGTCATAGCACAGTTGGAGCAGTTCGCCGCCGCTGACCAGATAGCCGCGTGTGTCGCCGACCTGCGCCGTGAGCAGGCGCTTCCCGTTTTCGCACACCACGCATACTGTCGCCACCGCGCCTACCCGCTGATTGAGCGGATGCTCGGACTCGTCGTTGAGTTCGCGGCGGATGCGGTCATGCGCGCGCTTGATCGCCGCGATGGCTTTGGTCTGCGCTTCACCGCCGGGATCCGC
The DNA here is from genome assembly GCF_016713355.1 of Candidatus Flexifilum breve. Taxonomy (NCBI): domain Bacteria; kingdom Bacillati; phylum Chloroflexota; class Anaerolineae; order Aggregatilineales; family Candidatus Flexifilaceae; genus Candidatus Flexifilum; species Candidatus Flexifilum breve. Next base: position 18,709 of record NZ_JADJPI010000014.1, read on the forward strand.
GGACACGTCCCGCGGCAGATGCTGCAAATCCTCGACCAACGTTTCGCGGACAAACAATGCGGCTTCCCGTCCGGTGATCACGCGGCCATCGGCTAACGTGCGCTGATGCCCGCCCATCCGTCGATGGCCGCGAACACGGGGCGTTGTCCTCATCGCCGACGAAGGTCATGGCGGCATCTTCGCAGCGTTCCGGGTGATCAATGGACGCCATTTCGTACTGGTAGACTTTCACGGTTTCTTCCTCAACAGGTTCTGCATGGCGCGCAGGAAGGTATCAGCAGATTCACGCTCACCAAGGCGGATTTTGCGCAATTCGTCGGGCGAGATGTAAGGGGCGGGTTCGCCATCAATATCCGGCGGCGCGATGACTTTCTTCGGCTCAGACAGTTGATCGGATTGGACGATGGCGCTTCCGCGGGGCGGATCACGAAGCGGTAGCCGCAGCGAGAGCACGCTTTAGCGGTCATTCTGCGCGGTGCGCCGCACTGCGGACACCATTTCTGCTTGTGGCCGCGGGCCGCGATCTGCACTTTGGCGTAGGCTGCCCCGCAGCGCGTACATACGTTGGCCGTCAGGCGGTTGAAGTGCCCGCACGCGGCACAGCGTTTGCGCATTTCGCCCTGCACGTCGGCGAGATAAAACGGCGCCCCGCACTGGGTGCAGTTCTTCGCCGTGAGTTTATTGGTGTGTCCGCATCGGGGACACGCTTTTCCCGCCGCGTCGGTCATAGAGATTCTCCGCCAGAAACACGCATTTCGTTTGCAGCGCCAATTAGACGTATACTGCCCAACCCTCCAAGAGTTGGGCTAGGCATGAGGGTGCTTAATAACCCCTCACCCCCCAGCCCCTCTCCTACGCAAGCGGGGAGAGGGGAGAAAACACGCTGTTGCTGGCTTCCCTCCCTGAATTCGGGGAAGGGTCGAGGGTGGGGGTAAATCAATTGAATTGCGGACGCGCAGAACATGACCAATCACTCACCCCTAAATCCCCTCTCCGGGTGGAGAGGATTTGCTTAGACTTTTTCACCCCCTCGCCTTCTGGAGAGGGGCAGAAGGTGAGGTTACGCCTCGTCTTCTTCCGTCAGGCTGACCGTAGATGTGCCGAGCGCGGCGGTCTTGCGGGCGACTTCGCTGCCCGCGCCCGCCTGTTCCAGCACCTGCGTCATCTGCCGATTGCCGACCGCCTGCGCGATCTCCAACGCTTCGGTGCGATGGCGTTCCGCTGCCTTCGCGTCGCCCGCTTGCAGGGCTTCAGTCATGGCGCGGGTCGAGGCCGCCTAACTGCCCTTGTCCGAGATAGCCCGCGACGACCGCATTGACCTGATTCGACTTTTCGGTCTCATGCGTCTGTTCGAGGATCATCCACGTGGTCTGATCGCCTTTTTCTTCGATGCGCTGCCCGCCCGCCACGTACACGACCGAGGGTTTCATCGCCACCACGCGCGCGCCGACCGAGGCCAACTCGACGTGGACGATGAAGTCGCGGTGATCTTTGTGGACATGGGCGGCACGGGCACAACCCATGTGTGATCATCGCCCTGCGGGGCAGCTTCGCCCTTCACCCAGTCGGGATACGCCTGCGAGAGCGACAAAATGCGCGCGCCCGTCGGCGTCCACAAGTTGAGCGCCACGTCACTGGCGACCGTATTCGCCATCTTGACGATCGAAGTCGCGAACTCTTCGCGCAGGGCTTCGGGCTGCGGGACGGCCTTGGGCATCCACCCGTTGGTGATCTGCGCCATCTTGGTCAGCTCGTTGGGATTCCAGTCGCTGCCGTAGCCATACGCGCACAGGTGAATCTGCATATCCGCCGCCGCTTTGACCGCGCGTGCCAGATGCGATTCCGGTTCGGTGCTCTGCCCATCGCTCAGGAAGATGCCGTAGCGCGCATAGCCGCCGCCGATCTGCCGCTGGGCTTGCAGCGCGACATCAATCCCCGTCGACATCGACGTGCCGCCGAAAATCTGCACGCGCTTGAGATTAGAGCGGAACTGGGAGACGAGCTGCGCCCGGTTGACCGCGGGCGTGAGATCCCGTCATCGGCACGACTCTTTGCCATCGTCGTCAAAGACCACGACTTGCAGCATGATGCCATTGGGCGCGTGTTCGAGCAGGTCTTCGACGGTGGCGATTGCGTTGATTGATCGCACCCCGCATCGACCCCGACACATCGCAATCAGCGAGATGACCGCGCCTGCGCCTGCGGCGCTTGGTTCGCCGTCACCGACACCACGCCCCACACCGAATTGGTCGTCGGGCTGATGTACGGGTTGTAGTACGTTTTGAATGAGAATGCGTTCGCCATAGCTTCCCCCTCATATGTTCATCGTGTAGGGACGAGGCCTGCCTCGTCCGGCTTTAATTGCGCCACCAGTTAACGCGCTTTGGCGCGTCGTTACGACAGCCTCACCCCGTTTCGCTCCGCTCAACCGCCCCTCTCCCACGGGAGAGGGGCAAAGAACCATCAGCTTCTTGGGTGAGGTCGCTTTACACCAACTGCCACACACGCCCGGTCATGATGCGCTCGTTAATCACCCATTCGCGGTCGGCGTTTTCGTCGCGCGCCAGATATTCGCGCCACGCAGCCTCGTTCGCCCGTGCCAAGTCACCGACCGAACGCATTTGCTCGCCCGGGTAGTTGATCTGCGGGACTTTGCCCGTCGCTCGCGCGATCTGCACGGCGGTGTAGTAGAACTCGCCGATCAACCGGAAGAATGAGCGCGTTTCCACGCCGTTTTCACGCAGCACGTTGATCGCTTGGGCCGCCTGTTCCAGCTTGGCGACGTCGCCGTCGGTCGCCTTCTGATTGTAGAGCGCGATCAGTTCAAGCAGCACGTCGTTGTAGCTGGTGTTGCGGCTGCTGACCTCTTCCAACACGCCGATGGCTTCGTCCACCTGCTTTTCGTACAGGTAGGCTTTCGACGCGCCGATGTAGGCCTGCCCAATCGACGGCTTGCTGTTGATGATCGCCTTGTATTCGAGAATCGCCTGCTGGCTGTTGCCGCTGCGGCGGTAAAGTTCCGCCAGCAGCAAGCGCGCGCGGTGAGCGCCCGGTTTGAGCGTCATCATGCGGCGGTAGCGTTCGGCGGCTTCTTCGAATTTGCCCGTGTTTTCGAGATACTGCCCTTCGGCGAGCAGCATTTCCCACTGCACCTGCGGGTTGGCGTTCGCCTGTGCGACCTTGAGGTCGGCGGCGGCTTCTTCCAGCTTGCCCGCCTGCGTGTAGACGAGCGCGCGCAGCAGATACGCCGACGCGCCGCCATTATTGTTGATCGCCTGATTCGCCAGCAGCAGGCGCGGCGGTAGTCGCGTTGTTGATAGGCTTCCCCTGCGCGGTGAGGATCACGGTTGACGCGGGGTTGGTGGTCGGCACCTGCGGGCAGGTCGATTTTGACCGTTCCGGCGACGACGCCCGTCCCGGTGGTCTGGCGCAGCGTTTCCAACGTCACACCCGCGAAATTGGCGCGTTCGCGCTGCTGGCGGAACGCCGTCATGTCCGGCGTTTGCCCTTCACATAGCCGATCACACCGTCGATTTCCGCTTCGATCTCCTCGACGCTCTGCGGGCGGTTCTCGCGTTCCGGCGCGGTCAGCCACTCGACAAAGTAGCGCAGCGATTCATCGTACTGAATCCACGGATGGTCAGTGGGTGGCGTGAGTGTGTAGCGGAACTCCTCCGTGTGGACTTCTTCCATCCCGACCAGTTCCGCCAGCGTACGCCCGATGGTGAAATAGTCGTCGCGCCAATCAGGATGCCGCGCCTGCTGCGAGTGATAGCCGGGCGTGCCGCGCGCGGGCTTGGGCGGCTTATTCGCGTCGTAGCGATAGGCTGTGCCGAAGTCGAGCAGCACTTCGATCTGGTCACCATTGGCGAGCGTCATGCGCTTGACGTTGGACGGCTTGAAGTCGCAGTAGATGATCGGCGGGTTGAGGCCGTGCAGATACTTGAAGGCGGGCAGCAGCCCTTTGACGCGCAGCAGCGCCTGTTCCGCCGACATGGGCAGCACCAGCTTGCGCGTGGTCGGCTCTTCGATCTCGTCCGCCCAGCTCGGCCCGGCGATGAATTCCATGACGTAGCACAGCTCAGTATCGATCACGAAGAAGTCGATCACCGAGATTATGTTGGGGTGGCGGATATTGATGAGCGTCTTGGCTTCCTGCTCCAGCGCATCGCGCAGCAGCGGATCTTGCGCCACCACCGTCTTGATCACGACGTACTTGGACAGGTTGCGGTCATACGCTTTCCACGCGCGCCCCATGCCGCCCTGACCGAGTAACTGCTCGATGCCGTAGCGGTCAGAAATGACCGCGCCGATCTGAATGGCGCTCGGCGGGCCTTCCAGCACAACGGGTTTGGGCGCTGCCGCAGTCGCTCCGTTGGTATCCAGCTTTTACCGCAGTTGGGGCAGTGCCGCGCATTCGGACGCAGCTTGAAGCCGCAGTTGGGGCACGTCAGGCGGTCGACGGGGACTTCGCCCGTCGCCATCACCTGCGCCGCCGTCAGCGGTTTAAGCGCCTGGGTTGAGAGTTCAAGCCCGCACTCATCGCAGAAGCCGCTGGCCGTGCTGGTCGGCTTGCCGCAGTGCGGACAGGTGATTTTCGCTTGTGTGGTCACGTCTTTTTGCCTTTATCAGTTGACGACAACCTAATGCTTGTAGGGGCAAGGCAGGCCGGTAGCTCGCTAGACTAGTGTGCAGTCTGCTTGGGGACAGCGGACGCAATGAATTGCGTCCCTACGAGAAAGGCTGTCTTCGTGTAGGGACGCGATTTATCGCGTCCGCAACCTCCCAAAACCGACCTGTAACCCGTATTCACGGTATCTACGCGCTTACCAACCTGCCTGAATCCTACGAAATACAACCTCATCCGGCTTGCTGGGCAATCCATCCCGCTCGATGAGGAGAGGGGCAGTGGAGCGCAGCGACACGGGGTGAGGTTACGCTTCGTGGAAGACCAGCTCAATTTTGCCGAGCTTGATTACATCGCCCTCGTCGATCGGTTCGGCTTGCCCTTGCGCCAGCTTGATCCCGTTGACATACGTGTGATTCGAGCTGCCGAGGTCTTCGATGTAGTACTTGCCGCCGATGTTCGTGATCTGCGCATGGCGGTGGCTGATGTATTTGCCGTCCGGGTAGCCGTCAAAGTCGATTTGCAGCGCCGGGTCTTCGCGTCCGATCACCGCGGCATCGCTCAGCTTGAAGATCGACCCGGTGGTTTTGAGCACGAGGTGCGGCCCTTCATAGGGGGCGAGCGGCGGGTCGGCCTGCGGAATCAGGTCTTGGGGGGGCGGCGGCGGAACAGGCGCTGCATCCGCCGGATTGACGAGCACCACACGCGCCACCGAGGGAGCCGCCTGCGGAAGTTCCGTGCCGCATTCTTCGCAAAAACGCGAGCCCGGTTCGTTCCAGTGCTGGCAGTTTGGACATTGCATAGTTAATCAGTTCCTTCCCAACACTTTCATGGTACGCACAATTCTACAATACGCTCCCCCATTTTACGGGGCAGTTGCGTCAAAAAGTTGTCAAATCGCGCTAGACAGAGCCTGCGGGATGTATGATTGATGATACCATTGTAGCGACGAGGCGAGCCTCGTCCTTTTGTTGGAAAATCTGCACGAGGACGGCGCTCGACGGCTAACTGGTCTGTACTGTGACCAACTACGAAATGAGGCGGCTCTGATGAGGCAAAAATCACTGCTGTTACTGGTGCTGGTGGTGTTAGGCATAGGGAGTATGCCTGCCGCCGCCCAAACCGATTTCTGGGCGTGTCCGCCGGGGTTCGCGGGGCAAACGCTCAATGTGTACAACTGGACAACCTACATCGCCGAAGACACGATCTCCAATTTTGAACGGCTGTGCGGTGTGAGCGTCAACTACAACACCTACGCCAGCGACACCGATATGCTCGAAGAACTGCGTGCGGGCAATACGCCGCAGTATGATGTGGTCGTGCCCTCCAACGCCAACGTGTATCTCATGGTAGATGAGGGTCTGCTCCAACCGCTGGACTTCGCCAATATCGCTAATTTCGCCAACATTGGCGCGGCGTTCAAGAACCCGCCCTTACGACCCCGGCAACGTCTACACCGTGCCGTACCAGTGGGGGACCATCGGCGTGGGTTACAACCGCGCCGCGCTGGGACGTGACATCGCCACGTGGGACGACATCTTCAAGATGAATGCGCGCGTCGCATGGCTGGACGAATCGCATCCGATGTTCGGGTTTGCGCTGCGTGTGCTCGGCTATGATCCGAACACCGCTGATGCGGCACAGATCGCTGAAGCCGAGCAGTACCTGATCGACCACGCGGCCAATCTGGTCGAGATCGCGCCGGATACCGGGCAGGATCTGCTGGCGGCGGGGCAAGCCGATGTGGTGGTCGAATACAACGGTGACATCTTCCAGTTGATCGCCTCGTGCGGCTGCGACGACTACCGCTATATCATCCCAGCGGAAGGCGGGCAGATCTGGACGGATAACCTCGCCATCCCGGTCGGTGCGCAAAATCAGCCGCTGGCGGAAGTCTTCATCGACTACATCCTCAACGCGCAGGTCAACGCCGACATCAGCAATTACACCGCCTACGCCAGCCCGAATCAGGTGGCGATTGACGAAGGTCTCATCTACGGCGACTACCTGAGCAATGCGGCCATTTACCCGGAAGCGACTGATACCCTGTTCTACACCGTTTCCGACGCGGCGCTCGACGAAGCGTACGGCGCGGCGTGGGAACGCGTGCACGACGCGATAGGACGATAAGCGATGACGACACCCCACCCCCAGCCCCTCCCCGAATTCGGAGAGGGGAGACAACAGGTTCGCCGCGTCGATAGGATGATGAAATCATGACAACTACTCAACCTGCAATGGCAGTCCCGGTGATGGAACGCCCACGGCGGCAGATTGCCGCGCAGACGCGCGCTCGCTATGCGCTGCTGAGCGGCGCGGCGGTGCTGCTGGCGCTGCTCACGCTCGTGCAGGCGCTCAACGCCTACCGCACGTCGTATGAATTGTTCCGCGGCATTGCCGAGATCAACAGCACGACGGTCGACGCGGCGGAAAACGCGCTGCAGTACGTCGCGCAGGCCAGCCAATCCGCCGCCGACTACACCCTGCTGACGTCGGATACGCCGCTCTACGAACAGGCGCAGAACAACATCTTCCGCGCTTTCAGCGCCTACCGCGACGAGCTGTTTACACTGCGTGACAATTTGCAGTCTGCCGATGAGCAGACCGCTTACACCACCGCGGAAACGTATACATTCAGCCGCTTCTGGCGGCATGTGAGCAACCTGGTCGCCAACCGCAGCGATGACGCGCTCGCCCGCCGCGAATTCCTCGACGCGGACAACCACGTGCGCAACTGGATCACGCCCGCGCTGCAGGAACTGGAAAGCCTCAACTTTGAGGGCATGGTCGACGCGGGCGAGAACGCGGGCAGCGTGATCGCCGGGCAGTTGATCCTGTTCGCCGTGCCCGCGTTCGGGCTGGCGGCGCTGCTGACCTACATCTCGTTCATGATCCGCGGCAAGGTGCGCCGCTACCTGACGCCGGGGATCGATGCGGCGGTGGTGCTGGCGTGGGTGCTACTGTTCCTCGTCGGCTTAAATCTGTTGGACGCACCCAACAAAATCCACACCATGATCGACGATGCTTACCTGAGCGTGAGCGCCAGCGCGCGCACACTGGTCGACGCCAACCTCGCCAACCGCGCGGAAAGCTCGCTGCTGCTCGACCCGGACAACACCGAAGCGTGGGAAGCCCGCTATAACGATGCGATGGAACGTGTGATGCTGCGTTTGTGCGGTCAAATCGACTGCACGGCCGAGCAGTTTACCGGCTCGGGCGATGTCATGCGCACGGCGGCGATCACCGACGCGGAAGCGATCAGCTCGGCGGATTCGCAGCGCATTGACGGTATTCGTCCGCTGGTGACGAATGTGACCTTCTCCGGCGAAGCGACCGCGCTCGAAGTGGCGCGGCGGGCGTTGGAGGATTTCCGCGAAGCGCACGTCAACTTGCGTGGCCAGATCAACAGCGGCGACCTCGAAAAGGCGATTCTGTTCAACACCAGTGCGGATGATCCCGGTTCAAGTCAGGAAACCTTCAACCGCTTCGTCAGCGCGATGGAAAACCTGCGCCAGATCAACCGCGATGTGTTCGACCAGACGTGGACAGCGCAGCGCGACGCGCTCAACCGCAACCAACTGCTGCTCGGCTTGGTCGGCTATGCGCTGATAGCGGTGCTGATCGTGGTCGGCGTCGCGCATCGGTATCGGGAACTGTAAGGGGCACCTCACTGTTTTCGACCGCACTCCGGCCCCTCCCCGAATTCGGGGGAGGGAGCCAGCAAAGCGGCTTTTCGCCCCTCTCCCCGCTTGCGTGGGAGAGGGGTGGTGAGGGGTAATCCGTATCGTTTTCTTAAACTGCATCATCGCGTCCGCTGTCCCCAAAAGACTCTATGCTACGGAGCGATTGACCTGCCTTGGCCTGTTTTGTCGGATTTCGGGGACAGGACTGGCTTGACCCGTTCATGGGTTTGGAGAACTTACTTTAACCCTGTTCCCCCGCATTCATGCCCGCAATGCACATGCTTTTATATGCATTGCTATAAAGTGCACAAGCATACGCCGATCAAATTTGTGCAGGAAAATTTACGAATCGCGCGACATTGAGCGTTTCCTCACGTTTCTTATTATCAGACGGGTTAAGTGATAAGGTGAGGAATTATGTCGACATCACGTTATAGTCCAGTTCGCGAACGGATCGCGCACACGCAGCAGCGCCAGATCTCGGAACGCGCGCCGCGCCCGCTGACCGCCATGAACGGGAAAAAGACCGCGAAGAAGAAGCAGCGCCCCTTGCTCATCGAGCTGTTCGACATCCTGCCCGCGCGCTGGAAAGGGATCACGCTCGGTCTGCTGCTGTCACTCGCCCCGAGCTACCTCATTTCGCTGAACACCACCGGGATGCGCGCCTGCCGTCCATCGCGCCGATTTTTGGCTTTATTCTGGTTGGCTTCCTCGTCGGCCTTGTCGTCCAAAATTCCTCCAACAACTAGACGCACGCTGTTTCCAAGATCATAAAAAATCGGCTCTAGGCCGATTTTTTGATTCTGAGTGCTATTTCACCACGCGAAACCAGATATCTGTGCGCGGGCCGGCGTCAAACACGCGGATCTTCTCAAGTTTGAGCCGCGTCAGGTCGACGCCTTCAAACAGGCGCAGCCCGCCGCCGAGCAGCACCGGCATGATACCGATGCGGCTCGTCACACAGCCTGGCGTTGATCACCTGCCGGTTAATGCTCCCGCCGATCACCAGCACGTTTTTGTCGCCCGCGGCGGCTTGGCCTGCGCGACCGCGCTCGATGCCGTCGGTGACGAAGATGAAGCGCAGGCGACCATTGCTGGGCTGTTTCGCCGGGCATGTGATGCGTCAGCACGAAGATCGGCACCTGATACTCGTAGTTGTCCGCGTACCAGTCCGGATCCCCATCTCGAACGACCGCTTCCCCATGACGATTGCGCCGGGTTGCGCATCTCTTCCTGCAGCACTTCCGTCTGCGCCAGGTTGACCAAATCCGGGTAGAGTTGACCCACATCCCCGTTCGGGTCGCTCGCGAATCCATCCACCGACAGCGTCTTACCGCCGATCACCTTGCCCATAGGTCCTCCTGCATTCCGTTTGAGACGATAACTTAGTTCATTTGTTCTACTCTGTCAATGAGTATGCAGTCTTTGCCGTCAAATAAATCGCCGAAAATAGCTGTAGGGGCAAGGCGCGCCTTGCCCCTACACCCACCATCACATGCAGTCTCTGACTGTGAATGGGAAACAAAAAGGGGCGAACCAGACTGGTTCGCCCCTGCACATCTGACTGACTAAGCGATTATTCGCCGTTGGGGGTGACTTCGACGGCCAGCGCTTCGTAGCTCGCGGGCCGTCACATCGAGGTCGGCCATGTCCGCCTGCAGGCTGTCGAGGGCGGCCTGCGCGAGGTCGGTGCGATAGGTCACGCCTTCGCCTTCCGCCGCGCTGCTGATGATGCCGTAGTCGAGGGCGATCTGCGCGGTGATATCAAACGCTTCCGCGTCCATCAGGCCGATACCGGCTTCCGACGGCCACACCAGCTTGTTGACTTCGTTCATCTGCCACAGTTGGTGACCCTGACCGAGCGTCGGGCCAGCTTCCAGCACGAAGTCGACGCACTGCTGCGCATCTTCACGGCAGGCAATCCAGCCGCGGAACGAGGCGCGCAGGAACTTGATGGCGATTTCTTCGTTGCCTTCTTCGGCGAGCCACTCAGCGCGGGCGAAAATGCCGTCTTCCAGCATAGCCGTGCCGTATTCGTTGAAGTCGAGCACGTTCAGGTCTTCCAGCGTGTAGACCGGGAAGGCGCTGCCATCGCCAACAAATTCGAGCACCTGCGCGAGTTCGTTGTAGGTCATGGCGGAGGCGGCGTCAATTTCACGATTCAGGAAGGCGTTCATATCGAACGCCTGCTGCGCGACGACGACATCATCCGGGTTTTCGGGTCAAAGCCGGCCTTGGTCAGCGCGGCGAAGGTCGGGAACTGGTTGCCGCAGCACTCCACGCCGACGGTGCGACCACCGAGGTCTTCGAACGAGGTCAGGCCGCTGTCCGCCCACGTGATCTGGCGCATGCCGGAGCGCTGGTAGATCTGCGCGATGTTGACGACATCCTGACCGGTTTCACGGGTGGCGAGCAGGTTGCCCATCCAGTCGATGCCGATTCGACATCGCCCGACGCGACCAACTGCTGCGGGTTGATATCGACACCGGCGGCGATGATTTCGACGTCGAGGCCTTCTTCTTCATAGTAGCCGAGCGCTTCGGCGGCATAGTAGCCGGCAAACTGGGCCTGCGGCACCCACTTCAAGACCAAACTGACCGGGGTCAGGTCCTGGGCGGCAACGGCGGGGACGATCGCGAGTACCAACAGAGCAAATACCGCTAGAAACAACTTACGCATCTTCTATAGCTCCTTGAACAACTGACCGCTCTTGTACACCTCTCCGCGCCTCCTTAAGACGCGGTTGGATACCGAAAAATCACCTCACCAAATGCGGCTGTAGGGACGCGCTTCTGCATCCGCTATCACGGACGGCCTTCTGGCGGTCCCTACAAAACCTTCAACCGAGTGAGGTTCATATCACTCGCGGAACGACACATGCCACGACATGAGCGCGCGTTCCACGATGGAGACGACCATGTAAAACAGAATGCCGAACAGCGCGGCGATCGCGATGGCCGACCACGCCTCCGGGTACCTGAACAGCCCGGCGTCATCGCGAATGCCGAAAGCCGAGTCCCCGTCATCGCGCCGCCGAAATATTCTGACAATCGCGCCGATCATCGCCAGCGTCCTTGCCCACCTTGAGCGCCGAGAAAATGTACGGCAGCGCGGTCGGCAGGCGCAGTTTGCGGAAAATATCCCACTGCGAGGCGGCGTAGGTCTTCATGAGTTCCAGCGACGGCATCGACGGCAGTCAGGCCGCGTACGGTGCTGATCATCGCGGGAAAGTAGGTCAGCATGGCGACAATGGCAACTTTCGACGCCGGATTCAGCGCTCAAACCAGTTGTTGAAGATCGGCGCAGCGCGATGATCGGCACGGCGTTGACGCCGACCGCGACGGGCAGCAGTGCCTTGCTGAACGAGGTGAAGCGCGCCGCGAAAATCCCCGTGACGACGCCTCACCGCAGCCCACGACAAAGCCCCAGAACGCATTCTGGAAGGTGTTCCAGCCCGCCGACACCAACCGCGGATAGACTTCCGGAGAACGCGCCCGCGATCACCGACGGACGCGGCAGTAGGAAGCCCTGGATCTTGAACACGTTGATCGCGAGGTTCCCACACGCCGACCACAATCACGGCGCGACGACCAGCGCCGCCCCTGCTTGCGCAGTGCCTTGCGGTACACGTCAGGCGCGTCCACGGCTGCCACAGCAGCACCGCCGCGACCAGCGCCAGCACCTCGAAGATCAAGGTGAGCGAAGCCGCCGCTTCCAGCAGCACCAGCGGCGCAGTGTCTTCCAGCCGTTCGACGAACACTGCGCCTGATCGATGCCGTAGAGCGCGCCGCTGAAATTGAAATCAAGCAGAATGGCTGCGCCTGTGTACAGCGTATACAGAATCAGGATGACGGCTGCCCCTAGTTTGAGGGGGTTGCCGCGCACTTTGCGCCACGAGCCAATCTGCGCGGCGGCGGCGATGATCAGGCCGATGGCCGCTGACCGGTTGGAGCGTCGCATTGCGAAACGCCCGAGCCGAACTGCACATTGAACAGCAGCAGCGGATTTTGAATGTGGTAGGTGACGACGATCAGGAAGATGGTGATGAGCGCAATGATGTCACGGTCGAGCGTGCGCGGCTCGAACAGCCCGCGGCCTCCGCGTAGACGATCTCGAAGCGGCTTCCGACGTCACTCGCCTGATGCGGGTTAAGTTTGAGCGTGTCGCTCATGCCACAATCCCCATCGCCGTGACGCCAACACCTTCGCGCAGGGCGTGGCGCACCTTGTTCGTCAGGTGGAAGAAATCGTCGAGGTCGCGGGTTTGCGGGCCGCGCGACGGGCCGGGCAGATGGATGTCGATGACTTCGGCGATACGCCCCGGTCGCGGCGACATCACGACCACGCGCGACGACAGGTACACGGCTTCGCTGATACTGTGCGTGACGAAAATGACCGTCATGCCGGTCAGCTTACGCCAGATGCTCAGCAGTTCGTTGTTCGGCCCGTTCGCGCGTCATCTCGTCGAGCGCGCCGAACGGCTCATCCATGAGCAGGATGCGCGGCTCAAACGCCAGCGCGCGGGCGATGCTCAGCGCGCTGCATGCCGCCGGAAAGCTGCCACGGGGAACTTACCCTCGAAGTCGCTCAACTCCACCACCAGGAGCATTTCGCGGGCGCGTTCGTCGCGCTGCGCCTTCGGATACTTCATGATCTCAGCGGAAGCTCGCACGTTCTTGAGCAGGCACCGTACGCCATTCGTAGAGCCGTCGGGCTCTGGAACACAAGCCATAATCGCGATCTTTACGCGCTTTGCTGCGGCGACTTGCCGTTCACCGTGATCGCCCCGGAAGGACGACTGCACGAGATCGGCGATGATACGCAGGAGCGTCGATTTACCACAGCCGGACGGCCCGATCAGCGAGACGAATTCTCCTGCTGCACGTCGAGGTTGATACCTTCCAACGCGTGGACATTGACGCCGTCCGCGCGCGAAAGGTCTTTGAGAGATTCTGGATAGAGATCATCCGGAGCCATAGTGCCTCAAAAAGTTTACAGTTCACAGTTTACAGTTAACAGTCAAAACGACTATTTCACTCTAACTTTGACTGACTGCGTGGTCACTGAAAGACGCGTTGTCCCGTCTCATAGCGAAGGATCCGTCGTTATCAGCCAGATCAAGCCGGAAGTTTCGCAGCCTGTCGTGCCACAAATAACACCGGTTTTTGGATAGCCGATCGGTTCAACAGAACGAACATATTCATGTTTCGTCCCTTTAGGGTTTCCATGTTCTATACAGCGTACTAGCGCCATGTTTTTGTCCTTACTGTCCACTGTAACCTGACGACTGTGAACTGAACTACTCACTCACTTCCGGTTTCCAGCGCACGACGAACCGTTCGATCACCGCGATCACGGTGAAGAAGAAAATGCCGAGGAGCCCCGCGGCGGAATCGTCGCCCGCAGGCGCGGCGGCGACTGGCTGTAGCGGGCGAAGGTGAGATGGCGATCCCCAAACCGCTCTGAATGCCGGACGGCAGTTCGCCGATGATCGCGCCGACCACGCTGGCCGTCGCGGAGATTTTGAGCGCGGTGAAGATCTGCGGGAGCGCGTTGGGCAAGCGCAGCTTGAAGGATTTCGCGGCGGCTGGCCGCGTAGGGTCTGCATGAGTTCGAGCGCGGTCGCTGGAACGGACGTGAGGCCGCGCAGCAGGTGTCAGATCGTGACCGGGAAGAACGTCAGGTAAGCGGCGATCATGGCGCCGACCATTCGGTTGCCCCATGCGCCCCATCAGATGACGACCATCGGCGCGACCGCCAGAATCCTGGCACCGTCTGCGAGGCGATCACGTACGGCAGCAGGCCGCGCTGAAGCAGCATGGAATGTGCGAACAAAATCGCCAGCACGAAGCAAATCTGCCCGCCCAGAGGAAGCCGCGCAGCTCGCTACAGCGTGGGCAGCCCGGATTTGAACAACATCTGGTAGAGCGGCGCGCCATTGCGCTGCGCCGGTTCGGTGAACGGCCCGAATATCGCCGAGATGCGGGAGCTGCGTATCGTTGAAAATCGTCAGGTCGAGGGCGTACCGCCAATATTCAGCGTGTAGCCACCGACGACCGAACGCTTTCGCGCCTTCCCACACGAGCGCCAGCACCACGAGCAGGAGCGACACGAACACCGTACGATAGCGGCCTGGATCGCTGGGGATTTTTCCGCGCGGCGGCGCGCATCTCTTGAGTGGCCATATAGCTATTTTTTTACCAAACGTTCGGTTTTATAACAGATTTTGACTATTGTATAGAGAAACCACTACCTCTGCCAATTGGTCGCAATGGACAAATCCAACGCTGGGATCTTGGTCATTGAACTCTCCAGCGGCTGGAGAGTGTATGGTTGATGTAACCGGAGCGCACTGGCAATGGCCAAAGGGTCGGCGTTTTGGCGATTGTGCAACGCAGCAGGAGGTCCCATGCTCAAACTCGATCTCAGACGGCGGTATGCCGCCTATCTCAAACCGTCTGCCAAAGCAGCCCAACTTGTCGATGTGCCGCCGCTCACCTTCCTGATGATCGACGGGCGCGGTAGCGAACACCGCGCCGAGCTACAAAGCCGCGGTTGGACCTTGGCCTGTCGTATACGCTCAAATTCACTTCAGAAGACGCGCGGCCTCGACTGTGGCGTGATGCCGCTCGAAGGCTTATGGTGGGCGGACGATATGGATGCCTTCCTGGCAAGCCGACAAAGACGCGTACCTCTGGACGATGATGATCCTGCAGCCGGACGTGGTGACGCCCGACGTGTTCGCAGCGATCAAACCCGAAGTCGCGAAGAAGAAGGCGCTGCCCGCGCTGGATTTGCTGCGTCTGGAGACGTATCACGAAGGGCTGTGCGCGCAGATTCTGCACCTCGGTCCATATGACGCGGAAGGCCCGACGATCCAGCGTCTGCACGAATTCATCGCCGCGCAGGGCAAGCAGCGCACGGGCAAACACCACGAGATCTATCTCGGCGACCCGAACAAGAGCGCGCCTGACAAGCTCAAGACGATCATCCGCCAGCCGATTGGGAAACAGCAATCACCACCCCGTCCCCTCCCGAATTCAGGAGGGAGACAGATCAGACCTTGTAGGGACGAGGCATGCCTCGTCCTCTTTCTTCGCCGAGAAAATAAAGAGGACGAGGCATGCCTTGTCCCTACAAAAAACTGTCACTGGGTATTTGTGCGCTGTTTCAACAGCTGAGTTATGGTTTCGATGGCCGCTATTCGGTCATGCTATACGGCGCTTTGCCGCCGATGTCGCCGACGAACGTCGGCAGCTTCGAGTGCCCCAACATCTGCCGGATGGCCTGCGATTCGCCATTGTGAAACCAGTAGTGATAGGTCGTGCGCAGCAAACGCGTGCCGATGCTCTCCGGGCTGGTCTTGACGGGCTTACCGAACTTGCTGAAGGTGAGCAGCGCCGCCTCATCAACCGTGTCCAGCCACGGATCAGCCGCTTCGGTGACGATCTTCCACGCGGCCCACATCTCTTTGAGCGGCGGCGTGCTGGCAGGTTGCCCATACCGAACTTATTGACTTCCGGCACAGGGTGCGCATGCCCTGTCCCTGGGTGGAGCCAATAGAGCGCTGTTCCTGCCACGCCAGATGCCCCACCATCCAGCTGATGCAGTTCATCGATTCGGAGCGGCGGCAGGCTTCCTCAGCAGTATTGACGCCTTTGAGCGCGCGCTGGGAATTCGCTGCGGGTGAAACGGAGTTGAAAGACCAATGGATGCGGCATGATCCAGTCCCTCACGGTGCGACCATTTGTGCTAATTCCGAACTATAGTCCAATCCGGTTATCGGGCGCAAATTCCGGCAACGGGGCAACAAAAGGGCGACCGTGGTGCCCTGGGGCTGTATCATTTGCTGCGCGCGTTACGCCTTGACGACGAGCGTCGAAGCGAGTTTGTCCGCCAGCCCCGCTTGCGGTTGTCGAACGCCGCCCAGATCCAGCCGAGGCCGAACAGGAACGGAGTTGATGTAGTAGCCGACATAGCGAACGATCACGTCGGCGGTTTCCAGCGGGCGTGGTCGTTGATTTGACGACGCGAATGCCTCGCATCACACGTTCGCCAATGGTCTAGCCATTCTGCTGCGTCAGGAAATACCAGTTGTGGGTGATGCCGATCAGGAACGTGATGATGCTGCTCAGGTGCCTCGCTTCACGCAGACCAGAGAACAACACGCCGCCGATGATGCCGAGGATCGCCAACAGATCAATGCGATCGGACGTTCGCCCAAGCCCGCGAGTTCTTCGGTCTCATACACATAGCTGCGGCCATTTTCCGGTTTTCCGAAATCGTAACTGCTCTGTGAGTGATGCTTCCCCCTCAATGATCCCGATACAGCCTATATACGCGGCAGTTCTGGAGATTGCTGCTGGCACAAAACCACAGTTCTGGGGGCTAAGGGTAATTGTAAAGTAACGCGAATTATGGATAACGCTTCTCTGACCTCCCCCCGGCCCCTCCCCACATTCGGGGGGCTGAGGCAACATCACTGCCATTCCTCCCCTCTCCTTGCGTGGGAAAGTGTTAGGTGTAGGGGCAGAACGAGGCTTGTCTCTAACTAACGCTAGGTAGCACTGAATGTTCGTGAAGGGCAGCCGATGTGTCGCCCCGCAAGCCGTTCGTGTGTTTTTTGAGAACCCACTTCCAGACCGGAGCGCTCGTTATCGCTAAAACAAAACAGGCGACCTGCGATAGTCGCCTGTTTGCTTGTTTGTTGCCTTCGGATCACGGCGTGGGGTTGCCGCCGCCGACCGGGTTGTTTTTCCGGGTGACAGTAATAGGTGCGCAGCCACGCGCCCCAAACGCAGTTCGTCACCGTGTCGGGGCACACGCACTTCCTGCGGGCAGGCGCTAACCGTTGATGAAGGTGCCGTTCGCGCTGCGCATATCTGACACCGAGAGCGTGTTCATTTTGTTGTGGTGGTCAGCGACATGTGCAGCCGCTGCGATTATCGGCCTTGATTCCGCCCGCGCCAGTTCGCTCAGGTCGACATCCGGGCGCATGGTTGCGCCATCGCCGCGTCCGACGACAATCTTCATGCTTGAAGTTCTGCGGGCGGATTTTGAACGATTGGTTGGTCACAGCATAATCAGCAGGATTGAGTGTGGAATTCA
>NZ_JADJPI010000015.1:0-229329 GCF_016713355.1 Candidatus Flexifilum breve
GGCGGGGAGCAGCACGTTGTTCAACACACCAACTGCATCCTGCCGCGTCAGGCACTCGTCGATCAGCTTCTCCACACCGTCTTTCTTGCGGTGGAGAATCTGCCAGTGAATCGCCTGTTCGGCGGTCATGTCGGCGATAGGGTCTTCGGCCTGCTGCCCGCCGACCTTGACCTCGTTCTGCTCAAAGTACTGGATGAAGCGCGGCAGGGCGTTCTCATCGGTGTTGAAGATCAAATCGTTGGCGAGCTTGCGCTGATCTTCGGGAATTTCGGCGTAGGGCGTGATGTGCGCCGGGTTGACAATCGCCATATCCAGCCCCGCCTGCACCGCGTGATACAGGAACACACTGTTGAGCACACCGCGCGCCGCCACGCCGATCCCGAAGGAGACGTTGCTCACGCCGAGCGCGGTCATGACGCCGGGAATCTGTTCCTTGATCTGGCGGATGCCTTCAATCGTCTCAACCGCATCGTTGCGCAGATCAGCCTGCCCAGTGGTGAGCGGGAACGTCAGCGTGTCGAAGATCAAATCCTGCGGCAGCAAGCCGTAGTCGTTGACGGCGATGTCGGTGATGCGCTGCGCAATCGCCAGCTTCTTCTCGCGCGTGTGTGCCATGCCCTCTTCGTCAATCGTCATCGAGAGCACGCCCGCGCCGTACTTGCGCGCAATCGGCAGCACCTTGTCGATGCGTTCGCGTCCGTTTTCGAGGTTGTTGCCGTTGATGATCGCGCGCCCCGGATACACTGAGAGCGCCGCTTCCGCGACGGCGGGTTCGGTCACGTCGATGATGAGCGGCGTTTCGACCGCCATCGCCAGCTTCTTGACGAGGATCTTCATCTGTTCGGCTTCGTCGGTGCGTTCGGTCAGCGCCACCTGCACGTCGAGCATGTGCGCGCCGCTGTCCACCTGCTGCACCGCAATCGGAATCACGCTGTCGTAGTCTTCCGCGAGGATCAACTGCTTGACCTTGCGGCTGCCCTGCGTGTTGATGCGCTCACCGATCATCGTCGGGCCGGGGTTCTGGATCATCGGCACGGCGCGCATGTTGCTCGACGCCTTCGCCACATTTTCGAGTTCCCGCTGGAGCGGTTCGCGGCGTTTAGCGCGACCAGCCACTTCCTCGGCGTAGCTGTGACCATGCACCGCCTCGTACAGCTTGGCGATGTGATCGGGCTGGGTGCCGCAGCACCCGCCGACGATGCCCACGCCCCAGCGCGTGAACTCCGACACCATCTGGCTGAACGGATCGGGTTCCATCGGGTAAACCGCTTCGCCGTCCACATTGATCGGCAAGCCGGCGTTCGGCAGAATGCTGATCGGGTACGGGCTGTTCTCCACGAGGAACTTGACGGGTTCGCGCATGTATTCCGGCCCCGTCGAGCAGTTTAGGCCGATCACGTCCAACTGCAGCGGTTCGAGCGTGGTCAGCGCGCTGTTGATGTCCGTGCCGAACAGCATACGCCCGCTCGTATCCAGCGTCACCTGCACCTGTAACGGGATGCGCACGCCGAGATCCGCGAACAGACGGTTGATGCCGTAGACCGCCGCCTTCACTTCGAGGATATCCTGACTCGTCTCGATCAGCAGCACATCGCAGCCGCCTTCGACCAAGCCTTTGGCCTGCGCGTAGAACACGTCCGCCAGTTCATCAAAGGTGATGTTGCTCAGGTCGGGGTCGGTGCCGCTCGGCAGCTTGCCCGACGGCCCGATGCTGCCCGCCACCATGCGCGGGATGCCGGTCTCCGCTTCGATCTTGTCGCATACACCGCGCGCCAACTGCGCCGCCGCATAGTTGATCTCGTAAGCCTTGTCCTGCAGGCCGTATTCGCGCAGGGTCAGCGGGTTGCTGCGGAACGTGCACGTTTCCACCACTTCCGCGCCCACCCGCAGGAACGACTCGTGAATCGCCGCGATCACATCCGGGCGCGTGATCACCAGATAGTCGTTGCAGCCGTTGTACTGTTCGCCGCCGAAGTCGTCGGCGGTCAGGTTGTAGCGCTGAATGCTCGTTCCCATCGCGCCGTCAAAGATCACGACGTGATCGTGGATGGCGTCCAGATAGCGGCGGTTGGTATACGTCCGATTTGCGTGTCTCTGCGTCATGCTCACCTAGTTTCTACTTCCCTTAGCCAGATTCTCCCGGTCCTCTGCCCAGCGACCGGGGTTGGTGACGATATAACCGCGGAATTCGTTCAGCGTGAATTCGTTCCGGATGACCTGTTCGTAAAAGTTACGCTGCCATAATCTGCCACGAAACGGTGGCAATTCTTGATTGCCCGCCGGAATAGATCCGTTTGGTCACCGCCGGTTTGAACCCTGCAACAATTTGCGACAATGACGGAGTTGGACGATAGCGCGACACCTGTGTGTGCGCCCTGATCTACGGTCCATGGGACTGGGGCAGACACCTAGGTCTGCCCCTCAATAATCAATAATGCCGTGAAAATGGTTCGGCATAACGACATGGGCATCCAGTTCAATCTCAGGGGGAATTTATGCGCTCCTCCACCACCTCTTCCACAATCCGCCCAAAATCGTTCAACCGCATCTCACCATCGACGATGTCGCCGAACAACGATTCGCGCCCATGCGTGCAAATCGTCACGACATACGCGCCATTCTGCGTGTAATCGTACCAATCAATTGATGGCGGATCGTCATCGGCGAATAGATGACTCTACCTCGTTCAACCGTTTGCCTCATGGCATGCCTCACAACCGCAGACACGCCTCGACCGCCAACGTGAACAATTTCTGGCGCGTGTCCGGTCGCCCGTTGATCCAATCGCGGGAATCCCATTCGTCGCCGCTCAGGTCGTCGCCGCTGTACAAAATCTGCCCGAAGGTCACGCCGCGGAACTTCGCCACCGCAAAGAACGCCGACGCTTCCATTTCGACCGTCAGACAGCCTTCGTCGCGGCGCTGCGCCACCTTGCCCGGCGTCTCGCGATAGAGCGCGTCGGTCGTCCACGTCTTGCCGATCACATATGGGACATGATGCGCTTGCAGCGTCTGCTCAATCGCTTCAATCGCTTGCGGGCTGGCCGACACATCGCGGCTCGGCGGCAGGTAGTGATACGACGTGCCTTCATCGCGGATCGCCGTCACGGGCACAACCACATGGCCGACAGCCAGCTCTTTGTTGAGCACACCCGCACCGCCGCACGCGATGATCTTGCTCGCGCCAAGCGCGATCAATTCTTCGAGATACCCCGCGGCCAGCGGCGCGCCCACGCCGGGATGCGCCACCGCCACCCGCCGACCATCCTGCTCGATCACGTACACCGGATTGCTGCCCATTTCGCTGCGCAGCACCAGCACTTGCTCAGCTTCAGCACAGGCCGCCGCGATCACTTCCTGAAAGAAGCACAGGACACAGTATTCCGGCATGCGCTCGTGCCGCCGCAGCAGCTTGTGCGGCTCGATCATCGCGTTGGGATTGCTGTCGTATTCGAGAATCGGATACATGTTCGTCATTGACGCTTTAGCCTTGCAGCTTCTTGAACTCGCTTAACTGATGGGTGTGCGTTTCCATGTCTTCACTCATCGCATCCAACCACCCGCCATACCCCTTAATGCCGCCCGCCTGCTGCGCTGTGAGGGATTCCGCGCGGCTGATGGTGCGCGCGATCAAATCGCGAAACTCACTGAGCGTGCCCGGCCAATCCAAATGTGCCCGCGCCTCGACTGACTGCGCGTTGAATGTATCGAAGTCGTACTCAATCGGTTCGACATTCCCCGCTGCGAACAGGTCATAGCGGCGGTGCAGTTCGACCAGCCACCCGGCTTCGTGCGCGATGATCTGCTTGGGCGACCACCAGCCGCACGCCTCCGACTTTTCGGCCAATTCCGGCGTGTAGGTGTCGGTCACCGCCAACATGTCGCCGCTCACCTTGCGAAATTGCTGGAGCGCGGTCTGGAACTTCTCAAAGGTGTTCACGGGAGGCATCGATCCATCACTTTCTACTCAAATCACGCTTCATTTTCGGGTTTGGAAGTGTTGGGGCGCGCGTGCAGCAGCTTGCCCGGCACCCGCGTTTGCGCCATTTGCTGCACGATCAGCGCCTGAATCTCGTCGAGTTGATCCTGAATATCGCGAATTTCCAGCTCCGCCTTGATGTTCACGCTGTATTCGATGTCGTCGCGAATCTTGTCGCGCGCCGCCTGCCGGTTCTGGCTGATCAACACGAACAGCGAGAGGAAGATCGCTTCCAGTGAGACGATCATCGTCAGCAGGCCGAATGGGAACGGATCAAACGGTTCCAGACCGGGGATGATGTGCATATTCAGCACCATCCACACGGCGAACCACACAAAGTTGAAGTAGACGAAGCGAATATCACCAGCGACCATCGTCAGAAAATCAGAGAGGCGTTCGCCAATCGTCGGCTTGATGACCTCTTCCATCTCTTCGTTGACGTTGCGGGCGACGACGCGGTTGCGCACCAAGACATCGGTCTCGCGGATGCGCTTGCCGAGCATGGCGATCATGTCGAGCGCGGCAGCGGGGTGGGCGCGCACCAGCATGAGCAAGTCGTTCCGGTCAATGACCAGCACCATCGTCTGATCGATGGCGCGCGCGCTCGTGCTGCGGCTCGCGTTGTCGAGCAGCGACAGTTCCCCGAAGATTTCGCCTTTTTCCATGTAGCTGATGGTGACGCGCTCGTGGCTGCGGTCGCGGATGAAGATTTCCACACGGCCCCGCTGCACAATGAACATTGTGCCGCCGGGTTCACCCGCCGTGAAAATCACCTGACCGGGCATGAACGTCATTTGCTCAAGCTGCTGCGCCAGCGCTTCTAGTTCTTGATCGTCCAGCAGTTCGAAGAGTGGAACTTCGCGAAGTAAATTGAGGTCAATGTTCTGCATAGCGCCTTCCCCCAAAAAACAAAAACGCCTCAGGCAGTCAAGACACAGAGGCGCGGGATAGACAGAAATTGCTCATCTTCCAGACCCATGTCTGACGGACTTAGCACCTTCCCGACGCTTCAGGGGTTGCCGCGAGATCAGTGAGCCGTGTCTCTCCCTCGCCTCTTGATGAGATGTTCAATTGAACTTCGAAAATGCATTGTAATCTATCCTGAGATCAGCGTCAAGCGCCGCACAATGCGCTATACTGGAAGTAATGAACGGAGAGGAGTCGGTCATGAAACGTCATACAATCATCGCCGTTTTTCCATCGCGTGGTTCGTTGATTGACGCCGTCGAGCGCGTGAAAGCGCTGGACTATCTGAAGATTAAACACTCTGCGGTCATCGTGAAAGCCGACGACGGCGAAACGGTCGTCCTCGAAGACGACATCAGCGTGAGCGAAGGCAGCATCGCGGGCGGTACGCTCGGGTCGCTCATGGGGGCGCTCGGCATCGCCGGCTTAGGCGCATTCCTGCTGCCGGGCGTTGGCCCGATCATCGCCATCGGCGCGGGCGCGCTGCTCGGCGGCTTGATCGGCGGGGCGACGGGCGGCCTCACCGCCAGCCTGATTGATCTCGGCATCAAAGATGACCAGTTGGACGAATTAGCGGGGCATTTGAGCGCGGGCCGCGTCGCTATGGTGCTCGACGCCGAAGCTGAAGTCGATGTGCTCGGACGTTTGCAGCAAGACCTGCAGCCCTTCGAAGCTGAAATCACCACGCCCTAACCTCCGGGGATGGGAGGCTCTGCCCATCCCTGATCCCCGCAATCCCATGCGGCATTTGTGACACCTGTCACCATGAGATTGGAAGAATTCATTGTTGTAGTATCCAGAGTTGATGTATTCTCAACAGGTACGATCTGGTTGGCAAGGGAATAAACGATGTCGTCTGAACTGGTAGTGGCGATCTTTCCGTCGCGCACCACCCTCACTAAAGCCCTCGATCACCTCATGGGCATCAAGGATCTCCACATTGAGCACGCGGCGATTGTCGCCAAGGCGAACAGTGGGGAGGTCATTTTTCTCGACGATGACATCGGGCCGGATGAAGGCGGAATCACGGGCGGCACACTCGGCGCGGCGATTGCGGCGCTCGGCGTCGCGCAGTTGGGCGCGCTGGCCATCCCCGGCGTCGGGGCGCTGATCGCGGTCGGCGCGGCGGCGCTGGTGGGCGGTCTGCTCGGCAACGTCACCGGGCGCTTAGCCGCCAACCTCGTGGATTCAGGCTTCAAGCCGGATCACGATCATGTGAGTTCACTCTCCGGTCGCCTCGAAGCGGGTCATCCCGCGCTCATTCTGGAGGTCGCCAACGCGCACGCCATCCTCGACCGCCTCAAAGCCGAACTTCAGCCCTACCGCGCCGAACTCGTCGATCAACTGCGCGCCGTCGCGGCGGCGTAAACCGCTTAACGTTTGCACACATGCTTGTAGGGGCGCACGGCCGTGCGCCCCTACGGTAATCCCCACGAAAATCACTGATTGCACCCCGCTTCACACCACCCGTCTATCATTCATCTCCACCCGCCCAAAACGCCGCGGGATCAGGGTATAATCGCTGTAATTCAGTTGATCAGAGGATGAATCCCGATGGCGATCCCCGAAATTCACGCGGAACATGTGAATCACCACAGTGAAGAGCGTAACCCCGGACTGCCGCTCGATCTTGGGTGGGTGCGGAGCGTGCGCGTCAACACCAGCGCCGCCGAGCGCCGCGCCGCGACGCTGGGGACGCGCCGTTCGGTCAAGAAGGACACGCAGGCGGCGTGGCTGCTGCGCGCGATCACCTGCATTGACCTGACCACCCTTTCCGGCGACGACACCCCCGGCAATGTGCTGCGCCTGTGCGCGAAAGCTCGCCAGCCCGTGCGGCAGGACATGCTCGAAGCGCTTGGCGTCGCCGATCTTGGCATCACAACGGGCGCGGTGTGCGTGTATCACAGCCGCGTCGCCGATGCGGTCAAGGCGCTGGAGGGCACGAGCATCCCGGTCGCCGCTGTCTCGACTGGGTTCCCGGCGGGGCAAAGCTCGTTCCGCACGCGCCTCACCGAAATTCAGGACTCGGTCGCGGCGGGCGCTCAAGAGATCGACATCGTGATCAGCCGCGAGCATGTGCTGACGGGTAACTGGGAAGCGCTCTACGACGAGGTGCAGCAGTTCCGCGCGGCGTGCGGCGACGCGCACATGAAATCGATCCTGGCGACGGGCGAACTCGGCACGCTGCGGCATGTCGCGCAGGCCAGTCTCGTCTGCATGATGGCAGGATCGGACTTCATCAAGACCTCGACGGGCAAAGAACCCGTCAACGCGACGCTCGAAGTCAGCCTGATCATGACGCGCATGATCCGCGAGTATCTCGACCGCACGGGCGTGAAGGTCGGCTTTAAGCCCGCGGGCGGCATCCGCACGGCCAAGCACGCCATGAACTGGCAAATTCTCATGAAAGAGGAGCTCGGCGACGATTGGCTGTTCCCGAACCTGTTCCGCTTCGGCGCGAGCGCGCTGCTCACCGACATCGAACGCCAGCTTTCGCACTACCTGACCGGACGCTACGCCGCCGAATATTACATGCCGATGGGGTGAAAGCAGCGGTTAGCAATTAGCCGTTAGCGAAGGAGCATCTTGTATGGCCATCCAAGCGATTCAAGAGAAGTACGTCGATGAAGATGCGTTGCTGCGCCTTGATCCGGACAAGACCTACGAAGTCATCGATGGAGAACTGGTCGAAATGGCACCTGTTGGCGGATTGCATCACATGATCGCAGGCAATATCCATGATCTGATTAAGCTTCACGTCAAGGTGCACAAGCTGGGGCTAGTCTTCATGGATTCATTTATCTATTTGCTTTCCAGAGATGCGGAACAGCTGCGTGGTTCGCAAATCCCGGATGTGTCATATATTCGAAAACAAGACATTCCGGCGGATTGGGAAATCCGGCGTCCGTTCCCCGGTGCGCCAACCCTCGCTGTCGAAGTCGTATCGCCGGGTGATGATCCGAATCTGCTGTTGAAGCGTGTTCGCAAGTATCTGGAATATGGCACACATCAGGTGTGGGTAGTTTTTCCCGACGGCAAAGAAGTGCATCAATACCGGCGCGGCGCGGATGTGATCCGTGTATATACGGGAGGAGACACAATGGAAATCGAAGATCTCTTCCCCGGCTTGACGCTCACGCTGACTGAGATTTTTGCCATGCCTGACTTGAGTTAAGAGACGCTGGTATGCGCCAAGTTTTACTTTATACCGACGAGGATGGAAACTGGATTGCTGATGTGCCGTCGCTGCCCGGTTGCCATAGTGACGGCAAGACCCGCGAGGAAGCGATTGAGCGGGTGATAGAAGGGATTGATGCCTATATCGCGTCTTTAGTAGCCGACGATATGCCTATCCCTGTGGAAACGGGTAATTACGAACTGCTTGAACTGGAAACTGATGAAGCTTCCAGTCAGTCGACATCACCGATCCCCTTGTGGCAGCGGGATCGGCACTCAACAGCGAGCTTTCGAATTATGGGGGATGCAGTGGAACCAGCAGGTATCACTGAAAAACTTGGGCTTACCCCAGATCATTCCCATCGCAAAGGCGATATTCGGAAGAAGAGTCAGAACGGTGTCCATCGATCAGGCATGTGGTTAATTAGTTCCAAACTCCCCGAAGGGGAAAGTCTAGAGAATCATTTACGCGATTTATTGCGGCAGCTTGAACCTCATCACACTTATCTTCACTCCCTAAGTGACCATGCCCAGTTTGATTTTTTCTGCGGTGTCTTTGATATGGAGTTCAGCGGTTTTGAACTTTCGCCCATGACCCTACAACAGATCGCTGATCTTGAGGCGATTCTAGGTGTTGCGATTTACTAGTTGATCAGCGGAGTATACCTATGTCCGTTCGAGAATTATTCCAAACCATGACCTACGGAACCGCGCCGGAAGCGGCAGATGCCGCGCGCGCGTGGCTTGACGCCCACAAGCGCAAATTTGACCTGTTCATCAACAACCAGTGGGTGAAAGCCGAGGCGCACTTCGACAGCACCAACCCGGCGACGGGCGAGAAAATCGCGTCGATTGGCGACGGCGGCAAAAAAGGTGTCGATCTCGCCGCGCAGGCCGCCCGCGCCGCCTTCCCCGCGTGGAGCGCCCTCTCCGGTCACGAACGCGCCAAGCACCTGTATGCGATTGCCCGCAACATTCAGAAGCACGCCCGTCTGCTCGCCGTGCTCGAATCGCTGGACAATGGCAAGCCGATCCGCGAATCGCGCGACCTCGACATTCCGCTCGTCGCCCGCCACTTCTATCATCACGCGGGCTGGGCGCAGCTTCAGGAACGCGAACTGGCCGACTATCAGCCCGTCGGCGTGATCGGGCAGGTGATCCCGTGGAACTTCCCGCTGCTGATGCTGGCGTGGAAGATCGCCCCGGCGATTGCCATGGGCAACACCATTGTGATCAAGCCCGCGCCCTACACCAGCCTGACCGCCCTGCTCTTCGGCGAAATCGTCGCGGAAGCGGGACTGCCGCCGGGCGTGGTCAACGTCGTCACGGGCGGCGATCAAACGGGGGCGGCGGTCACCGAGCACCCGGACTTCGACAAGATCGCCTTCACGGGGTCGACCAATGTCGGCAAGATCATCCGCCGCGCGACGGCGGGCACAGGCAAGAAGCTCTCGCTCGAACTCGGCGGCAAGTCGCCGTTCATCGTCTTCGAAGACGCGGATCAGGATGCGGCGATTGAAGGTCTGGTCGATGCGATCTGGTTCAATCAGGGGCAGGTGTGCTGCGCCGGGTCGCGCTTGCTGGTGCAGGAGAGCATCGCGCCGCGCTTCTTGGACAAGGTCAAGCTGCGCATGAGCAAACTGCGCGTCGGCGACCCGCTCGACAAGAGCATCGACATCGGCGCGATTGTCGACCCCGTGCAGCGCCGCACCATCGACGGCTGGGTGCAGAAGGGCATCGCCGAAGGCGCGGAGATCTATCAACCGGACTGCCCGCTGCCGGACAAAGGCTGCTGGTATCTGCCCACGCTGATCACCAACGTCAGCTCGGCGTCGGTCGTCGTGCAGGAAGAGATCTTCGGCCCGGTGGTCGTCGCGCTGACCTTCCGCACGCCCAAAGAGGCGGTCGCGCTGGCCAATAACACGCGTTACGGCCTCGCCGCCAGCATCTGGAGCGAGAACCTCAACCTGTCGCTCGATGTGGCGCGCAAAGTCAAAGCGGGGAGCGTGTGGGTCAATTCGACCAACCTGTTCGACGCGGCGTCGGGTTTCGGCGGCTACCGTGAGAGCGGTTTTGGACGCGAAGGCGGACGCGAAGGTCTGCATGAATATCTGCGCCCGAAATGGCAGGCAAGACCAACGCCATTAACCACAGAGAACACGGAGAAGAAAGCGAAAGTGCAGCCGATTCCGGCGGCGTTGAATGGCGGTAAAGCCAACGGGCACGCCATTGACCGCACGGCCAAGCTGTTCATCGGCGGCAAGCAGGCGCGTTCCGACGGCAACTACACGCGCCCGGTGAGCGCACCGGACGGCCATGTGATCGGTCAGGTGGCCGATGGCAACCGCAAGGACATTCGCGACGCCGTGGAAGCGGCGGTCAAAGCGGCGGATGGCTGGGGGTACAAGACCGGACACAGCCGCGCGCAAATCCTCTACTACATCGCCGAAAATCTGAGTGCCCGCGCCGACGAATTCGCGCAGCGGATCAGCGCGCAGACCGGCGCCGATGACGCCGCCGCCCACGCTGAAGTCAGCGCAGCGATCAGCCGCCTGTTCACCTATGCCGCGTACTGCGACAAATACGGCGGCGAAATTCAGGAAACACCTCTGCGCGGCGTGACGATGGCGCTGCACGAACCCATCGGCGTGATCGGCATCGCCTGCCCCGACGAAGCGCCGCT
Source organism: Candidatus Flexifilum breve (assembly GCF_016713355.1). Classification (NCBI taxonomy): domain Bacteria; kingdom Bacillati; phylum Chloroflexota; class Anaerolineae; order Aggregatilineales; family Candidatus Flexifilaceae; genus Candidatus Flexifilum; species Candidatus Flexifilum breve. The sequence continues at coordinate 10,805 of NZ_JADJPI010000015.1, forward strand.
GCTGGCCTTCGTTTCGCTGTTCGCCCCGGCGATTGCGCGCGGCAACAGCGTCGTAATCCTCCCCTCGGAAAAATCCCCGTTGAGCGCCACCGATTTCTATCAGGTGCTGGAAACGTCGGATGTGCCCGCGGGCGTGGTCAACATTGTCACGGGCGAACGGGCGACGATGATCAAGACGCTCGCCGAACATGACGCGGTGGACGCGGTGTGGTACTTCGCCGACGCAGCCGGCAGCGCGTTCGTCGAGAAGGCGTCCGCCGAGAACATGAAGCGCACATGGGTCAGCTATGGCCTCTCGCGCGACTGGCAGTCCGAAGAGCAGGGTGCGGGCGAAGATTTCCTGTTCAATGCGACGCAGGTCAAGAACATCTGGATTCCCACGGGCGAATAGGCGCGGAGACACGGAACGCATGGGCAAAAAAGTCTTTGTGAGCGGGTGTTTTGATCTGCTGCACAGCGGGCACATTGCCTTCTTTCAGCAGGCCGCGCAGTACGGTGATCTGTACGTCGCGTTAGGGAGCGATGCCACTGTCTACCAGTTGAAAGGGCGGCTGCCCGTCGTCAGCGAAGATGAACGGCTCTACAGCATCAAAGCGATCCGCTACGTGACGGATGCCTTCATTTCGCGCGGCTCCGGCCTGCTCGACTTTGAAGCCGAATTCCGTGAGCTGAAGCCCGACATTTTCTTGGTCAACGCCGACGGCAATACGCCGGAGAAAGATGCTCTGTGCCGGGAGGTGGGGGTTGAGTATATGGTGCTGGAACGCACGCCCTTTCCCGGCCTGCCCGCTCGCTCGACCACCAGCCTGCGCCGCGTCGATCAAATGCCTTACCGCATCGATCTGGCGGGCGGCTGGCTGGATCAGCCGTTTGTGTCCAGCCTGCACCCCGGCTCCGTGCTGACCATCTCGCTCGAACCGACGATTGCCTTCAACGAGCGCAGCGGCATGGCGACCAGCACGCGCAACCGCGCCATCGAATTGTGGGGGCTGCGCTTACCGCCCGGCGACCCCGAACAGATCGCCAAAGTCCTGTTCAGCTATGACAATCCACCCGGCACGCGGGCCGTTTCCGGCTCCCAGGACGCCATCGGTATTGTCTACCCCGGTCTGGCACGCGCGCACTACACCGGCTCATATTGGCCGGATTGCATCGACCACCTCACCGACAATGCGACCCTCCAATTCATCGAAAACGCGCTCTGGCTCATCCCGCTGAAGATGCGCCCCGATGGCTATGACCCGCTCGGCGTGCAGCATCTGACGCCGGCCAATGCGCAGGCGCTGGCAGATGCGGCGGACGCCTGTTGGGAAGCGATTCTCGCTCGGGATATCCGCGCGTTTGGCGCTGCCGTCCGCGCGTCGTTTCAGGCGCAGGTGGCGTTGTTTCCCAACAGCGTCGACGCAGAAATCAGCCGCTTCATCGACGAACATCGCGGGGACGCGCTCGGTTGGAAATTGAGTGGGGCGGGCGGCGGCGGCTACCTCATCCTCGTATCCGATCAACCGGTCAAACAGGCGTTTCGCATCAATATTCGGCGTACGCTGGAATAGTCTATGGGTTGCAGTGCTGCTCCCGGCAGCACGATGAGTAAACTGAAGGGGTTTATGTCGATCTATCATATTGCCCAAGTCAATATTGCCGAGATGCGCGCACCGCTGGACAGCGAGACGATGACCGGATTCGTCGCCCGCCTCGATGAGATCAACACGCTGGCGGAGCGCACGCCGGGGTTCGTGTGGCGGCTCAAAGGCGATGCGAATAACGCCACGGCCCTGCGCATCTTTGATAACCACAGCATCATCATCAACATGAGCGTGTGGGACAGCATCGACGCGCTCTACCAGTACACCTACTACAGCGATCACGCGCAGGTCTACCGCCAGCGTGGCGAATGGTTCCGCCGCCTGCAGAATCACATGCTCGCGCTGTGGTGGGTTCCGGCGGGTCATACTCCCACGCCGCAGGAAGCCAAAGACAAGCTCGCCTACCTCAACGCGCACGGCGCGACCCCACTGGCGTTCAACTTCAAGCAGCGTTACAGCGTGGAAGAGATGATCAGCGCGATCAACACGTAGCGCATTCGGTTGAGGCTGATAGTAAGCGGACGCCATTCAGAGGGTGTTAAACAGGGTCAGATTCCGACCCCACCCCCGGCCCCTCCCCGAATTCGGGGAGGGGCGCCAGCAGCACTCGCCAAGCCAAATTGGTTTTCGTAGGGACGCAATTCATTGCGTCCGCTGCTTCCCGGTGCGCTTCACACTGGACTACGAATCGTTTGAGTACGCTGATTATCGTCCCCAAAACTGCCCCTTGCACCTGACGTTACGTCATCCCCTAGACTGCGTGCTTGATCGATATTAGGGGAGGAAAACCTCATGCAGTTCAGCATTCTGGAGACTCAGTCAACCTACCGGCGGCTGCTGGCGGAAGATGACGCCGCGGCGCGCGAACAGATCTTCCGCGCGGAGCTGGTCGAGCCGTTCGTCGGCCTGACGCGCGTGTTCGGCGGCATGGATCCGCTGGCCATGTTTGCGCAGTGGAACATGCGCCCGGAGGCCTTCGCGCCCGATCAGTGGGAGGCGATGCGCGCTCGTCTGGACGCGCTCGCCAGCGCCGACGCCTTCGCGCGCGCGGCCACTGCTTTGGAGCGGGGCTGGGCGGCCTTCGCGCCCTACCACGATCGCATCCGCCATGATGCGATCACCTTTGCGCTGCTGCTGTGCGACCTGAGCGCCCTGCCAATGGCGGCGGGCTATTCCGGCTTTGGCGCGATCCCCGGCTGGATCATGACGCTGTACGACACGCCCACGCCGGACAACCTGAAGCGCGTCGAAGCCTGCACCGTCCACGAACTGCATCACAACCTCGCGGCAGGGTCGGACAGCGGCGTGAACTTCAACATGATGAGCATTACGGTCGGCGAATACATGGTGATGGAGGGGCTGGCAGAGTCGTTCGCGGCGGAATTGTACGGCGCGGACAGCATCGGCCCGTGGGTGACCGCCTTCGACGGGTCGCGCCTGGAAGACACGCGGCAGATGTTCAAGGACGCGCTCACCCTGACCGGGTTCAACGAGGTGCGCCGCTATATCTTCGGTGATGATGTGATGGCGGCGCACAGTGGCAGCGCCGGGATCGGCGTTCCGCGGTACGCGGGCTACGCGCTCGGCTACCAGTTGGTGCAAGCCTACCTTCAGCGCACGGGCCAGTCGGTGGTCGAGGCAACCTACACGCCGAGCGCCGAGATCATCGCGGAGTCCGGCTTTTTCGATAGATAGAAGAAGCACAAACGGGAGCTGAGTTAGCTCCCGTTGCATTTCCTCCGCGATCTCTGCGGTTCACGTCTTTTACTATTTGCTCAGCGCTAACACACCATTCCCCCAGAACATTCACAAAATATTGGCGCAACCCGGATTGCCTGGGCTGAAAAATCGGAGTAAGCTGCTCCGCAAGCAGCCATGTTTCGCCTCAATCAGACTCCGTCTCACTCTAGTGTGAGTTAGAGCAGATCGCTGCCAAGTTACAGCTCTTTAACTTTGCGTATTTTGACATTTTTGGTTGTACGCTGTAGTCATAACCAATTCATCCGCTACGCGCCGACGTAAGGAAAACCGCCCGATGACTCAACAGAGCCGCCGCCTTCAACGCAGCTATGCCCGCCGCGCCACAGCGCAAGACGAAAAAGATCTCGACCACCGTCGTCAGCCCCAACGTGATCACGAGCAGGTAGTGACGCAAAACGTCGCATTTGCGCCGCCGCGCACCACGCTGCAGCGGCCGCAGACGTTGTCGTCGCGCGATGTACTGCACTTGCAGGGCGTCATCGGCAACAGCGCCGTCGCGCGCATGGTCGATCCCAACCCGATCCGCCAATATTCTGGGCAGACCATTCAGCGCGACTTAGTCTCCAGAGAAACCAAAATCGCGGCCATCAACGCGCACATTGGCATCCTGGAGGCGGCGAAGCTCGTCCTGCGCGTGGGACACGGGGTCGTCATGCTGCCCTTCACCATCATCGATCTCCTGTCCAACTTCTGGCGCTTCAAGTCGGAGAACAGCATCTTCCGTCCACCAACCGACGGCAAGAAGAATCGGCTCAAGAGCGCAAAATTTGCTTTTGACAACGTGCTCAATGGTGAAACGCGGCTGGTGAGCAAAATGGCGGGTGAACCCCTCCAAGTGAAGGGCATCAACTTGGACAAGGCGCTCAAATGGGGGCCGTGGAATCTCGGCCCGTGGATTATGCGCCTGCTTAACAAGTGGATCACCAGATTGGAAAGGAAGAAGGCGAAGCTCGCCTAATTTCTCATCGATAAACAAAAACGGGAGCTGATGCAGCTCCCGTCGCTTTTCCCTCTGCACGCTCCACGATCTCGATGCTAACCCGTCTTGCTGAACAGCCGCGCAGCACTGATTTCACTATTCATAGAACAGACGAGCTAAAATCTGTGGTACAATGCCACTGTTCGAGACGTCTGTCTTGGATATCAAGCAGGTTTGTAGAGGAGAAGTGAGTATGGCAACGCAAGACCAGACCCAGAATCGTCCCTCAACCCAACCGCAGTCCACATTGAACCTGAATTCCATCATGATTGGCAGCGCCCAAGCGCAGGTGCTAGCCGACTTTTACGCCAAAGTCTTTGGTCGCCCCGCCGATATGAATGACGGCGGCTATTGGGGTTGGAAGGTGGGCAACACCTACCTGACCGTCGGTGAGCATTCGGAAATACAGGGACAAGCCAAGGAACCGGCGCGCGTCATGCTCAACTTTGAGACGAATGCCGTTCGAGAGGAGTTTGCGCGCTTGAAACAGCTGGGCGTCAAAGTGGTCAAGGAGCCGTATGACATGGAAGGCGGCTGGATCGCCACCCTCGCTGATCCTGACGGCAACTTCCTGCAACTGATGTCGCCGTTCGAGATGTAAAGCCAACAAAAACGGGAGCTCAATCAGCTCCCGTTTCTTTTCCCTCTGCGGTTAACGTCTTTGCTTTACTTGCTCAACACAGCAGGATTCACCACATTGCGATACTGCCCCGTCGTCAGCGCGTCAACCACGAGCTGCGCCGCTTCCACCGCGACCACGATCTGCGCGTCGTCGGTGCTGGCGGCGAGGTGCGGCGTATGCACCACCCCGGGCAAACCCACCAGCGGGTTATCCGGCGGGGGCGGTTCCTGCGCGAACACGTCGAGCGCCGCGCCCGCCACATGACCGCTCTTGATGGCGGCGGCGAGGTCAGCTTCGTTGATCAGCGCGCCGCGCGCCGCGTCCACGATGCGTACGCCCTTCTTCATGGTGGCGAGGCTGGCCGCGTTGACCATTTCGCGCGTTTCGTCGGTCAGCAGCGCGTGCAGCGTGATGAAGTCCGCGCGGGTGAACAGATCATTCAGGCTGACCAGTTCCACGCCGAGATCCGCCGCGACGTCGGCGGTGATGTACGGGTCAAAGGCGAGCACTTTCATCTCAAAGGCGATGGCGCGCTTGGCGACCGCGCGCCCGATGCGCCCGAAGCCCACGACGCCAAGCGTCTTGCCGCGCAGTTCCACGCCCATATACGACTTGCGATCCCACTTGCCTTCGCGCATCGAGGCGTGCGCCTGCGGGATGTGCCGGGCCAGCGCCAGCATCAAGCCGAAGGTGTGTTCAGCGGTCGAAACGGTGTTGCCGTCCGGCGTGTTCATGATGACGATGCCGCGCTTGGTCGCATCGGGGATGTCGACGTTATCCACGCCGACGCCCGCCCGCGCGATCATCTTGAGCTTGGTCGCGACGGCCAGCGCTTCGGCGTCAATTTTGCTGGCGCTGCGGATGATGAGCGCGTCCGCGTCGGGCAGCGCGGCCAGCAGATCGGCGCGCGTCATCTGGCCGGGGGCGGTGAACTTCAGTTCCGGCGCGCCCTTGAGCACGTCTACGGCGGAGGGATGCACGCTGTCCGGTACGAGAATGTGATAGGTCATTGGTTGCTCCTAGGCCGACACTGTAGGGACGCCATTCATGGCGTCCGCCTGTCAACGGACGCGATAAATCGCGTCCCTACATAGAGTCGGATTTACTTGACAGTTTCCAAAAATTCGTCGAGGCCGGACAGGATTTCTTCCAGAATCGCGGGCTGCATATCGCCCATGTGCGCGATGCGGAACGTCTTGCCCTTGATCTTGCCGTAGCCCTTATCCATCGAGAAGCCCTTGCCGCTCATGAACTTGGCCATCGCGTCGATGTCAAAGCCCTTGGTGTTGGCGACGGTCGTCACGGTGGGCGAACGGTAGCCTTCCTGCGCGTACAGGCCGAGTCCGCGGGTGTGCGCCCAGTTGTGCGTGGTGTCGCGCATCTGAATGTGCCGCTGCCAGCGATTTTCCAGCCCTTCGACGGCGATCGCGTCCAACTGCGCGTCGGCGGCGTACATCAGCGCGACGGGCGGCGTGGACGGCGTGTTGTCCTTCTGCGCCAGCGCTTCGATTTCGATGAAGTCGAAGTAGTAGCCGCGGTACTGAATCTGCTTGGCGCGTTCCAGCACGCGATCACTGCACGCGGCGAAGGCGATGCCCGGCGGCAGAGCGAACGCCTTCTGCGAGGAGGTCAGCGCGAAGTCGATGCCCCACTCGTCGGTGCGGAATTCCGCGCCGAGGAAACCGCTGACCGTGTCCACGAGCAGCAGCGTGTCGTCGTACTGGCGCACGACCTGCGCGATGTCGCGGATCGGGTTGGTGACGCCCGTGCTCGTCTCGTTGTGGACGACGCAGACCGCGTCGTAAGTGGCCTTCTTCAGCGCATCGGCGACCATCTCTGGCGTGTGCGCCTTGCCCCACTCGACTTCCAGCACATCGACCTGCTTGCCATTGGCGCGGCTGACTTCCGCCCACTTCTGGCTGAACGCGCCGCCGACCAGATGCAGCGCCTTTTTATCGTCACGGATGCAGTTACGCGATGCGCCTTCCCACAGCCCCGTGCCCGACGATCCCATGACAAAAACGCGATTCTGCGTGAAAAATGCCTGACGGAGTTTGCCCTGCAAGCGGGCATACAATTCGGCGAAGGCGTTCGACCGATGCCCGATCATCCACTGGCCTTGCGCATCCAGAATCTCAGGGCGCACTTCGACGGGACCGGGGATGACGAGGTATTTATGCTTCTCAGTTCGCATGATGTTCCTTACACTTGTGAAGGACAGAACAGAGGGAATTTTAACGCAGACGTTGGCCTCCAGACAATGACCGTGAATGACCACTCCCACGCGAGGCCAACCTGTGCAGGTTGCATGAAGGCGGCTGATGCCCCACATAAGTCAAGTGATTTACACTGTGGGCAGTATCAAAAGGCAGCAGTAACGACGCTAGGATGTCCATTCGCATATACTTGTTGACCATGTTCTGAGATGGGCGCATCAAAAGCAATCAAGGATGAACACACGTAAGAGACTTTTGTTGCCTGCCATTCTACTGCTTCCCGTGCTGTTGATAGCACTGGCAGTTCCAACTCAAGTTCAATCCGACACAGATTTCCGAGCAACACCAAGTTCAACCTCACGCCACGCCCACGTTTTGCTAACTGTCACGGGCCTCTATGAGGAACTTCATCGTACCGAAACCGCCATATGCACCCTTCACGGGCACTCATAGCCCTCCAGCTCACAGCTACGCGTCATTTGACCACTCAAGCGGCTCGTACTCCGCAGGCGCAGAGAACAGCTTCGACTACACCTGCCTCATGCCAACCGGGATTGGCGACATGGTATCGACGTGACTTGAACGACCAAATCACTGCCGATTTGAGGAACCAAGGTCTAGAATTTGTTGGGGCAAAGGTTACTACCGTCGTTGTGGTAAACTTCGATGAACATTGCGGTCAGAATGTGTCCGCTATGTCGACGATTTTCATCCGCCTGTTTGTGCCCGAACTGACGAACGCTGATCACTGCGCCAGCTAACAGAGAACGGATAACCGGTTGGCAAACTACAACTATGATGACAATTACGGACGGCGAATTTCAGGTACCGTATGTTGATCCTGCGGTGTTGACAAGCTTCACACCACCTCCCGTTGCCATCGATGCCGCCGACATTGCGCACGCTGGCCTGAAGCTGGACAGCGCAGCGTGCGCCAATTAGCCCGGGTTTACTCGCAGGCCCGGGGCACCTCCACTTCTGACCAGCGATCATACACACACAGCACGTTTTGTACGACCGCCGTCCCCGCCGGGTGATTCGTCAGCACCACGACGCCTTCGTCGTGTTCGGGGAACAGGTAGAAGATGGCGTGCATGCCGCGTCCCAACCCGTCATGCCAGATCATCGGCTCACCGGTTTCGGTATGATGCGCGTAGACACCAAACCCATAGGGATCGCTCTCGGTTCCCGGGTTCGACGTGAAGATCGCTTCCGCGCGGTCGTCGTGCAGCAGCGCGGCGAAGAACGCGGCGAGATCATGGGCGGTCGTATACACCCCGCCCGCCGCCTGATCAACGTGCACGACATTCGGGTACACCTCATTATTGACGGTGTACTGGGTCACCGCGCCGAGTTCCGACGACCACTCAAACGAGCTGTGCGTCATGCCGAGCGGCTCAAACACGGTCGTCTGCATATAGTCGGCAAACGACATGCCCGTCACTTCTTCGATCAGCAGTTGGAGCACCGTGTAGCCGCCGCCCGAATACATAAAGCGCCGTCCGGGGCTGATGATCACGCGCACAGGATCGCCCGCGATGCCATCAAGGAACTGTTCCAGCGTGGGGATCTCATGATCGGCGGTGAAGCCCGCATAGCCTTCTGCCGACAAGCCCGCTGTGTGGCTGAGAATGCGGCGAATCGTCACCTCGTCCGGGTTGTTGCGCCCCAGTGCCGGGACTTGCCAGCGCGTGAGATAGCTGTTGACCGGGGTATCGAGGTCGAGCACGCCTTCGTTCACCAGACCCAGAATCGCGTAAGCGGTTACCACCTTGGAGATCGACGCGGCGGGGAACGGCGTATCGGCGGTGACAGGCGCGCCGGACTCGACGTCCGCGACACCATAGCCGCCCGACCAGATCACCGCGCCGTCTTTGATCACGGCGGCAGAGAAAGCAGGAATGAAGGGGAATTCGTCGCGCACGACGGGCAGCGTCGCCTCCATCTGCGCGGCGAGCGTCTCGGCATCTTGCGCGGCGGTCGGCGCAGCGAGCAGGAAGGAAAACAGTATCCGAAGCAGCGATCTTCCCGTGACACAAATTTCTTAACCATTTTGACACTCCTTACGCAGGTTATAATGCGCTTACTCTGATCACCTGCATTGCGTTCATCCGTACGGTTTCGTTGACAATTCGTCTTCGCGTTGGCTAGAGAAAAAGAAATTGACCTGTTAAAGAATCTATGCTATATTGACGGAAACAAGCGGTTTAGCTGCCGCGCCTGCATCCCAAAACCACAGCCTTTAACCAGAACCACATCCGTCCGCACCTTAACCCGTAGCGGCGTTAACGTACCTTTGCCTAACTTTAGTTCCTCACGACTGTAACAGGGAAAATCTAACCACGATGGTCGATATTGCTCATCTCGAACCGAAAACGCTAGACGATTTGCGGCAGCTTGCCCGTGAAGCGAGCATCACTGGCTATAGCCGTATGAAGAAACAAGATCTCATGCTCGCCCTCTTGCGCGACCATGCGGAAAAACAGGGCTACAAGCTCCGAGGCGGTGTCCTCGAAATCGTGGATGACGGGATCGGCTTCCTGCGCGCCGAGAAATACCTGCCGGGTCCCGAAGACATCTACGTCAGCCAGACGCAGATCAAACGCTTCAATCTGCGCACAGGCGACATGGTCGTCGGACAGGTCAGAGCGCCCAAGGACTCGGAAAAGTACTACGGTCTCCTCCGCGTTGAATCGGTGAACGGCCAGAACCCCGAAGAAGCCAAGAGCCGCGCGAATTTTGAAGACCTGACCCCCATTTTCCCGCTTGAACGCTTTGACCTTGAAACTTCCGGACGTATCCTTTCCACCCGACTGCTCAACTTAATCGCCCCGATTGGCCGCGGTCAGCGTGGGTTGATTGTGTCACCCGCCAAAGCTGGTAAAACGACCGTCCTCAAGGAAGTCGCGAACTCGATTAGCCGCAATTATCCCGATGTCCACCTGATGATCGCCCTGATCGGCGAGCGTCCGGAAGAAGTGACGGATATGGATCGCTCGGTGGATGCGGAAGTGATCGCCTCGACCTTCGACGATCCTGTGCAGCACCATGTGCGCGTCGCCGAAATGGCGCTCAACCGCGCCAAGCGTCTGGTCGAAATTGAACGCCACGTCGTGCTGCTGCTCGACAGCATCACCCGTCTGACGCGCGCGTACAACCTCGTCGTCCCGCCGAGCGGTCGTACGCTCACCGGTGGTCTTGATCCCTCCGCCATTCACCCGCCCAAGCGTCTGTTCGGTGCGGCGCGTAACGTCGAAGAAGGCGGCAGCCTGACGATCATCGCGACGTGCCTGGTCAACACCGGCAGCAAGATGGACGACGCCATTTACGAAGAATTCAAGGGCACGGGTAACATGGAACTGCACCTCAGCCGTAAGCTGCAGGAACGCCGTGTGTTCCCCGCCTTCGACATCGAACAGTCCTCCACCCGTCGCGAAGAACTGCTGCTCGGGCCGGATGTGCTCCAGCGCGTCTACACCCTGCGCCGCATGTGGGGTCACCTCGCGGAAGACCAGGATCTCGGGCCAGCAGGCGCGACCGAACAGCTCCTCAACCAGATTCGCACGACTGAATCGAACGAGGAATTCCTCAACATGCTGCCCGGCAGCAGTGACCCCGGCACATCGAGCGGTCGCAACAACCGCTACTAACCGCCATCTGCATTTTATGAAGGGACGAGGCCAGCCTCGTCCTTTTTATTTCTCCGGTGTCGACGCTACTTCACTACTACAACTTTCGCCCCGAAAAAAACGTATAGATCAATGAATGAGGAGGCACAATCATGGATTGGCTGTCCGAACCCTCTGAGCGCCGTTGGCGCATCACGGTTTCCGTACTGGTGGGGCTACTGGTGGGGCTGCTGGTAGCTGGCGGTTTGATGTTGTTCATGCGCGGTAGCATCAACGGATCGACCTGGATCATCGCGCTGCTAGTGAGCCTCGCCGTCTCCCGTGTGATTAGAGGCACCGTGAGTCGCCGAGCGCGCCATGCTGAAAAACGCAAACACGAGGATTTCGCCGAAGACGACGACAAGGTCAAGCGCGAGCCAACCTATGTCCTCGGCGACGATGGCGAATTGATCCCGGTGGATGAACTTGAGGAAAAGCCCAAGCACTCCGAGTATCTGTAAGCCAGCGAGGCTAGGCTTATTCGTTGTTTGTCCCTCTCCACCGGCTGCGTATCAGCGTTATCATTCTGAAAACTGAGAGACCGGAGGTGATGCATGGGTAGTCAGCACAGCAATCCTGTGCCACGGCGCAGACGCCGCTTGATGGGCTGCGGGTGGTTTTTCCTCTTTCCCGTGTTTTACGGCGCGATCATGGCGATCAATTATCAAGGCAGCGTCTCGATGGAGAACCTGTCGCGCGGCTTCTGGCTCGCCGCACTGTGCATGCTCATCTTTTACGGCGTAATCTACCTCATTGACCGTCAACGTGATCAACAGCCTTAGTCGTGCTGTCGCTCTGGCGTCGTTCCCAGTTTCACGACCCTATAGCCGTGGGTTTGCACTCCGTATTCGACAAGCATCTGGTGAAATCGAGGTGATCGATGATCCCAATTGCGGGGGGCGCGCCTTTACCGGGGCGCTGTTCTTCACTTGGGTTCTCGTGCTGGCACCGCTGTTTTACAACGGCAGTCTCTCCAACGAGAGCTTGCGCTACGGCGCCTTGATCGGTTTAGGTGGCACGTTCCTCGTCGCCTACATTTTCCGCGTCATTGATAAGCGCCGCGCCAAAAACAACAAGTGGTAGCATGCGGTCAAGCCTGCTTACTCTCCACTCATGCTTTGACAGTACACTGATCGGAAGTGAGTGAAGGAGATCGGCGATGTTCTGGGGATGGGGATCATGGCAGCCGGGGCGCGGGACGCGCTGGGGCGGCGGGTTTTTCTTTTTGCCACTGCTGCTCTGCTGCGGTGTGAATTGGCTGCTCAACGTGCGTGGCGGTTTGAGCTGGATCGGCATTCTGCTGGTCGTGATCGGGCTGGTCGCCGTGCTGCCGCTGATCATGCGCACGGTTAACGCGGCGGGTTACCGGGCGGAAAAAGCCAAACGTGACGAGTACAGCCAAGATCCCGCGTCGGACACTGACTATGTGCTCGGCGATGACGGTGAAATCATCCCCAGCAATGAAGTCGACAAACCCAAACGAGACGACTATGTGTAGTCACCCGAAGAGCGCTGAACAGCGCTCTTTTTGAGTCTTCACACAAATTTCACACGATCCTTATGAAGAACTAGCCGAATGGGTAAGCCGTATCACAACGTAGATTCGTACAATTAAACAATCCCATCAACGAGTCGAATGAAAGACGACTATGCTCACCCTAGCTGATAATCGCTTTTCCCTCTACGAATTGATCGACTGGCGCAACATGTACAACATCTTCTCGGAGCGGCGCGCGCTGCTGGCGAGCTGGTGTCGCACCATCGAATTGGCGGTCATCGAGCGGCAGTTAAACACCGAGGTCTACGCCGGGTTCCAGCAGATCCGCTACCTGGCGCCGATTCTCCCGCGCTACCAGAAGATGAGCACCTTCGCCAGCCACGTGTGGGTCTTCGGGCAGCCCGGCGCGAGCGATCCAGCGCTGGATGGTCTGCATGGTGTGCATTTGCAGCCCGGCGACCAGTTGATCAAAGAGTGGTTCCTCGTCGTCAACACGCCCGCTTATGCGCGCGCGCTCGTCGCCCATGAGATGAGCAAGCCGGGCACGCCGCACCCCAAGCGCACCTTCCGCGGCATCCTCACCAGCGACCAGAAACAGGTGGCGCAGTTCGCCAACCTGCTGCAGGAGCGCATCGCCAAGCTGCAAGACGCTTGATGCACCCGGCGGCATCGCCCGAAAATCGCCCCTGCAAAAGCGCTTGAGAGTCGTAGGGACGCGCCGCGGCGCGTCCCTACGGTGTGTCGGCTAGGGGAAATGTGCTGAAACCTTAATGCTGTCGCGCTGAGTGCCTCGCTAAGGGGGCAGGCGAAACCGCCTCAGCTTGCCCCTCAATACTAGGACAGATTACCGTGTAGCGCGCTAGCTCGCTTCACATTAAAATACGCTGAAACAATCGGCGAAGAATTCCACGCGAAGGGTAACGTATGCGCCGCCTTTGGATTATTACCGCGCTCTGTTTGTTGATAGTCGGCATTTCCGCTGTTAGCGCGGATGCCGCGGATTTATCTGTGTTCTCAGTGAGTGCTATCAGCAGTCAGGCGTCGACGACCTTTGTCCAAAACACCAGCGGCACCGTCACCGTGTTGGTGGCTAACATCAGCGCTCTGGACACCGTTGATGTCCCCATCCCGCTGCAAATCACCGTTCCAAGTGCTTTTACTGTGGGTGCCATCACGCGTTCTGACAATTTCACTTGTGTGACGGCGGCGAATGTGGTGACCTGTACGATTGCGGCGGGTTCAATCCTGGCGGGGAATACGGAAACGATCATCTTCCAGATTACCGCGACGACGGTAGCGACGGGCGTCACCGTCGCGGCGGCGCTCGTTGCGCCGTGGACCGACGCGAACAATGCCAACAATACACGCACGAGTTCAGCTTTGGATATCGTCGCGCCGACGGCTACGCCGACCCGGACGCCGACCCCGACCGCATCGCCGTCGTCCAGCCCCTTCCCGACCTTCCCAGTGCCGACCTTCACGCCGACCACCAATCCCTTCTTGGTGACGCCGAGCGCGATCCCGGTCACCGCGACGGCAACCATCATCCCGCAGCCGCCGACGCGCACACCGCTGCCCCGTCCGGCCAATGCGGGTCTGGCGGTGCCGCTGCCGAACACAGGCGTGCGCGTGGTCACCAACCGTGATGACGTGAACGTGCGCCTCGTCCCCGCCATCGGCGCGGAAGTGGTTGCGTATCTCCCGGCAGGCTATGACATGGCTGTCGAAGCGCGCAGTGCCGACAACGAGTGGGTGCGCGTCGATCTCTCCGGCCAGCAGGGGTGGGTGGGCTTCCCGGTCATCACCGTGATCGAAGGTGACCTCAACAACGCGCCCGTCGCCGACCCGCGCACCATCCCGTTTGGCGGTTGGGAAAACCCGCGCGCCGGGCTCACCAGCGTCACCAGCCAGTACACCGGACGCCTCGCCAACAGCGGCATCCGCGTGCGCGGCGGCCCGAGTCAGGGCTACCCCGTGCTGGCGAACGCCCCGCGTTACACTGTGTTCTCGCTCCTCGGGCGCACAGCGGCCAACAACTGGGTGCAGGTCAACTTTGAAGGCACGCTCGGCTGGGTCGCCTCCGAATTCGTCGAATTCCAGCAAGGTCTCGGCGTACTCGACCTGCTGCCGATTGGCGGCATCGTCGCCGACGCGCTCCCGGTCTCCGAACCGACGGGCGACGCCTACAATGACACGCTGAGTCTGCTCTTGGCGCGCACGAACATCGCGCAGGAATCGCTCGATGCCATCCGCGCCATCTGGACGCAGATCGCGCTCGGCAACCGCGTCGAATGCGGTAACTACCCTGCCCGCCCAAGCGACTACAACATCCCGCTGCCCGTACTGTCGGCCTTCAGCGCGACACTCACGCCGCTGGAACGCGACTTCAATCAGGCGATGGCCAACATCCGTGCGGCGATTGACGGGCTGATCGACATTTGCAGCCGTCCACAGCCCGCCGAAGGCTATGTCGGTCAGGCGGTCGTCGTGCAGGCGCTTGATCTGGTCAACGCCGCCGATGGTCTGCTGGCTAACATCCGCGCGATCCTCACGCCGCTGGTCAACGACCTTAACCGCGTCCCGACCGAGGATGAGTGCCGCTTCACCTACAACAACCAGAGCGAAATCGTGCCCCGGCTGCGCATCGGGCAGCCGCGCACGGCGTCCCTCAGCACGCGGCGCTACGTGCGCGGCTTCTGCTTTGACGGCGGCGTCGGTCAAACCCTGCGCCTCGAAATTCTGCGCACCAGCGGCAACATCGAACCCCAGGTGACGGTCAGCCCGTTCAGTAACCCGACCGGCTTCCTCGGCACGGCGCGCATCAGCGGCCAGACTGAACCGCCGCAGGCCTCCATCGCGTCGATCACCATCACCGAGACGGGGCAGTACATCGTCATCGTCAGCGATCTCGAATGGAATTCGCGCACGCTGCCGCCCGATGGTGAGTTCGCCATCCTGCTCAGCGATGTGAGCGGCGCGGGTGGCAGTCTCAGCGGTCTCGGCTTCGATGCCAGCGGCAATCTCGTCATCACCACGCCGACCATCGCCGCTTTCACGCCCGGCGTGAATACCGGCGTCTGTCCGAACATCAGCTACACCTGCGCGCAGTTGTCGACCTGCGAGCAAGCGCGCGCGTGCCTCGCGGCGGGCAGCACCACCATTGACGGTGACTTTGACGGTATCCCGTGCGAAGACTACCTGTGCACGGGCTTCATCCCAACAAATACACCCGCGGGCGGTGGTACCGGCAACGAATGACCGGAGCGCCCCGCAGTGCGGGACGCTCACATCATCAATCCACCGGGACGAGGGCAACCTCGTCCTTTTTGTTTTGCCTCTGTATCGACGTGTCCGAATATAAGCCAATGACCGTTTGTCAGCCAAAGGCGGGGGCAGGCGGGTAAGGGCGTCGAATGCCATGAAACCGGGTTACCTGTCGGTCTTGGGCGTTTGCGGACGCGATAAATCCGTTCCCTACACAACCACACTTTTCTCGTAGGGACGCAATTCATTGCGTCCGCTGTCCCTAAAAAGATTCTATTCTACGCAGCGATTGACCTGCCTTGGCCTGTTTTGTCGTATTTCGGACACTGGCTTATTCACGATCACAGATACTTGACTCATAAGCAATATTCATGACCATATAGAATTAACAGCTACATTAGTCGATGGAGAGTGACCGTGAACCACCACCCCGAAACGCAGGCGCGGCTGGCCGAAACACGCCGACTGTGGGATGCTGCGGCCAGTACATTCGACGAAGCGCCGGATCATGGTCTGCGCAATGCGCAAACCGCCGCCGCCTGGACCACTCTACTCCGTCAGGCGCTGCCCGCCGCACCTTCCAAAGTGCTCGACGTGGGCTGCGGCACCGGGTCACTGAGCTTGCTCGTCGCCGAACTCGGACATCACGTCACAGGGATCGATATCTCCCCGGCGATGCTGACGGCCGCCCGCGAAAAGACAGCGCGCGCCGAATACATCGTCGACTTCCGCGTGATGGATGCCGCCTATCCCCAGTTCGCGCCGGGCAGCTTCGACGCGGTTCTGTGCCGCCACGTGCTGTGGGCGCTGCCTGACCCGGCGGATATTCTGCAGCGTTGGACGGCGCTGCTCAAACCCGCGGGGCGGCTTGTGCTCATCGAAGGGTTCTGGCACACGAGCGCAGGGTTGCACGCGGACGAGCTCCTCAGCCTACTTCCGCCGTCGCTGACCAATGTATCCGTGCTCCCCTTGAGTGATCAAGCGCTGCTGTGGGGCGGCCCGGTGACCGACGAGCGCTACCTGATCAGCGCGCAGCGCTGAATCGGCTACTTGTCCAGCATCAGGCGCATTTCGTTGGTCGGTTTGAAGCCGAGCTGTTCGTAAATCGGTCGCCCGGCCTCACTGGCATGCAGCATAATCAACTGGATACCCAGGCCCCGGCAGTGTTCCACGCACAATGCGACTAACTGCCGGGCTAATCCGCGCTTGCGGAACGCCGCCTCGGTATACACGTTCATGATGTACCCGCGGGTCTCGTTCCCGTCCAGCAGATTGGGTATCCAGTCGTAGATCAGCAGCCCCGCGCCCGCGGCAACCTGCTCCGCACCGTGCTCGTCCGTCGTTACGGCGAAGAAGCCGACATAGTCGCCAGCGGCCAGCATGCGCGTCAGCCAGCGTTGGTAGGCTGCGTTGATTTGATCGGCCCGGTGGGCGGGCGTGGGCATCCCCATGTCACGGAACATCGACTGGCGGTGGTAAACGATGGTTGCGTTATCTGCTTCAGTAACCCGTCGCACGTGAATTGCTGGTATGGTCATAGACAATCCTCCCCTACGCGCATCATGGTATGGTGAATTGGACTGTATATCAAGCATGCCAACAGGCCACAGCATGTTATAATCGCGCCAGTTACCAGCAACAGGACGCCTGAATGATGACCGACGAGTTGTTACGCCCCTCACCGAAGTACAAGCCCGTTTCGCTCTTCGTCACCTGCATCGTCGACATGATCTATCCCGGCACCGGGGTATCCGTCGTCGAGATTCTGGAACATCTGGGCGTCGAAGTGCGCTTCCCGCTGAGTCAAACCTGCTGCGGGCAGCCGGCATTCAATTCCGGCTTCCAGGATGACGCGAAAACGGTCGCTAAGCAGTTCCTGACCGCGTTTGCCGGAGCCGAGGTGATTGTCACCCCGTCCGGTTCCTGCGGGTCGATGGTACGGCATTACTACCCGGAACTCTTCGCGGACGATCCGGAATGGCGTGACCGCGCGAACTGGGCGGCCTCGATCACCTGGGAGTTGACCGAATATCTGGTGGATGGGCTGGGCATCACCGATCTCGGGGCGAAACTGCCGCCGACCAAGGTCGCGTTTCATCATGCCTGCCACGGCTACCGCATGATGGGTCTCGGGCCGCAGGCGGAAACGCTGGCCGGAAACATCGACGGCGTGAGCATGACCGAGCTCAAGGGTTGGGATCAGTGCTGCGGCTTCGGCGGGACGTTTTCCGTCAAAATGCCGGAGATCAGCGGTGCGATGCTCAACGACAAAGTCAGGAATATCAACGCAGCCGACGCCGACGTGATTATCACCGGGGATGCGAGCTGCCTCATGCAGATGAACGGCGGCTTGACCCGTCAGGGAAGTACCAAACGTGTCATGCACATCGCCAACCTGCTGGCGCAGGGCTTAAAACCCACGAAGTGATCGCTATCCGCGGTCGGAAATTGAAGGATAGAACGAACCATGCTTTTGCAAGACTTAAACTGGATGGATGTCGAGGCCTACCTCGAACAAGATAATCGCATCATCTTGATCACCGGGGCGACCGAACAGCACGCCTACTTGAGCCTGCTCACCGACATTCTCATTCCGCAGCGCCTCGCCATTGCCGTCGCCGAACGCGAAGACGTGATCATCGCGCCGCCGCTCAATTTTGGCGTGAGCGAGGAATTTGCTGAATTCCCCGGCACGATCAGCTTGAATACCGCCACCTTCGACGCGGTGCTCAGCGATGTGGTCGACAGCCTGATGCTGCACGGCTTCACGCGCTTTTTTGTCCTCAACGGGCATGGCGGCAACAAGCTGCCCGCTCGCTTGAACGAGCTCGACATGGAAGGGTTGGCGCGCATCACGTGGTATGACTGGTGGCGCAGCGACGCCGTACGCGGCTTTGAAGCGGAATTCGGGCTGGAAATGGGCCACGCGAACTGGGGCGAGAACTTCCACTTCAACCGCATCACCGACTCGCCGACGGATGCCAAAACCCCGGTGAATCTCGATATGCTGAACGATTCGGTGTCGATGCGCGAACTGCTCGGCGACGGCTCGTTTGGCGGGGAATATCAGGTCGCGGATGACCTGATGCATATCCTGTTCGACCGTGTGGTCGACGAAGCCGCCGGGTTGGTCGCCGCGCTGAAGGATTGAGTTCATCCGCACGCAGCGACTGATGCACCTGTGTGGAAAACGGCGGACGCAAAAGATTGCGTCCTTACGAAGAATGGTGCCAGGCTATCAGATCAGATCACCCCAACCCCTCTCCTACAGGAGAGGGGCTTTTTTATGTCCGCTACTTGAACTGCGCCAGCACGTCGGACGCCAGCTGTTCGATGCCGTCAAGGTCGTCGAGATCCATCCACTGGAGCATGAAACGTTCGCAGCCCGCGTCGAGATAGGCGCCGATCTGCTCCACGAGCATAGCCGGCGTCCCCGCCAGCGACCGCCCGCCACCGCGCAGTTCGTCGAGCGTCTTGCCATTCTTGAGCTTCTCTAACGTCGCTTCATCCCGGGCGAAGGTGACGCGCGTCATCAGGGAGCGCAGCACCTCGCCGCCCGCGCGGGCTTGCTCCGCCAGCAGATTGCTCAAATGCGCGTTGAGATCGCGATACGTCGCCGCATCGATGAACACGCCGTTCCATTCATCGGCATATTCGGCGGCGAGGGGCAGCGTCTTGTTGCGCCCGTTCCCGCCGATCAGGATGGGCGGGCCACCATCGCGCACTGGGCGCGGCAGCAGAATCGCGTCGTGCAGTTGGAAGTGTTCGCCCGCATACGACACGGGCTTGTCACTCATGAACAGGCGCGTCACCACTTCCAACCCCTCTTTGAGCATGGCGTAGCGCGTGGCCAGCGGCGGAAACGGTATGCCGAAATTGTGGTGTTCACGCTCCATCCAGCCCGTGCCCATGCCGAGCGTCAGCCGCCCGTCGCTCAGGTCGTCGACCTGCGCCGCCATGCGCGCCAGCAGCGCCGGATGCCGAAAGGTGATCGGCGAGACGAGCACGCCAAACTCCAGCGCGGTCGTCTGCGCCGCGGCATAGGTCAGCGAAATCCACGCTTCCAGCGACTCATGATCTTCGGGGGTCGCGTCAGTGTAGTGATCGGATCGAAAGACCGATTGATAACCAGCGCGCTCGGCCGTACGCAAAATGCTATCCCAGCGTTCCCAGGTCAGCCCGTGCTGCCCTTCAATCATCAGTCCGATCATCGTGGTCTCCGTCGTCGTGTCGATACTCATCTGAACTTAACATACTTACAGTAAAGTGCCAACAGTAGTTATGTCGATTGTAATGACGGAGCCCAAGATGACCACTTTAGCTCAAGAACAATGTGTAACGTGCGGCGCGGACTGCGAACGAGTGACGGACGATGAGATGAAAACCCTGCACCTCGACGTGCCCATGTGGGAAGTCGACACCGGCGACTCAGGGCGCAGGCTGCAGCGCACCTTCGAGTTTGAGCAGTACGCCGACGCGCTGACGTTTGTGCAGCAGGTGGCGACCGCCGCCATCGACCAAAATCACCATCCTGAGATCACGCTGCGTCCGGATGCGGTGGTCGTCGTGTGGTCGACCCACACCCTGCACGACCTGCACCGCAACGACTACATCATGGCCGCGCGCACCGATGCCGCCTATCTGGCCTCACTGGATGAGAGCCGCAAGGGCGTCGTGCAGCAGGCCTCAGAGGAGTCCTTCCCCGCCAGCGACCCGCCCGGTTGGATCGGCAAGACGGCGGAAGAAGAAACCGCGCCGCCCGCTTAAGGGCGCCGATTTGGCCTCACCGCGGGCTGCATCTAGGGGGCAAAGTGGTGTACCCTAGATGCAGACACATGGGAGGATGATTGATGACAACCTCAGCCTACACGATTCGCGCGGCCACAGCCGCTGACGCCGAGACGATCAAGCAGATGGTACGTTCCGCGCCGCTCAACCCGAATGCGATTAACTGGCAGCATTTTCACGTGCTGGAAGTGGTCGAGCAGGGACAACCGAAGATCGTCAGCATTGGCATGCTGCAAAAAGAAGGCGAGATCTGGGAGATCGACAGCGTGACCACGCGCCGTGAATATCGCGGCAAAGGCTACGCCGGGGCGATTGTACGTACGTTAATGGAAAACGCGCCGCGTCCGCTGTATCTGCTCGCCGAAACCGATCTGGTCGATTACTACAAGCGTCTCGGCTTTGAAGGCGTGGAACGCGAGTACGCGCCGACCGAGATGCGCGATCAGGTCGCGTGGCTGGATCAGATGTTTGGCGACAGTGTGCGCTATCACATCATGGGGGCGTTCGCGCAGGGGTAAAAATTGGTTATCCCGTAGGGGCAAGGCGCGCTGTTGGGCGTCCCTACACAAAGACCGTTTTCTCGTAGGAATACGATTTAGAGGGTGTCCAATAAGCCCCTCAACCCCCGACCCCTTCTCCCACGCAAGCGGGGAGAAGGGGAGAAAAACCGTTTTTGTCCCTCTCCCCGTTTACGTGGGAGAGGGACGGCTTGCGGAGCAAGCAGGGTGAGGGGTAGCGTGAAAGCCTTTTTAGACACCCTCTTTATCGCATCCGCCGTTTCTGGCCTCACCCCTGCCCCTCTCCGAACGGAGAGGGGGAAAACCGTGCTTAGTCGCGCACGTGCAGTCCCCTCTCCCAAGGGAGAGGGGATTTAGGGGTGAGGCTGATGGGATCGCGACTTCCAAAGCTTAAAGACGCACCTTGCCCCGGCGAGTGATGTTTCTGAAGTTGAACCCTACAACGACCGCCCGGCGATGAAACGGTTGAACAGGTCTTTGCGCACGAACAGCAGCACGAGCAAACACGCGAGGAAGCCCGCGAGATGCGCCAGCGTGTTAACGCCGCCGAGATCATCGCCTTGCTGCATGACCTCAAACGACGGAATCGCGTTTTCGACGGCGAAGTAAATCAGCAGGATGAACGAGGGAATGGGGATCGTCCACGACCACAGGTCTTTGCCGCGAATCGCCGCGATGGGCAGGCGGATCACGGAGCCGAGAATCCACAGGCAGTTGACGCGCGCACCGGGGAACAAAATCAGATACGCGCCCATGATGCCGGCAATCGCGCCGGACGCGCCAATGCTCGGAATATCCGAGTTCGCCGGGTTGAGGATTTCCGACCCCATATTGGCGATCATCCCTGCCAGCAGATAGAACAGCAGGTAGCGCCACGGGCCGCAGGCATCTTCGATGCGCCGCCCAAACGCCCACAGATACACCATGTTGCCCAGCAGGTGATTCAAGTCGGAGTGCATGAACATGCTCGTGAAGGTCGCGAACGCGCCAATGCTCTCCCCACTGCGCAGGAAGACATCCCGGTAGCCATACGTCCAGATCTGATCCACATAGGCTTGCAGCGCCTGAATAAAGGGTTCGAACTGCCCGAACTGCTCGGCTTGCGTCGCCGCGATCAGGTTGGGCGCTTGCAGACCGAGGAAGATCAGGCTGTTGATCAGGATCAGCACATACGTCATGATGGGCAGCGTCCGGTAGCGCACCGTGCCCGTATCCGACACGGGCAGCGGAAACACCACCGACATCAGCAGCAGCGTCAGGAACAGATCCAGCATGAAGAAGATGAAGGCCCCCATCAGCGTATCGCCTCCTGCAGCAGCTCTTCGATACTCGGGATATAGGTCGGCGGGACGGGCTGCACGAGCAGACGCAGCGCCGTGCTGAACACGAGATAGAACGAGACGAGCAGCAGCGCCGCGCCGAGGATGAAGAACACGCCGCGCACGCCCGAGGGCAGAATCGGCAGATCGGTCGGGTCTTCGAGCGGGCCGCCAGCGAGCGTGTCAATCGGGTTGCCGTAGGCGTCGACGGTCGCTCGTTGCGGTTTAGACGGCGGCACACTGCCGCCGAGCCAGCGCGCGAGCGGCTGCTGCTGCGGTGATGACACGGCCGTAATCACGAAGTAGCCGCCGACGAACGCCAGCAGCACCCCAAGCCAGCGAATCCCCATGTTGAAGAGGTTCAAGCCGGCGTCCTGCCAGCCGAGCAGCAGATAGAACAGCACAAAGCCGGACGCTTCACGTACCGCCAACCACGGATTGCCGCGTTCACGGTCGGTGATGATCGGCGTGTACTGCATCAGGGCTTTGTCGGCGCGTTTGGCTTCTTTCGTGCCCCCCTTGATGCGCGCGGCACGGTCGAAGTAGCGCATCGCGCGATCTTTTTGTCCCATCTCGTCGAGCAGTTCGCCGAGACGGATCAGAAGTTTTTGACTTTTCGGGCGCTGCGTGACCGCCGCCTCCAACACGTCGACCACCTGCTCCGCTTGGCCATATTTGACCATCTGGTCGGTAATTTTGAGCAGGAGCGCGTCGTCGATTTCCGGCATGGGCAGCAGACGCTTCGCCATATCCGCCGCGGCGCTGTGATCGTGCATGCGCTGCGCGATATCAACCGCAGTCACGAAGATCGACGGCAGGAGCGTCCCGGCGTCAATCGCGCGCCAGATCAGCTCTTTGGCGTCGTCCATGTAGCCCAACCGGGCCAGATAGCGCACGCTGTTCTGGATGGCGACCTCGTGATCGACGCGAATTTCGAGGATACGCACCCACTGTTCGATGGCATTCTCGATATCTTCCGACTGGTTGGTTTTGAGGTACTCCTCGGCCTGCGCCAGCAGCGCTTTGACCTCTTCCTCTTCCGCCGCCGTCAGCGGCGTGCGAATGGTCGGCGCGGCGCGCAAGCCCCCTTCGTCGATGAGATCCGGTGCGGGTTCGGGCGGCGGCGCAGGCCGCGGAACGGGTTTCTCGGCGAGGCGCGGCGGTGGCTTCGGCTTTTCGTCCGGGTCAAAGCTCAACGCCGCGGACTGCGCCGCGGCGTCCTGCGCATGCGTGATCGCCTTCGTCAGCTTGAGGCGCAGTTCGAGCGCCTTCGCGTTCTCCGGGTTGATCTTCAACGCCCGGTTGACGCATTCCAGTTTCTTCTGCGGGTCACTGGTCGTCTGCGCCAGCCACAGCCACGCCATTTCATTTTGTGGTTCCAGTTTGAGCGATTGCAAGAGGAGTTGGCGCGCCTGATTGAGGTCTTTGCCCTCACGCACTGCCGTAACGCCTTCTCTAAAGAGGGTTTGCGCGTCCATCGACTTTCCCAAGTCTAGTGTAGATGCACAGGATTTATATTTTAGCGTGACTTAGGGATAAGCTGCTTGTCGATCCAGCCGCATCTGATCCTGCCCCCCTCAACCCCTAGCTTCCTCTCCGCATTCGGTTGTGGAAAGGACACTTTTAACTTGAGGCTCCATTAAGGCGCTCGCTTGAGGGAAACTATGTTTGGTAGGGACGCGCAATGGCGCGTCCGTTTCGCCCCTTATCCGGCGGACGCCCCGTTGGGCGTCCCTACAATTTCCTCAATTGTTAAAACTGTCCCTCCGTCAACCGAATTCAGGGAGGGTCGGGGCAGAAGCGAACGTTAGTCGTATCGGCTCGGAGCAACCTTATCCACCACTGATGTTATTTTACTTACGAATGAGGAATCTGCAGTTGGATACGCGTTGGCGAATGTGCTAATTTGTTGACAGTTCGTCGCTGGCGGGCAGTATGAACCAGAATGTACTGCCCACGCCCGCGGTGCTGGATACGCCCACCTGCCCACCGAGGCGATGCACAAGCCGCGCGACGATGCTCAAACCGAGGCCATGCCCTTCCACCTCGCCGGGGCTGAAGCGCGCGAACATCTGAAATACGGTCTTGAGATTCGCCTCTTCGATGCCGATGCCGTTGTCTTCAACTTCGTAGCGGCACACTGGGCCATCGACGAAACCGCGCACGCGCACGTAGGGGTCGGGGTCATCGCCCATGTACTTGATGGCGTTGTTGAGCAGATTGGCGAAAATTTCTTCCAGCCAGGCCTCGTGACCGAGCGCGGGCGGCAGATCCGGCTGCACATCGAGATGCACGCCGCGCGCCACAAACAGATGTTCCAGCCGCACCGCGACGCGGATTAGCACGGCGTTCAGGTCGACGAGCGTCAGCGCCGTATGCTGCGCCTTCGCCAGCCACAGCAGTTGATCGATCATGCCGTTCATGTGGTGAGCGGAGTCCATAATCTGCTTGACGTAGATCGCGCCGTTCGCGCCGAATTCCTCAGCGGACAGCAGAGCGAGCAAACTGGCATAACCGTAAACGGCATTGAGCGGCGCTTTGAGGTCGTGCGCGATGATTTGATTGTAGGCGTCCAGCTCTTCGTTGCGCGCCTGCAGTTCGGCATTGTTGCGCCCCAATGCTTCCTGAATGCGGCGCAGTTCGTGGAAGCGTTCGGCGTTTTGCAGCGCCCCCCCAAACTGGAAGGCCAGCAGCCGCGCAATGCGCAGATCTTCGATGGTGAAGGCTTGCAGGTCCGGCGCGCCAAAGTTGATCGTACCGATCACCTCATTGGCGCTGTGGATGGGGACGACGAGGTACGAGGGATAAGCGGCCAGCAGGCCATCGTCGCGATTATTGAGCACGAGGCGCGGGCTGCCGCTCTGCAGCGTGTAGCCGATCGCGGGATCGCGGTCGGCATCCACGGCCTGCTGCATCAGCTCTGCGCCACTCAAGTCCCAGAGCCACCACTGCCCAGCGTGCAGCAGCACCACCGTGCAGTGTTCGTAGGTCAAAAGCGTCGGCGTGTGGTCGCGCAAAATCTGCAGCATTGCATCGAGTTCGACCACACTGTTGAGGGCCGCTGCCAAGTCGCTGATGCTGGCCAAACGCGCCGAGAGCGCCTGCATCTGCGACATTTGCTTGTGCGAACGTGCGAGCAGGTCTTCGTAGTCTACTTCACCGCCAAACGCCAAAGTGCTGAATATCTCCAATGAACAACGTCACTACCATCCTACAAGTGGATTCCGTGATGAACAATTAAGTCAGTTATATCTCACAGGGTCTTTTAAGAATTGCCCACCAGATTCAGCAAAGGTTCATGTGCCTTTACTTATAAGTCGTGGTATAAAGCGCGCATTCAAACACGCTCAAACTATAATTCCGGACTAATTCGAGGTTGGACTGTGGCTAGAAACCTGCGCCTGTCCCTCACCGCCTTTGCCGTCCTCGTCGCCATCCTCGGCGGAGTTCTGTTTACGCAATCGTCAGCCGGTCGTCAAGTCTTTTCTACGGATGGATTCGAACCGCACGGGCACTGCTTCCTGTGGATTCCGACGCTCGTGCGCCTGTACAGCGTCTCTGACCTGCTGATCGGTGTCTCGTATACCGTCATCTCCATCACGCTGACGTATCTCGTCTACCGCGCGAGCAAGGACATCCCGTTCCAGTGGGTATTTCTGGCGTTCGGCGCGTTCATTTTCACCTGCGGCTTCACCCACTTCATGGATGTGATCACGCTGTGGACGCCGACCTACTGGTTAGCCGCCAGCGTCAAAGCGGTGACGGCGGTCGCTTCCGTCTCGACGGCGATCATCATGCCGCCGCTCGTCCCCCGTGTGTTGGGCTTCGTGCGCGCCGTGCGCATTTCGGAGGAACGCAAAAAGGCGATCTTTGTGGCAAATACCGCGCTCCAGCACGAGATCAGCCGTCGGGAACAGGTCGAGGAGGAACTGCGCGCCGCCCTCAAACGGGAGCGCGAACTGAGCGCCTTCCGCATGAACGTGATCATGCGCCTGAGCCACGAATTCCGCACGCCGCTGGCGACGGTGCGCACAGCCAGCGAACTGCTCACAGGCTACAGTGACCGCCTGTCCGAGCCGGAACGCGATCTGCGCCTCCGAACTATCCAGACTGAAATCGACCACATGACCGTCATGCTGGAAGATATTCTCACGTTTGGACGTCTGGATGCCGGCAGCGCTCCCTTCCAACCACAGCTACTCGATCTGACGGAAGTCTGCCGATCCGTGATCGCTGGTCTGCGCCTCAGGACGGACGAATCGCAGCGGATCATCTTTAAGCCGGATATCCGCTGCAAGACCACCTTTGTCGATCCACGGCTGGTCGGGGAAATTCTGACGAATCTGCTGAATAACGCGATCAAGTATTCGCCGGAAGGCGGCAATGTGCGCTGCGAAGTCGGGTGCGCGCACGGCATCGCCACGATCAAAGTGAGCGATGAGGGGATCGGCATCCCCGCCGGAGATTTGCCTAAGATTTTCGAGACGTTTTATCGCGCGGCGAACAGCGGGGACATTGGCGGCACGGGCATCGGCCTATCGATTGTGCGGCGCGCGGTCGAACTGCATCGTGGGAGCGTCGACGTGCAGAGCACCCCCGGTCGCGGCACCACGTTCACTGTACGCCTGCCGATCAACGCGCCCGAGGACGCCGCTGGTCAATGAAAAAGAGCGCCGCGTGGGCGCTCTTGATGCTTAACACTGTTTGCCGATTACAGCGCCTTGAGGCGCGCGATCAGCTTTTGGATGACGCTTTTGTTGGCGGTTTGCAGCGAGCGCGTCTGCGCCAGCGACCGGAGACGCTGAATTTCTTCCATGATGGTGGAGCGATGGACCGTTTCGCCATTTACGGAGTACCACTGATTCCCCATGTAACGCACGCTCGGTTCGCACCCATTCAGCACCAAGTACGCCTTACGGTAGTTTTCTACAACGTAACGCGGAGGGAGATGAACATCATCAACAGCTGCAGACGACATAACTTGCGCGTCTCCACTCACTAAGGCACATTTGAACCGATTGTAACATCGAATCCCCGTAGAAAAGATGGACTTTTTACCTATTTGTATGAAATTCATTGCAAGACTCATCTTTCTCTAGGCTTGGGGAGAAGTCTTGCGTTCTTTCGAAAACACATTACAATGCTGTCACGCACCAACTTTTAACAGGAGACAACTTTTATGCGTTCTTTAGTACGTGTATCCCTCCTCATGCTCGTTGTCGTTTTGGCGTTTGGCGTCCCCGCCTTTGCGCAAGACGGTCAGGCGACGGTGACCACCTCTGCGGATGGCTGGATCACTTATGCGGCGACCGATTGCAGCTACGGTGGCACCATTCAGTCGATCGCGGCTATTGACGCCCAGACTGTCCAGTTCGTGCTGTGCGAACCGGATGGCGCGTTCCCGCAGAAGGTCGCCTTCTCGTCGGTCGGCATTCAGCCGGATGAATATCTGGCCTCGACCGGTGGTGGTGGCGAAGCGCTGTTCCGTAACCCGGTCGGCACCGGCCCGTACGCGCTCAGCAATTGGGAACTCGGCAACGAAATCGTCCTCACCCGTAACGAAAATTACTGGGGCGAAAAGGCTTTCGAAGGCACGATGATTTTCCGTTGGGCGTCGGAAGCGGCCGCCCGTTTGGTCGAACTGCAGGCGGGTACGGTTGATGGTATCGACAACCCCGGCCCCGGCGACTTCGCGGTCATCGAAGCGGACCCGAACCTCCAACTGTTCGAACGTGAAGGCCTGAATATTTTCTACCTCGGCATGAACAACATGATCGCGCCGTTCGACAACCATAATGTGCGTCTGGCGGTGGCCTATGCCATTGACAAGCAGCGCATTGTCGACAACTTCTATCCGCCGGGCTCGACCGTGGCCGACCAGTTCATGCCGTCGGCGATTTTCGGTTACACCGAAGGCTTCGAACCCCTGCCGTATGATCCCGAAATGGCGCGTCAGCTCCTCGCGGACTCCGGCCTGACCCTGCCGCTCGAAGTGACCCTGAACTACCGTGACGTCGTGCGTGGCTATCTGCCGCAGCCCGGCATTGTGGCGCAGGACATTCAGGCGCAGCTCGCGGAAGTCGGCATTAACGTGACCATCGAAGTGATGGAATCCGGCACGTTCCTCGACGAGTCTGACCTCGGTCACCTCGCCTTCTATCTGCTTGGTTGGGGCGCGGACTACCCGGATGCGACCAACTTCCTTGACGTCCACTTTGGTCAGGGCAGCACCATCCAGTTCGGCGAACGTGATCAGGAAGTCATTGACCTGCTGAATCAGGCTGGCCGCGAAAGCGATCCTGCCGTCCGCCTCGACCTGTATGGTCAGGTGAACGCGCTCCTGCGTGACCGCGCGCCGATGCTCCCCATCGCCAACGGCGGTTCCGGTGTGGCGTATCGCGCGGCGATTGAAGGCGCGCACGTCAGCCCGCTCGGCAACGAATCGTTCGCCACCATGAGCGACCCGGATGACGATGCCTTCATCTTCATGCAGAACGGCGAACCCGCTGGTCTGTACTGCGCCGACGAAACCGACGGCGAAGCGCTGCGCATCTGCGAACAAATCACCGAACCGCTGCTCGGCTACGAAACCGCTGGTACGGCGGTTGTCCCGGTGCTCGCGGAATCGTATGAATTCAGCGAAGACGGCCTGACCTGGACGTTCCACCTGCGTCCGAACGTCATGTTCCATGACGGTTCGATGCTCGATGCGAACGACGTGGTCACCAGCTACGCCGTTCAGTGGGACGCCGCGAATCCGCTCCATGTTGGGCGCGATGGCAGCTTTACCTACTGGACGTACCTGTTCAAGGCGTTCTTGAACGCGCCCGCCGAATAACGGGTAATACGGTAGATACACTTCCATTTCAGGACTAAGTGCTGAGGACTGAGTGTATGCTCAGTCCTCAGTCCTTTTACCTTAGCCCTTCTCTTTTGAGGTACTTCTATGGGCGCATTTATCCTCCGCCGTCTGATCAGTTCAATTCCGGTGCTGCTGGGCATCCTCGCGGTAACCTTCTTCCTCGCTCGCGCCATTCCCGGCGATCCGTGTACGGCGATTTACGGTGAACGCGCTACCCCGCAGTTATGCGCCGCCTTTGCGGCGCGCAACGGCCTCGACCGCTCGGTTCCGGAACAGTTTGCTGTGTATATTGGGAATGTCCTCACGGGCAATCTCGGCGATTCCATTCGCTACAGCGTGTCGGTCACATCGCTGATGGCGGAACGGCTGCCCGTCACGATTGAACTCGCCATGGCCGCGCTCGTGTTCGCGGTAGTGCTCGGCATCCCCTTAGGCATCATTTCCGCTTACTATCGCAATTCCGCGATTGACGTGGGCACGATGATCGGCGCGAACGTCGGCGTTTCGATGCCCGTGTTCTGGCTTGGTTTGATGCTGGCATACATCTTCGGTGTGATCCTCAAAGATACGCCGTTCGCGCTGCCGCCCTCCGGTCGCTTGTCGCCCGGCTTTCAGGCGATCCCCTTCTATGAAGCGTGGGGGCTGGTGACGCAGGGGCAAGATGCGAGTCAACTTCTGATCTTCTTCTCGCGCTTGAATATCCTCAACTCCATTTTGACACTCAACGGCGCGTTGTTCGCCGATGCTCTGCAGCATTTGATTCTGCCCGCCGTCGCGGTCGGCACGATCCCCATGGCGATCATCGCCCGCATGACGCGTTCCAGCGTGCTCGAAACGCTGAATCAGGATTATGTGCGTACCGCCCGTTCGAAGGGCTTGCGTGAACTGCACGTCGTCATCGGTCACGCGGTGCGCAATGCGCTGCTGCCCGTGGTGACCATCATCGGCTTGAACTTCGGTCTGCTGATCAGCGGCGCGGTGCTGACGGAGACGATCTTCAGTCTGGCGGGCGTCGGACGCACGCTGGTCGATGGCATCACCGCGCGCGACTATACGCTCGTGCAGGGCTTCACGGTGGTGATTGCGGTCGCCTTTGTGGTGATCAACCTCTTCACCGATATCATCTACAGCTATCTCGATCCGCGCATTCGGTTAGGTTAAGCAATGGCTCAGGCGAACCCCAGCGTCACTCAACTCAAAAAAGACTCGCAGGTCAAGAAAGCACCTCGTTCCAGCCTGCTGCGGGATACGCTCAAGTACCTGTTCCGCAATCGCAGTGCCGTGCTCGGCATGATCCTGATCGTCATTCTCATCCTGATCGCCATTTTTGCGCCCAACCTTGCCACGCATGACCCGCTGCAATCGATGATTGGTCAGCCGGGACATACAGGTCAGCTCCCGGCGCGCGCGCCCTGCATTCATTTGCTCGGCTGCGCGGAGACCGAACCGCAGCATTACATGGGGCTCGATCTCAACGCTCGTGACCAGTTCAGCCGCCTGCTCTACGGGTCGCGCGTGTCACTCGTCGTGGGTTTCACCAGCGTGACCGTCGCGATCTTCGTCGGCTCGCTGCTCGGTATGGTTGCGGGCTTTTACGGCGGCTGGATCGACAACGTGATCATGCGCATCATGGATGTGCTGCTGGCCTTCCCATCGCTGCTGCTGGCAATCGCCATCGTCACGGTGCTCGGTCCCGGCCTGCAAAATGCGCTGTTGGCCATCGCGCTCGTCTCGATTCCTCAGTATGCCCGTCTCGCCCGCGCCAGCGTACTCGCGACGCGCGAATTTGAATACATCACAGCCGTGCGCGCCCTCGGCGCGACGAATGAGCGCATTCTCTTTCGCCACATTCTGCCGAACTCGCTCACGCCGCTGATCGTGCAGGGCACGCTCGGCATCGGCGGCGCGGTGCTGGAAGCTGCCGCGCTATCGTTCATCGGTCTCGGCGCACAGCCGCCGCAGCCGGAATGGGGCGCGATGCTCAGCGAAGCGCGCAACCGTGTGTTCACGTCGCCACATCTGGTGTTCTACCCCGGCTTGGCGATCATGTTCACGGTGTTAGGCTTCAACCTGCTCGGCGACGGCATGCGCGACGCGCTCGACCCCCGGCTGAACCGGAACTAACTGTCTTTCTGTAGTCTGGATTTAGAGAGGGCGTCTTCGCCCTCTTTTTTATTTTGCTGCGTGAGCTATTCCCACACTTTGATGACCTGAAAACCTTGTTCGCCTATAGATGCCAACACCGGTATAAATGGAGAACAGAAGGGGTTGGGAAACATGGCTGAAAAGACGAAGAAATACGCTGAGCAGTTGATGGAAACCTTCGATTTTGACGAGGTTGATTTGGAGTCCAATTCCAAGGGCCTAATGAGTAATCGGCAGAAGCTGATAATTAGAGAAGATATTTACGCTTGGAAAGTGCTTTTGCTGGCAACAGTTCCGTTTATGTTGTTTGTGACGCTAATTATCTTTATCTCGTATCCCAACAGTCCACTTTATGCACTTGTCGGAGGTATGGCGTCTGGAGCAATCCTTTTATGGCTGTACATCGAGAACATTGTACGACCGCTAAACACGATCCGTCGCGGCTCGGTCGAAACCGTTGAGGGACGAATCAGTCAACAAATAAAAGGACAAAGAGCGAATTTGCCCGGTTACTGGATAGAGATCGATTCTTTGCGGTTCAAAATTAATCAAAAGAGATTTCTGTTGCTGAAAAACCACGATCCTTATCGGTTCTACCACACACGCAAGCAGGTCTGGTCTGTAATTGCCCTCCGTGAGGAGAGTCCCTTTCTAGATGGCTCTTCGCATCCTCATCAAACGCATTGATTAGGACAAGGCGAAAACCTTGTCCTTTTTGTTTGCGGTGCATAATTTCCGACCAGATTATCCATGTGGCTACCTCTGATCCGTCATGCGTCGGAAGACGGCCTCGCTCTTTACGACCAGTCGAATTCCGGTCGTTGGTGCGGTGATCGCGCTGCCTGATTATGGTGTAATGATGCCCGTAAACAGCATCAAGTGGAGAGCAACACATGAACAGCAACAGCTTCCTGCAGCGGTATGCAGATCTTTTGGGGATTTGTCTCGATACAGTGGATCGCACCATCGTGCACTGGTTGGCACGGCACGGCATCACCTTTTTGCGCATTTCGGTCGGCGTGATCTTTGTGTGGTTTGGCGCGCTGAAACTTATCCCCGGCGCGAGCCCGGCTGAGCCGCTGATCCGCGCGCTCATGCCCGACTTCATGGATGGGTTCATCGTGCCTGTCATCGGCGCGATGGAAGTCGCTATTGGCTTCGGCTACATCACCGGGCGCTTTTTGCGCGGCATCATCATCCTGAATCTGTTCCAGATGGCGGGCGCAATGTCGCCGCTGTTGTTTGTGCCCGGTCGCATGTGGGAAGTGTTCCCGTTCGTGTGGACGCTGGAAGGCCAATACGTGGTCAAGGACTTCATCCTGATCAGCGCGGCGCTGGTCATCGGTGCGACCGTGCGCGGCGGGCGGATTGTCACCAAGACGCAAATGATGCGCCGGGTGACAACCTCCGAACACGCTCGCACAGTGGTCAATGCCCAGTAAAGGTAGCGGATAAGACAAGCGCCAGTCAAACCGACTGGCGCTTTTTGATTCATACGATTTAGAAACAGCCGACTCTATTCGGGGAAGATGTCTTTGACCGGGAGTGTGAAACCGGGCAGCAGCGTGCCGCCGTCGAGGGTATCGTTGAGCGTGAGCAGACGCGGGGCGGCCTCGGGTGTCAGCACCTGAACGACTTTCTTGTCCGGGTCGACGATCCACACGACCGCGCCCGCCCGTAGGTAATTGAAGGCTTTGGCACGAACGTCGTGTTCGTCGTCGGAAGGCGAAATCACTTCGACTGCCAGATCGAGCGGCAGGCTAATCCACGTTTCGTGCGGTGCTTTAGGATATTTCGATTTGAGGATAAAACCCACGTCGGGCATGTAGCGATCGCCAAGCACTTTGAATCCGCCATCGGGTGCGCTCAACCAGCCAAAATCGCCATTTTCGATCAGGTATTTTCCTAACCATCGGATGATCATCGCGGCAACAATAGAACAATACATGTTCGAAACCACTTCGACAATCTCCCCGGCAATGTATTCAAAGTGTTTGTCTGTGTTTTCGGGGAGCAGCACGAACTCGTCGAACTCCTCGACTGTCATTTTGCGTAGGTTCGGGGTCGTGACCATCAGCCAGTCCTCACTCAATCTGCCTCTATTATCGGGCAATTCAGCGAGATTGTCATGTCGAGCGGAATATCAGGGGGAAAGACCTCGCGGTCAGCGACCGGAAAGTTGAGTTTCCGACGCCCGGCTGACCGCGACCAGAGAGGGGCTGCTATTCTTCGACGAGCGCTTCTTCGCCTTCAAAGGCGATGCCTTCGGGCGGACGCACGGTGAACATGTAGCCGACACCACGTTCGGTGCGGATGTAGTGCGGGTGGTGCGAATCCGCTTCGAGCTTGCGGCGCAGGCGGTGCATGTGCACGCGCAGCGTGTCTTCGTAGACTTCTTCCGACGGCCACACACGGGCGATCAGCATGCGATTTTCGACCACGCGCCCCGCATTGCGCAGCAGCACGTGCAGCAGAATCGATTCAGTCGGCGTGAGGCCGTAGGGCTTGCCGTTCACGACAATGCGGTTGTGGGCGAAGTCGATATTCAGACCATCATCGATGCGAATGATCGGTTCGCTGGCATAGTCGAGGCTGGGCATACGCGCCAAAACGACCTGCGTACGGGCTTCGAGTTCGCGGAGTTCAAACGGCTTAACGATGAAATCTTCCGCGTATTTCTTCAGACCCTGCACGACCGTTTCCGTATCGTTGTAGGCGGTCACGAAGATGATCGGCACATCGGCCATCGACTTCAGGCGATTGCTGAGTTCAAACCCATGCATGGAAGGAAGTTGGAGGTCAATCAGCGCAATGTGTGGCAAACCACGCATCTGAACATGATCGAGAGCTTCCGGCGCGTCAAGGAATGACGTGACTTCGAAACCACGTGAGGTCATATAGTCGGTGACGAGCTTGTTGATGGCTGGATCATCTTCAACAAGCAGGATTTTGGTTTTACCCATGTGTGAGCCTCTCTCAATCTAACGAAAGGAAATGTTCCTGTTGTAATGAATATACAACGAATGTAACAATAAATCCAGTAGTGTTCATGCTCTGATAATTGAGGTTTAATCCCGAATAACGCATGTGTGGCAAACCCGATTCGCGGAGAGCGATTGGCGATCAGCAGTCGATTTGCTGTAACATTTATGCACTAGGGTGACGAATCGGACTGGGTAGATCTGTCACGCTATGAATAGCTTTCACATCCATGCTTAACTGCCAACGCCTTTGGCTAACGGCGAATTGCAAACAGCTAACCACTGTCTTCAGGAGTCCTTTTGAGTTCAGCCATCCAGATTATCCGGCGGCGTAACAAGCGACAGGAACGCAAGGCGCGGCGTGACCAGCAGCGGCGCGTGTGGACAGTGCTCGCCTCGATCGCCGCCATCATCCTGATCGGCATTCCCGGCGCGGTCGCCATTGGCGGCGCGGTCGTGTTGTACTCCAACGCGCTTCAGGGCATGCCGGAGTTTGGCGCC
This sequence comes from Candidatus Flexifilum breve, assembly GCF_016713355.1. Taxonomy (NCBI): domain Bacteria; kingdom Bacillati; phylum Chloroflexota; class Anaerolineae; order Aggregatilineales; family Candidatus Flexifilaceae; genus Candidatus Flexifilum; species Candidatus Flexifilum breve. Next base: position 45,513 of record NZ_JADJPI010000015.1, read on the forward strand.
AATCCGTTCGCGGCGTCCGGGACGACCGAATTCTACGAACGTACAGGTGAAACGGTGATCTACACCCCGACCAGCGTGGAGCGTGAGTGGGTCCCGCTCACCACGCTTCCACCGTACGTGATTGCGGCGACGCTCGTCAGCGAGGACACCGATTTTCTCGTCGCGCCGCACCCCGGCCTTGAAACAACGTTCGTCAGGCTGTGGCAGAACACGCTGATCGATACCCTGCCCGCTGACCCGACCATCACCGGGCGCCTGGTGCGCAACGTGCTGCTGTCGCACGCCGGATCGATTGTGGAACAGCGCACCCGTGAGATCGCGCTCGTGGCGGAGGTCAACCGCCGCTATACGCCCGAGCAAATCCTCGAATGGCATCTGAATACCAACGATTATGCCAATGAAGCCTATGGCATCGAAGCCGCCGCGCAGACCTATTTCGGCAAGCGCGCCGTCGACCTCAGCTTAGATGAGGCGGCGCTGCTGGCGGCCATCCCGACCGCGACCGAATACAATCCCTTCGACGACGAAACTGCCGCCCGCGGGCGGCAAGCCGACCTGCTGCGGCGCATGGTGGAGATCGGCGCGATCAGTCAGGAATCGTATGAGAGTGTGCAGGGCCTGACTACCCGCCTTGACCGGGGCAACACCCTTCCGCCGCTCGCCCCCGACTTCATTGTGTATGCGCGCCGCCAAGCCGAGGCGATCCTCAACGCGCAGGGCATGGACGGTCGCCAGTTGATCGCGCGCGGCGATCTGCGCGTGGTGACGACGCTCGACCTTGACCTGTACAACCAGTCGGCCTGTGTGCTCGACGTGCAGATCGCGCGGCTGAATAATGCCGAAGCGCCTGCCGGAGACTGCGCCGCCGCGGTGCTGCTGCCGCGCCTCGAAACAACCTCCGACGCGCCGCCCGACGAAGGCGCGCTGATCGTCATCGATGCACAGACGGGGGAAGTCCGGAGCATGGTCGGCGCGGTCAACCTCGCGGAACATGAGCCGGGGGTGACGCTCCAGCCGTTCGTGTATTTGCAGGGCTTTTTGGGCGGCTACACGCCCGCGACGATGGTCTACGACGTGCCGAACAGCTATCCCGGAGCAGAACAGGGCTTGATCTATACCTTCAGCAACCCGGACGATCAGTTCCGCGGCGTGCTGAATCTGCGGGAGGCGATGGGTGCCTGGCTCGTCCCCCCCGCCGCCAGCATCGCGCATCAGCGCGGTATGACCAACATTCTGCGGCTGGCGCATCAGCTCGGCTTGAACACACTCGATGAGAATCGCAGCGACATTCTGCTGTTGGAACGCGGCGGCGCGGTGTCCGTGCTGGATATGGCCTACAGCTATTCGGTGTTCGCCTCGCTCGGCAGCCTGCGCGGCGTCCCGGTCGAACCGGTGGCGCGCGACTTCCGCGCCCGTGACCCGGTCGCCGTGCTGCGCATCGAAGATGCAAGCGGCGCGGTTGTGTGGGAGTACGACCGCGATGAAGCGACGCGCTGCGGCACGCTCGACGTGTGCACACCGCGGCTCGAAAATAAGCTCGCCTACCTGATCAATGATGTGCTGGCGGATGAAGAAACACGCTGGGCGACGCTCGGCGAAGACAATCCGCTGGCGCTCTCGCGACCGAGCGCGGTCGTCAACGGCTTGACCAACGATCGGCTCGACAACTGGACGGTCGGCTACACACCACAGTTGGTGACCGCGGTGCATTTAGGGCGCAGCGACAACGCGGCCATGACGCTCGATCCCTATGGGATGAGCGGCGCGGCGGCGGTCTGGCGCGCGGTGATGGAAATGGCGCACAGCGGCGTCACGCCGACGCCGTGGGAACGCCCGGAGAGCATCATCGAACTGCAAGTCTGCGAAAAATCTGGCTTGCTGCCGAATGGCATGTGTCCCGTGCGGCGCGAACTGTTCATTGACGGCACGCAGCCGCGCACAGTCGATACTTACTGGCAAACGGTCGAAGTCAACAACCAGACCGGGCAGTTGGCGACGGTCAACACGCCCGCCGAGTCGCGCAGTGAGGTGCTGTACTTCGTACCGCCTGCCGAAGCGCGCGAATGGTGGGAAGCGAACAATCAGCCGCTGCCGCCGACCGACTACGACAACGTGAGTGTGCCGCAGGTCTTTGAACTGGTGCATATCACGCGTCCACAGTTCTTCGACTATGTGGGCGGCGTGGTCGACATCTACGCGGAAATGAACACGCGCGATATGGCCTACTATCAGGTGCAGTACGGACAAGGGTTAAGCCCGAACGCGTGGATCGATATTGGCGGCCAGCAGACGACGTTCGACTCGGCAGTGCCGATTGCGCAGTGGGATACCAGCAGCCTCGATGGGTTGTACAGCCTGCGCCTCATTCTGGTGCTGAACGACAACAGCCGCAGCAGCGACTCGCTGCAAGTCACGGTCGACAATGTCGCGCCGACGGTCAACTTACAGTCGGTCGAAGTTGGCAAAGTCTATCGCTTCCCCGGTGACGCGGTCGTGGCGCTGCAAGCCGACGCGCGCGACAACCTCGTGATCAGCCGCGTCGAGTTCTACCAGAACGGCGTGTTCCTCGGCGCGGACGAAACGGCTCCGTATGGCTTCGAGTGGGGCATCGACGCGCCTGGCACGCAGACGTTCACCGCGTTCGCGTTTGACGCGGTCGGCAACCAGTCGAGCAGTCAGCTCACCGTGGAGATTTTGCGAGCTGGCTCGTAGCTTCTTCCGCCAGATACGGCGCAATTCCCGTCACCAGCAAGGCCAGCGCGGCATCCGGCGCGGCCTTGTCTTTGGTGCGGCTCTGCTGAATGGCCGTGCCAAAGATCACCCACGCGACCGCGTGCGCCGCTTCATCGGGCACGGGTAGCGCGGTCGGCGTGCGCGCGATCCATTCCGCCAGCCGATCGTGCACATCCTGCTGCACCTGCATGCCGACCAGCATCTGTTCACTATTCTGACTGTTCATCCCACAGTGACCGAAAAAACGGCCCATAAAGGCGGAAACGGTCGTCCCGAGCAGACAGATATTTTCAAAGGTGAACAATGGATGCTCGGGTAAAACGCCGCGCAGCTGCTGTTCCAAGGCATCGCTGACACTGGCGCGGAGCAGATCGTACTTGTCCTCAAAGTGCGCGTAGAAGGTCGCGCGGTTGATTCCGGCGCGATCCGCAATATCCTGCACGCTGATGTCTTGAAATCCCCGGTCCGTCATCAACTCCTGAAACGCCTGCTGAAGCAATTTGCGCGTCCGTTTGATGCGGGGATCGACTTTGGTGGGCAGTGGATTAAGCGACATTTTTGCTCCTTTGTTGCCTAAGCAACAGAACCGCGTTGTTGTCGATTGAATTTCAATCACAGCTTCCTTATCTTAATATACAACACTTGTCGCCTAAACAACACATGACTGCCAAAGGATAAATCGCATGGACACCGCACTCTGGATTCTCCAAGTACTGCTCGCCGTCGCTTTCGTCGGCGCGGGCCTGATGAAGCTCACGCAGCCCAAAGCCAAAAGTAGCCGAACGGATGGCGTGGGCCAATGATTTTTCCGAAACTCAGCTCAAGCTCATCGGTCTCGTGGAGCTGCTCGGTGCGGTTGGGCTGATCCTGCCCGCGGTTACACGCATTCTGCCGATCCTGACGCCGTTGGCTGCCGTCGGGCTGGTGCTGACGATGATCGGCGCGGCGCTCACACATATCCGGCGCGGTGAGATGCCGATGGTCGTCCCCAATCTCGTACTGCTCGTGCTCGCCGCCATCGTCGCCTACGGTCGCTTTGTCGCCTTCCCGCTGTAAACGCCTGTAAGCTCACCCTGCCCTAACGCATAAGGTTGAGGGCAGGGTCAACTCATGACGAAGCACATTTCTCTCCATTGCACCAATTTCCTCACGGATCATCGGCGCTTCGGCATTCCCGTGTTATACTAGAACTTGTGTTCTGTACACAGGAGTAACTGCACATGGCAAATCGCTTGATGCAAGGGACTTGGCAGTGGATTCAACCGACTCACGAGATGCGTGATGAAGTGCTCGCTCTGCTCAGTGATGCTGATCTCGCCTTTAGTCCGGGCGGCAGCAACATGAAACTGGGTGAACTAATCCGCGAATGGGGCGAAATTGAACATGCCTACGTGGAAGGCTTCAAGACCTTTAAGCAAGATTTCGATTACCGCCACCCTGATCCAACAATCGCTACTAGCAGCGACCGACTGAAAACCTGGCTTAAGGCACTGGATGCGGACATGGCAGCCACGGTGGAAGCGTATACAGACGCAGAGGTGGATTCCAAACCCATCATGCGCCCCGGCGACTATCCAGCGGCCATCGATATGCAGGTCAATATTTATTTGCAGGCGCTCTTGATCTTTCTATCCAAGCTGAGCGTTTTCCTTCGCGCTGCGAACAAGCCGTTGCCACCGGCTCTTGTGGACTGGATCGGCTAAAGTATGATGCAGCCAACGGCACCGAAAACCATGCACGAGAACTTCGTCGCGGCGATGCTCTTCCTGCTCGACGAAACATTTGACAGCGTCCACGGCGTCTTCCTCGACAAAAACACGTCGCTGTTCGAAACGCTGGCGACCGTCAGCGCGGAGGAAGCCTCCCGCCCGGTTGGAGCAAACTGCGCGACGCTCGCCGCGCAGGTGAATCACACGGCGTTCTATCTGGAACGCACGTATAAATGGGTTGCGGAAAACGACCACAGCAAGACCGACTGGGGCGAGATCTGGCGCACGGTGCGCGAAGTCACCCCGGAACAGTGGGAAGCGAGCAAGCAGCGGCTGCGCACCGCCTACGATCAGATCAAGCAGCTCATTCTAGCGATGCCCGATTTCAACAATGAAGACGCGATCGGTGGGACGCTCGGCGTGCTGGCGCACTGCGCCTATCATCTGGGCGAAATTCGTCAGGCGTTGTGTACAATCAAGACCGCTTAACCTCACCCCTAAATCCCCTCTCCCAAGGGCGCGGGGACTTAGAAATCGTGCTTGTTTCCCCTCTCCTAAAGGAGAGGGGTCAGGGGTGAGGTTGAAATTTCCACCAACTGTTGCCCACTGGAGTCCCCGATGCCCGACACCACTATTCGCGATCTGCTCACGGAGGCGCGTCCGCGTATTCCCAGCCTTGACGCCCATGTGCTGCTCGCGGAGGTGCTCGGCGTGGAGCGCAGCTACTTGCTGGCGCATCCCGAAGCGGTCGTGAGACCCGAGCAAGCGGAGCGTTTTCGCGGGTGGCTGGAACGCGCCGCGGCGGGCGAACCCATCGCCTACATCCTCGGGCGGCGTGCCTTCTATGATCGCGACTTCACCGTCACGCCCGCCGTGTTGATCCCGCGCCCGGAGACCGAACTGCTCCTCGAACAGGCGCTGGCGTGGGCCAAACCGCGATCCAGTGTGCGCGCGGTCGATGTCGGCACGGGCAGCGGCGCGCTGGCAGTCACCTTCGCGGCGCTCGTCCCCCAGGCCGATGTCTACGCGGTCGATGTGAGCGCGGCGGCGCTGGCGATCGCGCGGCAGAACGCTGAACGTCACAGCGCCCGCGTCACGTTTATGCAGGGCGATCTGCTCACGCCGCTGCTCGACCGCCAGTTCGATCTGATCATGGCGAACCTGCCCTACATCGCCGCCGACGAAGTGCCAACGCTAGCAGTCAGCCGCTACGAGCCGACCCTCGCGCTCGATGGCGGTGGCGACGGCCTCGATCTCGTCCGCCGTTTGATCGCGCAAATCCCGCAGGTGACCCAGCCCGGCGCGCTGATTCTGCTGGAGATCGGCGCGGGGCAAGGCGCGGCGACGCTGCAAATCGCCCAAACGCTTAACCCGGCATTGGCCGAAGTCCTTCCCGATTACGCCGGGCATGATCGTATCGTCAAAATGGTGCGCTAGGCCCGCGGCTGATCATCCCCGCAAGTTGGCGCTCAAGCTGCAATTCTTTCCTTAACCTCTAATGTAATACTTGAAACTCCTCGTTTATACTCTCCTTAATTACAAATGACATGAATAAGGAGTTGCGTATGGGTCGCCTCAGTGGGCGCACGATTGCCATTGGCATCCTCATCATCCTGGTGTTGGTGGTGGTCGGCTCGCAGTTACTCGGGGGTCAGGGGAATAACAATGATGGGGTCGCGACGACGATGCCATTCAGTGCCCCGACTGCCGAAGGCTTCTCCGATAACCCGCCGATTGCCGGTGAAGGCAATACCACGGGCGGAGTCGCGTTAGGGCGCGTGGTCGTCTCATCCAACATTGACGCGGATGGCTGCCCGGTGGACACCAGCGATCAGTTTGCCGCAACCGATGAGGTGTACGTCGTGGTTGAAGACAGTGATATTCCTGCGGGGACGACGGTGTTCGCCCGCCTGTTCCGCGAAGGCCAACCCATTGAAGACGCAGACGTGATCACGGCTGACCGCGATTACGACAATACGTGCATCTACTTCGTGTTCGAGGCGACCGATCAGGCGGGCAGTCTGGAACCGGGCGTATACGAAGCGCAGATTATCGTCAATGGCAACCCCGGTGAACGGGTGAGTTTCCAGGTTCAATAGAAGGGGGCAAACAACGATGGACTTAGATCTCGGAACGCTGTGTATTCTCGGCGTAATTGTAGTGGTCGGTTTGATGGTGCTGCCGCGGCTGTTCAGTGGTTTCGGCGGCAGCGGGTTCGGCGGTAGCAACTATGGTGGTGGAAGTGGTGGCAACCAGGGCGGCGGCTTTTTCTGTCGGCGCGGCGGCGGCTACTATGATCAACCCGGGGACGAAACGCCGCAGTATGATGATCCCGAGGTGGAATCGCGCGGCGGTTTCGGCGGCTCCCGCAGCGGTGGGTCGAGCGGCGGCGGCAAACGCAGCTTCTTCGGCGGCGGCGGGTCGAGCAGCGGCGGTGGGAAGCGCAGTTTCTTCGGTGGCGGCTCGAGCGGCGGCAGCAAGGGCGGCGGCGCGCGCCGCTACAACAACCCGAACACGCGCAGCCGCGGCGGCTTCGGCGGCAGCAAGTAAATCCGTATCAACCGCACATGTAGGGGCGAGGCAGTGCCTCGTCCCTTTTGATTCAGTAAGGATCGACACCAGCAGAAACAAAACGTACGCCGCTAATGGCGTCCGTTTGTATTTGATTTCGCGAGCAGCGACCTAGACCTTGAAGCTTGTGATCGCGTCGATGACGCGCTCCTGTTCCTCCGAGGTCATGTTGTAGTACAGCGGCAGACGCAGCAGGCGGTCGCTGATGTCTTCAGTCACCGGGCAGTCGCCGGGCTGACCGCCGTACTGCTTTCCCATGTCCGACAGATGCAGCGGCAAGTAGTGGAACACGCTCAGGATGTCCTGCCCCTTCAGGTGCTCGATCAGGCGCGTGCGCGCATCAAGCGAAGGCAGCAGTAGGTAGAACATGTGATAGGTCTGCTCACAGTACTCAGGGATGATCGGCAGGCGCACGTCATTCTGCGCCGCCCACCCCGGCAATTGATCGCCGTACTGCTGCCAGATCGCGGCGCGTTTCCCCTGCACATCGTCGCGCCGTTCCAACTGCGCGTACAGGTAGGCCGCCAGCAGATCCGACGGCAGGAAGCTCGACCCCACATCGACCCACGTGTATTTATCGACCTGACCGCGGAAGAAGCGACTGCGATTCGTACCCTTCTCGCGGATGATTTCGGCGCGTTCGACGTAGCGCGGGTCATTGATGAGCAGCGCGCCGCCTTCGCCGCACGTAAAGTTTTTGGTCTCGTGGAAGCTCTGCGTGGCCATCACGCCAAACGTGCCGAGATAGCGATCTTTGTAGCAGCCATACAGCCCGTGCGCGTTGTCTTCGACGACCGGAATGTTATGCCGATTCGCGATCTCCATGATCGCATCCATCTCGCAGGCGACGCCCGCGTAATGCACGGGCACAATCGCCTTGGTGCGCGGCGTGATCAACGCTTCGAGCTTGGTTTCGTCCAGATTGAGCGTGTCCGGGCGCACATCGCTGAAGACGGGCGTCGCGCCACGCAGCACAAAGGCATTGACCGTCGACACGAAGGTGAAATCGGGCACGATGACTTCATCGCCCGGCTGAATGCCGAGGATGAGCGCCGACATTTCCAGCGCGTGCGTGCAGGAGGTCGTCAGCAGCGCCTTTTGACGCCGAGCTGTTCCTCAAACAAGGCATGGCAGCGGCGCGTATAGTAGCCGTCGCCAGAAATGTGCCCACGCTGCAAGGCATCCGCCATGTACTGCATCTCAGTGCCGACCATGGCAGGTTTATTGAAGGGGATCTTAGTGCTCATCAACCATCCGTAAGGATTTTATCGACGGCGGCGGCCAGTTCGCGCAGGTTGCTCACCTTGTACACGCCGCTAGACAATGGCGCGTATTGTACCATATCGCTGTCACCGCTTCCCCACTGCGACGGCGGTTCCGGGTTAAACCACAACAGCCGCCGCGACCGGCGATGCAGATCCGACATGATGTCGAGGCGCGGATCGTTGTAATTGTTGCGCCCATCGCCAAGGATGATCACGGTCGTACGTCCGGTCACGCGCCCCATGTGCTCCTGCTTGAAGGTGTTAAGACTGTTGCCGAGATCGGTGTTGTAGTAGCCGGGGCGATTTTCGGTCAATACCTTTTCGACCGCTTCCATCGGCTGATGCTCTTTGAAGTCCATACTAATGTCGACGATATCGCTGATGAAGATGAAGCTGTCCGTCTTGGCGACCTGATCCTGCAATTCGTAGATCAGCGTGAGCAGGAATTCGGCACAGTAGCGCATCGAAGTACTTACGTCACAGATCAGCACGAGCTGCGGTTTGACGTGCGTCGTCTTGTATTTAAGTTCGAGCGGCACACTGTCGTATTTCATGTTGGCGCGCATCACCCGGCGCGGGTCGAGTGTGCCCGCGTTCGCGTGCTTCTGGCGCAGCGCCGCCCGTGAGCGCAGACGCGCCGCCAAACGGCGAATCTCGTCGCGCAGGTGCTGCATATCGTCTTCGCTCAGGCGCGTGAACGGCACATCCAGCAGATCAGGTTTGGGTTCGGGTTCGCGATTCGCCATGCGTTCCGCCAGACTCGCGCCGACATACTGCGAGACTTGGTCGCTCAAGCCTTGGGCGTTCTGTTCGAGCATTTCGCGCAGTTCTTGCAGTTGTTCGCGGCTCATCCCCATCTGTTGGAGTTCCTGCAGCAGTTCTTCGATCAACTGCTGGATCTGCTGCATGTTCAACTGGCGCTGCATGCGGCGTTCAAACCACGGGCGCTGCGACATATCCGAGGCCTGATCCAGCCCGGACTGCTGCGCCGCCTGATCCATTTGATCCTGACTGAACTGGCGCCCCTGCAAGAGCTGTTTGAGGAGTTCGCGCAGGGCGTCTTTGTCGCCCATGAGCGCTTCCATCGCTTGGTCGAGTTTCTGTTGGTCGTCTGGCGACATGCCCTCAGTCGAGTCCTGCATGTCGGGCTGCTGCGACCCAAAGAACAGCGGGAAGTAGTAGTCGAATTTTTCGGTATCGCGGGCTTCTTTGACAAGCGTCGTTTTGAGGGCGGAGCGGAACTGATCTTTGGTGTCCAGACCGACGGCGTCGACTCCGTGCATCGCGTCGAGACTTTCCGCTAAGGAGATACGGACTCCGGCGGCGCGCAGCGCGCGGATGAATTCGACCATCCTTTTATTCATGATTTGGCTTCCCTATCACGACGGTTAGGGACATTATAGGAGGGAAGCAGAAAGCCCGTCAACCTAGCCATTCGGGGCGTTCATGACGGGCTAAATAACGTCAGTTAGGGATAAGGTGAGATCAAAGTAATCTGTTTCTAAAGTCGTTCCCCTCACCCCCTGCCCCCTCTCCCACGCAAGCGGGGAGAGGGGGAAATCTGTCTCCCCTCCTCGAATTCCGGGAGGGGCCGGGGGTGGGGTCGGCTGGGCACGGAAGCCACGGTGCAGCTGTTTATCCCTAATTGACGGGCTAAATGATGCGTGCGAGGATTTAGGAACGTTCGTCGACGACGGGTTTCCACGCGGCGTAGTCGGCCAGCAGCGCGGGGATATCCATATCCGCGAGAGTGCTGTCGCGATCGTGCAGGAAGCGCAGCGCCGCTTCGAACGAGTCGAGCGTGTTGAACCGCATATTCTTATAGACAACTTGCAGCGCCCACGCCGAGATAAAGCGATGCATGGAATTGTCGCTGACTTGGATGAGCCATCCCGCCTTCTCATGCAGTCGATCCAGCCCCTTCATCATCGAGACGAGGGTTTTGAGATCGCGCGCATATCTGATGTGCGGATCAACCACGGAGATGGTGTGAATGGGCGCGACTCCGGCATCCATCAGGCCAAAACTTCTTTCCTGAATCGCATTGTAGTCGTCAGCTTCGATATACCCATAAAGGTAAGTCACCATCACGCGCTGAGGGACGATGTAGTCAACCTTGTAGCCCATGGGATTCCTGTAATCAAGTCTTTGCTTACGTTCGATACTGCCCATTGTAACAGTATTGTTACAAGATGTGAATAAAGACTAGCATATGCGCCAGCGCTAACTGACGGTCACAGCTTGCCACGCAGCATACTGCGCGAGAGCAGCCTCGATATCCAGTCCAGCCAGCGTCGTGTCCCGATCCACGAGAAATTCGAGCGCTTCCCGCAGGCTCTTGACCGTGTGGAAGCGCGCGTTCTTGTACACGGCCTGAAACGTCAGGTTGGCGATGAAGCGGTGCACTGGTTGTTCGCTGACCTGCACGACCCAACCCGCATCCGGGTGGAGTTTGGCTGGCCCTTTCAGCATCTCGATGAGCGTGGTCAGGTTCTTTTCATACTTGGTTTGGGGGTCAATCAGGGAGATGGTATGCACCGGGGCGCTCCCCTCGTCGATGAGGCGGAAGCTGTCGAGATGCAGGGTTTCGAAGTCCACAGCCTCGACTGTTCCATATGCCAGCAGCGTTAAGACGCGTTGGGGAACGAGGTAGTCGATTTTGTAGGCCATAAGCTGTTATGTCTCCATAAAACGTCGATGTCTAAGGCATTCTAGCACGCCTGATCAAGCTAAAACCTTGAGCCCGCTAGCACCCGATCGTTTTTAGGGAGAAATTAGGTTTTCGGCTGGTATTCCGCTTCCGCCAGCGCTTTGAGCGTTTCCAGCGCCGTGATGAGATCCCGCTCGTTCTTCTGCTCAATGGTCAGACGGTTGAGCACCTGCCCCAACACTGACCCCGGCAGGCTGTAGGCGACGCGCAGCATGACAGTCGTCCCGGTCTCCGTGGGCACGAAGCCGAATTCGAACATACTGTCGATGCCGCTGAGCGTTTTGACGACCAGCCGCCGATTTTCGTCATACTGTATCACCTGATGCTCGCCTTTGATGCGCATGCCCAGCATGTTGTAGACGTAGCGCGAAATCGACCCGCTGGCGGTGGGCGGCGGCGTGACGCGCTCCTGCTTATCGAAGGCCGCCCACCATTCCGGCATGCGTTCCGGTTGGTGCGCGATGATGGCGAACACGACTTCCGGCGGCACAAGCATGTCTATCGACTGTTCGACGTGGGGCATGGGCGACTCCTCTGGTGACGCAGGGCGGGCGACTTAAGCCAATTCTCGAAAGAAATCTAGGAACGAGTGTAGGGGCGCACCTACGTGTGCGCCCACAAACGGGCAGACACACAGGTCTGCCCCTACACCATAATTTCCGAGAGCCGACTTTAGGCCAGTTCGGAGAGGGCGGCGAGCACGGCAGGCAAAAGCTGCTTCTTGCGCGACATGACGCCGGGCGCATCCATCAAGTTGTCGCTGATGTGCGTGTACGGCAGCGCGGTCAGCAGGCGCGGTTGGCCGACAGCGACGAGGCGGCTGTTGCCGCGCACGACATCGGTCACCATGAGCAGCGCCATCGCCAGCTTCTGCCCATCGGCCAGCTTCTGCAGGCCGTCGCGGAGTTCCGGCAGGCGCGTGTTCAGTTCGGAGAAGTTAGTCACTTCGGTCTGCGCCAACCCGACGCGCAGCGCGCCTTCTTCGTAGAACTTGATGTCGGTGCTGATGATTTCGTCAGCAGGACGCGTGCCCAGCCCCGCGCCCGCGCCCAGCAAGGTTTCGCCGAGCTGATCGATGGCTTCGGTGACCTGATCTTCGGTGGCGTTCTCGGCGACCAGATTTGCCAGCCGCGCCAAACGATAAGCGGCGACCCGGTCACGCGCGGTGACGGTCGGCGAACGGAAGACCAGCGTATCCGACAAAATGCCGCACAGCAACAGGCCAGCCAGCGCGGGCGGGAAGGATTTATTGAGTTCGACGGCGCGTTCCGCGACGAGCGTCGAGCAGCTCCCGACGGGTTCGATCTGGAAGCGAATCGGGACGGCGGTCGGCAGCGCGCTCAAGCGGTGATGATCGAGCACTTCGACCACTTCGGCTTCGTCCGCGCCGGAAACGGCCTGCCCGGCTTCATTATGATCGACCAGCACAAGGCGGCGCACTGGCGGCGACATGAGCGCGGCTTTGCGGCACAGGCCGCGGTACTGGCCTTCATCATCCACGACGATGAAGTCGTCTTGTTCGGAGCGGACAACCTGCGGGATGACGTCGCGCACAAAGTCATTGCAGTTGAGCACAACGCTGGTGTGATCGATGGCCGTTTCGGCGGGGCGATCAAACTCTTTCGCCAGTGCCAGCACCGAAGTCGAGCTGAGGGCGTCCGCGAGGTTCGCAAACAGTCCCGCGCCGGAGAGCAAGCCAATCGGACGGCGCTCTTCATCCAGCAGCGGCGCGGGTCGGCGCGTACGCGCGATGGCCTGGCAGGCGTTGAGCAGCGTTTGCCCTTTGCGCAGCGACGGCACCGTCTCGCTCAATTCGCCCACGCGCGGATGCACATCGGTCACCAGACCGGGCGACTCCACTTCGAAGCGCTGCAAGGCGAAAGCCGTTTGCGCATTGAGCTGCCCCGTACGCCCGGCGACATATTTGTCACCGCCCAGGCTGTTGAGCAGCCACGCATAGCCCACCGCCGAAGCGACGGCGTCCGTATCCGGGTTGCGATGTCCAATCACCAATATTGAATCAGGTAGCGGCATGGTTCACCTTGTGATCATTATCACGATGGAGATACATAACTCTAGCAGATTTAGGCGACTTGCTGTAGACGCTGTTTGGATTACAATGAATCAGCACCCGACCCCACGCCATGATCGGCAGCGGGCACTACCCGGGGCGAAAGAACACCATGCGCAGACTAGCTGTCGTTTTACTCGCCATCCTGATCCTCACCGCGTGTACCGGGCGCGGTCAGCGCCCCGAAGACGTGCCGACGCAGGCCTCCGTCGAAGGCGTGGCCACGTCGCTGCCGCTGACCCAATTCGCGCCGCCGACGCCCTACAACCGCCCGGTGACCGCCTTCGCCAGCGTCGACAACCGCCTGAACGAGCTGGCCGGGTATCGCTACGTCGTGCAGTTGGAGTTCAACGGGGTGTTCGCGCGCACGCCGCGCGAGACGAGCGCCACCGCCCAGGCGGAAGTCTGGTTTAATCAGGTGGCATCAGCGCGGCGCGTGATTTTGAGCACGTCCGGCGAACTGGTCGGCCAGACGGAGAACAACAGTTACGAAGCCGTGCGCCTCGGCCCGGATGCCTTCCTCGTGCGTGACGGCCTCTGCCTGACCGGAGCCGCAAACGCCGCGGAAACCGCCGCCGCGTTGAGCGCGGGCGCACTCGTCGGCGGGGTGAGCACGGCTGTCCCCGGCGGTCGCCGCGCCACCATCAATGGCGAAGACTCGTACTACTACAGCTTCGACCCGGCAGACCTCGTGCTGCCCGCGCTGCGCGTGGGCGATGGCGGCAGCATCACCTACCAGAGCGGCGAGCTGTGGATCACGCCAGCGAAGAATGCGGTCACGCGCTTTTACCTGAACCTTGACGTCGACAACGTGGTGATTTTCGACCGCCAGCTCCCCGTCACGGGGACGGTGCTCATCCGCTATGACCTCTATGACGCGGGGAACGCCTTCAACATCACCGTGCCGTTTGGATGCTAAGTGGTGGATTCCCGCCTTGGGCAGCAGGGGTAAGGGGTAAATATCGTGAAAATGGGTTAGCGGTTGGTTTTGGGAGATTGCGGACGCGATAAATCGCGTCCCTACACAAGAGCGATTTTCTCGTAGGGACGCAATTATGCAAATTAAACCAGGAAAGGGGGAGGGAGGGCCCCGCTGGCGTTAACGCATCATTGCGTCCGCTGGTTCCAAACTTACTGTCGAGCCTCACGCCGAAATCCCCTCTCCTAGAGGAGAGGGGTTGGGGGTGAGGTTTTCACCCCTGCAGGCGATACCAGTACGTGTACAGCATTTGATAGCCGAGCCGCGTATACAGCCGGAACGCGGGCGCATTCGTGCCCAGCACCTGTAAATACCCGCGCGTCGCCCCGCTGACCTGTCCCTGCCGCAGCACCTGCGTGATCAGCGCGCCGCCGATCCCCTGCCCGCGTCGCTCGGCCTGCGTCACCACGTCGTACAGGCCGATCCACTCCCCGTCGCGCACGCCAAGCGTCACGGCGATGATCTGATCGCCATCGTAGGCCGCTCCGAAGATCGTGTGCGCGGTCGCCCGCTGCAGCAGTTGGCGCGCAATTGAATGAAACGCCGGGTTGACGCCGCTCAGCCGCACATAGGCATCCAGCCACGCTTCAGAGAAGGTGGCTTCTAAACTCAGGCGAATGTTGGATGGTGCGGGCACCTCCGCCAGCTGCATCAGATCGAGCGTGAGCACGTTGGTCGGCGTGATGATGGTGTAGCCACGCGCTTCGAGGGCGTGATCCAGTTCGGCAGGCTGCGCGGCGGCGGTCAGCTTGAAGCGGGTCTTCAAACCGCGTTCGGCATAGAAACGTTCGCAGTGGTCAATCTTCTCATCCAGCGCAACCATCCCCGCGCTAAATGGGTAAACCGAGTTGGCGCGTCCGGTATAGCCCTTGGCGGACCGCAGCCGCCAGCCGTCATAGTCGACTTCTTCGAGCGCGGGCCAGGCACGCATCGAGATCAGTTCAATCGTCTGAATGTCCATGAGCTAGGCCGGGGCGTGCTGCTGGACGAGCGCGAGGAGCGCCGGGATGTCGCTGGCGATCCATTCGCCTTCGTGACACAAACCCCAGATGAGATTATTGAGGCGGCGCACGTCGTCGGTGATGCCAAAGCACGGCTTGCCTTTGGCGACCATATAGCCGAGCTCGCCGCACGTCCCCGAGTCGTGATCCGCGCCCGTCAGCAGCGCGACCAGCAGATCGCTCGCGTCCAGCGCCGCGAGGTCGCCGTGATAAATGCGCCGCCGTTCGCGAATATCGGATAAATCGCCGAGGATACCCGCGTCGCGGTGCGGTAAGAAGGTGTCATAGCCCGCCTGCTCCAGCGCCGCGGTGATCTGCTCCAGATACCCGCGTTCGAGGCTGTTGAACAGCGGCCCCGCTACATAGACGTTTTTCGCCATTGCTCGATCTTTTCTCGCTGTCGGTCTGGCGCGTATACTGGTGCTGTCCAGCCTGAGCGCTCAGAGGTGAATAATGGAGCAGAAGTTTACTGCACTCGGCAAGCCCGTCACACAATTCGAACGGCTCGACCCGATCCCGACGAAATGCGGATTCATTCAATATCACAGCGACCAGTTGACCTCGATGTGTCCCGTCACCGGGCAACCGGACTTTTACGAGGCGACGATTGACCTCGAAGCGGACGGCATCGGCATTGAGACCAAAACGCTCAAGCTGTATCTGGAGACGTATCGCGATCAGGCGATCTTCTGCGAAGATCTCGCCGTCAAGCTGTGCGAAGACTTGTTCGCCGTGACGCAGCCCAAGCGCTGCACGGTGACGCTCGAACAGCGGCGGCGCGGCGGCATTCAGATCACGGCGAAGCACGTGCTGACGAAGTGAAGTAGCATCCGTCGGGCTTCAGCGCGCAGACATGAACGGATCGCCCGGGGGTGGAGTGCTCGGTCGCTGCCGGGTGTCCGCACCAAAGCGTGACCAGTCCGTGTCACGCGTCCATTTTTGGCCGTTGGGCAGCGTGGTAAAGGCGTCGAATTTTGCCCCGGTCAGAACGGCCCCCTGGAATTGGGCAGAGGTGAGGTCGGCGGTGCTCAAATCCGCGTCCTGCAGGCAGGCCTCGCGCAGATCAGCCTGGACGAGCCGCGCATAGCACAGGTTTGCGCGGGTGAGGTCGGCGTCACGCAGGTTGGCTTGATCGAGGCGCGCGCTGCGCAAATTCGCGCCCCGTAGATTGGCCCCCTGCAAATTCGCCCGCTCCAAGCCGATCATCCGCAAATACGCGCCGCCGAGATTCAGTTTATGCAAGTCCGCCCCTTCCCAGTTCGCGCCGCGGAGCGGACTGGTGTCGAGCTGTAAGTCCCCATCGACGCGCAAAGCCTCGATGATGGCACGGGGATTCGCTGGGGTACGCTGCGTTAATTCAAGGTGCGCGGACACTTGACGCACGCGCCAACCAAGCACCCGCATGAACAGAATGAGCGCCGTCAGCAGGCCTATTCCCCCCAGAAGGATGAATAGATCTGCGGCGGTAAAGCCCCCGTAGTCCCCCAATACGCCAATACCGAGTACAAACAGGCTGGCGATCAGCAGCAGGATCGCGCTCGTGAGCGTGGCGAGTGTTCGCGGATGAGGGTTGTTCCCAATGAGGAGCGTAAACAGCAGTTCGAGCAGCATGGTGGACATTCTCCTGTGAAAATGTTTGTCTGCCACTACCCTTCATTGTAAACCTGAATCAGCCCCCGCTCTGCGCGACGGCCTGCCCACCCGTGAAAGCAAGTTCCGCCAGCACCGGATAGTGATCCGAACCGCCGTGATCGCCCAAGGTGTACGCTTGGACAGCCTCCCAGTGGGCATCGTAAAACACGTAGTCGATGCGGATAATCGGCGGCAGCCAGCGTAAACGGTGGGCAAAACGCGTGAAGTTGGGGAAGGTCGCGCCGAAACCTGTCCCACTGACGCGGAAGGCATCGCCATAGCGGGCGGCGATGCGCGCATAATCGTCGGTTTGATCGGTGATGTTGAAATCGCCCACCGAGCAGCAGCGGATCGGTGACCTGCGCGGCGCGGTCGAGCGCGTAGCTGATCTCCTGACTGCGCAGCGCCGACTCAAGGCCAAACAGGCGCGCCGCGGGCGCAACGGGATGCACATTCAATACGGTGATCGTCGTGCCGGCGGCCAGCGCGATGCGAGTCTGCTGCCCGCCGAGGACAATCTGATCGAGATACACGTCGTCGAGAATGGGATACTTGCTCAGCAAGCCGACGCCGCGCGCATAGTTGTCGGTGGGATGCAGCGCGTGATAGGGATACAAATCTGCGAGTTCACGCTGAAAGCGCAGGGCAACTGGCGAGAGTAATTCTTGCAGTGCGACGATGTGGGCATCGGCTGCGCGGATCACATCGGCTGTGTGTTCGGCATCCTCCACCACCGAGCCGAGATTATAGGTCAGCACGCGCAGGTGCGGCGCCTCAACGGACGCGGCGGGGTTAGGCAGCAGCAAGGGGCTGTACTGAACGGTGAAGAGGATCACAGCGGGCGCATAAATCAATGACCAGCGCCAGCGCCGCAGCACCAGCAGGATCGGCACCGCGATGAAGAGCGGCAGCAGCGGGTTAGGCATGAGACTGTTCGCCAGTTCGACCAGCGACCAGCGCTCACCGATGATCAAGCGGGCGAGCACGTACCCCGCCGTGAGCCCGCCGTAGAGCAGGCAGAGCATGCTCACAATCCAACTCGTTGACTTCAATCCCCGTTTCCAAACCGCCATGCGCGCTCCCAAGAATGATTGACCGCTTTTTATACACAGTCCGGGCGCGTAAGGCGCACAGATCGTCAAACGTCCTTGGCTGAACGGGCGAATCTGCTTGCTCCGAAAACCGCACAGACGTTTCAAACTGTGGTATACTTGAGCCGTTCTGAACCCTGTTGGAAAGGGGCAGTTTGATGGTTGTACGTCATACGCCCGTGTTGACTTCACCGTTTGTTGGTCGCCAATCCGAACTGGTCGAGATCGCGCAGATCCTCACGCAGCCCGCCACTCGTTTGATCACGCTCGTCGGCGCGGGCGGAGTCGGTAAGACACGCCTTGCGCTCGAAACCGCGGCGGCGCAGCTTGAGCATTTCCCCGATGGCGCGTACTTTGTGCCGCTCCAAGCCCTCTGCCCGACCGACTCCGTCATGCTGGCGGTCGGTGAGGCGCTGCGCTTTCAGTTCTTCGCCGGGGGCGACCCGATTGACCAACTCAGCGAGTATCTGCACACCAAGACGCTGCTGCTCATCCTCGACAACGCCGAGCATCTGCTCGACGAACTGGCGGTGATCAGCGATTTACTGGCGCGTGCTCCGCACATCAAAGTCCTCGTCACGTCGCGCGAACGCCTGAATCTGGTCGAAGAATGGGTGTACGAGGTCGGCGGGCTGACGTTTCCGCCGGGTGACGATGGCGTCAGCGGGGATGACTATGGCGCGGTGCAGTTGTTCGTGCAGAACGCGCGGCGCGTGCAGCCCGCCTTCTCGGTCACTGACGAGCAAGCGGCGATTAATCGCATTTGCGCGTTGGTGCAGGGCATGCCGTTGGCGCTCGAACTGGCGTCCGCGTGGACGCGCGTGCTGAGCTGTGCGGAGATCGCGACCGAGATCGAGCGCGGCCTCGACATCCTGCAAACGTCAGCGCGCAATGTGCCAGAGCGCCATCGCAGCATGCGCGCCGTTCTGGATCAGTCGTGGGAGCGGCTCACCGCGGGTGAACAGGCCGTGCTGCGCAAGCTGGCACTGTTTCGCGGCGGCTTCACGCGGGAGGCCGCCGCCATGATCGCCGACGCCTCGCTCCACGCGCTCTCCGCGCTGGTCGACAAATCATGGTTGTATCGCAGCGCCGCGACCGGGCGCTATGACCTGCACGAGCTCGTGCGCCAATTTGCTGCTGAACGCCTTGCTGACTCCGGCGAAACGGAGACGCTCAGCCGGACGTACGCGACCTTCTACGCGGAACTGGTGGCGCGCTGCGAAGCGGGCATCAAGCGCGGCGGTCAGTCGGCAGCACTGGCGGAACTGGAACGCGACTTCGAGAATATCCGCGCGGCGTGGGCTTGGGCGGTCGCCCAGCGGGCGATCAGCGTGCTCCACCCGATGCTGGAAGCGATCAACTTCTTCTGCGATATGCGCGCGCGTTTTCACGAAGGCGAAGCGCTGTTCCGCGCTGCCGCCGATCAGTTCGCCGCGTTGGATCTGGTGCTGTTCTACCGCGCGCGTGCCCGCCGCACCCGCATGATCATGCTCGGTCTGCTCGATGATTCCTACCTGAGCGCTCCCGTCGTGCAGGAGATGGAAGAGGCGGTGCGCTTCTTCCGTGACCACAACGATCCGCGCGAACTGAGCTTCGCGCTGTACATGCTCGGCATGGTGCAAAGCGAACACTGTGCCTCTCCGAAGGCGACCGCTGCTTTCCGTGAAAGCTATGACATTGCCAGTGAACTCAATGACCAGTTCTACAGCGCCGAACTGCTAACCTGGCTCGCCGTGATCGAAGAGAGTCTCAGCAGCGCGCTGCCGCTGCATCAGCAAGCCGTCGCCATTCAGCGTGAGATCGGCGATGTGAACGGCCTCGCGTGGAATCTGCTGCATTTGTCGCGAATCGCGTTCTGGGAGCGGCGTTCCAGCGCGGCGGAAGCGTATGCGGCGGAAGCCGAAGCGATTCAGCGCGAACGCGGCGACCTGAAAGGGCTCGCGTGGAGCATGTTGATCGGCAGCGAACGGGCGTTTCAACAGGGACGCTTTGCCGAAGCCCAAAGCCGGGCGGTGGAAGCCGAACGCATTGCGGATCGGCTGGCGCTGCCCTCCAACACCCAGGCCACGCTGGCATGGAGCGGTCTGCTGCAAATCGTCACCGAGACCGATTACGCGGAGGGGGAACGTCGCTGTCGGCAGGCGTTGGCGATCCACGCGCCGCAGGATTGGGGGATCGGCGACGCGCGCCTGCATGCGACGATCGGTCTGATCCTCGCCGCGCATCACGCGGGCGATCAGGCTGCAGCGCGTGATCACTATAAGACCTTGGTGGAACTGCTGGATGCCCTCGGAGTATATGTGACGATGGAGCGGTTCCCCGCGCTGGCCGTGCTGGGCGGTTTGCTGCTCGCCGGGGCGGGGCACGACGAGCGCGCCGCCGAAGTGCTGGCCGCCCTACATCGTTTGCCGCGCGTGCAGGATGATTGGGTGTTGTCGTGGCTGGGTCAAATCCGGCTGCTGGAACGCACGCAGACCGAGATCGCCGCGCGGTTGGGCGCAGACCGGTTCGCGGATGCGTGGGAACGCGGCCTGCACCTGTCGCCGGACGCGCTGCTGCCGGATCTGTGCGCCCTCCCCACGACTTTGCAGAGTGAACCGCTCGACTCAGCGCTGGCCGAGTCCGCGCCGCCGCCCAACCCCGACGCGCTGACCGACCGGGAACGCGAAGTCCTCGGCCTGCTGGCGGACGGCCTTTCCAACCGCGAGATCGCCGCGCGGCTGGTGCTGGCGCTCGGCACGGTCAAATGGTACATCAGCGTGATCTATTCCAAGCTCGGCGTGACGCGGCGCACGCAGGCCATTGCCCGCGCCCGCGAGCTGAAGCTGGTCGCGTAAAGGGGGTTGGGTCAGGGTGACCCAACCCCCTGCCTCCGTAAAACCCATCTTTCAGCAGGTGACCCGCCCCCGGTTGGACTCGTATCCTATGAGTGTAAGTGTGATCAAGGAGCGAGTATCATGCATTACGATGGACGCGAAACCCCCGCCGGTGCCGTGCAGCAGTTGTTCAAGGCCTTGAGCGCCGAAATGCAGGAACACAAGCCGCTGGCCGGACTGCGCAGCCTGTTCCAGAGCGCACCGCAGCGCGACGAGGACGATTGTGTGTCGCCGTGCCCGGAGATGGAATTGAGCCCGCGCTAACCTGCGCAGATGAATTTGGTGTTGATCGCCGGGGCGTACGGACATGCGCCCCGGTTTCCCTCGCACATTGGTGTTCGGGCAAGGCGTCGGCCTGTAGCGGGTCGGAGCGCAAGGCGGAGACCGATCCTTGCCTGGGAGGGGAGCCAGCCCCCCTCCCGCTGGGAGGGGGGCGTTTAACGCACTCTAAACCACTTCGCGCTTCACATACCAACTGGCCGCCCAGGAATTCCGCGGAATTCGGCCGTTTGTGTTTACTTGACCGTTGCTTGAAGCTTCTGCACCAGTTCGATCTGTTCCGGCGAGAGGTTCTCCGGCACGGTGATGAGGATGCGCGCATACAAATCGCCGAATTTGTCCGGCTGTTTGAGGTTGGGCATGCCCTTACCGCCGAGGCGAAACTTCTTCCCCGACTGGGTACCCGCCGGAATTTTCAGGCGCAGCGCCCGCGCCAGCGTTGGGATTTCGACTTCGCCGCCAAGCAGCGCCGTGAACATATCCGTTTTGACCTCGACGGTCAGGTTGTCACCATCGCGTGTGAACTGCGCATCGGGTTCCACCTGCACGATCAGATACAGATCGCCCGGTTTGCCGCCATTGATCCCCGGTTCGCCTTCCCCAGAGAGGCGCACGCGCGTGCCATCGGTCGCGCCCGCCGGAATCTTCACGCGGATCGAGCGCTCGCCGATGGTGACATGGCGCGCTGTGCCTTCATAGGCTTCTTTCAGCGAGATGGTGACGGGCTGCTCATAGTCCTGCCCTTTGCTGCTGCGCGCGGTCGCGCCGCCCATGGAACCGAACGGGTCAAAGCCGCCGCGCTGCTGGCCGGCACCAGCGGAACGCCCGCGCCCGCCGAAGATCGACCCGATGAGATCGCTGAGATCGCCCATGTCGACATTCTGCGTGTAGGAGGAATAGCCGCCGGGCGCGCCGCTCGCCCCGCCAAACCCCTGCGGATTAGCCGTCCCGAAGCGATCATACATCTTGCGCTTTTCGGGATCACTGAGCACCTCGTTCGCCTCGTTGACCTCTTTGAAGCGGGCTTCCGCCTGCGGATCATTCGGGTTGGCGTCCGGGTGATATTTCTTCGCCATGCGGCGAAACGCTTTTTTGATGTCATCATCGCTGGCGTCGCGTTTCACGCCGAGGATGTCGTAGTAGTTCTTCGCCATAGTCATCTGATTTCTAACACTAAACCACACGGTCGGGCGGGACGAGAGTCGGTCTGCTGCCTTCCCGCCTGATCCACCTACCCTCAATGGTAAGGCGGTCGTGGAGGGGAGTCAACAATCTATCAGGGTTTCTTACACAGATTTTATGCAGTCTTTTGCACGAGGATGTAATCGGCGACCTGATGCCCAATCAGCCGGTTTTCGCCGTTGATCCGCGCCGTGATCGGCCCGTCAAATGGGTCAATCGCGACGATTTCGAGCGGTGAATCCAGTGTGAAACCGCGGTCAAGGATGTGCTGGAGCATGTCAGGATCGCTCGTTTTGAGCTGCGCGACCGTCGCCGTGTCGCCCATTTCCAGGGCCGAGAGGGGCATCAGATTACGGACCGGGATCATTAACCCTTCAGCCGTGGGGATCGGGTCGCCGTGCGGGTCGAAACCGGGATCGCCGAGTTTACGCGCGATGGCGTCGATGAAATGCTCGGAGACGGCGTGTTCCAGCGCTTCGGCTTCCGCGTGGACTTCATGCAGCTCGTAGCCGAGTTCGCGCACGAGGTAGAGCTCGATCAAGCGGTGGCGGCGGATGACGTTGAGTGCGATCTTCACGCCCTTCGGCGTCAGCAGGACGCCCTGATACTTCTGGTAGTCGACGAGTTCCAGCGCCACAAGCCGCTGCGCCATGTCGGTGACCGACGGCGCGGTGATGTTGAGCACATCGCGGAGCGTATTGGTCGAGACGCGCTCTTCACCCTTTTGCAGGGTGTAGACCGCCTTGAGAAAGTTCTCAACCGATTCGGATTGTGGGCTTTTCGTCATCGCGCTTTCCAACCAGTTTCGTCGATAGCGTGATTCTAGCACAAACTTTTCCGTGTCCCTATAATCGCCTCGTAAATTCTTGTTAATGGCTAACTGTATTCCTACACGCCTATGTCGATAATCGTTGGATTGAATTGGCAGCATATTGTCCGCAGTTGACATACTTGCAGAGGATGCTTCATGGATCGCGTAACCGAAATTAACTTTAAGCACGATCAACTGCGGGCGCTGCTGACGCAGCGCGGCGCGGATACGCTGTGGATTCAGAAGACGCACAACATTTCGTGGATCACGGCAGGCGCCAACCCGGCCATTCCCCTTGATAACCCGACCGCGCCCTACAGCGTGATCGTCACGGCGGACAAGCGCACCATCCTCGCCTATAACATCGAACTGCCACGCATCCAGGCCGAAGATCGCTTTGAGGATTTCGGCTTCGACTACGCGCCGATGCGCTGGTACGACAAGCAGATTCCGCCCATGCCCAACATGATCACCGACCTAGATGGCACAGTGGATGGCGACCTGCAAAAGCTGCGCTGGAAGCTGACCGAAGGCGAGCAGGTGCGCTTGCGCGCGCTCGGCGCGGACGCCGCCGCCGCCATCGAAGGCGCGGTGCAGACGACGCGCCCCGGCGACAGCGAGTGGCAGATCGCCGCGCGGCTCGATGCGGCCTGCCGCGAAAGCGGCGGTAACGCCATTGTCAATCTGGTGGCAACCGACGAACGCATTGAACGCTACCGTCACCCGTATGTGACCAACAAACGCTTGGAGCGCTATGTGCTGATCGCCGTGGTGATGCGGCGCGGCGGCTTAATGGTGTCGGCGACGCGCTTAGCCTATCACGGTCAAATTCCGTCCAAGCTGTTGGAGAAAGCCCGCAAAGTCGCGACCATCGACGCCCAGGTGATGGTCGCATCGCAGCCGGGGCGCACGCTCGGCACCGTCTTCGCGGATTTGCAGCGTGCGTATGCGGAGGTCGGCGAAGCGGAGCAGTGGCAGAACCATCATCAGGGCGGCTTGACCGCCTATCGTCCGCGCGAGGTGATCGTCACCCCCGGCAACTCGACCGTGATCGAAGCGGGCAATGTGTGCGCGTGGAATCCGTCGATTGTCGGCTGCAAGTCTGAGGACACCATTCTGATCGGGGAAAATGGCTTCGAAATCGTCAGCGCGGCCTCGCCTGCCTTTCCGCACATCGATGTGCGCGTCGGCGCTCAGGTGGTGCGGCGACCGGGGATCTTGGAGCTTTGACCTCACCCCGTTTCGCTGCGCTCAACTGCCCCTCTCCAAAGGGCGAGGGGCAAGGGCGTGTTCCCTCCGCGTGGAGGGACGCAATGGGGGGCCGGGGGCGGAGGGGACCAGGGTGGGGTTACTGGTGCAACTGCGCTGCGATCTCCAGAGTCGGCGCGGTGATGACCACGCTCGAACCGTCGCTCTCGGCATACAGGCACAGCACCTCGGCGGCGTTCGACCAGCACCCAGCTTGCGCTTCTCCGCCGAACCGCGACTCGGCGTAAGCGGCGTAAAGATCATGGAATTCCGGCGCATCCTCGGGCGTATCCCACACGATCTTCAGCCACGAGGCGACTTGATCGCCGTTGGTGAATACAAGGAAGCGATCCCCACCCCACCCCGCCGCCGCGCGGTTTGCCCGCGAAGGCGCCAGTTCCGAGTCAACCTGTTCACGGATGTAAAACTCGCCAAGCGTCACATCCCACGCTTGCGTCCAGTCCGCGCCGGGTGTCGGCGGCGCGTCGCCCAACTCCACCGGGATCGCGGGTTCGCTGCTGGCGTATTTCTCCGGGTGCAGAATCTGTTCGCTGGTCTGCGGCGGTGCCGCGTACGCCGCATCGACCGCTGCCCAACCGCCCTCGTTATAGAGTTCGCTGACGAACGCCGCGCCCTCTTCATACGGGAAGGTGAGTTCGCGCACGAGGATCGACGGAATGCCGGGCGGCAGGAACAGCGTCCCCGAGGCCAGCCCCTCGCTCAGGATAGCCAACGCGGCCATCGGGTTGCGTTCCGCAACCGCCTGCGTGTAGAACGTCATGCTGACCGTGGCGTCGCCTTCCACCAGCGAGCGAATCGCCAACGCGCGGTCGGGCTGATTGTTGAGTTCGGCGGGCAGCAGCGCGGCGAGGTCGAAGTGCTGATCCTGCAGCGCGTGCGTGAACTCGTGCACATAGGTGATCTGCTCGGTGAGCGAGAGCGAATCGCCGGGCGTCTCGCCAATCATCGGGATGACGTTCATCGTTTTGGCATCGGGGTCATAGAACCCGGCGACCTGACTGCTCAGAAGTGTGAGGTACAGCTCGCGCAGATCGATGTCCGGCGTGAAGAAGCCTAGGGCGCGGTAGAAGGCTTCGGCGCGCTCCGCATCTTCGACCGGGAGATCGCGCTCGTATACGGCGCGCAGGTATTCGATGGTTTCCGTGCGCGTCGGAAACACCCGCTCGACGGGTTCAAGCTGGGGCAAACCGCGGATTGTCTGGGTAATCGCTTCCAGCGCGACGAGCTGTTCTTCCAGCGCCGGATCCACTTCATCCTGCGCCTGCACCATGCCCACCAGCAGGAGCAGTGTGACAATCATCAGCAAAGTCTTAGGCATCTAGTCACCTCGTTCCATTTCTCCGCGTCATTATAGGCCTCGGTCATATGTTCTTGACAACATTCACACAATTTTCTGAAAAACGTTAATGGTTTTTCCTGCGGCGCGGATCTATATTTAGAGCATCACTAGCAATTGTAATTTTGCGGAGCTGTGAACTCATGTCCTTACAGAATGGCGAAGAACGACGCGATCCGTTTTCTGATTTTATCAACGAATCGCTGGATATGGACGGCGTGGATGGTCTCGACGTCGAAACCATTACCGCTCTCATGCGCCATCTGCTGAAAAATCTGCCTGCTGAATCCATCACCACGCTCTGGGCAGATAAGTTGGACACACTTCAGGAAATCGTGCGGGCACGGCTGAACATGAAAATGGTCATGAGCGCGGTCAGAGATGAACCGAGCTTTGGCAATGCCGATCCCCAGGAAATCGAAGTCCTGATCACATTGACGGCGACACTGGCGTTCGTGTGCTACAACGAGCTGATGGAACAATACGATCTCGATGAACGGCGCGGCAAGGATGACACCCTGCTGGCCAAGCGCCTGCGCGCGATGCTCAAAGCATCGCTCGGTTGGGTGCGCAAGGCCGCCAAAGAGGGCGACACGGTCGCCGACAAGCTGCTGCAGGAAGCGGACGAACTCCTCGACGTGTCCGACCGCCTCGAATAACCTCGCCCTCACGGAAGAGCGATCCAGTCGGATCGCTCTTTTTATTTCCCCTCATCGATCTGCAAAAACTTCGGGTTGGCGATCTCCAGCGCTTCGCGCACAGTCGCCTGCAAGTGGGCGAACAGCGCCGCCGAGTCGTCGTCATAGTCTCCGGCGCGAATGCGCCCGCACAGGGCGGCATTCCGCATGCGGAGCGCGGCCTCTGCTTCGGTCGGACTGGCCGGGATCGGCTGGGCTTCCCCTTCCAGTTGATCGAGCCGCCGCCATTCCGCTTGCAGGTGACTCCAACCGGAGATCAGTTCGCGCTCGGCGACGCGCAGCACGTTGACCGCCACCAGCGTTTGAAAATACAGCTTGGCATCAC
This sequence comes from Candidatus Flexifilum breve, assembly GCF_016713355.1. Taxonomy (NCBI): domain Bacteria; kingdom Bacillati; phylum Chloroflexota; class Anaerolineae; order Aggregatilineales; family Candidatus Flexifilaceae; genus Candidatus Flexifilum; species Candidatus Flexifilum breve. Next base: position 72,051 of record NZ_JADJPI010000015.1, read on the forward strand.
CTTTAAGCGCCGGGATGACGTTCGTTTCGAGGTGCAGCCGCGCGGCCTCGATCAGTTCTTCGAGCGTGGGCCGGTCATTCATACCTGCGCCTCCATGTGCGCGATCAAGCGGAGCATCTCGTGCTGCATCTCGGCGGAGCGGCGGCCCAGACTCGCCAGTTCCACGCTCGGATCGCGCCCGGAGAGGTGGCGGTTCGCCTGTGCCAGACAAATCACGCCCCAGCGAATGTTGCCGAGGAGTTCCCAGAAGTCGACGGCGGCGTGGTCCACGGTACGCCCGCTGTAGCGCTCATAGGCTTGCAGGAACGGTTCGCGGTCGCCAATGCCGCCCATGCGCTTGTCGATCACGCCGAAGCGCCAGTCACGCATGCACAGGTAGCCGAGTTCTTCGTCGGGGTCACCCCAATGCGCGAACTCCCAGTCAGCGACGGCGGCGAGTCCCTGCGCATCCACGATCAGGTTGCCGATGCGAAAATCACCGTGCACAAACGTGAGCGCGTCGCAGGTCGGCGCGTGGCGTTCTGCCCAGCGCAGCGCGTACTCGAACGCGGGATTGCTCACGTTGAGGCGGTCGAGGATTTCGTAGGTCTCGCGAATCGCTTCCCGCGCGGGCGAGTCGGACGGACGGCGCAAAAACTCCAGCGCCGAGGCGTCGAGGCGATGGATGCGCGCGAGCTGCTCCGCCATGTGATCGGGCAGTTGGGCGCGCGCCGCCGCCAGTTCGGGCAGCGTCACCACCTTGCGCCCGATGGCGATCCCGTCCACGAAATCCATGAGGAAGAACGCGCCATCAAGCACGTCGGGATCGGCGCATACGAAGCGGGGACGCGCGACTTTGACGCCCACGGCATAGGCGGTCTGCATCAGGCGGAATTCCTGCTCCCGGGTGAGCGCGCCTTCGTGCATCGATGTGGGCAGATCACGCCGCAGCACGAGGCGTTCCTGACCACTGCCGATGCGCGCGTCGATCAGCCACATGTCACGCGACGCGCCGCCCGCCAGCATGGTCACGTTATCGATGCTGACATCAACGCCCATCTCATGAGCGAGAAAGTCAGCGAGCCGAGCCCGGAAGGTTTCTAGTTGGAGTGGCGTCATAATGGTAAACTAGAGATCGTTAAAATATGACTTTCAGGGTACATCGTTCGCCCGGTTCGCGCAAATGAATCTTGTTATAGAGGCAGGCTAATTATGGATTTTACGACTCCGCCCCATGTGCATGACATCGTGCGCCGTGTCACCCACTTCGTCAACGCGGAAGTCATCCCGCTAGAAGTTCACGCCGCTGACACCAGCGATGGGCTCCCCGCCCCGATGCTCGCCGACCTGCGCGCCAAAGCGAAAACCGCTGGTTTGTGGGCGCCGCAGCTCCCAACGGAACTCGGCGGCATGGGCTTGTCATTGAGCGAGATCGTCCCAGTGTTCGAAGCGGCGGGGCGCAGCCACCTCGGCCCGCTGGCGCTCAACTGCTCCGCGCCCGATGAGGGCAACATGCATCTACTGCATATGTTCGCCAATGAGGAGCAGCGCGAACGCTACCTCAAGCCGCTGGCCGCGGGCGACATCTACTCTGGCTTCGCCATGACCGAACCGCACCCCGGCGCGGGCAGCGACCCCAACATGCTGCGCACCAGTGCCGCACGCGACGGCAACGACTGGATCATCAACGGGCATAAGTGGTGGACGAGCGGCGGTGACGGCGCGGCCTTCCTGCTGATTATGGCGCGCACGAACCCCGATGTGGCGACGAGCAAAGGCGCGACGATCTTCATTGCGCCCGCGGATACGCCGGGCATTGAAGTCGTGCGCCGCATCCCGATCATGGGCTTCGACGATTTAGGCGGGCACGCCGAGATCAAGTTTCATGAGTTGCGCCTACCCCAGAGCGCAATCCTCGGTCAGGAAGGCGACGGTTTCGCGCTCACGCAGGCGCGGCTCGGCCCGGCGCGCCTCACGCACTGCATGCGCTGGACAGGGATCGCGCAGCGCGCGTTGGAGATCGCCACCCATTACGCCAATATGCGCGAAGCGTTCGGCAAGCACCTGACGGAACACCAGTCGATTCAGTGGATGCTGGCCGACTCTGCCATCGAGCTGCACGCCGGGCGGCTGATGATTCAACAGGCGGCGTGGCTGCTCGAAAACGGTGATCAAGCGCGGCAGGAAGCCTCAATGTGCAAGGTGTTCGTCGCGGAGACGGTCAACCGCGTCATCGATCGCGCCATTCAGATTTGCGGCGGGTTGGGCATCTCGCGCGATCTGCCGCTCAGCAAGTGGTATGAGGCGGCGCGCGCCTTCCGCATCTACGACGGCGCGAGCGAAGTGCATCGGATGGTCGTCGCGCGGCGCGTCATCAGGGCGTACGGGGATTAGCCTTCTTCATCCATGTAATCCTCTTCCCGCGGCAAGCGGCGGTCGTACTGCGCCACGCCGACCTTGAGCAGCAGCACGAACAGCCCGGTGATCGCCAGCGCCAGCACATCGGACATATTGACTGTCGTCGAAAACACGACGATGAACCAGGCAATGGCCAGCACGGCGAGGAACAGCACGAAATAACGCGTGAGGTCGTAGCGGCGAAAGATGAGCGGGCGCCCATTGACGAACATCACCACGCCGCCGATCAGCAGCCCGATCAGCAGCCCGTCGATGCCGCCTGTGAGCGCGCGGCGCGGCAGATCAAAGCGCTGGCTCTCTGCGGTCAGCGGCGTGATCGTGTTGTAGAGACCGTACAGCACCATGCCGATCAGTGCGCCAAACTGCACGCTGATCAGGTCGATGCGGATGAAGCGCCACAGCAGTGGTCCAAACAGGACATAAAACAAACCGGGCACGCCGACTACGACCAGCGTCACGACCAACCCGCTGAGAATTTGCGTGTTGACCATGGCATCATGCCGCCACGCCAGCTCCCGCAGCCCGAAAAACCCGCTGACGGCGAACACCGCTGCGATCATCAGCGTCACCACTTGAATCAGGCGGTAGATCGGGCTGCATCCACTCACTTACGCACCACTTCCCACGCCAGATGATTGATCTCCGGCAGAATCAGCTTTTCCAGCGCGACCTGCACAGCATTGGGGCTGCCCGGCGTCGAAAACACCAGCGTCTTCTTATACACGCCCGCCGTCGCGCGGCTCAACATGGCCGCCGCACCCACTTCCTGATAGCTCAACATGCGGAAGAGTTCGCCAAAGCCGGGGAGCGTCTTTTCGAGCATGCGGCTGATCACGTCAAAAGTCGTGTCGCGCGGGCTGATGCCCGTGCCACCATTGAACAGAATCAGGCGGACGTCGGGCAGCGTGACCAGTTCATTGAGCGCTGCCGCCACTTGATCCGGCTCATCTTTGATGAGGCGATACGCGGCGACCACGTGCCCGAGTTCGGTCATGCGCCGCTCAATGTATTTGCGGTTCTCATCCGTTTCCGGCGTGCGCGTGTCGCTCACCGTGACGATGGCAATGGTCACCGGGCCGTGTCCGGCCTTCTCGCGATGTTCGGCTGTTCCCATGCTGACCTCCTCGCGTAGGGACGCGCAACGGCGCGTCCAATATTTTGCCGAATCACAGCGGACGCCCCGTTGGGCGTCCCTACTGTGATTCGCGTTACTGTACGTTAAACGTCACCTGATACGGCTGCTGCACGTAGTTGCCGTCGAGGCCGACGACCACCAATTGCAGCGAGTACTGCCCCGGCTGCAAGCGATCACCGGGGAACAGCTCGAGCTGACCGTTGACCACGCTGTTCGGGTGGACTTCGCCGAGCGTCACCCAACTGCTGCCGAACTGCCCGCCGCTGAGTTCCAGCTTGTAATACGAGGCTTGATCGGCGCTGAACTGGGCCGTGCCGATAATCGGCACACTGCCGCTGACCGTCTGGCCGGGCGCGGGCGAACTGATGAAGGCCGTGAGCACCGTCGGGTTGCCCGCCGCATTGAGCAGATCGGGCGTACAGGCGATAGTCGGCAGGAAGGCGATCCCCTGCGAGCGGGCGTACTGCTCGGCGCGAGCGGCATCGTCTGGGAATGGCGGCGGCGCGATGAACAACTGCTCGCGGGCGGCGGGCGCACTGCCTTGCAGTTCGACCGGCACCTGACAGTAGGCGGGCGCGGGCGGCGCGGCCTGCCCCGGCGCGACCTGGAACTGAATCAGGTTGGCAATGTCGGGCGGGAGCGGCGAAACGAGCACGCGATAGATATCCGGCTCGACTTCGCGCAGCCACGGCCCAGCGGCTGGCGGCTGATCGCTGGGCGCTTGAGTCGCGGGTGGGTAATCCAATCCTTGACCATTCCAGCGGGCGGCAGGCGTATCGAACATCCACTCGTTGATGCGCTGACTGCAATCCAGCGCCGGGTCGGTCAGGCGCACGGAGCACAGCGATTGCAGGTTGACCCCCGGCGGCTGATCGAGGCGGTCGGCTTGCAGTGCATTATCCACGCCGAACTCGTTGAGCAGCGCATTATCGTTGTAAATCGAGGTGATGACCTGATTCCAGATCGGCGCAGCTCCGGTCAGGCCGGTCGTGTTGATCATCGGTTCGCCGCGGGTATTGCCCACCCACACGCCGACGGCGGCGTTACGCGTGAAACCAACCGTCCAGTTATCGCGGAAGTTGTCGGTCGTCCCCGTCTTGACCGACGAGCCGATGCTCCCCGTATAGAGCGAGCTCTGCGCGCCCATCGCGGGCTGGCGGGCGGCTTCGTCGGCGAGGATATCGCTGATGATGTAGGCGATGCGCGGATCGAGCACCTGCGTGCCATAGCCTTCGCGGAACTGGGTCGCCGGGGTGACGTTGCCACCCGCGCAGCCCTGTTCGTACTGGTAAATGATGTTGTCATCGCGGTCAATGATGCACAGGATCGACGTGGTCGGTACGTACACGCCCCCATTGGCGAACACGCCGTAGGCGCGCGTCAGTTCCAGCAGGGTGATGTCACCGCCGCCGAGCGTGAGCGAAATACCGTACTGGCTGGCATCGCTGCCGAGACTTTCTACGCCAAAGCGCGCCATGATTTCGAGCAGCGACGGCACGCCGACCGAGCGGAGCGTTTGCAGCGCCGGGATGTTGTAGCTGTTGGCGAGCGCGGCGCGCATGCGCACCGGGCCGTGGAACGTCCGGTCATAGTTGACGGGCTGGTAGTCGCCTTCGACGAACTGCGTATCCCAGATGATGTCGCCGGGCGTCATCATGCCCTGTTCCAGTGCGGAGGCATAGGTGAAGGGTTTCATGGTGCTGCCGGGCTGACGCGGCGAAATGGTGACGTTCACACGCCCGTCGATGTTGTCGTTGTTGTAGTCGACGCTGCCGACCATCGCCATAATCTGCCCGGTGGTCGGCTGGATGGCGAGCACGGCGGCATTGCCCACGTTCTGATTGACCAACCCGCTGATCTGGCTGCGGGCGGCCTGCTGCGCGAGATCGTTCAGTTCGAGGTCGACGGTGGTATACACGCGCAGACCACCGCGGGCGACTTCTTCCGGCGAATAGCCGAGCTGCCCCATCAAATCTTCGAGTTCCTGCCGCGCGTACACGGTGAAGTGCGGCGCGCGCAGGGGCACGTCCTGCGGTTCGGCAAAGGTCAGCCCGGCGGCCAGTGTTTGATCGCGCAGGTCGTCGCTGATGTAACCGACTTCGACCATACGATCCAGCACCACGCGCCAGCGATCCAGCACGGCGGCCTGCACTTCTGGGTCAGGATTGAGCGGATCGAGGTTGGCGGGCGCTTGGGGCAGCCCCGCGAGCAGCGCCGCCTCGCCAAGCGTCAACTCGCTGACATCCTTGCCGAAAATGACCTGTGACGCGGCTTGCGCGCCATAGGCGAGATTCCCGTAGTAGATCTCGTTCAGGTACATTTCGAGCACTTCCTGCTTGCTCATCCGGCGCGAGAGCAGGAAGGCGAGCAGAATTTCTTCGACTTTGCGCTGTACGCTGCGCTCGGCGCGGTACTCGGCGTCGAACAGCACGTTGCGCACCAACTGCTGCGTGATCGTACTGCCGCCCGTGCCTTGATCACCCACGCCGATATATTGCAAGAAAGCGCGGGTCGTCGCCTGCACTTCAAAGCCGGGGTTCGACCAGAACGAGTCGTCTTCGGTGGCGACGGTCGCGTTGATCAGGTCTTGCGGGAAATTGGAATAGGCGACATTCGTGCGCCGCCCCTCATTGAAGACTTCGTAGAGCAGCGCACCATCGCGATCATAATAGAATGTGCTCTGGAAGTTCCGGTAATCGTCGACCTGCTCGATCTGCGCGTTGAGTTGTTCTTCCAGGCGCGTGCCGAGCGTCGCCGTGAGCACAATGGTGAGCAGCGTCAAGCCGCCGCAGAAGGTCAGCACCACGCCCGCGAAGATCATCAGACAACCGGGCGAACAGCCGAGGAAGCCTTTGCGCTTACGTACCGGGTTGCGCGGCGGCAGACCGGGCTGCATGGCGGGCGGGTAGCCGCCCTGTGGGTTGGTCGGCGCGGCGGGTGGCGGCACGGGGATCGTCGGCTGCTGCTGGGGCGACTGCGGTTGGGTGACGCGCTGCGGCTGCGGTCGCTGCTGCGCGGGACGGCGGCTTTCCCCCGGCACATGGACCATCGTGTGCTCAAAGGGGACAATGTGCGGCATCGTCGCGCCTTCCCCGAACATATCCGGCGTATCGTCATCTTTCACGGGCGGCTCATCCTTCTTCACAAAATCGGGGTTGGGGTCAAAGCCCGCGCTCCCCGGCAGGGTCCTGGGATTCAGCCGCGCTTCCGGTTCGTCTTCCGGCAGCGGCAGAGTAGGTTTTTCGTGCAGGTCGACGGCGGGATCAAGGTCGGTCGTTTGGGCGCTGTGGATGTCCTCGTCGGGCGTGGACATCGTGTGGTCGCCCCCCTCCGACATCATGTAGTCGCCCGACAAATAACCTTGGTCGGGTTCATGCTCGTCTTCCGGCAGGCGTGGGGTATCGGGCATGCTGCGCTCCGTTACATCTCAGGAATTTACGCTCATTGTAGCAGAAAACGAGCATGCACCGGAGGGCGCGCCAGGTGACCATGGGGTGACAGCAGGGTAAGCGCAGAACGGTGGTTTTGTGGGGAAATTCGTAGTCTTTCGATCTTCTTCCCTCGATAGAATATAATCGTTTTATGAATGCGCGGTCGTCCAGCTCGACGTGGTCGCCCTCAGCGTTGCAAACTAGTGCTGTTCCTGATAGTTCGGGATTCTTTATGTCAAACCATTCACAAGGACTGCGCAAGCAGATCGCCGCGGCCAATGCAGCTCCGGCCGAAGCTGTCGAAAAGATGATCGCCGAAAGTCTGACGCAAGATGGCGAATTTCACTCCATACTCAACGGTGAAATGCTCGGTTTTGTGCTGCGCAAAGTGTTCTATACGCTGGTCGCGGAACAGAAAGTCGCGCAGTTCGAACTGCCCATTGTCCATAACGTCTCGGAGATGAACGTCGCCATCGTCGGGCACGAAGCCCGCATCGCGGCGACCGTCCATATCCACCAGCCGATTATCGCCTTCATCAAGTTCCGCTATACCCTCGAAAATGACCCCAAAACCCCGAAGCTTCTACGCTTGAAAAACAACAAGCTTGACGTGGAAGAAGTCACCCGTGCCTTTGACGTGCCCGCGAAAGTCGCGCTCAAAGTGCTCGGCGTGGAGAAGATCGCGCGCAACGAGTTGAGCAATCCGAACGCGATCATCGCGCGGACCCTGCCGCCGCAGCTCCAACCGCACGGCTTCGGCGGGAAGATCGAGCGCGTCGAGTTGGAGTTCACCGCCGACGACAGCCTCGAAGTGCTGCTGGCCTGCTGAGACGGCGGCGCGCGCTCTGCATCGATCACAATCGCCCCTTAGTGTAGAGGGCAGATGTCCTGGTCTGCCCTCCAGTTTAGTAATCGAGCCAGGGTAGGGACGCCCAACGGGGCGTCCGCCGGATTGTGGGCAGAGCGGACGCGCCGTTGCGCGTCCCTACACAATCTGTTCTCCCTCAAACCAGCGCCTCAACGGTTCCCGAAGCTAAAACTGTCCCATCCTCAACAAACAGGGAGAGGGAATAACACACTTTTGCTGCCTCCCCTGTGCGAATTGAGGGATTGGAGCCAACCGTGTTCGCCGAACTGCCCCTCTCAGTTCCTGAGTAATTGCTGAACCTTCACACTCAATTACAATTCATCTGACGTTATAACCATTGATATAATTCAGCTTTTCAGTACACTGATGCGAACAACTAAGACGAGGATAGGTAGAGTCGTGAAAAAGCTCATTCTCTGCGGGCTGCTGCTCGTACTGGCAACCAGCGTATGGGCGCAGGCCACGCCCTATGAAGTCACGGGCGACCGCCGCATCAACGTGCGCACCGAGCCCAGCACCACCGCCTCCGTACTCACCCAGTTCGCCCCCGGCGACCAGGTCGAGGTGACGGGCGAAGTCGACGGCGACGCGGTAAACGGCAGTCCCCTCTGGTATGCGCTGAACATCAGCGGCGTGACCGGGTATGTGCACAACTCACTGCTCCGTCCGGTCGAAAGCGTCGAAAGCACCGAAGTCGTCGCGGCGGTTGCCCGTCCTGCGACCGCGGTCGAACCGAATCGCGGTGTGCCCGCGAATCCCAACGCCGACACCCGCGCCCGCGCGGTGCTGCGCTACCTCAACGGCTTGACCGACCGCCCGGATAACCGGGTGCTTTCCGGGCAGTTTGGCGCGTATGGTGACGGCACCAGCGCGGTCACCGCCACCGAACAACTGCAGCTCATCTTTGAGGCGTCTGGGCAGTATCCCGCGCTGACCGGCATGGACTATCAGCGCTGGGACATGCAGCATGCGAACAACTTCAGCGAGCCGAACGGCTTCCTGATCGACGCGTGGAACGCGGGCAGCCTGGTGAACATCAGCTGGCACGCCAACAACCCGTGGACCAATGGCGCCTCGACCGATTGGGAAGATACGCGCACCGAGGATCCGTGGGACACGTACCCGGTCAGCGAACTGCTCGAAGCGGGCAACCCGGCGGCGCGGCAGTGGCGCGCCATGCTCGCCAACATCGCCGACGGCCTGCAGGCGCTTGAAGATGCGAACGTCGTCGTGATCTGGCGTCCGCTGCACGAGATGAACGGCGGGTGGGCGTGGTGGCATCTTCAGGAACCCGACGAATTCATCGCCCTGTGGCGCGACATGTTCGACTATTTCACCTATGACCGCGGGCTGGATAATCTGCTGTGGGCGTACACGCCCATGATGAAGGGGCATCCGGACGGACCGTCTCCTATCGTGTTTTACCCCGGCGCGGCCTACGTCGACCTTGTCGGGCTGGACAAATATATGGAACTGGACGAAGACCCGCTCGACCTGAATGGCTACGGCGAATACGACGGCATCCTCACCCTCGATAAGCCCGTCGGCCTGTTCGAATTTGGCCCGCTGCCCGCCTCTGGCGCGGGTTGGGACTCATTCGAATATGACTACGCCAACCTGATCCGCGATATTCGCGAGCTATACCCGGAAGTGGTGCTGTTTCAGGCGTGGGAATACGTCTGGCAGATTGGTCGCCATGCCAATGCCGCCGGGCTGATGCGCGACCCGTGGGTGATCACGCGCGGCGAACTGCCGAACTTCTAGAAGACAGAAAGATCTAACGCAAAGGCGCAAAGGCGGTAAGACGCAAAGTGTAAAACACGAACGCGATTCCTTGCGTTCCTACACCTTAAGAACCTTTTTTGCGCCTTTGCGCTTTAGCGTCTTTGCGTTGAGTCTTTTTATTTTGCTCTCCGTGCGTGCTAAAATGGCGCGCATGATGAGAAAAGCACTGCTTCTTGCCTTGATATTTCTGATCGCCGTGCCCCTGTACGCGCAGGATGGCGCGGGCGATCTGCTCAACCGGGTGAATGCGCTGCGGGCGTCGGTGGGTCGCGCGGGCTACAGCTTGAATGGCGCCCTCTCCGCGGCGGCACAGCAGCAAGCCCAGTGGATGATCGACACAGGCAGCGTCAGCCACACGCACCCGGATGGCTCCGGGCCGCGCACGCGCGCCCAAAATGCTGGATATCCCTCCAATGCGATCAGCGAAAACATCTACGCCGGGTCGAATGCCTCGGTCGACAGCGCGTGGACCTTCTGGATCAATTCCGGCATCCACTACGCCGGGCTGGTCAACCCGGCCTATACCGAAGTCGGCATCGGCATCGCCGCCGGTGACTGGGGCCGCGCCTATGTCATGGTCTTCGGCAACCCCAATGGCTATGGCTATGCCGCCGCGGCTCCCGCGGTGTCGGCGGGCAGCGGCGGCGGCTCGGGCAGCAGTTCCGGCGGGGGTTCCGGCGCCGTCGCGCCGCCCTCGTTCGTCGTGGGGACGGACGAACGCGGCAATATTCAACATCAAGTGCAGCCCGGCGACACGCTCGGCGATATCGCGCTGATTTACGGCTACACGTGGGCGGACTTGCCGCGCATGATGGAGCTCAACGGCATGGCGGATGTGCGCGACCTCGAAGTCGGCTCGATCTTCTTGGTGCCGCCGCACGCCGGGACGTACACGCCAACCGTCGATCCCAATACGCCGACGCCCGCGCCCACCGCCACCCCGCTTCCGCCAACGATCACGCCGTTCTCGCTGCCCACGGCCACGCCGACCGCCATTCCTATGATCCCGACCGCGGGCCTGGACATCACGCCGCCCGTCGAAGTCGTGCAGGTGCTCGACGCGCCCACACCGGAGATCGTGCAACCGCTGGCCGCCGCGCCCGCGCCCCAACCGCGCAATAACAACACCATGTGGCTGGTGATCGCGCTGGGCGTGCAGGTCGTGGTGCTGGTCGGCGCCGGAGCCGAGTTCTTACTGCGGAGGTCACGCCGCCGATGATGACCATTCGCCGTTACGCGCGCGCGTTCTTCGGCGCGCTGAAACTCACGCTGCGCGGAGAGACGATCCAGCCAGCCATCGATCCGCACCCTAACCTGACGGCATGGTGGCAGTCGACTATCCGCTTGACGGATGCCGCGTTCGCCAGTGCTGACAACCATGGATTTCCAAAATCCAGACGTGAGACTTTAGTACTACGCATTGAGGGGCGTGACGTGTCCATGGAAACGATCCTTAAGACGGTGCGTTTCCATGCGGATCAGGAGTTTCCGGTGCTGATGCGGCAGGGCGACAATTTCGGCTATTTGACCATGCAGGCGACCGTGATGAACGACCGTTTTCTCGTGGATAAGCTCGCCCACGCGGCAACGCTGCCGGACGAAATCAAGGCGGCGGTTGCTTCGATCACCGCCCACCTCGATCTGCTCCCGCGCAAAGACCATTTGTGAAATAGTTAGGAAAATTTGACAAATCCAAAAACATCTTAATGCTTCCCCAAAAGGATGTGTGCTAATCTAATGACATGCTGCATTTGCAGATTATCATCCTTTATTGAGGAGCTTATCATGCTGTATCAACCCCGTGAAGAAGGCCAAGGCCTCGTCGAATACGCGCTCATCCTGGTTCTCGTCGCTGTTGTCGTCATCGTGATCCTCGCCCTGCTCGGGCCGGCGATCGGCAACATCTTCTCGAACATCGTCAACACGCTCTAGTCAGCTCACTCAGCAGCTGAGGGCCGCCCGGTTAACCCCGGGCGGCTCTTTTTTTGCCTGTTGACTGCTTGATACCCCAAACAAAAAGGACGAGGTTAGCCTCGTCCTTGCAAGCTTGCTGCGTTGACAGGTTATTCGAGGCCGAGCGCGACCGAAGCGCGGTTGCACAGGTTGACGCCGCCCGAGGTGTACCACGTATTGAGCATTTCGCTCGACGACAGCCCCTGCTGCGCATCCGCATAAATGCCCGTACCGTAGATGTAGTAGCGCTGGGTCTCGTTCGCCCAGTTATCGAACGCCCGGCTGATGACCGACGGACCACCGTTGTAGCAGGCCATCGCCAGCCCGGTGTCGCCGTTCGCGTAACCGAGACATTCGTTGAGGAAGTTCGCGCCGCGCATGGCGTTGGTATCCGGGTCGAGCATGTCTTCGCCCGCGGAGAAGTGGAACGGCATCACCTGAAACAGCCCCTGCGCGCCCGCATGGCTGCTCACAGTGTCATAACCGCACGATTCAATTTGCATCACTGTGGCCAGCAAGTTGGGATCAAGCCCATACTGCTGCGCCCAGCGTTGAATATCCGAACTCCAGTGCCGGACTTCTTTCGTAAACATCGGCGCGATCACATTCGCGCCCACGCCCGCTGGAGCCACATAGACTGTTTCGATCCCCGTGACGTGCGGCACAGCGCTCATCACTCGGTTGACAACACCAAACGTGGAGGCCAGTGCATTCGGCAGCAAAATCGCTAAGACGAACGCAATGATGATCCATCCCGGCAGGTAGCGCAGCCATCCGGCGCGCGACTGGGGCTTCGTTTTCGGCTTCTGCGGTGACTTTTTCACCGCTTTGTGCGCGTACGGTTTAGTCTGAACTGCCATTCACCATCTCTGTTTATGGAACACTCTGATTCTACAACACGCACCCTGAACTTTTGCGTAAAAGATGTGTAAAACCCGCATAAGTAGGGGGTGATTTCTGTTCAATTATAGAACAAGTGTTCAATATTTTCAAGTCAAATCAACCTCCGGGTCAATGGCTAGGCGCAGCGACCAGCGCATCCCGAACAGGCACATTCGGCTCAACATGCGGCTGATTTCCTCGGGTGAAACGGGTAAATTGTTGTCGAGCCACCAGTTGATCACGCCGATCTGCGCGCCCGCCATATAGGCCGCCATAAAGTCGAGCGGCAAGCCCGGTTCGCCGTCCGACGGCATGAGCGGCTTCAAAATCTGGTCGCGAATCACGGTTTCCAGATACGCCCGCACCATGCGTATGAACTGCGGCGAACCATGCGCGCTCAGCATCGCCCGGTAGAAGTCGGCATGGGCGGCGACATGATGAAAGTCGCGCGCATCGTCGGTTTGTTCCAAGTACGAACGATTGTTGAAATCGTTGCGATCCAGCGGGGGATAGTGCGTGCTCAACTCGTCGTAGATGCGCTGCATCGTCTTGAAGAGCAGTTCGTCTTTGTCTTTGCAGTGCAGGTAAAAGGTGGCACGGCTGACGTCGGCCTTATCGGCCACGTCCTGAATCGTGATGTTGTTGTAATCGCGCTCTTTCAGCAGGTCGAGCAGCGCGGTGCTCAACATGTGAAACGTGCGCTCTCGCCGCCGATCCGGTCGCTTTTCCGTCATTTCTAGACACCTGTCTACTATTGGACACGCCGCCCAAACTGCTGATTGACAGGCGGACGCGATTTCATATCATCAATTATAGACAATGTGTCCATAAATAGTCAAAGTGTCAACAAGGAATCGTCACATGGGACGGATAGCAGAGGGACTCGTGTTCCCTAAATCGATCTGGGGTCGCTTCAAGCTGATGGCGGAACTCAACGCCGATATGCTCGGCTTCTTCGGGCGCATTATCCAGCGGTATGGCAAGGTGACCACGCTCACGACGCCGCTGTTCAACTACTATGTCATCGCCGACCCGGACTTCGCGCATGAAGTGCTGGTCACGCAGGCGGACAAGTTCCACAAAGATCAACTGTACAAGGATGAGCAGGTTGGTTTGGCACGGGTCATGGGCAACGGGCTGCTCGTGAGTGACGGCGAGTTCTGGAAGCGGCAGCGCAAGCTGGTCGCGCCCGCGCTGCATACCAAGCGCATTGAAGCCTATGCCGAAACGATGGTCGACTACACCGACCGCATGCTCGCGCACTGGCGCGACGGTCAGCGCCTCGCGGTGGACCACGAGATGATGACGCTCACGCTCAAGATTGTTGCCAAGTCGTTGTTCAACACGGATGTCTCGGCAGCGGCGGATCGCGTTGGTGCCGCGACCGACGTGATTCAGGAAGCGATGAAGCCGAATGATGTACTGCCCGCGTGGATTCCGACACGCAGTCGCCTGCGCCTGCGCCGCGCACTCGCTGATCTCGACGAAGTGGTCTACGGCATGATCGCGGACTGGCGCAAAACCGGGGAAGATCGCGGCGATCTGCTCTCGATGCTGCTGCTCGCGGAAGATGACGAAGGCCAGCACATGACCGATAAGCAGGTGCGCGACGAAGCCGTCACGCTGCTGCTGGCCGGGCACGAAACGACCGCCAACACGCTCAACTGGACGTTCAAGCTACTGGCGGAGAATCCCGAAGTTGAGGCCAAGCTGCACGCCGAGCTGGATACGGTGCTGGCGGGCAGGCTGCCCACGCTGGCAGATCTGCGCCGCCTGCCCTATACCGATATGGTGGTCAAGGAATCGATGCGCCTGATGCCGCCCGCCTACAGCTTTGGCCGGGAAGCCCAAGCCGATGTGGAAATCGGCGAGTACAGCATTCCGAAAGGCACGCAGGTCGTGATCTTCAACTACTTCATGCAGCGCGACCCCGAACTGTGGGAGCAAGCCGAACGCTTTATGCCGGAACGCTTCAGCGCGGACAACGAGAAGAACCTGCCGCGTTACGCCTACCTGCCGTTCGGCGGCGGGCCGCGCATCTGCGTGGGCAACAGCTTCGCGGCGATGGAAGCGCGCCTGCTGCTGGCGACCATCGCCCAGCGCTACCAACTGCGGCTCACGCCCGGTCAGCGGGTGGAAGCCGAGCCGCTAATCACGCTGCGCCCCAAAGGGCACCTGATGATGCGCGTCGAACAGCGGGAACCCGTGCCGGTCATGCAGCCGGAACTGGCGTAAATCCCCGCTGGTTTGGACACAGACGATCAAAAAAACACCGCCCGAGGCGTCGGCCTAGGGCGGTGTTGATTCTAGCGGCGCAAGGCCGTGGTTACGGCCACTGCGCGCGCACAATGTCGAGGAGCGGACGCGCGCTCTGGAACGAGGTCTGCGTGTTGAGCGCCCAGTTGAAGCCGTTGTCGGCGGACGCGACCAGCGTGCCATTGGTGCAGGCCGTCTGGAAGTCGTGCCAACCGGAGCGCAGCGCGCCCAACCCGTTGTTGATCAACGTGACGGCCTGCCGCAGTTGGACGGACACCTGCAAGTCAATTTCGGGCAGCACCGTGTAGTTCTCCGGAATGGCAGGCGCGGGCGCGGTGCAGCCGCCCGTAGCGCCTGACTGCTTCACATCGGTCCAATAGCGCAGCAGCAGTGAACTCGGCCCGTTCAGCCCGGTCGCCGTCTCGACAATCACGTACAGGTTGCCGACATGCCGTCCGGGGTTGGCTTGGGCGGCGGCAGTCGGGTCGAGCTGCGGTACGCTGGTCGCTTCGACGGGCGCGGCTGTGGGCGCAGCGCTGGTCGGAGCGGCCGTCGGCGGCACGGGTGTTTCCGTCACCGGGGCGGCGGTCGGCGGTTCAGGCGTTGCGGTCGGCGCGTTTTGCAGCGTGACATTGAGCGCCGTTTCCAGCTCGCCAATCGTCGTGATGGTCGGCACAAAGTCGCGGTAGACCTCGCCCGCCGACTCGCGCGTCAGCGGCGTTGAACCGAAACACGCCTCGTTGTAGACGGCTTTCGTCGCCAGCAGCGAATTATGCACGCCGTTCATGCGCGTCACCATCTCCGCAAGGTCAGCATACGCGAGGCTGTCTACATTCGACAGCGGGGCCACGGGCGGCGGTTCATTGAAGAAGGCGGTGCAGTCGAGCTGGCCGCCGTTGATCACCACATTGACGAACTGATTTTGCAGCGTGGTCACATCATTCTTGATCGGCGTGAACTGCTGCTGGAGGCTGCTCACGAGGGACAGGCGATCCTGCGCGAGACTGGGGAAGACCAGCACGCGGAGATTATCGCGCACGAGGTACAGCCCGCCGATGATGAGGAGCGAGAGCAGTAGGCCGAAAATGCGCCGCATCCAGCGCCCCACTGGCGCGCGCCCACCGAGCTTGCCCTCTTCTTCTACCTGCCGCAGCCGTTCCACCACTTGCTCTTCACGCCCGGCTTTCAACGCCTTGTCGACCGCCCGGAACATCCCCAACGCATAGGCGGCGGCAGCGCGCACGCTCTTGTTGTCGTCGTCGTGATACGTTTTGATGAGTTCGTCGACGGCATCCCCGGCGGCGGCTTCGCCCAACCAGTAGGCAGCAGCGCGGCGCTCGGCAGCGTTTCCATGCTCCAGCTTGTCAAGCATCGCGTTGATCAGTTGTTGGCGTTCTTCCGCATCGATCATGACATCGCGTCTCCGGGTCGAAAATGAAATCCCTTCTATGATACGGCAACTCCGACGGAACGGAAAATGAATCCTCCGAATCTGGTAAGAAACACTTGCATATACACGTTCCGAGTCCATAATGGTACTACATGGACTCTTTTCGTCCGTTCGTACATGGTAGGGTGATCGCGCCCTTAGTCGTCCGTTGGAGTTTCATATGCTTACGCACCCTCTGTCGATTCTGCTTGATCGGGACAGTGAAGAACCGATCTATCGGCAGCTCATCCGGCATGTGCGCGCCCAAATCGAAAGCGGGACGCTGCCCGCCGGGACGCGTCTGCCCGCCAGCCGCGATCTCGCGCGCCAGTTGAACATCAGCCGCATCAGCGTGGTCAACGCCTATGCGGAACTGCGCGCGGAAGGCTATTTGAGCGCCCATGCGGGTCGCGGGACGTTTGTCTCCGGCGGGCGCGAGAGCATCGAAAGTCCAACCTCGATGATGCCGAGCCCCGCGCGCCCCAACGGCCAGCACGCGGAGATGATCGGCGCAAACAACTACCCCGACCGCTCGCTGCGCGAACTCATGCGTATGGCGCGGCGTCCCGGCGTGATCAACTTCAGCACGGGCGCGCCGCCCACCGAATTCTTCCCGGTCTCGCACTTGCGCGAAGCCATCAACGCCGTGATCGACCGCGACGGCTCAGAAGCGCTCGCCTATGAAGTGCCCGAAGGCTACGCCCCCTTGCGCGCCAGCGTGCGCGACTATGTGAGCGCGTTGGGGATTCGCTGCAGCAGCGAACATGTCCTGATCACGGGCGGCACGCAGCAGGGGATCGATCTGGTGGTGCAGTCACTGCTCTCCGAGGGCGATCTGGTCATCACCGAAACGCCGACCTACCTCGGCATGCTCGACATCGCCCGCACCCGCCGCGTCCGCGCGTTTGGCGTGGGCATGGACGACGATGGCATTCGCCTCGACATGCTCGAAAACGTCATTCTCGAACATCACCCGCGTCTGATCTACGTCATGCCCTCGTTCCAGAACCCAACCGGGCGCGTTATGCCGCTGCACCGCCGCCGTCAACTGCTCAACTTAGCACACGAATATCATGTTCCGATTCTCGAAGATGCCGTGTATCAGGAATTCCGCTTTGAGGGCGAAACGTATCCGCCGCTCAAGGCGCTGGACGAACACGGGATCGTCATCCACGTGAGCGGCTTCACCAAGAACCTGATCCCCGGTCTGCGCATCGGCTATGTGATCTCCGACGGCATTCACCATGAACGTTTGGTGCGCGTCAAGCAGGCCGCCGACATCTCGACGCCCGGCCTCAATCAACGCGCGCTGCACTGGATGCTCGAACACGGCGTGCTGGCGCTGCAAATGGAGCGCAACATGCGCGAACTGAAGCGCCGCCGCGATGTGGCGCTCGCCGCCGCGCGCCGCTCGCTGCCGCCGGGGTCGAAGTGGGAGAAGCCGCACGGCGGGATGTATCTGTGGGTTGAACTGCCCAAGACCGGGCCAACCGTCGCCGAACTGTATATTCAGGCCGTGCAGACGGGCGTCGCCTACGCGCTCGGCAACCTGTTTTATACCAATGGCAGCGGCAGCCATCACATGCGCATCAACTTTGGCGCGCACAAGCCGGTCGACATTGAAGAGGGCTTCCGGCGCCTGGGGCGCGCGTGGCGCGAACTCGCCTGCGATTACCCGGAGATCGAGAAAGCGCCGCTGTTGTAAGTCAGCGGTTCGCAGTTGGCGATTAGCTAAAAGCTGAAAACGGTACCAATATCGATTCTGTAGGGGCGCAGCATGCTGCGCCCTTTTTGTTATCCCTCACCCCTCTCCTAGGAAAGCGGAGAGCAGGATGCAGCGGACGCGATAAAGAGGGTGTCAAAAAAGCGTAGCATGATCTTGATTGGCGAGGTTTTTGTAGGGACAAGGCATGCCTTGTCCTCTATATCCTTCTCTAGAAATTAGGACGAGGCATGCCTCGTCCCTACAAGAAAACGGTTCTTGTGTAGGGATGCAATGAATTGTGTCCCCAACCGGACACCACGCTTCAGCCGCGCCCAGCAGCGGGAGGGGCAAGCCCTTCCCCTACCTTCTCCCGCCTTGTGGCGAACTATCACCTGCGCTCCCCTTACCAGCGCGATTCGTGACCCTATGCTTTAATACAATGCGCACACAAGGAGACAACCATCGTGAACTTCACGCTCATCAAAGGCCGCTTCTACGTCGTCGGCTATTCGCCAGACGGCGACTCGATCAAGTTCAAGGCGGATAACCCGCAGCTCTGGAACACCTTCGAGACGGAGAACCGCGCCGAGCTCGACAAAAACCTCGCCGAAGAGAATGGCATTGTGCAACTGCGTTTGCAGGGCGTCGATGCCTTCGAAACGCATTATTCGCCGGAAAACCCGCCCACCCCCAAAAACCTGAAGCTGGAACCGCGCGCGGCGATCAAGAAGCCGGACGCCGGCGAACACAAGCAGCCCAAGCGCATCGCCATCGAAGCGACCAACGCCTTTCTGCGCCTGCTCGGCGTGGAGTCGGTGACGTGGAAGACGTGGGGCAAAAATTCGTGGGTGAACACCGCCAAGATTCGGCGCGACGGGGCGGTAGTCGAGATCAAAGAGAAGCACGGCGACGCGATTCCCGGATATATCGTCACCAATGACGCCGAAAAGAACGGTCGCCCGATTTCGTGGGTGTTCGCCGGGACAACGCGCGCCGAAGACGGCAAAATCCTCACCACGGAGATGCTCGCCGCTGGACTGGACGTATCCGCGAACTATCAGCTACTCAAACAGGGGCTGGTCTACCCGTATTTCTTCATGACGCTGCCCGCCAAGCTCCGCAGCAAACTCGCGGAAGCCGCGCAGATCGCGCAGCGCGAGGCCGCCGCGCAGTTGGAACAGTTCAAGGGCCAGCCGATCCCCGAGACGTTCTCCAACCTGTGGCTGTATGACCGCGCCGCGCACGGCATCGAGATCGACGACCTGAAGCGCATCACCGACGATTTCGGCATCTACCCGTACCTCTTCCGTAAGATCGTCAAGCTGTGGTATGCCACGCAGATGCGCCGCTACTGGAACGCACTGAGCACGAACACCGATGTCGCCGTACAGTACGACACGCGCATCGACTTGACGAAGCTGTTTGAGGACGGCAATCCGTACCTGTTCGTCATCAGCGATCAGGATTTTGTGCGCCTGAGCGAGATTCTGCGTGTGGATAAAGGCCGCCTCACGCTGAACAAGTACCCTTACGATCTGGTGTTTCTGTCGTAACCGACTGGCGCGTCCCCTTTCCAAAAGAATGCGGGCCGGACACTTCTGACCAGCGAGCCGTCGTCGGGACGAGGCATGAAGTCATTTCAGAATCGGCACTTTGTCTAACCTCACCCCGTTTCGCTGCGCTCAACCGCCCCTCTCCAAAGGGCGAGGGGCAAGGGCAAGGCGGGTTGGTTGTGTCCCTCTCCCCACGGAGAGGGACGGCTTGCGAAGCAAGCAGGGTGAGGTTGAGCATTTTCACCAATTGTGAAACAGGCTCATGTCCTGTCCCTCCAAACACCGTCTTTTTTTCTTAAACTGCACCATTTCGTCCGCTGTTCCCCAATCGACTCCCCGCGCTTCCGCGGAGCTACGGGTAGGCCTCGGTGTCACCCCCGCAGATCGCCGCGCAGCACAGCGAGGCAAATCTCGACCGCCTCGACCATCTGCTCCAGCGGCATGCCCGTCGTCGTTTCCCCATCAACTTTCAGCAAACCCGGCACATGGATGAATCCGCACGGGATGTTCAGACCGTGCTGTTCGACATAATGGCGTACCGTGTAAAACACGTGATTGCACACGTATGTCCCGGCATGATTCGAGATCGCCGCCGGGATGCCGCGTGTTTGCAGAGCACTGAGCATTGGTTGCAGCGGCAGCGTCGACCAGTAGGCAATCGCCCCCTCGGGTTCGATCAGGTCGCCGGTTTTGAGCACGCCGCCGTTATCAGGAATCGACGCATCATCCACATTAATCGCGATGCGTTCCAAGGTGATCGCCGAGCGGCTCTGCGCCACGCCCAGCGACACAACCGCGTCTGGCTGCCAGTCGCGCAGCGCCGCACGCAGCTTCTCTGCTGCCGCGTGATACTCGGTCGGCAGCACCAGCGTGCGCAGATCGGGCTGACGTTCCGCCAGACATTCCACGATCAACTGCGACGGATTGCGCTCAACCTCACCAAAGGGCGTGAAACCTGTGATCAATATGTTCATATCGTTGTCTCTCTCTGGGGCGTGAAGACCTCTAGACCTAACAAAGTTAAGGAAACATTTACGTTACATTGATGCGATCAGGTATTTAATATAGAACATTGATTATACTCACCCACCGGTAGCTATGCTGTTTCTTGACCTGCTGCACACCCTCATCGATAACGCCACCCTCCTCTTTCCGTTCGTACTCGGCTATTCGTATTTGGCGCGCCGGGTCGCCGGCCATGAGGTCTTGCGCCACGTCGTGCCGGGGATCATCTTCGGCGTGTGCGGCCTAATGAACATGATTAGTCCGTACTATATCCAACCGGGGGTCTTCATTGACTCTCGGACGATTATTGTCGCGATTTCCACCGCGCAAGGGGGCTTCGTCAGCGGTTTCATCACGGCAGTCATGCTCAGCATCTATCGCCTCAGCATTGGTGGAGTCGGTATTGCCTCGGCACTACCGGGCATCTGGCTGAATGTCGGGTTGGGACTGATCTTCTACCACTACCTCCGCCGCAACCCGACAACGAACATGAGTCTCACCACCGTCGGTTGGCGGTATCTGATCTTCGGCATCGTTTCCACCATACTGGCGGTTGCGCCGTTCTGGCTGCTGCCCGCCGACATCCGTGACCAGATGTTGGCTGGAGCGAGCATTCCCATGTTCATCATTCTGCCTTTCATGGGGGTGATCGCTGGCGTCCTGCTCTATGAGCTCGACCAGTACTTCAACACGGTGACCGAGCTCTCACATGAACGGAACATGCTCCGCACGCTCATCGACAACATTCCAGATTATATCTTCATCAAAGACGCGAATCTGCGTTTCATCCTCAGCAACCCGGCGCACACCCGCGCCGCGCGTGCCGCCTCCGCGCGTGAGTTGGTCGGCAAATCGGCGGGAGGGCATTTCCCGCCGGAACTCTCCGCTCAGTACGAGGCCGATGACATGCGCGTGCTGGGGGGGCAAAGTCTGATCGCGCAGGAGCGCCAATCGGTCGATGAGTACGGCAACCGCATCTACGTGTCGACGACCAAAGTGCCGATTCGCGATCAGTTGGGGCGCGTGACAGGCGTGATCGGCATCAGTCGTGACATCACTGCCGAAAAACAGCGCAGCGAACAGTTGCAGCAGCTCGAAGCCGAACGACAACGCACGCGCATGCTCAAAGTTTTCATCCAGAACGCCTCGCACGACTTCCGTACGCCGCTCTCCATCATCTCGACCAAAAGCTATCTGCTGTGGCGTGACCCGAACGGCGCGGAACGGGATGAACGCATCGCCATCATCAATGCGCAGATCACGCGCATCACGCGCTTAATGAACGATACGCTGGAGATGATCGAACTCAACGAGGGCGTCATCCACTATCAATTCGAAACACTTAACATAAGTGAAACCCTGCGTTCAGCCACCGCCAATTTCGAAGCGCGCATCCAGGAAAACCAGCAAGTGCTGACGCTGATTATCCCTCACGAGCTGATCGAAATTGAAGCCGACGAGCGGTTGCTCCGGCTGGCGCTCAAGCATGTCCTCGGCAACGCTGTCATCTACACGCCCGAAGGCGGAAAGATCACGGTCAGCCTGCTGCGGAGCGGCGACCGGGTCTACATCAACGTGGAAGACACGGGCATGGGGATCGCGCCGGAAGACCAGCCGCACATTTTTGAGCCGCTCTACCGCGCGGACAAAGCGCGTTCCCTGAGCGGCGGCGCGGGCTTAGGGTTGTCCATCAGCCAGAAGATCATCGAAGGGCATCACGGCGACATCCGCCTGACCAGCGCGGTCGGCCACGGCACGACCGTGTGTCTGGAACTCCCAGTCACCCAACCTCCGCTGCCGACCGAAGTTCATCAGGCGCATGGTCGCCGTCCCCGCATTGATCGCCCACTCCTGAAAACCGATGCGTTCGTATAAGCGTTTGGCCGGGTTGTCGAGGCTGACGCTCAGGCTGATGTGTGTGAATTCGGATCGCAGCGCTGCCAGCACCCGGTCAAGGAGCTGTGAGCCGATTCCCTGCCCGCGGTATTCCGGCACGAGCGCAATCGACAGTTCGGGCACGTCGGCGGCAATGAAACCATAGCCTTCCATGAGGCGCACCCACGCCGCGCCAATACATACGCCATCGGCTAACGCCAGCACGCCGCTATCACCGGCGCGCTGACCGAAATCCGCAATGTAGCGGGCGATATCCGGCTGATCGACGATGGTGAGCGGCGGCGGCACATCGCCCGGCGGCACATAGATCGCGTGATAGAGCATCAGCCGCAGGCACGCGGCGTCCTCGGCGTGCAGAGCGCGAAACGTGATCTCAGTCATGCCGGGTCTCACTGCGATAATAGAGGTGCAGGCAGGCGACCGCCACCGCGCCGAGCAGATGCCAAAGCGCATGCCCTTGCAGCAGCGAATTCGGCGCGCACAGCACGCCCGTCGTATCCAAAATCCACACGAGGAAAGCCAGCGCGAACAGTCCCAAGCCGAGATGAAACCAGAGAGTTTGGATCTTCGGAGCGGCGCGGCGGCGATAGATCAGTTCGACGCCGAGCGCCACCAGCAGCACCAGCGCAAACAAATAGCGCCGGGTGTCTGGCCAAACCACCTGCACAATTGCTAGAGCCACGCTGAAGGCGACATACACCCCGACAGCGCGGGTGAGTGACCAGCCGAGCAGGCGCTGTAAGGCGTACACGAGCATCAGCCCCGCCAGCAGATACATACCCAGAATGTCGAAAAACTGCCCGGTGAACGTCAGCGAAGCGTGATAGAAGGCACTGCCGACGCCAATGATCACGGCGTTCACGCCGACCGCTGCGCCGATGAGCGGCTGATACGGCCCACCCGCAGTGGCAACCGCCGCGCCGACCAGAATCCAACTGCCAACCACGACATAGGCGAACGATGACCACGCATTCGCGGGCTGGCGTACCGATTCGGTGGACTGGTCAGCCTCGCAGAAGCAGCCTTCTACCTGTAAGCAGGTAGCGGGCTGCCAGCTCGCCCACGTCGCGGCGGGGATGCTGGACAGCCAAGCCACTGAGATCGTGATGATCAGAACGGATAAACCGAGGGTGAAGACCAAGTGCCGTGCCGGGTTCATAAGTGTCCTCTGGGATGCGTCTGTTCCGCGCCCCATTTATGCTGATTCTCGTGCAAATTCGGCTGCGCGATCCAGCGGATCGGCGGATTCGTGCGTTCCATCTGGTCGGCGGGCGTGATGTGCTGCATCACGTCGCTCGCCAGCCTCAGCGCCGCGTCCCATTCATCGTGCGCCACTTCGAGGATCAGCGCGTCGTGCATGTCGAGCGCCACGCGCGACCGCATCCCCTGCGCGCGGTACGTCTCGGCGACGACCACAATCGCCCGCTTGAGCAGTTCGCTCACCCCGCCCTGACACAGGTAGTTCCACGCGACGAACGGCGTCGGCACAGCGACCGGGCGTCCCGTCCACAGCTTGAGCAGATTGGTCGCGCTCACCTGCTGCTGGGCGGCCGCGCGCATCTTGGTGACCTTGGCGAAGGCCGCGTCTTTGGCCTGAATCAGCCGCCACGCCTCCGCCTTCGCCACGCCGATGCTTTCGCCTAAGCGTTCCGCTCCCATGCCATAAGCCGTGCCATAGGTGATCTTCTTAGACATGTTGCGTAACTGCTTGCGTTCCGCGGCATCCGCGCGTTCCCACGTCGCGCCGAAGTACTGCACCGCCATCGTGCTGTGAAAGTCTTCGGCACGGCAGGCCGCCGCGAGATTATCATCCCCGGAGATGTACGCCGCCATGACATTTTCGGCGTTGCTGTAGTCGATCTCGACCAGCGTGAAGCCCTCATCGCCGATGGCCACGCCCGCCATCGCCGGCATCTTCCAGTTCTGCATGTGCGGGTAACTCGATGCCCGCCGCCCGGACTCGGTCGCAATGCTGACGAGGCTGTGCAGGCGCCCATCAAACGCCGCGTGATCGATCAGGCCTTCGAGCGCGGAGATCAGCCAGTCGATTTCCAGATACGCCGCCAGATCGCGCAGTTGTTCGCTGTAGGGCTTGGCCTCTTCGAGGTACGCTTCGATCACGTGCGACCCGGTGCTCAGGTCGCCCAGTTCAACGCGCGCGCCGGGGGTCGCTTGCAGCCGTTTACGCCCCGCCCGCGTGAAAAACCACGATTTCGGGTCCCACTTGGGCAGCGGAATGCCCTTTTGCTCGTACAGATAGCGCGCCCGCGCCTGCGAACTGCCCGGCGTATCGAGGCCGTCGGCGCGCAGCCGCGCCGCGACCGTTTCGCGCTCCCCCCGCAGTTCGACCAGCCGCCGCTCGACGAACGGCGTATTCAAGCGCATACCACGTGCCGTCATGCGGCAGTATTCGCGCAGCGCTCGGATTTCCCACTCGACCAGTTCGGGATCGGCGGGGAGCGCGCGCTGGCGTTCGTAGATGTCGAGCGACAGGCGCGCGTCGTCCTGCGCGTATTCGAGCGTGGTTTCGAGCGGCAGCAGATGCAGCTTGGTGCGCTGGCCTTTCATTTCGAGCTGGCGTTCGGGGAACGGAATGCCGAGCATCGTCGCCACGCCGAGCAGGCTGTAGCTCACGTCGATGGCCGGATGCAGCAGCCGCGCCATCGACTGCGTATCCCAGATGCGTTCCGGCGTCAGTCCGCCTGTGAGTTTGGAGAGCTGGCGCAAATCAAAGACGGCGTTATGCGCGACGATCAGCGTCTGCCCGCTGAACAACTGCGTCAGGAACGCGCGGATCGCGTCGTCGAACGGGGCGGCGACCGCCGTCGTCACCAGGTGATCGCCCTCGCGCCACGCCAGCCCGATCACCGTGACCGCCGCCGCATAGCTCAGGCCGTAGTCGACCTTCGGCCCGGTCCCCGGCCAGCGTGTCTCCGTCTCGATGTCGAGCGCGACCACGTCCGCGCGGGCACAGCGCCGCAGCGCCGCGTGATCCGGCTCATGCGTTTCCTGAAACAGGGGTAACTGCATACCCACCTCCATACCCCGAAAACTAGCACGGATTTTCCATTTTCACAACTCAGCCGCCGGATCAGGCCGTCCACGAAAATAAAGAGTGAAATTTCATGTACAATAGACATACGCTGATAATCAGCCGCCACTTGATGAACGTGTTTGAGGTAGCATGACCAATTCGACCCCGCCCCGCGATTCGAACGGCAACTCACCTTTCTACCAGATGCTTTCACAGGATGGCGCGCTGGGACGCCTCGTCCGCGACTTTGACTGGACGCAGACGCCGCTCGGCCCTATCGACCAGTGGCCGCAAAGTTTGCAGACGGCGGTCAGCATCTGCATGTTTTCGCGCTTCCCCATCCTCATCTGGTGGGGGCCGGAGATGATCAAAATCTACAATGATGCCTATCGGCCAATTCTCGGCACGAAGCATCCGCACGCGCTCGGTCAGCCGGGGCGCGCCGTCTGGGGGGAGATCTGGCATATCATCGGTCCGATGCTGGAAAGCGTGCTGCAGGACGGTCAAGCGACCTGGTCTCACGATCAACTGCTGGTGATGTATCGGCACGGCTACACCGAAGAGACCTATTTTACCTTCTCCTACAGCCCCATCCTCGACGAAACCGGAAAAGTGGGCGGTATTTTCACCGCCGTCACCGAAACGACCGGGCGCGTGATCGGCGAGCGCCGCCTCAAAACGCTGCATGATCTCGGCGAACGCGCCACCGAAGGCAAGACCGCCGCGGAAGCCTGCCGCATCGCCGCCGCCGTGCTTCAGGCCAATCAACTGGATGTGCCGTTCGCGCTGGTGTACCTGCTGGATGACAGCGGCAGCCACGCACGCCTCGTCAGCCACAGCGGCGTCACGGTCCCGTCCGCCTTTGCCCCGGCGGCCATCGACCTCACCGCCAGTCGCCCACCGTGGCCGCTGGCGCAGACCCCGGCGACCGATCAGCCGCTCATGGTCGAAAACCTGCCCGCGCTGTTCGACACCGTCCCGTCCGGCCCGTGGGCGGACGCACCTACTCAGGCGTGTGTGCTGCCCATCGCCGCTTCCGGGCATACACGGGTGCTCGGGTTCCTCATCGTCGGCGTGAGTCCGTACCTCCGGCTCGACGACGATTACTGCCACTTCTTCGCGCTGATCGTCAATCACATCGAAGCCGCCATCGCCAATGCGCGCGCCTATGACGAGGAACGGCGGCGCGCCGAAGCCCTCGCCGAAATTGACCATGCGCGCACCGAATTCTTCAGCAACGTGAGCCACGAACTGCGCACACCGCTCACGCTCATGCTCAACCCGCTGCAAGAGATCGCGGCGCACGCCGACGCGCTCCCGCAAGCGCAGCGCGAGAATTTAGCGGTCGCCTACCGCAACAGCCTGCGCCTGCTCAAGCTGGTCAACACCCTGCTCGACTTTGCGCGCATTCAGGCGAACCGCATTCACGCCGCCTTCGAGCCGACGGATCTCGCGCTCTACACCACCGATCTCGCCAGCAGTTTTCGCACAGTGATCGAACGCGCGGGGCTGTACCTGCACATCGACTGCCCGCCGCTCCCCGAACCGGTCTATGTGGACCGCGACATGTGGGAAAAAATCATCCTCAACCTGCTCTCGAACGCTTTCAAGTTCACGTTTGCGGGCGGCATCACCGTCGCGCTGCGGGATGGTGGTCACGCGGCGATCCTGCGCGTACAGGACACGGGGATCGGCATTGCCGAAGCGGATCAACCGTATATCTTCGACCGTTTCTACCGCATTCGCGGATCGCGCGCCCGCACCCATGAAGGTTCTGGCATCGGCCTCGCGCTCGTCGCGGAGCTGGTGCGCTTTCAGGGCGGCAGCATCGACGTGAACAGTACGCCAAACGAGGGGACGCTCTTCACCGTCCTGCTGCCCTACGGCACGGCGCATCTGCCGCCGGAACAGGTCGGATCGGCGCGCATCCTCTCCACGCTGCCGACCGGTTCAGCCTCGTATACGCAGGAAGCGCTGCGCTGGTTGGCTGAAACCGAACTCGACAACGTGCGCACCCTCGGGATGGACAGCGCCACGCCGACCACGCCAGCCACACCCGGCACCTCCGGCGGAGCGACGGTGCTGGTCATCGACGACAACGCCGACATGCGCGACTATCTCAAGCGCCTGCTGGAACCGCGTTTCACCGTCGTCACCGCGCCCGATGGCGTCATCGGTCTGGAGCGGAGCTGCTCTTCCCGGCGAGACCGGGTGTTAGCGGAGGTAATGATGCCGCGCCTCGACGGCTTCGCTCTGCTGCAGACGGGGCGAACGGATTTGCGACTGCGCACGCTGCCGATCATTCTGCTCTCGGCGCGGGCGGGCGAAGAGTCCCGCGTCGAAGGCTTGCGGGCAGGCGCGGATGATTACATGGTCAAGCCGTTTTCCGCGCGGGAACTGCTGGCACGCGTAGACGCGCAGCTGCAGTTAGCGCGACTGCGCCTCGAAACACGCACGACCGTCGAAAACATGATCGACAGCATCGCCGACCCCTTCTACGCGGTGGATCACGACTGGCGCTTCACCTACGTCAATCTGCGCGCGCTCGAAATGTGGAGCAAAACGCGTGATGACCTGATTGGTCAGCAGATTTGGGTGGCCTTCCCTCAAATCACGCAGACATCCGCTTATAGTGAAATGCGCCGCGCGGTTGAAGAACGACACGCCATCGCCTTCGAGACGTATTCGGCCTTCCTCGGGCGCTGGGTCGAAATTAATCTCTATCCCAGCGTGACCGGGCTGGCCGTATACTTCCGCGATATCGACGGGCGCAAACGCATTGAACAGGCGCTGCTCAACAGCGAACACCGCCTGCGCGCCATGTTTGATCAGGCGGCGGTTGGCATCGTCCTCGTGAGCCTCGACGACATTCGCATCCTCGAAGCGAACCCCGGTTACTGTGCCATTCTCGGCTACACGCAGGAGGAGATCGTCGGCCTGACGATCAAAGACCTCACCCATCCCGACGACTACACCACCGATATCGACCTCGCCAACCAGTTGATCCGGGGCAAAATCCCCTACTACACGCTGGAAAAACGCTACTGGCATAAAGACGGCAGCGTGATCTGGGTGCGACTGACGAGCTCGCTGGTGCAGATGTCGTCCGACCAGCCGAGTTATCTGCTCGGCATCGTCGAAGACATCAGTCAGCGCAAACGCGCCGAAGCCGCCGCGCAGATCGCGCAGACGAAACTTGACGCCGAACAGCAGCGCATCATCGACATTTTCGAGAGCATTTCCGACGCCTTCACCGCGCTGGATCGGGACTACCGGTACACCTTCCTCAACTCGCAGGGGATTGAGCTCACGCAAAGAATGTCCGGCAAAGCGCCAGACGATCTGATCGGCAGATCAGTGTGGGATGTGTTCCCCGGCTCGTATGACAGCGTGTTCGGTGAAACCTACCGCCACGTCATGACCGAAGGTGTCGCCCGGCAGTTCACCGCCAGCATCCCACCCCTCAACGCCTGGTTTGATGTGCGCGTCTACCCGGCGAAGGATGGCCTCTCGATCTACTTCGCCGATGTGACTGAGCAACAGAACACCCGCAACGCCCTGCGCGACGCCGAAGAACGCCTGCGCACCATGATCGACAGCGCGAAGGATTACGCCATTTTCGCGCTGGACGCCGAAGGGCGTGTAATGACGTGGAACGCCGGGGCGGAGCGCGTCTTCGGCTATCAGGAAGCGGACATCCTGAGCGTGGATCGGTCGATCCTGTTCACGCCCGAAGATCGCGCGGCGGGCATCCCTGGGGATGAACTCCAGCGCGCCATCGATACGGGCTATGCCGAAAGCGAACGCTGGCATCTGCGCAAGGACGGCAGTCGCTTTTATTCGAGCGGCACGATTCGCACCATTCGCGATGATGCCGGCACGCTCAAAGGGTTCACCAAAATCGCGCGGGACGCGACCGAGCGCAAGCTCGCCGAAGACCGCACCGAGATTTTGCAGCAGATCGCCGCCGAACTATCCGCTCAGCTCACGCGCGAGGACATGGCCGCCAGCATCATCGCGGCCATCCCCAAGGTCGTGGGCGAGTCGTATGCGTCGATTTTCCTGCTGAACGCCGAAGCGGGCTGGCTGGAAAGCCTATCGATGCGCGGGCTCTCCGCCGAAGACCAAGCCCGGTTCCTGCATCTGGAAATCTCCGAACGCACCTTGGCGACCGATACAGCGCGCGAAGACCACATGATTTGGATCGGCTCACAGTCGGCCTACCTCGAACGTTACCCGCATCTGCAGGAATCGATTGTGCACTACGATGTGCATGGGGCGTGGAGCGTGCCGCTCAAGCTGGACGAGCAGGTGCTCGGCGTCATCAGCATTTTGTTTCACTATCCCAAAACGCTCACCCGGCAGGAACAGGATTTGCTGACGGCGATTGCGCACCTGTGCGCGCAGGCGCTCCAGCGGGCGCAGTTGTTCCAGGCGGAACAGACAGCGCGGCAGGAAGCCGCCCTGCGCGCCGAACGCCTGAGCCGCCTGCAAGCCGTGACCGCGAAACTTTCGCAGGCGCTCACCATTGACGAAGTGGCGCGCGCCGTCGTCGATGAAACCGTGCATCTTATGGGCGCGAGCACGGGCGGCCTCAATCTGCTGGATGACGACGATAACTTTCTGGTCATCTATAACGGAATCCCTAAGCTCACCACGGCTGAACAACGCCAGTGGGCGCGCTTCCCCGCCGATCCCGCACTGATGGCGACGCAGGTGGTTCGCCGCGGCGAGCCGCTGTGGTTCGCGTCCGGGGCGGACGTGGTCGCCGCCTTTCCCATCCTCGCGCAGTTCGCCGAGCTCTACCCCGGCGCATGGGCGATGATGCCCCTCATCGTCGACAAGCGTCCCATCGGCACGATGGGGTTCACGTTTCCCGAACGCCGCGACTTCCCGCAGGAAGACCGCGACTTCCTCATGGCGCTCGCCTACCAATGCAGCCAGGCGATTGAACGCGCGCGGCTCTACGAGATCGAAGCGCGCGCGCGGCAGGTGGCTGAAGAAGCCGACGCGGTCAAAATGCGTTTCCTCGGCATGGTCTCGCACGAGCTGCGCACGCCGCTCGCCTCAATCAAAGGCTTCGCCGGGACGCTGCTGGCGACCGACATCACCTTTAGCCCGGAACAGCAGCACCAGTTCCTCAACGTGATCGACACCGAAACCGACCGCCTCACCAGTCTGGTCGATCAACTGCTGGATCTCTCGCGGTTGCAATCGGGCACGCTGCGCATCGAACCAACGCCGATCAGTATCAACGCCATCTTCGACGGCGTGCTCATCCAGTTTCACACGCTGACCGCGGATCATTATCTGCACATCGACATCCCCGACGGCGTGCCGCCGCTGCGCGCCGATGCTCAGCGCATCGGGCAGGTGCTGGTCAATCTGGTGGGCAACGCGGTCAAGTTCTCGCCGCCCGCCACGCCCATCACCATCACCGTGGTGCCGCAGGCCAACGCCGTGCAGGTGGACGTGCACGACGAAGGGGTCGGCATTCCGCCGGAGGAACGCGAAAAGGTGTTTGAGGCGTTCCGGCAAATCGAGCGCAAGGGTGCCAGCTATCGCCCGGGCGCCGGGCTTGGCTTGGCGATCTGCAAGAGCATTATCGAAGCGCACGGCGGGCGCATCTGGATTCAGGATCCAGTCGCGGGGACGACCATCTCGTTCCGCCTGCCCATCGTCAGCCCCGGTGTCGACCGGGGCTGAGAAGTTAAAGCTACCTTATGAAAACTCTAGCAGCTGAATCGTTCAGGGGTGAACCATGGTATACTCCGTTGTAGTGATCGAGGATGAGGTGAACATTCGCCTGTTTGTGACGGCGAATTTGCGCGCTCGCGGCTATTCGGTCTTCGAGGCGGGAACCGGGACGGAAGGGCTGGAGTTGATCCGCAGTGCTCGGCCTGATCTCCTCATCCTGGATATGTTTCTGCCGGATATTTCTGGTTGGGACGTTTTGCAGGCGATGACCGAAGACGACCGGATGCGGGCCACCCCCGTCCTGTTGATGACGGCGGCGCTTCCGAGTAAAGACGAAAGTGCGTATCCCAATGTCGTTCAGCGGGTGGTCAAACCCGCGAGTTTGACGACCCTGCTTTCAGCCGTTCAGGCAGCGCTTGCAGCCCATTAACCCGTAGGCGTGACCGACAACGTTACCGTAAGACGATTTCCTCACGGGGGACTACCGATGCGCGCATTGGTG
The DNA here is from genome assembly GCF_016713355.1 of Candidatus Flexifilum breve. NCBI lineage: Bacteria > Bacillati > Chloroflexota > Anaerolineae > Aggregatilineales > Candidatus Flexifilaceae > Candidatus Flexifilum > Candidatus Flexifilum breve. The sequence goes on from NZ_JADJPI010000015.1 coordinate 103,579, forward strand.
ATTGAAGATGATATCCACACGGTTCGCTTAATTTCCGAACTGCTCGCGGCGCTGCGCTTCGATTGTGTCCACACCGACAATCTGGTGGAAGCCATGTCGGTGCTGGAACAGGACGCCGAAATCGGGCTGGTCACGCTGGATGTGTTTCTACCGGGGCTGCAAGGGACCAAGCTGCTGCAGTTCCTGCACGAGCGGTTCCCGCACATCAAAGTGCTGCTGGTGAGCGCGCACGTTGCCGATCTCGCGGCGGACAACGATCCGCTCATCGCCGCCCTGCCCAAGCTGGCCAAACCCTTCCGCCAGTCCGACTTCCGTGAAGCGATTCAGGCGCTCGGACTCAGTTCTTCGACCTCGCGGTCAGGCAGCGCCCGCTGAGCGACCGGCAGGGTGAACGCCAGCGTCGTCCCGCCCTGCGGGTTATCTTCAATCCACAGCACACCGCCATGCCGTTCGACAAACGCTTTGGAGATGGGCAGTTCCAGCCCGAGGCTTTTGCGTTTGCTCTGCCCATTGCTCAGGAGGACCTGATAGGGCAGAAACGCCCGCGCGCGCACTTCGGGCGGCAGGCCAGCACCGTGATCCGCGACATTCACCCGCAAATAATCCGTTTCCGCCTGCGCGGAGATCAAAATCGGCGTACCGTTCGGCGTGTACACCGCGACACTGCCCACCAGATTGAGCAGCACCTGCTCCACGCGCCGCCGATCCACCTTGACCGGAGGTAAATCGGGCGCGACTTCCATTTGCAGCGCGTGGTCATGAGCGAGCACCCGCAGGCGCGGTTCCAACCCGGCGGTGATCGCCGCCAGTGATGCATCTTCAAATAAAAAGCTTAAGCTGCCATCCTGCAGCCGCGACCAATCCATCAAATGATCGAGGTAGCCGCTCATGCGCTGCGCTTCAACATCGATAATTTCGATGAACTGCCGCTGCGCGCTCGGCTCAAACTGCATGTCATCAGCCAGCAGTGTGCTCGAAAAACCGAGGATCGACGTGAGGGGTGAACGCAGTTCATGCGCCACTTTGCCGAGCACATCCGTTTTGATGACGGGTTCCGGTTCGGGGGTGGGCTGAGCTTCCAGCCGTTCCAACACGCTGTTGACACTTTTAAGCGCAATTTCAAACGCATCTGACATGCCAAACGAATGGCTTCTCAGAATCGGCGGCAAGAGTTCATTGCGAGCCTGAGTCTGCGCTTCGTCATTCATCTCACGCAAGAAGGCGAGCAATTGGCGAAGCTCGTCAGAAATATCATCTGGCATGTGAATATGTCCTGACCTGTGTCAACACTACATTTTGCATTATAGCACTAAAAATTACAGTGTGTGGATTCCCATAGTCCTAAGGATATCACGCCCACCACAGCGATTATGCACAAAATCGCCTACGTCCGGTCTGTGCAACGATTTATTGACATAACGTTGCTTTGATGAAATAATCCGTGCGTACATGCTCTTGTCAGCAATAGTTAGTGCAGAGTGCCCGCAAAGGACAGCCTTACCATGACATTCTCACGGTCACGTTTTTTTATTCTAGTCCTCTTGATCTGCTTCTTGGGATCGTTCACAGTCCTCGCTCAGGACGCTGAAAACGTCCTCCTGTATGGTGGCAATCAGGACATCGACAACATCGACCCCGCGATCGGCGAAAACTACTCGATCAACGCCGCGCTCGTCACCCTGTACGATCCGCTCTTCATCCTGCGTGGCGAAACGATTGAGCCACTGCTCGTTGATACCTGGGAAGTCAATGACGACGCGACTGTGTGGACGTTCAACCTCAAGCAGAACGCCACCTTCCATGATGGCAGCCCGGTCAATGCCGATGCCGTCGTGTACAGCTTCAACCGCCTGCTCGAACTTCAGGGGCCGCCGACCTACCGCTGGGCGGGCATCGCCGATACCAGCTCGGCGCAGGCGCTCGACGAATTCACCGTGCAGTTCACGCTGCTCCAGCCGTTCGCGCCGTTCGTCGGCACGCTGACGCAGGTCTACATCGTCAACCCGGCCATCGTCGAAGCCAACCGCGGCGATGACTTCGGTCAGACCTTCCTCAAGGAAAATTCGGCGGGTTCCGGCCCGTTCACCGTGGGGCGCTGGGAAATCGGCAACCTGTATGAATTCGTCGCCGTCGAAGATTACTGGGGCGGCTGGCCGAGCGAAAATCACCCCGACCGCGTCCTGTGGATCATCCGCCGTGACAGCGCCTCGCAGGTCAATTCGCTGCTCGCGGGTGAAACGCACATCGCCGACACCATCGACCTCGTGGACGCCGAACGCATCAACGCGACCGAAGGTTTCCGTGTCGAAAGCAACGCCGGTCTGTTCGTCAACAGCCTCAAGCTGAATACGCAGGGCGAATACACCAGCGACCTCAACGTGCGCATGGCCATCGCCTACGCCATGAACTACGAAGCGCTGCCGCAGGTGCTCGACATCCCGGTCGAACTCATGCCCGGCCCCACGCCGCTCGGCATGGAAGGCGCGGTCGCCGACCTGGAAGTGCCCACCTTCGACCTCGACAAGGCGCGCGAATATCTGGCGGCGTCCCCGTGGCCGGAAGGCGGCTTCGCGCTCGACTACGTCTACGTCAGCGGCCTGACCTTCGAAGAAGTGACCGGTCTCGTGCTGCTCGAAGGCCTCGCCGAACTCAACATCACCCTCAACATGACGCCGATGCTGTGGCCGGACATGGTCGCGAGCTGCTCCGCGCCGGAAACTGGCCCGGATATCATCAACATCTACACGCAGCCCGCTTACCTCGACATGGACGCGCACCTGTTCAACCAGTATCACAGCACGCAGTGGGGCAGCTACAACTCGTGCAGCTTCTACAGCAATGAACAGGTCGACAGCCTGCTCGACACCGCCCGCGTCACCGGTGATCAGGCCGCGCGTCTGGAAATGTACGCCGAAGCGCAGCGCCTGATCGCCGCTGACCAGCCTGCCATCTGGACGTACTCGCAGAACGCCGTGCTCGGCTTCAACGACTGCATTGGCGGCTACGTGTTCCGCCCGCTGGAAAGTCTGTCGGTGCTCTTCCGGGATCTCACGATGGATAACTGCCCGGCCGCGTAACACCCAGTAGGTAACGTCAGTTAGGGATAACCCTCACCCCTCACCCCTCACCCCTCTCCCCTCTCCCACGCAAGCGGGGAGAGGGGAGAAAAAAGGTCTTTGGCTGGCTCCCCTCCCTGAATTCGGAGGCGTGGGGCTGGGGGTGGGGTCAGAGAAGCATTGTCCGTAATTCACGTTGGGTAACCCTTACCGCAGCGGGGATCAATTCTCGCTGCGGTGTCTCTCCTGCCTCATAGGAAAAGACATGCTGTTCCGCTACTACTTTTTGAGGCGGCTGATTCTCATCATTCCGCTGTTGATCGGGCTTAGTCTGCTCACGTTCTTCATCGCGCGCGTGCTGCCCGGTGACCCCGTCGGGTTGGCGGCTGGCCCGCAGGCGACGACGGAGATCAAAGACGCGCTGCGGCGCGAATTCGGGCTGGATCAGCCCCTGCCCCTGCAGTACGTCAACTACGTGCTCGACCTGCTGCGCGGTGACTGGGGGCAGTCGCTGTATTCGCGGCACGATGTCAGCGCGGATATCGCCGTCTACTTCCCCGCCACGCTCGAACTGACCATCGCCGCGATCATCATCGCCACGCTGCTCGGCGTGCCCGCCGGGATGATCTCCGCGATCTACCGCGGCAAACTGCCGGATCACATCACGCGGGTGCTGGCGCTGTTCTTCGTCAGCTTCCCGGCCTTCTGGCTGGCAATGATTTTCCAGTTGATCTTTGGCCTCGACCTGAACTGGTTCCCGATTGGCCGCCGCCTCAACGCGCTGGCGACCCCGCCGGAAGCCATCACGGGCATGTATACCCTCGACAGCCTGCTGCGCCTCGACTTCGCCACCTTCGGACTGTCGATCCAACACCTCGTTCTGCCCGCGCTCGTGCTCTCATTCGGGTCGCTCGCCAGCATCACGCGCATCACCCGCGCGAGCATGCTGGAAGCGCTCGACAAAGACTCGGTGCGCATGGAACGCGCCATCGGTATCCCCTACCGTATCATCGTGACCAAGTACGTGCTGCGCAGCGCGTTGATCGCCACCGTGACGATCATCTCGCTCGAATTCGGCTGGCTGATGGCGGGCGCGGTGCTGGTCGAAACGATCTTCGACTGGCCGGGCATGGGCTTGTACGCGGTCGAATCGTCGCTGCGGCTGGACTTCCAGCCGATCATGGGCATCACCATCGTGTACGGCATCGTGTTCAGCCTGATCAACATCCTCGCGGATTTCATCGTCGGCGTCCTAGACCCCCGGATTCGTTATGGCTGAGACTCCTGTGCTTGTTCAACCGGAACGGGGTCAATCGCCGCGCATGGAGAACTTCCGCCGCGCGGTCTACCGTTTCCGCACCAACACCCTCTCGATGGTCGGCTTGGTGATGCTGGTTTTCATCGTGGTGATCGCCTTCGCCGCGCCGGTCATCGTGCCGCACCCCGAAGATGCGGAAGGCAAAACCCGCGTCACCGCCCGCTTAGAAGCGCCCAGCGCGGAATTCCCGTTTGGGACGGATAACGTCGGGCGTGACATCTACAGCCGTTTGCTGCTCGGTACCGGCTTGGCGCTGCAGGTCGGCATCGTCATCATCGTACTGGCGACCGCCATCGGCGTGACCATCGGCGGCGTGGCCGCGTACTTCGGCGGCTGGGTCGACGAAATCCTCATGCGCATCACCGACATCTTTCTCACCGTGCCCGCGCTGATCCTCGCCATTGCGGTGACGGCGGCGCTCGGCAAGGGCATCATCAACGTGATGATCGGCATCTCGCTGGTGTGGTGGCCGGGGTTCGCCCGCCTCACGCGCAGCCTCGTGCTCTCGCTCAAGGAAGAACCCTTCGTGGAAGCGGCGCGCGGCCTCGGCGCGAGCGACCTGCGCGTGCTGTTCCGGCACATCCTGCCCAACGCGCTCTCGCCCATCATCGTCAAGATGAGCACGGATTTCGGCTTCGCGGTGCTGACCGCCGCCGCGCTCAGCTTCATCGGCCTCGGCGCGCAGCCGCCCACGCCGGAATGGGGCGCGATGATCAACGAAGGGCGCGACTATTTCCCGCAGCAGTGGTGGGTGGCGACCTTCCCCGGCATGGCGATCTTCCTGCTCGTCTTCAGTTGGAACTTGCTCGGCGACGGGCTGCGCGACGTGCTCGATCCGCGTTCACGGCGGTGAGGTCTTATGCCTGAAACCCTGCTCGATATTCAAGATTTACACGTGGAATTCAAAACGTTTGACGGCGTGTCGAAGGTGCTGGCGGGCGTCGATCTGCGCATGGAGCGCGGCGACGTGCTCGGCCTCGTCGGCGAGACGGGCTGCGGCAAGTCGCTGACCGCGCTGGCCGTGCCGCGCCTCATCCCCACGCCGCCGGGGAAGATCACCAGCGGGCGCGTGCTGTTCAAGGGCGAAGACGTGCTGCAAAAGTCGCCCGCCGACATGCAGCGCCTGCGTGCCAAACACCTCGGCATGATCTTTCAGGACCCGACGACCAATCTCAACCCGCTGTTCACCATCCGCGAACAGTTGATCGACGCGGTGCTGTATCAGCGTATGGAAGCGCAGCAGGTGCCCGGTCGCTGGAAGGGTTTTCTGCCATCCGCGCGCCAAACCCGCCTCGACGCCGCCCGCCGCGCCCTTGAACTGCTCGGCTTGGTGGGCATCTCTGACGGCGACAAGCGCATCAGCGACTACCCGCATCAGTTCAGCGGCGGCATGCGTCAGCGCGTGCTGATCGCGATGGCGTTGGCGGGCGAACCCGACCTGCTGATCGCCGACGAGCCGACGACCGCGCTCGACGTGACCATTCAGGCGCAAATCCTCAACCTGATCAACGATCTGGTCAAGCGGCTCGGCCTGTCCGTGCTGCTGATCACGCATAACCTCGGCGTGGTGGCGAACACCTGCACGCGCGTCGCGGTGATGTATGCCGGGCGCGTGATCGAACAAGCACCCGTGCGCGAACTGTTCAAGAACCCGAAGCATCCGTACACGCGTGGCCTGCTGCAAGCCGTGCCGACGCGTCACACGCAGCGCGGCGAACTCCAAGGCATCGCCGGGTCGATTCCCAACCTCAACACCCCGCCGATGGGCTGCCGCTTTCACCCGCGCTGCCCGCACGTGATGGATCGCTGTCGCGCCGCCGTCCCAACCAACGTGGTTGTGGGGCAGGATCACCGCACCGAATGCTATCTGTATCCGGAGGGCGCATGACTGACACACCGCTGCTGCAAGTGCGCCACCTGAAAAAAGGCTTCCCCGTGCGCGGTGGGCTGCTCAACCGCCCGATAGCGACGGCCAACGTCATCGACGGCGTGAGCTTCGACGTGCCGCGCGGCAAAACGCTCGGCTTAGTGGGCGAATCGGGGTCAGGCAAGACGACTATCGGCAAATGCGTCATCCGCTTGCTCGAACCGACGAGCGGCGAAATCCTGTTCGACGGCATCGACCTGATGAAGCTCTCCGGGCGCGAACTGCGCGAACGCCGCACCGACATGCAGATGATCTATCAAGCGCCGGGGGCATCGCTCAACGGGCGCATGACCGTCGGGCAGATCATCGGCGAGGCGCTGTGGCTGCACGAACGGCTCAACGGCTGGGCGGCGCGTGACCGCGTGCTGAAACTGCTGGACGTGGTCGGCCTCAAGCCAGAGCATTATCACCGTTTCCCGCACGAATTCAGCGGCGGGCAGCAGCAGCGCATCGGCATCGCCCGCGCGCTGGCCGTGCGCCCGAAGCTGCTCGTGCTCGACGAGCCGACTTCCGCGCTCGACGTGTCGGTGCAGGCGCAGGTGCTGAATCTGCTCAGCGACTTGCAGCAGGAATTCAAACTGACGTTCCTGTTCATCTCGCACGATCTCGGCGTGGTGCGCTACCTGTGCGATCAGGTCGCGCTGCTCTACCTCGGCAAGCTGGCCGAAATCGCCGACGTGGACAGTATCTTTGACGAACCGAAACACCCGTATACGCAAGCGTTGATCTCGGCAATCCCCGAACCGGACCCCGACGAGAAGCGCGACATTATCACTTTGAGCGGCGACCTGTCGCGGCGGCGGCCTACGCGGGGCTGCCCGTTCGCGCCGCGCTGTCAGGCGGCCAAGCTCGATATCTGCGAGACGGTCGAACCGCCGCTCGTGGAGACCGGGAATGGTCACCGCGTCGCCTGCCATTTGCATACCGGAGCACAAGTCTAATGCTGCAGCAAGTTACCCTGGACGACATTCAACCGATCGCGCTCGGCGCGGGCATTCTCGGCACAGGCGGCGGCGGGAGCCCCTACCTCGGCTCGCTGATTCTGCGCGAGGCGATCAAGGAGTACGGCGCGGTCAAAGTCATCGACCCGCACGCGCTGCCGGATGACGGACAAATCCCGCTCGTCGGGCACATCGGCGCGCCGACCGCCAGCATCGAAAAGATGGAAGAAGGCTCAGAAATTCTGCGCGCGGTGCGCCTGCTGGAACGGCACACGGGCAAGCCGATGACCGCCATCGGCATCGCGGAGATCGGCGGCTCGAATTCGATGGCGCCGATGGTCGCCGCGCTGCAAGCGGGTCTGCCCGTCGTCGACGGCGACTCGATGGGGCGCGCCTTCCCCGAAGTGCAGATGTCCACCTTCCTCTTCGACAACCAGACGGAAGTCACACCGCTAGCGCTGGTCGATGCGGGCGGCAACGAAGTCGTGATCTCCAAGACGATCAGCTTTAAGTGGGCAGAAGACATCGCCCGCACGCTGGCGACCCTCATGGGCGCGACGGCGGGTCTCGCCGGGCAGGTGGTCACGGGCGCAGAGTACAAGCGCCTCGGCGTGAACTACACGCTCTCGCTGGCGCATTCAATCGGCCACAGCGTCATGCTGGCGCAGGATCGCGGCGCGGATGTGCCGGAGAGCATCGCCGAGACGCTCAATGGGCGCATCCTCATGCGCGGCAAAATCACCGACGTGAACCGCCGCACCACCCAGGGCTTCGCGCGCGGTTCGCTCACGGTGGAAGGCTTCGGCGTGAATCAGGACAAGCTGTACATCGAATTCCAGAACGAGTTCCTGATCGCCAACCTGAACGGGCAGATCGTGACGACCGTGCCTAACCTGATCACCATTGTCACCGACGATACGGGCGAAGCCGTCTCCACCGAACTGCTGCGCTATGGGCTGCGGGTCGCGGTGATCGCCATTCCGGCGGCGCGCGCGCTGACCAGTGAATCCGCGCTCAAGGTGGTGGGGCCGGGCGCGTTCGGCTATGACGTGCCGTTCACACCCATGTCCGGCACGAAAATCGGCGAACGGGTGTAACCTCACCCCTAAATCCCCTCGCCCGTGGGCGAGGGGATAAGGTGAGCAAAGTCGACCCCCCGGCCCCTCCCCGAATTCAGGGAGGGGAGACAGACACACCCGTCTCCCCGCATCGATAGGAGACGAATATTGTAGGGACGAGGCATGCCTCGTCCACCTCACCCGGTGGGACAAAAGGGTGTTTAAAAACCCTCACCCCCAACCCCTCTCCCACGCAAGCGGGGAGAGGGGGAGACGTGGCGACCGCTGTTGGCTCCCCTCCCCGAATTGGGGGAGGGGGTAGGGGGTGGGGTCGAAAGTTGAAAATCGCTGGCGCGAGCAGCTTGAAATTGATTTTCATTCACAACACGAAAGGAAGCGATTGTGCGTATTGGGATTGACGTAGGCGGAACGAACACCGATGCCGTCATTATGGACGGGCGGACGGTCATCAGTTCCATCAAAACACCGACCACCGCCAATGTGAGCGACGGCATTGTCAAAGCGCTCAAGTATCTGGTTGCCGAATCCGGCGTCAACGTGGGCGACCTCGACGCGGTCATGATCGGCACGACGCATTTCACCAACGCGGTGGTCGAACGCCGCCGCTTGCAGACGACCGCCTGCATCCGCCTCGCCCTCCCGGCGACCGTCTGCCTGCCGCCAATGGTCGATTGGCCGGACGAACTGCGCGAAGTCGTCGGCGGGCATTACTATCTGGCGCACGGCGGCCATGAATTCGACGGGCGCGACATTTCTGCGTTTGACGCCGACGAAATTCGCGGCATCGCCGAACAGATCGCGGCGAAGGGTATCAAGGCCATCGCCATTTCGTCAGTTTTCTCCCCCGTCAACGCCGATTTTGAGCAGAAGGCGGCGGAGATCGTCGCGCAGGTCATCCCCGACGCGAGCATCACCCTGTCGAGCACCATCGGACGCATTGGCCTGCTCGAACGCGAGAATGCGGCGATCATGAACGCCTGCCTGCGCGAACTGGCGATCAAGACGGTCGGCGGCTTCAAGCAGGCGCTGGCCGAACTCAACATCACCGCGCCGTTCTTCATCAGCCAGAACGACGGCACGCTCATGAATGCGGACTTTGCGACCGAACACCCGGTGCTGACCTTCGCTTCGGGTCCGACCAACAGTATGCGCGGCGCGGCCTTCCTCAGCGGCTTGAAGGACGCCATCGTGATCGACGTGGGCGGCACGACGACCGATGTCGGTGTGCTCCAGCATGGCTTCCCGCGCGTCGCGGCGCTGGCCGTGAGCATCGGCGGCGTGCGCACCAACTTCCGCATGCCCGACACGCTCTCCATCGGCTTGGGCGGCGGTTCGCTCGTCGTGACCGATCCGCTCAAGGTCGGCCCGCAGAGCGTCGGCTATGAAATCACCACCAAAGCGCTGGTCTTCGGCGGTGACACACTCACCACCACCGATGTGATCGTCGCGGCGGGTCAGGCCGAGGTCGGCGACGCCTCCCGCGTCGCGCACATCGACCAGGCGACCATCACGGCGGTCGAAGATCGCATCGAAGAGATGGTCAACATCGCCGTCGACCGCATGAAGACGAGCGCGGCAGCGGTCCCCGTGATCATCGTGGGCGGCGGCAGCATCCTCATCCAGCGGCCGATTGCGGGCGCGTCGGAAATCGTCAAGCCGCAGCACTTCGCGGTCGCCAACGCCATCGGCGCGGCCATCGCGCAGATCGGCGGCGAGACGGATCGCATTTTCTCGCTGGCGGATATGACGCGCGAACAGGCGCTGGCCGCGGCCAAGAAAGAAGCCTCCGACCGTGCGATTGCAGCGGGCGCGGATGCCAACAGCATCGAAATCGTGGAAGTCGAAGAAGTGCCGCTCGCGTACCTGCCCGGCAACGCGACGCGCATCATGGTCAAAGCCGTGGGCGATCTGGCGGGGAGCTAAACGATCATGCGCATGATTGATGAAAAAGTAGTAGAGAACATCGCCCTCGGCGCGGCAGTTTTGGGCACGGGCGGCGGCGGTGATCCGTATATCGGCATGTTGATGGCGCGCGAAGCGGTCAAGAAATACGGCCCCGTCCCCATGTACACGCTCGACGAGCTAGAAGACGACGATCTGATCGTGCCGACCGCCATGATGGGGGCGCCGACCGTCATGGTCGAAAAGATGCCCAACGGCGACGACATCGTCAACGCGTTTCAGGCGATTGGCAAATTCCTCGGCAAGCCGATCCGCGCGACCATGAGCATCGAAGCGGGCGGCTTGAACTCGGTCGTGCCGATCTATGTGGCGGCGCGGCTCCGCGTGCCGCTGGTCGACTGCGACGGCATGGGGCGCGCCTTCCCCGAAATCCAGATGGTGACGCACACCATCGCGGGCATGTCGGCCTCGCCCTTCTCCATGGCCGACGAGCGCGGCAACGTCGTGCTGCTCAACGCCATCACCAACCGCTGGATGGAAACGTTCGCGCGCGGCATCGCCGTCAACATGGGCGCAATGGCGATGATCGCCTGCTACGCCGCGACCGCCAAGCAGCTTAAAGAAGCGGCCATCGCCGGGACGATGAGCAAGGCGGAACGCATCGGCGAGACGATCCGCCGCGCGCGTGTCGAAGAGGCCGATCCGGTCAATACGGTGCGCGAAGCCGTCGGCGGCTTCCTGATCTTCAAAGGCAAGATCGGCGATGTGGCGCGGCGCACCGAAGCGGGCTTCGCCAAAGGCGATGCGCGCATCACGGGCATCGACGAATACGCCGGGCAGGTGCTGGAACTCAATTTCCAGAACGAACACCTGATTGTCAAGATTGACGGGGAATTCAAGGTCACCGTGCCCGATCTGATCACGGTGCTGGACGTGGACACAGGCGAACCGATCACCACGGAGAGCATGCGCTACGGCTTCCGCGTCGCCGTCGTGGCGATTCCGTGTGCGGACAAGTGGCGTACGCCCAAGGGTCTGGAACTCGTCGGGCCGCGCTACTTCGGCTACGACACGGAGTATATCCCCGTCGAATCCGTCTACGGGACCAAGTAATCACAGTATCGGCGGGGCGCGGCTTAGGGTGTTCAAAAATGCATCCTTGAAGTTTTACCACGCGCAAGCGGACACGATAAATCGCGTCCCTACGAGAATAAATTCGGTTTAACAAGCGATGTTGGCTCCCCTCCCTGAATTCGGGGAGGGGTTGGGGGTGGGGTCGTACCGGACAGACCTTAAATGGGATCCCACTTCTCCGAATCGTCCCACAGCCGCTCGAATTCCTGCACATACTGGTTGAACCACCACAGCTCGCTGGCAACCGCAGAGGTTTTCGACAGAAACACGGGCAGTGTGTTGTACTTCACCTGACTTTCCGCTTTGACCCGATCAATCTGGTAGAAGTAGGGGGAAGCGATGACAATTCCCTCGCCGCCGTCGACGTTAGGATCGACGATGAAATACCCCATCCCCGGTCGATGATTCGTGGTCCGGATCTCAACACGCCCCGATACCGCCTCTTTCAGACACTTCAGGTCTTGTTGATTCTTGTACAAACGCAGCGCAACCCAGCGTCCGGCATCCGTCAGCGGCGGATCCTGAAGCGCAGCCCACGCCTCGAATCCCGGGTATGCAGTACTGTACAAAGCAGGTGTCAGCGTCGTGTTGATACCCACCCACGCCCCCGCCTCATTCAACAGTCGGGTATCCATTTTGAGGATGAGAATTCGCACGTTCACATTCGGGTTTTTCTGGAGGTTATCGGCCATGCGCTCATGATGCGGCGCAAACGTGTCGAGGATGAGTCCACTGATCCACACCGTCTCGGCAGCCGTCCGAAACATGCGAATACCGTCGAGCAGCAAGGGCGGCTGTGGTGGAATCGGGATGGAAAAGTGCGGTTGCAGCGGGATACCCAACTGCGCCAAGCGCCAGTACAACTGCGCGAAGGCATTGTCGAAGTTCTGATTCAGAAAGTCGATGTAGGGTTTGCCGCGCAGCATCGGCGAGACATTACAGTGTCGAACGAGCAGCGGAACAATCACTTTGGCCGCCGCAGGATCATTAAACGCGTATCGGAGTTCACGGATTTCCTCTGACTGCATCGCCTCGGGCGAGAGGATCAGCAGCATAATCACGTTGAGATCGCCCAGGTTCTTTTTAAGCTCATCTGCGCTCCCTACCCACAGCTTTGCCCCGACACTCTGCAGTTCATCGGCCAGGCGGTTAGCAAATTCCGCGTCTTCTGGCCTGTGGCTGACGTACAACTGGGGCACATGCAGCAAGCTGTCAATCACAGCGTCGATTGATTTTGCGCAGTGCGTGTTCTTGAAGAATGGCCAGATATCACCTTCGACATAGAGTGGAATGATCGGCTTGCCAAATTCGGTGGCATAGCTGATCTCCCGCAGGACCCAGTGCGACTCGGAAGACTGGAGCGTCATGATGACGACCATCGCATTGCAGGTGTGAATCGCGTTGCGAATTTCGGTCTCCCACAGAGAGCCAGCTTCGAGTTTGTTGGTATCCAGCCACACGGTGAAACCGACAGCTTCAAGTCGCTGTTTTAGGTCAATCGCCCTTTCGAAGTCTTTCGAACTATAGCTAATAAAAACGGTGGACATTTTTGTTCCTTGCATGAGGGGATATTAAGGGGGATCGGCAGAGGGTCTCTGCCGACCAACGCAATTCTAGCTCACGCTGCGAGATCAGGGGTTATGCCTGATAGGGCACCATCCCGCGGCACTTGGGAAAGTTCGAACAGCCCCAGAACTGGGTGCCGGCCGTCCCGCCGCTCTTCGACGTACGCAGAATCATCGCGCTGCCGCACTTCGGGCAGCACGGTTCGCCGGTCACAGACAGTTTGACAACCGCCGGAACTTTGAACGGGGGGCGCGCTGCGAGTTCATTCGCGGCGGCCACATACGGTGCGAACAGCGCTTCAACATCGGCGGGCACATAAGCGCGTTTCGCCGGGACGTGGATCAGGGGCAGATCCGCCGCCGCGAATACGCCGTCAACAAAGGCATCGCGCGTCTGCCGATCCTCGCGCTGATGGCTCTTGTCATCCAATTCGATGCCGAGGAGCGGTTGCATCGTTCTGGGGTCGCAGAGCAAAAAATCGACGTGCTTGCGATCAATCTTGTTGGTATAGATGCGATACTTGCTGGCATCATCGCCTCTCTTCACATAGAACACATCGCTGAGCCTGACCTTATTCAGGATGACAGCACGGTCGTCGATGGCCACCCGCAGCACCCCGTGGAAGCTAAGTTCAGCCGCAGAGAGGAAGTGGTCGCGCAGGTGATACGGAAACTCAGACGCCGACGCGGCTGCGCTCTCGCCTTTTCCTTCGCCTGCCAGCAGATCGACAATGAAATCAACGACTTGATCGGCGGATTCCGGTGATAACCCGATGGCGCGCAGTACGCCGCGCAGCATGCCAAACTTTTTATCCGATGACATGAATGAGTCCTTTCGTCGCAGACTAAAGGCGACTGTTTGTTATTGTATCTAATATTTTCACTGATGAAGCGTAACCTGCAACAAACCCCCAAATTCCACGTATTGTAAAATGGGAGTGAGCACACTACCCTTTGATTTGCGTTGTCTGAAATTCAGAAAAGGGCGCACAGCGATGGCGTATCAAGCAGAGATCAGCCGCAGCAACCCGAGCATGTTCCTCTTCCTGCTCGACCAATCCGGCTCGATGGCGGATAAGTTCGGCGGCGGCGGTGGCAAGAAAGACCAGAAGGTCGCGGATGCGATCAACAACCTCCTGTACAACCTGACGATCAAGTGCGCGAAGTCGGAAGGCGTGCGCGACTACTACCATGTGGGCGTATTGGGCTACGGCGCGAAAGTCGGTTCGCTGCTCAGCGGGTCGCTGGCGGAGAAAGATTTCGCCCCGATCAGCGCGATTGCCGACGCCCCACAGCGCATCGAGGAGCGCGTCAAGAAGGTGGATGACGGCGCGGGCGGCATCATCGACCAGAAGGTGCGCTTCCCCATCTGGTTCAGCCCGATTTCCAACGGCGGCACGCCGATGGTGCAGGCGCTCAAAGAAGCGCAGCGCATCGTCGGGAGCTGGCTCGGCGAACATCCCGATTCGTTCCCGCCCATCGTCATCAATGTCACCGACGGCGAGTCATCGGATGGCAGCCCGCTCGCGGCAGCGTCGGCCTTGCGCGAACTGAAGAGTTCGGACGGCAGCGTGCTGTTGTTCAACGTGCATCTGTCATCGGTCGGCGGCCTGCCCATCGAATTCCCGCACAGCGATCTCGAACTGCCGGATCAGTACGCCAAGCAGTTGTTCCAGATGTCGAGCGAACTACCCGAGCACATTCGCAACGCGGCGCGCGCCGAAGGCTACTCGGTCGCCGACAATTCGCGCGGGTTCGTCTTCAACGCGGATATCGTCTCGGTCATCCGCTTCCTCGATATTGGCACGCGCCCGAGCAATCTGCGTTAGCCATGCACATTCGCTATTCGGCCTTCTGGTTACCGAAGCAGGGCAGCCGGGAAGAGGAGTATGAAGATGCCTTTTCCCCACCCTGCCTCACTGAGGATTCCCCTGCCGAATTTCTATGCGCGGTCGCCGATGGCGCGACTGAAACGTCGTTTTCGGGCTTATGGGCGCAGCTTTTGGTTGACGCCTATGTCGGCAAGGGGCTGCGGCGGCTCGACGCGACCAGCGTCAGCCAGCTCGCCGATCAATGGCACGCGGCGATTGCTGAGAAAACACGTGCCAAGCCGCTGCCGTGGTACGCCGAGGAGAAGCTGAAATCGGGCGCGTACTCGTCGCTGCTTGGCCTGCAAATTCGCGCCAATGGCCGCTGGAGCGCCGTCAGCATTGGCGATAGCTGCTTGTTCTACATCCGCCCGCGCCGCTGGCTGTACGGCTTCCCCTATGCTCAGGCCGAGCAGTTCAACAATCACCCGGCGCTGCTCTCCACGCACGCCGACGACTTCGGCTCGGTCAAGGCGACGCTCAAGCGCGGCACATGGGCGGATGGCGACCTGTTCCTGCTCATGACCGACGCGCTCGCCCATTTCTTCATCGCGCATCCGGCCTTTCGCAAGCGGCTCACCGACCCGGAACTCGATCAGGCCGGGTTCGCGCGCTTGATCGAAGCGGTACGCGCCGAAAAGCTGTGCCGCAATGACGATGTGACCCTGGTCAGAATTTGTCCGAGCGCCGGAGCAGCCGACCGTGGCGGCTTGGCCTAACCCAAACGAATACGCCGAAGCGCTGCAAAATCCGCGTGCGGCCTTTAAGGACGCGGATCTCGTCAAGACGCAGGTGAGCACCAACAAGCTCGGCCTCCCGCGCCCGATCTCCGGCAACTTCGCCACCGTCTTCGAAGTGACGGGCGGCGGTCAGCGCTGGGCGGTGCGCTGCTTCTTGCGCGAAGTGACGACCCAGCAGCAGCGTTACGCGGCGATCTCCGCGCATTTGCAGCAAAATCCGCTGGCCTGCATTGTGCCCTTCGTCTACCTCGAAGAAGGCATCCGCGTGCGCGGGAAGTGGTATCCCATCCTCAAAATGCAGTGGGCGACCGAGACGCGCCTCGACACCTACATCGAAGATCATCTCGACGAACCGGCGACGCTGGCGCGGCTGGCGGAACAGTGGTTTGATCTGTGCGGGGTGCTGCGGCGGGCGCACATGGTGCACGGCGACTTCCAGCATGGCAACATCGTCGTCGGCGCGGGCGAAGCGATCAAGCTGCTCGACTATGACGGCATGCTCGTCCCCGGTGCGATTGAACTGCCCTCCGGCGAAATCGGCCATCGCCACTACCAGCACCCGTCGCGCTCATCCAATCGCGGCCTGACCGCCAGCAATTACCAGAACGTCGACAACTTCTCCGCGCATGTGATCGGGCTGTCGCTGCAAGCCCTCGCCAGCGATCCGTCGCTGTGGCGCAAAACGGGCGCAGGCGAAGAAAACCTGCTCTTCCGCGATACCGACTACCAATCACCGGAAA
This sequence comes from Candidatus Flexifilum breve, assembly GCF_016713355.1. NCBI lineage: Bacteria > Bacillati > Chloroflexota > Anaerolineae > Aggregatilineales > Candidatus Flexifilaceae > Candidatus Flexifilum > Candidatus Flexifilum breve. The sequence goes on from NZ_JADJPI010000015.1 coordinate 119,849, forward strand.
ACTCTACGGCGCTGCACGTCCTGCGCGACCATGTCGATCCGCGCGTGCGCCAGATCGGGCAGCGCATGGGACAGCTTGCGCATACCACGTCGTATCTCGACGTGCCGCCGCTCGAGCCCGTCGTCGTGACGCCGTGGACGACGCGCGTCAGTTCACGCCTTAAAACCGCCCTCACCCCGCCGCCCACGCCCGATGTCGTCGTGCCGCTCACGCCGCTGAGCGCCCCGACCAAACCGTCGGCATGGTGGTCGGATCACCTCGAACGCCCGGTCGTGGACTTCGACTCGCTGCAGGTCGACGCCGAAGTCCAGCGGATTCGCGCCGAATTCGAACGGTCGGTGCTGCGTTACTTCCCGATGCTGTTTCGCGATTACACCGCCATGCGCCTCATGCAGAGCTACCCCAATTTCGACGTGGTGCGCGATAAATCGACGCTGGAACAGCGTGAAAAGGCGCTCAACGATCAACTGATTCTGGCAAAAGCGCGTTTTAAGCGCACGCAGGACAGCATCGACGAGGCGCGCCGCCAGCACGCCGACGAGTGCGCCGCGCTCAGCTTCGCTGTCGAGCAAATGACCAACGCCATTCAATCGACCTACCCGCAGGAAGAAGCCGAGGTCAAAGCCTTTGAGCGGCGTTTGGGGCTGGTGGAGGACCAGCTCACGCGCCAACCTATCGACGCCGAGCAGATCACCGGATTCACCCGCGCGCATGTCGAACTACTGGCGCAGGTCGGCGTACTGACGGCGGCGGATGTGCACCCCGCCAACGAAGCGCAAGCCAAGTACATGCTGAGCGGCTTCCGCAAAGCCGCTCCCGATCACGACTGGGAACAGCTCGTGCGCTGGCGCGTAGCACTGGAACGCGCGCTGCTCTCTGCCTCCGGTGAGTCGCCCGCGTGGGCAAGCGCCGATCAGGTGCGGCGCTACTATGCCGATCAACGGTCGTCGATGACCCGCGTTCGCGCCGATCGGGTGGCGCAGCTAGAGGCGGTACAGACTGAGAGCGCCCACCTGCGTCAGATCGCGCAGTTGACCAGCGAACTCCAGTTCATCGACGGCGACATCAACGCGCTCATAGGCAAGCTGACCGCCCTCCGCGCGGATCTCAAACGTTACGAGCACATCACGCTGCGCAATCTCCTCAAGCGCGTGCTGAACTAGTTACTCGTTGAGTATCCGGCAAAAACACGACGTATGAGCGTCGGCAAAAGGTCGCAATCTGACCCTACCCCCGGCCCCACGCCTCCGAATTCAGGGAGGGGAGCCAGCAACGGCACTGTTTGCCTCCCCTCTCCTCGCTTGCGTGGGAGAGGGGTTGGGGTGAGGGGAATGCACGAACGAGGTTTTCTCTAGCGTTGAATTAGTCACTGCTCTCTGGCTTGCCGACGATATACCCGTCGACGTGGCAGTCCACGCACAGCCCCGGCGAGCGGTTGCGGTAAGTGGGCGTGTTGGGCGCGCCGATATCGTGCACCCCGTGACAATCCGTGCAGACCAGATCATCCCCTTCCCCGGTTGGCGTCAGGCTGTGTACGGCGTGGGTCTGCTCGGCAAAAATGTCGGTGTGACAGCTTCCGCAAATCTGCGTGACGCGGGCGCGCGGCTCATTCGGCGACTGAACATCATGCCCACCGTGGCAGTCGGCGCATGTCACGGTTTCGACGTGCCCATCCGCGAGTAGTTCGCCATGCGCGCTGGTGAGCATGCGCTCGTACTGCACCTCATGGCAATCCTGACACACGGCGTAGCGTTCCTCACGGAACTCACGCAGATTGCGCACGGTGAACGAGCGATGCGGATAACGCCAGTTCGGGTGGCAGTCCGCGCAAGCGAGCGCGGCCATCGTGTTCGCCTCGCCGTGCACCGAATTGATGATCACGTTCACATCCAGCGTAACATCGAGCGTTTCGCCGCTGGCCAACACCCACACTTGATTCGATTGGCGGTGGCACAGCAAGCAGTAGGAATCGGCGGCGGTGGCGTAGGCCGCGGTCGCGGCGGGTTCCGCGGTGCTATCCGGGGACGCCTCACGGGCGGCAAGCGTCGCGAGGATTGAGGCATAGGGGGGTAAAGGTGTGGGCGTTGCGTCTTGGGCGAGCGCCGGGAACGCGCTGCTGCTTAACAGCGCCAAGCCGCCCACCAATAAGCAAATGCCGAGGATCAAAAGGGACTGGGTGTTGGCGATCATTCTGGTGCGTCCTGTGATTGGTGCGTGGAGCGTGCAGTGATCTGTGTTCAAAGGCGACGGGCAGTCGAGCACGCTTAATTTATAGACGACTCGTCTACGCCAAATCTGCCGTGGGCGGGCAAAACGTTCGCGTTCGTGCATAGTTCCCGCACCGATGTAGAATCGGCGCATCTTGGCGGCTCACCTTTAGGAAAAAACTTGATGCGAAAAAATCTGTGGTTGCTGATCTTGGTGGCTCTGAGCATCCTCATGGGGGTGCAGGTCGTGCGCGTGTTCGTCAACACACTGGTCTACGCCTTTGGCGAACGCTTCGGGCAGACGCTCGCCGCCGTCCCCGCGTTGTTCGTCTTTCTGTCGCCGTTCCTCGTGCTGCTGCTCGCTAGGCTGACCAGCCCGCGCAATCTACTGCTCGTCGGCGTGGGTGGCCTCGCCATCGTCCGCCTGATCATGCAGATCTCGCGGGATATCAACGCCAACATGATTTTCGCGGGTCTCGCTATCGTCCTCGCGCTGATCGTGCTCGTCGCGGCGCTGCATTGGCTCAGTTCGACCGACGCCGCGCGCCGCAAAGTCTTCGCGCAGGGCATCGTACTCGGCTTGATCCTCGAAATCGCTGTGCATGGCGCGTTCCTCACGTGGGATTACGTGTGGCAGCCGGGCATCGTCCCGCTGATCACCGCGCTCGTCGTCAGCGGTTTGGCATTGGTCGCGCTGTGGCAGCTCCGCGGTGAAGCGCACCCGGATCAAGAACCGTCGTTCGGCGCAGTGCGCCCGTTGATCGCGCTTGGCGCATTCTTTATGTTGGAACTGCTGTTCCTGCAAAACATGGCCTTCGTGACTTCCTCCGGATTGACCTCGCTGGAAGTCGGCCTCGTCGTCGTGCTGATCGGGAACGCGCTCGGCCTGTGGATGCTCGACTGGTTCCCGGCGCAGTCCGTCATCGTCCGCGTGATCGGCGTACTAATCCTCACGGTTGCGGCGGCGCTGCTGCCCATCATGAGCGGTTTGCTCGTCGTCGTACTGGTGATCGTCGGACAGGGGATCGCCCTCGGCCTGCTCCCGTCCATGCTCGGCGGGCTGACCAATGCCGCCCCGCGTACGGGCATCAGCCGCACGACGACCGCCGTCAGCCTCGGCAGCCTGCTCTTCGCCCTGCTGACCATCCTCTATTACATCAGCGGCTTGATCACGCTGCCGTTCACTTATACGCTGCTGCCGCCCGTCGCCGGGATCGCCATGCTGCTGGCCGCGTTTACTCCGGCTGTCCCGTCGACCAGCAAATCCCCCAACTGGCGCTTACTCGCCGTGCCCGCCGCCCTGTTGATCGTGCCGCTGGCGCTCTACGTGACGCGCCCGACGCTGCCGACCTCGACCGAGAACACCGACAGCTTCCGCATGGTCAATTACAACATCCATCAGGGGATCAGCTACTGGGGGTGGGTGGATTTAGAAGCGGTGGCACAAGTGATCGAAGCGCAGAACCCGGCGCTCGTCAACCTGCAGGAGATCAGCCGCGGCTGGCTGATCGCCGGGAGCGTCGACAATGCCGAATGGCTGTCGCGCCGCCTGAATATGCCGTTCGTCTATGCGCCGGGGCATGACTACCAGTTCGGCAACATGATCCTGTCGCGCCTGCCGATCGTCGACTGGTCGTGGGAGCGTCTGCCGCTCAAGGATGTGCCGCTCGGTCGCGCTTTGATCCGCGCGACGCTCGATCTCGGCGAGGGGCGCACGCTCAACGTGATCAACACGCACCTGTCCGCCTATGCGACCACTGAATCGCGCATCCCGCAGGTCGAAGCGCTGCTCGCCAACTGGAACAACGCCCCCTACACGCTGATCAGCGGCGATATGAACGCGCATCCCGAAGACGCCGACACGGCCATGTTCGCGGCGGCGGGCTTGACCAGCGCGCAGGATGTCGCGGGCGATCCGGCGGCCCTCACCTTCAGCTCGGTCGATCAATATGAGCGCATCGACTACATCTACGCCACAGCCGAACTCAGCTTTGCCGATTTCGTCATCCCGCAGACGCAGGCGTCCGATCACCTGCCACTGGCCGTCACCGTAATCACGCGCTAAACCTCACCCCGTTTCGCTGCGCGCAACTCCCCCTCTCCGAAAAGAGGAGAGGGGCTGGGGGATGAAGTCGGAAGCGACGGACGCGATGAATCGCGTCCCTACGACAACGCATTTGATATAGTGAGCGGTTATCTGTCTCCCCTCCCTGAATTCGGGGAGGGGATGGGGGTGGGGTCGATCTTTACCACAACCCCATGACCTGACGCAGAATGCCAAATTCACCAATGTGATAGGCATTGTGATCCGCGACGAGGAGGATTTCGCGCAGAACCGTATGCCCATCTTCGCCATGGGGGATCGGCGCGTACAGGTCGGTTTGCGGGTCGCGCACGAGGGCTACCAGCGCCGCCCGATCCGCCAGAAACTGCTCGATTGTCTGCAACCAGCCGCCCGCTTCGGTAATCGCATCCGGCGCGGGCCAGTAATCACGCGGCCACGCGATCGCCTTGTACTGCGGGTTGCGGATGTAGTCGAGGATGTCCCACTGGGCGATGCGCAAATGCTCCAGCAGGTGCCAGAACGTGTACTCGACGCCCGGCGGTTTGGCGTTAATGTGCTCCAGCGGGAAGCCTTTGACGGCATCTTCCAGCGACATGTGAGCCTGTCGCACCGTCAGCAGGTTGACCAACTGCGCGCGAACGTGTTCATCAGACATACTTGTGTGCTCCAGTTGACCATCAATTCGAGATGTTATAGACGCCTCAGGCATTATTCGCAACTTACCTAGCTGCCGTCGTACTTGTCTCGGAATAATTGGTCAAGCGGATCATACTTCGGGATACGTCCAGCACTGTTCACCCGAAAGCCGCGAAACTTAGGTTTCCACGCGGTCGCACCATCAGGGGAATGGGGTAATTCTTCTTGCTTCTGCACCTGTTGTTTCAACTGCTTCTTGCGCACTTGCTGAATAAATGCTGCGACATCGCGCACATCATCAGTCATGGCTAACAGTAAATCAATGACCTTTGCGACGCCAAATGCTAACAGAACCAAGAGAAGATCGCGCAACCGATTTTCGGCGTACGACGGCAGCGCTACTCCCCAGTTTGCGACAGAGGGAGACGGGAGAGTCAGGTAGTAATTGGTTTCCCACAGAAAACGTGCCAAAAACACAAACACGAAGGCCAGAACGGCACAGATTTTCAACAAAGTACTTGTGAATTGTAGGATGGTACGATTCGACATGTTTGCGATCCACTGAGAAGTGTATGATGACCACTGATCTTGATTTTATAGTGAATGCGCTGTATTAGCTCAGCTTACTATCTCAATTGAGTCCCGTCCTAGCATTCTGATGTTACACGCCGTATTCGGCTCTTTCGTTATACTCCACCATCACACTGACCATCCGGGGAAATCCGATGCGCGACCTGCTGCTGGGCATTGATGTCGGCACGACCGCCGCCAAAGCGGTCCTGTTCACGCTGGATGGTCGTTTGCAGGCCCTTGGTCAAGCCGATTACCCGCTGGCGACGCCGTTCCTCAACGCCGCGGAACAATCACCGGAGGATTGGTGGCAGGCCGTGTGCCGCGCCATCCGGCAGGCGCTGACCGCCGTCCCCGACGCCGCCGACCGCGTGATCGGCCTCGCGATCAGTTCGCAAGCGCCCACGCTGCTGCCGCTGGATCGAAACGGTCAGCCGCTGCGCCCCGCGCTGATCTGGATGGATCGCCGCGCTGACGCGCAGGTCGAGCAGCTCAAGCAAGCGCTCGGCGCGGAGACGATCTTCGCGGTGACGGGCAACCGCGCGGACAGCTTCTTCCTCGCCGCCAAATTCCGCTGGTTCCAGCAGCACGAAGCCCATTTGCTTGCACGGACGCATCAGTTCCTACAGGTGAACGGCTACATCGCTTACCGGTTGGCGGGTGTCTACAGCCTCGACCCCGCGCACGCCGCGCTCATGGGTCTGCAAGACCGGGCGACAGGCACCTGGTCGCGGGATCTACTGGCGCTGTGCGGCCTCGACCCGGCGCAGTTCCCGCCGATCTCGGCGGGGCATCAGATCATCGGGGAAGTCACGGCGACCGCCGCACTTGCAACCGGACTGCGACCCGGCACATGGGTCATGACCGGCTCGATTGACGGGACGGCGGCGGCGCTCGAAGCGGGCGCAATTGTGCCGGGCACGGCGGCGGAGATGACGGGCACCTCGACCGTGCTGCTCATGCCAAACGCTCAAGGCATCACCGATCCGGCGCTGATTTCGATTCCGCACGTCGTCCCCGGTCAACACCTGCTGATCGGCGCAACGGTTGCCAGCGGCGCAGCGCTCAAGTGGTTTCGCGATACGTTGGGGTCGGAAGAAGTGGCCACAGCCTCACGTCTGGATCGGGACGTCTTCGATCTACTGACAGAACAGGCTGAAGTGGTCGCGCCGGGGAGCGGCGGCCTGATCTTCCTGCCGTATCTGCTCGGCGAACGGTCGCCGTTGTGGCTGACCGAAGCGCGCGGTGTGTTCTTCGGCCTGACGCTGGCCACGCCCCGCGCCGCGCTCATCCGCGCGATCCTTGAAGGCACGAGCTTCGCCCTGCGCCACAACGTCGAGACGGCACGTGCAGCCGGTGCAGAACTACATGAACTGCGTTCGGTGGGTGGTGGGGCGAAAAGTGCGCTGTGGTGTCAGATCAAAGCGGATGTGCTCGGCGTCCCGGTCGCGCTGCCACAGGCCGCCGGAGGCGCGCCCTTCGGCGCTGCGCTGCTCGTCGCGCTCGGCGCAGGGCTGATCCCCGATCTCGCCTCAATGGTACGCGACACCGTGCGCATTGAACGCGTTTTCGAACCGAACACACAGCGTCACGCCCGCTACAGCGACATTTACGCCCTGTACCGCGACCTGTCGCAGCATCTGCGCGCCGATTTCATCCGCGCCGCGGCGGTATTCGGGACTGAACCTCACCCCTAAATCCCCTCTCCCAAGGGCGAGGGGACTTAAGAGCTTTGCCTGTCTCCCCTCTCCGCTCGGAGAGGGGCCGGGGGTGCTGACAGGGGTAGGTTTTCAATTGTAGGGACGAGGCATGCCTCGTCCTCGTGTGCCAACACGGCCGTAACCCGATTTGCTAAAGCGAACTTTTGCGTTCACGGAACACAGGCTTTTTGTCCAATCCAGAGGAAAACAGGACGAGGCATGCCTCGTCCCTACAGGGGTTTTGGCGAAAGAACTCCGCGTTCCAGTGGGAAACATTAAAAACCTACCCCTGACAGGGCTGGGGTGAGGTTGCTTTACCCCACGTACTGCGGCGGATTCATCCGCAAATCAATCTTGTTCTTCGCGCGGATGAGGTCGACGACGCGGTCGACTTCCTGCATACGCCGCTCCGCTGACCAGCCGAGCGCCCCCGCCATGATCGCCGCCACCTCTTCCAACAGCGGGATCGTCGTCTCGCCCAGCATGCCGATCATCGTACGGCGCAAAATCACGTCATCCAGCCGTTCGACGCGCTCGTGCTGGGCGAGGAACAGAATTTCGCGGTGCGTATACCCGCTGTGATTTTGCAGCGGCGCATCCGCGTCAATGCCGCAGAAAATCGCGATCTCGTCGGCGCGCGTGCCGTAGCGTTCCAACAACTGCGTGAGCCGCGCGGCGGGCTGACCAGTCGCGCGCGTCACCTGCTTGAACCACGCGGCGCGGGCGCTCTCCGTCGTCGGGAAGTCACGCCCGCCGCCGACGGGCAGCGACCGCGTATCCGCGCTGCGCTGGCGACCGAGCTCGCCCAACAGCCGATCTGTCACCTGTTCCGCAAACGCGCGATAGGTCGTCCATTTGCCGCCGACCAGATTGTGAATCGCGAAGTTCAGGCCGTCGCCGGGCGGCAAAATCGTATCGCTGTGATCACGGCTGATCTGTCCCGTGGTGAGCGCGTCGCTGCGCGGCAGCGGTCGAATGCCGGAAAAGGTGTAGACGATCTGCGACCGCTCCAGCTTGAGATCGGGGAAGACGTGCTGCACCGACTTGAGCAGATAGTCGGTCTCGTCCTCGGTGCAGATCACCGAGTCGGGATCATCGGCAGGAATATCGGTCGTGCCGATCAGCACCCGGTGCCCGAGCGGATAGAAAATGCAGATGCGCGCGTCCGTGTTGACATAGAACAGCATATGCCCCTGACACAGCTTATGCAGTTCCGGGTGATCGACCACGAGGTGCGATCCCTTCGTCCCGCCGATCAGGTGACTGGGGCGGTGCATGGCGCTCTTCGCCAGATCGATCCACGCACCAGTCGCATTGACAACGATCTGCGGTTTGACCTCAATGGTTGCGCCCGTCAGTTCGTCGCGCAGCGTGACCGTATCGCCGTGCGCACTGGCGACCGATACATAATTCAGCGCGCGCGCCCCCGGTGACGAGCGTTCGGCGTCGAGAATCAGTTCGAGGCACAGGCGTTCCGGGTACAGGATTTTGGCGTCGTAGTACACGGCGACGCACTTGATCTTCGGGTTGAGGCCGGGGCGTTCGGCGAGCGCCTGCTTGCGGCTGACAAAGCGGTGCAGCGGTAGTGCGCCCTTGCCGGAATACGCATCATACAGCGCCATACCGATCTTCAGCACGACCGCGCCGCGGTCGCCGGGGCGGCTTTTCAGCCGCAGGAATTGACTCGCGGCGTGAAAGAAGCCTTTCATCCAACTGTAGGCGGGCATCGTGATCGGCAGCGGTTCGACGCAGTGCGGCGCGTTGACAAGCAGACGGTTGCGTTCATGCAGAGCTTCGCGCACCAGCCGGAACTCGCCATTTTCGAGATAGCGGATGCCGCCATGCGCGACGCGCCCGGAAGCGGCACTCGTCCCGGCACAAAAATCCGACTTCTCGACCAGTAAGGCATCGACGCCTTGCAGCGCGAGATCGCGCAGCACACCGATGCCGTTGATACCGCCGCCGATGATCAACACCGACACAGCGGGATTTTTGCGGAGTTGTTCAAGTAGGTCTGTTCGTAACATGAGATCACCCAGCGCAGGAGCCGCGGCCAGTCAGAAGAGCGCGGCCAATCGTCACGGTGATCTTACCATAGCCCGCCGCCCGGATCAGCCCACGAGCCGTACCATCAAAGTGCAAATAGCCCCTCTCCTCTAGGAAAGGGGTTGGGGTGAGGTTGAGCATTTCCAGCAATTATGAAATACGCTCACGCCTCGTCCCTACGAACCCAAACTCGATTTGGCGAGCATTGTTGGCTCCCCTCCCTGAATTCGGGGAGGGGCCGGGGGTGGGGTCGGCAGCGGCGGACGCGATTTATCGCGCCCCTACGAAACCAAACTCGGTTTGGCGGGTACTGTTGGCTCCCCTCGCCTCTTTTCGCAGAGGGGAGTGAGGTAATCTACGCCACCACGAACTGATACGTGCCCGCGCCGACTTCGTGCATCAACCCGCTGACCGGCTGCCCGTTCAGCGTGATCTGACCGTCACAGGGGAGTGTAACCGTTGCGCTCGTATTTGGCGGCACGGTGATCGTGTACGTGAACACACCGTCCGCCAGCGTCCACCCGGAAATCAGCTTTCCGTACAGCGTGTCGAGCGTCGCTTGGGCGTGCGTCAGCCCGCCGCCGGGCTGCGGGCGCAGGAGCACATGTTTGTAGCCCGCCGCCGCCGGGTCGACATCAATGCCCGCGACCGTGCTGTACAGCCACGCGCCAATCGCACCATAGGCGTAATGATTGAACGAATTCATATCCGGCGTCTGGAAACCGCTCTCTTCCGTCCAGCCGTCCCAGCGTTCCCAGATGGTGGTCGCGCCCTGCGTGACCGCGTACAGCCACGACGGCCAGCTCTTCTGGTTGAGCAGATCATAGGCCGCGTCCAGTTGGCCGTTGCTGCTCAGCACATGATTCAGGTACGGCGAGCCGACAAACCCAGTCGAAAGGTGCATGCCGCGCCGCGCCAGATCGACGGTGAGTTCTTGCGCCGCCAGCGGCCGCAGTTCGTCCGGCAGCAGGTTGAAGTGCAGCGCCAGCACATAGGCCGTCTGCGTGGGCGTGAACAAATCGGCGTTGAACACCTCCGACGTGATCGTGCCGTAATCGACCTGTCGCAGCGTCCCGCGGGAGAGCGTATCGGCCTCGTCCATCAGTCGGCGTGCCTCGGACGGTACAACCGGAACAACCGGAATGTGACTGCCGACGAGATAGCGGCTGGCAAATACCGCTTTGACTTCTTCAAACAACTGCTGATAGCGCGCCGCGTCGTCCGCTTTGCCGAGGATCGCCGCAATTTGCGCCATCAGACTGGCGTCGTAGGCGAGAAACGCTGTGCCGAGCAGGTCGCGCGGCGTGCTGGCATTGATCGACAGCCAATCGCCGAAGCCCGGCCAGCCTTCCCAATCCGGCGCGCAGCGCACGTGACCGGGGGCTATTCGCCAGCAGGAACTCCATGAAGCGCGCCATGGTCGCGTAGCTCTGTTCGAGGATGCGCGTGTCGCCATAGCACAGGTAGATCGTCCACGGGCAGATGATCGCCGCGTCCGCCCACGCCGGGCCGCCATCGGTCGGCACATCCGCCGCATAGGGTACGACGGCGGGCACAGAACCGTCGGCGTTTTGCGCGTCGGTGACATCGTGCGCCCACTTGGTCATGAAGCCCGCGACATTCATGTTGAAAGCCGCCGTCCGCACAAAGACCTGAATATCGCCCGTCCAGCCGAGGCGTTCATCGCGCTGCGGGCAGTCGGTCGGCACATCGACGAAGTTACCCTTCTGCCCCCACAGGATATTCTTTTGCAGTTGGTTGAGCAGCGGATCGGAGCATTCGAACGTCCCGGTCTGCGCCATCTCGGAATGCAGCACAATCCCGGTGATCGTCTCCGCCGTGACCGGACCGGGATCGCCTTCAATTTCTACATAGCGGAAGCCGTGGAAGGTGAACTGCGACTCCCAGACTTCCACGCCTTCACCCTTGAACGTGTAGTAATCGGTCGCGTGGGCGGAACGCAGATTGGTGTAGTACGGCGATCCATCCGCGTTGAGGACTTCCGCGAAGCGGATAGTGATAGTCGATCCCGCCTTGCCCGCTCCCTTGAAACGCACGCGTCCGACCATATTCTGCCCCATGTCGAACAGATGGCGTTTGCGCCCCATCGTCGCCCGGTTGATCACCTGCACGGGCGCGAGTTCCTGAATGCGCTTGACCGTCGGCCCGTTGAGCGCGACCACGCGCACCTCAGGATGCGTGAACGTCGCGACAGGCAGCCAGCCCACCGAATTAAACGCGGACGTATCCCAACCGGGAATTTCGCGGCGCGCATCATAGGCTTCTCCAGCGAGGAAGTCGCTGTGCGTGATCGGCCCGAACTGGTGCAACCACGAGCCATCCGACACAATTGTCTGCGTACTGCCATCCGCCAGCGTGACTTCAAGCTGCGCCAGCAGCTGCGGACGATCCACGTAATTCTGGCGGTGCAGCCAGCCGAGATACCCGACTGCCCATCCATCGCCGAGCGCCGCGCCGAGCACATTGTCGCCGCGCTGGAGCAGGGAAGTCACATCATACGTGAGGTACTGCACACGCTTGTGATAATCTGTCCAGCCGGGTGCAAACACATCCGCGCCGACCGTCTGCCCATTGAGCGAACATTCGAAGACCCCAAGCGCTGTGACATACAGCCGCGCCGTGACCACGTCGGCAGGCAGCGAAAAGTGCTTGCGCACATACGGTACGGGAAAGGTGCTGCGCGCCCCACCAGCGAACGCCGCGCCGATCCACTGCGCCTGCCAATCGTCCGCCTTGAACAAGCCGAGTTCAAACCATGCGGTTTCACTCTGCGAAATCGCGCCGAGTTCATCCCACACGGTCACCTGCCAGTACACGCGCTGTCGCGACTGGAGCGGCGCGCCCGCATACACCACATGCACCGACTGATCCGAGGCGACCTGTCCGCTGTCCCACACATCCGGCTGTTCGGAGCGCAAGAGTTCCGGTTGGCTGGCGGCGATCACGCGATAAGCGGTCTGCCGCGCACCGGCGCGCTCGGTCGTCAAGCGCCACGCTAACCGCGGATGGGTGATATCAAGACCGAGGGGGTTGTCACGATATTCAGTCGTCAAATGCGTAATGAGCGTCATGCCGATCCTCTTCTAAAGTTGAACCATTTTTCGCGCACTTTTTGCTGCTCTCTCTGCTGGGAGCAGTGAATGGCACGACCTGTTCCGCGCCACGCCGCAATCAAATTTACACGATTAAGCTGATTCGTACAAATGGCATTCTTACGGGGAAAAGCCTGGTTTTCGCCCTCGACAGTTTGGAGAGCGGACACTATAGATCGCGTCTGCAGTCCGTCCCCACCCCGAATTCAGGGAAGGGAGACCGACCGGCGCGTTTGTGTAGGGACGAGGCAGAGCATATTTCACAATTAGCGAAAATTCTCAACCTCACCCTGCTTGCTGCGCAAGCCGTCCCTCTCCGTGGGGAGAGGGACGCGATCTGCCGTGCTTTTGCCCCTCGCCCTCTGGAGAGGGGCGGTTGAGCGAAGCGAAACAGGGTGAGGTTAGACAAAGTGCCGATTCTGAAATGACCTCATGCCTCGTCCTAAACGCTTTGGCTGGCCCCCTCTCCTGGAGGAGAGGGGCTGGGGGTGAGGCTGGCTCTGGCTAGATCGCTTTCGGCCCGATGATCGGCCCGGCCAGACGAATCACGGGCTGATCCAGCGGCGTTTGCCACTGCTTGAACGTCGGACTGCTGTAGAAGCGCGTATCCCCCGCTGGCGGGAAGCGCGTCACCAATTGATTGACTAGCGCGTCGGACATGAACAGCAGCGGATTGAGGATGTAAATCCCCATGCGAATCTCGATGTGCACATGCTGTTCCTTGAAGTCGATCTCGCCGAGCTGCGTCGTCGGCATGACGGTCGCGCCGCGCTGCAGCGTGCGATTCGGCTTGGCAAGATGCCCGTAGATGATGCGATACTTCCCCACGAGCACATCGACGCGGTTGGGCGGAAACGCCGAACCCGGCCCATCGAAGATGCCGCGTACCCCGGCGACTACGGGCGCGCCGCCCGTGTGCTCCAAATCCAGCCCGCCGTGCAGTCCCTGACTGTAGCCGTTGTAGTTGTTCTGAGCGCCGTAATCCCACGCGAACTGCGTGTTCCCGAAGTAAAACACCTTGTTGATGTACTCGAAGCCCAACGGGAGCCGCTCAAAGCCAAACCCGATGCCGGGCACGCCCGGTTTCACCGTCGTCATGTACACCTGATTGGTGATGGTGTTGCGTTCGGCAGACCAGCCGCGGCTGTGTTTCCAGAACACGTTGCCCCCGACAACCGTTCGCGAGTTGGTCTCCGCCGTGATCTGCTGCCCGAGATAGAGCACGCCCGTAACCGGCGCGGCGGTGCTGGCGCTCGCGCGAATGTTCAGGATCGGTTCGACCACATAGAACGTCGTCGTGTTCGGCGGCGGCGGGGGTGGGGGCGGCGGAGTGACATTCACTGGCGTCATGTAGATCGTGCGGTTGTCGACGCGCCGCTCGGCTGACCATCCGGCACTGTGCCGCCACCAGATGATGCCGTCTTTTTCGGTGCGCGAGTTCGCGTCGACGATGACTTTCTGACCGGAACGCAGCTGCACATTGGGCAGGATATAGCGACTGTCGAGACCGGGGGCGCTCCGCACATTCAGCGCGACCACAATCACTTGAAAGACTTTATCGGCCATCACGCGATTCCTTTCCTATTCATCCTCGTCCGGCTTATGACCGCCACGCTGGAGGAGGATAACCCGGCTTTCTATTTCTCGCACTAGCGCCTCCACGTACCATCGGCCTAATCGGCGGTGAGTGGAGTGTATGTTTTACAAAAGCGGCAATTGCAACTAAAATGTAATGTCTATAGAAATTCTAATCATGCAGGCGCCTGTGCTGCCAGAAGAGCCAAACCGGTATGTCCGAACAGTCATCATCCACCGCCTTAGCGCCGCTGCTGACCACGAAATTGTACCGGCCGCCGCCGCGACCGAATCTGGTCGTGCGTTCGCGGCTGTTCGCGCGGTTGGATGAAGGACTGCGTCGCAAACTCACGTTGATCTCCGCCCCGGCAGGCTTCGGCAAAACCACGCTGATCAGCGCGTGGGTCGCCGCGTGTGCGCAGCGTGAGCCGCGGGTCGCCGCCGCGTGGCTCGCGCTGGAAGAAGACGATCACGATGTGCTGCGTTTCCTCACCTACTTGATCGCCGCGGTGCAGACCTGCGCGCCCACGGTGGGCGCGGCTTTGCTCCCGCTCCTGCAAACTCAGCCACCCCCACCGACCGAGGCGCTGTTGACGGCGCTGCTCAACGACTTGGCGCCCTTGACCGCCCCGATCATCCTCATCCTTGACGACTATCATCTGGCCGATTCGCAGCCAGTTGACGCGGCGCTCACGTTTCTGCTGGAACATCTGCCGCCGCACTTGCATCTGGTCATCACCACGCGCGAAGACCCGGATCTGCCGCTGGCGCGCCTGCGAGCACGCGCCGAGTTGACCGAACTACGCGCGAAAGACCTGCGCTTCACCCCGGAGGAAGCTGCCGATTTTCTCCAGCAGGCGATGGGACTTCACCTGTCCGCCGCCGATATCGCCGCGCTGGAAAACCGCACCGAGGGCTGGATCGCCGGACTGCAGTTGGCGGCGCTGTCGCTGCAAGGCGAGACCGATACCGCCGGGTTCATCCGCGCCTTCGCCGGGGATCACCGCTACATCGTCGATTACTTGGTCGCGGAAATTCTTGAACGGCAGCCCCCAGCCGTGCGGCGCTTCCTGCTGCAAACGGCGCTTCTCGACCGCTTCAATGCGCCGCTGTGCGCCGCCGTCACCGGACAGCCCGAAAGCGCGGAGCGCCTGGCCGCCCTGGAGCGCGGCAACTTCCTGATCGTCCCCCTCGATGATCAACGCCAGTGGTATCGCTATCACCACCTGTTCGCCGATGTGCTGAGGGCGCATTTGCGCGCTGAACAGCCGGATCAGATCGCCGGGCTGCATCACCGCGCGAGCGTGTGGTACGAGCAGAATGCCCTGCCCAACGCGGCGATTCACCATGCGCTGCTCGCCAGAGATGTTGAGCGCGCGGCTGCTCTGATCGAACGGGTGGTGCCGCACCTGCGCCGCACCCGTCAGGAAGCGCTGCTGCTCACTTGGCTGCAAGCGCTCCCCGAGAACATCTTCCCAGCCCGGCCTGTGCTCAGCGTGCACTATGCCGGGACGCTCTTGCAGAGCGGGCGGCTGGATGGCGTTGACATCCGCCTGCGCGCTGCCGAACTCTGCCTCGAACGGCTTACGGCGCATCCGGAAACCGCCGCCGAACTGGTGATCGTCGACGAAGCTGAATTTGATCGGCTGCCGAGCGCCATTGCCATGTATCGTGCCGCCACGGCGCTGTATCAAGGCCGGGTGAGCGATACGATCTACCATGCTAACCGCATCCCCACACTGGTACACACCGACGATCACCTGCCCCGTGGCGCGGCGGCCGGTCTGCTCGCGCTCGCCTACTGGACGCAAGGGGATCTGGATGCGGCGCGGCCCGCATGCGTTGAAAGCATGGCGCAGTTGGAACAGATCGGCTATCTCTCGGACATGCTCGGCATTGTCATCGCGCTGGCCGACATCCACAGCACCCAAGGTCATCTGCGCGCCGCCGCTCACCTGTTGGAGCGTGGCTTGCAGCTTGCAACCACGAACGGGGCGGTGCTGCGCGGCACTGCCGATATGCACGTCGGCTTGAGTCAGATCCACTACGAACAGGGCGATCTGGCCGCGGCCGCGCAGCACTTGACGCACAGTCAGGCGCTCGGCGAATTCGCCGGACTGCCGCAAAACCGCTACCGCTGGCGGGCAGCGCAGGCGCGCATTCACGCTGCCGAGGGCGATCTCGACGGCGCGCTCACCCTGCTGGATGAGGCCGAACGTCTGGTTGAGCATGACTTCTTCCCGAATGTGCGCCCGATCCCGGCGCAGCGCGCGCGGCTGTGGCTCGCTCAGGGGAACCTCAGCGCCGCGCTCGGCTGGGCGCGCGATCACCAGCTGACGATTGACGATGAACTCAGCTACCTGCGCGAGTATGAACACAGCACGCTGGCGCGGATTCAGCTGGCTCAAGCCAGTGACCACCGCGCCGATCCGTCGCTGCCGGACACCCTGCGCTTCCTTGAGCGGCTGATCGCTGCCGCGCAAGCCGGCAACCGGATGGGCAGCCTGATCGAACTGCTGGTGCTGCAAGCCGGGGCGCACCATCTGCACGGCGACACTGTCGCCGCGCTCACCTCCCTCACCCGCGCGCTGACGTTGGCCGAACCAGAGGGTTATGTCCGCGTCTTCGTGGACGCCAACGTACCGCTGACACGCCTGCTGGAGGAAGCCGCGCAGCGCCGCATCCACCCGGATTACGTCCAGCGGCTGCTGAATGTGACGGGCACAGTGCTCCAAATCGTCCCGACTCCGGCAGGCTTGACCGAACCGCTGAGCGAGCGCGAACTGGAGGTGCTGCGCCTGCTCGCCACCGACCTGACCGGGCCGGAAATCGCCGATCAGCTCATGGTCTCACTGAACACGCTGCGCACGCACACCAAGAACATCTACACCAAGCTCGGCGCGAACAATCGCTTGGCAGCACTGCACCGCGCCGAGGATCTCCACCTGCTGTAACCACCCCAGTCTGCTCAACTCCCCCGGCCTGTGACGCGCGTCACAGGCCGTTTGTATTTCCCTCACCATCTCAGTGCCGGACAAATCACCACATGTGGTGATTACGGCTCACCACATCGACTTGTATCTTGAAATCAGACCGACCTGAACCGCACGAAATTCGAAGGAGGACGATGGAAGAGGCCCAGCATGAGTGACGCACACACACCCACTGACAGCTATGACGAGCCCGGTCGCTACACCATTCGCATCAAAGGACACCTTGATGCGCGGTGGGCGGATCGGTTCGCCGGGCTGACCATCACGCTCGAAGCCGACGGGCACACCGTGCTCACCGGGGAGCACATCGATCAGGCAGCGTTACACGGTTGGCTGCGCAAAATTCGGGATCTCGGCCTGCCCTTGATCTCGGTCGCCCGCAGCGAATGACTGAACAGCAGTACTTCACAATCGCATCTGAATAGCATAGACAGAAAGGTATTTGCCATGAAGGCTCATCAGCAGACAGCAGCGATGCACCGCAGGACCGCCATCGCAACCGGCGTGCTCTTCCTCATCACTCATGTGACCGCGGTCGGCGGATCGCTGTTGTATACACCCGCCCAAAATAATCCGAACTACATCCTCGGGTCGGGGTCGGAAATGCAGATTTTGCTCGGCGTATTCCTCGAAGTCATCCTCGCCCTCGCCGTGGTCGGCACCGCCGTCGCGCTCTACCCGGTCGTCAAGCGTTACAACGAAGGGGTGGCGCTCGGCTATGTCGGGCTGCGCACGCTCGAAGCCGCCGTGATCGCGGTCGGCGTAGTGCCGCTCCTGACGTTGATCACGCTGCGCCAGACGGCGGGCACGGATGCGGATGTCGGGGCGCTCGTCACCGTCGGCAATGCGCTCGTCGCGCTGCACAACTGGACGTTTCTGCTCGGCCCCGGCCTCGTCTGCGGCACGAACACGGTGCTCATGGCCTATCTCATGTACAAGTCGCACCTCGTCCCGCGCTTCATCCCCATTCTAGGCTTGGTTGGCGGCCCGCTGATCTTCGTCGTGAATGCCGTGCAGCTCTTCGTTCGGGACGCCCACATTCCGGCAGAGTGGGGCTTCGTCGTCATCCCGATTTTCGCCTGGGAAGTCACGCTCGCTCTGTGGCTCATCTTCAAGGGCTTCCGGTCAGTCGCCGCAGCTCCCGAACCCGAACTGACGGCGACCACCAATCAGCGTCTGAGCGCCGCCTAACTCATCGACTTTTGCGGGAGGGGCGTTCCCCTCCCACCCTCTCCACCAACCGTCCAGCGTTTTGATCCCCAAGGAGGATCGTCCCATGAAAGCAGTGATCGCTACCCAGTACGGAGCGCCCGAAGTTCTTCAACTTCAGGAAGTCGCCAAACCCGTTCCGCAGGCCAAGCAAATCCTGGTCAAAGTCCACGCGACGACCGTCACCGCCGGGGACTCCCGAGTGCGCAGCTTCACCGTGCCCCGCTCGTTCTGGCTGCCCGCCCGGCTCACGCTCGGCCTGACCAAGCCCAAGAAAGCCATCCTCGGCATGGTGATCGCGGGCACCGTCGAAGCGGTGGGCAGCGCGGTCACCCGCTTTCAGCCGGGCGATCAGGTCTACGCCTACGACATCACCCGGCTGAATGCCTATGCTGAATACGCCTGTGTCTCCGAAGATCAGGCCGTGACGCTGAAACCGGCGAACGTCAGCTTTGAAGAAGCCGCCGCCCTCCCCTTTGGCGCGGTGACCGCCCTGCATTTTCTGAAGCGCGGCAATATCCGCCGGGGGCAGCGCGTGCTGATCTACGGGGCGTCGGGCAGCGTGGGGACAGCAGCGGTGCAGATCGCCAAGCACTTCGGCGCGGATGTCACTGCCGTGTGCAGTACGGGGAACATCGAACTCGTGCGCTCTCTGGGCGCGGATCGCGTCATCGACTACACCAAAGAGGATTTCGCCACCCTCGGGATTACCTATGACATCATTTTCGACACAGTCGGCACAAGCTCACTGGCGGCGAGCGAGCGCGTGCTCAACGATGGTGGAGTGTACCTACAAGCGGTCGCCGGCCCCGCGGAACTCATTCAAATGAAGCTGGCCGCCCGACGCACGGGTAAGACGTTCATCGGCGAGACCGCCTATCCGTCGACCGAAGCCCTCGTCGACCTCAAGGACTTGATCGAAGCTGGGAAGCTCAAGCCCGTAATTGACCGCTGCTATCCGCTGGAGCAAATCGTCGAAGCGCACCGCTATGTCGATCAGGGGCACAAGAAGGGCAACGTCGTCATCACGGTCGGGCAGCCCAGCCGGGGCTGACTGCCGGGCAGCGTGATCGCGCAATCAGGAAACGGATGAGCATCGGTTCTCCGCTTTCTGATTGCGTTTTCCGGCTGCGACGTACCGCTAGACATTGGTAAGACATAGAACCTCGCCCGCATCTAATTGATACCTAGTATCATTTTGGAGATAGCACATGTTAGGTGTCGTGATTATCGGCGGGAGCAGTGCGGGCTTAAGCGCCGCCCTCGTCTTGGGCCGCTCCTTACGGGAGACCGTCGTCATTGATGACCAGCAGCCGTGCAACCGCTTTTCGCACGCCTCCCATGGCTTCTTGACCCGTGACGGGACACCACCCGCTGACCTGCTCGCCCTTGCCCGGGAACAGGTGCGGCAGTACCCGAGTGTCGCTTTCAAAACCGCCACCGCACTGCACGTTGAAAAGAGCGGCACGGACTTCGCGATCACCAGTTCGGATGGCTCGCAGCTGGAAGCACGGATTGTCTTGCTCGCTACCGGACTGCATGACGAGCTGCCCGCGTTGGCAGGCATCGACGGACTGTGGGGGAAAAGCGTGTTTCACTGCCCCTACTGTGATGGTTACGAAGTCCGGGGGAAGACCGTGGCGGTCTAGGGCGCAGACGATACCGCCATGCATCAGGTTAAGCTGCTGCGCAACCTCACCGCGAACCTCACCTTGTACACGGGCAGCCTGTGGACTCCAACGGTCACGCAGCGCGATCAACTCATGCGTGCCGGGGTACGGCTGGTTGAACAACCAATCGCCGCGCTGGAGAGCACCGGCACGCAGATCCACGGAATTCGTCTCGCTGATGGCACGGTGATAGCCTGCGACGCCTTGTTCATTCGCCCCAAGACGACCCAGCGTGCGCCGTTTGCGCGCGAGCTCGGGTGTACCCTCAATGCGACCGACCTGGTTCAGGTTGATCTGCGGGGACGCACCAGTATTGACGGGGTCTACGCAGCGGGCGATCTCGCATCCCCAATGCGCAGTGTCGCTATCGCGGTGGCGCAGGGAGCCGCAGCGGCCTACGGGATCAATGCGGAACTCTGCGAACGGAATTTTGCCTAGGGCGTGTCGTTGACCGGGGCTTGCATTCATGCGGTGGCGGAGGTTCGCATGCAAAAATGTTGAATTGGGTCTAGAATCGCCCGTTTGCGCCTGCGAGCAGTGTGCTCCCTCCCAGCGACAAGGCGTCTATGTCCCGACCCAATTCTGTCTCCGTTCTCCGCCTGACCGGCCCATGGCAGTTACAACCCGTCCCACTCACCATCCCCTTCACCCCTGACCAACTGACCGACTCGTGGCACACTATTCCGGAATGCGGCCATTTACAGCCGCTGTTGTACCCTGACCGCCCGTATTGGGGGGCGCATCTGCGCGCCCTCAATGCGTCCGCGTGGATTTACCAGCGCACCTTCACCGTGCCCGACGCGCCGTTCGAACGCGCGCGCCTGCATTTTGAGGGTGTGGACTACTTTGCCGAGGTGTGGGTCAATCACATCTGCGCGGGGCAGCACGAAGGCCACTTCGCCCCGTTCGATGTGGACATCACCCGGCTGATTGAACCCGGCGCCAACCTGCTCACCGTGCGCGTCAGCTCGCCGTGGGACGCGCCCAATCCGGGCGGCACCTACCCCACCGATCATGTGCTGCGTGGGCTGGTGAAAGGCCATTACGAACACGGTGAGGGGGTCATCCCGCCCGATGTGAACCCGATTGGCATCTGGCGTCCCGTGTCGCTCAGCCTCGACGGCGGCGTCAGCCTCGATCATGTGCGCATTCACACCGATCTCGCGGGGCAGGTGGATGTGCGCCTGCGCCTTACCAATGCGACCGCCGTCGACTGGCATGGGATGCTCGCCCTCACTATCACCGCCGACAATCACACGGGTGCAGGCGCGCGTCGCCTCATCCCGGTCACGCTGCCGCCGGGAACGCACGCCATCGACCAGCAGCTGCACCTGCCCGACGTTCACCTGTGGTGGTGCTGGGATCAGGGCGCACCGGATCTGTACCGATTAGAAGCCTCCCTCCTCGACGAGACCCGCCAGCCGATCAGTATGCACAGCGAACGGTTCGGGGTTCGCACTATTCGGCTGGAACGTCACCCGCAGCACTTCGTGTATTGGCTCAACGAACGCCCCGTGTACATTCGCGGATCGTCCTACATGCCCGCGCTGTATCTGTCCCAGTGCAGCGCAGCGACGCTGGCGCAGGACATCGACCTCGCGCGGGCGGCGCACCTCAACCTGCTCCGCGCACATGTGCACGTGGCGCCGCCGGAATTCTACGCCGTGTGTGATGCGCAGGGCATGCTCGTCTGGCAGGATTTTGAACTGAACTGGATTCAAGATCCTTCCCCGGAGTTTGAGCGCCGCGCGCGGACGTTACAGCGTGACATGATCGATCAACTGGGCAACCATCCGTCGATCATCACGTGGGCGTGCCACAATGAGCCGACTATGCTGTTCGCGCGGCGGCACAACCTGGAGCAGCATCCCGATCCGGCGCTGTACGCTGATGCGCAAGTACAAGACTCGACGCGTCCGGTTTTGATATGTTCCGGGCAGATGGACGATGATTGGCAGCGTTCCGGCGACTCGCACTCGTACTACGGCGCGATCTGGAGTTCGCGCTACACCGATATTTACCGGCATCGTTCGCGTCTGCACACTGAATTTGGTTTCGAAGCGCCCGCCGCACTCTGCACGCTGCGAACCCAACCGGAGGCGTGGCAGCGCCTGCAGCATCTGGTCGGGCAGGTGGACGAACTGTGGGCGTATCAGGCGGCGCTCATCCAGTATCAGGTCGAGCACCTGCGCCGCCTGCGCTCGGACGGGTGCGGCGGCTACATCCATTTCTGGCTCGTCGATCTCATCCCGCAGGTGGGCTGCGGCGTGCTGGATGCGTGTCGAATCCCCAAAGGCGGTTACGCCGCGCTGCGCCGGGCTTCACAGCCGCTCCACATCGCGCTGGAGCATGATGGACGACAGCCGCACGCGCTGTGGATCTTCAATGATACGCCCGCCCCTTACCCGGACGTCACCATCACCTGGCAGGTGTTTGACAGCGCAGATGAGCCGGTTGAACAGGGGACAATGCGCTGGGAGATTGCCGCAAACCGCTCGCAGCGCGTGCGCTCAGCGCCGTGGTCAGTGCCGCCAGCGCAGTGCGCGCGCATCGAATTGGCGGTGCGCAGCGCGAACGGAGAGGTGTTGTGCGCGAACGACTACCAACACCCGTTCACACCGCAGCGCCGCCCGCGGGGCTATCCGTGGAAATTCGATCCGTATTTGGGCACGAAGGTCTTTGACCGGGCGGATGCGCCCAGTCTGGTTGATCAGAACGCCAACCGCCTGCTGCAGCGGATTCCGGTGGCGCTCCGGGAAGCGGTAGCCGAGCGCATTCTGCGCCAGCACCTGCCAAGCGCGTGGTTAGCGCAGTTAGCCGCCATCGGCGATCTCGTGCTCCGCTAAGCGCTGAGAAAAGATGGAGTGCCCCGTGTGCACTCCATCTTCCCCTAATTCGTGATCACTTGCCTACGAGTTCGGTCTCGGTCTGCACCGGGATCGACGCGGTATCGATCACTGCGGGCTTCGGCTGCGCGTTGATGTAGTTGCCGTACAGCCGCCACTCGTCCAGACGGCAGGAATGCACGAGGCGACCGTTCCACACCGTCATATCCGGGCAGCTTTCGCACATGTCGATGCGCCCGTCCGCCAACAGATCCGGCCCCTGAATGATGCCAATGCTCTGCACGTACAGCGGCCGGAAGAATTCTGCCGGATGCCGCAGCGCCTCGCGCCAGAACGCGCCGGAGGTCGCGCGCACGCCCTTGTCGAACAAGCTCATCAGAAAGGCGATTTTCGGGATCTTGTTGCTCGGCGAATAGATCACATACGTGCCGTGCTGCAAGTGGTGAATCGACTGGAACAGTTCCATGACTTTCTTGCCCACTGAGCCGTACATTTTGTGGGTCGTCCCCAACTGCGCTGACACCAGCCACGTGATCTTGTCTTCGGTCTGGCTGCCGCCCATGTACGCCGACGTTTCGTAGTGCGGGAAGTGTTCCTTGATCTTGTTATACACGTCCGTGGAGGTCAGGTAGGATTCCGACGAATCGCCGTCGACGACATAGGTCGTTTTAGGGTCGATCTGCTGCCCACCGACGAAATAGTTGTACGTCCCTTCCATTGAAGCGTTGCGGAAGCCGATGAAGACCAAGCCGTGCACGCGATCAATGTTCTTATTCGCCCACGTGACCATCGTCGGCACAAAGTCGATATTGCCGGGATACACCGTCATGCCGAAGCTGGCAAACAGCCCGCCGATGGAGTGCGCCATATCGGCGAAATGCTGGCGCAGTTCGAACAGCTCGGTTTCCGTCTTGCCCTTCCAGTGGGGGCGCTGCTGTTCGCTGTCGATGTGGAAGGTGAAGCCAACCGCGCCCGCTTTCTTCAGATCGACCATCAACTGTCGGTCATCTTCGAGCTTGATCCCGTTCGTGAGGATCAGCGGCTTCATCTTCAAACTGCGAATGTAGGCGACGATGTCGAGAATTTCCGGGTGAATCAGCGGTTCGCCCCCGGCAATCGAGATGTTGTCACAGTTGCGCCATTTTTTGAGCAGCGCAACTTCCTCCTTCACCTGCTCGATAGGCTTGTGCCCCTGCATACCGTTGATGCGATAGCATCCTCGACAATAGGTGTTGCACTTGTCAGTGACTTCCAACCAGCCGATCGGATTGTCATTGCCCGACCACGGAAACCGATAGAGAGCTTGCTTCGACAACTGCATGATCAACTACCCTTTCGAGTGCGCGGGGAGCTTCTGCGTAGAAATTGAGAGGGAACGGCCGTTGGGTGAGCAGCGCAGCGATTCGATGGCGCGGGGGTTCGGTACGACTCAATTAGCGTCGGAAACTTCCCAAGTCTGCTAATTTGCAGCCGCGGCCTAGTGTAACGCGAATTTGAGCGAGCTAGTAATCTTTTTCACAAGTGGTGGGGATGCAACAGGCTTCTCATGCGAGAGGCCTGTTGTAACATAACATCATCTACAGGGAGATATTTGGAGTTAGGACGCGTTTGTAGGCGCGAGTCAGGACGATCTATTGCTCACCGGTCCCGGCGCCGCCTTCCGCACTACCCTTTGACCGCGCCCAGTGTCATCCCCTGAATGAAGTAGCGCTGGAAGAAGATGAAGATCACGAGCGTGGGGATGCTGGCGATGACGGCCATCGCGCCCTGCACGCCCCACGCGACGCTGTACTGGCCTTTCAGCGTGACCAAGCCGACCATTACCGTGCGCATATTGTCGGACTGCGTGAAGATCAGCGGCCACAGGAAGTCGTTCCAGATCCACGTGAATTGCAGCGTCGCCAGCACGGCGACCGCGGGCAGGCTGAGCGGCAGAAACACGCGCAGCAGCACCTGACCTTCATTCGCGCCGTCGATGACCGCCGCATCGCGCAGCGCCGTGGGGATCGCCGAGAAGAAGTTACGCATCAGCAGCGTGCAGATCGGCAGGCCGAAAGCAATGTGCACGATGATCATTGGCCACAGGGTGTCGTACAGGCCAATCGAGTTGAACAGGCGAAACAGGGGAATCAGCACGATTTGCGGCGGGAAAAACATGCCCGCGACCACAAACACGAACAGCCATTCGCTGCCGCGAAACGGCAGTTTGCTGAAGACATAGCCGCTCAGCAGGCCGATCACAATCGAGCCAAACGTCGCCGGGATAGTCACCACGAACGAATTGACGACATACGTGCGCACGTTGCCGTTATTCCACGCTTCACCGTAATTATCGAAGTTGAGCTGCGTCGGCACTGACCACAGCCCGCCGCGCGAGATTTCTTCGGTCGTCTTGAACGAACTGATGATCACGCCCAGCCCCGGCAGCGAGTACAGAATGACGATGATCGTCAGGCTGAGGTAGAGCACCGCCAGCGTGAGGCGGCGGCGCATTTTGTCATCCGGTTGGGTGGTCGGGGCGGCTGACGCGCGGGCGAGGCTAGTCATACAGATTCTCCAGTGCGCGCACCTGCCGGAAGTAGAACGCGATCAGCACAAGGGCGATCAGGAACAGCACGACGGAGATCGCGCTGCCGTAGCCCATGTAGTATTTCTTGAACGACCTCGTTGTACATCATCATGGCGAGCGTGTCGGACGAATGGAATGGCCCACCGGCGGTCACGATGTAGACGATGTCGAAACTTTTCAGCGAATTGATCACCGCCAGCGCGATCACCACGACCGTCGCGGGCTGCAGGAGCGGAATCACCACGCGCAGCAGCGACTGGCGGTAGTTCGCGCCGTCGATTTGCGCGGCTTCGAGCAGTTCCGTCGGCACGGAAGTCAGCCCGGCGAGGAAGATCACCATCGCCAACCCGGTTTGCTGCCAGCCCCACGCGACGATCACGCTGGCGAGCGCCGTCTCCGGACTGGCCAACCAGGCCTGCGACACATCGAACAGACCGACGCTGTCGAGCGTCAGGTTGAGCAGCCCCCAGCGCGGCTGATAGATCCAGATCCAGATTTGCCCGACCACCACCAGCGACAAACAGATCGGCAGATAAAACAGCGATTTGAACAGCCGCGCGCCGCGCAGTTGGGTCTGCAAGGCCAGCGCCAGCGCTAATCCGCCGAGCGTCGGAATGGTGAGCGCGGCGACCATCCAGATGATCGTGTTCTTGATCGCGCCGCCAAACAAGGGATCTTCAAAAATCTTGGCGAAATTGGCGAGGCCAACAAAGTTGAAATCGTAACTGAAGCCGTTCCAGTCTGTCAGGCTGAAAAAGAAGGAGTAGAGCAGTGGGCCAACGACAATGACGAGGTACAGCAAGAGCGGTATCGACAAAAAAGCGACCCGCCAGAACCAGCGCGACCGAGCCATAAAAACTAACCTCTAATTTGGGATCAGGCAGCGCATTGGGGAATGCGCCGCCTGATCACTGCTATTTTCCCGATTCTATTTCTGGAAGACGTCGACGGCGACCGCTTCGGTCTGTTCCAAATACGCCACATAGCCGCTCGGGTCGTTCATGAACTGAGCGAACATGTTCAAGCCGCCTTCGGCCATCGGCGGAGTCGTCGCGAGGTCATAGTTGAAGGCGAAGACCGGCGCGGCAGCCACCACTTCGGCGGCATGCTGCATGACCGGGGTGTAGATGCTGGTGTCCACGTTGACATTCGGGGACAGCGCGCCCTGACCAAGCGCCCACGTCGCCTGCGCGTCGGTGTTCGTCAGCAGATACAGCGCCAGCGCCTGCGAAGCATTCGGATGATCGGAGTCCGCCGACATCACGAAGCCATCGACCGGGCCGACCACGGCCTGCGCCACGCCTTCATCAACTGCCGGGAAGGGGAAGAAGTCGTAATCGTCGCCGGGAACGAGGCCGTTGCCATTCCAGTAACCGGTGATCCACGTGCCCATCAGCGTCATGGCGGCTTCGCCATTGGCGACCTGATCGGCAGCGTCCGTCCAGTCATAGGCGTTGGCATCATCGACGAAGTAGCCCGCATCCACCAGACTCTTCCACAATTCCATGGCGCGCGCCACTTCCGGATCAGTGTACGCGGCTTCGCCCGCCATCAACTGGGCGCGATATTCCGGCCCGGCGGTGCGCAGCAGCAGATAGTCGAACCAGAATTGGGCTGGCCAACGGTTCATCGAGCCGAGCGCAAACGGCTTGACGCCCGCCGCCACCAGCGTGTCGCACATGGCGAGGAAGCCTTCCCAATCGGTCGGGAATTCGGTGATGCCCGCGGCTTCCATCACGTGCGGGTTGTAGAACAGCCCGGCGTAGTGATAGCCGAACGGTACGAAATACCGTTCGCCGTTGTACATCGTCGCGCCATCCGCGACGGAAGCAGGCACAACCTCGTCCAGGTTGTTGGCATCCCACCACTCCCCAATCGGAGCGAGGCGGCCGCTGTCCACGACGAACTGGGTGCGCGCGCCCGCCCAATACGAGAACATATCGGGCAGGTCGCCGCCCGCCGCCATGACGAGGATGGTCGTCTTGAAGTCTTCGTGACCGATGGGATTATCAAAAACGGTGATGCCACTTTCCGTCTGGAAGTTGGAGAAGATCTGATTCAGACCTTCGCGCCCCAGCTCACCCGTGAAGTAGTGCATGACCGTGACAAAAGTTTCTTCCGGGGCGTCCTGCGCGACAACCGGGAACACGCTCCAGGCGAGGACGAGCATAATCAGTAATGCGAACAAGCGAATTTTCATCGTAAGCTCCTGCAATTTCATAACCATGTCAAATGCGACGAACACTATTTGCAGCTCTGGGGCAGCGCACCTCCTCGTCACCACAGCCGGGATTCAGTTTACTTTTGGGGTTTGTTGCTCAATATACAACTGCGTTTCATCTTTGTCAATTAGTTCGCACCCTGTTTGACACACCCCCCTAGGAGTTGTATGATGTACAACACTTTCCACTGGTTAGTGGCGAAATCGCTTATAGGGTAAGGCTTTGTCGGAAATTCAATCGTTGGCGCGCGGACTGAAGATTCTCGATCTGCTGGCCGCTGCGGATGACACGGTCGGGATCACGGAAATCGCCGAATACCTGGGGATGGATAAGAGCAGCATCTCCCGGGTGATGCAAACCCTCGCCTATTACGGCTATGCGGAACAGGATGCCAGCACGCGCCGCTATCGCCTTGGCCCGCAGGTGGTCGTGCTCGGGCAAGCGCTGCTGAATCGCATGCCGCTGCGCGAACAAGCGCGCCCATTCTTGCAGCAGTTGGTTGACCGCACCGGGGAATGCGCCCATCTCGGCGTGCTGGCGCAGAATCAGGTGCTGTATCTGGATCAGGTCGAATCCTCGGCGACGTTACGCGTCAATACGCGCACGGGCACGCTCGCCCCGCTGCACTGCACGGCGCTTGGCAAGGCGCTGATCAGCTTCAGCCACCTTGACCTGCCTGAGCAGCTTAACCCGTTCACGACGCGCACCATCACCAATGCCGATGTGCTGCGGCTGCATCTGGAACAGACGCGCCAGCAGGGTTACGCCATCGACGACGAAGAATACAACTATGATGTGCGCTGCGTCGCCGCGCCCGTCTACAACTACGATAACAAAGTGGTCGGCGCGATCGGCATTTCCGGCCCCGCCGGGCGCATGAACCTTGAACGCATGCCGGAAACCGCCGCGCTGGTGTGCGAAGTCGCACGGGCGCTCTCCAACCGCCTGTCATTCCGCCGCGGCTAAAGATAAACATCACTTAGGGATAAAGTCTCATTCGCGCGTCCCCCTCACCCACGTAAGCGGGGAGAGGGGAATAGCTGTTTCCCCTCCCTGAATTCGGGGAGGGGCCGGGGGTGGGGTCAGCGCTGTGTCACCCTTAACTCACATAGATTGAATTCGTAGGGGTGTTGCTCCTCCGGTTTTTTTGTGGTATATATCGCAACAAAGTTGTTTATTACACAACGAGGCTTGAATAGATGGACCTTTTACGTGTTGGCATCATTGGGACAGGTCGCATTTCCGATCTGCACGCCATCGAGTACCGCGCCAATCCGCGCGCCCAAATTGTCGCCGTCGCTGATGTTGTCCGCGAGAATGCGGAAAGCCGCGGGCGGCAGTGGGGCGTAGCGGACGACCACATTTTCACCGACTATCACGATCTCCTCGCCCTGCCGGACGTCGACCTCGTCGAAATTCTGCTCCCGCATCATTTGCACTATCAGGCGGCGCTCGACGCGGCGGCGGCCAAGAAGCACATTTCGCTGCAAAAGCCGATGGCGCTCACGCTGGCCGAAGCCGACCAGATGATCGCCGCGGCCAAACAGGCGGGCGTGATCTTCAAGGTATTCGAAAACTTCATCTTCTATCCCCCCGTGCAGCGCGCCAAAGCGTTGATCGATGCTGGGGAAATCGGCGAACCGCTGACCATTCGCATCAAGAGCAATTCCGGCACCAGCCCCAACATGTGGAACATCCCACGCGCCGCCGAAGAATGGCGCTTCAAGTCGGAGACGTGCGGCGGTGGGCCGCTGGTCTTTGACGATGGGCATCACAAGTTCGCGCTGGCGTGGCATTTCATGGGCTTAGCCGAAGAAGTCCATGCGTGGATCGGCGCGACTGAGCGCGAACCGGGTTACATCCTCGATTCGCCCGCGCTCGTCTCGTGGAAATTCCCGAACAACCGCTACGGCTCGCTCGAAGTGGTGTACTCGCCGGAAATGGTGCTGGACACCGCGCACTATGCGCAGGATGACCGCATCGAAATCACCGGGACGCGCGGCGTGATCTGGGTGACGCGCGGGCATGGCAAAATGATGGATGTGCCGCCCGTCATCATGTACCGTGACCGCCAGACCTTCACCTACTCCGACATGCCCGTCGGTTGGGAGCACAGCTTCATCAATTCCACCCGCCACTTCATCAACGCTTACCATACCGGCGCGCCGCCCGTCCTCACGGGCGAACAGGGGCGCGATGTGCTGCGCTTCACGCTCGCCGCGCAGGCGTCCGCGCGCCTCGGCCAGAGCGTCAAACTGGAGGCGTTCACATGAAACTCACCGGGTCTGAAATCATCGTCGATATGCTGGCACAGGAAAACGTGCCGTATGTGATCGGCATCAGCGGGCACGGCAATCTGGCGCTGGTCGATGCCTTCCGCCGCTCCCGTGACCGCCTGCGCCTGATCATGCCGCGCCACGAGCAAGCCGCCGTCCACATGGCCGATGGCTACTTCCGCGCGAAAGGGTCACCGCTGGCCGTGTTCACGTCAATTGGCCCCGGCGCGACCAACACCGTGATCGGCTTGGCGACCGCCTACGTCGATTCCGTGCCGCTACTGCAATTGGTCGGCGAAACGCACGTCCACATGCGCGGGACGGGCGTCTTGCAGGAGATCGAACGCCAGCGCTGGTCGGATCTGCCCGCCATGTTCGATCCCGTGGTCAAGCGCATGTGGCGCATTGACGACGCGGCGCAGATTCCGCGCGCCATGGGGCAGGCTTTCAACACCATGTTGACGGGCCGCCCCGGCCCGGTCGTGCTCACCCTGCCGATGGACGTGCAGGCGCAGACCGTCGATGTCGATCCAGCCGTCGCCGACTCCCCGCGCCGCCGCCCGCACAACCGCATCAACGGGGACGCCGCCGCGATTGACGCCGCCGCCGATCTGCTGATCGGGGCGCAGCGCCCGGTGATCGTCGTGGGCGGCGGGGTGATCCTCTCCGGCGCGGAAGCCGAAGTGCTGCGGCTGGCCGAACATCTCGGCGCGGCGGTCGTCACCAGCATGCAGGGCAAGAGCGCTTTCCCCGAAGATCACCCGCTGTATGCGTGGCACATGGGTACGAATGCCACCACCTGCGGCAACGCCATGACTGCCAACGCCGATGTGCTGCTGGCGGTCGGCATGCGCTTCGCCGACAAAGCCACCTGCTCGTATAAACCCGGCGAATCGTTCAGCATTCCGCCGAGCAAGCTGATACACGTCGACATCGATCCCTACGAGATTGGCAAGAATTATCCGGTCGAAGTCGGCATCGTCGGCGACGCGCAGGCCGTGCTCGCCGCGCTGGTCGAACGCGTGCGCACCCGCACCCCAGCGCGCAGTTGGCAGCAGTCCGCCTATACCAACGAGATTCGCGAACGGGTCGCCGCATGGCTGGCCAGTCTGCGCCCGCTCAGCGAATCGCAGCAAAGCCCGGTGACGATGGGGCGCGCCATTGCCGAAGTGCGCAAGGTGCTGCCCGCCAATGCGCTCGTGCTGTCCTCATCGGGCAATGTACAGGCACAGTTGTATCAGGAAATGGCCTTCACCCAGCCGCGCACCTATATCTCGACGGGCGGCTTCAGCACGATGGGCTGGGCCTACCCCGCCGCCATGGGCGCGAAACTCGCCGCACCGGATCGTCCGGTCGTGGCGATGGTCGGCGATGGCGACTTCCTCATGACCTTTCAGGAGATCGCGACCGCCGTGCAGTACGGCATCCCGGCGGTGGCGGTCGTGGTCAACAATCAGGGCTGGCAGGCGATCCGCGACTTGCAGGAGATCGCGTACGGTGACGGCGCGAGCTACGGTTCGATGTTCGAACAGGAGCAGGAAGCGATCACGCCGCACTTGGCGGATGCCGCCCGCGCCTTCGGCGCCCATGCCGCCCGCGTCACCCACCCCGACGAAATCGGCCCGGCGCTGCGCGCGGCACTCGCTTCCGGCGCGCCCGCCGTCGTCGAAATCATGGTCGATACCCAGCGCGGCACGTCCGGTGGGCAAGCGCCCGGCTGGTGGGATGTCCCCGTGCCG
The DNA here is from genome assembly GCF_016713355.1 of Candidatus Flexifilum breve. Taxonomy (NCBI): domain Bacteria; kingdom Bacillati; phylum Chloroflexota; class Anaerolineae; order Aggregatilineales; family Candidatus Flexifilaceae; genus Candidatus Flexifilum; species Candidatus Flexifilum breve. The sequence goes on from NZ_JADJPI010000015.1 coordinate 151,285, forward strand.
GGGTATTATCCCGAACGACGCGCGCAGTATGAACGCGAAAAATCGGAGGAGCGGCTGTAATGCGCTACCAGAATTATATTCAGGGTCAATGGCGCGACGCGCTGAGCGGCCACACGTGGGATGTGATCAACCCGGCGACTGAGGAACTCATCGCCCGCGTGCCCTTCGGCAGTGCGCCGGATGCACAGCTCGCGGTCGAAGCGGCGGCGAACGCGCAGCCCCTATGGGCAGCCATGACCGCTTACGAACGCGGGGCGATCCTCCGCCGGGCGGCTGACCTGATCCGCGAACGCCTTGACGTGCTCGCGCCGATCATGACGCGCGAATGCGGCAAACCGCTGGCGGAAGCACGCGGCGAATGGACGGCCTGCGCCGACCTGTTCGACTGGTTCTCGGAAGAGGGCAAACGCGCCTATGGGCGCACCATCCCGGCGCGGCGCGCCCCTAAACGCCTGATGTCGATGCCTGTGCCCGTCGGCGTGGTCGCGACCATCACCGCGTGGAACTTCCCGGCGTATCTGGCCGTGCGCAAATGGTCGGCGGCGCTGGCGGCGGGCTGTACGGTCGTCGCCCGCCCGAGCGAACTCACGCCGATGTGCGCCATGGCCGCCGTCAATCTTCTCGAAGAGGCGGGACTTCCCCCCGGCGTGCTCAATCTCGTCAACGGCGAACCGGAAGCGATTGCCAACGTCTTCCTGACCGATCCGCGCGTGGACAAGATCAGCTTCACCGGGTCGCAGCGCGTCGGGCGCATCCTCATGCGCGGCGCGGCGGACGGCCTCAAGCGGCTGGCGCTCGAACTGGGCGGCAGCGCGCCCGTACTCATCTTCGACGATGCGGATGTCGCGTCAGCGGCGAAGCAGGCGGTGCAGGCCAAGTTCCGCAACAACGGGCAAGTGTGCATTTCGCCGACGCGTTTCTACGCGCAGCAAGCCGTCTTCGAGGACTTCGTCGATGCTGTGCAGCAGGAGATCAAAGGCTTGGTCGTCGGCGATGGGCTGCAAGCCAATGTGACGACTGGCCCGCTGATCACGACGGCGGCGCGCGGCCGCGTCGAAGGGCTGGTCGCGGATGCAGTGGCGCGCGGCGGCATGATCGTCACTGGCGGGACCCGCCCGGAAACGCTCGACCACGGCTACTTTTATCAGCCCACGCTGATCACTAACGTCGCGCCAGAGATGCGCGTGTGCCACGAGGAAATCTTCGGCCCCGTGATGCCCGTATCGCCGTTCAACACGGTTGAGGAAGCGCTGAAGCTGGCCAATGCCACGCCTTACGGCCTCGCCGCCTATGCCATCACGCGTGATCTCGCAACGGCCGTCCAATGCTACGAAGGCTTGAAGTTCGGCATCGTCGGCGTGAATGATCTCGTGCCCGCCACCGCCGAAGGCCCCTTCGGCGGCATGAAGCAGAGCGGTTGGGGGCGCGAAGGCGCGGAAGAAGGCTTGCACGAATACATGGAAGCGCGCTTTGTCTCCATGGCGCTGTAGGGAGCACCGATGACGGATCACGGCTTGGCCAACCGCTTAACTGAATACGGCGACCGCGAATTCGCGCTGTTTTTGCGGCGCTCATTCGCGCAGTCGATGGGCTTCAGCGCCGACGCGTTGGGCAAGCCGATCATCGGCATCGTCAACACCTACAGCGAACTGAACAACTGTCACCGGGGCTTCCGCGAACTGGCCGAAGCGGTCAAGCGGGGCGTGTGGCAGGCGGGCGGCCTGCCGCTCGAATTCCCGGTGATTTCGCTTGGCGAAGTGTTTCTGTCGCCGAGCGCTATGATGATGCGCAATCTCATGTCGATGGACGTCGAGGTCATGCTCAAAGCGCAGCCACTCGACGCCGTCGTGCTGCTCGGCGGCTGCGACAAGACGCTGCCCGCCCTGCTGATGGGCGCGTGCAGCGCCAACATCCCGGCGATCACCGTCGCGGCCGGACCCATGCTCACGGGGAGCTATCACGGCGAACGCTTGGGCGCGTGTACCGACTGCCGCCGCTACTGGGGGCGCTACCGCCGCGGCGAAGTCGACCGGGAGCAGATCGACGAGGCCGAAAGTCAGCTTGCGCCCACGGCGGGCACCTGCGGCGTGATGGGCACGGCCAGCACCATGGCCTGTGTGCTCGAAGCGCTCGGCATGATGCTGCCCGGCGGCGCGGCGGTGCCCGCCGTCCACGCCGAACGTCTGCGCCACGGCGAAGCCAGCGGCAAGCTGGCGCTGCAACTGGCGGCGACCAAACTCACTCCGGCGAAAATCCTCACGCCCGCCTCGTTCGAGAATGCGCTGCGCGTGCTGCTGGCCATCGGCGGTTCGACCAATGCCATCATCCATCTGACGGCGATTGCGGGGCGCCTCGGCATCCGGCTTGATCTGCAAACGCTCGACGATCTCAGCGAGAGCACGCCCGTGCTGGTCGACCTCAAGCCGACGGGCGACTACTACATGGAAGACTTTTACCGGGCGGGCGGACTGCCCGTCGTGCTGCAGGAAATCAAGCACCTGCTGCACCTCGACGCGCTGACGGTCACCGGGCAAACGCTCGGGGAGCAGTTGGCCGCTGTACCGTACACCTACCCGGCGTGGCAGTCGGTGATCCACCCGGCGGCCAAACCGCTGCTGGATCAACGGCGCGCTCGTCGTGCTGCGCGGCAACCTCGCGCCGGATGGGGCGATCCTCAAACGCTCGGCGGCAACTCCGTCACTCTTCAACACGACCGGACGCGCGGTGGTCTTTTCGTCGCTGGCGGATATGAGCCAGCGCATTGACGATCCCGATCTCGACGTGCGCCCGGACGATTTTCTCGTGCTGCAAAACGCGGGACCCGTTGGCGGGCCGGGTATGCCGGAAGCGGGTTACATCCCCATTCCGCGTAAGCTGACCGGGGTCAAAGACATGGTGCGTATCTCCGACGCGCGTATGAGCGGGACGGCCTTCGGCACCGTCGTGCTGCACGTCTCGCCCGAAGCGGCGGTCGGTGGACCGTTGGGCTTGGTGCGCAGCGGCGACCGCATTGAACTCAGCGTCGATCAGCGCCGCCTGTCGCTGCTGGTCGATGAGCGCGAACTGGAGCGCCGCCGCGCCGAACAACCGTCTGTGACGCCGTCCAGCGGTCGCGGCTACGAATGGCTGTACCGGTCGCACATTCAGCAGGCGCATCTCGGCGCGGACTTCGACTTTTTGCGCCACGAAGCCTTGCAGCCGGGCGACAACCGTTCGTAGAGCAGCGTCCTTTCCCGGGTGATTTCCACGCACAGCCCCCTGCCCGAGACTGGCAGGTTGACCGAGCAGACAGTAAACTTGTCCACTATGAGTCAACCGAGTTTTGAGGACGTAATGCGGCGATCAAACCACTGGGAAGCGCAGTTCGCAGGCAAACGAGTCTTAATCACCGGCGGTGCCGGTTTCATCGGCGCGACGCTCGGCATTCGCCTGACGGACTTAGGCGCGCATGTGGTCGCCGTCGACAGCCTGATCTCGGAATACGGCGGCAATCTGCACAATCTGGCGGGCTACGAAGATCGCATCACCTTGAACATTGCCGACGTCCGCGACCAATTTGGGCTGAACATTCTGGTGCGCGATCAGGATTATCTGTTTAATCTGGCCGGGCAAACCAGCCACCTCGATTCCATGATCGACCCCTTCACCGATCTCGAAATCAACTGCCGCAGCCAATTGAAAATTCTCGAAGCCTGCCGCCAGAACAACCCCGGCGTGCGGATCGTCTTCGCGAGCACGCGCCAGATCTACGGACGCCCGCGCTACCTCCCCGTCGACGAGCAGCACCCGCTCAACCCGGCGGATGTCAATGGCATCAATAAGCTGGCCGGGGAGATGTATCACCTGCTCTATGCGCAGGTCTACCACATGGCGACCTGCGTGCTCCGCCTGACCAACACCTACGGGCCGCGGATGCGGGTCAAAGACGCGCGGCAAACGTTTCTCGGCATCTGGATGCGCAAGCTGATCGAGCAGCAGCCGCTGCAAATTTATGGCGAAGGTCAACAGCTCCGCGATTTCAACTATGTCGATGACGTGGTCGAGGCGCTGCTGCTCGCCGCCGTGCATCCGAATCTCAGCGGGCAGGCGTACAACCTCGGCGGCGGTGAGGTGCTGTCGCTCGAAGCGCTGGCGCGGCTCGCCGTCGAGGTCAATGGCGGCGGCGCGGTCGAGAAGATCCCCTTCCCGCCGGAACGAAAAGTCATCGACATTGGCGACTACTACGCCAACTACACCGCCTTCAGCCAACTGACTGGCTGGCAGCCGCGCGTCAAGCTCGCAGCCGGGCTGCGGGCGACCCTGGATTATTATCGCGAACATGGCCAGCACTACTGGAACGACGACGCCCCGGCCGTTTCATGATCATTCCGCAGGCCGACCCCCAAGCGAACTATCGCGCGCAGCAAGCCGCCATCGACGCCGCCATCCGGCGCGTGCTCGACAGCGGGCAGTACATTCTCGGTACGGAAACCCGGGCGTTTGAAACCGAATTCGCCGCCTATATCGGCCAGCCTTACGGCGTGGGCGTCGCCAACGGCACCGACGCGCTCGCGCTGGCGCTGCGCGCGTGTGGCGTCGACGCTGCGAGCGAAGTGATCACCGTGGCACACACCGCGGTTGCCACCATCGCCGCCATCTGCCAGACGGGCGCGACGCCCGTGTGCATCGACATCGATCCGCACACTCTCACGCTCGATCCCGATCAGCTCGCCGCCGCGCTGACGCCGCGAACGCGCGCCATCGTGCCCGTGCATCTGTACGGTCAGCCCGCTGATTTGGGAGCGATCTGCGCCTTCGCCGAACGTCACGGCCTGTATGTGATTGAGGATTGCGCGCAGGCGCATGGCGCGGTCTACCAGAACCGCCGCGTCGGCGCGTGGGGGCATTTGGCGGCTTCAGCTTCTACCCGACGAAGAATCTCGGTGCGCTCGGGGATGGTGGCCTGATCGTCTGCAGCGATCCAACGCTGCATGCGCGACTGCTGGCCTTGCGCCAGTATGGTTGGGACGACCAACGCATCAGCCAGAGCGCTGGCGTGAATTCGCGGCTCGATGAGCTGCAGGCGGCGATACTGCGCGTCAAACTGCGCGCACTGGACGCCGATAATGCGCGGCGGCACGCCCGCGCTGCTCAGTACACCGCTCGACTGGCGTCTACCGGGCTCATCCTGCCCACCCCGCCCGCCAACGGCCTCCACGCCTATCACCTGTATGTCGTCCAGCACGCCAACCGCGATCACCTGCGGGCATTTCTGGCGGAGCGCGGCATCGGCACGGCGCTTCATTACCCGGTTCCGGCCCATTTACAGCCCGGCTATCGGGAGCAAGTCCGCGTGGTCGGCCCGCTGACGCACACGGAGCGCGCCGCGCAAACCGTACTGAGCCTGCCCCTGTACCCGGAACTCAGCCCCGACGCTGTGGAGCAGATCGCGGACGCACTTCACATGTGGTGCGCGACTCAGCCTAGCTAGATCACGTGCGCCGTAAATCCCACCATAAGCGCAGCAAACCGCGCAGCGTCGAGATGAGGTGCCGCGGGCGGAAGAACTGCGAGTGCCCATAGGGACGCGGATAATGCGTGACGCCCGCCTCGACAATCGTGCAGCCGCCGCGCTCCAGCTTTTTCACCAGTTCCACGCAGATTTCGCCGCTGTTCTGGTGCAGTTCAATCTGCTCAAACACCCGGCGGCGAATGACGCGAAAATCGCAGTCCACATCGCGCACATGGAGTTGAAACGCCCAGCGTACCGCCGCGTGATATGCCCGCCCGAGGGGACGGCGAAACCACGGATCGTCGCGGTTGAGCTTGAACCCCTGCACGGCATCGACGTCCGGCGTCAGCAGCGGATACAGCCGCAGCAGGTCGCGCACATCATACTGCGCGTCGCCATCCGTATAGAAGATAATGTCTTTGGACGCGGCAGCGAACCCGGAGCGCAGCGCCCCGCCGTAGCCGCGATTCTCCGGATGATGCACGACGCGCACGCAGGGGTAATCCTGCGCCAGTTGATCGGCGATCAGCGCCGTGTAATCCTGGCTGCCGTCGTTGATGATGATAATCTCATAGTCATCGGTTAACTGCCGCAAGACGATCAGGGCCGCAACCACCATGCTGGCAATCGTCCCGCCATCGTTATACGCGGGGAAAAACGCGCTAATACCCGGTTGAGCCGTGGTCTGCGGCATCACACCTCGACTTTCTGCGCTAAGGCCATCACGGAAACGCCAATGGGAAAGCTGCCGCCCAACCCGATCCACGCGGCTTCGAGACGCAGAATCGCCGCCAGCAGCGCGTTGAGCAACCGGGGGGTCGGGCGAACATCAGAGGGCGCGGCGGCCGTGCGGTTGCGCTGCCAGCGCCGCACCATGTACACCACGGGAAACAACAGACTATTCGCATACGTGCTGCGCAGCGGGGTCAGCCCGGCGCGGCGCAGCTTCGCCTCGACTTCAGCGCGGGTGTAGCGGCGCGCGCCGTGCACCACCAGATCATGCTGTCCGGCCAGCACCTTGAGCGCGGGCAGGCGCACGAGCACATAACCGTTCGGCGCGAGCACGCGGGCGAATTCGGCCAGCGCGCGCTCGTCATCGTCGACTTCCCGCGCGTACAGCACGTCGAAGGAGGTCACGAGCGCAAAACTGCCCACGCGGTACGGCAGCGCTTCGACCGTCGCCTGCACCAACCGACCGGCATGCTGCTCGGCGGCGTACGTCAGCGCGTGGGGCGACAGATCGCAGCCCACCGCTCGGCCATAGCGCGCCAGATGCGTGAGGTTACCCCCGGCCCCGCACCCGGCATCCAAAATCAGACTATCTGCCAAGTGCACACCCGCGCTGGCCAACAGCGCAGCGACAATGGATCGCATCCCACGGTACCACCAGTGAGTTGGTTCAAGCTGCTGCAGCTCAGTGTACGCCTGAGGCTCCATCAGCGCTCCTCGGGCGGCGGCTTGCTCGCCAGTGGGTCAAGCTGCTTGACGATCCGCTGGCTCAGCGCCGTCAGGATCTGCCCCGGTCGGAGCGTGAAGCGCAGCGCCGGGAACTTGATCCGCCCGTTGAACAGCCGATCCACCCGCAGCAGATAAAGCGTGAGCAGACCTGCGGTCGCCAGCGTGACACGGCTGCCGAGGAAGAACCGTTCCGGGAGATAGCGGAACATGACGGTAAAATACGCGTCGCTGCGCGGGAGCACTACGGCGATCTGCCCGCCCAGTGACTCAATCTGCGCGGGTTCGCCGTTGATGAAGGCGCGCCAGCCGGGATAGGCCGTTTCGCTCACAGTCACGACCACATCCTGATCCAGCCGCGCCTGCGCCAACACGCCGATGCGGTCATAATCGCGAATGAACGAGGTGATCGGCGTGGTTTCCTCGACCGGAAACATGCCGCTGTATTGGTCGAGCTGCGCCTGCGTCGTCCACCAGGCATAGCTGAAGGCGCCTTCGCGGCGGTAGAGACACGGCCGCCCCTCCGTATAGGGGTTGATGCTGCCTTCCAGCGGCTCATAGCCGTACTGCGCCATCCACGTTTCATCAAAGTGGGTGATGCCAATCGCAAACTCGGGCAGCAGTTCGGGCGGGGTGATGGCCGGGCGTTGAAAGTTGCCGTTGAAGATGGTCGACGGAAGGCCTTCCGCGTGGTAGAAGTCGGACGCGACCCACGCATGCCGAACTTCATTGCGCAGATAGGTGTAGATGTTGCTGTAGCCGAGCGTCCACACCGACAGGGGTCGATCCGGGTACGTCTCTCGCAGCCACGTGATACACGCGTCTTCCAAGGGGCTCTCCGTCTGGGTGAAGAATTCGCCCCACGTGACGTGCCACTGCCCCACCACATCGTAAGCCGCCGCGCCGCTGGTGAGCAGCAAGGCCGCCCCCAACCCGATGCGCGCTGCAATCCGCGCGCCGCGCCCCGCCGCCCAGCGCTGCGCCAACCAGATCGGCTGTTGGACGAGCGCGCGCCAAATGACATCCGCGCCGATGCCCATCAGCACGATGAACGCGAGCGAGGCGATTGCAAACACCCGCTCGACATGGCGAAACTGCTTGGCATACGGAATCGTCACATAGAACAACTCAATCAGCGGATTCCGCCCCGCTCCCCACAGCAGCGTGAAGATCAGCACCGCGAGGAAGCCCCACACGAAGCGCAGGTCACCGACCAACCGTTTGCGCTGGATCACCGCCACGGCGATGAGCGCGCCGAGCAGAGTCAGCGCAAACCACGGCGGACTCACGTAGTTGTAGTAACTGTAAGCGAAGCCCTGCGGGTGGATGCCAACGCTAAAGTGATCTTTGTAGTTGGAGAAAAACAGCCCCACCGTGCCGATCAGATCCGCGCGGTGATCCTCAAAGATGGTCGTTTCGCCGATATTGTCGCCCTTCGTCAGCAGCGGATACATCAGCGCCGCGCTCAGGAAGAACGTGGCGATCACACCGAGCGTCACGCCGCCGACGTGCTTCCAGCGGACGCGCACCTTCCGCTTAGCCGTCCCGCGCTCAAACATGGCGCACAGCGTGAGCAGACCGATGCTCAGAATGATCGCCGGCGGATACCACGGCACGCCTGACCAGAACACAAACACAAAACTCACCGCCAGCAGCCCCACCGCCCAGCGCCGATGCCCTTTGAAGATGGCGACCACGGCGGTGAAGATCCACGGAAAGAAGGCTTGGACAATGACGAGCGGAAAGTGTCCCTCCACCAGATAAGCGTGGAAATTCCCCTTGCCGATCACCAAACAGGCGACGAGCAGCCGCCCGAGCAGCCCCAACCCGAGGACGCGCGCGAGCGCCCATCCGCCGATGCCCGCGCAGATCGCCGCCAGCAGCAGCGACACTTTCGGCCCGTCGTACAGCCCAAACAGAATCGGCGGCACGCTCGCCAGTGGATTGAAGGCAAACGACACCGGGTTTTCGAGCAGGGGATCGCCGCGCTCCAAATACGGCTGCCACAGCGGGATATACCCCTTTTCCGGCAGAATCGTCGAGAAGGAATAGGCGGTGCGTGTCAGGTATTCGGATTCGATGCCGCCGAGACGAGTGGGCTGACCGAGATCCAGAAACGGGGAGGTGGCGTACACAGCCACGACGACGACGAGAATGAGTTCACTGATAATTTGAACGGCACTAAGTCGCGGGAGTAAGGGTGCTGAAGTTTCCGACTGCATTGGCAACAAATCTCTAGGTGGGCTGCATTGCTCTTCAGCCGACCACTAGGCGAACGAAGAGTACTTATGTATTGTAGTGTATAAGGCATGACAAGGCTGTTAAGATTTGTATAAATTGTTTAATGTTTCGGCGCCCGGTCTTCCATCCCCACCTTTGACGACTGACCGCCAGCCGCCAACCCCGTCTCAGCCCGAGAACCCATATCCCGAATGCGCCGAGAGCGGTATGCTTATAGCCTGTCAGGTGGGAGTCATGCTCATGCAGGGGTGGACGCTGCGGCCGCAGCCAAGGTCGCAGTGCCTGCCCGCGTCGCAGCAAAAGAGTTCAGTTTATCGAAAGTGGATGAAATTATGGCAAACCGTTTGCGGTATGGGCAGGTGACCGGGGTGGCGAAACCCATCTCCATTTTGGTGCAAGGCACAGTCTATTTCAACGAGTCCAATGCCGACGAGGCGTTCGCCCTGTTTGACGCCGTGTTCGCGCAGGGCTGCAACACGTTTGATACCGCGCACGTCTACGGAAATGGCGCGTGTGAACGGGTGTTAGGCCGCTGGATCGCCAGCCGGGGCATCCGCGATCAAGTCGTCATTCTGGATAAGGGCGCGCATCCGTACAACGGCCGTCAACGGGTCACGCCGGAGGCCATCACCGCCGACATCGCTGACTCGCTGGAGCGGTTAGGCGTCGATTTCATCGACCTGTATGTGCTTCACCGCGACGATGAATCCCAGCCCGTCGAGCCGATTGTCGACGTCCTCAACCAGCAGCACCGAGCGGGGCGCATCGGCGCATTTGGCGGCTCGAACTGGTCATATGAACGGGTGCAAGCGGCCAACCGCTACGCGGAGGCGCATGGACTCGTTCCGTTTGCCGTCAGCAGTCCTCAGTTCAGCCTACCGGAGATGGTCAAACCCGCCTGGGAAGGCTGCATCAGCTTAGGGGGAGCGGGCAATCAAGCTGCCCGACGCTGGTATGCCTCCGCGGGGATCGCGTTGTTCACGTGGTCGAGCCTCGCGGGCGGCTTTATGACGGGTAAATATCGGCGCGATAACCTCAACACGCCCGGTGATTACTTTGATGGCGTCACCATTCGCGCGTACGCCTACGAGGACAATTTTCGCCGCCTCGACCGCGCGCAGACGCTGGCAGCGGACAAGGGGATCAGCCTGCCGCAGTTGGGGCTCGCTTTCGTGCTGAGCCAGCCGCTGCCGATCTTTGCGCTGGTAGGCGCGCGTACCCCGGACGAATTCGCCGACAACCTGCCCGCGCTCGACATTCAGCTCACCCCGGCAGAAATGGCCTGGCTCAATCTGGAGACTGACACGCTCACCTAAACTAAACCCCGAACCGTGCTCACCGGCATCGCAGAAAACACAAACGCCGCTCGTGTGAGCGGCGTTCTGATCAGCGTGCCTAGCGGGCTGCTCCCGCTGGCCCGTGGCGGCTGAACCTTGCAGTTACGTCAGCAGGACTCGCGGACTATCAGTTCGCTGTAGACCACACTTTTGAACGGAATTGTCTCGTTTCCCTCAATGAGTCGATGGAGCTTTCGCATTGCGAGCACCCCGATTTCGTATTTGGGGATGTGCACCGTCGTCAGCGGTGGGCGGGCGTAGGCGCTCTCCAGCGTATTGTCGATGCTGCCAATCGCGATATCCCCGGGGATGCTCAACCCGGCTTCACGAATCGCTTCCATAGCGCCCAAGGCCGTCTTATCGCTGATGGCGATCACCGCCGTCGGATGCTCCGGCAGGGCGAGGATCTCCTGCATCTGGACGTACCCCTTGAGCGGATGTCCATGGACGGGTTCCGGCATCCATGCGGCGGGCGGCAGCACATTGGCCTCCGCCATCGCCGCCAAACACCCACGAAAGCGATCGACGAGGCTGCTGTACTTGCTCGGGCCTTTCAGAATCGCGATCTTGCGGTGCCCTTGATCCAGCATGTAGCGCGCGATTTTGTACCCCGCGATGAAATTATCGCCTAAAACCGCGGGCAGTGCTTGTCCCTCGATATACGTCTCGATCAGTACGACCGGCACATTGGGGATTTTGATTTGCATGACCATATCCGGGGGGATATCGCCATCATTCGCCACGACAAACCCCGATACATTCTGGGCAAAACCCGTCTGGAGCAGATCAAGGTCCTGCGTGGTGCGGTCAAACGTTGACAGCACCACATGGTAGCCGAGATAGTCCGCTTCGGCTTGAAAACCGCGAATCACATCGCCGTAAAAGACATCGCTGATAGCGGGAATGGACGACTGTTCGATGAGCAGCCCGACTGAGTCCGTCTTCGTACTGATCTCTTCTGGCTTGACCACATAAGCCAGTTTTTCCATCGCAGCGCGGACTTTTTTGATCGTCTCAGCGGGAATGCCCGGTTTATTGTGCGCAACCATCCACACGGTCGTAGCCGAGACCTCCGCCGCTTGAGCGACATCGCGCATGGTTGTTTTCGACTTGGCCAATCGTATCCTCCGGATACTGAATTTATTCACTAAACTACTTGAATATGTTTAGTGTATAGTTATTTGACATGTTTTGGGACGTGCTGTATATTTTTTGTTAGAAGGTACGCAAGAGAGACTAAATTATGCGTATTTGTTTATTAAACTTGCGGGGTTTTTCAAATAACCAATATTTTGTCTGTCAAACGGTTTTAAGCCGCCAGTTTGACATTTCTTTGGCCCTGCCGCCTCGCTTAATTTCGTGGTGGACACGCGCACAATGAATTATATCAAAATTGATCTTGAGCGACATCTAGGACAAATTCATCCGCATATCTTCGGCGGCTTTGCCGAACACCTCGGCCGCTGCCTCTACGGCGGCATCTATCAACCGGGGTCACCGCTGGCCGATGAGCGCGGCTTTCGGCGCGACGTCCTCGCGGCGCTGCACCGTCTGCAGATGACGATCATGCGCTATCCGGGGGGTAACTTCGTCTCCGGGTATCACTGGCGCGACGGCGTCGGCCCGGTCGCCGACCGCCCTGCGCGCCTAGAACTGGCGTGGCGTACGGTCGAACCAAATCACTTCGGCACCAACGAATTCATCCAGTTCTGCCGCCAGCTCAACGTTGACCCCTTCATCGTGGTCAACTGTGGCGATGGGGACATGCGGGAGGCGCGCGACTGGGTCGAATACTGCAACGGTACGCAGAACACCACCCTCGCCAATCTCCGCCGCCAGCATGGCTTCGCTGAACCCCATCAGGTGAAATACTGGGGCATTGGCAATGAAATCGACGGTAGTTGGCAGATCGGCTACAAGACGCCCGAAGAATATGCCCGCGCCTATCTCGAATTCGCCAAGGTGATGAAATGGGTCGATCCGTCGATCAAGCTCATCGCTTCCGCGGTGTCGAGCTGGCGCGCCGAATATGTCGAACGTATCCAGCTCCTGATCGAACAAGCACCGGACCTCATCGATTATCTGGCGCTGCACTGGTATGTGGGCAATCCGGAGAACGATTTCGCGCAGTATATGGCGGTCTCGGAACTGCTTGAGCAGCGCCTCAGCGCGATTGAAGGGCTCATTCAGGCGGTGCGGCTGCAGCGCGGCATCACGCGCCCGATTGCCATCGCCGTGGACGAGTGGAACGTCTGGTATCGGATGCAGGGTACCACGCGCGAAGAACTCCATGACCTGGAGGAGAAATACAATCTTGAGGATGCGTTGGTCGTGGCGATGCACTTCAATGCCTTCATTCGCCATGCGCGCTCGGTCAAAATGGCTAACATCGCGCAGATCGTCAATGTGCTCGCGCCCATCTTCACCAGTCCGGACGATCTGTTCCTGCAGAGCATCTTTCATCCCTTCGAGCTGTACAGCCGCAACTGCGGCCGCATCGCGCTCGATGCCTACTGGTCAGGCGACACGTTCTCCAGCGGGGACTACACCGCCCTGCGCACGCTCGATGTGGCGGCCACCCTCGACGACCGCGCCCGTAAACTCTCGGTGTTCGTCGTCAACCGCAGCGCGACTCAGGCGCAGGAAACCACCCTCAAACTGGATGGTGGCCAGTTCACGGGGACGGGCTGCGCATGGATCGTCAACGGCCCAGACCTCAAAGCCGAGAACTCATTTACAGATCCGAACCGGGTGGGCACAACCGAAGCCATCGTGACGACCCGGTCGACTTCCGCGAATTTCACCTTTGAGCCGCATTCGGTGACTGCGCTCAGTTTCGATTTGTAATCGGTCGAAAAAACGCCACCTGAGAGGAGGTTCAGCCCCAGCGAGACGTCCCACCGAACTAGTTGATTGCCCGGCAGCTTTCAATATTTGATTGGAAAAGGAGCTCCAGATGTCTAAGTCAAGATTCATGTTGTTGTTGCTTGTACTGTCGATTATGCTCGGTTCCATCTCAATGGCGAGCGCCCAGAGTGCCACTGACCTGTCCCTGTGGGTCTTTGTCGAACGCCACGGTCTGTTCATGCAGCATCAGGCGGAACGCTGGAACGAAATGAACCCGGATCGCCAGATCAACCTCACCTTTGAACAGATCGACTACACCCAGATGCACGACAATCTGCTGGCGGCGCTGCTGGTGGGCACGGGCGCCCCGGATCTCGCCGATGTGGAAATCAAGAAGTTCGCCACCTTCACCAAGGGCGTGCTGCACTTCATTCCGCTCAACGAGGCCATCGATCCCTATCGCGCCGACATCATTGAGTCGCGCCTTGCCCCGTATACCGCGAACGGAAACAACTACGGGATTGACTACCACCTCGGCTCGTTTGTGATGTACTACAACACGGCGATTCTGGAAGCGGCGGGCGTGGATGTCGACAGCATCCGCACGTGGGATGATTACATCGCCGCTGGTCAGCAGGTGACTCAGGACACCGATGGTGACGGCACGCCGGATGTCTACATGACCACCATCGAAACGACCGATATCTTCTCGACCTACCCGATCATGCTGATGATGGGCGGCGGAACCTACAACGCCGAGGGCGAGATCATTCTGGACAGCCCGGAGAATATCGAAGCGCTCCAATTCGTTCAGGATCTGGTTCATGAATATGGGATCGCCCGACCCACGTCCGGCGGCAATCACCACTCTCCCGATCACTTTGTGGACTTGGTCGAAGGGCGCGTCGCCTCCCTGTGGATGCCGCAGTGGTACATGACTCGTTTCCCCGACAACATGAGCAGCGAACTCGCGGCGGTCGAAGTTGTCCGCCCGATGCCGATCTTTGAAGAAGGCGGCTACACCACGACGATGGGCGGCGGCACGGGCACCGTCATCACCGACCAGATCGACCCGAGCAAGATTGCGCTGGCGCAGGAATTCCTCGCCTTCGCGAAGCTGTCCTATGAAGCCAACGTCGCCCTGTGGACGGATCTCGGCTTCGACCCGCTGCGCCTCGACGTCTACGAAGACCCGGCGCTGTTGATCGAAATGTCGGACTTCAGCGGTGAAATCCCCTTCACATACATTCAGGCTGGTTTGGGGAACGTGGCGCCGGAATACACCGGGCCGTTCTATCCCGAAATCGCCACCATCTTCCAGACGACCGCGATGTACGATCTGATCGAGAATCAGAAATCGCCGGAAGAGGTGATCGCGGCGGCTTTGGCTGAGCTTGAGGCGATGGGCGCCGACATCGGCGGCGGCTGATCGTTCGCTCTGCACAATCGAAAGCAGGTACCCGGCAGCGGGTACCTGCTTTTGCATTTGTCGGCTGAAAACTGGTCGCTAGTATGAAGGTAAAACTCAAGTGGTCCGCTCAATCGTCAACATACTCAATCATAAAAAAGTCGTCCCGTTTGTTTTCCTCATTCCCTTTTTGACCATATTTGTTGTCTTTAAGGTTTACCCGGTCATTCTGGCGATCATCATGAGCTTCCAGAATTTTCAGGGGGTGACAAGTCAGGAATGGGTGGGACTAACCAACTACGAGAATGTTTTTGAACTGGTACGGTTTAATCAAGCGCTCGCCAACACCACCATCTATACCATTGGAACACTCCTCATTCTGATCCCCGTGCCGCTTGTGCTGGCGGTACTGCTCGACACCGGGCGCGTGGTCCAAAGCACGGTGTTCCGCACGCTGATTTTCTTGCCCGCGTTGACCTCGCTCGTGGTCGCAGGCACCGTTTTCCGCCTGATTCTGGCCGAGGGAGGGTTCGTCAATCTCTTCTTGTCCTCTGTTTTCGGAGCGAGGCCCCTGCGCTGGCTCGAAGTCTCGGAACTCGCGCTCCCTTCACTCATTTTGGTGGCGACGTGGCGCTGGACCGGGATCAACATCCTGTACTTCAACTCGGGTCTGGTGAATATTCCGCGCGAACTCTACGAAGCCGCCATTATTGACGGCGCCAACGCCTTCCAGATGTTCTGGCGCATCACGCTGCCGCTGCTGCGCCCGACCACCCTGTTCGTCATTGTGCTGAGCATCATTGGCGGCTATCAGGTGTTCGTCGAGCCGTTTATCCTGTATACCGGCGGCGGTGGCCCGGGCGACGGTGGTCTCACGATGGCGCTGCTGATTTATCGCACGGCCTTCACCTCGTTCAATTTTGGGACGGCCGCCGCGATGGGCGTGATCCTCGCCGCCATCATCTTTGTTTTCTCGCTCATTCAGTTCCGTTTCTTCGGTGTGTTTAGTCGGGAGGACTAGAGTCGATGGCTGTACAGACTTCCGACCAGATGCGCGTCAGCATCAAACCCCGGCCCAACTACCGGGTGCGTGTCAACAAGATCCTGTTGACGCTGTTCTTCATCCTGTTGACCATCGGGTTTATTTTCCCGTTGTACTGGATGGTGGTCAGTTCGCTGCGACCGGATGGCCGCATCTTTGTCGATGCATTCGACCTGCTCCCCAGCGCCCTGTCGCTGGACAGCTACCGAACCCTGTTTGAGGAAGAGCCTTTCGGTCGCTGGATGCTGAATTCCGTGCTGCAAACCGGGGGTTTCGCGATCACCGCTTTGTTCCTGTGCACGACCGGGGGCTATGCGCTGGCCAAGTTCAAGTTCCGGGGGCGGAACTTGTTGTTCATGCTGATTCTGGTCTCGCAGATGATCCCCTTCCACCTGTTGATCGTCTCGCTGTTCCTGATGATCATTCAGTTAGGGCTGGTGGAGAATTACTTCGGCGCGATCATCCCGATTGCCGCCTCGCCCATCGGCATCTTCTTCGTCCGCCAATACATGCTGTCCATCGACGACGAGATGTTGAACGCGGCGCGTGTTGACGGCGCGAACGAGTATCAGATCTTCTGGTCGGTGGTGCTGCCCAATGCGCGCCCGGCGATTGCCACCTTGTTCATTCTGTTCTCGCTGGACTACTGGAATAACCTGCTCTGGCCGCTGATTGTCTTCCGCCAGGCGGAGAACATGCCGCTGGCGGTGGGCATCACCCGTCTGATCAACCAGTACCGCCAGTCCTACGATCTCGTCATGGCGGGTTCGACGCTGGCTACCATCCCGATCATCATCCTGTTCCTGTTCCTGCGCCGGCAGGTCATGGAAGGCTTGGCCGCCACCGGCACCGGGATGAAATAAGGTCAGCGGGCCAAACTGCGTTCGATCTTACTGGGTACATCAAAACACAACCGCCTCTCATGCGAGAGGCGGTTGTTTGTAGGTTTCGAGAGGGGTAGGGGGTGAGGGCTCTCAGGGGTAGGTTTTTAATTGTAGGGACGAGGCATGCCTCGTCCCCTAGGTCCAGAAGAAAACCGTATTCGATGGGGAAGCATAAAAAACCTATCCCTGTTAGGGGGTGAGGGGGAGACGCGAGTGAGGCTTATTCCTAACTCACGTTATTTACCAACGACCCGAAACCCCGTTGCGTGGACAGATGCAGCCGGTAACAAGCCATCCGTTAGGCATCGAACAGCAGAGTACAAGCTTCTCGGAATGCTTGTTCCTGAGCATGCCCTCTAGACATGTCAGACGTACCTTCAGGAATACACATCTGTCGTACGCCCCCTGCTGCACCCTGGTTACAATCGACGAAAACGAGCTACGAGTACAGAGTCATGTCCTTACTGCGCACCAAAATCCAACTGCCACCGCTGCGGGCACAGCATATTCAACGGGAGCGACTGCTGCGGCACGTGCTGAACTCGGCTGAGCCGCATTCGCGCTTGACGCTGGTGTCGGCTCCGGCCGGGTTTGGTAAGTCCTCCTGCTTGATCGAGTGGGCGCACCAACTGCGCACAGCGGGGACATGGGTTGCATGGTATGCACTCGATGAACGGGATAACGATCCCGCCCGCTTTGGGGCGTACCTGCTGGGCGCGTTTCAAGGCGCCAGCAGTAAATTCCAACCGACCGACTCTGATCTTAAGCAGGCGGGGTTGCAGGAGACGATTCAGCACATCCTGAATGTCGCCGATGAGCTTGCGACTCAGACCATGCTCATGCTGGACGATTATCACCTGATCACCGAGCCCCAAATTCACGCTGCTGTCGGCTTCATGACGGAATACCTTCCCGAAACCTGCGGCTTGTCATCGGGACGCGTGCCGATCCGCCCCTGCAGCTCGCCCGACTGCGCACACTCGGCGTGATCACTGAAGTGCGCATGGCCGATCTCCGATTCGAACAAGAGGAAATGGCGGTTTGGCTGCACCAGATGCTCGGTTGGATGCCCTCAAAGCGTTTGCTCACGCAGCTTGATGGTCTCACCGAAGGCTGGGCAGCGGCCCTCGCGCTGATCCTGATGAACCCAGCGCTGAAGGATGAGCAGGCGTTAGCATCCCAACTCACTCGCTATTCGCTCACGCAGCGCCATATCTTTGATTATTTCGCCCAGGAAGTGTTTGAGCAGCAGTCGGAGCCGCTCAAGGCGTTTTTGCTCGATACATGCGCACTCGATTGGCTGAATCCTGACGTATGTACCGTGCTCACGGGCAAACCCAATGCGCCGCTGTTGTTGAGTCGTTTGGCGGCAGACAGTCTGTTCATTGTGCCGCTGTCCGAAACCGAACCCCTCTATCGCTATCACCATCTATTTGCCCAGTATCTGCGTCAGCAGCTGGAGCTGGCCGATAGACTGCGTTATCTCCACCAGCATCGCCGAGCAGCGGAGTGGCATACGGCCCATGACAACTTCGTGGAAGCGGTAACGCATGCGCTGGCCTCGCAGGATCTCGATTTCGCCGCGCAGTTAATTGAATCGCGCGCGTGGGAAGCGCTGACTTCGCGCGGCGAAATCTCGACGATCATGAATTGGCTGACCTGCTTTACCGACGACGTCTTGAAGGGACGTCCCCGTCTATGTCTCTACTTCTCACGTGCTCTCTACTTGAGCGGGGACATTGAACGTTCCCAACATTTTCTGCAGTTCGCCACAGAGACGTTGAGGGAGGTGGAGAGCACTATCCCTCAGCGGCAGGCGCTCCAGACCATCGCCTTCAACTATCAGGCGACACTCGCAGCCTATCGGGGTGATCTTGAATCCGGACTGCATTGGATCAAGCAGGCGATCATGCAGCAGCAGACCGTCGATGCGTTGGATCGGGTACGCATTGCGAATACGAATGCGTTTATCCACTATCTCATCGGTGATGTTCCGACGGCGCGGAGTGCTTATCAAGCGGCATTGGAACAGGCGGAGCAGATCCACCACCATTACTTAATGCTCGACGCGCATTACTATCTGGCACAGCTCGATCTGCTGGCGGGCAAGCTCGACGCCGTTGAGGCCCGCTGTCAGGGTATACTTACGGGGTATGACGCGAAGATCGGCCCACTCAGCGCCCTGATGCTGCCGCTGGCAGCGGTCTATTACCAACGCAATCGCATCGTCGAGGCCGAAGCCACTTTGCGTGACGCGATTGCGCTTGCTCGGCGTGCGAACATTCCCGATTTACTGTGTTTCGCTCATCTAACTCTCGCGAACATTCTGTTAGCACAGGGCAAATTTACCGAAGCCGAAGCGAGCATGGTGCAAGCGCAGAGCTACGCCCGTGGCTTCCACAGCCCAATGATGACATCACTCATTGGCGCGGCAGAGGCATACCTCGCCCTGTGCCTGGGTCAGCTTGAGGCAGGGACAGCGTGGGCGGTTGCCTACCGGATGACCAAAGACGCCGGGTTTTGCCGGGACTACGAAGACCTAACGCTGGCTCGAATCTGGCTGGCGCAGGGAGAATCTGACCAAGCCTTATCATTTCTGGAACAGCTCATTACGCGCGCCGAGGCGGGAGGGAGACTCGCCACCGCAATCAGCGCGCAATTTTTGCAGGCGTTGGCTTATCAGGCCAAAGGCGCTGTGCAGGCCGCGTTGGAGGCGCTCGAACCAGTGCTTCGACACGCCGCGAGCGACGGCATTATCCGCCTGTTCCTGGATGCCGGACTGCCCGCCCGCAGATTGCTGCGCCTCGCCGTCGAGCACCATATCGCCGCCGACTATGCAGCTTATCTGCTGAACGTGGCTGCTCAGAATGAAACCGCACACCATCCTGCCAATACCCTCACCGAGCGCGAAATTGAGGTGCTCGGGTACATGGCGGCGGGTGCCAGCAATCAAGCGATTGCAGCGAGGCTGGTGGTCAGTCTCGGTACGGTCAAGAGTCACATTCACCACATTATGAATAAATTGGAGGCGCAAAACCGTACCGAAGCGGTGAGCAAAGCCCGCAGTTTGCACATCCTCGCAGACTAAATCCACAGATCTAACTTCTGGTTGATGACAGCCTCAGGGGGTTTACGACTACTCTGAGGTTAGTTCGATGAAGTTCAACCCGAAGGAAAAACCTCATGCTCGACCCTGCAGCCGACCACTTCAATCAGTGGACCTATATGGTGATTTGGATCATCCTGTTCGCTGTGATGCTCCTGTTTGTACCCTTCTACAAGAAGTCTCAACGTAAGCCCAGCAGCGCCTATCTCGCCTTCATCATCGCGTTGGCGCTGGAAATGTTCGGCGTCCCCCTCAGCATGTATGTCATCACCTGGTTGATCGGCACGACCCTGCCCGATGGCGTGCTGTACGGACACACCTTACAGCCGTGGATTGGCCACTGGGGCATGTACATTGGCACCGTGTTGATGCTGATCGGTGTTGCACTGGTGATGGTCGGTTGGCGCGTCATTCACAAGCGCTTCTGGAGCAAGGAAGAAGGGGAAGGTGAACTGGTCAGCGATGGCATCTACGGCTACATCCGCCACCCGCAGTACACCGGTTTCATGCTCATCACCCTCGGCATGATCCTCGACTGGGCGACCCTCCCTCTGCTCATTATGTGGCCCATTCTGGTGGTCGTTTACTACCGTCTCGCCCGTATGGAAGAACGCGGGATGCTGGCGCAGTTCGGTTCTGCTTATGAGACGTATCGCGCAAACACCGGGATGTTCCTGCCGAAGCTGCTGCGCCGTCCGTCGACTGCGCCGGTCGCGCACAAAGCCGAAGCTCGCTGAAGCGAGGGAAAGAGTCTGCTCATGTCCAAAAACCTTCTCATCAGCGCAGCCCTGATCGTTCTGCTGGCGTGCGGTCTATTGACCGCCGCCGCGCCTTCCCTCTGGAAACAGATCACCGACTCCCATCATGTCAACGATCTGGCGCAGCACATCGCAAACTTTGACCTCCCCGCGGGCTATGAGCCTGATTACGCGGTCGAGCTGCTTGGTTACACCGTTGTCGCTTATCGCGGTACAGATGAATATGCTCACCTGTCGTTTCTGCAAGCGCCGCCCGGTGTCATTCCCAACGATGCCGCGCTCGAAGGCTACATTCCGGATGATCGTGCGAAGACCCGCTGGAATGAGCCGACGCTGGTGCGGACCGAGCAGCGGACAATCCGCGACCAGGTTGCAACCCTCACCGTAAGTGACCGGACGAACTCGGAAGGTCGGCGCTACCGCAGCCTAAACCTGGTTTTTCAAGGTCGCGAAGGCACTGCGCTGATAGTCATCAACCAGCCCGTCTCATCGTGGGATGAAAACCAGATCGAAACCTTCATCGCATCCATCCACTAGGAGTCACCGCATGAACACGCATCTCAGGGAGCGTGTCGAAGCACTACTTGAGCAGTACACTGAGGTCACACTAGGGACTTGCGGACAAGCAGGTCCCCAGATCAGCATCGTCTCGTATCAATTTCGGAATAACGCGCTGCTGCTCTTTCTGCCGCGGAATTCCGATCACCTCTTTAACCTTGAGCATCAACCTCGGGTCACCCTGCTCACGCCGACCTGGAAGCTCGACGGACACGCTGTCCGTTTGGACAACAGGCTTGCGCCCCACGAATGGCAAACCGTCGTGCAAGTTCAGCCCGACCGCCTCCATATCCTTTCCGAAGACAGGCAGAGCACCGTCGAAACCATCGACTTCTAGCAGAAACGAGATCAAGGCGTCTCCGGCGTTCGGAAGCCATTCCGTATTCGTTTGGCGTTCATTCGGGAACCGTCATCCGCTCAGGTCAGAGGTTTCATCTCTGCCCAAAAGCGCCTCTCCGGCACGCAGGCCGCGCTGCATCAGCACGGGCTGGAATGCACCGCCATCGAAGAAGCGAACTGGGATCCGCAGTCGGGTTATGACGCGGCGGTGCGCCTGCTTCAGCGCGCGCCATCAACCGATGCGATCTTCGTGCAAAACGATCTCATGGCGCTGGGCGTCCTGCATGCCCTTTACGATCACGGCGTGCGCATCCCGGAAGACTGCGCTGTTATCGGCTGCGACAACCTCTCTACATCCGCCCACACCATTCCGCCGCTGTCGTCGATCCACATCCCGGTTCACGAGACGGGGCGGGTCGCCGTCAAACTGCTGCTCGAAGCCATTCAGGAAGGCGAAGACTTTCAGCAGCGCCGCAGCTTTTTGCCCACGCGGGTTGTCGCTCGTCAGAGCACAGGAGGAACGCCGTAAATCAACGCCAGTCGGGTTTTGAACTGCACCTTTTTGTCTACTGCTGCTTAAGGAGAATAAAAGATGTCTTCTCCTCGGAATCCTAGATTGAGTCGTCGTGATTTTATGCGCCTGAGGAGGTGATCGGCGCACGGTTACGCCTCGCTGCCTCTGGCGCTGACCCCCTGCGTCGTTTGGGTCGCGGCCTTCCGCGCAGCCGTCTGCGGCGGGACAAGGTTGCGCAGTACCGGGTTGGCCATCCCCACTCCCGCCAAACCGATCATCCCCAGACTGCATACCACAAACAACACAGCCATCCCTGCCCCCGGGCCTGTCCCTACCAGCCAGCCCCAGACCTGCATGAGCAAACTGTCCCCGCGCATGGCCG
This sequence comes from Candidatus Flexifilum breve, assembly GCF_016713355.1. Classification (NCBI taxonomy): domain Bacteria; kingdom Bacillati; phylum Chloroflexota; class Anaerolineae; order Aggregatilineales; family Candidatus Flexifilaceae; genus Candidatus Flexifilum; species Candidatus Flexifilum breve. The sequence goes on from NZ_JADJPI010000015.1 coordinate 173,647, forward strand.
GCTCAAACACTGTGTCTGACAGCAGCCCCAGCAGCTCCCGGCATAACCACCGGTGTGGACGCCAGTACCATACTAAAAATGGAGAAGACGCGCCCTTTGTAGAGGCTGCGGAACGATCTGCTGCTCAATGCTGTAGCCATAGGCCAGAAACACCGCATGCATGATGAAGAACGCCAGATGCGCGAACATCCATGCAGCCACCGCATGGTTCAAGCCGATAGGCAATGTCAGCACTCCCATCACCCCCACGCAGATGAGCATGGCTTTATTCAGGTTGCACGGCGACGGCAGCACACTGAGCAGCACGCCGGCTACCACCGCGCCAATTCCTCCGGCAGCCTGCACCGTTGCCAATACGCCGGCATCGCTGGCCGTACGCGCCAAGATCAACGGGGAGAGCAGCGACGACCATACCTCGACCACCACGTTGAAACCGAGGTAGAACAGCAGCAGCGCACGGATACGCTTATCGTTGAGGATGTAGCGGAAGCCGTATAGAGTTTGTTGCCAGAATGTGCCGTCGTTGGCCTCGCTTTGGGCAGGGATGGGAATATGGATGATCACCAACGTGGTGAGCGCGAAAAGAAAAGTGATGAAATCTATCACGAAGATACCGTTGGTTCGCAGCAGGCTGTACAGGACAGCGGCCAATACCGGCGCAAGAATTTGGTTCATGGTTGAGGACAGCCCCATCATGCCAGAAGCGCGGGTAAGGTGCTGGGGTGGCACGAGCAGCACGATGGTGGCACGCAATGCCGGGGCTTGCAGCGTCTGGAATGTACCACTGAGGAAGGCGCTGATGTACAGATGCCACACCTCGAGACTGCCCGTCGCAGTGAGGATGAACAGCGCCAGCGTCACGGCCCCCGCTAGAGTGTCGCAGCCGATCATCAGCCATTTACGATTGAGGCGGTCGATCAGCGTGCCAGCAAACGGCGCGAACAAGACAGACGGCAAGAAGAAGCAGACAGTGGTGAGCATGACGGGGGTGACCTCGCCAGTCTGTTCCCAAATCCACAGCGCCAGCGCGAACTGGGTCATGCCCGTGCCAATGACCGAGACTAACTGACCGAACCAAAGCATAAGAAAGGCACGCATCGAGGAATGAGGATTCTGACAGTATCCGCCGCAGACTAAACTTCAATACCTTCAGCCTAACAAAGAGCGAGCGGAAAGTCGGTCATCCGGAGGAGAATTCCGGAGATGAAATGGGAGAATTCCGGATGGAAGTTATTCACCCCCCATAACGCAGAATTCTCCTTTCGGCGGATCACAGGCAGGGGCGCGAGTCGTAGAGTTAAGCTATCGAAAGAAACACCAGCGTAAGCCGAGGCAAACATCCAAATGCTGTCTGTGAACCTAGCCTTGAACCAAAAGAGTCTGTTCGAGACAATTCACCCGCATCCAGTGCTTCACGGCGCGCGTTTCCTGATCGTATTGGGAAGCTATTTTGGGAAACTGGATATTTATGAGCACATGCAATCCCTTGGCTGCATCATGGTCGTCATGGACGGGCCGGGTCATTGGACACAGCATTACGTGGAGCGCGGCCTGTTCGAAGCTTTCCTTGAGATTGCCCCCAACAACCTCAATCTTGCGGATGCCCTGGCGGCGGCTCAAGCTTACCCGGAACCCTTCGACGCCATCATCACCTTTGACGAATACGCTACCCGTCGACCGCCGGCCTCGCCACAGCCCTCAAACTTCCCGGCCATCCACAGGCAGTTGTTGACCTCAACAAATTTGAGGTGCGGCAGACGTGCCAGCGGGCAGGCCTCCCCAGTCCACGCTTTGTACAGATTAACAGTCGGGAAGACCTTGTCAAAGCAGCTTGGCATGTCGGCTTTCCTGCGGTGCTCAAGCCGGTACAAGGGGCGAGTTCGTTTGATGTGTTTCGCGTCGAGTCGCTTGATGCATTACGCGGACGCTATGAAGCTATTCTAAACCAGCGCGAGATGCAGCACCGGGATACACCCTTCAACAGCGGGGACAGAGATGAAAGCTGGTTGGTCTGGCAGCGTGGTTTGACAATGGTACTGGAAGAATATCTTGATGGAGATGAGTACGACATCGACTGCCTGCTGTCTGACGGTGAGCTAGTGTATGCCAGCGTCACGGGAGAAAAGCCGCAACCGATGATGATAGAGACAGGTGCGCGGCTTCCCGCCCTGTGCCCGGTAGAGCATGAAACAGCGCTGATCGACATGGCACAAAAGACTCTCAAGGTATTGGGCTATACCGATGGAGTCTTTCATGTTGAGGCCAAGTACACCGCACGTGGACCGCGTCTGATTGAGGTGAACGCGCGCATGGGTGGAGGCCCCATCCACCTGATGAACAGGCAGGTTTGGGGTGTTGACCTGATTGAGCAGTACCTGTTGACCAGTCTTGGCCTGCCGATTTCGCCCCCACAAGCGCGTGCCACAAACTTATCTCTCATCCGTCATTCTGGTCGCACCGTATACGGGTATTGTCACCCAAGACGGTTTTCTCGACCATCTGAACCATCATCCTGACGTCATCTTCTGCAAAACCTACGTCAGCGCAGGAGAGCGGATAGACGGACCGGAAGAGCATGTCCCCGGCTGGCTCGGAGAGATTATCGTGCAGGGGGATACCCGCGCGGAAGCGGATCGGCGTCTGAACCAGATCATCACCGGGCTGGAAATCCCCTTAAAGCCCTTGGTGGCGTCCGCAGCGCGGCTCGCATCAGGAGCATAGCTGAGAAGGCATTGACTTGGATTTTCTGTATCCGCTCTTCCTGAGCGCGGCGAAGGAAGAGCGTTGTTTTCTGACCTCTAACTCGTGTGAAAATTGATAGGTAGTAGCAAGGCCGTCTCCCCGCCCATTTTCGGCCTCGCCAAATCAATAACGTCAGCTCTAATTGCTAATCCTTCAGACTTATTGTTGGCTGTCGATAAAGGAGTGTCCAAGCGAGTCGTTAAGCCGCCTTATCCATACCAACTAGCATAAGTCCCTTTTCTCGGACTTATATCGCAAGTAGATAGTGATTTGGTGTAAAGAGGCACATAGTCCTGCAAACTGCTGCTTTCAGTTACCAACACCGAGTGAGCTAAGCCGACTTCTTGCTCCGTAGGAAAACGGTCAGCCGTATAAAATTGTCCAGCTAACCGTTCTTGAGCCCCTTGGGAGCTGCTCCGCAATTGTCGACTGCTAGTTGTTCGAGCCGCGCGTCAGCCGGTCGATGAGCATCGCCAGCAGAATGATCAACCCCGTCGCCATCAGTTGATAGAACGCCTGCACGTTCATCAGCGTGAGGCCGTTGCGCATCGCGCCGAGGATGATCGCGCCGAGCACTGTGCCGACGATGCTGCCTTTGCCGCCCATCAGCGACGCGCCGCCGATGGCCGCCGCCGCAATCGCGTCGAGTTCCCACTGATTGCCGAGAATCGGTTCTGCTGCGCCCAACCGCCCGACGAGAATGAGCGCCGCCAGCGCCGCGAGGAACCCGCTGATCACATACGCGCTGACTTTGGTCAGGCTAACCGGGACGCCGCTGACGCGCGCCGCCTCTTCATTGCCGCCGATAGCCAGCATGTATTCGCCGAGCGGCGTCTTGCGCAAAATGACCCAGATGATCACGGCGACCACGCCGACGATCACCACCGGAACCGGAATTGAGCCGACTCGTCCATTAAAGAACGTGCGGAATTCCGGCGGCACGGAGAGAATTGGGTTGCCGCCCGTGTAGATGAGAGCGATGGAGCGGTACAGGCTGAGCGTACCGAGCGTCACGATGAACGGTTGGAGTTTCGCGCGGGAAATCAACAGCCCATTAATCAACCCGCCGAGCACCCCGATCCCCAGACCAATGAGCACCGCTGGAATGACGGGCATGCCGTCGAACATGAAGGTCGCCGTGAACACCGCCGCGACCGCCGCCGTCGGGCCAACCGACAGATCGATGCCGCCCGCGATGATCACCAGCGTCATGCCGAGCGCGATGCACGCGTTGATCGCCGACGACTGCAGAATATTGATCAGGTTGGCTTCGGTCAGGAAGATGAGCGACTGGCTGGCGAAGAACACAAAGATCACCACCAAGCCGATCAAAGTGCCAGCGTCGCGCACATTGTCCCGCAGACTGATGCGGCGGGCTGCCGGTAAGCGCGTTTCCTGTTGGATGTCTACGGATGCCATCTGGGCCTCATTCGGTAGTTCTTGCTTGCTCACGATTGTTTGCTCACCGCGTGGCGCATGATCGTCTCTTCATTGGCCTGCGCCCGCTCCAGGATGGCCGCCGCGCGTCCGGCGCTCATGACCAGTACGCGGTCGCTGAGCCGCAGAACTTCGGGCAGTTCCGATGACACCATCAGGATCGCTTTACCCTGCTGCGCCAACGCTTCCATCAGGTGATAGATTTCTTGCTTCGCGCCGACATCAATGCCGCGCGTCGGTTCGTCAAAAATCAGGATCTCGCTGTTCGCGTTGAGCCACCGGCTGAGGATCGCTTTCTGCTGGTTGCCGCCGCTGAAGTAGCGAATGGGCCGGTCGATGCTGCGCGGGCGCAGATTGACCTGCTCGGCGAGGCGCGTAACATCAGCGCGCCGCCGCCCGTTTGCGACCCACCCGAAACGCGCGTACTTCTGAATCACCGGCAGCGAGGTATTCGACAGCACCGGGAGCAGCGGAATAATGCCTGACCGCTTGCGATCTTCCGGCAGCATGCCGATCCCGGCGCGAATCGCCTGCCGCGGGGAGGCAAACGTGACCGACTGCCCGTTCAGTTCAATCGTGCCGCTCGTCGGCGGGCGTAACCCGGCGATCAAGTGCATGAGTTCGGTGCGTCCCGCGCCAACCAGCCCGGCAATGCCGAGGATTTCGCCGCGGTGCAGGTCAAACGACACATCGCGGACTTTGCTGCCCCATGACAGATTCCGCACGCGCAGCACACACTGGTCTTGCGTGTAGGTGATGTGGCGGGTTTCGGTCGTCTTGCGCCCGACCATCATGCCAACAATCTGTTCTTCGGTCACCTCGCTCACCGCTACTTCGCCAACGAGTTCACCGTCGCGTAACACGGTGGCGCGGCTCGCCAGTTGGAAGATCTCATGCAGGCGGTGCGACACGTAAATGATGCCGACGCCGTGCTCCTGCAAATCGCGGATGACGCGCACCAGCACATCGAATTCTTTGGGCGTCAGGCTGGAGGTCGGCTCATCCATGGCGATGATGCGGGCGTTGCCGAGCAGCGCGCGCGCAATTTCGATGAGCTGGCGCTGCGCGATGCTCAATTTGGTGACCGGGGTGGTCACATCAATGTCGACGTTCAGGCGCATGAGAATCTCGCGCGCCGTCCGCCGCATTTGGGCGGTATCTTTGAAAATCCCGTAACGGGTCAGCGTTTGACCAAGAAAGATATTTTGGGCGGCGTCCAGTTCGGGAATTTGCTGTAATTCCTGGTGGATCATCGCAATTCCCGCCCGGTATGCACTTTTCGGGTCGTGAATCTGGACGGGCTGGCCGTCAATGGCAATCGTCCCGCTGTCCTGCTGGTACACCCCGAACAGAATTTTGAGCAGGGTGCTTTTCCCCGCGCCGTTTTCGCCCACGAGGGCGTGCACTTCTCCCCGGCGCACGCGCAGTGACACGTTTTTCAACGCCTGCACGCCGGGAAAGGATTTGGTGATGTTGTCGAGTTCCAGCAGATATGCATCGGACATGGTGCGTTCCTCAGTCGGAGCGGTGGAGGTGGGGCGCGGGCTGACTTGAGCGCGCGCCCCGGTGAGCCTCATTCGGGCTTAGCTGCCCTGCATGGCCATTTCGGCATCTTCGATCAGCGCCGCGCGGGTGTCCGCACCTTCGCCGTAGTAGCGGTCGAAGTTTTCCAGCGTGATCAGCGCCTGCGGCGTCGAGACGACGCGCGGCAGTTCCTGCCCGCCGAGCAGACGGAGCGCGACTTCGAGGGCGACTTCACCCGTCAGAACCGGGAAGGAGTCCACCGTACCGCGCAGTTCGCCCGCCTGAATGGAGGCGTACGCATCGCTGATGCCGTCCGTGCCGATCACCGCGACCTGTTCGAGCAGACCCGCCGCCTTGACCGCTTCCACGACGCCAAGCGCCATGCCGTCATTGTTGCAGTAGAAGCCGACGAGGTCGGGGTGCTGCTGCAGAATGGTCGCCGCGGTGTCATAGGCCAACTGGCGATCCCAGTTCGCCGGGACGCTGGCGACGACTTCAAAGGCCGACGATTCTTCCGTGATGGTCATGGTGAAGCCTTCGGTGCGCTGACCCGCCGCATACACGCCGGGCTGACCTTCGATGACCGCGACCTTGCCGCCATCCGGATAGTTTTCGATGAACCAGCGGGCGGCGCGCACGCCGTTATCGCGCTGGACGTTGCCGACATAGTGCTGCGCCGTCGCGATGACCGCGTCGTTCACATTGATGACCGGGATGCCGAGTTCGGCGGCCTGATCAACTGCCGGGATCAGGTTGGCGTCGGACTGCGGGGAGACCAGCAGCGTGTCGAAGCCGAGGGTGAGCATGGCTTCGGCAATCGTGAGCTGACCGAGCTGGTCAGCTTCGTTCTGCGCGGCCTGCAGGATGACATCGACGCCGAAGCGTTCGCCCGCATTGGTGTAGCCTTCGCCGAGCAGACGCCAGTATTCATTGATCAGCGTCTTGGCAACCGCGCCGACGCGAATCTGTTCTTCAAATGTGGGGACGGCGCCAAATTCCGATTCCAACTGCCACCATTCAATGCGATCCGGTTCCGTATCGGAATCGAGCGGCGGGAGTTCTTCCTGAGCGAAAACAAAGCTGAAAGCGCCGAGGACGAGCGCCAAAATGAACAGCAAACGGAAACTCTTAAACATGGGATGGAAACTCCTTATTTATGTAGAAAACCACTTCTCGGACATCCAACTGCTGCGAAAGCTTGCTTACAGCCCATCTCGTTCTATCGCGTCACCTCCATGATTTGGTCTCTCCCCCTTCAAGCGCATCACGACAACAGCAGCATCTGGATCAACCGCTGCGCCTGAATGACATCTTGCTTATCCAAAAGCCGCTGCATCTGCGCTTCGTCGACGCGGTCGAGCAGAGCGAGCATCCGCCGCACCACGTCAATGTTGAGCGCGCATTCCGCTACCGGATCAATCCCAATAGCATCCGGGAACGTGTCAAAGTAGATCGCTTGGTCGTAGCCGATCTGGCGCAGCGTGTAGAGCAGTTCGAGCGTTTGCATTGGATGTACGCTGCCGACCATCAGGCCATCGTCGCGCTTGCCGTACCCGTCATTCAGATGAACGCCGAACAAGCGACTGTAGCGATTGACCAGCGCTGCAACCGCTGCCGGGACTTCGTTCGCGTAGATGACATGGGCAAAGTCGAGCGTCACCCCGAGGTTCGGCAGGTTGAGTTCGCGCAGCGCGAGCAGCGTGCGCCCCGCATCCGACAGGATGCTGTAGGCGCGCGGTTCGTTCGGCTTGTATTCGATGCTGATGCGGACGTTCGGGTTGTACTGCGCGACGCGGCGGATGCCGTCCAGTTCGAGTTCCCACACCTGGTTGTAGTCGACGTGAAAAGCGTAGTCGAAGCCATCCTGCCCGAGCCAGATCGTCAGGAGGTCGCCGCCCATCGCCACCAGCGCGTCAATGCCTTCGCAGGTGAGCTGAATCGCCTTCTCGCGCACCGCTGGGTCGGGGTTGCTGAACGCGCCCTGATCAAACGCCGGGTCGGTGTAGTAGCGCATCGCCAAGCCGTTCAGCGTGAGCTGGCGTTCGCGCAGCGCAGCGGCGAGTTCAAGCGGGGTGCAGCGATCAAAGTGATCGGGGTAGTTGAAATCCACCTGCGTCAAGCCCGGTACCGACGCCACACGGTCCAGCAGATCGAGCGTCGTGGGCTTATGCGTGGGCTGCGCCCAGAACAGCTCCGGACGCGTCTTGAACGAATTGAGACGGGTGGCAAAAACTGGTGCTAAGGTCATCAAAAAAGCCTTGATTAGTACGACGCGAAGCGCAAAACTTCACTAATTCATCGCATTTAGTTAGTACAACTTTACTTTATCCCGAATCTTTGGTTTGTCAAATAGCAAAATATCTGCCAATTTCCGGTATAAAACTCACTACTTACTGACAATACAGTGAATTTGCTTTACAAATATTCTATATTGAGTAAAATACAAAGAGATGAGCCTTGTTCTTCTATAATAGATTTGTGACTTTTTCAGAGGACAAGCCAGTTGATTACGAATTCCAGCCGCGCCGTCGGTCCGCAGATCAGAATGCTGCTGCCAACGCTGACACCGCGCGAACAAAGTGTCGTGCAATACATGCTCAACCGGGGAAGCGAGATTCACCGTGTGACCATTGCCGATGTCGCGGAAGCCAACAACGTGTCCGACGCGATGATCGTCAAGTTGGCTAAAAAGCTGGGCTATAACGGCTACCGTGAACTGCGCGCCGCGCTGACCGAATACAACCAGCTCGCCGTCTCGGAAATGTACGAAGACCTGTCGCCGAGCGACACGCCGGAGATGATCATCGACAAGGTGTTCAAAACCGCGATTCAGGCGCTGCAAGAGACGCAGGCCATTCTCGATATCGACGGCTTCAACCGGGCGGTCGATGCGGTCTACCGCTCCCGCCAGCGCGATTTTTACGGCGTTGGCGGTTCAGCGATCATCGCACAGGACGCGGCGCACAAGTTCCTGCGCATCGGCATTCGCGCCGCCGCCTACGATGATCCGCACCTGATGATGATGTCCGCCGCCCTGCTCACCGCCGACGATGTGGTGCTGGCCGTCTCACATTCCGGGCGCACCAGCGCGGTGATCGAACCGGCGCGGCTCGCCAAGCAGAACGGCGCGACGGTGATCGCGCTGGTCAACTACAGCACGTCGCCGCTCGCGCAGGAAGCGGATATCGTGCTGTGTTCGACCGCCCGTGGGTCGCCGTTGATGGGCGAAAACGCCGCAGCGCGGGTCGCCCAGCTCAACATCCTCGATGCGCTGTTTGTGTGCATCGCGCAGCAAGATTATGCCCGTGCAGAACAATCGCTGGAAAAGACTATGACTTCAGTCCGGCAGAAACGCGAGTCCTAATAATGGGTAAGGTCGTCGTCCTCGGCAGTCTTCACATGGATGTGATGGTGTATGCTCCGGATCGCCCGCGCAAAGGGGAAACGCTGCGCGGTTCCGGTTGGGGGCTGCGCTGCGGCGGCAAAGGCGGCAATCAAGCTGTGCAAGCCGCTGTGCACGGTGCGGAAGTGGCCATGATCAGCCGCGTCGGGGACGACGACTTCGGTCAGCAACTGCTCGCAAACCTGCGCGCCGCTGGTGTGAACACCGAGGCCGTTCTGCTCGACGCCAGCGCAGGCAGCGGCATGAGCGTCGCCATTGTCGACGAAACCGGCGACTACGGCGCGGTCATCGTCTCCGGCGTGAACATGCACATGGATGCCGCCGATATCGACCGCACGCTGCCGCTCATCCAAGCCGCCGATGTGCTGGTGCTGCAATATGAAGTCCCGCTGGAGACAGTCGCGCTGGCCGCCCAAGCCGCCGCATCCGCCGGGACGCAGGTGGTGCTCAACGCCGCACCCGCCTATCCGCCGCCGCCGGGTCTGCTGCCATATGTGGACATTCTCGTCGTCAACGAAGTGGAAGGCGAAATGCTCTCCGGTCGCACTATCACCGACCGCGAGTCGGCTCTGGCCATCGCGGAGCAGCTCGCGCAGCAGGTGCGCGCCGTGATCCTCACGCTCGGCGGGAAGGGTGCGATTATCGCCACTGAAGGCGCGATTTATCACCTGCCCGCCTATAAAGTCGACGTGGTCGATACCCACGGCGCAGGCGATGCCTTTGTCGGCGCGCTGGCCTCCCAGTTGAGCTCGGGCATTCCGCTCAGCAGAGCGGTGCGTTATGCCAGCGCCGCGGCGCGCTCATGTGCGCGAAAACTCCGCCTGTGCCAGAAAAAATGCAGGCGCTGCTGGCGAACTAGGGGAGCGCTGCGGTCTCATGGAACAGCACAGCGATCACTTTATGGACTCGTGAAAACACAACCATCTTCTGTGTGAGAGTCGTCTTCTTTAGCGTGCCTAGAGGGATTCAAAGCCCCAATTTCTTGTTCCGTAGGAAAAGGCTTGGACACTTCGAACTTCTGTCATCAGAGCCGAGGCTTGAAGAATCATTAGAGCGATATCAAGCGTCAGGAAATATAGTCGATATCAAGCGAGTATTTAGGTGGCTGATAACCTACCTGCGCCTCTTATAGATGTCCTCTACCGACAATCTCAAGTGCTACAAATCATCTCGAACCAATTGATTGTTTTTAGTATATCGATACGGCGGTTCATCCAATGCAAAACGAATACACTGCGCGCGTGGCATCGCCTTACCAGTTTCCCAAAGCGCTGCAAAAGTGGATTGATCCAGTAGGGACTGAGCCGTCGAAACATCGCGATAAAAGGTCACATTTCCGTGCGTATCACTTTCAGGTACAAGCGTAATAATTCTTTCCACATGCCCGAGTAGAATGACGGCTCGTTCAATCTGGCGCAATTCCAGGGCAACAGCGGCGAGTCCAGCCAGACAATACGCGTGCCCCGGATGGTCAGTTCCCGACTTTGCTCCGGTTTCCAACACTTCACGATAGAGGAAGTCTGCGCGCGTCCAGTTTCCTAAGGTGCGCTCCACATCTGCCAAAGCACGGTTCGAATGAATCGAATACATGTGGAGTGCCCGAAATAAGCTTCGACTCCGCTCGAAACAGGTTCGCGCTTGATAGAGATTATGATCATGAGACCAGCAGACTTCGCCCAAAGTCAGTAACGCCCACGCAGTAATTGCTTGGTCACGCGCCTGATTTGCGCGCATCAGAGCTTCTTCAGCTAATTCACGCGCATAGGGATAATCTGCTGCGTCCAAAGCGCACCACGATAAGCGGACGAGGGTATGGGCGATTCCCATATGGTCGTCAAGCTCTCGGAACAGCTTCAAGCTTTCTTCGAGTAGGGGTCTCGACACTTCAGGAATCATTAATCTGAAAATCGCCATGTGGGCCGCGCCCACGCGGTGTTCCAAGGGTCATTAGCTGCCCGGGCTAGTAGGAGTGCTTCGCTAAAATAGCTTTGCGCCTGCTGAGTATCAAAGCGTCCTGCGAGAGCACCTGCGCTGTGCAGCGCTTTGGCACGGAGAGTCACGGGCGCGTCCTTGTTCGCTGAAAGCGCCCGTTCCAACCAGTCAAAACCCTCTCGCCAATGGGCACGTTCACTGAAGAACCAACCTAGAGTTGCAGCTAACTGTAGCCCATCCTCAGACGCGATGGAGTCGGTCAATGTCGCCCGTAGATTGTCTAGTTCGGTTTCGAGCACGTCAAAGTGAGTGATTTGCTCACCTCCAAACGCATGTGCTTCTGATCTTTGAGCAAGAGCGAGAAAATAGTGATAGTGACGTTGGGCAACCGCGGCTCGCTCTCCCGCTTCGTACAGCTTTTCCAACAGATATTGGCGGAGCAGTTCGTGGAGACTGTAGCGACCGGTCGAGGTATCAAGTTGGACCAGCGCCTTATCAACCAGAGCGACAAGCTGCGACAGTGTCACCAACGCGACAGCTTTTGCAGCTTCGCGAGTAAATCCGCCTCGAAATAGCGCTAGTTTACGAAGAGTCGTGCGCAAATCCTCGTCGAGTAAATTCCAGGATGACTCGAAAGTCGTGCGCATACTTTGATGCTTTTCAGGAGCATTACGGGCGCTTGTGGAGAGAATATCAAGACTACGCTCAAGCTCGCGCACAATATCCGCACAGGTCATCGTCCTTACCCAAACGGCCGCAAGTTCAATTGCCAAAGGATTTCCCTGTACCAGAGAGCAAATCCTAGCCACGAACTCACGGTCCCCGGATGTTAAACTGAAACGTAGGTCTGCCTGTACTGCTCGCTCTTTAAATAGCTCGATAGCACTGTACACGCCGACATCGGAGATTGTTTTCCGGATAGGATAGACCGCTAACCGGAAAGGTCCACTCCTCGCGGATATTCAATCGTTCACGAGAGGTAACGATGATTTTCACACGGGGTGCCGCAGCCAGAATCTCGGTGATCAATTCCGTTTTTGGAAGCAAATGCTCGTAATTGTCGAGGATCAGCAGCAGATTACGCGATTGAAGATAATGCAAGAGCTGGGCATTGCTATCGCTCAGACGATTGAATTGCTGCGATAGTACAAGCGCAATACTACTCACCAGAGACTCGGCGGAGTCGATGCCAAGCAGACTGGTAAAGAAAACACCGTCGGGGAACTGATCGAAAACTTGACGACTTAGCTGAAGGGCAAGGCGCGTCTTGCCCATGCCGCCAGGCCCTGTTAACACGAGCAAACGACACTGTGGCGATGATAATTTCTGCTGCAGCTGATTCAATTCATGCAGCCTGCCGATGAAAGACGTTGTATCAACTAGCCGATCGCTAACCGATGGCGTCGCGTTGGTTTTACTGCCCCGCGCGAACGCTACAAACTGCTCGTGTTCACGAACGGGGATATCGAACAAGGCCGCGAGAATGAGGGCAATCTGTTTAGATGGACGCCGTTCATCCGCTTCAAACTTCCGGATCAGCACAGTTGAACACCCCACATGTTGGCCGAGCTCGAACTGCGTCCAATCGCGGGATTGGCGCTGATGCTTTAACCAAGCTCCAAACGTCTCAGCTCGGAACATAGGAAGCCTTAATAGCTCAAGAACCTATTGTAGCAAGACAAGTTGTTGTAGCAATTTCTGTATCCCCAATTGTATCTCTTTTTTGATTTACATATTTCTTTTCCTCATATAAATTCCTAGTTATACACCACTACCGTTTTTCAACAAAGATCGGCTCCACTGTGTAAAGGACATCGAACGTGTCCAGACGTCTTGGGATTACTAGCGACCGAACCGTGGAGATGCAGGGTTCAAGTTACAAGCACGTGCTACAGCTTTGGCAGAAGCGCCTTCTGCATACTCCCGCAAATACATCTACTGAGGGAAGCCAAACTCTCGCCCCAGACAAAACCTTTCGATACCTAATGCCATTGATCCTCGCGCTCAATAGACGGGGACGCATAATGCATATTTCGATTCTTGCTTTAGTGACCGGGTTTGGATTCTTCGCCTATGTCTCGCTCTTCTTTGGGCAAACCAGCGTCTTACTTGCGCCACGTAAAGCTCCCGATCTGGCAAGATGCGGTGACAGAGCATGCTTTCGCGGTCTCATCCCCTATGAAACCCCATGGAGTGAGGCGATCGAGCAATTCAATGGACACAACCAAATTCTGGATGATACTGAGTACGCACAGATCGTTCTACTCCCAACATCAGACAGCACCACCTTGGCATCCATCCTGCTAGATATCTCATTTGATCAAAACTTGCCGCTCGCAGCAGTGCTTTCCTGTATGGGCCACCGACATGTATTGAAATTTATCGGTTACACGGCGTAGTGATGCTCCACTATCCTTCCCTGCATTTGCTGAGCCAAGTTGGCAGAACCGGTGTGCTCGGTCCCGACACGCTGGTTCTCAAAGTTGTTCTGGGAGGTGAGCCTGTCAACGAAGGACAGGTAGAGATTTGTGATGGGCCGCTACCACAAATAATCAACCATCAGCTTTCCCGCCACACATGGCAAGGCTTTAAGTCGATAAGTCATTATTTCCTAGAAACAGCTTAATCTCCGAAGATATTCTCGCTTCGCGCTGTACTGCCTGCGCCGCACGGATAAGAAGATGGCGTGCCTCCCGCCCAATGTCGACGGGTCGGAGATTCGTCACCAGCTTTACACACTGGCACTGACCCACTTCGAAGCGATTCACCGCAACTACTTCGACCGCCCTGATCTGCACAAGCTGCACAACCGGTCGGGTGAGCTGTGGTCGCCGCTCGTCGCGCTGGCAGCCTTTTTCGAGGAGGATGGCGGGGTGACGGGGCTGCTCGACGCAATCTCTGAGGCAGCACTGTGGGACGAGCAGATGAGCGAAGGCAAGGCGCTCAGCGACCGGGAAGAAGCGGTCTTACAAGCGCTGGAGCTGATGACACGAAATGCGGTGGGCGAGATGTGGATCAAAGCCGCAGAACTGCGCGAGCGGGTGCGCGGGCTGCTCGGTTACTCACAGGAACAGATGGGCGCAGCCCAGTGGATCGTGCACATCCTCAAGCGGATGCAGCTTACCGATCCAGCGCGGCGAAAGCATCATGTGGGCGGTCAACTCTATGCGGTTCAGCGTGATGAACTGTTGGATATCATGCGGCGCTATGACGTCGCGCACATCGAATCCTGATCGCCCGAAAAACTGATCAACCTGGTCAAACCGATCAACCGGTCAGGCATTAGCGCCATCAAGTCAATATCTTGAGACACTAGTCACCTAGTGTTTCAATGGCTTGATGGCGCGCTGTTTCGCCTTGATCAATAGAACGCTGCTGATTGCAGCTTTGACGATGGATACTACAGAGCGGTTACGCTGCGGGCAGACTATATGCCCAATCTACAAACCTTCCACCATCATAAAGCGGCTGCCCATGCCCAAACAGGATAGTCTGTGGATGAAGGTCTGCCAGCTTACGTGCGGATGCTCGGTTTTGCGGGATATCCTGAGTGAAGATTGTGGGCGGTTCTCCCAAACGTGTCTTTAGCGTCAGGAAGTCAATGTTCGCGGCGACATCACCGAGAATCAGCGTACGATCCGATTCACGCCAGTAAGCGAGGTGTCGGGGCTGTGCCCCGGCGTCTCGATCACCGTGAAGCCGGCAACGAGATCGCCTTCGTGCAACGTCCGTTCGACAGGATGTGCAGGACCTGTCCAGAAGATATCTTGCGTTTGCGTGATCAGATTGCGCGGAATCTGCCCACGCATGTCGCCGCTCTCCATAGCTGGCGCATCCTGATTCACCGCACAGGAGCGGAATGCTGAAACCCTCACAGATTGACTTACTCGCGCCCTGATGATCAGGATGGACGTGGGTCAGAACATGCTTGGAAATCCGCTTCCCTTTTAACTGACGCAGTAACCCGCGCTGCGCCATTTTCGTTCCCGCGTCGATCAACACGTCGCAGACCAGGTAAACGTTCACGAGGTAATTGGGCGTTCCATTAAGGAGAAAGACATTCGGCGCAACTTCGTACACGGGCTTAGCCTTTCTGTTGGTTCAACTGTAGAAAGAAGATCAACTGCTCGCCCGCTTGCTGCAAAGGAGTGATGCTGCGTTCGGCACGGCTCAACAGCAGCCCCCCTTCGATCACGGTTAGCGCGAACAGAGCGAGTGACGGGGCTGCGGATTCCTCATAACCGGTTTGTACGAGGAATTGGGCGATCTGCGTCTGCCACTGGCGGTAAATGGTTTGGGAAGCATGCTGGATCGTGTCGTTCTGGGCAGCCGTTTCGAGCGTGACCGTCGCGATAGGGCAGCCCTTCGTGAATGCAGAGGCTTCGAGCTGCTGACTCAATAGCTCAACAAGCGAATGGATGGCGCTAGGGACGTCCGCGGTTTCGCTAAATGCCGCTTGCAGAGCTTGAGTGATCACATCGCCACCCGCCTGCATCGCGGCGGCAACCAGCGCATCTTTGCCACCACGAAAGTGATAGTAGAGCGATCCCATCGGCGTGCCGCTTTCCTGCGTGATCTGGTTCAACCCCGTCCCATGGTAACCCTGCGTTGCAATGAGCTCCACGGTCTTTTGCACTAAGCGCGCTTTTGTCTCATCACCCTTACTCATATCTCTACCCAAAATAAATAGAGTATTCTACATAATAATACACCGATAAAACTTGGATGCAAGAGGCAAAGTTCGGACATCAACTGCATTGGGTTCTGTTTCTGGTTGTGATTTTGTTTTCTGTCGATATTTCCTGACCGGTTTGACCAGTTTGATCGGTTTGAGCAGTTTTTCCGTCGATCAGAATCGCATTTTACGAGTCATCCAACGGGGATAGTGCCGCTTTGATGTCAATAACAGGCGTCCCATCAATTGCTTCGATGGGACCGACTTTCAAGCGATTCCCGTTGATTTCAAGCACAGTCACGCGATGCAAGCCGATAGGATTCGGGCGTGCCGGGGAGCGCGTCGCAAAAACCCCGGTGAGCGGGTTTTCGATCTCGCCGCGGGGATGCACTTGGAGCACATCACGCGCAGAACGATGCAGCCAGGTGAGGATGATGAGCTCATCCCCGGCGACAATTCTATGAAGCGCCTGCTCAAATGGTGGGAAAACTTCGATCCAAGCGTCGGGCGCGCCTTCGTAGCCTTGCCGCAGCGCAGCTTCGAGCTCCGTGAGGTCAGAGCGGATAACGCCAATCGGATGAAGCGTGTAGCTGTTGGCCATCATCTGGTCGCCTTCCACGCTGACCTTGCTCACCGATCACACGTTGCTGTTTCCATTGGCGGGTACCTTCCAGTATTGCCGTACAGGCTCGACTCTCAATCCGTGTGGACTAGTCGTCCAGTCAGAGGGACAAAACACCATTAGTTCCAAGTATAGCGTATTCGCACGTCACCCTGTCCCAACTTCTTGCTCCGTAGGAAAAGAGCGAGTGATTTTTTGTCTAACTTATAGACCTTGTTCACAACTGAAATAGTGTTTCAAACGTTAGGTCGAGTCGCGAATCACAAGCGAGGTTGGCAGCACAATCTTTACGGGCTGCAAGAGCGTTTCGCCGTTCATGAGATCATACAGGCGATGTACCGCCACTTCACCCAAGTCTTTTTTGGGCATGTTTACGGTAGTGAGCGGCGGCGTGGTGTAACTCGATTGGACAGTGTTGTCAAAGCCAATCACAGCAACATCCTGAGGCACGCGTAATCCAGACTCCTGTAGCGCCTGAAGCGTCCCAAAGGCAGTACGATCACTCACGCAGAACACAGCATCAAACCGCTCGCCACGCTCTAACAGAGCTAGCATTTCGCGATACCCCTTGTTTGGAAAGCCCGAAGAAATCGGCGGTTGGATCAACCCGGCTTCCAGAGGAATACCCGCATCGATCAAGGCGAAACAGTAGCCTTGAAAGCGCTCGATCAGACTGGGGTATTTTTTTGGACCTTGAATACACGCAATTCGCTGATACCCGCGTTCGATCAGGTATCGTGTAGATTGAAACGCCCCGGACTGGTTATCCACCAGAATACAGTTGAGCGCGCGTCCCGGTAGCGAGACGTCAACTAACACGACAGGAATGTCGACTTCCAAGGTACTACTGATAACCTCGGCAGTGATGTCACCACCGCCCAGCACAATCACACCCCAAGGTTGCGTAGTCGTTCTGAGATCAGAGATGTTTTGACCGGGCTCGACAATGACGAGGATGAGATTATAACCGAGATCCCGCGCTGCCGCCTCCATACTGTGCAGAACATCACCGTAATGCAATTCCGAGAACATTGAAAATGGCAGGCGCTCGACGAGGAGCCCAATGAGCGTTGACTCGCTGCCATTCGCCTTGCGCGGAGTATAACGAAGCTTAGTTACTGCCTCGGCAATGCGTTGGCGTGTTGTATCACTGAGGCCGGGCTTATTGTTGAGATATAGGAGACCGACGCTAAAGATACGTTGGCTTCCGCTGCTACATCCTGCATTGTCGTCTTTTTGCCATAGTTTCTATGCCTGCTCATTCGCCGCGCTTGATTTTAACATGACAATCTCACGCCCTTGCGAAGGCCCATCCCATCTGTTGATGGAAGCGTGTCGAGGAGATCGAACTGAATACCACTTGTCTACTGCTAAACTGATTTTACCAGTGGTCTTGACGTTTCGCTAAAACCGCGCTACTCTTTTTCTAAATATTTTACTGTAGTTTCAGTGAAATTTTTAGGTCTATTTCCCTAAAACTACAACTCCCTCAAAGGAGGAAGGTCAAGGAGGTGAATACGCGAGTTAACATAGGCATTCCAACAAAAGCATAGACAAAATTTGACAGAACAACTGAATTTAAGGAGCTTGATCAATGGCGCAACGACGCAGCATTTTTGCCCTGCTGGTGCTTCTTCTGCTAGTCGCATTTGTCGTCCCGGTATCTGGACAGGATAACGTGAGCGGCGAAGTCAACTTCTTCTTCCTCGATGATCGTCCGGAATCGCGGGACAACTGGGCAGCCATTGTCGCCGGTTTCAACGAAACCTTCCTGAATGTGACAGTTAATCTGATCGGTGGTCCCGCGACCGAAGGCTGGGATGGCTACGCTCAGGCGGCAGCCCGTTCTATCGCTGGTGGGCAGCCGCTCGATGTGATTTATGTCGCAGTTGAAGGTGTAGCCACCCTGGTGGATCTAGGTGTCCTGACCCCACTTAATGAATATATCGCCCGGGATCAAGCCGAAGTCGACGAGCTGTTGAATGACGTCGATCCGGCATTGATCGAGCCGTTCATTATCGACGGCAGTCAATACTTGCTGCCCCACAGTTGGAACAGCATGCTGATGTACTATAACACAGCGCGCTTCGCCGAAGCCGGTTTGGAACCGCCCGCTGACGACTGGACTTGGGATGATTTTCTCGTGGCAGCGCAGGCTTTGACCGAAGATACGGACGGGGACGGGCAACCGAACCGCTACGGGTATGATATTGGCGGTGGGCCGTTCGGTCTTGAGCCGTGGTTCGCATCCAATGGCGGTAGCTTCATGTCCGGCGACTGGTGCAATGCCCAACTGAATTCTCCGGAAGTCGTCGGGGCGTTCGAATTCCTCAGCAGCCTCGTCTACGAACATGGAGTCTCACCCACCCCCGGCAGCACCGCCAATCTGTTCGAGCAGTTCCAGAATGGTGACATCTCGATGTTCGGCGCAGGTCGGTGGATGGTCGGGATCTTCATGGGCATGGATTTCTCCGACTACGACATCGCTTATTGGCCTGGTAATCCCAGCAGCGGAACAGTTGTCGGCGTCGACGGCTACGCCATGTTTAGTACAACCCAGAACCCCGATGCGACCTGGGAATTCATCAAGTATTTGACGAGCGAATCGGTCCAGCAAACGCTGGTCGGCGCTGATGATGCACCGGCTTCCAACGTTCCCGCTCGCCGGAGTGTGGCTGAATCGCTGCTGAACTTCCCGCCAGATCATGCTGAACGTTTCTACGGTTCACTCTCGTTTGGAAACGGTGCAAACATGCTGCCATCCCCCAAGAACGCGTCTGACGTTTACGGTGCACTTGGACGGGCCAGCACCAATATCTTTTCAGGCGAAGTCAGCGTTGAAGATGCACTAAACGCTGCCCAGAGCGAAATCACCTCTTCAAGCTGCGGCTAAGGAAGTTATGGGGCAGTTCTAGTGAAAGAACTGCCCCACTCATTTTCAGCCGAGGAGGCCTTTATGGAACGCACCATGACATTGCGCAGGCGCAAAGTGATCGAAGCGCTGATCGGTTACGCCTTTATTGCACCGACGATGCTTGGTTTCGTCGTCTTTCTGGCAATTCCAATGCTCGTTGGCATCAGCCTGATGTTTTTTAACTGGTCCATGTTCAAACCGCCTGAGTTCGTTGGGTTAGAAAATATACAGGCTTTTCTTCAAGATCCGCGTGTTTTGACTGTCTACAAAACAACTTTTGGAATGGCCTTCGGGCTCATCATTAGTAATCTAACCCTCGGCTTAGGCATCGCCCTGCTCCTGAATGCCAAAATGCCAGGGGTGCTCAGCGGTTTCTTTCGTGCCGCCTACTTTTTCCCCACGGTCGTATCAACCGTCGTCGTTGCTGTAATCTGGCAGTTTTTGTTGAACAAGGACCTAGGGCTTGTAAATTACTATTTGGGACTTCTGGGCGTCGATCGGATCAACTGGTTGCTCTCAAGCACATGGTCACCCATCGCTGTCATCATCACCGATACATGGAAGAATGTTGGCTTCTATGCATTGATCTTCCTCGGCGGTCTGAAGAACATCCCACGCGATTACTATGAAGCCGCTGAAGTTGATGGTGCGACGACGCTCCACAAATTCCGCTATATCACGATGCCATTGTTGACCCCCACCATGCTCTTTCTCATCATTACGAGCACTATCGGTGCCATGCAGATCTTCGGTCAATCCTTCATCCTGACTGGTGGCGGTCCCGGCGATGCGACCCGTACAATTGTTATGTACATTTACGAAAGCGGAATTCGCTCCTTCCGCGTTGGATACGGCGCTGTGCTGTCGGTATCGCTGCTGCTGGTCATTGTTGGCATGACAACCCTGCAGTTCATCCTAAGTCGCCGTTATATTCATTATCAATAAGCGGGAGCCAACCATGCTACAGGCACTTTTCAGTCCTGCCGAAACACAACGTTCTCCATCCCGCTTCGGCAAGGATCTTCCGCAGTTGTTGGCAATCATCGTTCTGGCACTCGGCGCGCTCGGCATTATCGCGCCATTTGGCTGGACTATTCAGGGTGCCTTTGGCGATCCTGCCGAAGCTGTCCGGTTGCCTCCTCAGTGGATTCCCACGCATCCGAACCTCGACAACTTCAACGAGATGTTCGACCGGTTGCCTTTCGGGCTGTTCATGTGGAATTCGGTCAAAATTGCCACAGCGGTGACAATTGGCCAGTTAATTACCACATCGACGGCGGCTTTCGCCTTTGCGCGCCTCAGATTTCCGGGCCGCAATACATTGTTCTTCATTCTTCTCGCATCGTTGATGATACCGGGACAGATCACACTCGTGCCTATGTTCATCGTCATCCGGCAACTTGGACTCTACAATACGCATCTCGCGCTCATCTTGCCGGGTTTGATCAATCCCTTTGGTGTCTTCTTCCTGCGCCAGTACTTCCTGACGATCCCGACCGATTACGAGGATGCGGCACGGGTGGATGGGGCTGGACCGATTGCCATTTTTCTTCGCATCATGCTGCCGCTGGCCGCTCCCGGTATGGCTACGCTCGGCATCCTGACGTTCGTCGGCGTATGGAATGACTTCCTCGGCCCACTGGTGTTCATCCAGGACGAGAATCTCTTGACCTATACGGTTGGTCTACAGAAACTGCAAGGCATTTATGGGGGTGCTCTAGGCCCAACCGCGGCAGGCACAGTACTGGGGGTCATCCCGGTTCTAATCGTCTTCATCGTGCTGCAGCGTTACATTGTCAAGAGCGTCATCGCAACAGGAATTAAGGGTTAAATATGAGTCGTTTTGACTATACGGATGCACATACGGCAGAAATCTCTTTCCCGATTGGCGGAATAGGTACAGGTTGCATTGGCCTAGCCGGCAATGGTCGGTTGATCGATTGGGAAATCTTCAACAAACCGAACAAAGGCAGCGTGAACGGTTTCTCGCATTTCGCCGTCAAAGCGGAGCGCGCGGGTCAGCTGCTCGATGCGCGTGTGCTCAACGGCGAACTGACCGGTTCCTACACTGGCCTGTTTGGGCGTCCTTGGTTCTTTGAAGGGTACGGATGGGGGCCGCTGCGCGAATCGCTGGGCGGTATGCCCCACTTTGAACAACACAGTTTCAAAGGAGAATATCCATTCGCCGAAATCACATTCTCCGATCACAACTTCCCCGGAAACATATCGCTGATCGCCTTCAATCCATTCATTCCTACGAATGAGGATGACTCCGGTCTTCCAGCCGCTTTCTTCGAGATCAGCCTGACGAACACCACAGAGACACCGCTCGACTATACCGTCGTGGGCGTACTTGGGAATGTTTTCCGCTCACAGGGTTTCAACGAAGTCAGCCACGACGGTCAATACCACATGCTCCATATTGGCACCAGCGACATCGCGACCGATGCCTTCGAGTATGGTGATTTAACCCTCGCGACGGACGCCCCGGATTGCAGCTATCAGGAATACTGGTATCGCGGCACGTGGACAGATGCGCTCGAAATCTATTGGCGCGACCTGATGAAGCCCGGGAAATTCCAGAATCGTCACTATCCGCGTGAGAAGCGCTTTGTTTCCAGCGGGTGGCATGAGCGCGACAACGCTAATCTCGCTGCCCATCTCACGCTGGCCCCCGGCGAAACCCGCTGTGTGCGCTTCGTCATCACTTGGAACTTTCCGAATAACCGTAACTACTGGCAGCACGATGTCGATGAGCGGGCAAAAGCCGCAGGCATCCCCAACGCGTGGAAGAACTATTATGCGACTCAGTGGGAAAATTCACGCGTTAGTGCGCATTACGCTTTGCAAGAATGGGATCGCTTGTATGGGGCAACCAAGTTATTCAAGGACAGCTTGTTCGGCAGTACACTGCCGCTGGTCGCTATTGATGCCATCTCGGCAACCATGTCAGTGCTCAAAAGCCCAACAATCCTGCGGCTTCAGGATGGGACACTCTATGGCTGGGAAGGGGTCGGCGAAACTGAAGGCTGCTGTTACGGCTCATGTACCCACGTCTGGAATTATGCTCAGACTCAAGCCTTTCTCTTCCCACGACTTGAACGCTCCATGCGCACCGCCAACTACCGCTACAATGTCGATCCTGATGGCGGCAGCCACTTTCGCATTCAATTACCCATCGGGCTGAAATATAGTAACTTTCGTCCCTGCGCCGACGGCCAGTTTGGCGATGTGATGAAGACCTATCGTGACTGGAAAATCTCCGGTGATACGGAGTGGCTGCGCAGTCTCTGGCCAACGATCAAGAAGACGATAGAGTTCGCGTGGAGCGACAAAAATCGGGATCTGTGGGACCCGGAGAAAACGGGCGTGCTGTGGGGACGCCAGCATCACACCCTAGACATGGAGTTGTTCGGTCCCAATGCTTGGTTAACAGGCTTCTATCTGGGAGCACTCAAAGCGGCGGCAGAAATGGCTGAGGCGCTCGATGAACCAAAATTTGCTCAGGAACTGCGCTCCATCTTTGCCCGCGGAAAAATATGGGCGGACGATCACCTGTTCAATGGTGAATATTATGGACAAGTGGTTGATATTAAGGACTACAGCCTGCTCGAAAAATTCGATCGTGAGGATGATCGAACCACGGAAATGTACTGGAGTGCAGAGCACGGCGAAATCAAGTATCAGATCGGCGAAGGCGTAGAAATTGACATGCTGATCGGCCAATGGCACGCGAACCTCTATGGACTTGGTGAGATCTTCGACCCCGAACAAACCAAAACTGCGCTGGCTGCAACCTTCCGCTATAACTTCAAATCCACCATGCGCAATGAATACAATCCTTGGCGGCTGTTTTCACTGAACGATGAAGGGGGACTGGTCATTTGTGCCTGGCCTGAAGGACGGATCAAACCGATGATCCCCGTCCCGTATTCCCAAGAGACCATGACAGGTTTCGAGTGGGCGGCTGCCATTCACATGCTGCAAGCGGGGTTGATTGATGAGGGAATGCAGTGTGTAGAAGCAATTCGGAATCGTTACGACGGTGAAAAACGGAATCCATGGAACGAAATCGAGTGTGGTAGCAATTATGCCCGGGCAATGGCAAGCTTCGGGCTGCTGAATGCTTTTTCAGGCTTTCAGTTTGACATGGTGAGCGGGGTCATCGGTTTTGCCCCAATCCGCATGGAGGCCGGGGAATTCCGGGTTTTCTGGTCACTGGACAGCGCCTGGGGTGAGTTCAGCACGCGTGAATCGTACTCTGTCCTCAAGGTACTCTACGGGGAACTAAGGCTCACTGAATTACAGCTACCACTCACGAACGGACAGCAAATCCAGTCGGCAGCGTTAAATGATGAAACTATCACCCACTCCGCTAACGATAACACAGTACGCTTCGCCAAGGCGCTCAGCGTGAAGGCGGGCAGCACTCTGACTATTCAACACTAGCATCGACCGGACAGTGCGAGCATCGTCTTAACACAGCGACAGCGTGCGCAATGTTAAGGCGATGTCTCACGCTGTTATTGAATAGGTGATTGGATGGTAGCAACGCGTTTAGTGATCGTTGGCGGGTTCTTAGGCGCCGGCAAAACGACCCTGCTTGCACAGGCAGCACGTCGGTTCATCGATCAGGGTTTCCGGGTTGGACTTATCACTAACGACCAAGGTTCCAACCTAGTCGATACCGCGTTGCTGGAACATCAGGGGTTTCCCGTCGCAGAAGTCGCAGGGAGCTGTTTTTGTTGTGCGTTTGATGACCTACTTAAAGCCATAGCGCAGCTCCAAAGTTCGATTCAACCCGACATCATTCTGGCGGAACCGGTCGGCAGCTGCACAGATCTCCTCGCAACCGTGATTCGTCCACTTAAGCAGCTATTCCCGGAACAGTTTGAAATCGCGCCGTTGAGCATAGTTGTAGATGCGACCCGAGACGTTCAGACTCTCTCGCCAAATGTGGCCTATCTATTCGAACGCCAAATCAGAGAAGCAGATGTCATCCTGCTCAATAAAACAGATTTGATCGATGCCGCAGCGCAGCGTCGACGTGAGGACGAGCTTCAGTCACAGTTTCCTGATAGCCGTGCGTTTATCGTCTCAGCCCGATCCGGCGCTGGAATCGAGCGCTGGGCTAATCATTTGGCGGGACTAACCAGCTCCAATGAGATCGAACTAGACATAGATTACGCCCGGTATGCCGAAGCCGAGGCCGAGTTAGCTTGGCTGAATGTGCGGGGCAGCATCCGTGCATCTCGTCCATTTTTACCCCGTCACTGGATAACTCAGTTATTCACATCGCTTGAAGAAACCCTGCATCCTGCCCCTATCGCCCATATTAAGGCGAAGGTCACAACTCCCGTTTCGACCTTCAAAACGAGTCTGACCGACTATGGTGGGAACGTGACATGGGATGTTGATATGCAAGATGACCCCACTGATCAGCTTGACTTTGTTCTGAACGCTCGGGTCGATACCCAAACGGCCCGATTGCAGCAAGCCGTGAGTCAGAGTATCGAGGCTAATCGACCTGATCCCCTGTCGCGGTACTACCTGACTCATTTAGAGTGTTTTCGCCCGCTGCCGCCCAAACCCACTCATCGAATAAGCGGAAACCCCAAAAGGGCAACATAAGCCCAGCACCCTCACCACCCGGATTCGCTAAAGTGTGCGCCCCAGTGGGCCAAGTTTTGGCGTTTCATAGGACAACCAGTTGAGCAACTGGGGCACGCTCAATGGATTGCCCACATCATGACTCGACTGCAATTGTTGGACACGGGCAATCGCAAGCGTCAGATGGACAGAATGATGTACTGCATCCGTCGAGATGTGGTACTCGATATGATGCGTCGTTACGAGATTGCCGCCGTCTCGTGATTTAACTCATGCACCAACGAGTTGGTCAGCCTTCTGATGTAATCAACTCGTTGATGCAATCTCGAAAAAACACTTCATTGTCTACATACTCTGCATACTCTACATAGGAAGCCTCGATCCATGAAGAGTATGCAGTCCATGTAGAGTTTTTCGCCTTCTCAAATGCAAATTTCGCGCCGTGCAAGCGCGGGAAAGCCGTCAGGCGAGCAGACTGACAATCAGGCAACTTTGGGTGAGACTTGCCGAGGAGTCTACCCGATGCGCCGTCCGCCGCCGATCTGGTTTGTTTTGTCGTTCATGGTCGTGATACCCCAGATCGTCCCTGCCTCCGCCCAAGTCTTTAATCCCTCGGACGTGATAGACGCGCGGCGTGATCGGGCGCGGCGCATTCGTTTACACAGCGGATTTGGAGTTCATCGCGCATCTGCCGGGAAGGGCGCTGGCGGCGCTCAGCCCCGACGGGCGTTATATTGTCGATGTGAATGACGATCACAAACTGTTTCTCTGGATTGCCCTCCAACTAATTCGCATCCCCGTCCCTGATCAAGGTCATTTTAGCCACGTTACTACTATCGGATGGAGTCCCAATGGACGTTATTTTGCTGCCAGCGGCGTATACAGCGGCAGCCTTTGTTGGCCGTATGGGACACCAGTGCTAAGTGGGACGCCATTATCACCACCCGGCATTCTGGGAGTTGGCTATAATCCCTGCGCCTGAGAGAATAGAGTAAGGGAGTTGTTTAGAGCTCTGAGGGCAAGTTATATTGCTTCCACAAATGTGAGGATAAACCGTATCTACGGATACACAAGGAAAAACTAATGTCTCATGTTGAACTGGCTGTAATTGATTTACCTGAATTTGGACTTCCAACCGTGCAACCAACGGTATCTGGAGAGCATTACGCGAGGCGGATTGCCCAGGCTCAGCAGCGAGCGGCAGCGGCGGAACTCGATGCGTTGGTCGTTTACGGCGATCGCGAGCATTTCGCCAACTTGGCCTACCTAAGCGGCTATGATCCGCGATTTGAGGAGTCTCTGCTGATCTTAGTGCCCGGACGGGAAGCCGCGCTGGTCATTGGGCTGGAAGGCTGGGGATACGCCGAGCTTTCGCCTGCTCCCATCCAGCGCGTACTCTACCGTAGCTTCAGCTTGATGGGCATGCCGCGCGCTGGTAACCCCTCCTTAGCTAAAATTTTCCGGAATGCCGGACTTCAGGCAGGTCAACGGATCGGATTGGTCGGTTGGAAGTACTTTGATACGCGGGAAACATCTTCACCGCAAACGTGGATCG
The DNA here is from genome assembly GCF_016713355.1 of Candidatus Flexifilum breve. Taxonomy (NCBI): domain Bacteria; kingdom Bacillati; phylum Chloroflexota; class Anaerolineae; order Aggregatilineales; family Candidatus Flexifilaceae; genus Candidatus Flexifilum; species Candidatus Flexifilum breve. The sequence continues at coordinate 200,061 of NZ_JADJPI010000015.1, forward strand.
AAGTACCGGCGTTCATCACCGATACGCTGCGCGAAATCGCTGGAAATTCGGCTAATGTGGTCAACGCGACGGCCCTGTTCATGAATCCGGTGGATGGGCTGCGCATCATCAATGAAGTCGATCAACTGGCAGCCTTCGAATTCTCGGCGACGTGGGCATCACAGGCGGTCCGCAATGTTTTGTTTGCAGTTCAACCCGGGATGACGGAACTCGAACTCTCTCAGCGTATGCAGCTGCCGGGTCTGCCAGTGGCAGTTCACACGATGCTATCGGCAGGTCACCGGGCCGCCTATGGCCTCCCAAGCCCGAGTCTGCGCGCGATTCAACGGGGCGAATACCTGACGACGGCGGTCGGGTTGTGGGGAGCGCTCACATCGCGCGGTGGTTTCCTTGTGGAAAGCGGTGACGAACTGCCCGGCGGGATAAGTGACTATGTTGACAAGCTTGTGGCACCGTATTTCGCCACCGCTGCTGCATGGTATGAGGCGATTGGCATCGGCGTGACGGGCGGGGAAATCTACCAACTTGTGCATGAACGGCTCGGCGATCCGTTTTTCGGCCTTGGGCTGAATCCCGGCACTATATCCATCTGGATGAATGGGTCAATTCGCCCATCTACGCCGGCTCGGAGATTCCGCTCCAGTCGGGGATGGCGCTGCAAATCGACATTATCCCAGCGACGGGGAGTGCCTACGTGAGCACGAACATTGAGGACGGAATCGCTTTGGCGGACGATGCGCTGCGCGCCGAATTCGCGCAAAAATACCCCGAAGCCTGGGAGCGCATTCAGGCTCGCCGTCGTTTCATGGAGCAAATGCTCGGCATTACACTCAAGCCGGAAGTTCTGCCGTTTAGCAACCTTCAGGGGTATCTCACGCCCTACGTTCTTAACCCACGTCTCGCGCTGCGCATCGTGCGTTAGATCTTGACCACCATAACGGAGCGAAACGATGATTTTGCTGTGTGGTGATTGGTTCAACTCGGGCACGCAGATCGCTTGGCAGTTACTTCGTGAGGGAAAACCCGCGCTTGAGGCGCTGGAACAAGGCATACGGGCGGTCGAGGCGAATACGGCGGACGAATCGGTTGGTCGAGGCGGATACCCGAATGCGCTCGGCGTGATGGAACTCGACGCGGGCGTGATGGATGGGCGCACACGGGCGAGCGGCGCTGTTGGGGCCCTGCAAGGCTATCTTCATCCCGTGAGTGTGGCCTACGCGGTGATGCAGGACCTGCCCCATGTTCTGCTGGTGGGCGAGGCGCGGCACGCTTCGCCCACGAAATCCACGCTGAGCGGGGTGAACTGCTGACCGACGAGATGCGCGCGCAGTGGGAAGCATGGCGGCGTCAGTTTAACTTCGATCCCGCCTCGGGGGAGCAATCTCTGATCGATGCCGTCTATCGCGGGCGCGATCCGCAGCGTTCGGGCGGAACGACCATCTATCTCGCCCAAGACAGCTCTGGCGATATCGCCGCTGCCACCAGCACCAGCGGTTGGGCGTGGAAGTATCCCGGTCGGTTGGGTGACACGCCGATTGCCGGGGCCGGCTTCTATGCGGACAATCGCTATGGCGCGGCGGCCTGCACGGGGATGGGAGAGATCGCCATCCGCTTCGGGCTCGCACGGATGACCGTCGCCTACCTGCAATTAGGGCGTTCAGTCGAAGAAGCGGTCAGGGAAGCGCTGGCAGATATCCGCTACCATCCTGATCAGAATATCGGCATTACGCTGTACGCCATCGATGCGCGTGGCGGCGGATTCGTCGGTTACAGCTATGGCAGTGATCACCCAACACCGCATTACTACGTAGCGGTAGATGGCGACGACATGCCTGTGAAGAAGATGGGAGTCAACCTCGGCGTGAAGTAGGCCGCCGAAGGTCGTTGTGGGGGCGCGACATGTCGCGCCCCCTATCGACCAAATCAAACCTCGTGGCGCGAACGTGAGCTAGGCGAGCGGTCCATTGCCGACTTCTAAGTCGAGCTGCCAGCTCACGGGTTCACCGGACGGCAGCACCATCGCCCGCCCGTTCTGCCATGCAAAATCCAACTTGTCGTAATACCCCGTCGACGGCTCAAGCGCGGTGGTCGGAGCCGCATTGTACGTCCCCTCGTCGACCCAGATTCCCAGATAGGGTACTTCTGCTGCATTCCACGAGAGACGAAGCCACGCGCCATCGCCGCCCTGCTGGAGCGCTGCCCAATTCACGGGTTGGTCGGGCAGCAGATAGAACTTGCGGCAGTTATGCCGGTCAGCCGCACCAATGTGATCTAAATTGTGATGCCTGCCGTCTTGCGCTCGGGCGTTCGGCCAGTCGTAAATGTTTCCGACCGCGCCCCAATCGGGCGTTGGGTGCACGTTGACGACTTGCGTCACTGTGTGCGGCAGCCGGATCCGCGTGTCGCCATCGACGACAAACTGCGGATGCGCCGCCCACAGCGCGACGAGGGGTTCACTCCCCGTGTTGACTACGTCGAAGGTGAGGCGTAAGCGCGCATCCTCCAAGATCTGTGTGGTTCTCGTCAAGCGATATGGCAGCGCACGTCCGCTCGTCGACAAGCTGAAGCTGTCGTTGGTCACGTTGTTGATTTCCCACGGAATCGCCCACACCTCACCGTGATCGGGAAGTAATTTACCCTGATACGCTCCGTCTACCGGATAGACACATTCATCGATTGTTGGGAACATCTCATCCCAACCACTCATGTCCTGATCGGTGAAAACTGATCGGTAAGCCGCTGGCTCGAAGCGGCGGTGGATGGGCGGCAGCAGCCATTCGCGGTTCGCGCGCTTGTCGAACAGTGAAACGATTTTCGCGCCCATCGCCGGCACGGTCACGAAGCGCAGCGCAATGGTCTCAAGGGCGAGGGCGGGCTGACCTAACCAGTCCGTTTCAGAAGCACGAGCAACCGGGCACATCAATCATTTGCCTCCGGTCTCAGAGTCGCGTACTTGCGGCGCGCCCGCATCCACTCGCGGTGCAGGGCAGCTCCGAGATGAGCAGGCTGCTCTGCCAGCACCCACGCAAACGCTTGATCCGCGCCTGCCTCATCGCCTAAACCGAGCAGACCAAGCGCGATCATGTAGTGGCAGTGAATCCGGTTGCGCTGATTCAGATCTGCGTCAAATACGACGAAATCCGGCAGTGATACGGCGAAGTAATCCATCTTCACATCGTCGTTCAGGTGCTCGCGCCCGTAGCTGATGAGCCGTTCGAAGATCGCCCGGGCTTGATCAACCGAGCCTAGTGCCAGACGCGCCATCCCTTGATAAAAGATCATGTCCGGTGGTTGGTCATTGTAGTACAGCGGGGACGTTGGATCGCTTGATCCCGAAGCCGCGAACTCCCGATGCTCGTGCGCATGAGTCTGATCGCCAAGTCCCGCATACGCTTCACCGAGGAAATAATGAATATGATTATTCCGCGCACCTGCCAGCTTGCCTTCGCCGAGGTTACGGGGAAAGACCAGTGCCGCGTCGAGTTCGCGTACTGCCGCCTCATAGTCCTGTGCTGCAAGGTGACACTTGGCCCGTTCGATCCGGCTGGTGACGTACTGCGCGATCACCTTGCCTTCGCCCCCTTCCCACGGGTGAAACGTGCGCCGAAGCAGGATGTCGAGCGCTTCATCCTGCCGCCCGAGCAGATTGAGCAGCGTCACCAGCTCGACGGTCAGATCGTCGCGCTGCCGCACCAGCTCGTCGTGCTGTTCCAGGCGCGCTAGGCGTTCCACTGGCGGTCGCTTCAGGTGCTTGGCGAGTTGGTCGAAGTTCAAACAGGACACGTGCATCTAGCGGATTGAGGCTGAATGCCCGCTCATAACTCGTTCGTGCGCGGTTGCTGTCGTGCAGCTTATTCATGTAAGCGAGCCCGAGATTCCGGTGAACGGTCGGGTAAGACGGATCGAGTTCGGCAGCGTGTTCCCAGCAGGTCAGCGCTTCGTCGTAGCGACGGTGAGCATACCAGAAGCTGCCGAGGTAGTATGGCGCGCGTGGATCAGTCGGATTGTGCTGGATGGCCGCCTGAAGCGCGGGCACAGTTTCGACAGCGTTCGGGAAGCAGTAATCGGGTGGTAGAACCTGCGCTTCGGCGAAGCTGACTGCCGCTGCCTGTGCATTGCCCGCTTCCAACTGAATCCAACCGGCGAAATACTTGACCATGGGATCCGTCTGCGGTGCGACGTGGAGCAGGTCGAGCGCCTCCTCAGACAAACCCGCGTGCGCGTAATCGAGTGCAATTTCAATATAGGCGTGGACATTAGCGCCCATGAATTGGCGGTAGGTGGTATCTCCCGCTAACCAGCGCCGTTCAAACAGCGCGCCAAAGTCGAGCGGGTCGAGCTGCAGCGCGCCAGCGACGGCGCGCTGCGCTGCCTCGGTTTGTCCAAGCTGCCGGAGCACCGCCGCCCGCAGGATGTGCGCTTTCATATGCCGGGTGTTGCGCTGCAGCGATCGCTCGACCAATTCAAGCGCCTCCTGCCAGGCCCGTCTGCGACAGGCGATCCGCGCCAGCGCGAAGTAGGCAGCATCCTGCCACGCGCTGTTCCAAGCCGCCTTGTAAAACGCGTCGAAGGCTTCGTCGTATCGGCTCTGGTAATCCAGCGCTAGACCCAGGTTGTAGTACGGTTCACCATCGTAGGGGTTCGGATTGCGGCGCGTCAGACTCTTGATAGCCGTGCGGAAATAGCCTTCAGCGTCCGCGAATTTGCCGCGCCGCAGGAGCAGCAAACCGAGCGCGTTATTGCAGCGGCTGTCCAGCGGATCGCGCCGCAGGGCTTCCTCGTAGTATGGCTCCGGGCGATAGGTCGCGTGGCGGTACTGCTCCAGATGCTGGCCGTTCAGGAACAGCGCCTCGTTCGACTCCAACTCAGCCGGCGGTTTGGCGGGTGTCGCGGGTGCGGGCACGTCGTTGTCAGTGCGGGCGAGCGGTGTATAGGTCAGAAGCGGCTGATCCTTGTCCCACACCGTGAGCGTCAAGTCGGTGTCGGACACGTCATCCGGCAAAGTGACCGTGGTGTCGGGCACTGTTTCGGGATCGAGGGCATGGGTCGCATCGTAGACCTGCTGCCCGCGCGCGCTCAGCGTCACCCGCACGCGGCGCGGCGCAGAGCAGTACACGCCAATGCGGCTGCAACCGAGAGAAGGTTCGAGATTGAGAACAACATCCTTCGAAGCGTTTTTCGCTGCGCCGATGCGCTTGTACGGCATGAACACCTGCGTAAACCGCTTCTCTTCGCCGGGCTGCAGCCAGCTAAAATCGGGCTGATTGTCGGTGTACGCGCCGCACATCAACTCGATGTAGGGGCCGTCTTCGTCAGTCAAATGCCGATCCCAGGTCTGTCCGAAATCGCCGTTGCCCCACGTCCATTGTTTTTTACCGGGAACGACGTGATGATTGGCGACGTGGAGCATGCCCGCCTCGGGGGTGCTGTCATAGCAGCCCACAAAGTCGAAATCCGAATGATAGGCCATGTAGGATGTCGGCACGGGGATGTTCTTGTATCGGGAAATATCGGTGCCGGGGGAATAATCGACCTTGTAGTAGGTACCCGTCGCAATCGGGAAACTGGATACGTCACGCTTGCCGTGATCCATTACCGCGTACACATCCGGCGGAAACACCGTCTGATACGTATCGTTGACGTGAACGGCTGGATTGGCCCACCACAGAAACGTTTGCGGGAAATCTGTCCGGTTGTAAAGCTGAACGCTAATTTCGAGGTAGGCGCGGTCAGGGTAGAGGGTGAAACCAGCCATGCCTTTGGTGCGGAACATGCGCTCAATTTCGCTGAACCAGACTGTTTTGCTCCCGTCGTCATTGGCTTGCAGGCGGTAATGCACGGGCTCAAACGTGCTCGGGCGGTGATGCTGTGGCCAGTTGAACTCGATGCCGCCGGAAATCCACGGGCCGGTCAGACCGACGAGCGCCGGCTTGATGACGCGGTTGTAGTAAATGAAGTGGTAACCATTGGTTTTGTCCAGCGCCATTTGGACGCGGCCGCCGAGTTCGGGCAGAAGCATGATTTTGAGGTAGCGGTTTTCGAGAAAAATCGCAGTGTACGAGCGGTCTTCTTTCTCGTCGAAGACCTGTTCGATAATCGGATGCGGATAGACGCTGCCGCTGCTCCCCTGATAAACACGCTTTTCCAGAAACATCGGGTTCTTGTCGGGCTGACCGACCGGGTAAGTCAGGATCGTGACCCGTTCTTCCCGCATCTGCACGGAATGATCTGTTGTTCCCATAAGCTGCTCCTTGCACCAGGGCGGTTCACGCTCACCAGTGCGCACATGCTATAATCGCTCAGAAATTGACTTGGGTAGGCGTTCGATGACTCAGATCAGACTCCGCGAAGGCTTCAAAAACGAGATTCGTTACGTTATTCCCCGGCACATCCTGCCCCGCTTCTCCGAACACCCGCTCGTTCAACCGCTCATGGCGACTGATATGGGCTGGTATCCCGAAGCACGGTTTCACTACTGCGAGCGCGAAAATGGCGCGAACGAACATATCCTGATCCTCTGTCTTGCAGGGTCGGGTTGGTATGATCTGAACGGCGAACAGGGAATACTGCACGCGCATCAAGCGCTGCTCATTCCGCGCAACACACCGCATACCTACTGGGCATCCGACTCTGCCCCCTGGTCGATCTACTGGGTTCACTTCACGGGCAGCAACGCGGATTACTTCGCGCATCAGCTTTCGTCCGGGGAACACAGCCTATCCGTCGATGAAGATGCGATGTCCACATTGCAAAACCTGTTTGCGGAATGCTGCAAGGCACTGATGACTGGTTTCGTGCTGGAGCGCATGATCTACGCCTCGCAAACGCTGCATCACCTGCTCGCCTGCCTGTTCTTCAACAATCGAGCGTTTTCGCCTACCCTCCAAACCAGCAAGTTTCATAACCTCGACGCGACGCTCGCATACCTCAACCACAATGTCCATAAGCCGCTGACGCTGGCGGAAATGGCACGGCACGCCGATTTATCGCCGTCGCACTTTTCGCGTCTCTTCAAAGAGCAGACGAGCTATTCGCCCATCGACTATTTCATTCACCTAAAAATTCAACATGCCTGCAGACTGCTTTTCCTCACCAGCCTGACAGTGCGCGAGATCAGCGATGAGCTGGGTTACGATGATCCGGCATATTTCTCGCGCCTCTTCAAAAAAATGGTTGGCATGGCTCCCACGGAGTATCGCAACAAGCCGCGCGGCGGCATCGAAGAGCGTTTCGAACCGCGCGAAGGTCCGTGGGACTAAAAGTCGTTCACACCTTTCAGATTCAAGTCTTCGCTGAAATGACACGCCGCAAACTGCCCCGGCGTGATCTCCCGCAGCGGTGGTGCTTCCCGGCTGCACAGCGCTTGAGCGTAGGGCAGCGCGGGTGAAAATGGCAGCCCGTCGGTGGATTCGCCGGATTCGGGATTTCGTCGGTAATGGCGATGCGCTGTTTTTGCGCGTCGGATCGGGTTTGGGAATGCTGGACAGCAGGGCTTCGGTGTAGGGGTGCTTGGGCTGCTGATACAGCTTGTGCGTGGGCGCGATTTCGACCACGCGCCCGACATACATCACGGCCACCACATCGCTGACGTGTTCGACCACGCCGAGATCGTGCGAGATGAACAGGTACGATAGGTGCAGCCGATCCTGCAATTCCTTGAGCAGATTGAGCGTCTGCGCCTGAATTGACACGTCGAGTGCTGACGTCGGCTCATCCATGAGTACCAGACGCGGATTGAGCGCCAGTGCGCGAGCGACGACGATCCGCTGTCGCTGACCACCGCTGAAGGCGTGCGGATAACGGCGCATGTACTCCGGCCGCAGCCCAACGAGCTGTAACAGTTCGGCGACGCGCTCCTGCGCCTCTTTCCCTGTGGCGATCGCGTTGACTTCCAGCGGCTCGGCGATGATGTCGAGCACCGTCATGCGCGGATTCAACGATGAGAACGGGTCTTGAAACACCATCTGCATGTTGCGGCGCACATGGCGCAGGGTTGCGCGATCGGCGCTCGCCACATCAACCGCGCCGCGCTCCTGATCGTGAAAGATCACCGATCCCGCCGTCGGGTCGATGCCGCGCATCACGCTGTGGGCTAAGGTCGTTTTGCCCGATCCGCTCTCGCCCACCAGCCCGAGCGTTTGTCCTTCGTAGAGCGTGAGACTCACATCGTCGACGGCTTTGACGTAACCCACTGTGCGCTTGAGCAGCCCCTGCGTGATCGGGTAGTGCTTCTTGAGGTGGAAGATTTCCAGCAGCGGGCGTTCCGCCACGCGCACCGCGTTAGGCCCAGTTGACATGAGCGTCTCCTTCTGCCTGTTGGGAGTAGAGATAACAGCGCACGGTGTGCGCCTCGTCAGTGGGGTTTCGGCTGGGACGGCAGCATCACAGACGCCGGGCATGAAGTGCGCGCAGCGCGAGGTGGAACAGGCAGCCTGATGGAATGTCGAAGGGCGAAGGCACCATCCCTTCGATGGTGCGCAGTGGGCCTCCCTGCTTGTGTCCGATCTTGGGGATCGATTCGAGCAGCGCTTGCGTGTAGGGGTGCTTTGGATCGGCGAACAGGGTGTGGATGTCCGTCTTTTCGACCACTTTGCCCAGATACATGACGACGACCGACTCCGCCATCTCGGCGATCACGCCGAGATCGTGCGTGATGAACAGGATCGCCATGCCGAATTCCTCTTGCAGGCTGCGCATCAGTTCGAGGATTTGCGCTTCGGTCGTCACATCGAGCGCGGTGGTCGGTTCGTCCGCGATCAACAGTCGGGGATGCCCGGTGAGCGCCATCGCGATCATGACGCGCTGACGCATCCCGCCGCTCAACTGATGCGGGTACTTCGTCAGCAGCTCGCGCGCTTGGGGTAGGCGTACCTTGTCGAGCAGTTCAGCGGCGCGATCCAGGGCGCTCCGCTTCGACACTTTCTGATGGACCAGCACCGCTTCGGCAAGCTGATCGCCGACGGTGAACAGGGGGATCGAGCGAGGTCATCGGCTCCCGGAAGATCATCGCGATCTCATTGCCGCGAATCCGGCGGATGTCCTCGCCGCGTGCGCCGTATTTCAGTAAGTCAACAACCTCTTTGCGCCCGTTGCTATCGCGTTCAAAAAGGATTTGACCACCGACGATGCGACCGGGGGCGTTGATCAACTGCAGGATGGAGTAGCCGGTGACGGATTTGCCGCAGCCGCTCTCCCCCAGCACCCCGAGCGTTTTGCCGACCGGGATGTCAAAGCTGACGCCATCCACCGCGCGGACGACGCCGTTTTCGGTGAAGAAATGCGTCCGCAGGTCTTTGATTTGGAGCAGCGGTTGTTCAGTCGTCATATCAGCGCTACTTTGCAAATGGATCGGCGGCATCACGCAGACCATCACCCAAGAAGTTGAAGGCGATGACCGTCGCGATGACGAACATGGCGGGCGTGAGAATCCACGGTTGTTGGATCAAGACACGAACGTGCTGCGCGTCGCTGAGGAGCAGTCCCCAACTGACCAGCGGTGATCGAATCCCCAAACCGAGGAAGCTGAGGGCTGTTTCGCCCAGAATCATGCCGGGAATGGCGGTGGTGGCGATGACGATGATATGACTCATCGTATTCGGCAGCAGGTGGCGCGTGATGATGCGCCAGTCGCTGCAGTTGGAGTAACGCGCCGCCGTCACAAAATCCGCTTCGCGCAGGGCATAGACCATACTGCGCGTCTGTCGCGCCAGCGCACCCCAACTGAGGATCGCCAGCACGATCGTGATCGAGAAATAGATGCGGTCGGACGGCCAGTTATCGGGGACGAGCGCCGCCAGGGCCAGCCACAGAGGTAGTTGGGGGAACGACATCAACAGCTCGATGATACGCTGCACAATGTCGTCGAACAAGCCGCCAAGATACCCACTGGCAATGCCGATGATCGAACCAAACAGCAGCGTCAGAAACACGCCGATCAAGCCGACCGACAGCGACACTTGCGCGCCATACCACACGCGGCTAAAAATGTCTCGCCCCTGTGAGTCCGTACCGAACAAAAACAATTTTCCGGGCTCTTCGACGCCAAACAGATGGATATCGGTTTTGATGAGGCCAAGAATGCTGTATTCCGCGCCCCGCACAAAAAACTGAAGCGGGTATTTTTCTTCCGGGATAATCTCGACCGTTCGGCGGAAGGTCGCCGGGTCAACCGCCGACTTGAGGCCGTAGGCAAATGGAATCGGGTGGAAAGCGCCCGTCTCATCGAAAAAATGCAGCCCCTGCGGCGCGACGGACACAAACTGGCCGTTAACCAGCGTGGGGTCATTCGGGGCAACGAACCCGGCGAAAATCGCTGCCAGGTACATCAGCAGCAGGAAGATCCCCCCGACGAGCGCCAGACGGTTGCGCTTGAAACGCAGCCACATGAGGCGGCGCACCGATACCAGTTTGACTTCGTCCGCTTTGCGCGCAAGCCGGGCGTCGGTATGATCACTTGTTTTAGGTAGAGTCGCCATGCTGATCGATCAGCCTCCCACGCGCTACGAGAACCGGATACGTGGGTCGAGCCACGCCAGCAGCAGATCGGATACGAGGGTTCCGAGCAAGACGAGCAAGCCGATAAACGTTAAGATCGTCCCCGCAAGATACAAGTCCTGTGCCTGCGTAGCATCCATATACGTGACTTGGATCGTGGGCAGGTCGAGCACGACGCTGGTGATCACAAAGCCGTTGACCAAAAATGCGAGTGTCTGGCTCAGCGCGCCAATGAGGGGATGCAGCGCATTGCGGAAAGCATGTTTCCAGATGATAGTGCGTTCCGGTACGCCTTTGGCGCGCAGGGCGATCACGTAATTTTTGCCCAGTTCATTGAGCAGATTACCACGCATCACGCGCATGACCCACGCCATGCCGGTAATGACCACTGCGCCAACCGGAATCCACAGGTGTTTGAGGAAATCGATCACCAGCCCGACGGACACCGGCTGACCAATGAATTCAGGGGATTGCAGTCCCGTCAGGACTTCGCCGTTCAGCCGCCACGCGAACACCAGAAACGCGAGCGCGATCAGAAAATCGGGCAAGCCCAGACCAAGAAACGAAACGGTCGTCCAAAAATTGTCCGCTCGGGAATACTGATGCGTTGCCGAGTAGACGCCGAGGCCGATGCCGATCCCCCATGACAGGATGAATGCGCAGAGTGAAACCGCGACCGTTGCGCCCAGCTTGCTGCCGATGATGTCTCGAACGGACATGCCCGTTGCTAATGAAATGCCGAAATCACCGCGAGCGAGGTTCACCGTCCAGTCGACAAACCGCAGCAGGAACGGCTTATCCAATCCGAATTGCTCGCGCATCGCTTGTTCTTGAGCCGCCGCGTCGCGGTTGCCGCCCAGACTCTGCCCGCGGATATAGTTGCTCACGTAGTCGCCGGGAGGCAATTCCATGATGAGGAAGCCGACAAACGCGATCAAGATCATCGACGGGATAAACTGGAGCAACCGCCTCACGATATATCTCGACATACTTTCTGCTCCAATCATTGGTGAGGGGGCAGGATGACCACCCCCTCACACTAACGTGCTGATATCCCGTTACGGTTGGTCGATGTAGAACTGTTCCGGGTCGGCGGTGCCGGGGTAACCCAGATCCCACGAGGCAACCAGACCGACTTCCGGTACATTGTGGAAGTCATTGCTGACAATGACCGGGCTGGGATGCTGACCAATTGTCCCAATGGTGATCGGTCCCTGTTCGACGTGAATGCGATACGCTTCCAGAAGCGCAGCATTGCGGTCTTCGGCGTTCGTTGCCGCTGCCGCGCGGCTGTACACTTCTTGCAGCTGCGCCAGCATCGAGCCTTCGCGCGCCGCTACCCCTTCAGCGCCACCCGTCTGATAATACTGACCGATGTTCATACCCGCCATTGCCCACTGAACACCTTCGACCGGTGCCCACACCGACGGCGCGGACAGCAGACCCCAACCCGCGGCGCTCGGCCACGCGAAGATCTGAACTTCACCGGCTTCGTTGGCGGCCGTGTATTCATCCCATGTCATGATGTTGATGTTCGTCTTGATGCCGACGTCCTGCCAGTCTCCCTGGATCAGTTCGAGGCTCTGCGTCACCTTCGGATCATCGGGGAACATGGTGATCGTGAGTTCCAGCGGCGTGCCATCGGGACGATCCCGGAAACCGTCACCATCCGCATCGACGACGCCAATCGAGTCGAGCAGACTGCCCGCTTGTTCCGGGCTGTAGTCGATGTACGAGTTCGCCCATTCTTCGTAGAGCGCCTGACCCTCAGGGCTCTGGAATTCCTCTGCCCACGGGAGCATCGAGAACTGGCGCGGCGTCGCGAGACCAAGCGCGGTCACATCGTTCATCTGGATACGGTCAATCGACACCGACAAGGCCTGCCGGAATGCCTGCGTATACATCAGGTCTTCCAGACCATCATCCGCCAGATCGTAGAACAGCATCAGCCACGGCCATGCAAAGTCGCCACGATCCCACATGATCACGTGGTAGTCGCCAGCTTCAGCACTTTCGAGGATGAGAGGCACGTCTTGCAATGCGATATCGCGCACCTGCATGTCCAGCTCACCGGCAATGGCGCGCAGCGCCACCTGTTCCGACACCGCGCCGGAAGCAATTTCAACCTGAAGGTTGTCGATATACGGCAGTTGATTGCCCGCGGTATCGACCTTCCAATAGTACGGGTTGCGTGTCAGAGTCGCCAGTTGATCCGGCACATAGCTCGTCACCATCCACGGGCCAAGCGTCGGCATATCCGGGTAGTGGAGGCGGGTTGAGGTGTTATAACGGTTCATCAACTCGGTCGTGTCGGTCACCGCGCTGTTGTAGCCGGGATGGAACTGTTCCATATAGTGCGCGGGCACGATCGACTGCGCCGAATTCCACGGGCCACGCGAATGATTTTCAAGGAAGAGCGGATTCGGGCCAGCGAATGTGAACTGGAGCGTAAAGTCATCGATCTTCTCCAGAGTCATCGGCTCGCCATTCACAACGGTCCCGGATGCCGGGTCGACGGGAATATTCTCGTCCAGCACCATGTCGTTCCACCAGAACAGGTAATCATCCACCGTCAGCGGTTCGCCATCCGACCAGCGGATGCCCTGACGGAAATGCACGACTAACTGGGTGGCATCATCGTTCCACTCATACGATTCGAGAACGTTGGGGCGGAAGCCCGACGCATCGCGGTTCCACTTGAGGAAGCCCTCGACGCCTGTGGTCATGAGGGTGAAACCGAGCTCATTGTTCTGGTCGATCATGTGCCAGGTGCCACCGTATTCACCCACCTGTTCGACCGGTTCGATGACCAGCGGTTCTGGGGGCAAACGCTCTTCGACCGGGGGTAGGGTGCCCGCCGCTACTTGTTCGGCGAGTGATGGAGCTTCAGTGTAAGTAGCCTGCGCCATCACCATGCTGCTGACCGCAAGCACTAGTACAACCACTAACAAAACACGCTTAAGCATTGCAATACTCCTAACCTCATCTAGCCGTGCTAAATCTATTTCGAAGATGCTGGAATGGGCAGAAACCTCGGTTTGCTCCTTTCTCAGATGTGCGGCGCATATGCTCGTCAAATCTGGTGCGTACCAACTACACCCGCGCCAGCCGGATCAGCTTGCTGATAAAAGCCCCCTTGAGTGCGATCGGCAGCCCGCGCTGCATGAGCGCTTGCCCACTCCAGGGTTCGTCCCAGCCGTCTACCTGATAGCGGGTATTGGGTTCAAGTCCGGCGAGGCGCACGTTGGTGGAAAAATACCCGAACTGTGATTGGCTGAGGAAGACGGTGACGACAGCTTCGCGTCCTGAAGGGTGGATAAACTCAAAGGCGCTGAGCGCGCTTTCACGAGGCGAGCGCAGGCGGTAAAAAGCTCCGAACTGCATCGTTTCGCGGATGTCCTTGTAGAGGGCGATCAATTCCGCGGCCTTGTCCAAGTCCGCTTGCGACCAGCGGGTAATGTCCGCTCCCATGCCGAGGACGCCCATCATCGCCAGATGAAAGCGAAATTCGAGGGAATAGCTGCGGCCATTGAGCCAGTTGGTATCAGTCACCCACATCATGCGCGTCAGCGGAGCGTGCGCCAGCGTAAACCCTTCTTGAATAAATAAGTCATCATAGGGATCGGTGTTGTCGCTCATCCAGAACTGCTCGGCGTACTGCATAATGCCGAGGTCGATGCGCCCGCCGCCCCCAGAACACGACTCAAAGAGTACGTTCGGGTACGCCTCACGCAGTTGGCGGAAAATGGCATACACACCGCGGGTATGGCGGACCCAGAGTTCGCGGTCACGCCCCTCAGGCGCGTCCATCCAACCGGGTTCACTGAAGTGACGGTTCATATCCCATTTGATGAACTTGATGTTGTTGTTCCCCAGCAGATCGTGCATGAAGTCCAGTATGAACTGCTGCACATCGGGGCGCGCTACGTTGAGGACATACTGGTTGCGCCCTGTACTGAGCGGACGATTCGGGAAATGGTAGACCCAGTCAGGATGCGCGCGGTACAGATCGCTGTCCGGGTTAACCATCTCTGGTTCGACCCAGATGCCGAATTCCATGCCGAGTTCATTCACCCGGTTGATGAGCGGCGCTAAGCCGCTGGGGAACTTGTCGCGGTTGACGTACCAGTCACCCAGTCCGGCGCGGTCAGTGTTGCGCTGACCGAACCAACCATCATCCATCACGAATAATTCGACGCCCATTTTCGCCGCCAGTTCTGCGGCTTTTTCTTGATTTTCGAGGCTTACATCGAACTCGGTGACATACCACGAGTTGTACACGATGGGGCGAGGTTGGCGGGCAGTGGCGCGCGGCACAACGTGCTCCAGCTCGTAGGCGTGGAGCGCGCGGCTCGCCGCGCCATAGCCAGCCGCGGTATAACCCGCGACAAAGTTGGGTGTCACAAACGTTTCGCCCGCATCAAGCCGCCAGCGGAAATCGAAATCGTGGATGCCGCCGCTCACGTTGATATGCTCGAAGGCGTCCCGTTCGATGACGATTTTGTAGTTGCCACTGAACGCCAGCGCGCCGAACCAGACCTCGCCATCGTCTTCCTGTGCCAGACCGTCGGCCAGCGCGAAGAACGGGTTAGAGTCGAAACCAGTGCTGCCGCGCCGCCGTTCGATGATTTGCTTGCCCCGCGGCAGTTCAACGCGCTGAAGCTGAAATTCGCCGCCCCACTTGCCGCTGAGCGATGTGAGTTGATAAGCGTCGCGCTGCGGGAGATGCCAGGCTGCTGAAAGAATCTGCTCGATCTCGACAGCCTCGCCGCCCACGTTTTCGATCTCGGCGCGCCGCACAATCAGATCATAGTCAGCGTAGATGTCGTAGATCAGGCGTACGCGGAGGGGATAATGCTCATCTTGAAGATGAATGGTCAGCCTCGTAACAGCGCCATTTTCGCTGATCGTCGCATCCCGATAGTCGAGGAGACAGGCGCGGACGCCATCGCCAAACCGTACTTTCAAACACGGCTCATTGAACTTGTAGTCGCCCCATGCGGGAAATTCTTCATGGGTATTGCGCGCAAAGTTCCAGTTTCCCAGTGGGTCGAACGGTAACTCGCGGGGCAGGTAGTCGGCGGGATAGGGAAGTTTTGCTCCCCAGTACACATTCTCAAGCCGATGTGCGTTCCACACAAAGGCATATCCCATGTTTTGCGTTTCGAGTACCCAAAGATATTCGTTTTGGCTGGTTTCAATGAATTGAACAAAGCGCATCAAATCGCTGCTCCTCAGAGAGACAGGCACAACGCATGATGGAATATCTTCCTATTTCTTGAGTTAGGCAGATGGAGCCATGAGGAGTGGAGTAAGTGTCAATTTCAAGAAAATCATACGTGTGTTTCTCTTATTTTGTTTTACGATACATCAACCGCCGATGACGTGCAATAGAAAATTACGTCATTCATTGGATTATCTTCTGATTATTGTTGTCCTTGCTCTACCCAAAGCGAAACTCAACTGCGACAATCTTGAGCTATTCGCGTTGGCTGCGCGGCGCAGCTAACACGAATCATTGAGAATTCAGATTGCGCTTTCACGTTCCCGTTTTGGTCAAAAAAAGAGCATTCAGCTTTGACCATTTTGATCGGTTTGAGCTGTTTTTCCGCCGATCAGAGTCGCATTTTACGAGTCATCCAACTGGGATAGTGCCGCTTTGATGTCAATAACAGGCGTCCCATCAATTGCTTCGATGGGACCGATTTTTAAGCGGCATCCATTGATCTCAAGCACAGTCACGCGATGCAAGCCGATAGGATTCGGGCGCGCCGGGGAGCGCGTTGCAAAAACACCTGTAAGCGGGTTTTCGATCTCGCCGCGGGGATGACTTGGAGTACATCACGCGGCGGGGAACTGACAGTGGATGGTCAACGATGGGTTGGGCAGTGTGCGCGGCGTGGCGGCGAATGACCTCAGCGTGCTGGAAAGCCGCCTGCTTGCCCCCTACGGCAACCAAATCAGTGGCGGGGGCAGTTGTTTGTTCTGGAGCTTCTTGGCGCGCGGGTACTGGAGACGTGGCGGGATCAGTAACTGCCATCGCCAAGGGGTAACAAAAAAGCGGAGATGAGTAACTCATCTCCGCTTTCAGCGTACACTCCGAGACTGTAGACGAGAAAAGACGCCCCTCACCTCGTCCGGACGCCGATTTCTTAATCCACATTACTTATCACCAACACGCTCAGGTTGAACGCCTCTTGGCGAAGGTCTGACTTCGTTGCGAACGGGAGAGTACTGCTCTCCCGCCCGCTTTGAAGAGTGTCGAGCGTTTGACCTGACACGATTTCAGTCTAGCACAGTTCTGAAGCGTGTGGTTTTCAAGCGCCCGGCATCATTCGTTCGACGCGAGAAGAGGAGCGTTTAACTGTGACACCGGTTTTCGTTTTGACCAACCACAAAGGGGGCGTAGGCAAGTCTACGTCCGCCACCACCATTGCTTTCGGCATCGCCAATGTACTGCGCCATGCGCAGGCAGCGAATTCGCGCGTCCTGCTGATTGATACTGACTCGCAGGCGCACGCGACGCTCATCACTACAGGGCGTAAGGACTACGGCGTTGATGACAGCCTCTACAGCGTGCTGATGGCCGATCGCCAGAA
Source organism: Candidatus Flexifilum breve (assembly GCF_016713355.1). NCBI lineage: Bacteria > Bacillati > Chloroflexota > Anaerolineae > Aggregatilineales > Candidatus Flexifilaceae > Candidatus Flexifilum > Candidatus Flexifilum breve. The sequence goes on from NZ_JADJPI010000015.1 coordinate 217,154, forward strand.
TGCGCCGCATGTCCTGACGCAGTGCATCGTGCCGAGCCTGTGGGACGCCGATCTGCATGTCCTGCCCGCCTCTCCCCTGCTCGAAGGTGCTGAGCGGGAATTGATGGGTGTAGCGGGCGCGCCCTATCGCCTCGCCGATCCGCTCTCGAAGATTGCCAACCTATACGCTGCCATTGTGATAGATACGCGCCCGTCGTTCTCCCTCATGACTGAGATGGGTTTGATTGCCGGAACCGATGCGATTGTTCCAGTCGAACCGCGGTATCTGGAAACGGTTGGGTTGATGAGCGTCATCGGCAAGATCAACGAGATTCGGGAAGGCTGGCGGCATCCCAACTTGCGGATCAGCGGCATCCTCGTCACCAAGCTGGATAAGCGGGTACGCGGGCACAACGATTTACTGGGCGACCTCAAAGCGCACGGCGTGTTGGGCAAGCTGTTGTGCGGCGTTATCCCCGCCAATGAAGCAATTTCCTACGCCCATCGGAATCACGAGAGCATTTTCACCTACGACCCCAACGCCCCTGCCAGCAAAGCCTACGCCCAGCTTGTCGCGACGCTCGTTCGCCGCATGGGAGGTACATGATGTCCAAGCGACAGATTGATCGCACCCAAGCCCTGCTCGACTCGGTCAGCGCCGACATGCTCGATTTCGATCCACAGCAGTTTGCGGATAACTCGATCCGGGTTGAGCGCATCCTTCTGGAACTGGTACGCCCTGATCCGGTGCAGCCCCGCCGCGTTCTGCCCGAACGGATACACACGGCTTTCCATCACAACCGTCTGACTCCAACACAGGCGCTGCGCGAGCTGGTTCAGCTTGTGCAAGTGGCGGCTCGTCAGCGCGGACGCCCGTTCAGCAATGTGCTGGAACTGCTGCCCAACCCCGAAAGCGAGAACGATGACGACGGTGAAGCAAAACTCTCGCCGGAAGAGATTTTGCTCCGCGATTTGGTCAATCTGGCCGTCACCATCAACGATGATGGTCAGGTCAACCCGATCACCGTGGTGGATGTATCGGAAGGCGTGACCCGGTTGTATCGCATCGAAACAGGTGAGCGCCGCTACTGGGCAGCGTGGCTGCTCCGCGATTTCATCCCCGGCTATACGGGTGATGGCATGATCCCGTGCACGATCGTTCCGCTTACAACTTCGACTGTCTTTCGGCAGGCAAAAGAGAATTCAGCACGTTCCGGATTGTCGGCAGTGGCAATGGCTCGGCAAGCCGCTCTTTTGCTGTTGACGGTCCATGGCTACGAAATCCCCACTTATGCCGTCACCAACGACTTTTATCGACAGGCACTGGATTTGCGACTTCCTCGTGGAGAAGCGGAACGGGTTTACAGCGCGATGGGGGGTATCGATAAGCGACGGTTTAGCCAGTTCAAAGACCTACTCAAGCTTTCGGACGAAGCAATGGAATTAGCGGATCGTCATCAGATTGACGAGCGTATTCTGCGTCACATCTTGCTTTTGCCCGCACAAGATCAGGCGGAGATGGTTCAGCAAGTCGTTCAACTCAATCTGACCAGTCGACAGGTTGAAGCAATCATCAATGAGGAGGATGGGCACGTTGAAGAGCAAGGGCAACTGCCAATTTTCGCAATCAAGCTGGCGAGAATGATTGTCAAGGATATTGAGAAGCATGATCCCCAGACTTTGTGGCTCGCTATATGTCGCATACAAAAGGATCCACTGCTGGCACAAGCCTACTTGAAACGCCTCGCGCAACTCGCACTCACTGCTGCTAACTCACCGTTGGATGAATGATAAGTCCACCCGGGTGGACTTATAGATTTGGATAACAAAGCATGAATCAGGAAATCATCGAAGACACGACCGAGGATTTGTTCAACATCCTCAGTTGGGGAGAGCTTCCGTCACCACAGGAGTTCGCGAATTACTTTCGCAGCAAGCTGGAAAACCAAAATCACGGGGAAGTCGGATACATGCTGCTGGAGAAGCTGCAGCCCTTTGTTGACGAGGTTCTCGAGCTTCTCGAAGATGAATTTGGAGGGTAAGCCGACATGACCAGTCATTTAGCCCGATCTCCACCCGGATAAAAAAAGACCCACCAAGGAAACGCACAGGTGGGCTGGAGAAAACGATACATTGTTGGACTGGACACCCTCAATGTATCACACCTCCGGCTTGCCTGCAACTGAAATTCTCCCGTTGGGCGCGGAAAAACTGCGCGCCTCTAGCTTTGATTTGCTCGTAACCGGGGAAACTCAAATGTCAATAAATCTGAATCTCATCCGCTCCGGCAGCTCGATTGAGGCGCTGGTCGCGGAAAAGTTCGTCCTCAAAAAATCGGGGACGCGTTTTATCGGCGTGGAACATGACAGTCTCGTCGTCGTGCCTGCGACCGGTTGGTACTTCTGGAACTCGCAGGGCGAACAGGGCGACGTATTCGATTTTGTCGGGCGGCATTTACTCAACTACGGCTCGGCATGGAATCAACGTGATGCGGTGATGTTTATGGAGGCCGTGAAATTTCTCGCAGAAAGGGCTGGGATTTCGCTGGATACCAATGAGGATGTTCGTAAGTCGTCTGACTGGGCAGAACGCCAGTTGATTGATCGACTGCATGAGGCGCTGCTCAAAACGCCAACTGCATTCGCTTATGTGACCGAGAAGCGCGGATGGCAGCGTCAAACCGTTGAGGCGGCGCGGGTCGGCTATATGCCGCAAGATAAGCGCACGTTGCTTGCCGACCTTAACCTGCCGGATAAATGGCGTTCTGTACTGCACAAGTTTCCAGCCGAAATGATCGTGTATGTCCACCTCGATCAAGGGCAGCTGACGTACTTGAGTGGAAGGTCGATTGAAGGCAAACGCCACTACAACCCGCCGCGTGAAATCCTCGGCGACCGGCAGCCGTACTACAATCATGCCTACAGCGCCGATTCGGATCGCGTGATTGTGGTCGAAGGTCAGGCAGATGCGATCACGTTTGCGGAATGGAACATCCCGGCAATCGCGCTCGGCGGGATGAAACTCTCGGACGATCTGCTGGCGCTGCTCAAACAACACAAGCGTGTCTTCGTCGCGCTGGACAACACCGACGATGCGCGTAAGCAAAGCCAGACGATTGCGGCGGCGTTAGGCCGTGCTGCTTATCTGCCCCAGTTCCCCTCCGCCGTAAAGGATGCAAACGAATGGCTGGCACAGCACGGCGCGACCGAGGAGGATGCACGGTCGATGCTCAACCGCGCGCAAAGTTGGATCGGTGCGGAGATCGCCCGCGTCGAGCGGTTGGAAGGTTTGGAACGACAGGACGCGATCCGCGATCTGTTCACCCTCGCGGCGGATCTGGATCGCTTTGCGTTGGCAGAATTCAAAGAAGCGCTGGCGGAATTGGGCGTGAAGCGCGCCACGTTCAACGAGATGCTGCGCGCTGCCCGTTCAAAAGCACCGGAAGAGAAAGAGGAGGAAATGCCGGGGATCGTTGATGATGGTATTCCAGTTTTGTCGCCCGCGCTCGGATTTCATCGCGATCTGGCGCTGGTGACGACTTGCATCCTTGAGCGCACCAAGGATGATCGCCTCAACGTTCAGCCGTATCTCATCACCAGCAAGCGCGAAATCAAGCGTCTGACGGATAAGCAGGTCTTGCAGATCGGCGGGCAGGAGATCGCCTTGCGGGTGCTGCCCGAAGGCAGCGAATTCCTGCGGCGCTGGCGCTATGGCGATATTCAGCGCTTCCTCAATGGGGAAGTGGTCAGCGCGGGAGAGGTGTTTCAGTCGGTGCATGATCTGTTCACGCAGTATGTCGATTTCCGCTCACCGATTGAAAGCCGCATCCTCACCCTATGGGTGTGCGGCACCTATCTTTATACGATGTTCCCCGCATACCCCTACCTCGCCTTGAACGGACCAAAGAACAGCGGCAAGAGCACGGTCATGCGGGTGCTTCAGCCAATTGCCTTCAACATGGTCACCACCTCTGATCCGACCGGCGCGGCGATGTTCCGCCTCATCCACACAACGAGCTGCACGGTGGGCATTGACGAAGCGGAACGCTATCACAATCCGAAAGACCCGGCATGCAGCAGATCCGCCAGCTGCTCAACAGCGGCTACAAGGCGGGGATGCCCGCCATCCGCTTGATCGGCGAGGACATGAAACCGCAGGCGTTCGACGTGTATTCGCCGAAGATCCTCGCGGCGATAGCCGGTCTGGAAGACATTCTCGCCTCCCGCTGCATTGCCATACCGATGCGCCGCACAGATAAGAAAATGCCGTGCCTCCCGCCCAACTTCGACGGGTCGGAGATTCGTCACCAGCTTTACACACTGGCACTGACCCACTTCGAAGCGATTCACCGAAACTACTTCGACCGCCCCGATCTGCACAAGCTGCACAACCGGTCAGGTGAACTGTGGTCACCGCTCGTCGCGCTGGCAGCCTTCTTCGAGGAGGAAGGCGGGGTAAAGGGGTTGCTCGATGCGATTTCTGAGGCGGCGCAGTGGGACGAGCAGATGAGCGAAGGCAAAGCACTCAGCGACCGCGAAGAAGCGGTTTTGCAGGCGCTGGAGCTGATGACACGAAATGAGCTGGGCGAGATGTGGATTAAAGCGTCTCAGGTTCGCGAACACGTCGCCCGACTCCTTGGACAACCAGTTGAGCAACTGGGGCACGCTCAATGGATTGCCCACATCATGACTCGACTGCAATTGTTGGACACGGGCAATCGCAAGCGTCAGATGGACGGCATGATGTACTGCATCCGTCGGGATGTGGTACTCGACATGATGCGTCGTTACGAGATTGCCGCCGTCTCGTGATTTAACTCATGCATCAACGAGTTGGTCAGCGTTCTGATGTAATCAATTCGTTGATGCAATCTCGAAAAAACACTTCATTGTCTACATACTCTGCATACTCTACATAGGAAGCCTCGATCCATGAAGAGTATGTAGAGTATGCAGTCCATGTAGAGTTTTTCGCCTTCTCAAATGCACATTTCGCGCCATGCACGCGCGGGAAGCCGTCAAAATCAGGTCAACTGGGGCGCGAAAGTATGTAGGGGATTATTAACGATTCCCGATTGCTGCGCCCTACGCCTGTTTTGGCCTGCCCAAATCTGCTCATCGCTGTAATCGGGTTACCCCTTCAACGAACCCGCCGTCAAACCGCTGACGATATGGCGCTGCATGAACAAATAGAAGATGACCATTGGCAGCATCGCCAAGACCAGCATCGGCATCATGATCGACCAGTCAGTGAAATACTGGCCGACGCCGTTGTACACCTGCATGGTCAGTGTTGCTTTATCGGTCGAGCTGAGGAATAGATAACTCAACAGGAAATCGTTCCAGATCCAGATCGTGTTGAAGATGACGAGCGTTGCGGTAACGGGTCGCAAGAGCGGGAAAATGATTTGCCAGAAGGTGCGAAATACGCCCGCGCCGTCGACAAACGCGGCCTCTTCCAAGTCGCGCGGCATGGCGCGGATGAAGCCCGTGTACAGGAACAAAGCGAACACTGCACCGTTGCTGTGCAGGAAAAATTAACCCCTGATACGTATTGATCAGGTCAAAGCTTTTCATAATCAGGAACAGGGGGAGCATCGTCGTTTGCAGCGGCACCATGAACCCGACGAGGAAGTAAGCGCGCAAAATCTTGGTAAAACGGCTCGTTTTCCGAGCAATCGTATAGGCCGCCATCGAGCCAAACACGATGATCAGCACCACTGAAACCACCGTGATGAGCAGTGAATTGAAGAAATGCTTGAAGAAATCGATCCCTTCCAGCGCGCGGAGGTAGTTATCAAAATTTACAGCGGTCGGTAGTCCAAGCGGCGACTCGATGATTTGCGCCTGTGTCTTGAACGTGCTGACTACCAGATAGTAGATAGGGATCACGAAAACTGCGCAGACGCCCAGCATGATGATTTCGCTGACAAACGTCGACAACCGATACTTTCTCATGTCAGCTTCTCTTCCCGGCGGCCTAATATCCCCACTTGGAACGCGGTCACCACACCGATCAACAGCAGGAACAGCACCGACATCGCCGATGCAAACCCGACTCGATTGGAATTGACGCCTTCGTTGATGATGGTCTGGGTGATCATGGTCGTCGCGTAGCCCGGACCACCATTGGTCAAAGCGAACGGCAGATCAAACGCCTTGAGGCTGCCGATGAGCAGGAACATGACGCTCACCGTCATCGCCGGAGCGAGATCGGCAGAGTGATGAAGCGGAATTTCTGCCAACCGTTCGCGCCATCGATATCCGCCGCTTCGTAAAAGGTCTTGTCGATCACTTGCAGATTGGCGAGGTAAATGCAGGCATGCCACCCGTACTCGCCCACACGCTTACCAGAATCAGCAAAACCATCGCCGCGCGCGGGTCGGCCAGCAGCAGCAACTTCTGCTGGCCCGCGGACAGCAGCAAACTGTTGATCAACCCCTGATTCGACGGCGAAAGGATGAAATTCCAGATAAAACCGAGGAACAGTGAGCTAATCACTGACGGGAAGAAGAAGATCGCCCGCTGGATGTTGCGCGTCTTCATCTGACTGTCGAGCAGCAGCGCCAGCGGGAGGGCGAGCAGCGTGATCAAAATCGGGACGACCAGCGCATAGGTGATGCTGTTGCCGAAAGCGGTCGCCGCATTCCGCGTCGAGAAAGCCCGTAGGTAGTTATCAATCCCCACAAACTCATAGTTGGGCGACAACCCATTGAAGTTTGTGAAGGAGTAGACCACCGTGTTCACAAGGGGAATGATGGTCAATATCGTGTAGATCGTGAAAGCGGGAAGGACAAAAAGAATGTAGGTGAGATTGCCTTTGAAGAAATCTTTCGCGGATCGTCTCGACGCTCTTCGTGCAAACCCTTGGGAAAGCGAGAGGCGGATACCCTTTTCGGTCATCATGTTCTCCTGACCTGACTGCTGGTAGTGGACATCCGCTTTGGGGATGAACCGCCTGACCTGTAGGGTGTCGATCAGGCGGTTCACCTTTAGCGACACCCAACTGTTGAGCTTAGCCGCCGCTGGCCGCGAGTTCGGCCTGCTGCTCGTCGAGCTGCTGCACGAGTTCTTCAGGCGTGAGCGTCCCGAGGATGATCTCCCCGCGGCAGTGCCGGTCCCAAATTCGGTGAAGCGCTGATCGTCCGTCAGGCCGACCGTATCCTGCGAAATGTAGCCCGTGTCAACCAACTGCGTCTTCCACGTGGTCAGCGCATCCAGATACCCTTCGCTGAAGGTCGTTTCGCCCGTGTTGATGCGCACATCGAAATTAGGATCTTGTGACAGAACTTCGGTGTTGTGCAGCCAGTAAATCAGATCCGGGATCGAGTCCGCGGACATGGTGATCGGCTTAATGCCCAATTCAGAGAAGTTGCGCACGCCGCAATGAATTCATCCCACGTGGTCGGAACGGCGATGTTGTTGTCGCGGAACAGGGCGATATTGTAGAAGACGCCACCGACCCAGGCATCCGGTGCGTAGGCGTAAACACGATCTTCGTAGGTATAGTACTGCTTGTACCCTTCGGGCAGGCCTGAACGACTTCGAGATCGGTGATGTCAGCCAGATAGCCATTTTCCGCCATCAGAGTGATCGGCGGGCCGGAGTAGAAGAGATCCGGCAGTTCACCAGAACTGGCCAGCAGTTGCAGGCGCTGCACGTACTGGTTGTTCGCCGGCGGGACATTCTGATAGTCGATCTGGACATCCGGGTACTGCGCGAGAAACGCATCCAGCACCGGCTGATAGTGATCCTGCGTGTACCAGCTCAAGAAGCTCAAAGTTCCGGAAACGGCGGCATCCTGCGCGGCGACCGGGACGTGCGACGAGGCTCGGGGCGCTCACCAAGAGAAAAAGAACGACGACGGGTACCAAAAGACTCAACAAACTCTTCTTCATATTAGAAGCTCCTATTCTTCATCCGTTAGCTTCAGCTCTTTGCCAACGGTCATCAAGTACAGTGTGACAGGAACTTCCGCAAGTAAAAATGACCTAAAATATCACCTTTTGTCCAAAAATACGGAGTTCTGCGGTCGCATTCTGGATAAAACCGGTCTGACTAGTCCGCCCCGGCAGGAGCGTAAAATCGAAATGTTTGTCTCGATCACACGTAACGAGCGCCATCGCGGAGTTCCAAGTTCCGCGACCTGAATGGCCGTGCGCTTCACGTGATAGGGATGGTTTCGTGCAGACCGTACTGCCGGGTGCGATCCCAATCCGGATGCGGAAATAGAAGATGAAGGCGCGCTCCCCCTGCACTTCGATGTCAGCATGGCCGCCGATCGCGCCATCATCGCGCCGCCGACCCGGAGCGGCGAGAAGCGGACTCGGCTGGCGCTCCCAGTGTTCCGCATCGTCTGAGCGGTAGACGCCGAGTCCATTCCAGAAATCGGTGATCATCCAGTAGCTGCCCTGCCACACAAACACATTCGGGCCTTCGTGGGCACAGTCGGTAATCACCGGGCCGCGCACCGTCCAGTGATACAGGTCGTCACTGTCGGCAGCATAGGTACGCGTGGTTGACTTCGTCCTTGTACCACATGCGCCAACGCCCGTTTGGCAGACCGGATCACGGCCGCATCGATCACGCGATTCGACGACAAGCTCAAGGTGCTTTCATAGTGCCAATCCCACAGGTTGCGGCTGGTCATATGCACAATCGAGCGCGTTCCCGACCAGTCCTGCGGCACGCGGGGACATAGCTCACATACATGTGATAGAGTCCTCGTACCACAGCACTTCCGGTGCCCAAAGGTATTCCGCCCGTGCTCGAATTCTAAACCTTGCAGGATGCCCCGGTAGCGCCACGTCTGCCGTGATCTGACGAACTGGCAATGCCAATATCCGCCCCATGCACCCATGCGACACCGGGGCATTCCACGTTAGCGCGGCGGTTGGTATAGAGCAGCCACCACGCTTGTTCCTCGCGATTCCAGATCACCACAGGATCGGCAGCGCCATCATGGATCGGGTCGCGAAACAAAGGGCTGGCGCTTGCTTCATAATCGTCTGAACTCCTGCGCGGCTACGCCGACCACCTTTTTAAAGATTTTGCTGAAATAGAACTCGCTCTCGTATCCGATTTCGCGACAGATCTCATAATTGGAGCGATTGCTCCCTTTGAGCAATTCTTTCGCCTTTTCGATGCGAAGCTGCGTCACATAATCCCAGAATTTAACGCCGGTTGTTTTGTGAAAAACACGGGAGAAGTGATTTTTGCTCAGGCCAACATAATCGTCAATTCGCCGAACGCATACCCGGGATACTGCTTTGCCAGCCCGATTTTGACCCAATTCGAGGAAATCGACCAGCAGCGTCTCGATCAGCTCTGGTTTGACTTGACGGCTGAACATCGGCATCAAGTGGCGCTGTAACTGCTCAATCACCCCGCCGCTGTTCCCTTGCTCAACCAATTCGGTGATGGCTGGCTCAAAGTCGGACAGCTTGATGGATAGATCATCCGAGAAAGGCTGCCACTCTCGGACGGCTTGAAGCAGGTCGAATGGCTCGGGTATCCGACTGCCATGCCGACTTTGATCGGTTGTGAGCGCAAACGCAGACCCGTGACAATTTCTCTAGCTGTCGCTGAACAGCTTGTTCCGCACACAAGACGACCTGTTCCACCGGGCTGATCGACACCACGGGGGTGTGCAGACAAACCGATCCTTGAGAAAAAGGCCGATCCCTTCAGCATCCACAGCCACCTGAGGTTCGGCGGGATCAGCCCGCAAGACAGCAGCAGCGCAATCAGCTTGTGAAAAAGCAGCGCGCAGCTGGGCAGCGCTCGGCGGGCAGCTCTACGAGCCTGGGATTGTCGCGATACTCGCTCAAAGTGCGCTGAAGCAGCTTCTCAGCTCGTTCCAGCCGAAATAATTTTCGATGGTGCTGCTCACCGTCTGTCACGATCCAACTCCTGAACGATCCGCGCCACCGCCGCCTCTAATTTGTTTCTCATCCAGCGGTTTCAGGAGATAGTCGCTGATCTGATAGGTTAAGGCGCTCTGCGCGTATTCAAACTCGGCATACGCTGACAACAGGATGATCTTGACGGGTCCTTTGGTCTGGCGGATAGCACGAGCAAACTCAATGCCGTTCATCTTCGGCATGCGGATGTCCGCGATGATGATATCCGGTTGCACCTGCTCAAACAGCGCGAGTCCCTCTTCACCATCCGTCGCCACCCCACTTAGGACGATGCTGTATTGCTGCCAGTCGATCGCGCTCTCCAGCATCTGCAAGGTAATCAGTGCATCGTCGAGAAAAATGACCTTGTACACCCTAAAGCTCCTATGTTTTCAAAATCATCACTGTGTACGCTCCTTCTTGGCTCTCAATCGCTCGGATACCATAGCCCAATCCGTATTCCATGACAATCCGCTGATGCACGTTGAATAACCCGATGCCTTCTACCTCGGTCTGATCGGCGGTGTCCAGCTCCTCTCGAAGCTGGAGGAGCTTCGCCGCCGCAATCCCCTTGCCGTTATCCTGCACTTCAAAGAGGCAGTCATCACCATCACGCCGCCCAGTGATTTGAATACAGCCGCCCGTTTTCATATTTTCAAACCCGTGTTTCAGACAGTTTTCCACCAGCGGCTGTAAGACCATCTTTTGCATCCGGCAGGGCAGCATCACCTCAGCGACATCGATCTGATATTCGAATTTGCCGATATAGCGCCGTTTGTAGATGTCGAGGTAGTTACGTACATAGTTGAGTTCATCGGCCACGGTCACCTGAGATGACGCGTATCCATGGAGTAGCGCAGGAGTTCAGCAATCGCGGTGACGACCTGACTAATCGCCTTATTCTTGGCAAAATCGCTTCGGCCTTTGATGACTTGCAGCGAGTTGTAGACGAAATGCGGGTAATCTGTTTCCCGAAGAGCATACAACTCAGCGTTCTTCTTGCGAATCTCCGCCACATACACCTGCTCGATAAGCTGTTTATTCAGCGCGAGCATCGCCCTCAAACTTGTCCCCCAGCTCGGCGATTTCCCCACCCCGTAATCGATCTGAGCGTGTTCGTAATCCGCGACGGTCACGGTCTCGATCCGATGCACCAGTTTGCTCCACGGCTGTCGGATCTGGTCGGAGAGAAACAGGAACAGCGCCAGCGCAATCAACAAGCTGACGGGCAAAATGACGAACAGGATCGTACTGGAAACCTGATACGCAGGGTTGAGGAGTGCTGCATAGGGAATCGAAGCAATCAGATACCACCCCGTCACTTCCGACTGCAATACACATTGAGGCTGCTGTCGCCCCTGGCCCCGATTGACGAAGGCCTTCTGTCGCTTCAAGCTGGCTCAACAGAGCCGGATCAAGTGGGGTGTTCACCCGGTTGAGGTCGCGGTCGAAAACTACTACGCCATCGGCAGTCACGACGGTGATTTCGATCTCGTTCTGCCGATACACGGTGTCCAAGCCTTCGCGCAGCTTTTCATAATCGATATCCCCCTGCACAAAGCCAAGCGTCCGTCCCTGAATCATCAGGGGCAGCACCGAGGAGACTACCCAGCGCGCTGGAGAGTTCGCCACATAGTAGTTCGCTAAATGAGGGTCGGTGAAACCAAAGTTTGAATTGCCCGACGGATGAGGCGTTCTGCAACCAGTCCTGCGCTAACCAGTCATACGTCTCTTGGACAGCATAATATTGGGCAGGTTATGCACATACCCGTTGTGCCCGATAATGATGATGTCGTTGATGGAAGTTTTGGAAGACGTTGACGTTACTGAACGCATTCGCAATGCGGTTATTGAGAAAGTTTGTTCCGCGAAGCTCATAGTCTCATACCGTGTAACCGCCTGTTGACATCACCGTTGATACTGATGTACGCCACGATGTTCTTGATATCGCAGTAGTAGTGATCCGAAATTGTCGCGAATCTGGTACGGTGCGGGTGCTGTTTTCTTTTTCCTGTTTGAGCGTGTTAAAGCTGTTGAACAACAGCAGCGTCATCGGCGATGAACAGCGCATATTATAGGGCACAAAGAAGAACAACGTTCGTCTTCAAGAAATGACTTCAGTTGACGTAATCGCGTAATCTTCTTAACATGGTTGTTCAAAATCTACTTTGCTATCGAGCAAACAAACGCTGTGGCCAGCCTTGATTCACCCGCTAGCAGCCACCCCACATGAACGATCTTCCTTTGACCATCGTGTTTTCGAGAATGCACGTTTCGCGACTCAATCCCGGCATAT
>NZ_JADJPI010000016.1:0-131247 GCF_016713355.1 Candidatus Flexifilum breve
GCAGTTGCATTGCCCATCTCGGTAGTATTTTTGACCTATAGCACCGTGCGCCGCGTTGGCCGATTCTGGCATGCTCGGTTGGTACTCAGGAAGAGGCTCTAATGGCATCGGAAAAGCGCTGTCTCCTCGTCATTACGGGAGCTTTCGATCTGGACGGAGGCATTGCTGCCTCAAGTCGTCTGGCGATCTACGCGCTGTGTGCTGCTGGCTATGCAATCGACATCTTCGCCTTCAATGAATCAGCAGACTCGGCCGCCAGATATGCGGCACTTCCGAGTGTTCGTTATTGGGGGGCGAATAACCACAAAGCGGCCTTTACCGTGGCCGTATTGCGAGCAGTACTGACTCGCCGCTATGCTTTTGCTTTTAGCGATCATATCAATGTGGCATCAATTCTTGCGCCGCTTGCACTGTTGGGGATGATTCACTATGTGGTGCGAGTGCATTTGATTGAGGCGATCGCGCCTTATCTCGATATGCAAGGGAAGCTTGGGCTGAGGTTTGCCTCGCGCATTCAGGCGTCTGAATTCGCCCGCAGCGAAGTGCTCAAGACGTTTCCGAAACTGCAGATTGATCCTGTTGCTTTGTCGCTTCCGCCTGATGTCAACTTTGCTCTGACTGAGACTTGGTCCAACCCAGCGATCGAACTTCAGTCGGTGGATGGTCAGAACCGCGCCTTGGATGGCCGAATGATTCTGCTCGTCGGGCGGATGACTGCCGCCGAGCAGTACAAAGGCCAGGATGTGCTGATTCAGGCTATGCCGCTCATCCTTGAACGTTGCCCCGCGGCGCAGTTGGTGCTGGCCGGTCAGGGTGACGATTTTCCACGGTTGCTGTCGCTGGCGCAGACCCAGCCCGGTGAGATATCAGCGCGCATTTTTATGCCGGGGTTTGTGAGCCGCGAACAGCTAGATGTGCTGTACCAAACCTGTATCGTGTTCGCCATGCCAAGCCGAGGTGAGGGGTTTGGTGTTGTGTTCTTAGAGGCCATGCGCTGGGCTAAGCCATGCCTTGGCAGTCGGCTTGATGCCGCTCAATATCTCATTGTGCACGAGCAAACAGGTCTGCTCGTGGATGATCCCCAGAGCCCGCGCGAGGTCGCTGATGCACTTCTCCGCATCCTGAACGATCCACAGTTGGCGCGAGCCTACGGGCAGAAAGGCTATGAGCTTGTACAACAGAATTATCGTTTCGACCGCTTTCGCGAACGATTTCTTCAGTCACTCTCCATGGCGGAGCCCTAATCCATGCGCCCAGTGATTCTGATCCTCATTGAGCACTACTTACCGGGTACACGTGCTGGCGGTCCTGTGCGTTCTGTCTCTAATCTGGTCGAAGCACTCGGCGATAGTTTTGAATTTCGGATTCTAACTTCTGACCATGAGCTTGATGAGTCAGAACCGTATCCCGACATAGAAGCAGGCAAATGGTATCCCGTCGGCAAGGCGCAAGTTCGCTACCTGAAGAATGAGGAAAGGCGGTTGTTTGCCTTTGGCGAGATTATCCGGCGCACGCCACATGACCTTTTGCTGCTGGAGTCGATTTTTGAGCGGATGTCGATTTTTGCGTTGGTGCTGCGCCGCGTAGGGGGTTTAAAGCATGGGGAAGTTCTCATCACGCCGCGTGGGCATCTTGGGCGAGGCGCACTGGAGCAGAAGTTTGTCAAAAAGGCGGGCTTTCTTGCAGTGGTTCGACCTCTAGGTTTGTACAGTGGGCTGCACTGGTATGCGACGAGCGCGGCCGAGCGCGACGAGATCGTGCGGGAGTTCGGCCCGGGCGAAGCGGCACGCATTCGCATCATTCCAAACCTGCCCAGCACCCCCATCACATCCGCACTCACTGTCCATCTACCCAAGCAGCCAGGATCCTTGCGTATTGTTTTTCTATCGCGAATCTCGCGCAAAAAAAATCTACATTTCGCCTTGGAGACGCTCCGGGAAATGTCAGAGAACGTCGAATTTGATATTTATGGGCCGCTTGAGGATGACATTTACTGGGCCGAATGTCAGGCGATCGTCGCAACGTTGCCCACGAACATCCGTGTTCAGTATCGGGGCTTCGTCCCATTCGAGCAGACAATTGCCGTGATCAATGGCTATCATCTGTTCTACCTGCCAACACTGCATGAAAACTATGGACATGTCATTGCCGAAGCGCTGGCGGCAGGGTGCCCAGTGCTGATCAGCAACAGGACGCCATGGAATGATCTGGAGGATTTTGGCGCAGGATGGGCGCTTCCGCTCGACGATCAGCAAGCTTTCTCGCTTGTCCTGAAGCAGATGTGCGCGCTGAATGACGTTGATTTCGCAGCGCGGCGGGAGCAGGTTGCTAAGTACCTGCGGCAGCATCCCGCAGCGTCGGAGACAGGCGCATTGTTCCGCACGCTTTTCGATGAGCTGATCGCGCGGGATTAGCGTGCCATTTGGCTCTAAGCCAGCAGTTGCTTAATCACCGGGCGATACTGGTGTTCGTAGTTGAATTCGTCCCGGAAGGCGCGTCGACTGCCAGCAGCCAGTTGATCGGCCAGCGCATCACTACCTAAAATCCGGTTGACAGCAGCGGCGATAGCTCCCGGTGAGTCGGGCGGGACGATCAAACCATTGTGATACCGATCAACTAAGGCTTGATTGCCTTTGCTGGTGCTGAGGAGTAACGGCAGACCCGCGGCGATATACTCCATGATTTTGTTGGAGGCCAACGTAGGATATCGATGATTGAAATGAACGGGCTCATAAAGCCCATGTCCCAACGTCGCTCCACTCGTGAAGTCGAGCACTTGAGTATAGCTGACCGCAGGTAAAAGCACGAAACGGTCGCTAACCCCAACCTCGGCGGCAACCTGTTCCAACCAGCGTTTATCGGACTCTTCGCCAGGACCCATCACCACAAAACCCCACTGGGGATTGTCCCACATTGGCATTGAACGGATGGTAACATCAATAGCATGCCCTCGCCCGACGCGGCCGGGACGAAAGACAATCTTGTCAAAGCTCTTACCCAGTTGTCGCAAGATAACCTGCAATTGTGAATTCCGCGTATCAGGGGCGGTGAGAGCTGAATTGGCAACAATTAACGGTTCGGTCTTCAATTTGAGTTCACGTGCCATCACCGAAGCGCGTTCACGATCCGGTACAACGACAATGTCGGCGGTGCAGGCGAAAGATCGTTCAAACTGCTTGATCAGGAATGCGTTCGGCAAGAGTTTGGCGCTATTTTCGACATAGTCATGACTGTGATACAGCAGTCGCTTGTTTAGCAGCCAAGCAGTGAGTCGAGCGGGCAAAAAGGCATGCATATCATAGGCCGTTATCCAGTCGCTGCGGCGATCAGTCAGGCGCAGAACTTGTAGGCAAAAGTCGGCATAGTTCAGCAGTGAGTTTTGCCAGCGTCTAGTGATACGGGTAATCCGGGTACCTTCTGGATACTCGATAGGTGCCTGCTGCCAGAGCGGCGTGGTGAAGTTGGTACACACGATATGCTGTGTAATCTTGTGATCTTCCAATACGCTTGCCGCGTTGATCATCGGCGGGTAATAATCTGGGTTTCCATAAAAGATACCTTGCAGATGCACTTGTGTTCCCCGATCTACGATTTAACGTGCCCGCCGGTCGATGCCATCGATGTAATTTTCCGCTCTCGGATGGCGAATACGGTCCGAATAGCCACGTTGACGATGAGAATGCTGATTACCCCCGAAACAGCTGTACTAACCAGTGTCAGAAGATCGTCCTGCACGAGGATCAAACCAAAAATGGGCACTATCCAGAGGGCAAAACTGAGATTATCTCCGCGCCAGAGGGCTTGAGCTGCTCCGTAGTCCAACCAGGCAATGACTACGCCGAGGAGAATAAATCCGAGAATAACACCTGGTGTTTGGTAATTAGCGTACAGTTCGATGACAGGACTAAGACCCACTGAGGTTCCTGGTTGAATCGGAATGCCGGTGTAGTATTGATATAGTGCTGAACCGCCCACCACAATTGGTTTGTCAGGCCACAGTGCTCGGGGGACCAACATAAGAACGGCACTTTCAATTGTTTGTCCATTACCGAGCGGCACCACTCGTTCGCCAATTCGCTTGATGACCCGTCCCAGTGGAAAATTGTAACCCAGTCGCACATCAATCCAGTCCAATTGGGTGGAATCGGTCGCGTCGAACCAGCGGAAATTGAACGCCAGGGTGTTGTACACATCCTGCAGCGGACTCTGGGTATATTCGCCCGCCCAGACAATGGCGCGAACGGTGCTGCGTGAGTCAAAGTAGACGGCAATGATGCTCAAGGCGACGTAGCCAATGACCAGCGATGGGATGATGAGTAAGTGCGCCTTGCGGACGCGCAGCGCGGCGAAGATGCCGACGACAATTGTCGGCACCACGCCAAACCCAAGAAAACCATCACGGACCAAAGTAAATACCGGCCAGACGATGATCACTATGACGAGTGGCACCCGCGACCGGAGCGATTTTTTGCCCTGCATAATTTCCCATAACCAGATGATCGCACCCACGTGCCACAGGCGTATCAGGGAGCTCGTAAAAGCTTGGGCGCTGGGTATGCCGCGCAGTAACAACCCTAGTCCGAAGTAACTGATGATGCCAATCAGTATGTAGAGATACGCCAGTTTATCCTGACCGCTGAAAGGGATTTGGCGAATGGGAAGTGTTGACCTTTGGAGTTGACTATTGAAATGGCGCAGCGCAGGAAAGAGGCCCAGCGCGCCGATGGAGAACGCGATCATTGCGATTGTCGCTTGCGTGAACCCATTCAAAACAATCGTTGGATCGTAGTATGGCTGGTACCATGGAAAGGTGTAAATGATCGCTTGCAGCAAGTGAATCATCGCTAGAAAGATGACAAACGTCAGCATTCCACCGATATTCTTGTCCCGGCGCTTCCAGCTCACAAAGCTCACCACGCCTATGACGAATAACCAGATTGCGATCAGGATTGGAAAATCTGAATCAAGGTGCGGCGAGTGCCAGACTCACCTACAGGATTTGGTTTCAGCGGCAGCGGATGCCCGCTTCTACTGATGGAATGCAGTGTATAGCCGAATTGCACTAGAAAAGCCTGAACATCCGCAAACGTAATGGCTGAGGATTCCCAGTTCCAATCGTATTCGAAAATCAGCGCCGGTTTGAAGGTGTGCAGCGTGTGCTCTGCTCCCTGCAGTACTTGAAACTCTGCCCCTTGTACATCAATCTTGATTAAATTGACAGTTGGGAGCTGTTGCTGGCGTACCAGTTCGTCCAGGCTTGCTGTGCCCACTTCATATTGCACATTGGTCGCTTCATTCGGCCAGAAGGTTGCTTGTCCTTCATTGGTGTCGTTGTCGCGCCAGAACAACTGCGCTGTTCCGGACTGATTCGAAGCGGCGATCGGCAGGACCGTCACATTTCGCACTTGATTGTCGTTCAGGTTTTTGTGGAGTTTGTTTAGCACCGGTGGACAGGGTTCGATGGCAATGACACGGCCTTGCGCTCCCACGATACGGCTGAGCGTGATAGTGTGTGCTCCGACATTTGCGCCTACATCAAAGACTACCGCGCCGGGAGATACTAGACGCGTGAGCAGTTGATGGATCGGATATTCGAAATATCCGTCTAGGAAGAGACACCACTCAATCCATGATTGGGTAGCGAGATGCAGCGTGAATTCCCCATCGTAGTTAATAGTCACTTGTTTAGGGTGGCGTTGGCGTAGAGCCGGTGGGTAGAGCACCCGGTTGAACAGACTCTGACCGATACGAAGCCCGAATGTTCGACGCCCCCAAGCAATCAAACGAACTAATTCAAAACGTGGATCAACAGTCACATTCGGCTCTCTGGTTCATACGATACCGAGGATTTAGGATAGTGTACCAAAAGCTGCAATCACCTACCTTGCTTTGCTCTCCAGACTAACACACGAATTGTCGACATAAGGCGACTAAACAGATTGACAGGAATAAGCAGCGCAATTGGCGTTAGTGTCAGAAACAGTGCCCACAAGTAGAGTTTGTCGGGCAAATCTAGCTCGATCCCTTTGCCTAATTCACTCGGAGTGTGCCCTCGGGCTACGCCAACCGCGAAACTCCAATTAGCAACTCGTCGATAATCAAAAACCCAAAATGGATGCAAGGTAAACAGTAATTCGGCGAGAACTTTTCGCTTGATCCCAGATTGTTGTGACAAAGGAACATAAGGCAAAATGGCGTCGATTGTGACGCGAGCTACCGAATCAAGCCCGGTATGACGCTGCTGAAATGACCATGGGGCATCGCTCCATTTCGAAGCGTAATTTGGAACCCGCTCGCCGTCTATCTGAACGTCCTTTCGAACTGCCATCACAGCGAGCGTGCCAAGGTTGCCGCCGGCGGCGATGATGCGACAAGCAAGATAGATTTGATAATAGATGGACTGGTCCCAGCGACCAGTATCATGAGTTGCGGCTGCCTCTCTATCGTAAAGCAACCCGCTGACAAAGCTAAATGTACGAAAATGGGTTACTGCGGCTTCAACACCAGACCCAAGTATCTGTGTTACTCTGGCTCTTTGTACAACAGCGGAAGTTTCCCAATCTGCATAATTGGTCACGCTGACTTTGGGATAACCAAGTTCCTGCAATGAGTCGTGCAGCTTTTTTAGTGTATCGGGGGCGCCCAAGCAATCATCGTTACCTAGCAGAAATACATAGCGTCCGCGTGACGCTTTGAGACAAAACCGAACATTGCCATCATAACCTAAGTTTTTCGGCTGCGAGAAATAAAGAAATGCCCGACCAGATGCGGCTAGCAGCGGTGGAAGCGTTTCATCCGAATCATCAGGGGAACAATCATTCGAAATAACAATTTCAAAGTCATCAAATTGCTGGCTGAAAATGCTAGCTAGTACGACTTCGAGGTAGCGGCGGTGTTTGTAGTGGGGGATAGCAATAGAAAAAAAGGGCGTTTGATTGTTCGGCAGTCCTTGCGAGGCGAGCAGGTGATGCGGCGATAGAGTTTGACCTTGAGGAAGCTTAGTTTGAACCATACGTCTGCACATGCTCCACAATTGCCATTAACCGATGATGATAGGTATTGCCATTGCCTAAAATATGCTGTCGCGTCTTTTGGGCAAGGTCGTTTCGCTCTGTATCGGAATGGACTAACCACTGCGTTTTTTCAATCATATCATGCAGCGAGTTGAAATAGACCGTATCTTCGCCCAGAATCGTCCGATGTTCGGGAGTATCTTCTGCTAGCATGCATGCACCCATAGCCGGTGCTTCGAACGTACGCATCACATGCCCATCACGATTGGCTTTTCGAACTAGGCACAATGTGACTTTCGAGCCTGTAATTGCCCAGCGTAGAGTCCTTGCATTCGCCATCCCTTTGGCCGCGGGCCGTGTCAATGGAAAACGCTCCCAATACTGTCCATAAAGATGAACGTTTAATTGTGCCTTGATTAACCCTTCGATGTAGCTAACCCGATCATGATCTGCTCCACCATAAAACAAAATGTCACACGCGAACTTTTCCGCAGCATCCGGTGGCGGGGCTTCCGGGAAATGAATAGTGGGGTTGTAGGCAAATGGCAGGTAAGAAGTGTTCGATCCCAATTGAGCAAGCTGAGCTAGATTGCTGCTTCGGGGAGAAAACACAAAATCATATGCTCTCAACGCTTTGAAAACCACTGGGATGACTGTACAGGATTCCAGGGATCATCGGTAAGAAAATTCGCGCATACGATACCCAGGCTTTTTGCCGCATGCAGCGCTTCGGCATTGGGCGGCGTGATCCCAGTGACAAGCAGCAGGTCAGGGCGAAACTCCTCGCATTTTCGTACGACTGCCTGACTGAACGCATTCAAATAGGGTGGGCGATGGTCGCGTAAATGCCAGTTGAGTCTTGTTAACAGGTAAGATGAGCCGATTGAAGCACTGGCGTTGAGTAATTCGGTTTGCAACCCGATCTCTTGGGCCGCCCCATACAAGTGTGCGCCGACATGCGTTTCGCCAGAGTAACCAACAATGAGCAGACGTTTAACGGTTTGTGGTGTCAAGTTTGACCCTCGTATAGCGGGAAAATCGTCAAATTGACGTTGTTAACTGATTGAGCATGCGTCGCAGCCGACATTGGCTCTTGGCTTGCGTGGTTCGAAATAGTCACTAACATCAAAAATTGTACAATCTCATTCAGCAGGTTGCTGAGCGGCTGTGCGTCGACGACGCGCAACTCCATGCGCCGCAAGCGCAGTGGCTAAAGTGGTTTTGCGCTCCAAACCAATCGACAGACATAACACTACATGAAACCAAGAACCGTTCACTGATCGCCAACCGCCTAGTACACGTGCGCGATTAAGGCATCGCCGGGCGATCTGTGGATTTTGTTGAAAACCACCACTGGCCAAGCGATGATAGGCACGCGATAAGTCAATCACATAAGCTGACAATCGCTCTTGTTCGCGCAAAGAGTGTTCGATCTTCTCAAGCGCGCGGAAGCGTCCGGCGTAAGCTTGTTCAGATCGAGCCCGGCTGAGTGAATTGGAATGGATTCGGTATAGCAGTCCACCATCAGAGATGCGAAGTAGGCGAACGTTATTGAGCAAGGCTCGAATGCGGAAATCCCCGTCATCATTAGGCGCAGTAGTTTGATCCCATGCGCCATTGCGCTCGACGACAGCCCGTGGCCAGAGCATGGCGCCGGGCGGCATCCAGAACCGACCTGACAGCTCGTTTCGAATTTCATCTGCCGACACTTGTTGTAACGTAAAAGTTGGTGGGTGGGCGACCCATTCACCAGCTTCCCAGCAGTAAGGATACCAAGGACAAACGGCAATCGCATTCTCTTGGTGCTGGAGTGCCCGGAAAAGCACTTCAATGGTGGTTGGCAGAAGTACATCGTCAGAGTCCAGGAACAGGATGTAACTGCCGCGCGCCAGTTCGATGCCGCGATTGCGCGCTGCACAGCTTCCTTTATTGCTGCCGGTTTCGTAGCGAATTCGTGCCCGGTACTGTTCAATGATCGCCAGGCTGCCATCCGTTGAGCCATCGTCGATCACGATGATCTCCAAAGCAGAATAAGTCTGCGCGAAACACGACTCAATACACTCCGCTATCCATGGTTCAGTGTTATGGCAGGGAATGATGATCGACACAAGATCTGACTGCCTGGTACGATCGCTTTGCATTTACTTGTCTCGAAAGACCGAGAGCTGTGAGCGCCCTAGCATTCTCGCGACGGGGGTGGTGGTGAGCCAACGCACAACACGCTCTTTGCGTTTTAAGCCTATAGTATAATACAAAAGACGGTGTTTGAACGTACCATGAACTGAACGTCGCCCTCCAAGTCGCAGCGCATGAGCCAGCGCCCGATCCCCTAGCTCCTCATTCTGGGTCATCGCTGCCGTGGCCAGTCGATGAAATGCGCAGGCCAGATCGACTTTGTACTGTTCGAGACGATCGCTTTGCCGTAACTGCTCCTCGACCTTTTCGAATACACGGATTTTTGACTCCAGTGCGCGATAGGTTTGCTTTCCCGACACGGTATTGCTGGAATAGCGTCGGTAGATAAAACCACCCTGCGCGGATGTGACAAATTCGCACCCAGCCAAACGGGCGCGCAGGCGCAGGTCGCCATCCTGATTTGCCCACAGCGATTCATCCCATCCCCCCAGCGCGATCACCAGATCGCGCGGCCAGAGCAGCGCCTGGACCGGGATGTAATCGCCATGGCGCAGTTCGGCGACGAGCGGATCGCCAATATGCCCAGCAGGAGCGGCGATTTCTAACCAGCTCTTCCCGGTCCATTGCAAAAACCGCCAGGGACTCGCCACCACGACGTTCTTACGCCCGTCAGCAGCGGCGACTTGTCCTGCGATTGTCTCTGGTTCCAGCAGATCGTCGGCATCGAGAAACAGAACGTAATCGCCAGTCGCTAGAGCGAGGCCGCGATTCCTGGCCGCGCAGCCGCCCCGATTAGGACCTGTTTCATAGAAGATGGACGCTGGATATTGGGCTGCATACTGTCGAACAATTTGTAGGCTATCATCGGTTGAACCATCGTCGATGATGATGATTTCGAGCGGGGAGTATGTCTGGTGCAAACACGAACCAATCGCTTCGGCGATCCATTGTTCGCTGTTATAACACGGGATGATGATCGAAACAATGGTGCGCAAGTCTTCGGTATTCACCCTGCAGTAACGCGAGAACGGTACAGAGATCTTAGGAATGAAAATAAGCTCGGTGTGTAGATACATAAAAATGCCGACATAACCATATGGGGAGTTAGGCTTGAATCATAACGGCGCATAATTGCTTTTCGAAAATAATATTTCGCTTTTTGCCTCTCTCCAAGGGTCTCATATGGCGCGCAACTGTCAGATAGCGCATCTGAATTCTGAAATAGCGATCATATACGTGATTATAGTGGCTACTGAGCGTTTCAAAGGTCTGCAGATGGAATAGATTCCTCGAAAGTGAGTTTGCTCCACTCCAGACACCTCCATCATGAACGCGATAGGCTGCAAAAACTTCATCAATGTATCCAAGATACCCATGTTCTGTATTCAGTGTGAGAAGTACAGTATCAACATTGGTAATGTCGACCAACCATGTTGGCAGCGGATACAGTTTTGCGCGGAACATAACCGAACAGGTTTTGGGCAGTACTTTATCTTCTAACACATCCTGTAAAGAATACTTGGGAGTACTTGAGATCTTGTGGAATCGTCGCTTATTGACGGAGTGCGTCCGATTACGGTGCCCTGTTTTTCGGAATAGACGAGTGTGGCGCTAAAACAGGCTGAACAGTCTAGGTTTGAGTCCAGGAATTTGACTTGTGTTTGCAGTTTATCCGGCGAAGTCCAATAGTCATCGCCTTCCAGAAAAGCGATATATTGCCCTCGGCAAGTACTCAACACCTGATAAGAGTTTCCACCCACACCCTGCTTTGTCTCGTAGAGCAGCAGACGGATCTTATCCGGGTGCTTCGCTTGATACGCCAGCAGAATTTCCCGAGTTCGATCCTGCGAAAGATCATCGCCGATGACGATTTCATAGTCGAAATCGACCTGCTGCATAAGAATGCTATCGAGTGCCTGGGCGATATATTTTTCGTGGTTGTAAGTCAGCATCGCGACGCTAAGCTTCATGGGAGTTGGCTTTCTCCGTAATAGCCTGGCCGTTGGCGAGGATGAAATGGATCAACCGGCAGATCTCGTGGATGTCCGCTTCAGTGACCGCCGTTCCACTCGGAAGCGAAAGAACTTTCTGAGTCAGCTCCTCGGTTTCGCTCAGCAGCAGGCGGGCATGGGGAAAATACGAGCGGTAGGGTTCCATCTGGTGGCAGCCGGGGTAGAAGTAACGCCGCGCCAAGATATTCTCGGCGTGCAGCAGTTGAACGATCAGATCACGGGTGATCCCGGTTACAGCCGCGTCAATTTCCAGAATCACATATTGAAAGTTGTTGTGTTCAGTTTCATCGTAGGCAAACAATTTGATCCCGGGGATGCCCGTCAGCCCGGCTTGATAGGCGCGATAGTTACGTTGGTTGCTGGCGACAATTTCCGCAAGGCAATCGAGCGATGTTAAGCCCATCGCTGCGGCAATTTCGGTCATTTTCCCATTCGTGCCGACATAATCGACCCGATCCAGCCCGGCAAACCCGAAATTCCGCATGTAGCGCATCCGATCAGCCAGCGCGTCGTCATTTGTCACGACTGCCCCGCCCTCGAAGCTGTTCAGAAATTTGGTGGCATGGAAACTGAGGAATTCGGCAGCGCCAAATCCACCAATCATCCGCCCCTTATAGGAGCACCCCAAGGCATGGGCGGCGTCGAAAATGAGCCGCAATCCGCGCCGATTAGCAATTTCGGTCAGTTCGTCGATGGGGCAGGGTGCGCCCCACACATGCACGCCGATGATCGCCGTTGTCCGCGGGGTGATCATATCTTCGACGCGGTTCGGGTCGATATGATGCGAACCGGGCGCTACATCGCAAAAGACCGGCGTGATCTCTTGCCACTGCAGGGCATGGGCGGTCGCAATGAAGGTGAATGAGGGTAGAATGACTTCACCCTGAATACCAGCCGCGCGAACCGCGATTTCCTGCGCGATTGTCCCATTGGTCATTGCCACGCAGTGCTTGACCTGACACAACGCGGCAATCCGCTGCTCAAACTCCTGAACATACGGACCGTTATTGGTAAACCAACGCCGATCCAACATGTCCTCAATGCGGGCCATAAGCGCGACGCGATCCCCGATATTCGGCCGCCCTACATGCAAAGCCTGCTCGAAAGCCGCTGTGCCGCCTAAATAAGCCAGGTCCTTAAGAGTGGTTTTCATGTAAATGCCATCCGACAGGACGCTCCTTAATCACATGGGCTGGAACACCAACTACCGTGGTGTTTGCTGGAACGTCTGCGATCACCACACTTCCAGCACCAACTATAGACCAATCTCCGATGTTTTTTTTCTCAATAATTTTGGCACCAGTACCTATGTAGGTTCCGGTGCCGATGTGAACATTGCCGGAGATGAGTGTGCCCGGTGCAAGTGAAGCAAACGTTTCAATGATTACATCATGCCCAATGGTTGATGAGGGGTTAATGTGCACGTGAGCGGCAATCACGACGTGATTGCTTAGCACACAACCAGCCGTAATAACCGTACCTTGATCCACCTCCAACCAGGAAGTTTTTATCACACTGGGGTGGATTAAAGTAGCGAATCGCACCTGAAATTCGCGAAGCCGTTCAATCAACTGGCGCCTAAGTTCGGGTGCTCCAACGGCACAGACAACATACACCTCTGTATGATCCGCAAGCCATGAGAGTCCTCCCAGAATTGGCTTGCCTTGAATAATAGTGCCTGCCTGACCATATTGGGGGTCGACCAGAAAACCAAGCATGTCCCATGTCGGCGACACGGCATTGATGGCATCGACCACATCGAGGCTTTCACGGGCAAAGCCGCCAGCGCCAATGATGATGAGGGGGTTAGATGCCATGATTTACCTCAGGCCTTTGGATCATGGATGCAGTAAACGTTACCAGGGCGCTAGCATTCAGCCATAGAAGACAGCAAAGTGTTTATTCTCTGATTTCCAGGATATCAAGGTTGGCCGTTTCCCATTCCAAACGCGGATGTAATATGCCCGGCCATCGTCCATACCAGGTAGACAAACCTCGGGTTTCTGGTGCTTCTTCGACATCAAACACGAGAGCACTTTTTACTTCGTACAGGATGTATGACGAATTCTCAACAAATAGGACATCAACGCGGTAGGCGCCACTATTCAGCAAATAGGCGGGGATTATACAGGTGGAACGAAAAAGTCCGGCTGAATAGGGCTGTCCCATCCACTCCGTGTCGTGGACTGGCGCAGTGTTGAAAGCCATGATGTTGTCTTGATTGTAGATATGGAGGCTCAGATTCAGGCGGGTGTTTGGCCTTAGATTCCAATACTCAAACTCCAGGCGCACGGGAGTCGTCATGGTGATTGGGGCTGACGGATCGCCTTCAGCAGGCAGTACCCGCATACGATGAACCCGAATCCGATCATTGCCGGGTGCCTGTTTCAGATCTTCATACTTCTGTTCGGTGAGGGTTGATAAGGTGCTGCCCAAATAACTCGTGATCACCGTATCCGTATTTCCAGACTCCATCACCGTACCCTGATGCAACCATAACGCCCGGTTGCACAGCGATTTCACCGCCGCCATATTGTGGCTGACAAACAGAATGGTGCGTCCCTGGCCGGCGACCTGGCTCATTTTGCCGAGGCACTTCTTCTGGAATTCGGCATCCCCGACGGCGAGCACTTCATCGACGACGAGGATTTCGGGTTCCAGGTGCGCGGCGACGGCAAAACCGAGCCGCAGCCCCATGCCGCTCGAATAACGCTTGACAGGCGTGTCGATGAACTGCTCAACCCCGGCAAAGGCCACAATTTCGTCAAATTTGCGGCTGATCTCGGCGCGCTTCATGCCTAAGATCGAATCTTGAGCAAGGTGCTTTTTCCGGCGCCGTTGCGTCCGATGACGCCGAGTACCTCACCACGCCGGACTTCAAAAGACACGTCTTTGAGCGCCCAGAAGGTGTTATCCGGGGTGGCTCGTCGTGTCAGCCGCTGGAGTGGCGCCTGCAGTGTGCCGGTAATCGCTTCGCGGAAGGTTTTGTAACTGGTTTGCTTGCCGCCAATCCGATATTGTTTGCCGACGCCCTCGGCCTGAATCACGACATCTGACATCACACCATATCCGCGAAGTTCTTTTCCATCCGGCGAAAATACAGCATACCTGACACGAGCAGCGCCACCGCGGCGACTGCCGAGATGAGGATCATCGTGCCGGGTGGCGTCGAGCCCAGCAGGGCCCAGCGGAAGCCTTCGATCACGCCGACCAGCGGGTTGAGGCCGTAAAGCGTGCGCCAGGGTTCTTCAAGCAGCGTGCTCGAATAGACGACGGGGGAGGCGAACATCAGCGCCTGAATCAAAAAAGGCACCGCGTAGCGAATGTCGCGGTATTCAACGTTGAGCGCGCTTAGCCACAAACCCGCACCGAGCGCAGTAATCAGTGCCAGCAGCAGGAACAGTGGCAGCAGGATGACCGCAGTTGTCGGAAGCATGCCATAGAACAGCATGATGATCAGCAGTACGACAAAGGCGATGGCGAAATCGACCAACCCGCTGATCGTACTCGCTAAGGGAATGACCAAACGTGGGAAATAGACTTTACTGAGCAGATTTGCGTTGCCGACCAGACTGTTCGCTGACAGGGTCAAGGAGTTGGCGAAGAAAGTCCACGGGAGCAGCGCAGTATAACTGAAAACGGGATACGGCAGTCCATCGGACGAAACCTGTGCCAGCCCACCGAAGAAGACGCTGAAGATGACCATTGAGAAGAAAGGTTGAATCACCGCCCAGGCCGCGCCGAGCACGGTCTGCTTGTAGCGTACCGAGATATCGCGCCACGCGAGGAGCATGATCAGGTCGCGGTATTCCCACAAATCGTGGAGTCGCAGTGACACCCAACCTTTAGACGGGCGGATGATCGTAGTCCATTCACTGGGGTCAGGGGAAGTGTTGTTCGGCTGATTGGGCATACGTTTCACTTTAGAAGACGCGAATAGGCCTGAATTGCTCGCTCACCGTATTCGTCCCATCCACCAACGGATTGCACGCGTCGCAGCGCCGCCTGAGCCATCTTATCACGCAACTCCGGATTGTGGTATAGATGCAGAATCTTTTCATGAATGGCCTGTGAATCACGAATCGGCACAATGAAACCTTCAACGCCATCCGTGAACAGGTCACGCGAGCCCGTATTTGTCGTGGCAATCACGGGGACACCGCAGGCCATCGCCTGCGCCATGACCATGCCAAAACCATCCTGTATGGATGGCAGCACGAGAACCGACGCCTGCGCGTAGGTCTGACTTAAACGTACACGGGGAACGACTCCCAGATACTGAAACTGCCCACTGTAGCGCGAGAGTAAATCTTTAGCCTCGCTATGCAGTGGGCCAGCGAGGATGAGCTCGAAATTCGGCAGCTTAAGGTCAGCGCAGGCGCTAAGCAGATAACCGATGCCTTTCTGCAAACTCAATGTTCCCGCATACAACACCCGGAATACGTCATCAGTTTTGGGCTGTGGGCGGAACAGAGATAGATCGGCGCTGAGTGGCGATAGAAACAACTTCTCGGCTGGAAAACCGCGGGCACGGAATGTGTCATAGGCATAAGTTGAACACACATCGATTAAGTCCGCTTCAGCATACTCCTGCAGTTCGCGTCTAACCGTCCAGCGGCTGATACCGGGATACTTGCGGCCGTGCAGAGCATATTCTTCGCGTAGCAGGCGATCCTGTTCTTCAATATGTGCAGAACTGCGAATGCACACCGTTTTCATACCACGTCGTTGTGCCTCCTGTTGACCATACAGCCCGAACTGCGACATAAAGGTGAAGACATCGGCGTCGCCGATGTTCTTGCTTACCCAGCGGTCAAAAGTAGTAATCGTCAGCGGATGGATCCGCTCTACGAGTGCCGGACTGTAACGTAAGATAGCCATTTCTGGGACGAGGAGCCAAGGAAAAGTATGGGTATAACTTCGTAAACCCGGGTCAATTTTCCAACGAGGATAACCCGTATAGAGACGCGCCAACGACTCCAGTCGTAGAAGCTGCTGGGCCAAATCAAATGCATGGAAGCGACCGAGGCTCGAAACAATGATTTTCATGCGGGTGTCCTCACACGACGGCACTCAGCGCGGCCAGCGCCCACGGTCGCGACCAGTGAACCTGTCCGCGTGTGAACTGCTGATGTGTGTCCTGCACGGCTGACGGTGTGAGCAGCGCGTTGAGGCGTGTTTCCGCCGTGAGCTGCTGCAAGCGATCGGTGAGGCCGCGGCGCAGCCAGACATCAAATGGGAAGGTGAATCCCTGTTTGTCGCGGCGCTCCAGAATCAGCGGCGGGAGCAGGGAGCGCAGCGCCTGATTCAACAGCGGCTTGGGGCGGCCATCGGCTGAGGTTTTGAGGCGCGCGGGCAGCCGCAGCACATAGTCGACCAGCCGTTTGTCCAGCAGGGGACGCGCACTTCAAGCGAGTGAATCATGCTCATGACGTCAGTGTCGCGCAGCAGTTGGTGATGCGTATACGTGCGCAGTTCCGCGCGGCTCGTCCACGCGAACAGATCGGCGCTGTTGACACCCGCCTGAGCGTCGATGTGACGCACGAGGTCAAACTCTGCGACCGCCTGCGTCCACACTTCCGGGCGGACGAGCTGCCGCACTTCCCACGCGGAGAACAGACCGCGGCGCGCGGCGTAGGCGCTGGCGGGCGCTGCCGGGCGACCGAATGCATCCCGCAGACGCCCCCAGCGGCGGCGCTGCGGCAGCAGATCGAGCGCGTGCTGCGCCAGCCACCCGCCCGCCGGGACTCGGTGCGCGGTTTGCAGCCAGCCCAGCGTCTGCGGGACGCCCGCAAAGGTGCTGCCGTAGCCGCCGAAGAGCTCATCCCCGCCCAAACCGGAGAGCGCGACCGTCAACCCGGCTTGCCGTGCGGTCTGCGAGACGAAATAGGTGTTAACGCCGTCGACCGAGGGCTGGTCGAGCGCGTACAGGATGTTGTCGAATTCTTTGACCAGATCGTCCGCCGTGATCACGCGTTCGAAGTGTTCCGCGCCGACGTGTTCAGCCATGGCCCGTGCATAGGGCGCTTCCGAATACTCGGCTTCCGCGAAGATCATGGAGCAGGTGCGGATCGTTCCGGTCGTGGCCTGCCGCATACAGGCCACGACCGCGCTCGAATCCAGCCCACCGCTGAGGAATGCGCCGAGCGGCACATCGCTCACCAGTCGGATGCGGACGGCTTCCGCCAGCAGCGCGCGGGTCTGCTCGACCGCTTCGTCCAGTGCGGTGACTGCGCCGAGCGTCGTCGGCAGCGACCAATAGGTCACGGGCTGGAGCGGGGCGGTGAGCGGCAGCGTCGCCTGCAGGTAGGTGGATGGCGGCAGCGCGTGCACCTGCGCGTAGAGCGTCAGCGGATTGGGGACACTGCCCGTCAGCAAATACCCGACCAGCCCCGCGGCACTCACATCCCGGCTGATCAGCCCGGAGGCGAACAGCGTTTTGAGTTCGGAGGCAAATACGAAAGCTGTCGGCGTCTCCGCAGTGTAAATCGGCTTGATGCCCAGATGATCGCGCGCGAGCAGAAATTGCGGCGTGCGCTGGTCGTGAATGGCAAAGGCGAACATGCCGCGCAAGCGGTCGACGACGGCGCTGCCCCACGCTTCATAGCCTTTGAGGATGACTTCGGTATCGCTGGTGGAACGAAAAGTGTAGCCGAGCTGTTCCAGCTCCGGGCGCAGTTCATCCGTGTTGTAGACCTCGCCGTTATAGGTGATCCACACGGTCTGGTCGGCGTTACTCATCGGCATGTGCCCGGCTGGGGAGAGATCGCGGATCGCCAGTCGTCGATTGACAAAACCGACACGACCATCGGGTGAGATGTATAGCCCTTCGTCGTCGGGGCCGCGATGCTGCATGCTGCCTGCCATCTGCTGCAGGCGATCACGCAGGTCGGGCAGGTCAGCGTGCGGGCGTAGAAGTATTCCTGCAATGCCACACATTCATATCATCCTAAGTCGGGCACTCTGCGGAGCATTGTAGCGCAATTGCGACCGGGCGGCGCGGCGTTACTCGGCAGATTTACAAATTTCGTATGAATTTTCGGTTTTCGCGCCCGCCGTAAGTTGGAAAATGAATACAATCGAATCGATAGCATGGTAGAATTCGGTGTTCGTCTAGTCGGAACTCCGCTCTCAATCCATCATTTTGGCTGTGCAAACGCTGTAAGGCAAAGACATTCATGGAACTTGCTCCATATATCCAGATTTTTCGCCGATGGCTGCTGCTGATTGCGCTCGTCGCCCTCGTGGTTGGGAGCGTCAACTTCATCAACGGTGTGAATCGTCCTCCGTCCTACGAAGCGCAGGTGACGATCTCGATCGGCCCGTCGCTGCTCGACCAAGCGAATCCCTCGTCGGCAGACATTTATCTCGGCATGGATCTGGCCCCAACTTACCAGCAGTTGATCATTAGCTACGAAATTTTGCAGAGCACAGTCGAAGCGCTGGATTTGCCGATGGCTCCGGAAGACTTAGGCGGCTACATCAGCAGCGCGATTTTACCGAACACGGCGCTGCTCGTGGTGTCGGCGCAGTATGATGACCCGGTGCTGGCGGCGGACATTGTGAATACGCTCGCCGAACAGCTCATTTTGAAAAGCCCAACCAACTTGACGCCGGAACAGGAAGAACAGGTGGCGTTTGCCAATGAGCAGATCGCCGAACTGAACATTCTGTTGCAGCGCTCACGCGAACAGTTGAACCGGCTGGATGAGGAAATCCTCGCTTCGAATGAGCCCGCGCGCGTTACTGAGCTGACGCAGCAGCGCAATGATACGGTCGAGCAAATCAACCTAGCGCTGGCTACGGTCGCCGAATTTTCCGCGACGATTTCGACCATTCAGCAGCGCACCAACGCCATCGACATTGTAGAACGCGCCCGCGTGCCGCAGCAGTCGATCAATGTCGGGCCGATTGGCTCGGCGATTGGCGCGGGCATCCTCGGCGCGATCCTTGCATACGGGGTGGCGCTCGTCTTCGAATACTTCAACGACACGCTGCGCTCGTCCGAAGAGGTCACGCGCACGCTGCAATTGCCCGTCTTCGGCGCGATTACGACTTACGGGAATCGCAAGAAGCGCGACAGCGAACTACTGATCACCAACCACGAGACATTTTCGACTATCGCCGAGTCATATCGCAGTCTGCGCACGAACGTGCTGTACGCGCTTGGCGAAAATCCGAAAATTGCGCCGGTGATCGTCGTGACCAGCCCTGGCCCGGAAGAAGGAAAAACACTGACCGCGTCGAACCTCGCGGTGGCGATGGCGCAGGCGAATTTGCGCGTGCTGCTCATCGACGCTGACCTGCGCCGCCCCAAAGTGCATACGATGTTCGGCCTGCCCAACAATGTCGGCCTGAGCACGTTGCTGCGCGCCGATTTCAATCATGGGACGCCGGAAGAACAGAATCGCCGTCTGCGCGAATGCTTCCAGACCTCCGGGATCCCCAAGCTGCGCATCATCACCAGCGGCATCATTCCGCCGAACCCAGCGGAACTGATCGGTTCGCCGCTCACGAAAAGCTGGATTGATGCTTTCCGCGCCGCGCAGGATGTCGATCTGATCATCTTTGACAGCCCGCCGTGCCTGACGATTACCGACAGCACGATTCTGGTCGGTGGCGTCGACGCGAACGTACTGCTGGTGGTGAGCTGCGGACGCACGCAGCGCCGCGCCGCCATTCGCGCCAAAGAGGTCTTCACGCAGGTCAACAAGGAAATTCTCGGCGTGATCGCGAACCGCGTCAACCCGCAGGAAGAAGCCTACAGCTACGGCTATCACCAGTACTATACCTACAGCTACGGCGGCGAAAATCCGTCGCGCCTTGGTCGACTCCTCCAATCGCTGCGTTTACGACGCGGCGCCGCAGAAAAGAAGTAGGTTAGGCGTATGAGTGTCATCCGGAAACCCGAGTCGCAGCCCACTGAAGACACGAGCGCGCGTAGAAAACATCGGCGGCGGCGCACCCCGCAGTGGCTTAAGCGTATCCGCCGCTTTGCGCAGGCTGTGCCATGGCTCAGTGTGCTGATCATCCTCATCGCCGCGGTGATCGTCACCGGCGCTGTGGTGAGCTCGGTGTTCTCGTACGCGCTGAATCGCGTGCAGACCTCGCTTGGCGGCTTCCAGCGCGTGGTGCGTGATGTCGGGAATGCTGCGAATGGCGATTTCACCCTCGAAGATTTTGACCGCTTGTACTCCAGCGTGCGCGACCTGCAGGGGTCGCTCGGGTTCGCCAAAAGCCAGACGGCGCTTCTGCGCCCGTTCCGTACCGTGCGCCCGGAAATTGACGATACGCTCATGTTGATTGATGCGGCAGACGGGCTGGTCAACGCCGCCGATTCGATGCTCAACGGTATGCAGCCCGCGCTCTCGGTGCTGTTCGGGCGCGGCGACGATGAAGTGCTGACGGCGCGCATTTCCCAAGGCGAACGCCTCGTCGAACGCATGCGCATTGGGCGCACCGCCTTTTTGCGCGCCAGCGAACAACTGCAGACCGTGCGCGGGTGGCTCGACGAACTGACGGCAGACAGCATCCCCGTCGATTATCTGTTTTACCTGAACCAGCTCAACACTTACTATGAGCTGTTGGAACAGAGCAACAGCGTTTTGCTGAGCGCGCCGGAACTGCTCACGGCTGCCTTCGGCTTAGGCGAACAGCAGGACTATCTGATCTTGTCGCAGAACAGCGACGAACTGCGCCCGTCCGGCGGCTATATCAGCACCTACGGCTGGCTGAGCGTGCGCAATGGGCGCGTGGTCGAATACGGGTACAGCCCGCCGACGGCGACCAGCCCGAACCCGCCGCCGGAAGATGCCGTCACGGAAGTGACTGTGCCGAACTGGTGGATCGGCTATAACTCGCCGGTTTACGCGGCGTGGGACGGCAGTTGGTATGCTGATTACCCGGCCACGGCGCAGATGGCGATGTGGTTCTATGACACGGGGTTCAACCTGCACGCGCCGGTCGACGGCGTGATCGCGATTGACATTTTCGGCTTCGAGGCGATTCTAGCGGCGCTCGGCGATGTGCGCATTCCCGGCTACGTCGAAGCGGTGAACGCCGACAACTTCCGCGAGATGATCTACACCATCCGCGCGGAAGATGGCGAACACAAAGCCTTCCTCGCCGCGCTCTACACGCAGATTTTCTCCGACTGGCAGGACTCGATCTCGAACGCCGAGACGAATCAACGGATGCTCGGTGTGCTGCTGCAAGCGCTGCAAGAGAAGCACATTATGCTCTACTTCAACGACCCGAGCCTGAATGAGAGCGTGCAAATCCTCGGTTGGGCGGGCAATCAGGCGGTGACGCCGCAGCATGATTACCTGATGACCGCGGATGCCAACCTCGGCAATAAGTCGAACCGCTCGATCATCCGGCAGTTGGCGGCGAACGTGTACATTCAACCGGATGGCACGGCGCAGAACTCGGTCACCGTCGCATATGACTATTCCCGGCAGACAGCCGAGAACGATCCGGCGGTGGACGAAGCGTTTCACGGTCCGCTGGATTATCAGAACCTGCTGCAGGTGTTTGTGCCGCGTGCCTCCATATTGACGGGCTGGGAAAACTTCGACTTCGACCCGGTCGTCGATCAGACGGACACCTACACCAACTTCATCGCGGATATCGTGCTGGAGTACGACTCGTCGCAGCAGTACGAGTTCCGCTACACGACGCCGCTGGTGGTCGAACCCGTCGGCAGCTACCGCAGCTACAGTCTGCTGATCCAGAAGCAGCCCGGTACGCGCGGCGATCTGGTCAACGTGCAGGTGTTCTTGCCGCCGGGGGCGACGCTGCTGGACTCGTCACCCGAACCGACGGCCAGCTACACCATCGACCAGACGATCATCGAGTACGATCTCACCCTGCGCACCGATCAATGGATCACCGTCACCTACACGCCGTAACAGGAGTCGTCGTTGATGTCCGGTTTTCACAAAGATGGCTACAGTGTTTCTAGTTTTGGCGGGATGGCGGCAGACCTGCCGCGCATTCAGGCGTACTCTGAGGCGCTGCGCCGCGTGATCACGCCGGAGAGCGTGGTTGTCGAAATCGGCACGGGGTCGGGGGTGATGGCGATGCACGCCTGCCAGTTGGGCGCGCGGCGTGTGTATGCGATTGAAGCGGAAGACGCCATCGAAACCGCCAGCGTCAGCGCGGCACAGAACGGGTTTGCCGACCGGATCGTCTTCATCCACGATGTGTCCACCAACGTCACGCTGCCCGAACCCGCCGATGTGCTCTTCTCGGATTTGCGCGGCATTCTGCCGCTGCACAATGCGCATCTGGAAACGATCATCGATGCGCGCCGCCGCTTCCTCAAACCGGGCGGCGTGCAGATTCCCCAGCGTGATACGCTCTATGTTGCGCCGGTGAGCGCGCCGGATGTGTATCAGGATGTGGTCGAGCCGTGGACGAAAAACCCGTTTGGTCTGAACATGGACGCGGGGCGCCAGTGGACCATCAATCAGCGCTATCGGCGGCGCGTCCAGGCGGAGCAGATCGCGTTTCCGCCGCAGGTGTGGGCGGTGCTCGATTATGTGAACCTCACCGAGCTGAATTACGCCGCGACGTTCAACTGGACCGCCGAAGCACCGGTCACGGTGCACGGGTATCAGGTGTGGTTTGACGCCGTGCTGTACGACGAGATCGGCTACAGCACCGCGCCGGATCAACCGCCGATGGCTTACGGAACGACGTTTTTCCCCTGTGCTGAGGTTGTCACGCTGGCGGCCGGGGACACGCTGCGCGCCCGGGTGCGCGCCGATAACTTCAGCGGGGCGTATACCTTTTCGTGGCACACGCAGGTGCTGGATGGCGCGACGCAGGCCGTGCGCCAGCAGCTGCAGCAGTCGACCTTTTTTGGCGACATTGAGTCGACGCGCGCCTTGCACATGCGCTCGCAAGCGTATCAGCCCCGCCTCAGCCGCGCGGGACAAATCGACGCGGCGGTGCTCCAGTGGATGGCTGAAGGGCAAACGCTGCGCGACATTGCCCAGCACTTGATGCAGCAGTATGCCGCCGAGTTTCCCAACGAAATTGAAGCCATGACCAAAGCGGGCGACATGTCAGTCAAATATGGAGAATATCATGGGAGCTAGCGCGGAGATTGACTACAGCAAGCGCGCGGTCATCACCCTGGACGTGATGGCGAGTCAGGTGGCGCAGGAGACGGTGCTGCTCAACCTGAACACCGCCAGCTATTTTGGCCTCGACGAAATCGGATCACGCATGTGGCAGTTGGCCACGACTTCGGCGAGTTTGCAGGCGGCCTATGAAGCCTTCCTCGCCGAATACGACGTCGAACCGGAGATGCTGCGCGGCGACTTCACCACACTGCTGCAGAACCTCCTCGCCGCCGGGTTGATCGAGCTGCAATAAGTTCCGCATGAGCGGTATCACCGGCATCTTTCAGCGTGACGGCCAACCCGTCGACCGCGCGGTGCTGCACACGATGACCGAGGCGATGGCTCGCCGTGGCCCGGATCGCCGCCAGATTTGGACGGATGGCGCCATCGGTTTCGGTCACGCCGCGCTGTTCTCCACGTTGGAAGCCGAACGCGAACAGCAGCCCACAGCGCTGGATGGTGAAATCTGGATCACCGGGGATGCGCGCATCGACGAATGGGATGAGCTGCGCCGTAAGCTCGAAGTCAAAGGCGAAATGCTCTCCGCCGCCGTCACCGACATTGAATTGATTGTGCGGGCGTACCGCGTGTGGGGGACGGCCTGCGTCGATCACCTGCTCGGCGATTTCGCCTTTGTGATCTGGGACAGTCGGGAGCAGCGCCTGTTCTGCGCCCGCGATCACAGCGGCGTGAAGCCGTTTTACTATCATCTGTCAGATCGGCTGTTTGTCTTCGGGTCAGAGATGCGCGCGCTGCTGGCCATGCCTGCCGTGCCGCAGCGCCTCAACGAAGTGCGCCTCGCCGACGCCATCGTCGACGAAACCGAAGGCGCGGATCACACCAGCACGTTTTATCTCGACATTCAGCGACTGCCCCGCGCCCACATCATGGTCATCGACCGGACGAGCATGCAGCAGCGGCGTTACTGGTCGCTCGATTCAACGCGCGAAATCCGGCTGAAATCGGATCAGGAGTATGCAGAGGCCTTTCTGGACGTGTTCCGGAAAGCCGTGATCTGCCGCCTGCGCACCCCCGACCGGGTTGGGTCAATGTTGAGCGGAGGACTCGATTCGTCTTCGGTGGTGGCGGTCGCGCGCCAGTGGTTGAAGGCGACCGGGCAAGCCCCGCTGCGCACCTTCTCCGGCATTCACACGGAGGATAATCTCGAAACCCGCATGATTCGGCAGGTGGTCGCGCAGGGCGATGTGCAGCCGCACTTCGTCAAAGTTGAGGAATTTGAACAGCTTCTGCCCGAATTCCACTCCTTTGACGAGCGCGGCGATGAATTGTTCGACTATGCGATGCATATTGTTCAGCTCATGGATATCGCCGCCCATCATCAGCAGGTGAAGGCGCTGCTGGATGGCATGCCCGGCGACAATATCACGGCGGTGGGCAGCAATTACATCACATGGATGCTGCGCGAGTTCAAGCTGATGAGCGCGATCCGCGAGTGCCGCGCGTGGGAACAGATGTGGGGCGAAAAATTCTGGAGCGTCTTTAGTCTGCACGCCAAGGCGGCGTATTTCCCCCAGTGGCTGCGGGCGATCAAGTGGCGGCTGACAGGCCATGACCCGCATCAATATGATGCGCTGATCGCGGAGACGTTGATTGATCCTGAGTTCGCCCGGCGCACCAATCTGCTGGAGCGGTTTGCAGCCTACTATGCCCATGTCGATGTGCGCTGCACGACGCGCGAACAGCATCGCCGCTGGCTGGATCACGGCATGCTGCCCGTGGCCTATGAACGGTATGATCGCGTGGCGGCGCGCCATTCGATTGAGCCGCGCCACCCGTATGCTGATCGCCGGGTGATCGAGTTTTGTCTGGCGCTCCCTGCCGCGCAGAAGAATCACTTGGCGTGGGCGAAAGTCATCAACCGCCGCGCCCTCGCGCCGCTGCTGCCCGCCGAGGTGGTCTGGCGCTCCCAGAAGGATTCGCTGGACTTCGCGTTTGCGCAAGAACGCTACCGCTTGCAGGCTGAGGAAATTTTTTACACTCTTCGTTCTCGAAGCGCAGAGCGCCTGTACAGCTATGTGGACAAGGGGAAAATGCAGACGTTATTGGCGCAGCCGCCCGCCTTTACTTCCCCTCAGATTTTCCATATACTGATGTTGCGTAGTATGATGATATGGTTAGAACAGTATCGCAGCGGCTGACCAGAGCCGAAACAACTCAAGGAGCTAGCACTGTGCCCACTCAGGATCCGCCGTTGCCGTCGCCGCAGCCTGAGAAGAAGCCCTATCAGTCTCCGCGTTTTGCGCAGCACGGGACGATTCAAAATCTGACGTTAGCCGGGACCGGCGCGGTCCGGCACTGGGCCCAGGCATGGAGCGGACAGCGACCGCCGGCAGGGAGTCGCCGAACGCATTCTGGGTGTGGTTGGGCGGGGGCGCCCCCCCCCCCCCCCGGGGAAACCTAACGGCCTTGGTGCGTCGGGTGAAGGCCCCAACCAGAGCAAGTGCAGTTAGGCGGATCGTAGTATGATTGAGGAATACCAGTCGTCCGGCTGTGAGCAGCTACCCGAGTCTAGGAATAAGACCGATGTCCACCCAAGATACGAATGACCTGACCCCTGCGGAAAAGAAAGCCTATCGCGTTCCTCGCTTCACACAGCATGGCACGATTCAGAATATGACGCTCGGTGGCACAGCCGGGCCGGTAGAAGGGATGATGGGCACCAGCCTGATGAAGGAGCGCCCGTAGTCGCCGTTCTGCGTCTCAGGCTGATTTCGACAGGTGCGCTACCGAATTCTAGGTTTCGTCGTTGAAACCGATGTGGTACTTGATCTCGATCAAGTGCTTGAACCCGTCTTACCGGATGTAACGTTCCAGCAACTCACGGCTGAACTTCGCGAAGCAGTCGTCCTTTTTCCATTCCATACCCTAAAACAAACTGATGGAAGCTACTGGCAGTCGTGGTCAAAAAGTGAGCACGGCTACCGGCTCCAGTATTTTGATCACGGCATCTTCTGGATTTCACCGGATGGCCGCCACATTCGCGGTTTTCTGTATCCCGAAACGCCCGCGAACACCTTTCAGCACATCCTGCTGGATCAAGTGCTGCCCTATGCGGCGACGCTGCGCGGTGAACGGGTGCTGCATGCGGGTGGATTCGTCAGTGACGGTCAGGCGGTGGTGTTTTTGGGCGAAGGCGGGCAGGGTAAATCGACGCTCACCGCCAGCTTTGGGGCAGTGGGGTATCCCCTGTTAGCGGACGACTCGCTGCGGCTGCGCGTGGGCGCTGACGCAGTTTGGGGGATTGGCAGTTATCCGGGGGTGCGGCTGTGGGAAGATTCAGCGGATAGCGTGGCGCCCGAGCAGCCGTGGACGCCCGTGGCGCATTATACGGAAAAGCGACGTCTCTCTGCTGCGCCGGGTGGTGTGAGCTTCTACAGCGATCCCGCGCCCATCAAGCGGCTGTATGTACTGGACGCGGATACTGTTGGCTCCGTGCAGATTGAACCCCTGACCGCCAACGAACGCTTTATCTATCTGCTCCGACATTCCTTCCGGTTTGACATCACGGACCGCCAGCGCACGCAGCGGGAATTTGAAACGCTCACGCAGTTAGCCGCCCGCCTCCCTATTTACCGCCTGCGTTATCCGCGCCGCTATGATTTTCTGCCGCACGTTCGTCAAGCCATTCTGGATCATTTAGAGACTCACGACCACGACCATCTTGACCCTAGCCGCCAATCCCCGTCTACGCATCCTCTGCCAACTGATCACTGATCAGCTGGCGTTCGGCAGTGTGCCCGCTGACCAGTGGCCAGCCGTCACTGACCTGGCGGTGCAGCACAGCGTTGCGCCGCTGCTGTACTGGCTGCTCAAGCAACAGCCGCTGACCCTGCCGCCAGCGCCGATGGCGACTTTAGCGCTCGCTGCCCATAACAGTGCCATTAACCAGGCGATCCTCGAACGCGCGCGGCAGCAGGTGCAGTCGGCTTTCGAGCAGGCGGGCATTCCGTGTATCTGGCTGAAAGGCGCGGTGCTCGCCCGCACGATTTATCCCGAGATGGGGCTGCGGCCCATGACCGATATCGACGTGCTCGTCCCGTATGATCAGCGCGCAGCCGCGCTGCAGATCGCGCAGACGCTGGGCTATGAATGGGAAGAAGGCACCGGCGATTTCTTCCCGGAAGCGGACGATGAACTTCATGGGTTCAGCGCGTCCAAGCATCATTACCGCCTGTACAGCGGCACGCAGTCGGGCGTGGCGCTGGAAATCCATTACCGGTTGCTCGGTGCGGATGATGATCGCTTAATGGCGCTGGAGGATTTGCAGTGGTTTTGGCAGACGCGGCAAACGCTCACGCTGACCGACGGTAAGAGCCTCGATCACTTCTCCACCGAGGCACAGCTTCTGCATTTATGCGCGCATATTGTCTTGCAGCACGCCGGCGACGATCTGTTCCTGATCCGCTACCTCGACCTGCACCGCCTAATCACCCGGTCGGCGCTTGATTGGCCGACCGTCATCGATCAGGCCGTGGTCCTGGGCTGGACGTTCCCGGTGGAACTGGCGCTGCGGCGCACAGTCGAGTTTTTCGCCACGCCGCTGCCCGATCACGTGCTGCCCGCGTTGGTCGAACGGCGGCCAGCGTATGAGGACATCGGCCTCTTTCGCGCGCTGCAGGGAAGCGGCGGTCGTTGGGAGGCCTGGCGTGCGTACCTGGTCACGCTGCCGCCGCGTCAGCGTCTGGAGATGATGCGCCGGGCGTTGTTCCCCAGTCGGGACTATTTGCGTGAACGCTATCACGTCAAAACCGGAATTATGCTTTACTATCCGTATCGCTGGTTGGATCAAAGCCGCGTCATCCTGACAGCCGTGTGGCAGCGGCTGCGGGCACGCTGATCGGAGGTAAGGTGTCGGTTTTTGCGTTGTTGTGGCAGCGCGCTGCCCGCAGCGTGACGAGCCTGTGGCGTGCGCTCGGCCTGACCTGGACGAGCAGCCGTGGCTGGACGAGCGCGGCGATCGTGCTCACGCTGCTGCAAGGGCTGACCCCGGTCGCGCTGCTGTATTTGATTGGCGCAATGCTCGATCAGGTCACGGCGGTTATCCTGCAGGGGCGCACGGTCAATGATATCATCGGGATCGTCGTCCTCGCCGGGATCGTGGCTTTCATCGATATGGCACTGAGCGTGATCAGCGGCGTGGTACATGAAGGTCAAACGCTCGCGGTCAACGAACATGTCGCCCGCCTGATCCATTCCAAGTCGATTGCCGTCGATCTCGAATACTACGAGCAGTCGGCTTACTACGACCGCTTGCACCGCGCGCAGGGTGAAGCGAGCTATCGCCCGACCGCGATCATCAGTGATTTGACGGCCATCCTCCGCGATACGTTCACGCTCGTCGGCGTGATCGGCGTACTGGTGTCGC
Organism: Candidatus Flexifilum breve; assembly: GCF_016713355.1. Classification (NCBI taxonomy): domain Bacteria; kingdom Bacillati; phylum Chloroflexota; class Anaerolineae; order Aggregatilineales; family Candidatus Flexifilaceae; genus Candidatus Flexifilum; species Candidatus Flexifilum breve. The sequence goes on from NZ_JADJPI010000016.1 coordinate 28,679, forward strand.
TCAACGCACTGACGCCGCTCATTCTGTTCGCCAGCGCGTTCCCGGTCGTGCTGGTGCGTTTGCGCTTCACGCAGGTGCTCATGGACTGGTACATGCAGACCTCGGCGATTGAACGCGAGCAAGGCTACTACAACTATCTGCTCACGGCAGAATATCATGCCAAAGAAATTCGCCTGTTCAATCTCGGCGCGTTGTTCGCCCAGCGCTTCGATACGCTCTACGCGCGGCTGCGTTCGGGACGTATGGCGATCATGTGGCGGCGCACCATCTTTGAATTGGGGACGCAGGGGCTGGGCGTGATCGCGCTGTTCGGCGCGTTTCTGCTCACGGTCGGCTACGCGCTGACCGGGGCGATCACGCTCGGCGGTCTGGTGATCATGTTTCAGGGCTTTCAGCGGGCACAGGGGACGCTGCAATCGCTGTTGAGCAGTCTCGCCGGGTTGTACGAAAGCAGCGTGTTCTTACGCGACTTCTACGAATTCCTCGGGCTGGAGCCGTTGGTCAAGCCGCCGCTGCAACCGCAACCTATACCCCAACCTTTGCGGACGGGCATTCGCTTTGAAGACGTCAGCTTTCAGTATGCGCGTGGGACGACGCCCGTCCTCACTGGCGTCAACCTGATGATCCAGCCCGGCGAGGTCATCGCGCTGGTCGGCGCGAATGGCGCGGGCAAGTCCACGCTGATCAAGCTGCTGTGCCGCCTGTATGATCCGACCGCGGGACGCATCACCATCGACGGCATCGATCTGCGTGATTTCAACGTGGCTGATCTGCGCGCACAGATCAGCGTGCTGTTTCAGGACTATAACGAGTATCAGCTCAGCGCGTGGGAGAACATCGGCTTGGGTGATGTGACACAGGAGCGCGCAGCCATTGAGCGGGCGGCGCAAGCATCCGGCGCGCACGAGGTGATCACGGCGCTGCCGGACGGTTATGACTCGCGCTTAGGTAACTGGTTCGGCGGGCAGGAATTGAGCATCGGGCAGTGGCAGAAGATCGCGCTCGCGCGGGCGTTTTTACGCCGGGCGCAAATCGTGGTGCTCGATGAGCCGACTAGTTCGCTCGATGTGCTTTCTGAACACGAGGTGTTCGAACGCTTCCGGCAGGTCGTCGCTGACCGCTGCGCGATCCTCATCAGCCACCGCCTCTCGACTATTCGGTTGGCGCAGCGCATCTATGTGCTCGATCAGCAGCACATTGTCGAAAGTGGCACGCACGACGAACTCATGGCGCAGGGCGGGCTGTACGCGACGTTGTTCAACACGCAGTCGCAGTACTACCGCGCGGACACCCCGGTGTAGATCGATGGATTTCCGCCACATCGTCCTCGCTGTTCAAGCCCGCTCACCCGCTGAACGGCGCTTGCTGGCTGAGACCGCCCTCAATCTGGTGGCGGCGTGGGTGCTGGTGCGCGGTGTGCCGTTCACATGGTGGTCGCGCCGCTTAGGTGATCGTAGAGCGGAGTCGTCCGCGAGCGAACAGACACAAACGCTTACGCTGATCGCCGGGAGCATCGCCGCCGTCGCTAGTCAGCTTCCGTGGACGTCAACCTGCCTGATGGACGCGCTCGCCGCCAAGTGGATGCTGAATCGGCGCGGCATTCCTAACACGCTGTACCTAGGCGTCCGCACGGCAGAGAGCGCCGGGAAAGATCTCTTCGCGCATGCGTGGTTGTGCGCCGGGACGCAGTTCGTCGCCGGAGAGGTTGGCGCAGAACAGTACACCGTGATCGTGAAGTTCACCAGCCCCTGACTGAGGTTGACAATTTGTGAGGTTGCTGACGGAGAAAACAAAAATCGGCGGGCTGGTATGCCGCCGATTTGCTGTGACCCTGGGGGGACTCGAACCCTCAACACTCGCCTTAAAAGGGCGCTGCTCTGCCATTGAGCTACAGGGCCAACACAGATCATTGTAGCAGAGCCTAGCACTTTTTCAACCCGCAAGTGCCACTTCTAATAGGGGGCTCATGGCTGGGTGCGCCTCTCCTCCCACGTACTGATTGGCCGTTGGCACATGCTCGGCGCTGAGGTAGCGCACCGAATGGTCGTCAGGCTGGTAGAGCGCATAAACATCCGTAAAGATCGTGGCGTTTGCCTGCCTAAATCCTACGCGCACGCGCAGCAGACGCTGCATATCGGCTGAGACCGCGATCAGGTCAAATGGGGCCGCCCAGCGCTGCGGACTGCACGTGTACCAACCTTGCTGGAGCAGATCAATCTCAACATGGGCGATGGCCAATTGGATTGGTTCGGTAAGGCTGCGAGGCGAGCATTCTATTTTGTATGCGCTGTTCGCTATGCGATATGGATCAAGGTAATTCTGGGCTAGCCAGATCCCTTTCTTTTGCCCATTCTTTGGCGGTGTGACGCGCATGCGCAGTGCCACGGCATCGGTGGGGATTTCGTCGACGCGCAAGTAGTAAACCGTGTCAGTTTCGGGACAGAAAGTTGCATAGGCATCCAATTGGCTTAGGTCAACTTTGACCGTATAGATGCGTTTGGAGTTGTAGTAATTGGAACGGAAACTGAACGGTACAAAGCCGTTCTCTAACGTCCGGTATTTCACCTGCACGCGTTTGAGCGTGACCATGTCGGGCATGACCGCGATCAGGTCGAACGGGAGATGTTCTGAAAGGGGCAGACACACATGGATGCCATGCGCCAACAAATGCGCAATCGCTTTGGCGACCGCCAGATCGCCTTTGTCCTTGGTGAGGTGCGCCATCTCGACTCCCTTTTGCGCGGGCAGATCGCTTACCTGAGCAGCATAGCACAAGTGCACCTTGGGTGATCCGCCAGGTCAACGCCGGGCATATGTAGTTTTGGTTTGTAGCGCCAAACGGTTAAGTGTTGGGCTGGTGTTCGCTGAGATTGGCGACGGCGACTGTCATGGCCGCGATTCCGTCTGCGCGCGAAGTAAACAGCGGCAGCTGCTGCCCACCGAACTGCTGCTGCCGCGCCGCATCGACGTACAGCTTCACCATCAGGTCCGTGCCGACAAACGCGGGCAGCACCACAAAGGGCATTTTGGCGGTATTGCGCGCGTTCCGGCGGCTTGTCGATTGCAGAATTTCCAGGATTTGTTTGAAGCTGCTCGTGGCCTGCGTGGTGTCGAAGATCAGCGCGGTGTTGACCGGGTATTCGCCGAGCAAGCGAATGACCTGCAGATCGGCTTGGGCAATCGTATCAGCATCAACGGATCCGGTGAGGGTGACCAGAATGATCGGGGCATCGGTGAGACGTTCGACGGAGAAGGGCATGACGAAATCCTCGATGAGACAAAAATAGACAATAGACTGGGAACGCTCCCAATCTATTGTCTATTATCGTAGCATCGAGTGGTTTTGTCGACGCTTAACGCACCAGACCGGAGGCCGAATTGGTCACTGCGCCGTCATCGGCCTGCGCGGTGAGGCGCGCATACTTCGCCATGACGCCGCTGATGTAATGCGGCTTCGGCGCGACCCAGGCAGCACGCCGGGCGGTCAGCTCTTCAGCGCTCACTTCCATATTGATCGACCGGGCGTCGATATCCACGGTGATGATATCGCCTTCGTGCAGCAGGCCAATCGGTCCGCCGACCGCGGCTTCGGGCGCGATGTGCCCGATGCACAGCCCACGCGTAGCACCGGAGAAACGACCATCCGTGATCAGTACCACATCCGCGCCTAACCCCTGACCGACAATCGCCGCGGTTACTTGCAGCATTTCGCGCATGCCGGGGCCGCCGACCGGGCCTTCATAGCGGATCACGACCACGTCACCCGCGTTGATCTGGCGGTTCTGCACGGCCTGGAACGCCTCTTCTTCGGTGTTGAAGACCCGGGCGACGCCGCGGAAAGTGCGCGGTTCCGTCCCCTTGAGCTTGATCACGCTGCCGTTCGGCGCGAGATTGCCCTTGAGGATGTGCAGCCCACCGTTTTCGTAGATCGCATTATCCCACGTACGAATCACGTCCTGACCGGGCGTTTCGACCGCGGTTGCCGCTTCCTGAGCGAGTGTCTTGCCCGTCACCGTTAGCGCGCTGCCGTCGACGTAGCCGCCTTCGACCAGACGCTGCGCCAGTAGACGCACGCCGCCCGCGCGGTACATATCGGTGGCGACATACTTGCCCGTGGGCTTGAGGTCGCAGATCAGCGGGGTGCGCTTGCTGATCGCTTCGATGTCGTCAATCGTGAATTCGATGCCCGCTTCGCGGGCGAAGGCCAGCGTATGCAGCACGCCATTGGTGCTGCCGCCGCTCGCCGCGACCGCCGCAATCGCATTTTCGAGCGCTTGGCGCGTGACGATCTTGCTCGGGCGCAGGTCCTGTTCAATCAATTGAATCATCAACTGCCCGGCCAGCAGCGAGACATCGTCTTTTTCCGTCGCCATTGCCGGGATATCCGCCATGCCCATCGGGGAGATGCCCAGAATTTCGCCGACCATGCCCATCGTGTTCGCCGTGAACTGGCCACCGCAGGCGCCGGGACCGGGGCAGGCTACGCCTTCAATTTCATGCAGCTCGTCCAACGTGATGCGACCAGCGGCATACGCGCCCATGGCCTCGAAGACTTCCTGCACGGTGATATCCTTGCCGCGGTAATTGCCGGGGGCAATTGAGCCGCCGTACAGCATGAGGGAGGGCACGTCGAGCCGGATGAGCGACATGATCGTGCCGGGCATGGTCTTGTCGCAGGCGGCCAACGCGATGATGCCGTCGAAGAAATTGCCGCGCGCCACCAGTTCGATGGAGTCGGCGATGATTTCGCGGCTGATGAGCGAGGCTTTCATGCCTTCCGTGCCCATCGTGATGCCGTCGCTGATGCTGACCGTATTAAATTCCAGCGGCGTTCCCCCGGCGCGGCGAATCCCCTCTTTCATCTTGGCGGAAAGGCGGCGCAGGTGGAAATTGCACGGTCCAATTTCCGTCCACGTGTTCGCAATCCCGATCATGGGTTTTTTGAGGTCTTCGTCCGACAAGCCGATCGCCTTCAACATGGCGCGGGCGGCGGAACGGTCAACGCCTTCAACGAGTGTACGGCTGCGGCGATTCAAAGCCGCCAGCACTTCGGGAGAGTCTGCCACAGAAATAAGCTCCTTGCTTTCAATGTTCGTAAGGATTGTAACGCCGCCGTCGGGGTTTGTCACGTTCACGCGCTGCTCATGTATTACAAATAAAATGAACGCCAGACGTGAGGAGGATAGCGATGCTCGGGTTGATTTTGAAGGTCATTCGCTGGTGGGTACTGCGCCGGATTTGGCGGCGAGTATTTCGCGGTCGGTGATAGCGCCAACGGACCGCTAGTTCACTATGTTGCCACCATGCAAAAGGTCGGCGATCCGCGCGGATCGCCGACCAAGCTGGTCAGTGCTCGTCTAGTCGACGATGCGGGTGGGCAGCGGCGTGCTATACCATGGCGCGCCGGGGGTCGGGACCATCAGCGCAGCCGGGACCCACAGGTAGCCATTCGCCAGCACGATTTTGTAGTACGCCTCCGTCGTGTCGAGGCCGACGACCCAGAAGGTCTGCCCCGCATGCAGCGTGATGTCGGTGCTGAGGCCGGGGGCGTAGCTGGCGAGCGTGTCCGCAGTCAGCAGGCCGACAACCGAACCGGAAGGGATCACCGTGCCGGGCGTGCTGCTGACGGCCGGCGGCTGCGGGCTGCTGGTCGGCGGTTCACTACCACCCCCTCCGACCGAGCCGTAAGTCGGCAGGCCGTCACAGGTCCCGGTTGCCTCAAAATCGATTTGCAGGGGCAGACCATTGCCTGCCGCGCTGCTCAACTGCCAGCGGATCGGGTTGTACTGCGGCGCGACATCATAAGGATCCGAGCCGATACCAACTGCATAGGTGCCGAGTACATTGGTAAAGCCGCGGGAGTAGAGGAGCGTGCCCGCGCCATCCCAGATGTTGATGAGAAAGTTTTCCAGATTGCTGCTCAGGTTATTGCGGTCAAGGATGTGCGACCCGGTATTCATAGCCGTCCAATCGGTGCAGGTGAGCACGACCGTGCCGTTGTAGACGCTGGCGTTGACCGCGGCGAGTCCTAACACGAACACGAGGACGAGGATGAGCGGAATTGAGAACAGTTTCTTCGGCATGCTTCACTCCTTAGCTGCTTGATGGATATACACAGCATAGGGAAGCAGCGTCTAGAGATCGTGTATTCAGCGTGTAGCAGTGGGGGAAAGCGGGGCGATCCGGGAAAGATCGCCCCGAAGTTGGAGATCGTCTCCGCCTTTAGTTGGAGACGAGGTCGAGGCTCATCGAGTTGACCTGCCCCGTGATCAGTTCGATGAACTGGTCGAGTGGCATCGCGCCGAGATCGCGGTCGTCGCGCAGGCGCACGCTGACCGTGCCGGCGGCTGCGTCGCGGTCGCCCATGATGAGCATGTACGGGATCAGGCGTTCGCGGGCAGCGGCGATCTTGCCACCCATGCGCGCCTTGCCTTTGTCGATTTCGAAGCGGATGCCGGCGGCCTTCAACTTGGCGGCGACCGTTTCCGCGTATTCGATGTTGCGATCCGTGATCGGGATCAGCACCGTTTGCACGGGGGCGAGCCACGTCGGGAACGCTCCGGCGAAGTGTTCGATGATGATGCCGATGAAGCGTTCCATGCTGCCAAACGGCGCGCGGTGAATCATGACCGGGCGCTGACGCGTGCCGTCTTCCGCCACGTATTCCAGCTCAAAGCGTTCCGGCAGGTTGTAGTCGACCTGCACCGTGCCGAGCTGCCATTCACGCTTGAGCACATCGCGGAAGATGAAGTCAAGCTTGGGCCCGTAGAACGCCGCTTCGCCCTCTTCGACATGGTACGGCAGGCCGAGTTCATCGCACGCCTGAATGATGGCGGCGGAGGCTTTCTCCCACAGCGCGTCGCTGCCGACATACTTCTCGCTCTTCGGGTCGCGAATGCCGACGCGGGCGCGGAAGTCCGTCAGGCCGAGCGTATTGAAGATGTGCTGGATGAGCTTGACCACATTCTTGAATTCGGCGAGGAGCTGTTCCGGCGTGACGAACAGGTGCGCGTCGTCGACCGTGAAGCCGCGGACGCGCGTCAAACCGTGCAGCTCGCCCGACTGCTCGTAGCGGTAGACCGTGCCGAATTCCGCGAGGCGCACGGGCAGATCACGATACGAGTGCATATCGCTCTTGTAGATCATGATGTGGTGCGGGCAGTTCATCGGCTTGAGCAGGAATTCTTCCTCATCCACCGAGATCGGCGCGTACTGGCTGTCCTTGTAATAGGGATAATGCCCGGACGTGCGGTACAGGTTGAGGTTACCGATGTGCGGCGTCACCACGGGTAGATAGCCGTTTTCGATCTGCGTCTCGCGCAGCCAGCGTTCGAGCGTGTCGCGCAGCGTCGCGCCGAGCGGCTTCCACAGCGGCAGCCCCTTGCCGACCAGCGGCGTGAACGTGAACAGGTTGAGCTTTTCGCCGACGACGCGGTGATCGCGGCGCTTGGCTTCTTCCAAACGGAACAGGTAGTCCTGAAGCTGTTCCGGCGATTCCCACGCCGTCCCATAGATGCGCGTGAGCTGCTGGCGGTTTTCGTCGCCGCGCCAATACGCGCCCGCGGGCTTCTTGTACGTCACACTGATTGCTTCCGGGTTGATTTCGCGCGTGTTGACGACGTGCGGGCCGCGGCACAGATCCGTGAACGTATCCTGCGTATAGAACGTGATCTTCTCGGCGGGCGCGGCGATTTCGTTACCGTTGTCGTCCACGCGCCCCGCGACCAGATCATTGATCAACTCGACCTTGTACGGCTGATCCTTGAACTGCGCGAGCGCTTCTTCCGGCGTGACTTCGCGCACTGAGAAGTCGACATTCTTGCGCATGATCTCTTTCATGCGGTTTTCGATCCACTGCATGTCTTCGTCCGTCAGCGGACGGGGCAGTTCGAAATCGTAATAGAAGCCATCTTCGATGGGCGGGCCGATGGCGATCTTCGTGTTGGGCAGGCGGTCGAGGACGGCCTGCGCCATGATGTGCGCCGTCGAGTGGCGGATTTTGTATAGCTGGCTGCCTACATAGTCAGGCATGATCTACGCTCTCCATGTGAGTCTTAGCAGGTCGGAATTATAGCACGCCGAACCGACAGAAGCGGGTTTCGTAGGGGCGAACCTAGGTGTTCGCCCGTCGGGCAGACACACAGGTCTGCCCCTACGAGTTTGGGTTCGACGCGCTGACGTCAAACAGCCCGGCACGACTGCCGGGAAAATGTGCAGTTGTTGGTTGGGTGAGGAATCTATTCGCCGCCGTCAGGCGACGGTAGTGGGAGTGTCTTCCATAACCATGAGGACTTCGTTGAGGACGACCGCGGCAACTTCCTTCGTGGCGAGTTTGCCCGTCCGGCTCGGAGCAACTTCCGCGCCGTCGTCTTCTGTAACGCGCGTGAACAGGTTCTCGAAGATGTCCAGCGCGAGGAGGTTGTCAATCGTATCTTCAATCGTGTCGCGGTCGAGGTTGGGCACAATGATATGCGGCGTTTCGAGCGCGGCGTAATGCACGGGCGGGTTATAGGGAATGCCCTTGCCGACTTCGTAGCTCAGGTCCATCTGGCGCGCCAGATAGGGCAGCGTGACGAACACCGCCGTGTGCAGCGTGTCGTCTTCCATCTTGACGATCACATCACAGGCGTCGGGGTTTTTACTCTCAATATCGTGCTTTTCAATCCAAATGCGCACGGGAATCTGCAGACTTGCCACCATGATATTTCAACCTTTTTTAGGGCTAAATTTCTACATCAGCCATAACGCTAAACCGTCATTTAAATAACTTTAATCGTTCACAGGATATGCCAGAATCGATTCCAATGTCAAGTCATGGATTGGTCTGGGATCACCCAGCAAAATGGCGAGATCACGCGGTTACCCTACGCCTCCCCCGCGGCGATTTGACAGGGGAAAGTTCCCTCCCTATACTTCCACTATGTTATAATCGAGCTTATATTTAGGCTTCCTCACGAGGAGGACATCGTATGATCCAAGGCGGCGAAAACTTCCGTCTGGTCGTCCGGCGGGGTCCACAACCAAATCAGAGTTACGACCTGAACAAGGATATTGTGACGCTTGGACGCGATATTACGAATGACATCGTGATCAACGACCCGGAAGTAAGCCGCCATCACATGCGGATGACTCGCGGCGCTGGTGGGTTCACGATCGAAGACCTTGGTTCGACCAATGGCACGTTCGTCAATGGTCAGCGGCTGACAGGCGCGCGTCCACTCCGCCCCGGCGATATGATTGGCCTGGGCGAGACGGTGACGCTGGCCTACGAAGCGTTTGGCGCGGCGGGAGCCGCCCCGGACGAAGGCGTGCAGGGAACGATGCCGAATCAGGCACAGCGCGGCGCAGCGCAGGTCTATTCATCGCCCGCGCCGCAGCAGCAGCCGATGATGCAGCAGCCCCCCATGCAGCAAGCCGCGCCGCAGCAGCCAAGCTACAGCTATTCACCACCCGCCTACAGCGCTCCCCAGCAGCCTGCGGCTGTGCCGCAGCAGCCGGGGTATCCGCAGCAGGGCGACTACGATCCCTATGCCGCGCGCGAAGACGAACCGCGCAGCAACACGCGCTGGATTTTGATCGGCTGCGCGGGGCTGTCGCTCTTCTGCTGCTGTTCCAGCGTGGTCGGTTTGGTGCTGGTCGATCAGGCGTGCTTGTGGAATCGCATTCCGATTGTCTACGATGTGATCCGCGCATTTGGCTACACGATGGTGTGCTCGTAGTTCCAGACACAGTTACGATGCAATAACGCCCGGCTCAATGCCGGGCGTTTTGTTGTCTCCAGATGCTGTACGACTCGCAGTTTTAGGTAGGGACGCCCAACGGGGCGTCCGCCGTTGCCGACCCCACCCCCGGCCCCTCCCCGAATTCGGGGAGGGGAGCCAACATCATTCGCCAAGCCCAATGGGTTTTCGTAGGGACGCAATTTATTGCGTCCGCTGACGACGGGAAAGGCTTTCAGGGATGCTTTATAAACATTCTCATGCCTCGTCCTAATCTTTGGAGAAGAATACAGAGGACAAGGCCTGCCTTGTCCCTACAAAGACCGCTTTCCTCAAGATAACTGTGCGCTTTTTTTAGACACCCTCTTGATCTCATCCGCCGATGTGTTGCAAAGCGTCATGGAGTGTTTTCAGCGTTTGAGCGCCTGCTTCAATCCCCACTGAAACCCCGGTCCGGCGACCGCGCAGTGATCCTGCTCCATGAAGATGTGCTTCTTGAACGTCAAGCCCGCGTAGCGGCGACTCTCGACGATGGCGGCGAATTGCAGCGTTGTACTCAGCGTGCGGTAGTGCAAGTCCTCTTCGTCTTCGCCGACTGACCAGTAAACCGTCGCCCGAAGCTCTTGATGCGCCTGCGCGTAGGACGCTTCGTATTGAAACGCGAACCGCTCCCCGTAGCCGAGCGACGGGCTGCCGATGATGTAAGTCTGGAACAGCGTCGGCGCGGTGAAGAGGCTGTAGGTGGTGAACAAGCCGCCATACGAATGCCCCATCAGGATGCGGCGCGCCGGATCGACGCGGTACTCGCGCTCAATCAGCGGGATCAGCTCGTGCTGGATGAAGCGGTGGAAGTTCGGGGCGTCGCCGCTGGGACAGGGCAGACCGTGCCGCGCTTCCATCTGCTGATCGATGGCGAGATCGGGCACGGGAGTGAGATCATGGTTGCGCCGCGTAAACGTGACGCGGAAGGCGTCGATGGGATCGTCTGGTTCGGGGTAGCCGATGCCGACGACAATGGCGTCGGTCGTGCCGCCGCACCACGCCATCCGCCGAATGGTGTCCGTCACCAGCCCGAAGTACCAGTTGCCATCCAGCACGTAGATGACCGGCCAGCGCTCGGGCGTCGCGTCGAACGGCCACGCTTCATCCGGCGCGCGGTCATAGCCGAGCGGCAGGCCAACGTTGATCTGATAGGTGCGCCCGGTTTCTTGGGATTCAAGTACACGCGCGGCGCTGCCCAGCACGCGCACAGGGGGGAAGGTCATAATGGATTACCTCGTTTTGTGGGAGAGAAACAAAGGGACGCCCCGGAGGGCGTCCTGATAAACATCGTTGATTAAGCGGGAGCGAGAATTGGGTCAGACGCCCCAGCCGTCGGCGACCATTTCCTGCGCGACCGCGCTGACCGGGTCGAACTGACTGCTGACGATTTCCACGATCACGCCGTCTTCCGCCCAGTTGTAGAGCAGTTCCGCGTTTTCGTTGAGCGCCATGACGCAGCCGTAGGTATACGGGCGACCGACGTTGCCGCCGCCGAGGTATGAACCGTTAGGCAGCAGCACGCCGCCGTGGAAGCCGTTGACCAGACCGGGGAAGACCTCGTAGATGCCCATAAACCAGTACATCTGCCACTGACTGCAGCCGTACGCGCCGCACAGCTCGTAGCTGCCGCCCGCCGCGATGGGATCATGGTTCAAAATCTGGAAGATGCCCGGCGCGGTCGGCGCTTGATCCATGCCCGTCGAGATGTCCCAGTTGAAGACAATCTCGCCGTTCTCGTAGGCGACCATGTACTGCGTGTCGATGTTGACGATGATGCGCTTGTTCGGCACCGGGTCAAGCGGGATGGTGATGTCGCGCGAGGGTAGGTTCATCGTTTCGCCGACGACCAGACCCTGTTCCCAGTCACGTCCCGGATTCGCCAGTTGGAGCTGGTAGAAGGGGATGCCGTTCTTGGCCGCGATGCGATAGCCGGTATCGCCGGAAACGACCGTGTACACGGCGGATTGATAGCGAATTCGCAGATACACTTCGCTGGCAAGTTCGCTGATCGCTGCCTGCATTTTCTCCATCGTGTCGACGGGTTCGAGGTAGCGCAGCGCATCGGTTTGCCGCAGCGTATTGGACTGCGCCTCGACAAAGGTGGCGAACTCGCCTTCGCGCAGGGTTAACCCGTCTTCGCCCGCTTCCAGCCACGAGGTGAGCGTGTTGCGGTCGGTCGTCCACGAGATTTGCTCATCGCGGATCGGGTCGTAACCGTGCATGATGAACTGCTGCAGCGTGAAGGCGCGCGCTTGTTCCAAATACGGCGTCGGATCGATTTCATCTGGCGGCATCGGGTCCATGATCAGGCTGAAGCGGGCTTGATCCGCTACATAGGCCAGATTCTCGCGCAGAGCCGACATGGTCGCGGCGATGTTGAGGAAGCGGCCATCGGAGCCCGGCACGCCGACGAGCTGTTCACCTTCCCAGCGATACCCCGCGTTATACGGCAGAATCTTCGACCATTCGGTCAGGTCGAGGAAATAATCCTGCGAGGCAAGTTCGTCGAGCGCGACGACGGGCTGCACGCCGTAACCAAAAGGCACGCCCGAGAGCCCGATACTGCGCGCGGTTTCCGCGGTGGCGCGGGCATCCAGCGAGAGCCCCATCTCGGCGGGCGTTGCTTCCCACATGCGCTCCTGATCGTACAGGCGGATGGTTGCGCTGTTCGCCCAGTAATCCTGCAGCGCGGCGGTCGCTTCGTCGACGGTCAAACCGCCGATGTTCAGGCCGAGCGCCCACACGTTCGGGAAAATGCGCCCCCCGAACACGAACGAGCCGACCCACAGCAAACCCGCGAGCGCGATGACGGCGAAGATCCCCGCCAGCACGACCGGCTTGTTCCGGGTGTGCCATAGCAGGTCACGGACGAAAATATTCGCTCGCCCAACCCACTCCGCTGAGCGGCTCGGTTCCTGCGGCGACCGCGACATGACCGGGCGCTCGCCGGCGAAAGTGGGCGTGGTCGTCGGCGCGGTGACATGGCGCTGCTGCCGCGCCGCGTGCCGTTCGCGTGCCCGGCCTTTACGCCGCCGTTCCTCGGGTTGATAGATATCCATAGCACAAGCCTCACAACTTACAATGACGCCTTCGTTCCGCAGAGACGGAGTCCACCGTGTGGAGGATACCCTCTATTCTATGGGAAATTTGCTCACAGCGTAAGTTATTTTGCTTCGGTTCGATAATCATTGCGCGGCGGCGAGAATGTGTCGATCACCAAACTGTCGACGAGCGCGCGCGCGCTGTGCCGGACGCCGCCGGGGACAGCGTAACTGCTGCCCGCTTCACAGATGCTCGTCTCCCCGTTGATGGTGAGTTCCATCCGCCCGTAGATCACGTAACCAACCTGATCGTTCATGTGGTTGTGGTCGGGGACGACCGCGCCCCGAACAAGAAAGAATTCGCAAAGCATGACTTCATCAGTGATGCCCATGGTGCGCCGATGCACGCCCGGCAGCATTTCTACCTGTGACGCGGCTTCTGGTGTGATAAAATATCCGTCAGGCATAGCAACCCCTAGCATTTTGCATGTGTATTATGGCGACCAAGCCCCCCTTTGTAAATAAACATGGTATCAAGATTGTTTAATGGTGCATGTAAACGCTCCGGTGTTAAAATTACGATCATTACACACATAGGTAACTCGCTCCCGGTTTTTCAGAGGACTCCCGAGAACATGGCGGCTGATAAGCTGTTCGTCTATCAGATCAACACCTGGGTGTGGCTGAACACACTCAGTCGCAAGTACAAGAAACCCATCACCCTCAGTAATGTCCCCAATTCTGCCCTAGACGAACTGACGCGCACCGGCATTGACATGGTCTGGTTGATGGGCGTGTGGAAACGCAGCCCGTGGGGGCGCAAGAACGCTCTGCAATATAAACATGAATACGTTGGCGCGCTGCCGGACATTACCGACGACGATGTCATCGGCTCGGCCTACTCGATTGGGGATTACCGCGTCGATGAGCGTATCGGCGGACGCAGCGGCCTCGCCTCGCTGCGCAAGCGCTTGAAGGAACGCGGCGTCAAGCTGATGCTCGACTTCGTGCCGAATCACGTCGGCAAAGATCACCGTTGGGTGTACGAACCGGGCTATATTGTCGAAGGCAAACCGGAAGACCTGCGCAATCGCTCCTCCGACTTCTTCGCGGTGAAACTGCCCGATGGCAAAGAGAAGGTGTTAGCGCACGGGCGCGATCCGCTGTTCCCCGGTTGGTCGGATACCGCGCAGTTGAACATCTTCAACCCGGCGCTGCGCCGCGAAGTGATTTCGACCTTGCTGGATATCGCCAGCCAGTGCGACGGTGTGCGCTGCGACATGGCGATGCTGCTCATCAGCGACATTTTCGCGAACACGTGGCGCGGCTATGTCGGCGCGGCGCTGCCGACCGAATTCTGGCGCGAGATCATCCCCGCGGTCAAAGAACTGCACCCGAACTTCATTTTCACGGCAGAAGTCTACTGGAACAAAGAATACGACGTGATCCAGCAGGGCTTTGATTTCGCCTACGACAAAGTCCTGTATGACCGCATCGTCGAGAACGATGTGCAGAAACTGCGCCAGCATCTGGTCGCCGGGCTGGACTATCAGCGGCACATGATGCGCTTCATCGAGAATCACGATGAGCCGCGCGCCTTTGCCCGGTTGGGACCGCAGCGCAGTTTCCCCGCCGCCACGCTGATCTGCACGCTGCCGGGGGCGACGCTGCTGCACGACGGTCAGTTTACCGGGCGCACGGTTAAGCTGCCCGTACAGATCACGCGCCAACCGGAAGAAGCCCACGTCAAAGAGCTGGAAGCCTACTACCGCCGCCTGCTCGAAGAGACGCGCGACCCGATCTACCAAGAGGGGGAGTGGTATCTGTTCGAGATCCATCCAGCGTGGGCGGGCAATATCACGCATTTCAACATGCTGGGTTATGGCTGGCGCAACCCGGAGAGCGGCGCTTACCGCCTGATCGTCGTCAACCTGACGCAGTACCGCTCGCAAGGGCGGGTGCATCTCGGTCACTGGAAGTGGCTGGACGGCAAGACGTGGCGGCTGTTCGACGTGACCGACGGCGCGGAATATGACCGGCACGGCGGCGAAATGACGAAACAAGGCCTGTACATCGACCTTGAGCCCTACGAGTCGCACATCTTCCGCTTCGAACCCGCGCCGGAAAAACGGAAACAATCCGCACTGTCGTGATCGATCACACCCCTGACACGCCCGTCTACGCGCTGCCCACCCGGGATCGGCGCGTCCGCTGGATTGTGATCCTCGCGGCGGCGGGCGTGTTCTTCTGGTTGAGCCTCGAAGATACGAACGTGCTGCCCGTCGTGCTGATCGCCGCTGGCCTAGCGCTGTTGAGCGCTTATATGAGCGTCACGGGGCGCTTCGGTGGTCGTACAGTTACCCGTTTCACCTTGCTGATCGGCGCGGCGCTGGTGGGCGCGGGGGTGGGCGCGGGCACGGCGTTGATCGCCGCGCTGCTCATGATCTGGAAGACGGGCATGCACGCGCATCCGTTCCCCGATTACCCCACGGGACTCATCCTCGACATGCTGCGCCGCGCGCCCATCTGGTCGCTGGCCGGGGCGCTTGCTTTCCTCGCACTGGCGCTGCTCAAGCATAAACAGTCAGCGACTCCACAGGACTTCGAGGTGTAGTTTTCAGTCTACAGTTCACAGTTGACAGTCAAGAGATGAATTGAGGGAGGCGTCCCTAACATCTCTTGACGAAGAGACTAATATAACGTCAGTTAGGGATAAAACAGCCGAGTGGCGATGATTTTGCGTGACTGCCCTGTGTATCCGACCCCACCCCCGGCCCCTCCCCGAATTCGGGGAGGGGAGACAGATAAGTGCGTCTGTGTAGGGACGAGGCATGCCTCGTCCTGAGCGGTTTGGCGGGTGATCACAATATGGGCGCAGGTGCGGATTAATCGATAAGCAGCTTATCCCTAACTGACGTTAATATAGGTTCTTGAAACAAATCCACGAAGGGATGTAGGGGCGCACCTGTGTGTGCGCCCAAAACCGGGCCGACCTCTGTGTCTGCCCCTACTCAGACCGTTTTGGCAACCTACTTACGCCCATGTCTTCAACTGTTCACTGAAAACTGTCAACTGTGAACTCATATGCTTTTCCGTAAGATACCGTTAGGCGGTGCGTCTGTATGTATGTAGAGGGGAACACAGCCTGTTTTGGGGGATTATCAATGCCCGAACCCATTATTTTGACGGATGCGAACTTAGACACGATTCTCAATGGCACGAAGCCCGTGCTGGTATTGATCACCACCGGGGACGGTCTGCGCGGCGACTTCCGTGTCGCCTATGACAAGACCTCGACGGAGAAGAAAGACATCGTGTTTGCCAAGCTTGACCCGCGCAGCAACCCGCGCGCTGCCGAAGTCTTCGGCGCGGGCGAGAAACCGCTGCTGGTCGCGTGGTACTGTGGCGCAGAACTGGCGCGCCGCCCGCGTCCGTGGGGGACAGATTTGCCCCTCGCCATTGAATTGCTCGAAAAAGCGGTGGGCGAAAATCCCATGCCCGCTGATGTAGTGGATGATGTGCAAGACGAACTGCCCCAAGAGGCAAAGGATACTCCAGTGACGGATCAAATGAAAGTTGTGTACGACGCACCTGTCAACGTGACCGATACGACCTTTGAAGACGAAGTTTTGAACAGCGATCTCCCCGTGATTGTGGATTTCTGGGCAGCGTGGTGCGGCCCGTGCCGCATGGTCGCCCCGATCCTCGACAAGCTGGCGAAGGAATTCGCCGGTCAGATCAAGATCGCCAAGGTTGATGTCGACGCGAACCCCGGTCTGTCGCAAGCGTTCCGCATTCAGAGCATCCCCAACCTGATGATCGTCAAGAGCCGCACGATGATCTTCAACCAGCCCGGCGCGCTGCCGGAAGCGGCGCTGCGCCAGCTCATCACGCAGGCGATTGCCATCGAAATTCCGCCGCAGCAGGCTGAACCGGAACAGCAGCAGTAAGCTGTCCTTCACGGACATTCAAAACGGGAGATCGTTGGATCTCCCGTTTTTGTTTGCCTGCGCGCTGTTTCCCCCACTGTAAGGTTGTAATTGTATTTCGTTTCAAATTACAGGATAATCAGCGGACTGGTTTATTGGAGACAAGTCTATGTTTTTCAGCCCCGACTTGAACGATCCGCGTAACCCGACGCCACCGCCAAGCATCGACCCACCACAGCCCCCTACAATCAACCCGCCCGGCCCGCCGACCATTGACCCGCCGCCGCCCCCCACAATCGACCCACCCGGCCCGCCGACCATTGATCCACCACCGCCGCCGACGATTGCCCCGAACCCGCCACCGAGCATCGACCCACCAGCGCCGCCCACCATTCTGCCGCCGCAGTAGCTGACCGCGGCGAGGTGTGAGCGTGTTGAAGAAGGTCAAATTCCGAGCTTATCCCCAGTCCCTCCCCAAATTCAGGGATTGAGGACAGGACATTTCTCACAATCGAGCCATTGTAGGGACGCGTTTCTGCGCGTCCGTAGTCAGCGGACGGCCAGAAGACCGTCCCTACAAGTGGTCGCTTAGGGGAAATCTGTCTCGAAACATTAAAACTGTCCTGCCGCGAAATTCAGGGACGGGAGACCACCTTGCTCACCAAACCGAGTTCGTTTGCGTAGGGACGCGGTTTATCGCGTCCGCTCTGTGTCTCCCTTTCTCGGTCGCGGCATCACTGCTCCAACAGGGTGATGCCGCGCGCGCGTCCCGGTTCCAAGCGGATCAGCCGCGCATCTTCTAATTTGCCGAGGTTGTATTTGACCGTCGATTTGGCGAGGATGCACGCTTCCGCGATTTCCTGCTGCGTCGGCGGAAACGTGTGCTCCTCGATATACGCCTTGATGTAGTCGTAAACCGCCCATGCTGTAAGGTTCATACCGGAACTCCCGATGTGTAACAACAAACTAACCATCCATGATAGCAAAGTTGCGAAAATATGTTCTAGAACAAGCGGTACGAGTTATGTGTGAAAGCGGTTGAAATTTCGTTTAGATGAGTACAATAGGGGGCGATTTGACGAAAGGATGACGTTATGGAGTTTCTAAAGCGCATTTTTGGCGGTGGTGGAAGTGGGGGAGCCAAGGCGAGTGGTGACCCGAACGGGCTGTACTTCTACGTGCGCCCGCGCGGCTGTGAAGAAGTCGTGCGCGTCCGCATCGACCGCAACAACGACCTGAGCATGAACGATTCTGGCGATCAACTGTGGGTGCACAAGTACGTGCGCGGCACGACGTGTTTTCAGCAGGTAGAGCTGGATTTGTACTTCAACCAGAATCGGCAGCTCGCCAACAGCGAAGTGCAGGGCGGCGCGCTCGTGACAGAAGCCGAGTATCAGGCATGGATTGAGAAGTCGCAGCAAGCATGACAACCGCTGGTCGCGTGTTGGCGATGGCGGATAACCGGGAGTACTCCCCGCCCTACACGGCAGGGCAGGGAGTCGACGCAGGTTAGTCCTCACACCAGTCGGCATTGCACAGTGTGACCTGTGTGCCTTCACTCATCTCCGGCAGCGCGTAGAACTGTTCGGTCGTGATAGAGGTCGTCAGGTAGTCGACGAAGATGCGGAAGTTGTTGCCTTCGATCAGCATCATGTTCGAGAACTCGACGCCGCTGCGCGAGATAGGCGCGAAGCCCGTGCCTTCGGGCAGCACCCCGGCGCGGTTGCGCGCTTTGCGGTCGTAGAAGGCGACCACGTAGTAGTTTTCGGCGCGGAACGGTTGGCGCGAGTTGAAGTCATTGAGCTCATCGGCGGTGGTGAGCAGCGGTGGCGGCTGCAGGATTTGACTTTCGACGAACTGCGCGATCTGGATCGGCAGTGCGTCGCACAGCCCGGACTGGCCGAAGTCGATGTTGAAGCCGTAGTTCTCAGCGTTCAGCACCGTAATCAGCGCCTGGGTGGTGCGGTCGCAGCGCATCAGGGGGTCGTCGCCTTGCCAGCCGGCCGGGCGAATAGTCGCCGTGCCCATGACGAGATCTGCCAACAGTTCGAGGTCGTGCCGAATATCGCGCGCGAAGGCCAGCGGCACACTCACCACGCCGCCGAACCAGCCTTCCGGGCGAGCATCCGGGCCGAGACGCGCCGCCGCCAGCAGTTCGAGGTCGTAGCGGATGAGCAGCGCCAACTGCGAATTGTTCGGGTCAATCTCACCTGTCCATCCGGCGGGACGCTCCGCAAACCCGTAGATTTGTTCCGCCAGTAAGTCGAGGTCGACGCGGTCGCGCAGGAGTACGGGCAGCGCCTCCGTTTCCGCATCGCTGATACTGGGTGCAGGCACCAGCGTCGGCGTAACCATTTCCTGTGTTACCTCAGGCACCAGCGCGGGATCAAGCGTTGGGGTGGGCGACACCGCGAACGTCGGGTCCAGCGTCGGTGAGGGAGCCAGCGGCAGCGTGGGTACGGGCGTCTGCTGCTGCGCCGTGACCGTCACGATGCCGAACAGCAGCGCGCACACCGCGCCGATCAGGGGGATCAGTCGTTTCACAAGAAGACTCCTAAGTTCACTAGGTTGATTCGTCCGCTAACAGCGACCGCAGCGCGGTGATAATCGCCAACGTATCCGGTTTTTCGTCCAGCCACAGAGTGGCAACCGGCAGTTTAAACCGCGGCAGCAGGGGCGTGCTGTAATCCCCATCCGCGCTCGTTTCAATGATGGTGTAGGTGCCTGTTTCATTCAGCCGATGAAACCGCGTGTCTTTGCGCTTGAGATCAAAGATCCAGTATTCGCGCACGCCGCCCTGCTGATATTCACTCAGCTTATCGGCATAGTCGCGTTCGACACTTTCGGGTGACACGATTTCAATGCAGATATCGGCTGCGCCTAACATAGCCGTGTTGGTCAACTCCCCCGGATTACTGTGCAGAATGACCTGCAAATCCGGTTCCCGGAAACTGCGGCCTAAGCGCATCGGGAAAGGGGCGCCGACCACCCGACCGATTGGATGTAAGCGGAGATATTGTTTGAGCCAGTCGCGCACATAATCCTGGAGCGCATCATGATCAAGCTGCACAGGCGACATTGGGATGAGCTCTCCATCGACCCACTCATAGAAATCCGCAGCGTATTTATCCAGATATTCCGCTTCGGTTACGCGGACGCTCGCTTGCTCGACCATACCCGCTACTCCTCCGGCAAACGCGGCACGGGTGGGGGCGGCGGTTGGCGTTTATCGCGTCGACCGGGGTCGAAAAACACCGGAACGCTGTCTGGCTTGAAGAGCGGCGCTTCCGGAACCTGGGTGGGCGGCGGCGCGAGATCGATGCGATCCTCTTCGGGCAGCATGGTCGGCGGCTGGATGACGGGCGGTGGCGGTGAGATGGTCTGCGTGTTGGCCGACGGCGACACTTGGGTAACGTCGAGGCGCTCCGGCACTTCGGGCGGCATGGGCTGCGAGGTGTCGGAAAAGAGGGGACGCAGCATCGGCGTGAGCGGCACCTGCTTGATGTAGCCCGTCAGCAGAGTGCGAACGAGCGCCGCGCAGTTATCGCGGATGGTGCGGTAGGTGTCGCGCGGCAGATCGCCTGCTTCCAGTTCTTCCATGACAATATCCAGCAGTCCGATCAGCTCGACTTCGCTGGCGTTTCCCTGCTTGGCGGCGCTGTACGGGGCGATATACCCCGCCAACATCTCGATCACGGGGATGGCGTCGCCTTGCAGACCGACAATCGGCGGCACCCCGAACTCGTCAACGTAGAACGCCTGCACATTCTTGAAGGTCGGAAAGAGCGCCGACGCCAGCAGCGAGTACAAGGATTTGTAGTTCTCGACCCAGTCGCGGAAATGGATAGCGGCCTGCGTTTGCAGGCCGGGCGCGACATTGCCCACCATCACCAGCACGCCGTAGCCCGCCAGTTGATGCGCCAGTTCTGGCAGGGGCGCGCGATAATCCCCGGGCTGCCGCCATTCCGGCGGCGCCAACCGCGGCGCGTACCGCCGCGCGCACTTGACGAGACCGAATTCCAACCGTTGTGCATAAGTGGTCATGCCGTGATCCCTTGAACGATCAGCGATAACCCGAACACCGCCAACACCAGCGCCAGCCCGACCAGAATCACCCGGTTGGCGCGGTCACTCAGAGTCCGCAGCCGATCTGTGAGCAGTATCAGGCCGCACATCAGGCTGAGGAACATGCCGTAGAACCCCAGCAGAAAGCCGAGGCCGTGCAGCAGCGATTGGTTCAGCCCTTGGATCAACAGCGGGCCGTTGATCGTGCCCCAGAAGATGTACGGGCCGGGACTCAGATAATTCATTTGCACAGCGCGCAGCAGCACTGTGCGCTGTGATGTCGGGGCGCTGCCGGCCTGCACTGCGCCGATGCGCACACCCCGCTGGATGTCTTTCCACGTGTTCCACGCCAGATAGAGCAGGAACACCCCGCCCGCGATCCGAATGATCTGGATGAACGCGGGCGGAAACTGCGCCAGCACAAACACGATCAACACAATGATCGGGATGTCGGTGATGAGCGGCGACAGCGCCACAATCAAACTGCGCCGCCAGCCGAGCAGCAGCGATGTTTGGATCACATAGGTTTGCAGCGGTCCCGGCGATAAACCAGCGTTCAGGCCGAGCGTCAGACCGCGGACGAGCAGTTCGATCATTAGCGAATCGGCACTTGGTACATTTCACCGCGCGCCGTCACCCACCGCGCATCAATCCAGCCGACGATGCCATTGTAGCGAATCTGATACCAGCGATCCGTCCCGGCTTGCACCGTGCGCCCGATCAGCTCCGCTTCGCCGCCCCACGGGATTTCCCCGATGACCGGCATACGTGTGCTGGGACGGGTGCGAATACGCATGGCCGCCCGCGGATACGCCCGCGCGCCAATGTCGGAGACGCCGTCGATCTGGTCGAACACGCTGCCCTGCACCGGAATCTGGTCGATGGCGACCGAGATCGTCAGGAAACGACCGGAAGCCCAGCCCGTGCGTTCGCCCACGCGCAGCAGATACCAGTTGTAAATGCCCTCGTCGCGGTTGCGCGCGATGATCGGGTAGGCCGTCCCCGGCACAATCGCCGTGATGTACGACGCGCCCATGTAGGGGCCGGTACGCAGCGCCAGACCGCGCGCGCCCGTCACCGTGGCCGCTGGCCCGGTGTAGACCGCGGTGCCGGCGGCTGGCGTCGTGACGACCCCCGGCGTGGTTACCACACCCGGTGTGAGCGTCGTCCCGCCGCTGAGCTGGAAGTACTGGAACTGCACCGCCGCCTGATCGACCAGTTCCATGTACTCGACGGTGATGGCATGCGTCCCCGCCGTGATATTGAGCTGGAAACGATCCGTCGTGAGAACGCGCCCGATGAAACGATCCCACACGAGCGCGTTGTCGATCAGCACCCGGACGCCGTCGTCAGAGGAGACGACAAACTCATAGGTGCCCTGATTGAACAACTGGACGGAGGTAAAGCGCGCCGAGAAGTTGTCGACCGGAACGGCGGAATTTGGACTCCCGGCGCCCCAGTTGACATTGATCCCCGTTGGCAGCGATTCGGTGTAGACGGGCGTGCCTTGCAGATTAGCGTTATTGAAGTATTGGGCCGTCCAGCCTGTGCCGAATTCCGCCTGTACGACTAACGTCGAAAAGGCGGCAAACAGCAGAATAAACAGGACAGCCAGCGCGATCACCTTCTTCGTCATTCATTCCCCCTATAAGGTGAAGGGTTTTCTTTTGATTATAGTCGGACTTTGAAATGTCAGCGAAATAGCATTTTCGGGGGAATGTGTGTATAATGTTTTTTGAAATGTGCAACCTTTGACGCCCACTGTCCGTATAGGGGTATAGAACAATCGAAAGTGTCCTATCAGAAGGAGTGTCGTCGTCATGTCCGATATGAATAACATGCAGCAGAACAATCAGGATCCGAACAACCGCAACTTCTCGGAAGAACTCGAAGTTGCTGGCAGCCAGTTGGTTGACCGCGTCAAGGAACTCATCGAAGAAGGGAACGTCCGCCGTTTGATCATCCGGAATCCGGAAGGTCGCACGCTGATCGAAATCCCCCTGACCGTCGGCGCGGGCGTGGGCGCGGCGCTGCTGCTGTGGCTCGGCCCGGTGATCGCCAGTGTGGCCGTGATCGGCGCGTTGATTGCCCGCGTGAAGATCGAAGTGGTGCGCGAAGAACCGTCGGCGACCGTCAACGACGTCAAGAACAAAGTCGAAGACGCGGCGCAGAACCTCAGTGATAAGCTGAACCAGTAAGTCGTCCCGGTATCGGGCGCTTGAACGGACGAGGCAATCGCCTCGTCCTTTTGATTCGGCGCCCCCGACTCTTCTCCGAAAAGAGGAGAGGGGTTAGGAGTGAGGTTGAGCATTTTCACTAATTATGAAATAGGCTCAGCACCCCCGGTCACATGTAGGGGTGAGGCTGAGGATCACCCTATGCCACACCCTGCCTAGCAATGATCGCGGCATCCCCCAAATGTCCCCCGATCATTGCGAAACATTTCGCTTGCTTGCACAGAGATTGCGCTATCATTATAATGGCGTCGAGATTATCCGCCGGGACGCGCACGTCCCGTCTTATTTTTGAGACATCCCGTTTGTCATTTCGGATCATTTCTCTGCGATAGGAGTTTCATCGTTGGCTAAATCACGGACTGAACTTTTGAATGCTCGCTTGCGCGATTTGCAAGCCAGTTCAGGTGATGTTGAAGCCGCCGCGATTGTAAGCGTGGATGGGTTAAGCATTGCGTCGTCGCTGCCGGCTGGATACGAAGAGGATCGAGTCAGTGCGATGTCGGCGGCAATGCTGTCACTCGGCGAGCGCATTGCGACGGAACTCGGTCGCGGCAGTTTGCAGCAAGTATACGTCAAAGGCGCGGATGGTTACGTCGTTTTGTTCGCCGTTGGAGAAGAAGCGGTGCTGACCGTTCTCACCCGCAAGGATGCCCGGCTCGGCTTGATCTTCCTTGATGTCGCCCGTACGGTGCAGGACCTGGCCCAACTGCTCTAAGGCATGAATTAGAATCGAGCCGCACGCCGTGTCTCTCTATTATCCAAACCGCTTTGCAGGCGACCTCCTCCTCGCGATGGAGGAAGTGATGGGCAGGCATGGCTTAGATGCGATTCTAGCCAGCGCCGGCCTGACTGCGTTGAGCAGCAATCCGCCGCCCAACACCCTAGATCGCGCCTTCGACTTCGCGCAACTGAGCAAGATCAATGCTGCGCTGGATGATCTCTACGGCGCGCGCGGCGGTCGCGGCATGGCGCTGCGGACGGGACGCGCGTGGTTCGCCTTGGGGCTCATCCAGTTTGGCGCGCTGCGCGGCATCGCTGACCCGGCCTTTCGGGCGCTCCCACTCGAAGATCGGTCGCGAGTGTCTTTGAAGGCGCTCGCCGACATTTTCTCCAACTTCACCGATCAAACCTCCCGCGTCGAAGAAGACGCCAACGCCTTCCGCTTCATCGTCCACCCCAGTCCCTTCGCCTACGGGCGCACAACCGATCGTCCGGTCTGCCACCCGCTCGTCGGCCTCCTGCAAGAACACCAACGCTGGGCTTCGAACGGACGCGAATACGTGGTGCGCGAGACTCAGTGCGCCGCCAGCGGTGATGATCACTGTGTGTTTCTGATCAACAAACACGCTATCTCCTAGAAAGGGAAGCTATGAGCGACAAACCACGTATTCTGATCGTCGAAGATGATCTTGATCTGTCGGAAATGCTCGATGCTTATTTCCGCGTTCAAAATTACGACGTGGTGACTGCCGCCTGGGGACGTGATGCTCTGAAGATCAGCCGCGAAACCGACCTGAATCTCATCATGCTCGACATTCGCCTGCCCGACATCAACGGTTACGAAGTCTGCCGTCAGGTGCGCCTGCAGCGCAAAACGCAGGACGTGCCGATCATTTTCCTGACCGAAAAGCGCGACCGCGTCGACAAGCTGCAAGGTCTGGAATTGGGTGTAGTCGATTACATCACCAAGCCCTTCGATATTCAGGAACTGCGCCTGCGCGTGCGCAACGCGATCAACCGCGCGCGCCAGACCGGGAAGCTCAACCCGATCACCGAACTGCCGGAAGTGCAGGTGCTCGAAGAACGCGTCAACGGCCTGCTCTATTCGGACGCGCAGTGGTCGCTGATGATCCTGTCGATCAATGGGTTGGGCACGCTGCGTGAGATGTACGGCTTCGTCGCCGCCGACGAAATGCTGCGCGCCGTCACACTGATGGTCAAGAACGCGCTGCGCGAATACGGCAACGAAGAAGACGTGATCTGCCATCTGGCCGCCGAAGAACTGGTGATCGTCACCACCGATGACAAGATCGCCAATATTCGCAGCCGCATCGAAACGCGCATTCGCTTGTCGCTGAACAACTTCTACCGCCGCCCGCACACCGAAGATCAGCCGGAAGACGCCGATTACCTGAGCCTCGAAACAGGCATCGTCAATTACGCGTCCGGCAAGTACGACGACTTCGAAACCGTGCGCAAAGCGCTCGCCGACGCCGTCAAAAAAGACGAACCCGACAAAAAAGACTAGGCTATGCTCAAACAATCCAACGACCAGTCAGGCTTCTGGCTGGTGATCGCCGCGGCGAGCATCTGGGGTACGATTGGCATCGCGACGCAGGCGATCTACAACGCGGACAGCGCGACCTCACCGCTGTTCATCAACTTTGCGCGCATGGTGATCGCGGCGCCAGCGCTCACGTTTGCCTGCTGGCGTGTGGTCGGGCGGGACATGTTCAAGCTGCCGCGCCGCGATCTACTCATCATGCTGCTGAATGGCATCTTCATGGCGGCCTCGCAGGCCTGCTACTTCGTCGCGATTCGCTACACGGGCGTGACCATCGCGACCCTGCTGTCGGTGTGCGTATCCCCGCTGCTGGTGACGGGCATTTCCGTCCTGCTCAAGCTGGAACGCCCCTCCGTGCGCGCGCTGATCGCCGTGGCCTGCGCGCTGGTCGGCAGTGTGCTGCTCGTCGGCCTGAATACGCCCGCGGGGGCGCAGGACAATCTGCTCCTCGGCGCGGTCTTGTCGATTGTGGCGGCGCTCACCTATGCGGCGACCATCTTCTGGGGGCGCTTTCTCGCCGGGAGCTACCACCCGCTGCAGGTCATGACGTTCACGTTCGGGTCGGGGGCGCTGGCGCTCATCCCGATCAACTTGCTGAGCGGCGCAATCGCCATTCACACGGGCGAAGGCTGGCTGTACGCGCTATATCTCGGCTTGGTGCCGACCGCGCTCGCCTACTGGATGTTCCAGAAGGGGCTGCGCTCAGTCACGCCGACGACCGCCAGCGTGTCCACGCTGCTCGAACCGACGGTCGCGGCGCTGCTGGCGTGGGCGCTGTTCGGAGAGATGCTGCCCGGCACGGGCGTGATCGGCGCGGGCTTACTCATTCTGAGCATCTTCTTGCTCTCCACGCGGGGACGCAAACGTCAGGCAATCCTCGCCGCAGAGTGACCCATCTCTGCCTGTTTGCGGCGAAAACACCCTGGTCTGTGCCAATGCCCTTAAGCCGCATATCACCCTCAATTTCTTCCATTTGTCACTATTCCACAAAGCCGCATTTGAGGGACAATAACCCCATGTTAAGAGGGTTTTGCCTTCATTGACACGGTTTTAATGTTGGGATAAAGTAGTAGAAAGCACACGGTGGAGTCGTATGACGCCGAAAAAACTCTTAAAGCGCTATATTCAGGTTCGGACTTCCTAAGCACGCGGGTTGTGTCAAACAACCGCGTGCTTTTTCGTTAAATTACCCAAAGCAAGAGAGGACTAAACGCTATGGATTACGGTATGATCGGCAAAATCGAGAAGGCCAAGCGGTACGCCGCCCAGCCGGAGCGTGTGACCTTCCGCAGCTTCAGCATCGATTTCAAGGGTGATAACAACAGCTATACGGTCACACTGGGTCCTGATGGTTGGGATTGCACTTGCCCCGGTTTTCGCGCCCATGCGATTTGTCCGCATGTGATGAGCCTCGAAAAGCTGTTCAAGCCGATGCTCAAGCGCAACCCGCTGCCTTACGCGCCCGGTCAGAATGTCGTGAGCGATGTCGACAAGGCGCACCGCTATGCCGAGGAAACCGATCGTCTGCACTTCACCGCCTTTGATGTGGTGTTTGCGGGCGACAATGACGAACACCATACCAGCTATACCGATCACGCGATGCACTGCAACTGCTCGTTCTTCGCGAGCCGCGGCGTGTGCTGCCATACGATGGCGCTGGAAAAGCTGCTCAAAGGGATGATCACTTCGGCCACGCCGGAGGCGGAATAACCGCCCGGCGCCGGGGATAAACAAAAGGACGAGGCCTGACCTCGTCCTTTTTGATTCTGGCGCGAACCGCATTCCGGCGGTGGTTACAACATGCGAATGCGGCGGAGCGCGGCGCGTGCGACCAGCACACCCGCGACGAGCGTCGGCAGCACGCAGCCGCACAATTGGGCGGTCAAGCCGCCGCGGTCGCCAGCGTAAATCCACAGCGCGACGGCGCCGTTAATGATGAGCGTATACACGAAGTTCCATGCGGGGATGACCATCTGCGAAATCACCCATTCGATAGCGTTCTGCGTTTCGGCGGGGATGGTCTCGGCTGGAAAGCTGCCGGGGAGCGGCGTCGGGACGGCGACACCGGGTAAGGCGGTGGCCAGCACGGTGCCGAGGATCGGCGTAACCGTCGGCGGGAGCTGAAATTGTGGGGTAGCAGTGGCAAACGGGGCGGGCGTGATGGTCGGGTTAGCGGCGAGTGTTGCCGCGCGATTGGTCGCTAAATTGCACCCGATGGACGCGATCGCGGCGATCACGAGCAAACAGAGTGTGCGCTTCATAGAGGTTTTTAACGTCCTGTCGAAATCAACAGCCTTTAGCATAGCGTATTATAATTACAATTTGCATTATTAAAAGACTAGAAAAGTCGATCCTTGACACATTTCTGACTTTGACGATAATCTAATTAGATGCATATCTAATTAGATGGGTATGAAAGTGAAAGGGCACCCTCATGCAGCCAAAAGTTATCGTGTGGGATGATAAGCGCCTGCGCGACATCCTGAAAATTTTCGCGGACGATACGCGCCTGCACCTGTTCCGTTTGCTCAACGAGCGTGAGTATGCCGTCGGCGAGCTGGCTGCCGCCGTCGCGCTGACCGAGCCGACCGTCTCGCATCATCTGGCGCGGCTGCGTGAGGTCGGTTTGGTCACGCTGCGCATGGCAGGGAATTCTCGCTACTACACGGTGAATGCCGTCGGTCTCGGTCACTTTAAGCGGTTGGTCGCCGAGGTGGAAAAGCTGCCGCCGCCCGTCGAAAGCACGCCGTCGGATGACACCTGGATCGACACACTGGACTGGGCGACGCCGGAAGATCGCGAAACGCTGCGCGAATTCACGCACAGCGGTCGCTTGACGAACCTGCCGCGTCAGCAAAAGCGCCTAATGCCGATTCTGCGCTGGCTGGCGAGCAAATTTGAGGTGGATCGGCTATATACTGAGCGGGAAATCAACGCCATCCTCAAAGACGCCTATGCACACGATTTCGTCAGTCTGCGGCGCGATCTGGTCGACTTCAAGTATCTGCGCCGCGAAGCGAACGGTACGAAGTATTGGGCAACCGGAAAGCAGGACTAACGCATGCCAGAGTACGCCAAGCTAGAAGAGGTACGGCAGGAATTTCTCGACCGCGCGTTTCGCGTGGTGTGGTGCAGCGTGTCGACCGTGGATACCAAAGGTCGACCGCGCGCCCGTATTCTACATCCCTACTGGGAACCGGATTTGACGGGGTGGATCGGCACCTGGCGCGATTCGCCGAAGGCCAAGCATCTGGCGGGCAATCCGTATGTGTCGGTGGCGTACATCGCCGAGGTGTTCAAGCCGTGCTACGCGGAATGCATCGCCGAATGGGATGACTCGCTGGAGACGAAGCAGCGCGTGCATGAGCTGTTCAAAAATGCGCCCGCGCCGATGGGCTACGATACGACGCAGATCTTCGGCGCCGTCGATAACCCGCGCTTCGGCATCCTCAAGCTGAAGCCGTATCAGCTCGAAGTCTCGACGTTCCCCGGTCCGCATGTCGTGTGGCGGGCGGATCGCGGGGAGTGATGACCTCACCCCCGGCTTCGCTGGTTCCGGCAGGCAGACTGGGCCCCTTCCTCAGAGGGCGAGGGGCAGCCTTGCGCGGGCGTCCGGGGGGGGGGAGCAAGCCGGATGAGGTTAATGCTTACGCGAACAATACGTAGCGTTTGAGGAACTCGAGAATCTTCGTGTAGTAGTCCTCGACCGTCTCCGGTTTGCGCCAGCCGTGACCTTCGCCCGCGTACACATGGAATTCGTGCGGCACGTCGCGGTCGCGCAGCGCCTTGACGATGCTCTCGCTCTGGCTGATGGGCACGACCGGATCATCGCTGCCATGGAAGATCGCCAGCGGGTCGCGAATCTGGTCGGCGTGGTAGAGCGGCGAACGTTCGCGGTACAGTTCGGCGGCGTCCGGCAGGGGGCCGATCAGATAGTCGGTGTAGTGGGCTTCGAATTTATGCGTTTCCAGCGCCGTCGTGAACTGGTCGGCGACCGGGTAGGCCGCGATCCCCGCGCGGAAGAAGCCCGGTTTTTGTACCAGCGCATACAGCGTCGTGAAGCCGCCCGCGCTCCCGCCGGTGATCACCAGCCGGCGCGGATCGGCCAGTCCCTGCGCGACGAGCTGTTCGGCGGCGATCACGCTATCGTCCACATCGTAGACGCCCCACGCCCCCGCCAATTTGTCCATGTAGGCGCGCCCGTAGCCCGTCGAGCCGCGGTGATTGAGGTCGAGAAAGGCGATGCCGCGCGTGGCGAAGAACTGCGCCTTGAGATTGAAACTGTTGGGCGTGTGCCCGGTCGGCCCACCGTGCACGTTGACGATTAGCGGCGGCGGGGCAGTGGGATCTTCAAAGCGGTCACTGGTCGGCGCGTAGTACAGGCCATAGATCGCTTCGCCATCGGGCGCGGTGAAGGTCAGCGCCTGCGCGACGGCGAGGCCGCTCAGCGTTTCCGTCGAACTGCGGGCGTGAATTTGATCGCCGCGCGGTGCGGCGACCAGCACGTTGAGCCCCGGCCCATCGTAGTTAAGCCCGCTGGGCGGCTCGTCAGCAGCGCCAAAGCTGACCACGCGCGCCGGGATGGTGCTGGAACTGGCAATCGTCGCAATCGCGTCATCTGATGACACGCTGATCTGGTCAAAGTGGGTGTAGTGCTCCGTACCGCGCACCCGTTCGCGGCGCGCGGTGCGCAGATCGACGCGCCACAGGCTCGCCGAAGCCTGCTCCACCCGGCGGTAGATGATGGCGCGTCCGTCAGGCGACCAACCGTAGGTGCGCAGCCCCTGTCCCCACGCTGCCTGCCCGTGATCGGCGGGCGCGTCGGTGATGGGCGTGTGCTCCCCGGTCGCAAATTCGTACAGATAGAGCTGATTCCAACCGGTGGCGTCGCTGATGTAGGCGAGGTGCTGGCCATCCGGCGCGAATTCCGGTTGGAAGACGCTGACCGTCGCGCTGCCCGCGATGGTTTCGACGCGCGTGATGTACGGCACGCCCGCATGATCGCGTTCCAGATGCGCGAGCTGGAGCTGCGCGCCTGTGAACGGCATCGCCGGGTGATTCCACGTCACGTAGGCGAGGTGCTGCCCGTCCGGGCTCCACGTCGGCTGCATGACAAAGTCCGTGCCATAGGCCAGCTTGCGCGGGAAGTGCTCGCCCGCCGCGTCGACCAGTGCCAGCCCGTCGACGCCTTCGTAGGACATGACGAAGACGATCCACTGGCCGTCCGGGGAGATCGCCGGAGCGGCAGCAGCGCCAAAGGCCGGGGTGATCGGTCGGGGGCGACCCCCGCTCAAGGGCTGGCGGTATAAGCGGCCATCCGCGCTGAAGACGACGACGCCTCCGCGCACGGTGAATTCACCGCCGCCATAGCCGACGTGCCCGCGCACCGAGATGGTCGGTTCGGTCAGCTCACGGGGCGCCTCCAGCCCGGTCTGCGCGACGAGCAGCGACTGCGTGCCGCGCGTCTCCGACCAGACGAGCGTGTCGCCGTCCCATTGAATATTATTGAAGCGCCGCACCGCCGTCATCAGCTTGGGGCTGATCGGGCTGCTCCATGTGCCGTACATGCGTTTGAGTTTGTTGGTCATCAGGTGTCCTTGGGTGAGAACGCAAAAAAAACGCCCCGTTGGGGGGCGTTGGTGGTCTTATGTGGGGCGAAAAAAGTTTATTTAAGAAGAATTTTCGCTGCCCCACATCTGTTTTTGTTTACACCCATAGAATATGAGAAAACTTCTCAGAAGTCAAACACCAGATTCGCCTCATTTTTGGAGGAAATGCTCGTGTAAATTAGAATTATCGTTAGTCCGTTAAATCACAATAGGAGTCAACAATTATTAAAAACTCGTGAATTTTAAGTGAAAACGTTACCATTGAGAAAATCCATTAGATTTTTCAAAAGAATCAATGTGACCACAAGGAACTATCTATTCTTAAATTGACTTTACAGCCAACTCATCTGTGATTAATTTCGTATACATTGCACAAATGGAATCGCAGATCATGGGCGGATGTGAGCAGCGGAGAGTAACCTTTCGGCCACTTATTCCATTAAACCATAGACAAAAGCGGTGATCATCCGACTTTTGACGGAATTGCATGTGAGTTCAATTATGAAAAATGGATCCGCCGGGGCAGGTTGCACAAGTGAGCGCTAGCCGATGTTAATCGGCGGGTCGCAGGGTCGCGATCTGCTTGATGAGGCGCAAACGCAGGCGTCGATTGCGCTGTTTAGGGTTGAGCAGCGCGTCGAGGTAGGTGAACACATCGGCGCGTATAAGCGCAGAACGCATCGCCCGCCGCCACAGGTAAACGCGGATGGCGAAGGCGAGCGGTCGTTGCCGCGCCAGCGCGATGAGGTTGACGATGTTGTGGTTGACCAGCGGACTCATGTCGGGAATGCGTCCCGGTACGTCGTCGACGGTGAGTACACGTTCGGGCAGGATGCCAAAACCCTGCTGGAGCATGAATTCGAGATCCGTGCGCCACGCGGCGGGCGCAAAAAACCACGGCATGCGCATCCATCCGAGCGCGAACTGGACTTCGGTGGCCGAGGCGGTCAGTGGGCCATATTGGCGGATGCTGGGCAGCACCGCGCGTAAGCTTTGAATGTGGGCGTGCCAGAAAGTGAAACGCAGTGGTTCGAGGTCAGCGCCCGCGGGGAGCTGCAGCGCCTGCGTGAAGAAGTCGCTCCACGCCGCGATTGCTGGGCCATAGGTCGGCGAGATAGCATAGCCACTGCTATCACCTCCCGGGTAGTCGAACACACTCACGCTGTGCGGCGCGCGGATGGTGACGGGCTTGACCACGCCCAGCTTGATCGCGGCGATGAGCGGAATGACGCTGAAGCTATAATTGGCGGCGCTCCACAGGCTGCGTGGGTCGATGCTGCTGGGCGGGGTATCGGCGAACTGCAAGCGCCCGGAACGCCACTGCCACGCCAACTGGAACACATAGCCCCACAAGGGATTCAGTTCGTTATCCGCGCCGAACGCCCCGTTGACGTTCACCGCTTCGATCAACAGTTTGAGGATGCCCAAACGGTCGCAGTAGTCAAACGGGTCAATGGCGCTGTAGTAGGGCGGCAGCGTTTGCCAGTGTGCATAAAAATCCAAACGCGCTAGATCGGCGGTGAAAAACCGTCTCATCTCCTGCCCCAAACTCAGCGAGTAACTGCTGCCATTAAAGCATCAGTTTGAGGCGGGAAGACGTAAGAGGGAACGTTTTCAGACGTTTTTCATAGGGGGAAGACACGGTCGCGTGCGCCTTCCCTCAGACCCGTTTTGGAGGCTATGCGAAATTCACATAACGAGGCTAAATTCCAACCTGACTCGATTGGATCAGGTTGACTTACTGCGCGACGGTTTCGGCGACCGCACAGTCGGTGCAGGTGACTGTATCGACCGTTTCACCCGCCGCCAGATCCGCGACCCAGTCGCGCACGGACGTGGCGCCGACGCTGTAGGTGTAGAACTCCGGACGCGGCAGCACGCAGTGCAGTTCACCGCCCGCGGTATACGTGGCGAAGTTGGCGACCTGCGCCGCGATCTCGCTCAGGTTGGCGGGCAGGGCGTCGGCATACTGTACCCCCGTGCCGGAAATCCGCGCGAAATAGGTCTGCGTCTCATCAAAGGCCGTGTTGTACTGCGTGAACAGCGTGCCGGGGAACTGGAGCGCCGCGTTGATCCAGAACTGCTGGAACGAAAGCGACTCCAGCGTCATGTCGGCGTACTGTTCCAGATCGGGCAGCACGCTCAGCGTGTTCCACTGCTCGAACTGGGTGGTCTGATAACCCCGATAGCCGCCCGCTGAATCGCCGAGCACGGCGGCGCGCACGCCGTCATAGTGGGCGAGGATGTTCGGCGCGTGGAAGCTCGCGCCGATCGACCCGGCGCTGCACCCGCTGATGAACACACTCTCGGGCGCATCGAAGTTGGCATACGCCCAATCAAGCGCCGTCGCCGCGTTGACGTAGCCGTTGTAGTGGAGGTCGAAGTCGCCATTCGCGTCGGTATAGGTGACGACGCTGTTGCCCAGATGCACATCGCCCGTGCAGTAGGGGACGAAGACGATGTCATAGTCGGCGAACGGGTTGTCCGGGTTGTTCAGGTTGAAGATGCCCGCGCCGTTGATGGCCGGGTTGTCGTAGTTTTCGGTTAGGCTGATCGAGTCGTCAAACGTGCCGTAGCGTTCGCTGCACGTCAGATCGTTCCAGCACGCGCCGCCACCCTGAAAGTCGATGAGCAGGTTATCGCTGCGGCCTTCGCGGACATAGAACATATAGGGCGTGCCGCGCGCGCAGATCGTGTCGCCGCCCGGCTCAATCCGATTCCAGCCATCCACGAGATCGGCGCGGGTGGGCACGTCCTGCGCGGAGACAGCGCCGCCCATGAGCAGAAACAGACCAAAGAGCACCAGAAGTCGCCGCATACGAATGTCCTTTGCAGATGAGGCGAAAATACGCTAATCAGCGGGCAGCAGCAGCTTACGATAGCTCAAAAATTCGAGATACACGCTCATGCCCGCGCGCTCGTACAAGCGCAGCGCGCCCGTGTGATTCGCGGCATCGACGCCCAACCCGACCCACGTATAACCGCGTGCCTGAAACAGCTTGAACGAGCTCTTGAGCAGCGCTTCGCCGAGCCCACGCTGGCGGTGACTCTTGAGCACGCCGATGTCGCTCACCCACACGGCATTTGGTCGGCTGACGAGCGCCCGGTTAAAACTGAAGCCGACCGCCTGCTCGCCTTCCCACGCCATCAGCCACAACGATTGATCGTCGCCGGGGAAGCTCAAGACGCCCTGCTGCCAGCTTTCGAACGATTCCGCTTGAAAGCCATAATGTTCGCTGAAGGCGGCTACGAAGGCGGCATGCGCGCAGCGCGCAGGTCTCGTTCACGGTCGTAAGGAACGCAGCTCAATGCCCGCCGGAATGACCGGATCGGGGATCGGCTGATCCAGCGTCATCGACATGCGGTAGGCCGAGCGCACATACTCGTAGCCCTTGCCCGTGAAACACGCCGATGAGATCGTCAGCGGTGCGGTTCACGCCAAAGCGGAGATCCACGGGGCTACGGTGCGGTTTCGCTTACGCGCAGTCGGGCTTGCGCTTCGGCAAAGTCCAGCAGCGTGTGCATCACCTCAGCGCGGCGGTGACCGGGCGCGAACGTCATTTCACCCCAGAAAATACCGATTTCAGAGTCGTAGCTGAACGACACACTGCCGACCAACGCACCATCGGCGGTTGTCAGGATGTGCAGTTCGTAGTTCGGGTCGGCCAGCCACAACTTGAGATGCTCGGGGCGCACGCTGGAATCAGTACCAAAGTCAGCGTAGGAGCTATTCATCATCTCGACGACGGCGGCCAGCTCGTCGAAATCAAATGGGCGCAGGGTGTAGGTCATCGGCTTCTCACTCAAGCATGTGGACTCACTGCGCTCCAATCGGAGAGGAGCCGGGTTGAGGTCTCCGGTTATTACTGCCGTGCGGAACGACGCGGCTGGGGCGGTTCTTCCTCTTCCTGCTCGGAGAGCAGATCGTCGAGGCTCATTTTTCCGAGGCGGTTTTCCGCCATCATCACGCGAATCTCATTGCTCAGTTCGCCGTCCGCGTTGATGTGGCGGCGCATCGCTTTACTGGCGCTCTCCTGCCAGCTAAAGCGGTGTTCGGCAATCACCACGCCGTCGGCGGTCACGCGCAGCAGCCAGTCATTGCCGGTCGCGCGCTGATCGTGGATAGGCAGGCGGGCGTTCGGGCTGATCAGGTTCAACCCTTTCTGCAACTGCTGGTTGTTTTCGTGCGCGAACACCGTATCGCCGTCCGCGTCGATCATCTCAAAGCGAATGCGGCCAATCGCCTTCGTTGGCAGGCGGAGCTGCACGAACGGCTGAATATAATCGACATCGTCCACGATGGGGATGTTGCGGTGAATGACGGGTTCGCGGTCGGCGCTGAAAGCCATCACGCCGATGTCGACGGGCAGCACGTGCAGCGTGGACGGGTCCAGCCCGGCGCGGCGCACCGAGTCAAGCGCGTGCGGGTAGACCTGATCGGCGCGCGGTTGCACGGCGACGAAGGTCTCATCGTCCTCACCAACCTCTTCCTCAGGAAATTCGTAGCGGCGGCTCGGCGTGGACGCTGAGGATTGGAACAGGTCGCGCGCGCCCTCAAAGTTGCGGGAGATCAGCCAGAAGCCAATGGCGGCGAAGACGAGCGCGGCCACCCCAGCGCTGCCAATCGAAGATAAGCCCGCCAACAGCAGGAAAACGCCGATCATGATTTCGATGAAGCGGCGGTTTTGCGAGTCGTTCATTCCGATCCCTCTACTGACCGCGATCTTGCTGGTTGCGGCTGCGCAGCAGTTCTTCCAGACTCAGCGGTTCGTCTTCTTTCGGCGGCGGCGCGGCTTTGGGTTCGCTCAGGTTGTCACGCGCCTGCTCGAAGCGGCGGTAGCGTTCACGCAGCGACGGCGTCATGGTAAAGGTGTGGGCGGCGTGCAGCGCGCCATCGACGTACACGCGCAAATCCCAGTCGCCCGCATCCAGCCTGACCGTGTTGCTGGCCAGCGGGAGGTGATGATCCGCGAGGATGTTCATTTCGCCTTCGCGCAGGTAGGTTTTCATCTCGTGGACGTAGCGGGCGTTACCGCTGCCGTCGAGGATTTCGTAGCGGATGAGCACCTGCTGATCGGCGCGTTCCGGTTGGACATGCAGCGTGATGAAGGGGCGCACGCCGTCGTCATCCAGCGAGATGGCGCGCGATTTGCGCATGACCATCCCTTCGGAGCTGGACTGCGACGAGATTAGGCCAATGTCGAGCACACTCAGGCCGTTGTCGGTCACCCCGGCGCGGCGGCGCGCGCGTTCGACGGCTTCGCGGGCTTCGGCGCTCATGCGCATCTGCGTGAGCGAGGAGCGCGAGCGGTCGATGAACTGGTTGGGCTGGAAATCTAACAGCGAGGCCGCTGCTGCGAAAGCGTAGAGCGTCAGCAGCGCCAGCGTCACCGGGGCGCTCGCCACGCCGGAGAGCGCAGCGACCATGACCATCGCGCCGAGAACCGCCAACCACGCTGTATTTTGTCGTCTAATGCGCATTGCCCAAGCCTTATCCTGTAGGGATTGTGTTTACGCATGATTATACGCGAAAACCGGGGGTGGGGTTGCGCGCGATTGGCCTCTGGTTTCCGGACGCCTAACACCACTATTCTGAGTGGAGGGGCGGGACTTGCCACCTGGGAGGCGGAGTCATTTCATAGTTGGTGTAAATATTTAACCTCACCCCCAACCCCTCTCCTAGAGGAGAGGGGAGACAGGCTGGGTTTTGAAGTCCCCTCGCCCTTGGGAGAGGGGATTGAGGGGTGAGGCTGTTGATCTACGGCGACTGCACGGAGGCATGATACCCCCGCGTGAGCGCCGCCCATTCCGGCAGGGAGAGCGTCTCCGCGCGGCGCTTGGGGTCGATGCTCGCCGCTTCGAGCAGCGCAACTGCCGCTTCCGCTTCGATGTGTAGGCCTTCGGCGATTGAGTTCTTCAACTGCTTGCGCTTCTGCCCGAACCCGGCTTTGACGACGCGGAAAAAAGCATCAGCATTCGGCACATCGACAGGCGGGCGGTCGTACACCTCAAGGCGGGCGACGGCGCTGTCGACATCAGGGCGCGGATAAAAGACCGCTTTGTTGAAGCGCGTGACGATCTTCGGTTTGGCGTAGAACTGCGCGCTCACGCTGAGCAGGGTCATATCGCCGGGTTTGGCGATCAGCCGTTCTGCGACTTCGAGCTGCATCGTCAACACCAGACGGCGCGGCGCGTGCGGTAGTTCCAGCAGCAGGCGGATGATCGCGCTGGTGATGTAGTAGGGCACATTCGCCACGACGACATACGGCTGATCGCCGAGCAGTTCCGGCAGGTTCACATTGAGGATGTCGTCGAAAATCACCTCGACGTTGCCGTAAGGCGCGAGCGTCAGCCGCATGATTGGCTCCAGACGGCGATCCAGCTCGACGGCGACCACGCGGCGCACGCGCTGCGCCAGCACGGCGGTCAGCGCGCCGGTGCCGGGGCCGATTTCCAGCACGGTGTCTTCGGGCATGAGTTCGGCGGCATCGGCAATCTTTTCCAGCGCCTGCGGATCATGCAGAAAATTCTGACCGAGACTTTTCTTCGGGATCACGCCGAAATGGTCAAGTAAGGCTTTGGGGTTAGTCATGGTGCATCCTCCGAAGATTGAGCTGAGGGTAAAAGATAAAAGCGATCTCACCCCCGACCCCTCTCCGAAAAGAGGAGAGGGGAGACAGGAAGACTCTTTTAGTTCCCTCGCCCTTGGGAGAGGGGATTGAGGGGTGAGGCTTGACTGACTGCGATTGCGGACGCGCAGAAGCGCGCCTAATCCGTCAAGAAATAGTCGATGGTGGCGGGCACGGGTGTGAGCACATAGACGTCGACATAGCCCGACCACGAGCGCCAATCGGCCTCGGTGTAGCCAAGGTCGACCCACAGCGGGTCATGGCGTTCCGCGCCCGTGTCTTCAATCGAGCCGACGCCGTAGCGCGGCACGTAGATCTGCGTGTGATAGGGCAAAATATCGGGATCTGCACCGATGATGCCCTGCTGCAAAACCGCGCCGGTCGCGGTGATGTTATCGCCATTGATCGGGTGGTAGCTGGTCGCATACATGCGCAGCTTGCGCCAATATTCGCGCGGACCCTCGGGCGTATCGACGGTGCGAATGACGACGTTCGTCCCGTAGGCGATCACGTGGTTGGCGGGTGGCTGCGTGACGACCGTCTCTTCGTCGACGCGTTCCACTTCGATGCCGTTCTCGTAGCGCACGCGCACCCGCGTCGATTGAACGCCGTTCGCGCCCGTTTGCAGCACCCGCCGCTGATCGAGTTCGAGCGTCGAGTCCGCCTGATAGATCGTTTCGTACGGGATCGGGGCGTCGGTGCTGGTGATCTCCTCAGTCACGCGGATGACGCGCACGGACATGCCCGGCAGCAGCGCCGTGTCTTCGTCGGGGATGGTGTAATCCAGTCCGACGAGCGTCACGCCCGCGTCGCTGAGCGCATCGCCGACAGTCGCGCCCTGCGTGCGCGTCTGGATCGTCTCGCCATCCGCCACAATATTGATTGGACGGGCGCGCTCAATGGTGATGCTGAGATCGTTCGTCGCGGGGGCGTTCAAATCCGGGTAGACACGGTCGGAGAGATACAGGGTGATATCCGCTTCGAACAGCGCGTCGCCGACGGTGAGGGCGGTCGTGCGCAGTGTTTGCGAGTCAGTGCCATCGTTGATGGTGAGATCGACCGCGTGGCGCACAGCCAACGCGCTCACAGGCACAGGCCAGCGCGCGAGATCGGCGAGCTGCGCCTGCGTGCCGTCGATGTCGATGCGGTCGTCCGCGCTGACGGTCACACGCGCAGTCTGCAGAATTTCGGCGGGATTGGTGAGCGGCGTCCACAGCGGCGTCGTGCTGCCATCGACGATCAGGAAGACGGTGCGCGCGCGGGCTATTGAGATGACAAGATCGGGCGCTAATGGGCTGTCGAGCGGCGGCGTGATGAGATCGCCTTCGTTGATGAGGATACCGCGCTCAGTCAGCACGCCCGCGACATCGACGGCGCGGGTGGTGACCTGCGTCGCTTCGCCGTCGACAATGACCGTCACGGGCACGGTTGACATCAACAAGATGACTAAGCCGATCAACAGACCGAGTGAGGTGATCGCGGCGACACTGAGAGCGATGAAAAGAGGGAGCAGGGCGCGTGAGCGCAATCCGGCGGGGCGCCGGGGTTCGGTTGGGAGGCTGCCGGGCGCTTTGGGCAGCGTGGGAGGGGTCGATCGATCCACCGCAGTCACCCATAAATAAAAACAGGTTGTTGGCGCTGGGCTCAAACCGGGAAACCTACGGCACCCGGGTTTCAGCCCTTAGTGCTGCTGCCTCTCGACCCTGACACGGTTCGAACCGTCCCGCCGCGTAGGGCCCAGTTCGAGCCAACCGCCAACAACCTACCGACATAATCTTAGTATAACGGTCGTGACTCCCCTCGTCAATCCGCAACGGCGGGCGCATATACAATGCTTACGTGGCCTTAACCTCACCCCGTTGCGCTGCGCTCAACCGCCGCTCTCCATTGGGCGAGGGGCAAAAGCCAATTGGGTTTATCCCATTACCAATTGGGCTGTGGGGGCGAGGCTTGCCGGTCCTACGTAGAATTTTTGAAGCAGCGGACGCAATAAAGTGCGTCCCTACGAGAAAGCGGTACTTGTGTAGGGACGCGATTTATCGCGTCCGCAAAATCTCAGAGCCGACCTGTAACCCGCTTTCACGGTATTTTACGCACTTACCCGGCAAGCCTCGCCTCAACAGATGCAACCCGAAAATCAAGTGTCCCCCTCAGCCGAGTGAAG
Source organism: Candidatus Flexifilum breve (assembly GCF_016713355.1). Classification (NCBI taxonomy): domain Bacteria; kingdom Bacillati; phylum Chloroflexota; class Anaerolineae; order Aggregatilineales; family Candidatus Flexifilaceae; genus Candidatus Flexifilum; species Candidatus Flexifilum breve. The sequence goes on from NZ_JADJPI010000016.1 coordinate 68,398, forward strand.
AGGGACGATCTGCGCAGCAAGCAGGGTCGGGTCGCCTTACTCTTCCAACTGCCCTAAGAACCGTTCCCGATTGGCGCTGCGGGCGATCTTGCCGCTGCTCGTCTTGATCAGTTGGCGCGGCGGCAAGACTTCGACATAACGCGCGGTGACTTCGGTGTTGGCGGCGATGCGCGCGCGCACTTCGCGTACGATATCCCCGCGCTGCTCGTCATCTTCGGCCTGCGCGTCGGTCTCCGCTTCCACCAGCACGGCGATATCTTCCGTGCCGAGCTGCGCGTTGGGGACGCCGAACGCTACCACGCGTCCGGGATGTACGTTCGGCACATCGTTAAGCAGGTTTTCGATGTCCTGCGGATAGACGTTCTTGCCGGCCACAATGATCAGGTCTTTCTTACGCCCAGTGACGTAGAGCTCTCCATCCGCCAGATACCCCATATCCCCGGTCATGAACCAGCCGTCGTGGAACGGGTTGAGGTCGTCGCGCTGGTAGTAGCCGGAGAGCATACAGTCGCTGAGGATCTCAATCTCGCCGATGTGGCGATCCGGCAGCACGCCGCCTTCTGCGCTGACCACGCGCACCTGCGTATTGGGGAGCGGCACGCCGCACGAGACGATTTCCATACTGGGCGCGTCCGCGTCGGCGGGAGCGGCGATCTTCTCTTCGGCGAAGCGCTTGCGGTCGATCAGGTCGAGGCGCGGCTGCGCTTTACGCGGCGTTTGCGTGACGGCGAAGGTGTTCTCCGCCATCGCATAACACACTTTGAGCGCTGACTCACTCAGGCCGTAAGCTGCGTATTTCTTCAGAAACACGCGGTGACTGTCAGCGTAAACAGGTTCCGAGCAGTTGACCACCCAGCGCAGCGCCTCCAGCTTGACGCCAGCGAGCGCCGCGTCGCGGATGCGCGTCGCCATGAAGTTGTAGGCGAAATTTGGCAGCCACATGTGGGTCGCGTGGTGGCGGGTGATCGCCTGCAGCAGCATGACGGGCTGGCGTACCCACTCGAATGGCGACATGATCACCAGATGCACGCCGACTTTGAACGGCATGATGAAGGCGGCGATCAAGCCCATGTCGTGATACAGCGGGAGCCACGAGGCAATCACGCTCCAGTTGCCCATCACGTCGACCGCTTCTTCGTACTCCTGAATCTGATTGATCACGGCGCGGTGCGAGAGCATGACGCCTTTTTGCAGTCCCGTACTGCCCGATGAATGCTGCAAAAAGGCGGTCGCTTCCGGGTCGGGCAGGGGACGCGCGAAGTAGATCGCCGGGTCGCCTGTGGCTTGCAGTGCCTCGGTCGTGATGATTTCCACGTCTAAGCCATCCAGCGTCGCCCGCAGCTCAGGTTCAAACTTGGCAAAGGTGATCACCGCGCGCACGCCTTCGAAGCCGATCAACTGGCGGATGCTGCTGTAGTAGTGCTCAGCATCCAGCTTGTCGTTGATAAACGGGAAGATCGACGGGATCGCGCCGATCAGCAGCGCACCCCAGAACGCCGCCATCACACTGACGCTCTGCTCCATCACCAGCACGACCAGATCGCCGGCGGCGATGCCCACCGTTTCCAGCGCCGCCGCGTAATCTGCCGCCTCGTTGAAGAAGGTCAGGTAGTTGTGCGGGGTTTCGCTCCCATCTGCCGCGACGAAGGTTACCGCCGGGTGGTAGGGATGCTCCTCGAAGTGGTAGCGCGCATATTCGATCAGCGTGCGGCGATTCATTTCGCCTGTTTCGCTTCGATGTTGCGGATGATGTGGTCGAGCGTGCGCATGTTGGCGACCGTGAGTTCCGGATCGGCGAAGTGGATGCCAAACTTGTCTTCGATGAAGACGGCCAGTTCGGTCAGGCTGAACGAATCGACCAGCCCGCCTTTGAAGAGATCCTCGTCATCTTTGAGCGGGTATTTCTTGTCGTGAATCAGGTCGGTTTTGATGAATTCTCGGATGGCTTCGCGCATGGTTTTTGTCCTTTTTTCTAACAAGAATGATACTACTCTAACCTTTACTTGCACGTATTTTAACCCTGTGCTACAGTGAGTTTGAATTTTGCAACACGAGTTTGAGGATTCCGACTTCGGGGCGTCTCATGAGCGAAAAGATTCTGATCATCGATGATGAACAGACGACGGTAAAACTGATCGAGATTCTGCTCCAGCGTCGCGGCTTTGATGTCATTACGGCGTACAGCGCCGAGGAAGGCTTGAAGAAAGCCTACCGCAACCAGCCCGATCTGGTGCTGCTCGACATCATGATGCCCGACATGGATGGCTGGGAAGTGTGCCGCCGCCTGCGCGACATGTCCGACGTGCCGATCATTTTCCTCACCGCGCGCGGCGAACTGCGCGACATGGTCTATGGACTGGAGATTGGCGCGGACGACTATATTTCCAAGCCGTTTGAAAATGATGAGCTGGTTGCGCGCATTCGGGCGCATCTGCGCCGCGCACCCAAAGCCGTCATGAGCGAAGAGCTGATCTTCAACAACGGCGAGTTCCGCGTTAACTTCATGAACCGCGAAGTACGCGTGCGCAATGAGGTTAAGCATCTGACGCCCAAAGAGTTCAGTTTGCTCGGTGTGCTGGTGCGCAACGCGGGGCGCGTCGTGCCGCGCAATGAGCTGGTCACCGAGGCCTGGGGCGAAGAATATGGCGACGCGATTGACAGCCTCAAGCTGTACATTCACTATCTGCGCCAGAAAGTCGAACGAGACCCCGAAAATCCCGATTACATTCTCACCTCTCGCGGCGTGGGTTACCGCTTCGCTAACCACTAACGTGAGTTAGGACCCCCCCCCCCCCCCCCCCCCCCCCCCCCCCCGGGCGGGGGGGGGGGGGGGCGCCCCCCCCCCCCCCCCCCCCCCCCCCGGGGGGGGGGGGGGGGGGGGGGGGGGGGGGGGGGGCCGCCGCTGGGGGAAAAATCCCCCCCCGCCCCCCCCCCCCGCCCGGGGGGGGGGGGGGGGGGGGGGGGGCCGCCCCCCCCCCCCCCCCCCCGGGGGGGGGGGGGGGGGGGGGGGGGGGGGGGGGGGGGGGAACTGACGTCACTAGTTCTTCGCCTCACCCTGTTTCGCTGCGCTCAACCGCCCCTCTCCCTTGGGAGAGGGGCAAAGAACCGCTAGGTTCTTGGGGTGAGGTGAAGGCTACACGTCCAACAGCACGGTCACATTGAGCACATAGGCGCGATATAACGCCGCGAAGAACTGCTTCAACTCGCGGATCGTGTGATCGTCGGCGTCAGTTGGCTGCAGCAGGAACGGGAAATCGCGTTCGAATTGCTCCGGCGTGAGCGAACGGTTCATGATCAGCACAACCTGATGCGCTTCGAGGTTGCGGCGAATCGCGCCGAAGAGCAGCAGCAGCATGCCCCCGTGGGAGGGCTGAACGTGACCGGTCAGGAACAGCATCTGAAAGACCTGATTGGCTGTGAGCAGAAACTCGACCATGTCGCGCCCCGGCAGCTTGGACTCCTCGAAGATCGCCGGGTTGGTGCGCAGCGGCGCGACCAATGCGCCATCGTAGCCGAGTTCGATCACGCCCTGCTTGAGCAGCAGCCAGATGATCGGCTCGTCGATACCGGGCAGTTGATCGAGCAGCCAGCGTTCCGCCGCCAGCGAGATCGGGTACTGAATATAGTTCATACAGCCGAACGGTGCGCTGGCGACGTTCGCCGGGCAGCCGATGCAGTGGTGTTCCAGCGGGGCGAGGGCGTTCGCCTCGTCGAGCAGCTCCTGCACGACGATCACGCGCGTCTCTTCTTCGCCGTTAGCTGCCGTGCGCGTGAACTCAAAGCCCATTTCGCTCGGTGGACGCTGATCGCCATTTTCGCTGACCAGCCGAATCACCTGCTGCGCCCGTTCACGCGCCTTCAACCGGTCGAGAATGCCACCTGTACTGAGCGTCGTTTTCGGCGCGCAGCCGAGATCGACGATGTAATCAATTGCCATTGCCGCCACAATCCTCTAAATGAAAGGACGAGGTCAGCCCTCGTCCCTACGAAAATGCTGTCCGTAGGGGCGCACAGCCGTGCGCCCCTATCAATGCACACTTAGCCGACTGCGCCGAACTCCCACACCCGCAGTGTACCGTCAAAGCTGATGGACGCCAAGCGGGTACCATCCGGGCTGAAGGCGAGGCCGTTGACCGCATCGGTGTGACCACGCAGCGTCGCCGACACATCGCCCGAAACCAGGTCCCACACGCGAATCGCGCTCGTCGCCGCATCCGGCGCGGACGGATCGCCACCGGCAGCGGCCAGCGCTGCACCATCGGGCGTGAAGGCCAGCGCGCGGATCGGCGCGTCGGTGGTGAACGTGTGGACAGTGCTCAGGTTCTGCGGGTCGGTCACATCCCACACGGTGACGGTGGTTTCCGTGCCGACGGCCAGCAGCGAACCATCGTCGCTGTAGCTCACCACAGTGGTGACGTCGCCCGTCGCCGTGGTGCTCGTGCCGGTTTCCGCCGCCGCTTCGCCCGCTTCATAATCGACGAGCAGCAGCGTGCCTTCGACCGTGCCCGCTGCCAGTTCCGTGCCGACCGGGCTGAACGCCAGCGAGGTGATCGGTGCGGTCACTTCAATGCTGCGGATGAATTCGCCCGTGGCCGCTGACCACAGGTGAATGGCGAACAGTTCGCTCAGCGACGGATCGTTGAACGAGGCGTTCGCTGAAGCGATGGTGCTGCCATCCGGGCTGATGGCGACGGCGGTGACTGTCGCGCCAAACTGTTCGAAGTGCATGTTGAGCGGTTCGCCGAGCACGGGTTCGACCGGGGTGAGCGCCACCTGCCCATGCCGCCGCCCGTCAGCAGCGCGACGCCGTCACTGGAACTGACGTAGTGCAGTGCGGTTACGGGCTGTTCCAGCGGAATCGGTGTGGGCAGCGCTTCGAGGTCGTCCGGGTTGTAGACGAGGATCAAGCCAGTGGCTGCGCCTGCTTCGTCGGCGACGCCTGAGACTGCCAGTGCATTGCCGGAGGGCGACCACGCCAGATACGGGTTAAAGCGTCCGGCGACGGCTGTGTATTCCCATGTGCCGCCGACAGCAGGTTCAGGCGTGCTTTCAGCCGTGGATGTCACCGCGCAGAAGGCCACCGTGCCGCTGCCTGTGGGCGCGCGGTAGTCGAAAATCTGGTCGTCAATGGTCAGCGTGATCACATAGCCGCGGGTGACGACTTGCGCATAAGCCATATCGGGCTGCGGACAGCCGAGGCTGGCATCGTTAAAGATTTGCTCGGCCCATGACCAGTTGTCCAGATCGTTAAGCGTATAACTGGTGCCGAGGCGCGTGTTCACATCCGCCAGCGCCACTTCGATTTCAGGGGGCGGGGCGGACTGGGCGCTCACTGCCACGGGGACGAGCAGCGCCAGAATGAGCAGGAATAGACGTCGATACATACCAGTACTCCCTTTATCCGGTTGGATGCTACATTAAAATTTTACTTGCATTACAACCAATTTTACAATGACCAGCGCAATATGCGCGCTATGCGCTCAACCAACGCCTCACCCACGCTTACAAACTGCTGAGAAAAGTTCACAGAAAATTAGACAAATTACCCATGTACTTTAAACTTGATTTAACATATACTTCAACCAAGCTTAAAACTAAGCGCGGACGTTCGCTTTTCAGAAAGGGGAGGACAGTATGTCATTTGCAGCGTTGGTGTGTATCGTACTCGTGCTAACCGTCGGCTATTTCGTCGTTCTCCTCAGCGCTGAGGCAATTTCCTGGCTTGTCAGCCGGGTGAATCTGGCCCTGAATACCCGCCGGCTCCAGCCCCAAACTGCTCGACCGATGAGTCCGCGGCGCGTGCATCTGTCTTAACAATCTCCAAGTCACAATCGAACCTAATGGCGGCATCCCTAAAGCGCACTTAACCGGGATGCCGCTTTTTTGATCTCGTCGGTTTGTGTGTCACTAAACAGCACATAGACCAGCGTGTCCCGCAGGTCCCCCGCAGGATCGCGCGACTGCCAGCGCATGCGCACTTCCAGCTGAAAGCCGACACGCTCTGCGACTTTAGCGCTGCGCATGTTATGGGCGTCGCAGCGAATTTCCACGCGTTTTGCCCCGAGCACGCCAAAGGTCAGCGCGCTCAGTGTGGTGACGGCTTCGGTCATATAGCCGTGACCCGCCATGCTCGTACGCAGCCAGTAGCCGATCTCAAAGCGCGGCACATCCCACGCGATGGTGTGCAGCCCGATATTGCCGAGATAGTGCTCATCGTCTTTGCGGAAGATCAAATAGTTGAGTTCTTCGCGGGTGCGAAAGCGCATAGCGGATTCGCGCGCGAAAGTCTCCGATTCGGCGATGGTTTGCCCTTCGCGCGCCCACGGCATCCACGGACGCAGTTCTTCCAGCGATTCGTTCACAGCTCCATTGATCAACGCGCCGTCGTTGTGGCGCGGGACGCGCAGCCGCAGGCGCGCCGACTCAAGTTGTTCGGGGATATGCGCTAGATACACCATGGCTTAACTTTCACCCACTTAGCAGACGATCAAATGCACGCAGTTGTGCCACCTTCAGCGATCTTGCCGCCCCCGGAAGATGGAGTCGAAGTTGGCGGGCAGCACATACAAGATCGGAATCAGCACGTCCAGGAGGTCGGCGGCGGCAATGCTGACGAATGAGACCAGAATCGCCAGAAAATACAGCGATGGGGCGAGCAAAATGCGCCGCCGCACCAGACGATCCACTTTGGCGTCGAGCGTATGCCCCAGCAAATGGCCGTCGCGCGTGGCATACGCCCAATGCAGGTACAGCACCACGCCCACGGCGATCAAGTTGATGTTGTACACAATCAAGCTGAGGCGGTCACTGCCGTAGCGGCTGAGCAGCCCCGTGGAGAAGGGCACGAGCGCCACGAACATCATGTACAGGATGTTGATCCAGAGCAGCGTGCGGTCAGAGCGGCGGATGTAGAAGAACTGGTTGTGATGCCCCACCCAGTACACGCCGAGGATGATGAAGCTGATCACATACGAGATGATGTTCGGGGTGAGCGCCAGCAGCGCCTGCCCCAAACCGACCGCGTCCACCTGCTCCTGCGTCGGCACGCGCATGTCAAACACGAGCAGCGTCATGACGATGGCGAAGACGCCATCCGCCAGTGTTTCGATGCGGGCTGTACTCAGCGTTGGCAGTTTGAGCGGCGCGGGCGTATTGGGTTGGTCAGTCATACGTGTGTCCTGAGGATGCTGATCTACTGCGGCTATTGTAGCGGATTTTTCCGCCGAGAAATATCGCCGCCCGTGCGTCCAAAGGCTTATGGTGACGATGGGGGGATGGGTGTACGCTAGCAATAAATCGCGGCACCAGTCAGGGAAAGGCTGAGCCATTCGATCAAAGTGTACGAAAAAACTTGAAACTTTACGACATTGTGTACAATAGAGCTATAAGTCGTTAGCGAAAAGAGAAAATAGCATGATCATCGGAATCCCCAAGGAAATTAAGGACAACGAGTTTCGCGTCGCGCTGCCGCCGGGCGGCGTCCGCGAGCTGACGCGGCGTGGTCACAAGGTCATTGTGGAGACGAACGCGGGCGCAGGCAGTGGTTTCACCGACAACGAATACGTACAGGCGGGCGCGCAGGTGGCGCACACGGCGGCGGAAGCGTGGAATCGCGCGCATCTGGTGCTCAAGGTGAAAGAGCCGCTGCCTTCGGAATATGGGTATTTGCGCGACGACTTGATCCTGTTCGCGTACCTGCATCTGGCGGCCAACGAAGACCTCACCCGCGCCATGATGAACAGCGGCGTGACGGGCATCGCCTATGAGACCGTCGAAAACGAACACGGGCAACTGCCGCTGCTCGCGCCGATGAGCGAAGTCGCCGGGCGCATGGCGACGCAGATCGCGGCGTTCTATCTGCAAAAGCCGGAAGGTGGACGCGGTATCCTGATGGGCGGCGTCCCCGGTGTGCGTCCCGCGCATGTCGTGATCCTCGGCGGCGGTTCGGTCGGCACGAACGCGGCGCAGGTGGCCTTGGGCATGGGCGCAAATGTCACGCTGCTCGACCTGAACACGGAACGCCTGATTTATCTCGATCAGATTCTACATGGGCGGCTGACGACCATTTACTCGAACGAGATCAACATTCGTGAAGCGCTTGCCACGGCGGATGCGGTGATCGGCGCCGTGCTGGTCGCCGGGGCGCGCGCCCCGCGCCTGATCACGCGGGAAATGCTCTCGATTATGCCGCGCAGCAGCGTAATTGTGGACGTGGCGGTCGATCAGGGTGGCTGCGTGGAAACCACGCGCCCGACGACCCACAGCGACCCGACCTACGTGGTCGATGGCGTGCTGCACTACGGCGTCGCCAACATGCCGGGCGCCGTGCCGCGCACGTCGAGCTTCGCGCTGTCCAATGCGACGCTGCGCTATATCCTCAAGCTTGCGGGCGGAAATCTGCGCGATGTGCTGGACAGTGATCCCGACCTCGCCAAGGGGCTGAACCTGTACGCGGGTCAGGTATTGCACCCCGCCGTCGCCGAGACATTCGGCCTGCAGCTCGGCAGCTTCGATCAACTGCTGACGAAGGTGCAGTAGGCAGTTCTTGGTAGGGGCGCACGGCCGTGCGCCCCTACGCCATCTAGATCCCTGTTAGCATCTATACCCCGCTGTGTTCCCGCAAGAACTCCAACAGAAGCGGGTTGAAGACTTCCGGTCGTTCGAAGCTGGGGACGTGCGCCGCCCCGTCGATGATCGCTTGGCGCGCGTGGGGGATGCCCTGCGCCATAACCTCGGCGGCGCGCACGACCTCGGGATGATCGAGCGCCCCCGCGACGATCAAGGCCGGGCAGCGCACCGCGTCCAAACGTCCGACCGCAGGCGGATCGAGCGGGTTGATGGGCTGCATATCGGCGATGCCGAAGGTGCTGCGCTCGACCGGAAGGCGGTTCATCGCCAGCGCCTGCGCGCGCTGTTCCGCGTTGACCTGGTCCGGTTCACGGAACTGCCCGTCAAACCAGATGCGGATTTGCAGTTCGTTGGCGGTGGCTACGTCGCCCGTTTGCAGCGCGCCGATCATCTCGCCCATGTAGCGCGGCATCACGCCGTGCATCTCGAAGCCGCTCGGCGTGGAGCCGACCACCGTCAGCGACGCGGCGCGTTCGGGCTGTTCCAGCGCGAGATCGAGCAGCAGTTCGCCGCCCATTGAGCAGCCGACCCAATGCGCGCGGTCGATTCCCAGATGATCCAGCAGTCGGCGCACATCGGCGCGGCGAGAACGCGGCCCGGTCGCCGGGCTGGACGCCCCGAAGCCGATCATATCGAAGCGGATCACCTGAAACTCACGCGCCAGTGTTTCCCACTGCGGATCGAACATGCGCCGGTCGAGAAACGCCGCATGCACCAGCACAACGGGCACACCCGCGCCCGCCACTTCATAGGCCAACACGCCATCGCCGAGATCCAATTGACCACTCATCGTCTGCAGCATCACGTCACTCCTCGTGTCTCCACCTGATAGCTTTATGGTAAACTGCTTGGGTGACAGCTCATGTCATCCAAGTTGAAGGAGATTTCGAGTGCGGGCAGATCGCTTGTTATCACTGCTCCTGCTGCTGCAAACGCGCGGCCAGTTGACCGCGCAAGCGCTGGCGAGTGAACTCGGCGTGTCGCGGCGCACGATTTTGCGCGACGTGGAGGCGCTCTCGCTGGCGGGCGTGCCCATTTACGCCGGGGGCGGGCATGGCGGCGGAATTGCGCTGGATGAAGCGTATCGCACCACGCTGACTGGGCTGCATGAGCCGGAGATCCGCTCGCTGATTATCGCCGGGAGCACGTCGATTTTGCGCGACATCGGCTTGGGCGAGGCCGGGGATCGACTGCTGCTTAAGCTGCTGGCGGCGCTGCCCGCGGCGCAGCGCCCCACCGTCGATCACATACGCCAGCGCATCCTGATTGATCCGGGCTGGTGGTGGCAGGATGCGCAGACGCCGCCGTTCTGGGATGACTTGCAGCAGGCGGTCTACGACGATCAACGGGTGGCGACCGTGTACGAGCACTATGACGGAACGATCTCCGAGCGGACGCTCGAACCCTACAGCCTCGTGAACAAGTCGAGCCTATGGTATCTGGTCGCGCGGCGGGAAGGCGAACTGCGCACGTATCGCGTCGCCCGGTTTCACACGGTGCGGCGGTTGCCCGAGCACTTTGAGCGGCTGCCCGACTTCGATTTGCCGACGTACTGGCGCGATAAACTACAGTCGTTTGTGGAGAGCTTCAGCTCCTACCGCTGCATGCTCCGCGTCGCGCCGGAACGCGCGCCGTTCGTCAAATGGCTGCTGGCGGGACGCTGGGAGAGCGCTGGTGAGCCGGACGCAGAGGATTGGATCACGCTCCAGCTCTCGATGGAGTCGCCGCTGCTGGCGCAGATGCTGGTCTTCGGGCTGGGCGCGGACGTGCGCGTGCTGGAGCCAGCCGAACTGCGGGATGCAGTCGTGCAGCAGGCGCACGCGCTGATCGCGCGCTGGACGCCGCCACGCGAGTAGGCCGGGATTCGTTATGGCTTAGGTTACAGAATTGGAATATATAATGAAGATAGGCGCAAGCTGCCCGTCACATCTTTATGTTGTCTGCTGGCATAGGCGCTTGCCCCTGTAAAGAAAACGACTATGATGCAACCGTCCAATTCTGGCGCCGATCCGCTCAATTCGCCTGCGATCGATCAGCAGTCGGTTGAAGGTGCCCTCCGCGCCAGTGAAGAACGCTATCGAAGCCTCGTCAACAGTCTCGACTCCGCCGTCGCGCTGTTCGATGCGCGCGGTTATGCGCTGTTCGCCAACGACTACGCAGCGCACGCCCTGCGGCGCACGCCCGAGACGATGGTCGGTCGCCATATGACCGAATTGTTTTCGCCGGAAACCGCCGAGTGGCAGTTGGCCGCCCTCCAGCAGGTGATGCAGACCGGACAGGGGCAGGTCTTCGAAGGCCCGACCACAGTCGGCAGTGAAACCCGCTGGTATCGCACGAGTGTGCAGCCCGTGCGCGATGCGCAGAACGCCGTCACCGGGGCGTTGATCAACGCGCTCGACATCACCCAGTCGAAACTCACCGAACACGCGCTGCGCGCCAGCGAAGCGCAGTTCCGCGGCCTGCTGGAAACCGCGCCGGAAGCAGTGATTATCTGTGATATCAGCGGCAATATTCGCTTGAGCAATGCCAAGGCGCAGGCGATCTTCGGCTACAGCGCGGCGGAACTGATGGGGCAGAATATTGATCTGCTCGTGCCCGAAGAATCCCGTCCTGTCCACGTCGAACTCGTGGCTGATTATGTGCGTCAACCCCGGAATCGGCACCTGAACTCGGGTTTTCAAACGAAAGCGCGCCGCCGGGATGGGACGTATTTTCCCGTGGAAATCGGCTTGGGGTATTCCCAATACGCTGATGAACTGGTCATCATGTGTTTTGTGGTCGATGTGACCAGCCGCCAGCAGGCCGAAGCGACACTGAAGTATCAGGCCAGCCTGCTGCAGCGCGTCTCCGATGCGATCATCACGGTCGATGCGGATAAGCGGGTCACGTCATGGAACAAAGCCGCGGCCTATGTATACGGCTGGAGCGAAGCCGAAGCGCTCGGTCAGATTCTGCCCGAACTGCTGCAGGCGGACTTCCAAAAGCAAACCCTGCCCGAAGTGTGGGCGCTCATTCAATCCGGCGCGATCTGGCGCGGGGAAATCGTCGAACGTACCAAAGACGGTCAGATTCGCTGGATTCTCTCCTCGGTCACGAACCTCTATGATGGAGATCAATCGGCGGGCGCCGTGATCGTGAACCGCGATATCACCGAGCGCAAACGGCGTGAGATTTTGCAGAAACGCATGACGCAGATTCTCGAAAGAGTCGCCATCTCACTGCCGCTGTCCGATACGCTCGACCAATTGGCGCGCGCCATTGAAGAATATGAGCCGGAGGTGCGCGCGTCGGTGCTGCTGCTCGACCCAACGGGCGAGCGCCTCTTGCTCGGCGCGGCTCCGAGCCTCCCCGAGGCCTACAATACGGCGATTCAAGGTATTCGTATCGGTCCGCAGGTGGGGTCGTGCGGGACAGCGGCGTACGAGAAACGCCTCGTGCTGGTCGAAGATATCGAGACCGATCCGCTGTGGACAGACTACAAAGTGCTTGCCTTGGCGCACGGGCTGCGCGCCTGCTGGTCACAGCCGATCATGGCGGATGAACACACCGTCCTCGGCACGTTTGCGCTCTACTATGGGCAGCCGCGTTTACCGGGAGAGGCCGAACTCGAACTCATCGATTTGGCGGCGCATATCGCGGGCATCGCCATGCGCCGCGTGCAGATCGAAGCGGAAAAGCAGCGGGTGCAGGCCGCCCTGCAAGGCTCGTATGACCTGCTCGAACTGCGGGTTGGCGAACGCACGGCCGAACTGGAAAGCGCCAAGAATCAAATTGAGCAGCAGTACGAAGAAGCGCGTGTGATGCAGACCTATCTGCGCGCGCTCCATGAGGCGAGTATCGTGCTGGCGCGCACCGAGTCGCTGGATGCGTTCTACCAGACGGCAGTCCAGCTTGGGCGTGACTCATTTGGTTTCGATCGGATGGGGATGGTCTTGTCCGATCCTGAACATCAGCAGATCGTCGGTACCTATGGCTGTGATATGGATGGCAAACTCATCAATGAGTATGATGTGCGACTGCCCTTCGATTCATTGCCTGAAATCTATCAAACGACGATGGAACGCGGCGTACGCTTCGCCGTGAATGAGAGCGCTCCGCTCTACGACCGACCGAAGTTTGTCGCGGTCGGCAGTCAGGCAGTCGCGGCCCTGTGGGATGACGACTTGCTGGGTTGGGTATCGGTTGATAACGCGATTCAGCACCGACCGTTCAGCAAGGCGCAGTTGGAAGCGCTCTCGCTGTACGCCATGACCATTGGTTCGCTGCTGGCACGCAAAATAGCTGAAGAGAAAGCGATCTCCCTGTCGCAGCGCTTGGACATGGCGACACAGGCGGGTGAGATTGGCATTATGGAATGGGATTTGCAGAAGCGCGTAACCATGTGGGACGAGCGGATGTGTATCATTCACGGCATCCCCAAAGCTGACGAACCCTTTCCTGAAGAGTGGATCAATAACTTCATTCACCCGGATGACCGCGCAGGTGCCGAAGAACGGGCGAAACGCGCCTGGCAGGAAAACCCCCATAGTGATGCATTCCGCATTGTGCGTCCCGACGGCGAAATTCGGCATTTGAATCTGCACAGCGTTACGCTGTTTGGCGACAATGGCCTGCCGACCAAAATCATCGGCGCGGCGTGGGACATCACCGAGCACAAACACAGTGAAGAGGCGCTGCGGCAGGCACTGGCCGCGGAGCAGGAACTGGGCGAACTGAAATCACGCTTTGTGTCGATGGCGTCACACGAATTCCGCACGCCGCTGGCTGCGATCATGGCGCTGGCCGAATCGCTGTCGATCTATCGCCACAAGATGGACGACGCGCAGATCGAACGGCGGTTGGAGAAGATTCGCCAGCAGGTCGACCACATGATCGCCATCATGGATGATGTGCTCCAATTGGCGCGGCTGCAGACTGGGCGCATGGAGTTCGTACCGGCGCCGGGTGATCTGGATGCGCTGTGCCGCGACGTGATTGAAGAACTGGATATCCAATCGTCGAATCGCGGGCGCATCGTCTACACCGCGCCTGAGCTGGCGCCGGCGCTGAGTTTCGATGTGCGCCTGATGCGGCAGGTGATTCACAATCTGCTCGCCAACGCGCTCAAATACTCTCCGGCGGATAAAATCGTTAAGCTTAAACTGTCTCAGGACAATGTTAATATTTACTTACAGGTGATCGATGAGGGCATCGGCATTCCCCCCGACGATCAGAAGTACTTGTTTGAACCCTTCCATCGGGGGCGCAATGTCGGGACGATTCCGGGAACTGGTTTGGGCTTGAGCATCACGAAGCAATTTGTCGAGCTGCATGGTGGAACCATCAATGTTGCATCAGAGGTTGACGCTGGCACAACCTTCATCGTCACCATGCCCATCGACCCATTTGAGGACAGCGCAGATGGCAAAGATACTGGTTGTTGAAGATGAGGACGCGATCCGCGACGAGGTTACGGATTGGCTGGGCTTTGAAGGATACGACGTGCACAGCGCGCCCAATGGGCGGTTGGCGCTGGAAGCGATTCGTCGTGACCCGCCGGATTTGATCGTCTCTGACATCGCCATGCCCGAAATGAATGGCTATGACCTGCTGCTCACGGTGCGGCTCGAAACGTCGCTGGCGCAGACGCCGTTCATCTTCCTGACGGCGGCGGTCGACCGCGAAGCCGTCCGCAAAGGGATGAACCTCGGCGCGGATGATTACATCACCAAGCCATTCACCAATCTCGAACTGCTCAATTCGGTGCGCACGCAATTGATCAAGCGCGGCGTGCAGCAGGAACAGCAGATGGAGCAGCTCACCATGTTGAGCAACGCTCTCAGCGAGGAGCGCGAACGACGGTTGCTCAAGTCCCGGCTGATCGCCATGATCTCGCACGATTTCCGCAATCCACTGGCGGCGATTCTCTCCTCCGCCGACCTCATCAAGAACTATGAAGATCGTATGACGCCCGCGCGGCGGCATCAGTATCTGGACCGCATCAACGGCTCGGTGCATCTGCTGCTGCAAATGCTGGACGACCTGATGATGGTCGCCGGCATGGAAAGCGGGCATCTGGAATTCAACCCGGAGCAGGTCGACGTTTTACGCTTTATCGACGGGATCGTCGACGAATTCCGGTTGATCGATCAGGGTGGGCATGAGATCGTCTTCGAAGAGCAGGTTGACGTGACGATTGAGGCCGATAGCAAACTGCTGCGCCAGCTCATCGTCAATCTGATCTCCAACGCGATTAAGTATGCGCCGACCGACACGACGATTCGCATTTGCCTCGCCGAGCAACCGACGTACATTGAGCTGCTGGTCGAAGATCAGGGCATTGGCATTCCGCCGGAAGACCTGCCCAATCTGTTTGAGCCATTCCACCGGGCGGATAACGCCAAGGGTTTCAAGGGGATGGGCTTGGGGCTGACGATTGTCAAGCAGTCGGTGGATTTGCACGGCGGCACGGTCTCCGTCGAGAGTCAGGTTGGCTATGGGACGCGCTTCGTCGTGCTGCTGCCCAAACAGCATGGTTCTACGCTGGAAATCGGCTTCTAGCGCCCTCCCTAATCCGGAATGACGCCCAACGGATGCCCTGACCCGGCATCCGTTTTTTATGTCAAATTCAGGGTCGTCACGGGCAGCGTGATGGTGAACGTCGTGCCGTGCCCTTCCTGCGAGTCGACGGTGATCGACCCCCCGTGGAGTTCGATGGCCTGTTTGGTGATGCTCAACCCCAGCCCTGTCCCCGAAATGCTGCCGACATTCGACGCGCGGTGAAAGGGCTCAAACAGGTAGGGGAAGTCTTTCGCCGGAATGCCGATCCCTTGGTCGCGGATGAGCAGCGTGACCCCTGTGCCGTCCTTGGATAATTGCACATGGACCGGCAGCGGATTCTCTGAGTATTTGAGCGCGTTCCCGATCAGATTGGTGATCGATTGGCGCATGAGACTGACATCCAGACGCAGCAGGATAGGCGCGTCCGGCGCAGCATAGATCACCCGATTGTTCGTCGCTGGCCGGTTGTTAAATTCCTCGACGAGTTCGGCACACAGCGCTGGTAAGTTGGCTTGGGTCGGCTGGAAGGCCAGCCGGCCCGACTGCATGTGCCCGAGCTGAAGCCCCTTCTCCATGATCCCCGCCATGTGACTGACTTGCCGCCGAATGTTGTCCAGACGGTTAGAAATATCGTCATCCTTCATGCGGTCACGGTAAAGTGTGAGCGTTTCCGTCGACGCGAGGATGGCGGCGAGGGGCGTGCGGAACTCGTGGGAGGCCATTGCGACAAAGCGTGATTTCAGAATGTTCGCCTGCTTCTCGGCTTCCAGCGCGAGACGCAAAGCTTGTTCGGCGCGCTGCCGGTCGCTGATGTCGTGGAAGCTGCATACGAAGCCGTCGTCGGTGATGTTTTGCAGGCCGATTTCGGCATTGACCACGCTGTGTTCCGCTTTAATCAACCGAATTTCGAAGCGGTGGCCGCTGCTTTCGGCGATCGCGTGCTTGACGAACTCGCTGAAGCGGCGGTGGTCGTCCACGTGCAGGATATCGAACATGGAGATCGGTTTGGTCTCATAAGCGGCAAGATTGACCAGCTTGCGGAAGGCCGCATTCGTCTCTACCAGCCGGAAATCCGCGTCGAGGAAGGCGATCCCTTCCAGACTATAGTGGAGGATGGCCTGGATGCGCTCGTTTTCCGCGCGCAGCTGTGCGGTACGTTCTGCGACTTTGTTTTCCAGATCGGCGGTGTGCTGGGCAATCACCTCGGCCAACTGCATCTGCTGGAGGGCGATGGCGAGTTGGCTGCCGACTTCTCCTGCGATCTCCGTATATTCGGGCGTGAAGAAGTTTGCGGAACTGGCCAGCAGATTGAGCAGTCCGAGCGGTTCCCCCTGCGCGACCAACAACACATGCAGAATTGAAACCATGCCTTCTTTAACGGCGTGTGCATAGAAGCCATAGGGCGCGGCGATTTGCCGGAGATCACCAACGTTCTTGACGCCGGTCGGGCTGAAACTGGCGATCCAGTCAGGGGCGGGCATGGGGGTGCGTTGGCCCGATTGCAGTTCGGATTCGGTCGCGGTATTGAGCATATAGAGTACGGCTTCGTTGGTCTGTTTGTCAAAGAGAACCACGCCAGCGCGTTCGCAGGGAATCAACCGTCGCATTTCGCTGAGCGTGCCGTTGACAATCGACGGGAGCGAATCAGCCCGGAGCAGCGCCCGGTCGATAGCGTGCAGCACTTCGAGGCGTTGTGTATGGCGCTTGAGGGCTTGGTCAAGCCGCATCTGCCGGATGGCGATGGCAATCTGCCCACCAACTTCGGCGGCGATCTGCTCGTGTTCGAGTGTAAAGAAGTCGGGCGTGGAAGCGATTAGGTTGAGAAGCCCGATGGTTTGTCCCTGCACCTTGAGCAAGATGTGCAAAATCGAGCGGAGACCCTCTTTGATGCCGATTTCATATAACGGATAAGGAGCGGGAACCAAGCGCATATCGCCAACATTCTTGACGCCGCGATCATCGAATTGCGCCAACCATGCTGGTGAGGGTTGTGCGGTGCGAACTCCTTCATACACTTCTGAGGCGGTTGAGTTGCTAGTTTGGTATACGCGCGCGTCGCCGGTCTGCTCATCATACAAAACTACGCCAATGCGTTCGCATGGAACGAGGCGGTTTAGATTCTCTATGCCGTTGGCGATCACATCATAAATATCCTGAGCACGAAGCAACGCATGATCAATCGTGTGCAGCACTTCGAGCCGCTGCGCATAGCGCCGGAGCGAACTTTCGGCCTGCTCACGCTTGGACTCCTGTTCCGCAAACTCCATTGCATATTCGAGATCGCCCGCCATCTCGTCGAGGAGGCGGAGTTCCTCCGTGTCAAAGAAGTTCGTTTCAGACGCTGACAGACTGAAAAGCGCGCGCACCGTGCCATTCACTTTGAGCGGATAGAACACCAGTGAGCCGATGTTATGCGCCAGCAGGACATTTTGGGCGCTGGCAGCCACTGCCAGATCCTCGCTTGTGCGTGTGTTGTTGATGATCACCCGCTGGCCCGTGAACAACGCCTGCAGCGCTGGGCGGCGGCGCTGGGGTTCTTCAGCGCTGATGCTCATGTCGAATTTATCAAATTCCGTATCGGACAAACCAGCCCACGCGATGGGGAGCATGCGCGTTTGATCTGCCGAAATTTCGGCGATCCACGCGGTATAAAATCCGCCTGCCTCCACGGCTATTTTGCATATCGTGCGCAGCAGGGTCGGTAAATCATGGCGCAGGCGGACAATCGCCTGATTGGTGTCGCTCAAGACTGACAACGTGCGGTACAGCTTGCGCCTCTGCGCTTCAGCATTTTTGCGTTCGGTGATGTCCTGCGAGAGGATGAACACGCCTTCGGGAACCGGTTGGACGCGAAAGGCATACCACGTCGACGGGCCATCCGGGTAGGAAAATTCGGTTTCGTAGTCGTTTGCTTTGCGTTCAACCAAGCCCTGGCGTAAATACGAATAGGCTTCGGTCTGCTCGAAACCGGGAAACGATTCTAATAGGGAGCGCCCGACCATTTGCTCGCGCGTGAGCCGACTGTAGCGCAGGCCGATCTCGTTGATGTAGAGACAGCGCCAGTCGAACCCGATGATCATGCAGCTTTCGAGCAGGTGATCAAAGGCCCGGTAGGCGTGTGCGACCCCAGCGGTCGAGAGAGCAGAAGGTTGGGCAGCTGCAAACTGTGTTTCGAGCTGGGTTACACGGTCTAGGGCGGCCTGAAGTTCATGACGGGCAGCGTCAAGCTGGGCTTGGAGCTGGGGAATATCGTCTACCATCGGGATTAAACTTTACTAAATGCAGGAATTTTAAGTGCCTGCGAGGTTCAATGTGTTTATATCTTACATGATAATGCTGGCAAAATCATTAAGCTCGGTTGTTATTAATAGGCGGGGTGTGTCAGAGGCAGAAATGCCTTGTCATTCAGCTGTTCCTTGCCGTAGACATTGTGTCAAAAACAAAACGGACGAGGGGTTACCTCGTCCGTTTGAGACTCGGGGTCGGGCGGGTTACTGTGGCGCGCCGTTGGCGATCCACTGCGTGAGCAGTTCCAATTGGTGGTCGGTGACCTGCGCGAAGTGCCCATCCGCCAGCACCTGCAGGATCAGGCTGTCGTCTGGCGCGCCGGGGATGATCACCGGGCCGCTGCTGCTGCCGGCGAGGGCGCTCTCATAGTCGGTCAGGCGTAGTTCTTTGGTGGGCACGGCCCCGTGACACGCGCTGCACAACTGCGTGAACAGCGGCTGCAGTACGGCGTAAGTCGGCTCACCTGTGAAGTCTTCGAGGAGCGGCGGCGCTTCGACCTGATAAATGCCGAGGATCATCGAGAGGCCGGGCGCGTTCAAGCCTGCGTATTCCCACTGCCCGCCGTGGCACGCGCTGTTCGAGCAGAAGCTGGAGTCGTCCACGCCGCCGGGGTTCGAGGTCGTATGGCAGTTGGCGCAGGTCGCGTCGAATTCGGTGCGGTGCTGGGCCAGCCACGTCGACGTGAGGTGCGATTCCGGTTCGATTCCGGTCGTGAGCGGGATCATCGGTTCGATGTCGCCGGGGCGCACAACTTCGGGGATCGAGTGGCACAGGTTGCATTCGAGCCGAATGACTTCGCCCTGTTCGCTGATGTGCTGACCGTCGTGGCAGCGGAAGCAGCCTGCCGAGTCGAGGTGGCCGACATTGTTCGGGTGCGTGTCGTACGAGAGTTCCTGTTCCGGGTAGTTGCTCTCGCTGTACATCACGTTAAGTGCAGCAATCGCATCCTGCACGAGGGGCGCGCCCGTCTCATAGAACTCCGGGTAGTTGTCGCGGTAGTACTGGTCGAGCGTGGAGAAGGCGAACTGCGCGTCTTCCGTCGAGAAGTATTCATCGGAGAGCAGGTCTTCGGCCAGCGTGCGAATGAACGGGATGTCGGTCGAGATGTCCCCGGCTTGCAGCGCCGCATTGATCGCGCGGGAGGGCGTTTGCAGCAGATGCGCGACGCGGTTATGGCAGGTCGTGCACTCGATCTCGTGCATTTCGTACTGGTCGAGGTTGCTGGTATCCACGGGCGAGTTGATGTCCTGATATTCGATGACCTCGCCGTCCGCCGTTTCGACGCGCACGTAGGGGATTTCCTGCTGTTCCGGGTCGAGCGCGATGTAGCTGATCGGGTTTTCGACGTGCCAGTGAATGCCGCGCCCCAAACCCTGACGTTCACTGCCGCCGCCCGTGTGCATCAGCAGGTAGGTGTCATAGGAATCGTTCGTGCGGTTCTCTTCGTAGTTGTGGATCACGCGCAGGCTGTCATCCGAGAACTTTTCGGGCGTATGGCAGACTTCGCAGGTTTCGTTGGCCGGGCGCATTTCTGCCGAGCGGATCGGGTATTCGTAGTTTTCGAGCACCGTGTCGACGATCAGCCGCATGTGGCCGACCTTGCGCGTGAGCTGAATGAGGATGAGGTCGCGCCCGATATGACAGTCGACGCATAGAATACGCGAGTGTGGCGATTCCAGGTAGGTTTGATATTCGGGCGGCATCGTGTGACAGACGGTCCCGCAGAATTCGGTCGAATTACTGTATTCCCACGCGGGCGGCGCGGCCAGCAAGCCCACCACCCCCCCGAGGATCAGGAGAATGGGCAGGAAGACATGCATGGAGATTCGACTGCCGTCCCGATACAGTATTCGCTTGAACCATGACATGGACGAATCCCCTTCGATTTGGTGCGCGAAAATCAGATTGCGTAGCCGACTGTAGACTCTATCCACTACATTAACCGATTCACGCGCGCGAAAGATCATCCCCACGAATGATTAATAATCCATCTTGGGGATGATTGCGCTCGGCGGTGCTTATTTTAGAGTGAAGGTGGACACGTGACTCCAAAGGCAGCACACCATGCGTCGTGCGATTATTCTGGTACTGATCATCCTAGGGACTAGCTGTATTGGCCTCGGGCTGTGGCTGACGACGGCCACGCCGGTTGCCGCACAGGAAGGCGAACTGGACGACGCTGAATACGTCAGTTCGGACACCTGCAGCGATTGTCACCGCAATCTCGTGCGCTCGCTCTCCGAGCAGCCGCACGGGCTCGCTTTACAAGACTCTGAACGCGATAAAGATTTGATCCTCGCGGACTTCGATCAAGGCGCAGACCTGCGCATGGTTCAGTTCCCCGGTGAAGATGCGCCGCGCCCCTTTGACGAAGACGACATTGTGTACGTCATCGGCGCGGGCAAGTATGTGCAGCGCTACCTCTACGAAGTGGATCGCCGCGTGTATGCCGTGCTGCCCGCCGAATGGGATGTGGCCGCGGGCGTGTGGCGGCCGTATCTGCTGGCGGAAACGTGGCCCGACCCGGCTTACGACTTCACGACGAACTGCGCGGGCTGTCACGTCACGGGCTTAGATGTCGAGCGCGGACGTTGGGAAGATGACGGCGTCATGTGCGAAGCGTGTCACGGCCCCGGCAGCGTGCATGCCGAAGTCGCCGACGACGCGGGCGGCCGTCCCAACGATGAAGAACTCGTGGAAATTCATAACGCGATTGTCGTCAGCCCCGATGCGCAGGTGTGCGGACAGTGTCACGCTCTCGGCAATCAGCCGTTTCCAGTCGATTATCGCCCCGGCGGCGTGCTCGTGCATGAGGACGGTTACGCGCTGGTCAGCGAAGAGGATACCTCCGCGTTCTATGGGACGGGGCATGCTCGCCTGAGCAACATGCAGTACAACGAGTGGATCGCTTCTGGTCACGCGACCGCTTTCGAGACGATGAGCGCCAGCCCGAACGCGCAGGCCGAGTGCCTGACCTGTCACAGCGGCGACTACCTGTTTACCGAGCGCATTCGCGGCATTTACGACGACGGCGACCTCTCCGGTCCCGTGCCCGACTCGCTCACGCTGGAGACGGCGAGCATGGGCATCACCTGCACGGTGTGTCACAGCCCGCATACCGCCGAAGACGAAGAATTCAACCTGACGAGCGCGCCCTACGAGATGTGCACGAGCTGTCACCGCAATACGGAATTGGTGAACCCGCTGCATCATCCGGTGGTTGAGATGTTCGAAGGGCAGGCGATCATTGATGGCGTGGTAGGTGTCCCCTCCGCGCACTTCAGCGAGGAAGACGGCCCGCGCTGCGTCACCTGCCACATGACCTCGGTCGAGGCAGGCGGCTTTGCGCTGGCGAACCACACGTGGAAGCCGATCATTCCCGGTGAGGACGACGCGCCGCCGGATAGCTGCTCCGGCTGCCATACCGATCTCAACAGCGCCGACTTGCAGTCGCTGGTTGACGATACGCAGGCCGATGTGCGCAGTCGTCTGTCGATTGCGTTTGCGCGCGTGGCCAGCATCGCCGCGCCCGCCGCGGGCAGCGACGCCGAAGCATTGTATCAGCGGGCGGTCGCCGCGCTGACCTTCGTGCAGGGCGATGGCAGTATGGGCGTGCATAACTACGCCTACGCCGATGCGCTGCTCGATCAGGTGTCGGTCATGCTGACGGAACTGAGCGTCCCCGGCGCCACCCTCGAACCGACCGAAGCGCCCGCGCCCACCGCGACGCCCTCCATTGACCGCGCCGCCGCGGTGGCCGTCGAACGCAGTGTAACGAGCGGTTTCCGCCCGATGACGGTCATTCTCATCGGCTTGGTCGCTTTCATCTTACTCGCCGGAACGTTCGTTTTCGTCCGTCAAGCCCGGCGTCAATCACAGGAGACGCTGCGATGACGATCAAGATCAAAGTTTTGCTCATCCTCGGCTTCTGGTTGATCGCCGGTGGGCTGGGACTGCTGCGCTTCGGCGCGCAGATCGCGGTCGCACAAGAGGCGACGCCCGAAGTGACCGAAGTGCCCGTCCTGATTGAGGCAACTGCCGAAGCCGCGACGGAAATCAGCGCGGAAGCGACGGCGGAAGCGCCCGTCGACGAAGCGTCGGATGCTTACTGTCTGTTGTGCCACAGCAAACCGGATCAGGTGTGGACGCTGCCGAGCGGCGAAACGCTCTCGGTGACCATCGACCCGGCGGTGCTGCATGCGTCGGTGCACGGCGCCTCCAGTGCGGAAGGGGCGTTAGGTTGCAATGACTGTCACCCGAGTTTCCGCTATCCGCACGAGCCGAGTACCATCCGCACGGTGCGTGATTTCCAGTTAGAGCGCTACGCAGTGTGCCGCAACTGTCACGAAGACCAGTACACCCGCGCGCAGGACAGCGTGCACGGCGAATATATCCGCGCGAACCGCGTCGAAGCGGCGGTGTGCGTCGACTGCCACGGCGGTCACGATGTGCAGCCGCCCAACGAGCCGCGCCAGCGCATTTCGCTGACCTGTGGGCGCTGCCACGGTGTGATCTTTGAAGAGTACAGCCAGAGCGTGCATGGTCAGGCGCTGCTGGGCGAAGATAACCCGGATGTGCCCACCTGCATCGACTGTCACGGCGTGCACGATATCGCCAACCCGACGACGGCGTTGTTCCGCACGCGCTCGCCGGAACTGTGCGCGCAGTGTCACGCCGACGCGTCGATCATGGATCAGTATGACATCAGCACGGAAGTCTTCGACAGCTACCTGACCGATTTCCACGGCTCGACGGTCGCGCTGTTCGAGCAGGAGACCGAAGGGGCGGTCACCAACAAAGCGGTGTGCTACGACTGCCACGGTGTCCACAGCATCCAGCCGATCGGCGATGGCACGGCGATCCGCGAAACGCTGGTCACGACCTGCCGCACCTGTCACCCGGATGCCAGCGCCGACTTCTCGAATGCGTGGCTCGGCCACTATCCGGCGACGCCGGAGCATCAGCCCGCGCTGTATACGGCGGGCATCGCCTACGATGTCGCACTGCCCATCGCCGCGATCATCCCGCTGCTGCTGCTCGTCACCGAAGTTTTCCGCCGCCTGCGCTCAAGGGGGAAGTAGACGATGTCCGTCGAGACTAAACTGTCATCATCCCCGGTACTGCCCCGGCTGGAAACGCTGGTGTTCGTCGTTGGGCTGATTGGGCTGATCGTGACTGGCTTGCCGCAGAAATTCGCGGGCGAACTGTGGTCACACTATGCGTTCGTCCTGATGGGTGGCATTGAAAGTACGCGCATTCTGCACCGCTTCTTCGCGCTGCTGCTCATCGCCGCGGCGCTCTATCACATCGCCGCGTTTCTGTACCGCCGCTTCGTGTTGAGCGCCCAGCGCGCCGATGTCGGCGGCAATGCGCTGAGTGCGGCAGTCCGGCAAATGGGGCGCAACTTTGGCGGCGGCGCGGCGGATTATCGCTTCGCTCTGCGCCTCGAATACTGGGTGCTCCTCATCAGTGCCGCGCTGATGATTGTGACCGGTTTGGTGTTGTGGAAGCCGGTCGCCGTGACGGGCGTGCTGCCTGCTGAGACCATTCCGCTGTTTCGCAGCCTGCACAGCGATCACGCGCTGCTGCTGGTCGTGTTTCTGGTGTTGTGGCGCATCGGCATTGTGCTGCTGTGGCGTCCCGGTCGTATCCCCGCGCCGACACCGACTGCCAGCGCTGACCAGATTGCCAGCCGCCGCCGGGTGTTTCTCCCGGTCGCGCTGATGCTGATCGGCGTGCTAGTCGTGGCGCTGTACAGTTTCCTCACCTCGGCGCAGACGGCGATCAGCACGACGATCCCACGTGAAGCGGTGATCTACGCGCCCCAGGCCATGCCCGAAAGCGGCGATCCTGATGTTGGAGCGGCGCTGTGGAGCACGCTGCGCTGCGCGTTCTGTCACGGTGCCGAAGCGCAGGGTGGGGCGGACGGTCAGCCGATGCTGCGCGGCACGGACATCACGCTGATCGATTTCTACGAGCAGGTGCGCAGCGGTCGCGGCGAAATGCCCGCCTTCAGCGCGGAAGACCTGCCGGACGCCTATGTGCTGCATCTCTATACGTGGCTAACGCAGCCCGGCGAATAGCCGAAATTTACACAGCTATTGACGGGACGAGGCTTGGCCTCGTCCCTTTTTGATTCCATTGGGGTAGCAATAGAAGCGGTTCGGAGAAGCCCTTCGGTAGGGGCGCACGGCCGTGCGCCCCTACCCAAATGCTCCAAATGTGCAAGCGGTTTTTACGCCGGCTCGACAATCGCCTTAATCCAGGTCAGGTGGTCGTGGTAATGGCGGAAGGTTTCCCACGGAAGCCACTGCAGCAGGGGACGTTCGTCGGTTGCCGCGGGTTGGTAATGACGGTACGGTAACAGGAGATCGGCTTCGGTCATGGTCTCAAGCTGCTTGACCAGTCGCTCGTGATTGCTGCGCAGCATACGGATGACCTCAGCGAGTTCCGTGTCGTGGTAGCGCTGTTGAATTACCGCATTGATCGGATCATCATCCTGTTCCCAAACCTCCGGGGGAATGCTCATCGCCTCACGCTTTGATTTGGCCTGAACGAGCGCGAGGGCAGCTTTTTCCCATTCGGCAATGTGACTAACATGGTCTTTTGCCGTCCAGCCGACCGCATCCGTCGGTTGGGTGAGCTGCTGCTCAGTTAGCGATCCAAGGTAGCTGTCAAGTTCGTTCCAGCTAAGTTCTAGCTGACGCAGAAATCCGTCACGAGTCAGGGAATTGGCGGAATCAGTCATCACACGCTCCTTCCGAGCCTAAGTCCAGCTCTTAAGTTTAGTACAAATGTGCGATCAGGGGGTGGAGTGTGAAAACCTAGCTTGGCGGGACAAAGGAGAAGAGGCCGGGCAGTGCTGCCCAGCCTCTCTCTAAACGAGGGTGTTGCTAGTCCTCTACGACCTATTCGCCAGCTTCGACGGGCGGACGGGTGTAAGTGGACACGTCGCCGCCGACCGCTTCGATGCTATCGTACAGAACCTGGAGGATATAGTGAGGATTGTGCGCAAAGTCGCCCGGATCCTTCTGCGTGTACTGGTAGTTGTACGCAGCGCGCAGCAGGCTTGGCGTCCACGAGGCAAAACCATTGTCGCGATTCGCTTCTTCAGGATCGACCACGCCGTTGCCGTTCAGGTCGTTGAAGAAGTACGGATACGAGTGCGCGTCATAAGCGAGCGCTGCGCCAGCGGTTTCAGTCGCATAGCTCACGATGGCCGCGTACAAGGCTTCTTCCATCGTCCCGATTTCGTCACGGATGGGTTCATCTGCCGCGCCGTCGCCATCCCAGTCAACCAGTTCGACATCTTCGTCCATACGGATCAGGAGCACATCTTCTTGTTCTTCAACGTCGTGGCAGTCTTCGCACACGTTCGTCTGGATCGAGAATTCGTGCGGGTCATGGCAGTCGGTGCAGACCTGCGGGGCATCTTCGTCGCCACCGTGCAGGTTGCGACCATTGTATTCCTTGCCGTCGTACTGGTACGCGCCCATCGCTTCGCCGCCAAACAGCGAGGCACCAGCCGCGAAGTAGTGGACGTTACGGAAGCGCAGGTTTTCGGAGACTTCGTCGTCGCCGAGGTTGCCAATGGCGCGGTTGACGCTCACCGTGGACTCACGTCCCTGATGGCAGGCCAGGCACAGGTTGGCTTCTTCGCCTTCGCCGAAGGTCAGGCTCGCGCCGCTCGGGAAGGTGACTGCATCGAGCGAGAGGAGCGTGAATTCGCTGAGCGAGTCGTGGCAGGTCGTGCAGGTCAGCGAATTGGAGATCGGCTGAGCGACGACGATACCATTATTGTGGATCCATTCCGGCAGGCCGGTGGCGCTGTGGCAGCGCGCGCAGGTGGCCGGGACTTCACCGTCAGCATCCCAATCGCGGAACGCCATCGCCGTCACGTCGAAGTGGCCGGGGTCAGAGCGGTGCGCGAATTCCATATCGACCGGTTCGCTGATCTGCGCGTTGAGCGTCGTGATCGAGTCGAACAGGATCTGGATCGTGTACAGCGGGTTGTGCGCAAATGCGCCCGGGTCCTTCATCGAAACCTGATAGTTGTAGGCGGCCGTCAGCAGGTTGCCCGTGTACGAGACATACTTGTTGTCGCCATTGACTTCGTCTTCGTCGGCTTCGCCGTTACCGTTGGTGTCGGTGAAGAAGTACGGGTGGCTGTGGGGTTCATAGACGATGCCCGCGCCCGCGATTTCAGTCGCGTACGCCTGAATGGCTTCGTACAGCAGTTCCTGCAAGCCCTGAATTTCTTCCGCGATACCTTCGTTGATGTCGCCGTCGCCGTCATAGTCGTTGAGCGAGCCGTTCATACGAATGAACTGCAGGTCTTCAACACTTTTGACGTCTTCGTGGCAATCCTGGCACAGCGAGACATTGACTTCAAGCGTGTGCGGGTTGTGGCATTCAATGCAAGTGTCGGCTTCTTCGACATGATGATTCTGCATCATGTAGACCTGACCCTCGTACTGATAGCCGCCCTGCGCGACCGAGCCGTACAGCGTGGCGGCAGCCGCGTAGTAGTGAATGTTGATGAAGCCCAGTTCCGGGTTGACCGCGTTCATGTCTTCCACGAGACCGAGTTCCGTCAGCTTGGCGTTGACCGAAACGGTCGACGCGCGGCCCTGATGGCACTGCATGCAGCGAGCGGCATCGCCCGCGCCAGTCACTTCCGCGCCCGACGGGAAAACAACCGAGTCGAGCGTCATGGTGACACTGTTATGGCAGGCATCGCAGGTGACCGTCGTGCCGAGGGCGGCCGGCGCGTTGACCACGCCGAATTCCGACCCATCCGCGCCGAGGAAATCCTGATAGCCTGGAGTCGAATGGCACTTAGCGCAGCTCTCCGGAATGGCCCCTTCACTATCCCAGTGAACAAACGCTTCGGCCGTCGCGTCCGCATGTGCGGACGATGCCCACGCGTCGTAGAATTCCGCGAGGAACGGCGGATCTTCCGGCGCATCTTGGGCGAGTGCACGTGACTGGTTGAGAACCATAAAGCCTACTGCCAGAAGCAGTGTGCCGATCACGGCGAGAAAACGTGACGCCTTCATAAAAAACTCCCTCTTTAAAGCTGCTGCGGTGTTCATGCATCGCAAATAAGCAGACGAGCTCTGCTTTTGAGAGTAACAGACAAGCGTTTTCCCGTATTCATCCCACGATATGAATTTGACTCATCCTCTGGGATGAACTTTGCGAAGCGCCTCAAGGTTCGGTCAGTTTGAGGGGAAATTGATGGAGATTTTGGGGACTGAATAGGGCGGCAGCTATCTAGAAGAGCGTGAAGTCGTTTTAGAAGCAGCGGACGCAATGATGCAGTTTAACTTATGAAGGCGGAGTACCGACCCCACCCCCGGCCCCTCCCCGAATTCGGGGAGGGGAGCCAGCAAAAGCGTCTTTTCTCCCCTCTCCCCCGCTTGCGTGGGAGAGGGGTTGGGGGTGAGGGGTAATCCGTATCGTTTTCTTAAACTGCATCATTGCGTCCCTACACAAACACCGCTTCACGTAGGGACGCGATTTATCGCATCCGGAAAACTCAAACACCGACCTGTAGACCGACTTCACGCTGTTCTATGCATTGACTGGCTTACTTCGCTTCTTCCGAACGGTCGGTGGCGGGCGGCGGCGTGGCGGAGAGCGCCGAGATTTCCGCGCGCCACTCCGGCGTCATCGGCACATCGAGCGCCGCCAGCGACGATTCCAACTGGGCGACGCTGCGCGCGCCGACGATGGCTGCGGTCACCGCCGGGTTCGACATCACCCACGCGACGGCCAGCGTCGCCGGGGTATACCCCTTGTCCGCCGCGTACTGCGTGAACGCCTCGGCAACTTGATAGTTATAGGCATCGCCATAGCGGATGGAGTACATCTTGTTCTGCACAAGGCGACCGTCTTCGGCCTTCTGTGTGGTCGTGTACTTGCCCGTGAGCAGGCCTCCGCCGAGTGGGCTGTAGGGGATGACGCCCAAGCCTTCGGCCTGAGCCAGTGGGAGAATCTCGACTTCCGCCTGTCGTTTGACGAGGCTGTACATCGGCTGCAAGACCTCGGCGCGCGCCAGCCCCTGATACGCCGCGACGCCGAGTGCCTTCATGATCTGCCACGCCGCCCAGTTACTGATCGCCGGATACAGAATTTTGCCCTGCTGCACGAGATCGTCGAGTGTGCGGACGACGGCTTCAATGGGCGTGTCGGGGTCGAAGCGGTGGATGAAGTACACGTCGATGCGGTCGGTGTTCAACCGTTTGAGGCTCTTTTCGACCTGCAGTTGGAGATGCCGCCGCGATGAGCCTTTGTCGTTGACGCCGTCGCTCTGCGGGAAGCCAGACTTGGAGGTGATTACCACTTCGTCGCGGCAGTCGGCGATCAGTTTCCCGAGAATAATCTCGGAGCGCCCGCCCGCGTAGCCGTTCGCGCAGTCAAAGAAGTTGATGCCGACTTCACGGCAGCGGGCGAACATCTTGGCGGATTCGGCCTCGTCCGCGCTGTCGCCGAAGGTCATGGTGCCCATACACAGCGGCGACACGCGCACGCCGGTGCGCCCTAACAGACGATAGTTCATGCTGATAACTCCTGTGCGGTTGATGCACTTCGACTATAGCGCGGACAGGGGAACAAAGCGATGCTTCACTGGTGGGATATCGCGGAACACGATTTGGACTACAATGATTCTTGCTAGATATAAATTAGGAGAAGCTGCTATGCGTCGTTTCTGGACACGGTTCGCCGTGCTGGCATTGACTCTTGTGCTCATGCAATCATTTATAATGGTCAGCGCCGAGGGGAATCAATATCGGCGCTGGGTTGATGACAAAACCTATAGCTGCACGACGGGCGCGGGTGTGGTTTATGCGAACCTGAATAATCAGAACGTCGAATTCAACAACCTGCCAGCCGGTGCGCAGTTTACGATCAACTACATCGACAATGGGGTGAATACGCCCGATGGCCCGTATCCGGTCGAGCAGACCAGCGGGACAAAAGCCTACGGGGCGTTTGCCGAATCTTTCCCGGCCTACCCGTTCACGTTCGAGTTCCGTCTCGATACCATCATAGATGGGCTAGTGGTCTATTCAAGCAGCATAACGATTAGCTGTTCTGGCGATACGGCGAGTACGCCCGTGACGCCCGTCAACGTGGATACCGGTTTTGCGTACCGCCGCTGGTTGAACAACAAGACATACAGTTGTACGACCGGGGCGGGCGTCGTCTACGCAAATCTCAGTAATCAGGATGTGGAGTTCAATAACCTGCCGGTTGGAGCCGAATTCACGCTCAACTACATCGATAATGGTGTGGTCACGACCAATGGACCGTTTCCCGTGGAGCAGGCCAACGGGACAAAAGTCTATGGGGCATTTGCACAGCCTTTCCCCAGCTATCCCTTCACGTTTGAGTTCCGGATCGATACGTTGATCAGCGGTGTGGTGGTTTATACGAGCAGCTTGACCATCAGTTGTACGGGCGATACGGCGAGTACGCCCATCACACCGGTCAGCGGGCCGCCCGGTGGGCCGGGGTCCAGCTCGGCATCCGCGCCCACCTGTTTGATTACCCTCCCGGCCAATGCAGTGCAGGGGCGCGTCTTAACGACCACGACCGCGCTGTACAGTCCCGATCCCGCCACAACGACGAACATTGTGCTGGAAGTCGGTAAAGCGTGGTGGGTGATCGGCGCTCAGGATGGTTACTATCGCCTGTGGATTGCCTGTAATGCAAATGCGCTCTGGGTTCCCGCGGAAGCTTTAGGTCCGAATTATGATATGGGTGGCGCGCCGCTGCCCGCGGCTGGTTAACTCTCGGAGCACTGCGCCGGGCAGGCTGACCCCTTGCCCGGTGCTAGCTATCCAGTGGCAGCGTGATCGTGAAGGTCGTCCCACGGTTGAGCTTACTTTCACACGTGATGTAGCCGCCGTGCGTCACGATCACCTGCTTGACGATGGCCAAGCCCAGACCCGTACCGCCGATGCTGCCAACGTTGCTGGCGCGGTGGAAGCCGTCGAAGATGCGTTTCTGATCTGCCTCGGGGATGCCAATGCCGCTGTCGCTCACGCGCAGTACAAAGGCGTTCTTCTCAGTGCTGAGCGTCATGGTGATGCTGCCGCCCGCCGGAGAATACTTGACTGCGTTGGCCAGCAGATTGGTCAGCGCGCGCCGCAGCAGCGCCGGGTCGACCGGGTAGCGAAACTCCTCAATGCGTGTCTCAAAGCGCAGGTTGTGCTGTTCGCTGACCGACGCTGCAACGTCTTCGAACAGCGTGCGGCAGAAGCCGACGAGTTCGACCTGTTCCGGGCTGAAAATGCTCGACAGGTGTTCGATTTTGCCAATCATCAGCACATCATCGACCAGTTGGTTGATGTTCGCCGATTGGCGCTGTGCTGCGCTCAGTTTTTCGCGAATTTGGTCTAGGCTGAAGGTCTCCGTGTACTTCTCGATGAGCGAGAGGCTCATTTGCAGTGAGGTGAGCGGATTGCGGAAATCGTGCACGAGCATCGACACAAAGCGCGATTTGAGTTCGCGTAGTTCGCGCTCATGCTGCAATTCGGCGCGCAGCTCCTCAGCCTTCTTCTGCTCGGTCACGTCGATGAACGTGAACATCAGGTTGAGCAGCTTGCCCGTCGGGTCGATCACCTGATTTGCGGCATACTGCAGCACCATTTTCCGTCCCGCGCGCGCCGTGGAATGGAGCTCACCTTTAATGCTGCGCTGCAGGGTGAGATGCGCGAGCAAACGCTCGGTTTCAGCCGGCGCGCGCAGCAAGTCGCGCAGGCGCGTACCAATGACACTCAGATCCGGGTCAAGCGACCAGAGATCCAGCACTGCCCGATTGATGAAGGTGATCACGCCGCCGATATCGGTCATCACCACCGCGTTGATTGACGTGTCGACGGCGTGCCCCAGCACGATCAACTGCCGTTCGGCGGCGCGCTGCGCCAAGCGGAGATTTTGCGTGCGCAGCGCATGGCGCACGGCTTCGCCCAGGCGACTGAGGCGATCTTTGAGCAGATAATCGGCGGCACCCTGCTTCATGCAGAAGACCGCTGCTTCTTCGCTGATGCTGCCCGTCACGACGATGAAAGGAATATCGCGCCCGGTCTTTTGCAGCAGGGCGAGCGCATCCGGCGCGGTGAAACGCGGGAGGGTGTAGTCCGCGAGAATGATGTCTGGGTTGAATTCAAGCTGGTCGAGAAACGCTTCCGGGGTTTCGACGCGCACCCAGCGGACCTCGTAACCGTCCGCTTCTAGCTCAAGGACCATGATTTCGGCATCGTCCCGCCGATCTTCAAGGATGAGCACGTGTATGGGTTCTGGCATGAATCAACCTCAATGAGCGCCATAATCGAGTACGATGGTGAGTCTTTGCCAGCCAAAGCCTGAGGCGGGGTGCCGCCGCTTTAGGGTTCCGCACAGCCGTTCAGCGTGGCCGCCGACCCGATGGTGAAATAAAAGGTCGCGCCTGCACCGATTTGACCCTCCGCCCATACCTGCCCGCCATGCCGCGTGATGATGCGTTTAACGATGGCAAGGCCAATGCCTGTACCGTCAAACTCCGCGTCACTGTGCAGGCGTTGAAAGATCACAAAGAGTTTATGCGCGTAGTCCGGGTCAAACCCCGCGCCGTTATCTTTGACATAGTAGGCCGTCTGGTCGCCTTTGATTATATAGCCGATTTCCAGAGTTGGGTTTGTCACTTTGGAAGAATATTTGATCGCATTGGTGATCAGGTTGATCCACACCTGCTGCAGCAGTGACTCATCGGCACAGCCGAGCGGCAGGGGCTGCACCGTGAACTGTACGTGTGTCACGTCGCTGTGCGCCCGCAGATCATTGAGCACGAACTCAACCAGCACGTTCATGTCGATGGTGGTGCGCCGCATAGGCTGGCGGCTCGTGCGTGAAAGCTGCAGCAGGTCTTCGACGAGCACATTCATCCGCTGCACGTTGGCTTGAATACGCTCAAAGTAGTGCCGGGCTTTGTCGGGGAGGTCAGCGGCGTGCTGGTCCTCAATCGCGCGCGTGAACGTTTCAACCGCCCGCAGCGGCGCGCGCAGATCGTGCGACACCGAATAGGTGAAGGCTTCGAGATCGGCGTTGAGCGTTTCCAACTGGGCGGTGCGCTGGCTCACCCGAGTTTCGAGATCTTCGTTCAACTGCTGCAATTCGGTGGCCGCGCGTTTGCGCTCGGTGATATCCTGCGCCGCCCCGTAGAACCGGACGACACGCGTCCGGTCTTGATTCCAGATCGGCAGTCGACGAATGTACAGCCAGCGTTTTTCGCCGTTTTTCGAGATGATCTCATATTCGCTGGAGATGGTTTGCCCGCGCAGCACCGCCTGAATTTCACTTTGGGCGCGCACTTGATCGGCGGGCTGGTAGAGCGAATACGGATTAGTAATCTGCGCCAAATCATCGCGATCATAGCCCGTCAGCGTTTGCAGTGACGCCCCGGTCGCCCATTCTCGCTGAATCTTCCCCTGTTTGTCGACGGTGTAGCCAAAAGCGTAGTCGGAGATGAGCTGCGAGATAGCCCGGTAGCGCTCCTCACTGAGGCGGATTTCGGCGAGCTGCTGTTCAGCGCTGCGTCGCGCCGTATCCATGATGAGGCGTCCGACCACGAGTCCGGTCACGCATAAGGCATTCACCAAGATGCCACAGGGCGCGAGCATGCCTTGCACATCTACGCGCAGTAACAGGATGACCCAGACCATGATGGTCGAACCGATGATCGAGCGGATGCCGCCCAGCACCAGGGCGATGATCGGCGGAAACAAGACCGCCTGCGCAATCGGGCGCACGACCATCTCGGGGGGGAGGGCGACGCCGATGAACAGGGTGGAAGCCACAATGAACACCGGGCGGATGAACTCCAGCCGCCGCCAGTAGAGCACCGTCAGCCCGGTGACAGAGACCGTCGACAGCTTGAGCAGGTCGGCAGGGAGGGGGAAATCACTGCGAAACAGCGTGTAGGCCAGCATCAACGCGAGGAGGGCGCTGCTGGCGACCATCATCGCGAGGGAGGCTTGTCGTTGGGTGAGTTGGGGCGTCATGGAGCCTCCTCGCGGTCGATTGGCCGCGCTGCCCACCCGGTGGACGCGGCACCGGAGAGGGAGTAGGTGAGCGAGCGGGTCGGCATGGGCACAGCGATAGGTTCCTCAGATCAAGGGCGGTGCTATATTTGCGGCAGGATGATCTCGAACGTGCTGCCCTGTCCCTGCATGCTTTCCAGAATGATGCGTCCATGATGCGCTTCGACGATGGTTTTGGCGATCGGCAGCCCCAGACCTGTGCGGCGATCCGTGCGCGCCTCATCCGCCCGGTAGAGCGGTTTGAACACTTTATCGATAGCCAGACTGCTGATGCCCATGCCGCTGTCCTGCACGCGGATGCCGATTTCTTCCGGATAGCGGATCGCGCTCACGCAGATGCGCCCACCCGGCGGTGTGTACTGAATCGCGTTCTTGAGCAGCTCGCTGAGTGCGCGGCGGATCTGCTGGCTGTCCACGCGGATGATGGTTGTCTGGTCGAGCTGCACCTCGAGCTGGAGCGTCTTGTCAGCGGCGGCGCTCGCGTGTTCGTCGATCACATCCTGAATCAGCGGGCGCAGGTCGACCAGGCTGTAGTTCAGCACCAGTTCGCGTTCCAGCGCGACAAATTCGAGGATGTCGTCCAGCATCTGGCTGATGAGGCGCACCTGCTGCTGAATGCGGCTGGATTGAGCCGCCCGTTTCTCGCCATCGTCGAGCCGCTGGAGCAGGAAACTGCTGGTGTTGATGACGGCGAGCGGCGTTTTGAAGTCATGCCCGACTTTGGCAATGAATTCGCGCAGCATGCCCGTACGCGCCTGTTCCAGACGCACGGCAAACGCTTGATCGCGCACGCGGCGGAGCTGCATCAGATGCCCGACGGTGATGCCGTACATGCGCAGTAGTTCCGGCTCGTAATTCTTCATGGGTTGTTTGCGCAGCAGGTTGTCGACGGTCAGAATGCCGATGAGTTCTGCCCCGTGCTGCATGGGTGCGGCCAGATGCCAGCCGTACTCCACAACTTCCGAGCGGTCATTGAAGAGCGGGACTTCCTCATAGCGCGCGACCACTTCGGTGCGACCCGCCAGAAAGTCAGTGACGAAAGTGTCAGTAAACGGCCAGCGCTGATTATGCTCCGGGCGAATTGTGCCAGTTTCGTCAATCCCGTAGGAGCCGACCATCTCCCCGTTTTCGACATTACAGAACCACA
Organism: Candidatus Flexifilum breve; assembly: GCF_016713355.1. Taxonomy (NCBI): domain Bacteria; kingdom Bacillati; phylum Chloroflexota; class Anaerolineae; order Aggregatilineales; family Candidatus Flexifilaceae; genus Candidatus Flexifilum; species Candidatus Flexifilum breve. The sequence continues at coordinate 103,090 of NZ_JADJPI010000016.1, forward strand.
TGCCCATGCGGTCAAACCCCAGCCGTTCGACGCCCAGCTTGATGGTTTGATAGCACAGCGCGTCCTGCGCGTCGATGCGGCTGAGTTCCATGGTCAGTTCGTTGAGTGCCTTAAGCCGCTGCTGAAACTGAAACCCCGCGTCTTCGCGCCGCTGGAGTTCCCGCCACAGGCGGCTGACCATCGAGCGATCCTCAATGCGGTAGTACAGTACGCGGTCTTCGTTCTTGTAGAGCAGACGGCGGTGCACTTCGACTGGAATCAAGTGACCGCTGCGCTGCCGGTAGTTGCACATATAGACGTGTTCGACAACAGAGTTTTCGACATAGGTGCGCGGCGTATCGTCCGTGCCGATTGGCACTTCCAGATCTTCCAGGGGCAGTCCCACCAGTTGATCGCGGGTGTACCCGGTCATGCTGAGCGCATACAGGTTGCTGTCGATGATCCGGTGGGTGTCAGGATTAACATACAGGACGGCATGTCCGCCGAAGCGGGAAATATCGTGTCCCTGGGCAGCATAGTCGATGAGTTGTTCCAGCCGCTTGTATTCGGCCGCCAACGAACTGGAAGGGGACAGGGGCTCGGATGCCTGAGTCATGGTGCGGCGTTTGGCCTATCAGCAAGTTCATTCTAACGCTGCAATAGTATCACGGAAATTCTTCGCCTGCTGGCATTTTCACGAATTATATGGATTACAGCAAAAGTTATTTTCGCGGGGATAACACCAGTGGGGCAATGCAACTGTCAACTGGCGGGTGAAGGTGACGGGCTGGCGCGTGCGGGCGACGACGTCGCCGAGCCCCTGCCGTACGTGCTCGCTCAGTTCGATGATGCGCGCGTCTTTTTGGTCGGCGCCGCAGTGCCCACACTGAAAGTGCCGCCCATCCACGCTGATCGACAGGCGCTGCCCGGCAGGCGTGGCCAGAAAGTCGTGGACGACGGCGCGCACCGCGGAGTCTAAGCCGAGTTTGAAGCGCTGGTCGGCGGAGAGGCGGATTTCCAGACCACACGCGGAGAGCGGATTGCCGACGCTGTAGACGTAGACCGCTTTCCTGCAGCGGTAGCAGTGGGTGTAGAAGACGACGATCTCGCAGTCCGGCACGGTGTGAGCGTGTGCATGGTCGCACCAGCGCACCTGTCCAGTGAGCAGGTCGCCGACGAACGCGCCGAGCGCGTAAATCTCAGTCGCGCGCAGATCAGCCCCAAGCTGGCGGCGGAACTGTATTCCCGTGCTCTCGTCGGCGTCCACGCTGAGCGCTAAGGCCGGGAGCGCCCCGTTTGGTTGGTAGTCGGGCGGCAGCGTGCGGAAAAACCAGCAGTCACGCACGCCGTCGCGCTGATAGCGGGCGTGGCGCCGTTCCGTCTCGGCGAGTGTTTGCGCGCTCCACTGCACCTCGAAGGCGCGGCGGTCGCCCTCTTTCTCCGCGTAGACATCGGCGCGCCAGTCGCCATAAGGATATTCCAGCGTGACCGCGTAGCCGCGCGCCTGACACGCCCACGCGATCTCGGCTTTCGCCCGTAAATGTTCGATGGTTTCGCGCTTGGCCGTTTCGCACACGGTCGCGTTGGGCAGGTGCGCGAAATGCCGCAGCCCGCGCGGACTCGTGCGGAGATACGCGCCGCCCTCGCAGCAGGGCAGCGTGAGCTGCTCCGCACCCGACTGAACGGCGGCTTGCAGCGCTGCCCAGTCAGCATCGGCGAGAAACGGCGCCAGCACAAGCGCCTGTGTGGTGGCGCGGCGCGCGGTCAGCGGCATGACGTTAGCGCCACCAGCGTCCCGGCGCATAGCCGAGCATCTGCCGTGCTTTGTCCACACCGAGCAGCGTATCGTGGTCGCCCGTGCCCGGTTTGAGCGGTACGCCGGGGAAGACTTCCGCCATGAGGTCGGCATTGGTGCGCAGCATACACGTATCCGCCGAGGCGATGATGAACGCGTGACTCCCCGATAGATCGCTTTCGAGACCGAGGCGGCTGCTCTGCGCCACGTCGCGGGCATCAACATAGCTCCACAGATTCCATTTGCGCACACGCGCGTCATGCTGCCACGTCTGGAAGCGGTCGTAGTCGTGCGGTTCCATGATGTTGGAGAAGCGCAGGCCAATGATCGGAATGCTGCTCCAGCGGTTGAAGTGCCGCGCCATCTCTTCTCCGACAACTTTGGAGAGCGAGTAGGACGACTGCGGGTAGAGCGGGTGCTCTTCGTCGATTGGCGCATAGTGCGGCACAGGATCATCAAACGGGAGGCCGAGCGTGGTCTCACTGGACGCCCACACAATGCGCTGATGCTGATGCAGCGCCGCCGCCGAAAAGACGTTGTAGGTGCTCAAGGTGTTGATGGAGAAGGTCTGCTGGTCGCTGATGAGGTCGGGCGCGGGGATCGCCGCCAGATGCACAACGGCATCCGCGCCGCGCAGCGCCTCGACGGCCTGCCCATAATCGGTCAGGTCAACGCGCAGGAACGGCACGATCCGCGTTGCGGGCGGATTGATATCCACGTTCACGACGTCGTAGCCGTGATCCAGTAAATCCGCGACGACGGCGCGCCCGGCTTTGCCACTGCCACCCGTCACCACGATTTTGCGAATAGTCGAAGAAGCGCTCATAATTCTGCCCTGTGTGAACGTTCGAAGAAGGTCGGTAGGTCGGTAAAAAGCTCGTCTTTGGCCTACTATGGTATGCCGCTTTGGTCGAAATTACGATTCCCACACTGCCCTCCACGCCACCCTTGCTCTCCAGCCTCCTTCAAATCGCCTGAGCCGGTCACCGGACTGCTGGCCGTTCGCAGGTCGGCGCCGTGCGCTGACAAAATGTCCGCTATCCGTATTCCGCGCGGCTAAGGTATCATGGGTAGTAATGAGAGCTGACATTTATCACGGAGGGAAAGCATGCGCGTCGTCGTCATTGGAGCCACCGGGCATGTAGGCACTTATTTGATTCCCCGGCTGGTCGAGGCTGGCCATGAAGTGATCGCCTTGAGCCGCGGGCAGCGCGCACCGTATCAACCGCACGCCGCGTGGCAGCGCGTCCAGCAGATCAGCATTGATCGCGAGGCGGAAGAAGCGGCGGGCACGTTCGGGGCGCGCATCCGCGATTTGCAGGCGGATGTGGTGATCGACATGATCTGCTTCACACTGGCGAGCGCGCAGCATCTGGTCGAAGCGCTGCGTGGGCAGGTGCAGCAGTTCCTGCACTGCGGCACGATCTGGGCGCATGGTCACAGCACGGTCGTTCCCGCCGTCGAGGAACAGCCGCGCCAACCCTTCGGCGAGTATGGCATCCAGAAAGCGGCCATCGAAGCGTATCTGCTCAACGAAGCGCGGCGCAATGGGTTTCCGGCGGCGGTGCTCATGCCGGGGCACATCGTCGGGCCGGGGTGGGCGCCGCTGAATCCGGCGGGGCACTTCAACCCGGAAGTCTTTGGGGTGCTGGCGCGCGGCGAAGCGTTGTGCCTGCCGAATCTCGGTTTGGAGACTGTCCATCACGTGCACGCCGATGATGTCGCGCAGTCGTTCATGCAGGCGATGGCGAATTGGAGCACTGCATGCGGTGAGAATTTCCACGTCGTCTCCCCGGCGGCGATCAGCCTGCGTGGTTATGCCGAAGCGGTGGCGTCCTGGTTCGGTCAGCCCGCGCGGCTGACGTATCTCGGGTGGGAACAGTGGCGCACGACCGTCCCCGAAGAGGAAGCCCTTGCTACCTGGGATCATATCGCGCACAGCCCAAATGCGAGCATCGCGAAAGCGCAGCGTTTGATCGGCTACCGTCCGCGGTATACATCGCTGCAAGCCATCTATGAATCGGTCTTTGACCTGATCGACCGCGGCGTGATTACGATCTGAAGACGATAGACCTAACGCCAGTGAGGGATGAGCCTCATTGGCGCGCTCTGTCCTGAATTCCGGGAGGGAAGATCTATCAGTGGAGATATTTAATTGTAGGGACGAGGCATGAGGCTATTTCAGAATTGTTGAAATGCTCAACCACACACTGTTTGCTGGGTAAGCCGGCCCTCTCCGTTGGCAGAGGGACATAACCCACCGTGACCTTGCCCCGCTCCTTGTGGAGAGGGGCAGTTGAGCGGAGCGAAACGGGGTGAGGTCAGCAAAACGCTGATTCTAAAATAACTTCTGACTCTTCCCTACAGGCTCTCTACAAAAGAAATCCACGGTCAACTGCGAAATTGAAAAAAATCTACTCTGTTATAGGGTCGGGGATGAAGCCAGAACACCGTGGTCCATGATTAAAAATATACCTAAGCCAACTTGGATGAGTTGACATCCCAGCTCATCCAAATTGGCCGTGGCGTAGAACGAGATTTAGGCGACCGGGGTTTGTAATTGAACTAGATCCCGGCCGTTTGCGAATCACTTCCGGTCGGGTCAATTAGGTTCTGCACCTGCTCCCAGAAATCGCTTTTGACTTCACCTTTCCAGTAGTCGACACGCAGAATCTGAGGGTGGATCGTTGGAGTGGCTTCTTCGTGCTCCATATACAGGGTCTCGTGCAGTTTTTCTCCCGGTCGTATGCCGACGAATTCGATCGGAATATCAATATAGGGGCGCAGTCCGCGTAGTCGGATCATCCGCTCGGCGAGCTTGAGAATCCGCACTTCCTCTCCCATATCCAAGACGAACAGTTCGCCGCCCTGCGTCATACAGGCAGCGTGGAGTACCAGATTGACCGCTTCCGGTATGGTGAGAAAGTAGCGCGTCATTTCGGGGTGGGTGATAGTGACGGGGCCACCAGCCTCGATCTGCCGCTCAAAGATCGGCACGACGCTGCCGCGGCTGCCCAACACATTTCCGAAGCGCACGGCACCAAAGCGCGTGCCGGATGCACTTTGCAGATGGTGAATGATGAGTTCGCACACGCGCTTGCTTGCCCCCATCACACTGGAGGGGTCGATCGCTTTGTCGGTCGAGATCAGCACAAAGCGTTCAACTTGAAATTGATGGGCCAGTTCGGCGAGGTTTTTCGTGCCGAACACGTTCGCTTGAATAGCCTTGTGCGGATACCGTTCGAGCATTGGCACATGCTTGTACGCGGCACAGTGGAAGACGATCTCGGGGTGATACTGCTCAAAAACTGCCTTGAGTTCGGCAGGTTGGGTGATGTCCCCGAGAATGGGTGTGATTTGCATGTCACGATACTGTAACCGCAGGTCGAGCTGCACATCGTGGAGGTCACTCTCGTTGGAATCCAGCAAAATCAGGTGCGTAGGCCGATAGCTGGCCATCTGCAGTGAGAGTTCCGAGCCAATGGAACCGGCAGCGCCCGTCACCAGTACAACTTTCTCACGGATGGCGGTGAGGTCGACGACATCTGACTGGGTGGCAAGGCTCCGTCCTAGGAGATCCTCAATCGTTACATCCCGCAGCAGTGGTTTGGTCACATTCGAGTCGATCACCGACTCAACATCAGGCATGATTTTCAACCGGGCGGAAGTGCTTTCACAATCGCGCAGGATACTGCGGAATTCACTCTGCGGAACATTTTCCAAAGCGACGATGATCAGATCAATCTGCCGCGTTTTGGCGATGGTGGTGATTTTGGTGCGGTCACCCAGCACAGGCGCGCCTTCAACGTACATGCCGAGCTTGGCGCGATCATCGTCAATAAAGCCGACAATGGTGTACGTGTTTAACACCGACTTCTGGCATAACTGGTAGGCGGTATTTTGACCCAGTTTTCCCGCGCCAACGATTAGTATTTTGGTCGGCGCGGCCGTCGGTTTGCCGCGGAGGAGAGCGGCGAAACTCGTAAAGTTGACGATTCGCGCCCGATAGCGCAAGGCGATAAACCCGCCCAAGGACAGCAAATTTCCAACTACGATCACACTAAAGGGCAGTGGGCGAGCAACTGGCGCGAGACCCAGGATGACAATACCAAGCGCTGTGGCGACCAAAAAAACCGCCCGCACAATAACGGTGGTGCTGTTGCCACTCGTATGCTCCCACAACTGTTTATACACACCAAAAAACCAGAGACTCACCGTGAGAATGAACGCGGAGAGCAGGATAAACTGGATTTGGAAGTTGGTGCTGGGCACACCGATGAGGCGGATGGAGAAGGCAAGGAGATAGGCACCTGAAGCAACGATAAAGTCGAGCGGTGCATTGAAAAGAATAGAACGGGTCCTGTAACTCACACAGCACTCCCTAAAGATCCCTAACGACGTATGGTTTACAGGGGTAACCACCACACGCTTCAGTATAGCATTGGTTCGGAATCGGCATTAACAGCTACGTTGCACTATTGATTGGCCTGATACACGCGCACGTAGTCGATCCACATGCGCTGCGGGAATTCGCTGGTTGCATCGGATAACCCGGCCAGTTGCCCCCGACCGCCAAGTTCAGAATCAGATAGAACGCATGGTTGAACGGCGCGGGATACTCCCCAATTGGCGTCGACCACTCGGTGAGTTCCTGATACAGCACGCCGTCGACGTACCAAACGCAGGGCGCTCCGCTTCCCAAATCAGGGTGAAGGTGTGGAAATCATCGGCGAAAGTGCCCTCGGTCAGTGTGAAATGCGTGCCGGACTGCTGATGACCGGACTCCCCGGCATAGTGAATCGTCCCGTAGACCGTTTCCGGTTCGTGCCCGAGCTGCTCCATGATGTCGATTTCGCCGCTGTTCGGCCAACTGCCATACGTGCCTTGCGCGGGCAGCATCCAGAAGGCGGGCCAGATGCCCTGACCATAGGGCAGGCGCGCGCGGATATCGATGCGCCCGTACAGCCAATCCGCCAGCACGAGCGTTTGCAGCTTGGCGGAGGTGTAATCGTTGCCCCGATAGCGTTCTGCCCGGGCTTCGATGACGAGGCTGCCGTCTTCGATATAGGCGTTTTCCGGGCGGTCGGTGTAATGCTGGCGTTCGTTATTGCCAAAGCCATTCCCCCCCGTCGCGAAACCCCAGTGGCGGCGGTTGATCGCCGGATCGGTGAACTCGTCGTTCCACACGAGCGTCCAACCCTCGGGGACATCGTCGACATCGGCAGGCATGACAATATCGGTGGCGGGAGTGGCGGTTGCTTCTGGTTCATCCTGCGCCACCACGACTGAGGCGAGCAGCAGCAGCCCCAGCCCGATCAATAAAATCCGCTTCATTTTGATGGTTCTCCCAAAATCGCGCCCACTGCGGACGCTTGTCCGCTGCGCACCTGTGTAACTGCGGCGATCATACCCGCATCGCTGGAAAACAAAAACGCCCGCCACGGTGACGTGCGTCACGCGGGCGCGCTGACTTACTTCACCCAACCCAAACTGATGCGCCCGCGTTCCCGTTCGACGTTGAGAATTTCCACTTCGAGCACGTCCCTGACACTCAAGGAGTGGCCGCGCGGAATTTGGCTGCGATGCAGCAGCCCCGTCCTGCTTCACGCCGATGTCGATGAACACGCCAAAATCGACCACATTGCGCACCGTGCCGTTAAGCCGCATGCCAGTTTGCAGCGCCTCTACCGAGAGCACGTCACTGCGCAGGATCGGCGCGGGCAAGTCTTCGCGCGGATCGCGACCGGGGCGGACGAGCTGTTCGAGGATGTCGGTGAGCGTCGGCATACCCGTGCCCAACTCGGCGGCTAACTGCGCGACAGTGTAGCGCTGAAGCAGGGCGTTGAGCGGTTCGGCGCGCTCGGCGGGCGGCGTCTTGAGGTCGAGTCCCGCGCGTTCGAGGACGGCGGTCGCAATCGCGTAGCTTTCTGGGTGAATGGCGCTGGCATCCAGCGGATTTTTGCCCGCCCGCACGCGCAGAAAGCCCGCCGCCTGCTCAAAGGCTTTCGGCCCCAACCCGGCGATCTGCTTCAACTCGACGCGGCTGTTAAAGACGCCTTCGCGGTCACGGTACTCGATGATGCGTTCGGCCAGTTTCGGCCCGATGCCAGCGACGTGCGTGAGCAGCGCGACCGAGGCGGTATTCACATCGACGCCGACCCGGTTGACGGTCGCTTCGACGACCGCGTCGAGCTTATCGGCCAACTGCTTCTGGTTGACATCATGTTGATACAGTCCAACGCCGATGGCTTTCGGCTCGATTTTGACCAGTTCCGCCAATGGATCGAGCGCCCGCCGCGCAATCGAGACCGCGCCGCGCAGTGTGACATCGAGATCGGGGAGTTCGGCACGGGCCAGCGGGCTGGCGCTGTAAACGCTCGCGCCCGCTTCATTGACCATCAGGTAGTGGCGGTCGGCGTCGGTGAGTTCGGCGGCTAACTGCTCGGTTTCGCGCGAGGCCGTGCCGTTGCCAATCGCGATCAGCGTGACGTGGTGCGTGCTGATCAGCCGCTGTAAACTCTGCTTGGCTTCCCCCCAGCGGCGCTGCGGTTCATGCGGGTAGACCGTGTCGGTGGCGAGGACTTTGCCCGTGGCGTCGATCACGGCGACTTTGCAGCCGGTGCGGTAGGCCGGGTCGAGGCCCATGACGACGTGTCCCGTCAGCGGCGGTTGGTTGAGCAGGCCGCGCAGATTGAGCGCAAATACCTGAATCGCGTGCGTCTCCGCCTGTTCGGTGAGGGTGGCGCGCACATCGCGTTCGATGGCCGGGAGCAGCAGGCGTTTCGCCGCATCGGTGATCGCCAATTCGAGCTGTCCCGCCAGCGGTGAACGCGAATCTGGACGGTAGACGGCGTGAATGGGCATGAGCCAATCGCGCTCGGCAACTTCGACTTTCACGCGCAGGATTTTTTCGCTTTCGCCGCGATTGATCGCCAGCACTTGGTAGGGCTGCACCCGATCAATGCGCGCCTCATAGGTGTAGTAGGTCGCGTACACGTTCTTTTCGTCCGCAGCCTCGGCGATCTTTTCGCTGCGCAGCAAGCCCCACTTCAGGGCTTTTTCGCGCACACCGCCGCGAATGCGCGCATGGTCGCTGATCGCTTCCGCGACAATATCGCGCGCTCCGGCGAACGCCGCGTCGACGGTCGGCACGTCGGCGGTGATGTACGGCGCGGCGATCTGCGTTTCTGTCTGGCGCAGGCGCGCCTGCTGGAGGATCAGATCGGCGAGACCCGCCAGTCCTTTTTCGCGGGCGATCTCCGCGCGGGTGCGCCGCTTGGGGCGGTAGGGCAAATACAAATCTTCGGAGTTCGTTCGACGACTGCGCGGCGGTCAACTGCGCGCTGAGTTCCGGCGTGAGTTTCCCTTGCTCCTCAATCGACGCGAGAATCGTTTGCCGCCGATCATCGAGCGCGCGCAGATGGGCGAGCAGTTCTTGCAGGCGGCGAATCTGGTCTTCGTCGAGGCCGCCCGTCATCTCTTTGCGATAGCGCGCAATGAACGGGAGCGTGTTACCCGCATCTAACAGTTCAATCGTGGTTTTGACCTGCGCGGGGCTGACATTAAGCGCTTGAGCAATGGTCGTGGTGTAGTTCATGGGGTCACTGTTCCTGAAGTTTTGCGCTAGTGTCGCTAACCCGCTGCCAAAACGCAAGCTGAGACCATAAGGGCATCTATCCCTGACGTTCACTGACTAGTCCAAAGCGAGGCAACTAGCGCAGCTTAACTTCTGCCAAAAGTTCGGAAAGTTTCACCAGCGAACTGGGTGCGCCATAGCTAAATTCTGACCTCCCCCAAGTATCAAGTTTGACCACTTGCCGAGGGGTCAAAAGTCCAAATATCTCTTTCCAATAAGCAATCTGCGCGAAAAATATTCCAAGATTGATAATCCACGTACCAATACCATAGAGAAGAACAAACTGCGTCCATTGATCGAGCGGCGTGCTTGATCTGGCTTGTCGTTCTAAGTCATGGATCTGGTCAATTGATCTATAATATTCGAGCCAACGGCGGAGAATAATGAGCTGAAGTTGAACTCGTACCGCTTGCGCTAGTGGTGGTTGAGACTTGACTAGTTTTGACCCCTTGGCCCAGTCGAGTAACAAACCATCCCATCCTGAGACTCTGACAAAAGGTTCAAGACGTTTATAAAGATCATCATAGTACTGATACCAATCCAGAATGGCTGCGCTTTGACCAAGGATTTCAAGCTCCGTAAAAGCAATTCGCCATAACCGGCGCAGCTTCTCCTTTGTGTTCACTTCCGCCGCAATCTCAAGCTCGGGAACTGGTTCGGGGACTGAATATCCGAGGAGCGCAGAGGCAGGCAAAGCAAAGTGTTTCGCGACGCTTCGTAACTCGGGAGTGCTTTCAAGATCCAATCCCCAGCGCCAAGAAAAGCGATCATATTCGTCAATACTCAGCGCCTTAAAGAAGGGAAACCAGAAAGCGATTATCTCGTCGTCTGAAGGTGTCGACACTTCCATTGCACATTCACCCAATGCACTTGAAACTCTATATTGCCTTCAGCGTAATTATGCTCAGAGCTGTTAAGTAAACAAAAACGCCAGTCGCAGTGACTGGCGTTTGATTTAGGGGGTGAGCTAACACAAGTCTGAGACTCTGATCAGCAACTATGGTGTATCAATTGTCATCATAGGTTCGAATTCAGTTCTTCAGGTATAGTTTTCTTCATCGACGTGAAAATTTCTCTGCAAGATCGTAAATAAACGTCCCAGTGCGACGATGGATTGACGTTGTAACCCATGTAGATGGATATACCAGCTTTATAGGGAGGTTTCTATCGAAATCCGCAATACCGGGTATACCAAAATAGGCATTTTCTTCATTCTCTAGATCGATTACCCACTGGCCTCCCAGATGTTTTCGAAAAACCTCCCCTACATAAGTTCCGATAGCATCAATGACGGCTAACTCCTTACCGGAGAGATCCGCCTGCACCTCTGGGTACTTCTGAAGTAACCATGTTTCTAGATGCTTCAACGAGTCAAGAGAAAAGTCTAAGTAGATGAGAAGTTCTGGTGGTATCGAGGCAAAAAAGCGCGTTAGCCTTAAGTCTTTATCATTTAGCCATTCACCGAATTGCTTCTGAGTTTCGAGTCGAAATATCATTTAATACTCACTTGCGGCCTATTGATCAAATCTGTCACTCAATCATAAGTCTATAGTGTCGAACTAGGTGGGAATCGAGTGACGTGAACCGAAGAGACATTTTCGCCCTGACATACATCAGAACTAAGCGGTTGTGGGCTGCATGAGACAAACATCTCTACGTTACAGTAATGTTTACTGTTCAATCTACTTCCTTAGGTAACAAAAAACGCTGATCAAGCTGATCAGCGTTTGGGTGTGGACCTGAGGGGATTCGAACCCCTTACCTCTACAGTGCGATTGTAGCGCTCTCCCAAATGAGCTACAGGCCCGTGAGTTGCACGAACGAGAGGAATTGTAATGGCGGCGGGCATGGGTGTCAAGGCGGAGTCTCACGCTAATGCGGAAAATTCGCTACAATGACGCCCTATGATGAACCATGTCTTGATGCTCAGTCTGGATACCGCGCTCGCCACCCAACCGCAAGGTGACTCCCGAGCGCGGCACCTCACCTACGCGGCGCGGACGGGGCGCTTGACGATCATCGTCTATACGCCGCCGCACGTCGGCACGGCGTTTCAACCTTCCGACCATCTGACCATCATCCCGACCAACAGCCGCCACCCGGTGCTGTTCCCGCTCGATGCGATCCGGTTGGCGCGCGGTGTGCTGCGCGGCGGCGGCGTGAACCTGATCACGACGCAGGAGCCGTTTGCGACCGGGCTGGTCGGCTTGTGGCTGCGCTTGCGCTATCGTGTGCCGCTCCTCGTGCAAAATCACAGCTACTTCTTCGGCAATCAGGCGTGGCTGGATGAGCGCCCGCTGCGCAATCGTCTGCTCACGGCGATTGGGCGGGTGGTGGTCGTGCGCGCCGATTTCTATCGCACGGTCAATGATAAAGAGAAGCAGAACTATCTCGCGGCAGGGGGATCACCGCGCCGGGTGGTCGCGCTGCCACTGGGGACGGCGGCTGGAGCCTTTGCCGCCGCGCCCGATCCTGATCAACTGGCGGCACTGCGTGCACGACTCGGTTTGACGGCGGCGACGCCCGTCGTGCTGTGGGTTGGCTATCCGGTTGGGTTCAAGCGCGTGCCGATCCTGTTCAAAGTGTTCAAGAAAGTGCTCAGCCGCGTGCCCGACGCCAAGCTCGTGCTCATCGGCGATATGAAGCGCTCCCCGGTTGAACTTGTTACGTTGGCGCAGAGCGAAGGGCTGGCGGACAGCGTGATTTTCGATGGACCGGTGCAGCACGATCAACTGCCGCTGTATTACGCGCTCGGCAGCGTGTACGCGCACACTTCCTCATATGAAGGGGTGCCGCGCGTGCTGTTCGAAGCGTCGGCGGCGGGGCTGCCGCTCGTGGCGTTGGATGTGGTCGGCGTCAACGAGGTGATCGAGAATGGCGTGAACGGCTATCTCGCGCCGGATATGGATATCGACGGTATGGCGGGGCGGATCGTCACGCTGCTGCAAGATCCCGTACCCGCCAAGGCGATGGGCGAACGCGCGCGCGATCTCGCGCTGCGGCGCTACGATGCCGAACGCTACATCGATTCGTGGATGGGCGTGTGGCGTGAAGCGATTCGCCTAGGCATGCGCAGGCGGCGGAGGTGGTTGTGAATCTGCTGCTGTTCAACCTCGCGACCGACGCCGACGATCCGATCCTCGGCTTTACCACAAGCTGGAGCAACCGGTTGGCGGCGCATTACGAGCACATCGATGTGATCACCATGCGCGCCGGACGCTTGGATGTTGCGCCGAATGTCAGTGTGTACTCCATTGGCAAAGAGCGTGGCTATGGAGAAGCGCGGCGGGCAGTCGAGTTTTACCGCGTGCTGAGCGCGCTGCTGTTACGGCGGCGCTACGCGGCGTCCTTCGCCCATATGCAGCCGCTGTTCGCGCTGATGAGTGCGCCGCTGCTGCGACCGTTGAATGTGCCGATCACGCTGTGGTACACGCATCGCCAGCGGCATCGCACACTCGAATGGGCGACGCAGGTCAGCCGCCGCGTGGTGACGGCGTCGCCGGACAGCTTTCCCATCGCCACGCCGAAACTGCGCGTGTTGGGTCATGGGATTGATACGGAGTTCTTTAGGACTGAGGGCGAAGGTCTGAGGACTGAGAAGAACGCTCCCGGTATACCTAACACCTCTATAGCAGCTGATCTTTTACTCAGTCCTCAACCCTCAGTCCTCAGTCCTCAATATGTCGTGCATGTGGCGCGGCTGATGCCGATCAAGCAGCAGGCGACGCTGATCCGCGCGCTGCCGAGCGTGCCCACGGCGCACGCCGTGTTCGTCGGCGATGTGCCGCCGGAGCAGGGCACGAACTATCGGGCGGAACTGGAAGCACTCGCGCGGGATCTTGGCGTAGCGGAGCGGGTCACCTTTGCGGGCAATCAGTCTGCGGAGGGCGTACGGGCGTGGTATGCGCGGGCGGCGGCGGCGGTCAATTTGAGCCCGGTCGGGCTGTTCGACAAAGCGGCACTCGAAGCGCTGGCCATGCGCGTGCCGACCATCGTCACCAATCCGTCCTTCGATCCGCTGCTCGGTGATGCAAGCTGGCGCAGCGAGTCGCCGGAGGATCACGCGGGGCTGGCGGCACGGCTCACCGCGATCTTGGCGCTCGATCCGGCGGAACGGGAGCGGCTCACGAGCATCAGCCGTATGCGGACGGTCGAGGCGCATGGTTTAGACGGCTTGATCCGCCGTCTCGTTCAGGTACTCAACACCGGAGAGATGACATGAATTTCCCGAAAACGCTGGTGATCATCCCCGCGCTCAACGAAGCGGACAGCATCGCCCACGTGATCGGCTTGATCCAGCAGCACGCGCCGTGGGCGGATATCGCCGTGATCAACGACGGCTCGACCGACGATACGCGCTCCATTGCGACGACGTGCGGCGCGATTGTGCTCAACATGCCGTACAACGTGGGGATCGGCGCGGCGGTGCAGACGGGCTTTCTCTATGCGGCGCAGCACGGCTACGAGGTCACGGTGCAGAACGACGGCGACGGCCAGCATAATCCGCAGGAGATTCCGCTGCTGGTATCCGACCTCATCACGAGCGGGTCGGATCTCGTGGTCGGGTCGCGCTACATCGAAGATCGCGGCTACATCACGCCGATGGCGCGCAAGGTCGGCATCGTGATCCTCGCGCGCATCATCTCGCTGATCACGCGGCAGCAGTTCACCGATCCGACGTCAGGGTTTCGCGCCTCCAGCCAGCGGACGATCCGCCTGTGCGCGCGCACCTATCCGCATGATTACCCCGAACCGGAAGCGGTCGTGCTGCTGCACCGCGCCGGGCTGCGGCTGCGCGAAATCCCCGTGACGATGAACCCGCGCTACGGCGGCAAGTCCTCGATCACGCCGATCAAGTCGGGCGTGTACATGCTCAAAGTGATCCTTGCGATCCTGATCGGGCTGCTGCGTCCCGCGCCTTTCGTCGATTAGCTTGACTTGTGACCGCCGCTGGAGAAGGCCGTGACCAGCCCTAAGCCGATGTAAATCGTCCCGCTGATGTACTTCTGCGCGCGTAAGAACGTCTGGTTGCGCTTGAGCCAACCGCCCGCCGTGCCGGAGAGGATGGCATAGGTGCCATCGGTGAACAAGGCCATGAGGGTGAACATCAGGCCGAGCAGCAAAAACTGCACGCCGACCGCGCCGCGCGCCGGATCGACGAACTGGGGCAGGAAGGCGAAGAAGAACAGCGCGGTTTTGGGGTTGAGCACGGCAACAACCACGCCTTGACGGTAGATCGAGCCGAGGCTGCGGCGTTCAACGACTGCGTTGGCGGTGAGGGGTGTTTTGTCGAACAGGGTCTTCACGCCGAGGTAAACGAGATAGGCCGCGCCGAGGTACTTGACGATGTCGAAGGCCAGCGCCGACGTGAGCAGAATCGCCGAGAGGCCGAGCGTCGCCGCGAGCACATGGACGAGCGTCCCGGTCTGCACGCCCATGACAGAGACGACACCCGCGCGCCGCCCCTGATCCATACTGCGGGCGACGATGTAGAGCACGGCGGGGCCGGGCGTGATCAGCAAGATGAAGGCGCCAGCGAGGAACAGCGACAGCGTACTCAGCGGTAGGATAGTCTCCATGCCTGTGAAATCCTTGTGCGATTGGGTGAACACAACCCCTTTACTATAAGTGGACTTTCCTGACCTGTCTATGACCAGTTGATCGGGCCTCACCCGTAAACCAGACCCCACCCCCGGCCCCTCCCCGAATTCAGGGAGGGGAGCCAACATTCCTCGCAGAACCCGATTAGATTTCGTAGGGACGCGCAACGGCGCGTCCGTTTCGGTCACAATTTGACGGACGCCCCGTTGGGCGTCCCTACACAATGTCGTTTGCGGCGTGTCTGCATCAAGTCCCCTCTCCCCCCGGAGAGGGGATTTAGGGGTGAGGTCCGCATCTGCTATACTGCGTTGACTGTGACCTGCCACCTGTAAACTGTGAACCCTATGCGCGTGTTGATGATCTCCAAAGCCTGCATCGTGGGCATCTACCAGAAGAAACTCGAACTGATCGCCAAAATGGGTGTCGAGCTGCTGGCGCTGGTGCCGCCCTCGTGGAAAGATGAGCGCGGCGAACAGCGCCTCGAACGCGTCTACACGGACGGTTACCGTCTCGAAGCTATCCCGATCTGGCGGAACGGCGATTTTCACGCGCACAGCTACCCGACGCTCGGGGCGCATATGCGAACGTTTAAGCCGGACATCGTGCATATTGACGAGGAACCGTACAACCTGTCGGCATGGCAGGCGCTGTTTCATGCGCGGCGGGTGGGCGCGAAGTCGTTGTTCTTTAGCTGGCAGAATATCGCGCGGGACTACCCGCCGCCCTTCAGTTGGGGCGAACGCTGGACGCTCAACCATGTCGATTACGCGCTGATGGGCACGGAGAGCGCCGCCGAGGTGTGGCGCGCCAAGGGCTACCTCAAGCCGCTGCGTGTGATTCCGCAGTTTGGCACCGATCCCGATCTGTTCCACCCGGCGACGCCGACTGTGCGCCCGTTCACGGTGGGGTTCTTCGGGCGGCTGGTGCCAGAGAAGGGTGTCGACGTGCTGCTCGACGCGCTCGGGCAACTGGGCGGCGAGTGGCGCGCGCTGATCGTCGGCGGGGGACCGGAGGCGGAACGCTTGCAGGCGCAGGCCGCCGCGCACAGCGACCGGATTACGTTTCGCGCGCAAGTCCCGTCGACGGAGATGCCCGCGCTGTATCCGCAAGTCGATGTGCTGGTCTTGCCGTCGCTGACCCGCCCCAACTGGAAAGAGCAGTTTGGGCGCGTGCTGGTCGAAGCGATGGCGTGTGGCGTCCCGGTGATCGGCTCGGACAGCGGCGCGATTCCCGATGTGATCGGCGACGCCGGGCTGATCACGCCGGAGGGGGACGCGGCGGCGTTGGCGGAGGCGCTGCGCCGTGTGCGCGATGAGGCGACTCTGCGGGCGGAGCTGGCGGCATACGGACGGCAGCGCGTGTTGGAACGCTTCACGCACGCGCAGGTCGCCGCCGACACGGTCGAGGTGTACCGGGAGATGTTCAACTCGGCTCGTTCACGATAAAAGAGCCGGACGCAATGAATTGCGTCCCTACATTCGACTCGCCTCGTAGGGACGCGATTTATCGCGTCCGCTGTGTTGTAAGACAAGAGGTACACGAAGTGAAAAACCTGCTACTTGATGAAATTCTCGACTTCCTAACTTCTGCACCAACGCTGGAAGACATTATCGCTTTCAAGCCATCGGATGCGCTGCAAGCCCGCGCAAGCGAGCTTCTGGAAAAGAATCGTCAGGGCAAACTAGGTGGTGAGGAAGATAACGAATTGGACGAGTTCGCGCGGATGGATGATTTCATGAGCATGTTGAAGGCACGCGCTCGAAAGAAACTCTCTAGGTAGCCGAGCGTGTGCTGGAACGCTTCACGCAGGCGCAGGTCGCCGCCGACACACTCGAGGTGTATCGGAATATACATCTAATCCTATCCCCCAACATATAGAGTGAATTTCATGCTCCACTTAATCAAAGTTCAAATCTGTGATGAAAATGAGTATTTACTTGACAGTTTGTGTATAGATGTACAATTTGAGATCTATTGACTAAGTCAAATAAAGTTACGAGTTTGACTTATGATATCAAGTTTTGCATCCCTGATTTATGTCAAAAACGAGTTTCTTTTTACGGAAAGTCTAGACATTTTTTGCCAGCAATCTGTCTTGTGACGAAGTGATGAACTCTACTTGGAGTATGGAAAATGCCGGAAATCCTAGAACTTTTGACCTTGCCGGATGGGACAGTCCTTCGCGGTTATGAAATTGATTTTGAATCAGTGAAAGAAACTTGGTCAGAATATCGGTTAGCGGATGGGACCAAGGTACGTACAAAACACACAATGCTCAAGGTATATCGTTTAGTTACCGAGACTGACGAGCCACTATACAACGAGATTGGAGAGCCGCAGGTCTTTATAAATGGTAGCATGGCCGTGGTTGCTTCCAAAGGCTAGGAGAAAAACAAATGAACCTTCAAGCCAATTATAACTACAGAGCCGCAAAACCTATCGTTCCAAGGAACTCGGAGCAACCTACGGTGTATATTTCGTTTTCCAATCATGTCGAATACGTTGAAGGCTATTCATTCCATTTGCCGAATGTACTTGGTAGTCAAATAACAGGACTCACTTACACGGCGTTTTACCGAGATGCAGTGCTGCCATACTCTCTAGAGAATCTTACACGAGCAGCAATTGAGCAGTTCTCAAGTAATCCCAAAGTTGCGGCAATATATGCTGCAATCGATAACAGTTCTGTGCAATTCTACGTATTTACTAGTAATGAAGTCTATGATGATGAACTGCTTGACAGTCTCATAGAGATAGAAAGCCGTTTGATGGATATGTTCCCCAACATTGACCAATCCTTCAGATTTGTTGCCTCAATTCTTGTAACCGCTCATCGAGAGGTGACAGGGAATGATGCATTCATGCTTTTTCAGAGATGATAAATGGTTGACAAAACATCGCATATTGCCCAAGCTCATCATAATCAGGATTTTGCTGATTTTGTCCTAAATCAGACCCCAGTTCATCGAGATTGGGCGATTACGGCAGCTTTCTACGCGGCAGTACATTTTACCGAAGCATGTTTTGCAGCTGTTCCTAGCATTCAACACACTGAGACGGCACCTGATCGAGGCAAGCTAGATAAACACGCGTATCGACAAGAGAAAATTCGTAAACTAGCACCGTCAGCGTATAAAAACTACCGCAAACTACGTGAAGCAAGTCAAGATCTGCGCTATCTTGATCCAACCAAGACACTGAGTACTTACTATACAGGTACAGTTGCGGAAGATTATGTGAGAGTTATATTGCCACAATTTCGCACACTGATGGAGACTAGTTTCAAAACTAAACTGTAAGGAAGCTTTTGTTGCCCAACCAACAACCTGACCAACCCACCGATTTGCCGAAGATTGGCGCGCCAGCGACGAATGCGCTCAATGGCGCGGGGTACTATCGCCTTGAACAGTTGACACACATCACCGAAGCCGAGCTCATGGCACTGCACGGCGTCGGGCCAAAGGCGGTGCGTATCCTCAAAGAAGCGCTGGCCGCCCGCGGATTAGCGTTGAAGGGGTAGGGATGGGGCGGCTACAGCCGCCCCGCCTGCTTGAGTTCGACGATATCCCGCGCATGGTCGCGCTCATGGATGATCGCGCCTTCGACGAACTGCGTCACGGTCTCGCTCGCCCACGGAAAGCGCACCAACTGCCCGTAGGCGTCGGCGGGGATGCTCTCCAGCCAGATTTTGAGCGCAAAGCGGTTGATTTCGCATTCCAGCTTCGCCCCCTCCATGGTCGCGCTCTGCCGCTCGGCGACGAACTGCGCGTTGGTCACATCCACGTTGACATACGGGTAGGGCGTCACCGGGATGCCCGCCACCGTGTCGCGGAAAATGGTGAACATCAGCGCGTCCCAGCCCGCCATGTGCGCGAAGAAATCGCGCTTGTTCCAACCGGGGTAGATTTCCAGCTGCGGATCAACAGCGGCTAGCAGCGCCCACAGGTGATCGCGCTCGGCGTCCAGCGCTTGCAATAATTCAGTTTTGTTAGCACTCATCAAAATCTCTCCTAAGGTGTCAAAATCGCGCAGGTCGAAACGCCGTGCGCGTACAGTTTGCCCGCTGCATCGACCATGCGCCCCTCGGCGGTGGCAATGCGCCGTCCCACGTTGATCGTCTGGGCTTCGGCGCGCAGCAGTCCGGTGTCCAGCGTGATCGGGCGGATGAAGTTGGTATTGCCGCTCACGGTCGTGTAGCCGACGCCCGCCTCCAGCATGGTCTGCACGGCGCAGCCTGTCGCCGAATCGAGGATGGTCATGGCCACGCCGCCGTGCACCAGCCCGATCGGGTTGTAGAGGAATTCGGCGGGCGTCACGGTGAACACGGCGCGCCCCGGCGCAACTTCGACGAGCGTCATGCCGAGCAGATAGGCGAAAGGCGGGCGAGGGATCTCCCCGTCGATCATCGCCTGCAAGAAGTCGAGTCCGCGCATGGTGCGGGCTTTCTCGGCGATGGGCAGCGGGTCGTGCCAGGTCACGGTGCGGGTACGATCCATGTGTTTCCCCTCCTTATATGTTTGCTCTACAGACTCACCAGCACGATGCCCGTGAAAATCAGCGCCACGCCGAGCCACTGCGATTTGTGCAGGCGTTCGTGCAGCAAATACGCCGCAAGCACGACGGTCACGGTGGTGTAGAGGGAGGAGAGGACCGTCACAATCGAGACCGCGCCGAGCGCCGTGCCGCTCAGAATAGCGATGTAGGCGGTAGTGTCGCACACGCCGATCAGGAGCACGCGCCCGAGGTCATGTTTGCGCGGGACGGTCAGCGGATGGCGGATGAGCAGCGCAATGCTGCCGAGCACGACGATGGTCAGCGCGCGGATGATGAATACGGGCAGAATGCCGCCGAGATACGGCGTCACGTAGAAGCCGAACAGCCAGAAGACGAGGGCGTAACCGACCGCGCCCGTGATCGCCCACGAGACGCCGCGGCGCACGTTGCGCTGCTGCAAGGCTTCCGGGTTGATGACGAAGGCGGTCAGCATCACGCCGACAACTGCCGACAGCACGCCGAGCACGCGCACGGCGGGCAGGCGTTCGCCGCTGATGAAGGCGAACACGGCAGTCAGCGCGCCATAGCTGGCCGTGATCGGGGAGACGACCGCCATCAGGCCTATCTCGAAGGCGCGGTACAGGCAGAACGAACTGACAATGTTGAGCAGCGCCGCCGCGACCGCCGCCACATAGACGATGGTCGGCTGGGCCTCCAGCGTGAAGAATAAGCCGGTCGCCAGCGCGTACAGCCCCACGGTGATGAAGCCCACAAACTGCGTGAAAAACAGCGTGCGAAAGCTGCCCATCTGGCGGGAGGCCAGCCCCGCGAGGAAATCCGCGCCGCCCCAGCCAATGGCGGACGTCAAACCGAGAATGATTTCCATGAGATCAGCCGGGCTGCCAGTAGTCGTATTCGATATAGCGGGCGGTCTGCCGCGCCACGTCTTCGCCGAGCAGTCGCTGCACCATATGGAAGGCCATGTCGATGCCCGCCGACACGCCCGCCGAGGTCACGACGTGCCCATTATCGACATAGCGCACGTCACGCAGCACGGTGATGGTCGGGTTATTGGCGGCCAGTTCATCCAGACTGCCGAAATGGGTGGTTGCCTGTAGTCCGTCGAGGATGCCTGCCGCGGCGAGGACACGGGTCCCGGTGCAGACCGACAGTGTGAACTCCGTACGCTGATCCTGCGCTTTGACCCACGCGATCAGCCGTTCGCTCTTGGCCGCCTTACGTGATCCACTCCCGCCGGGGATGATCAGGATGTCGGGCGGCGGGCAGGTATCGATAGTGTAGTCGGGCACGATGGTCAGCGGGTTGGCCGCGCGGATCGGCCCGGCGGTCTCTGCGACCGTATAGACGTTGAACGGCGGATTGGCTTCCAAGACCGTGTTCACCGAGGCGAACACTTCCAGCGGCCCGGCGAAGTCGAGCACTTCGACGGTTTCAAAGAGTAAGATCGCGATGTTGCGCGTCATGCAGGTTGATCCTTATTCCACAAAAACCTCACCCGGCGCATCGCGTTTGACTCCCTCTCCTAGAGGAGAGGGGCGGGGGTGAGGTTTAGCTAGACGTTGAAGATGGCGCGGTACGCCAGCAGGGTGATCATGCCGATGACGACGGTCAAAAGCAAGTTCTTGCTGCGCCAGGCCACCAGCGCCGAGACAATGCCCGCCACCAGAAACGGATTCGCCGGGCTGAGCGCGATTTCGCCTTTAGGCATGATCACCGACGGCACGATGATCGCCGCGAGGACGGCGGGCGGCACATAGCGCAGCGCTTTAAACAGGCGGTCGGGCAGGGAAATCTTGCCGACCAGTTCCAGCAGCGGGTAGCGGATGAGGAAGGTCACCAGCGCCATCCCCGCCACGAGCAAAACTTCGTTCATACAGACTCCAACAACAAAAGATCAAGATTCAACGCAAAGACGCGAAGGCGGAAAGGCGCAAAGGAGTGGTAGATGAAAACTTACTTTGCGTCTTCGCGTCTTTGCGTCTTTGCGTTAAGTAGCTCTTCTTTATTTTCTTCTTGCAGACCTTCGGCAATGACCCCGGCCAGCACGCCGGCGAGCGCCGCGATGATCAAGCCGATATTGTTGGGCAGGGTGGAGGTGAGCACGGCCACTATCCCGCCCACCAGCGCCGCGGCGAGGACTGGGCGCTGCTTGAGCGTCGGGATCAGCATGCCGATGAATGTCACCGTGAGCGCGAAATCGAGGCCGAGGTTGGTGAGTTGATCGCGGTCGACGGTGCTGGCGGCGATGATGCCGATCCACGTGAAGATTTGCCAGTTCACATACAGCGCCAGCGCCGCGCCGAGAAAATACCAGTGTTTGTGCGGCGAGTCATCCGGTTCGTTGTAGCGGTTAATCACCGTGAAGAAGGCCTCATCGGTGAGCAGGAAGCCGAGCACGATCAGCCAGCGGCGCGGCAAATGCTTGACATAGGGCGCGAGCGTCGTGCTGTACAGCGCGTGGCGCAGATTCACGACGAACGTGGTCAGCCAGATGATGGGGAGCGTTGCCCCGCTGGCGACCAGATTCACGCCGATGAACTGCGATGATCCGGCGAACACGAACGCCGATAGGGCGACTGCCGCCAGCGGCGACAGGCCGCTCAAAATGGCGACCGCGCCGAAAATCACGCCGAAGGGCGCGGCCCCGACGATCATCGGGATCATCAGGCGCGTGCCTCGCCAGAATTCGCGCGTGGGGGTAGATGTTTGGGATTTAACGGTCATAAGAACTCAAGGAAAAGACCAGTAATGTATGTATGATGTTCGCCGACCAAATGTGACGCACGCGCCTTAGAGGGTGTCCAATCAGCCCCTCAACCCCCGACCCCTTCTCCCACGCAAGCGGGGAGAAGGGGAGAAAAGTCGCTTTTGTCCCTCTCCCCGCTTGCGTGGGAGAGGGCTTGCGGAGCAAGCAGGGTGAGGGGCGCGTGAATGCCTCTTTTTGACACCCTCTTTAGCATGTCCCTACGAAGACAGTTCACCGTGCTGTCCGTAGAAGAACGCGCCGGGAAACTCGTCCTCGACCTGCTTGCGCTTGCCGCTCCACGAGTCGATGCTGATCTGGAAGACGCTCGTACGTTTCAGCTCGTCCAGCGTGATCGGACGGTAGTCGCGGCCCGACTGCAAGTGCGGGAAGTACTTGTCGAGCAGCATCTGCAAGGCGCGTTCGGCCTGTTCCCCTTCGATCATCGTGGCGCGCCCGAATACCACCACGCCGGAATACTCCACGCTGAATTCCAGCGCTTCGTCGGCGGGCAGCAAGCGCCCCATGTCACTCACGCTGAAGCATACCTTGGCATCGCCTTCGACGTTGGCGCGGGTGCGCCCGACCTGCGCGGTATGTGTATAAATTGCCTGATTTTGCGCGTCATACACGAACAGGTTGCTGTTGATAAATGGCTGGCCTTCGTGGACGGTGGCGAGCGTGCCAATCGGCGCGTGAGTGAGCATTTCGGCGATCCACGCTTCGTCGGTGACCGCGCGATCCGAGCGGCGCACCTGATTCGGTGGGAGGGCAGCATAATCTCTGGACATCGTTTTACCCTGTTTCGTGTTATAACAAAGAGAGTACCCAAAACGTACTCCGCCTTAGTGCCAAATAAGACCGCGCCCGATGATCGTTGCCAGAGAAGCGTGTAGAAGGTAAGATGATGGCTGTAACAGATATTCGCTCCGCAAAACTGGTCGATATTCCGGTCATTCAGCGTCTGGTTGAAAAGGGAACGATCCTCGACAGTGAACTCGCCTGCACACGTGAGGCTATCAGCCAGCACATGCTGACGAATTTGCTGCCGCATCGGAACGTTGTGACGCTGGTCGGAAGAGTCGATCACCTGCGGATTGCTGGACAATTTCGTTTGAAAGCGGATGAACATCTGGCGCAAATGCTGTATATCGCGCCCGATTTGAACGAAGCGCACGGGGATACCGCGTGGCTCGAACTGGTCGATTCGATGGCCTTCGAAGCGGGTCGCCGAGGCGCGCACATGCTGACAGGCGAAGTTGACGAAGACGGCACGTTGTTCACCACGCTGCGCACCGCTGGCTTTGCGGTCTATGCGCGGCAGGAAGTGTGGCGTCGTCCCGCTGGTTATGCCGTGCCCGATCATATCACCCCCGCCGAACTCCAACCCGAAACCGATGCCGACGCGATGGAAGTCCAACTGCTGTACTGCAACATCGTGCCGCGTCTGGTGCAGCCGGTGGCTGTGCCGTCGAGTGAAAGTCAGGGGTATGTGTATCGCGGGGCGAATGATCGCATTCAGGGGTATGTCGCCGTGAGCGAAGGTCGCAGCGGGATCTACGTGATGCCGTTCCTGCATCCGGATATTCCGTATCACAGCGCCGCGTCGATTCTCGCGGGGGCGATGGCGCGGGTGAACCGCGCGGACAAATTGCCCGTATATATCTGTGTGCGTCGTTTTCAGGATTGGCTGGAAGAAGGTCTCGCCGACCTGGGCTTCGAGCCGTATAGCAGCAGGCGCTGATGGTGCGGCATATTGCGGCTGGCATCCGCCAGTCCGTGTTCACGCCGCTGAAGCAGGCGTTAGAGGTTGTGCCTGGCGGCTGTGCGCCCGCCCACAACCCCCCATCTCAAAGTCGGTTTTGGATCAAGGAGAATAGCAGTCTTCAATATGGAACGTCGTATAACAGACGACCTAGACAAGCTCAAGCAAGTCTTGCCTCCTCACATCAACCGCAAACTTGACGAGCTCGGTCGGGCAGATGATTTGCTCGAAGTCGTTCTCGACTTGGGGCGCATCCCGACCGCCCGCTACATCACCGGGGAAGTTCTCCTTTCGGAACATGAAGTCACCCGTGGCGAACTCGATGCCGTCGTCGATGGCATCGGCACGTTTGACGCGGATAACCGCGCTGGCATGGAACGCACGCTGCATCGCATTTCCGCGATCCGCAACCGCCGCCATGAAGTTGTCGGCCTGACGTGCCGCGTCGGGCGCCGTGTACGGCACGATTGACATTCTGCAAGACCTCGTCGAATCCGGGCAGAACATTCTGCTGCTCGGCCCGCCCGGTGTCGGCAAGACGACGATTCTGCGCGAAGCCGCCCGCGTGTTGGCGGACAGCAAGCGCGTGATCATTGTAGATACGTCAAACGAAATCGGCGGGGATGGCGATGTGCCGCACCCGGCGGTCGGACGCGCCCGCCGGATGCAGGTATCAGTGCCGGATCGCCAGCACGAGGTCATGATCGAAGCGGTCGAAAACCACAATCCCGAAGTCATCGTCATTGACGAAATCGGGCGTGAGTTGGAAGCGACCGCGGCGCGCACGATTGCCGAACGCGGCGTGCAGTTGATCGGTACGGCACACGGCAACGCGCTCGACAACCTGCTGCTCAACCCGACGCTTTCCGATCTCGTCGGCGGTATTCAGGCGGTCACGCTCTCCGACGAGGAAGCGCGGCGGCGCGGCACGCAGAAAACGGTGCTGGAACGGCGCGCTCCACCGACGTTTGATGTGCTGGTGGAAATCCAGACGCGTGACCGCATGGCGATTCACGAAGATGTCGCCGCGGCGGTTGATGCCGTGCTGCGCGAACGGCCGCTCCCGATTGAACTGCGCTATCGCAACGAGTCCGGCGAAGTGCTGATCGAACAGCAGATGCCGGAAGTCCGCACGATTGCCGAACGCAACACCCGGTCGAGCAGCGCCAACGGCGAACGGCAGTCCGCGCGCAACGGTAAAGAAGGTCGCCGCCGCTCCGACGCTTACGAGCGCAGCCCCGCCGTCTATGACCGCCCGCCGGAACGCACGCCCGCCGAAAATCGCAGCGGCAAGCCGATGGTCGTGTACGCTTACGGCGTGGCGCGAAATCGCTTGCAGCAGGCGGCGCGGCGTTTGCATCTGCCACTGACACTGGTGGATGAGCCGGGGCAGGTGGATATGATCGTCACGCTCAAGAACTACTACCGCCGCCGTCCCAAGCTGATCGTGGATGCGGAACGCCGCGGCACGCCGATCCATGTGCTGCGCGCGATTACCGTCTCGCAGATGGAAAACTTCCTCATGGACGTGTTCGGTCACGAACCGCGTGAGGGCGTGAGCATGGCGGACGATCCTGTACGCGGACGATTAAAACCCTGAATCCGTAGGGGCAGACCCCATGTCTGCCCGTCTTCCACTCGCCGGGCCAGGGGGGATTAGCGCCGGCCCCCTGTCACGAACGGGGTAGGCGGACGGATGGTTCGCCTTTTGATCTGTTTTGGATACTCCAAACGCCAGATCCCTCACGCTTTGCGATCTCTCCGTGTCCCACCCACGCCGCGCCGACGACCAACCACGCCGGATCGTCATTTGCTCCGTGCTGCATCGGCGATGTGGTGCTCGGCACGGCGACCTTGTTGCCGCGCCGCGCTTCCCGGACGCACAGACTTACCACTGGGCGGTGGGGCGCTGGTCGCCGCCGCGCTCGACGAGCATAATCTGCTGATGACCTTGCTGGACACGAGGACGGGGCGCTCCCGGTGCACTCAGTCGATTCGCTGCAGGCATTCGCGCGCCAACTGCGCGCCTGAGGAAGTTCGATCTCGCGGTGTCGCTGGTGCGCTCCGTGGATGAGTGTCGCCGTGCGCAATGGCGGGTATCCGTACCGTGCCGGAATCGACAGCGCCGGACGCGGTCTGGGTTACCAACATCCGGCGCGGATTAACCCGCGCAAATTCGCCATGAAGCCGAGATCCATCTCAGGTGCCGTGCGCCGCGGGATCGAAACTGGCGGACTGCTAGGCGAATGTCCTGGTGCGCGAGTCAGGTCAGTGGCGAGAAGCCGTACATCGTGACCAACCCGGCAGGCGGCGCAACCCCGGCATGATGATGGATAGCAAGCGCTGCCGCCCGCAAGGTTGGCAGAACTGGCGACCGCCTCGCGCACGCAGTCAAGGCCGAGATGATTGTGATTGCGGGAAAGATGATCAGCCGCTGGTGAAACGGTGAGCGCGCATCTGGGATCACCAACCGCCCGCCGGTTCGTCGGCGTGCTGACCATTTCGACCAGATCGCAGCCGCGCTGGCGAAGGGGGCGCGGGTGTACATCGGCAAGACAAAGGGCTGACGCATCTGCGGCGCGGCAGCGGGCGCAAACGGTGATGATCCTACGCCCGACCGACCCGGAAACGCTACGCGCCGTTCACGCCGGGACTCAATGCGCTGTGGAAGCCCGCTGCCGTCGCGCAGACGGGCGTGGCGGCTGGCGTTGCCGACGCGGATTGGGACCTTGCGCGCGACGGGATCAGCGTAAGAACGAGGCTGAACGCCAGATCCGCAAATTTCTCGACATCAACCGCGTGCTCAGCAGCTATTCCGCGGCCAGATTAGCCAGCGAACGCTGCAGCAGGTTACGCAGCACGAAGGCGCTGTTCGTCGGGATCGACCGCGCAGCATGTTCATCTCCAGCGATCCACGCCGCGTTGACATGGGTGTGCAGATTGCGGCTGGTGTCGGTGAGGTACACGCAGGAGACGCGCGCATCGGCAGCATCTGCCCGCCGTTCGACCAACCCGCCGCGCTCCATGCGGGTGAGCATCTTGGTCACGGTCGGCGGTTCGACGCACAGCGCACCGCCAACTGGCTCTGCGATAGGCCGTCTTCTTCCCACAGCCGCGCGAGAGATCATTTCCTGCCCGACAGCAAACCCATCGCGTTCAAGCCCACGCATCCGCCTGACCAGCGGTGGCTTTTGCACAACGCAGCAAATAGCCGACACTCTCGCGGATCTCGCTCATAGGTCACCCGGTTGGTTAGCCACCGCCTAAGCGCTTCTACTCGCATTTTGCTGGCGGCTGTCCAGCCCCCAGCGCGCGGTCTGGATTGTCAAGATATTTAAACTCGCTTGCGCCGCCGGGATAAAGCGTGTATAACGGCCTGTTGTATCAATTCACGCCGTAGTGTCCGCGAAAATTCTGTTTGTCGCGTCTCTGCATCATCCCGAAGAACTCCGTGCCGCCATCGCGCAAACGCCATCCTGAGCGCGTCCACCGATTTTCCGCCGAGCATGTCCCAGCGATTTCACAGGAAGGAAGGCGCTGATCAAGCGCGGGCACGCAACTCGATGTACTGACGCAACCTGCCACGAATCCGCAAGACGCAGAGGCTTACAGCGAAGGCGCTGACGCCGGGCAAGCAGCTGTTCAATGCGGCGCTCAATCGCATCCACGGCTCAACCCGGATGGGCGGCGCAAAACATGAGTTTGCTCGCTAAAGCCCGCCTTCCGCCCCGATGTGCGCTGTGGATGGTGGGGGACAACGCGGTGATCGTGCCAGAAACGCTGGCAGGCGATCAAACGCGAGCTCGGCTGCAAGTTGATCTGCCTGCGGCGTCGCCGATTGTCTTCTCGCAGCCGATCGATAATACAAGACGTCGGCGCGGCAGTCGGATCTTGCTCGCCAGCGACTACTATCACGGCATGCAGTGGTTGGAACTCGGCGCCAAGCGCATGGAATATCTCCCGCTGTCCGCCGCGACCCCGACTTTCATCACGCATATGCGCTCACCGACGAGGAGCGCCGCCGTTGCCCCTGCGATATCGCCTTCGTGGGAACAACTCGTGCCACGATCATTTGTACAACCGCCGCGATGCAGGCGCTCAGAAACGCCTTGCGCGAGTTCGAT
>NZ_JADJPI010000017.1:0-34212 GCF_016713355.1 Candidatus Flexifilum breve
TGCTGGCTGATAGCCTCACGTGTGCAGGCGAGTTCACTGTCGGATCGTTTGCCCTTTTCAACCAGACGCTGAATGACTGGAATATCGACCAGCTTTGCGGAGCGAATATCTGTTTACCAGCCATCATCTTACCTTCTACACGCTTCTCTGGCAACGATCATCAGGCGCGGTCTTATTTGGCACTAAGGGCGGAGTACGTTTTTGGGTACTCTCTTTGTTATAACACGAAAGCAGGTAAAACGATGTCCAGAGATTATGCCCTCCCACCAGATCGGGTGCGCCGCTCGGATCGCGCGGTCACCGATGAAGCGTGGATCGCCGAAATGCTCACTCACGCGCCGATTGGCACGCTCGCCACCGTCCACGAAGGCCAGCCATTTATCAACAGCAACCTGTTCGTGTACGACATGACGCAAAATCAGGCAATTTGCCTCACATACCGCGCAGGTCCGGGCGCACCCAGGCCCAACGTCGAAGGCGACGCCAAGGTATGCTTCAGAATGAGTGCCGTGGGGCGTTTGCTGCCCGCCGACGAAGCGCTGGAATTCAGCGTGGGTATTCCGGCGTGGTGGTATTCGAGCGCGCCACGATGATCGAAGGAACAGGCCCGACACGCCTTACGAGATGCTGCTCGACAAGTACTTCCCACGCCCACGGTCGGGCCGCGACTACCGTCCGATCCACGCTGGACGAAGCTGGGAAACGTACAGAGCGTCTTCCGGATCAGCATCAGACTCGTGGGCGGCAAGCGCAAGCAGGTCGGGACGGTTTCCAGCGCGTTTCTACGGCCAACATGGTGAACTGTCTTCGTAGGGACGTGCTAAGAGGGTGTCAAAAGAGGATTCACGCGCCCCTCACCCTGCTAGCTCCCCCAGCGCGTCCTCTCCGCCAGGGAGAGGGACAAAAGACTTTCTCCCCCCTCTCCCCCTTGCGTGGAGAAGGGATCGAGGGGGGGCTGATTGGACACCTCTCTAAGGCGTGCCGTCACATTTGGTACGCCGACATCATACATACATTACTGGTCTTTTCCTTGCGGTTCTTATGACCGTTAAATCCCAAACATCTACCCGCACGCGCGCGAATTCTGGCGGGGCGCGCGCCATTGATCCCGGTGATCGTCGGGGCCGCGCCGCTTCAGCGCGTGATTTTCGGCGCGGTCGCCACCCACGAGCGGCCTGTCGCCACTGGCTTCGGCCGGCGATCGCCCTGTCCGCGTTCGTGTTCGCCGGATCATCACGGGTTCATCGGCGTGAATCGGGTCGCCAGCGGCCGGAACGCTCCCCATCATCTGGCTGACCACGTTCGTGGGTGATCTGCGCCACGCGCTGTACAGCACGACGCTCGCGCCCTATGTCAAAGCATTTGCCGCGCCGCTGGCTGATCGTGCTGGGCTTCCTGCTCACCGATGAGGCCTTCTTCACGGTGATTAACCGCTACAACGAACCGGACGAACTCGCCGCACAAACACCGGTATTTTCTCGGCGCAGGCGCTGGCGCTGTATGAACTGGCGGATCTTCGTGGATCGGAATCACATCGCCGCTAGCACCGTCGACCGAGAATCAACTCAACAACCTCGGCCTCGATTTCACGCTACGCTGACGTTCATCAGCATGCTGATCCGACGGCGCTCAAGCAGCGCCCCCCCCTCGCCGCGGCGCTGGTGGGGGCGGGATAGTGGCCGTGCTCACCTCCACCCTGCCCAACAATATCCGGCCCGATCATCGCGGCGCTCCTGGCGTGGTGGTAAGCGTCATCGCGGAAGGTC
The DNA here is from genome assembly GCF_016713355.1 of Candidatus Flexifilum breve. Classification (NCBI taxonomy): domain Bacteria; kingdom Bacillati; phylum Chloroflexota; class Anaerolineae; order Aggregatilineales; family Candidatus Flexifilaceae; genus Candidatus Flexifilum; species Candidatus Flexifilum breve. The sequence continues at coordinate 1,767 of NZ_JADJPI010000017.1, forward strand.
TGCAAGAGAAACAAAGAAGAACTACTTAACGCTTTCTCAAAGACGCAAGGACGCGAGGACGCCAAGTAAGTTTCTATCTTTTTACACCAATCTTTCCGCCTTCGCGTGTCTTTGCGTTGAATCTTGATCTTTTGCTGTTGGAGCTCCTGAATGAAGTCTTGCTCGTAGCGGGGATGGCGCTGGTGACCTTCCTCATCCGCTACCCACTGCTGGAACTTGGTCGGCAAAATTGGGCTGCCTGCGCGGCTGTTCAAGGCGCTGCGCTTACGTGCCGCCCGCCGATCTCGCGGCGATCATACATCCCGTCGGTGATCATGCCTAAGGTGAAATCGCGCTCAGCCCGGCAGATCCGTTTCTGGCGGTGGCGGGCCATTGTCTCGCGCTGGTGGCCTGGCGCAGCAAGAACTTGCTTTTGACCGAAATCGTCTGATCGGCTGCGATCACCCCCCTGCTGGCGTACCGCGCCCATCTTCAGACGGTCTAGCTAAACCTCACCCCGCCCCTCTCCTCGCTGACGCCAGAGGAGGTCAAACGCGATCGCGCCGGGTGGGGTTTTGGCGTGGAAACATAAGGGATCAACCCGCATGACGCGCAACATCGCGATCACCTCTTTGAAACCGTCGAAGTGCTCGGCTTCGCCCGAGGCCGCTGGAACGTGTTCGCCTCAGTGAAGGCGTCACGGTCTTGGAAGCCCAATTTTCCGCCGTTCAACGTCACCATACGGTCGCCGGGAACGCCTGGAGCCGATCCCGCGCGGCCAACCCGCTGACCATCGTGCCCGACTACAGCATCGACACCTGCCCCCTGCCACGGCGTCGCCCTGGTACATCCCCGGCGGCGGCGGGTCACGGAAGGCGGCCAGAGCAAAAGACGGCCCCGATCGCGTGGGTCAAAGCGCGGGATCAGCGCACGGAGTTCACGCTGTCGAGTACCCGCACCAGGACCCGTGTCCTCGCCGCGGCAGGCATCCTCGACGGCCTACAGGCGACCACCCATTTCAGCAATCTGGATGAACTGGCCGCCAACGGCCCGACCACCACCGTGCTGCGTGACGTGCGCTACGTCGACAACGGACGCCGTCGTGACCTCGGCGGGCGTGTCCGGCGGGCATCGACATGGCCTTCCCATGGTGCAGCGCCTGCTCAACGAAGACGCGGCGCAGCAGACCGCCCGATGACATCGAATACGACTACTGGCAGCCCGGCTGATCTCATGGAAATCATTCTCGGTTTGACGTCCGCCATTGGCTGGGGCGGCGCGGATTTCCTCGCGGGACGGCCTCCGCCAGATGGGCGGCTTTCGCACGCTGTTTTTCACCGCAGTTCGTGGGCTTCATCACCGTGGGGCTGTACGCGCTGGCGGCCTAAGCGTCTTCACGCTGGGCCCAGCCGACCATCGTCTATGTGGCGGCGGTCGGGCGGCGCTGCTCAACATCGTCAAGCACAAATTTTGACTGTACCGTGCCTTCCGAGATCGGCCTGATGGCGGTCGTCTCCCCGATCACGGCGGCTACTGGCGCGCGGTGACCGCCGTGTTCGCCTTCGTCAGCGGTGAACGCCTGCCCGCCGTGCGCCGGTGATGCTCGGCGTGCTGTCGGCAGTCGTCGGCGTGATGCGAAACCGCTTTTATCATCAACCCGGAAGCCTTGCAGCAAGGCGTGCGCACGCCAGTGGCGTCTCGTGGGCGATCACGGGCGCGGTCGGTTACGCCCTCGTCTTCTGGCTGTTCGGCTTCTACGTGACGCCGTATCTCGGCGGCATTCTGCCCGCGCGTTATTCATCATTAGCGCGCTGACCAACGTCGTGTCTCAGCGGCATTGCGCTGCTCATCGCCATCCGCTGACCGTCCCGCGCAAACGCGACCTCGGGCGCGTGCTCCCTGATCGGCGTATCCGAAGCGACCGCCTACATCGCTATTCTGGGCGGGCACGGCGCTCACGGTGCGGTCTCAATAATGACGGTCTTGTCCTCCTCACCACCACCGTGACCGTCGTGCTTGCGGCGTATTGCTGCACGAACGCCGCTCAAATCGCAGTGGCTCGGCGTTGTGCTGATTTTCCACGGGCATCGTGCTGGTGAGCAGAGGACCTCCACCTCAAGCACGATCTTTGAAGGGACTACGCTCAGTCAGTTCGGTCACCCCTCACCCAACCCCTCTCCCACGCAAGCAGGGGGAGAGGGGCAGAGGTTGCTGGGCAATCTGCTGGCTCCCTCTCCGAGATTCGGAGGCGTGGGGCTGGGGTGGGGTCGAGATGAGCGGACGCAAACGTCGCATGGCTGCATTGGGTTTAACAAGGGAAACACATAGGATCGCCGTACCCGCACCGCGACCTGGCACGACCTCTGCCACTCGCCGAAAGCCCGCACCATGCGCGGACTCGACTTCTTGCAGGCGATGATCGACCAGGGAAGAGATCCCTCGACCGCCTTTCGCCTCTCTGCTCGGCGCGAGCGCTCGTCGAAGTTGCGCCGGGGCGCGCCGTATTCACCACCACCACCACTTCCCGCGCACTTCCGCACCCCACCACCGTGACGCCCGCGGTTCTCAGCCGGCGATCGGGCTGGTGCATGGCGGCGTCGCCATGACCATCCTCGGTCCGGCGACGAGCTCGCTGCCGCGGTGCAGAGGCCATCAGCTGGAGAAGGCGGGCGTCGGCTACGACCGTCAGCCCCGGCAATACCAACTTCATCCGCCCGATCACGCTGGATACCGGGCTGCTGCGCCCGCCCCGAAGGCCAGACGTGCGATCCAACGTGGGGCGGCGCATTTACGCCACGCGGAAAGCGCAGCTGGTCGATACGGCGGGCGACTGTAACGCGCACGGCGTTTCGACCTGCGCGATTTTGACCTGTGGAGAGATTTTGATGAGTGCTAACAAGGCTTCGATTGATTATTTACAAGCAAGCCTTAGACGGCTCCGGGCAGGGATCACCTGTGGGCAGTGCTGGCCGACGTGAGCACCAGAAGGCGGTCGACATTTTATCCAGCTGGAACAAGCGTGACTTCTTCGCACAGCATGGCGGGCTGGGACGCGCTGATGTTCACCATCTTCCGCGACACGGTGGCGGGCATCCCCGGTGACGCCCTACCCCTACTCTCCAACGTCGATGTGACCAACGCGCAGTTCGTCGCCGAGCGGCAGAGCGCAACCGTGGAAGGCGCGAAGCTGGAATGCGGATCAACCGCTTTGCGGCTCAAAATCTTCATCGAGAAGCATCCCCGCCGGGGCCCTACGACCAGCGGTTGGTGCGCTTTCCGTAAAAAAGGGCCAGCAGGCCGCTGGCGCAGTTCGTCGAAGGCGCGATCATCCACGAGCGCGACCATGCGCGGGAAATCGCCGAACTCAAGCAGGCGGGAAGCTCTAGCCGCTCTGCCTTTACCCCCCCAACGACTAAGCCCCGTGCGGCAAGCCTTCTTTAGGATGCGCAGCGCCCCGCGGGCGAAACCGTGCAGCGCCATAGCTCGGCTTCAGTCGCCAGCGTCAACTGCTCAAGGCGAGTGTAGCCCGCGCCGTTGAGCGCCCGCGTCGTAAGCGCGCCAATTTTGGGCAGGTCGGTGGGTTGGAGATGCATTTTTAAGCACTCATTAAATTGATCCTGCACCGCAATTAGCAGACGTTAGAATTGCTTCTTCGAAAACTAATGTTTCCATACCGCCGAAACGATTTACTAAAAGGCAAATAACCTTATAGTATGAAACTTACGTGGATCTGGAATCTAGTTGGATGACAACTCGGTCAGTTTAACGCTCCCCATTTTCTACGATGGTTATCCAGACGATTGGTTACAGACAGAAAAAGCTGCACGATGGCACACGATTGCGTCTATGGCTATTCCGAACTATTCCGCATTCCAAGCAACAACCCATGAGTGGAAACAGCAATTACCTAATCGAGTCTTTGAAAAATGGAGAGAAAGTAAAATATCGGGGCGCGTTTGCCGCGGAACCTCGATTCGCGCTACAGAATGCCATTATGGCTGAATGCCATTTCCTATCGGGAGGACACCATTAGGTCTGCTAAATCCGAATTAGCATCAGCCCTAGGGATTGGATTTACTGAGGAAGCAGATCATCTTGGGCGTGTCACAATGGTCCACGAGTTTGTTAACTTTCATGGTGGACACCGCATAGATCGGATTGAAAACATAACCATTCCGTTACTTGTTCTTGCTTGGTTCATTCTAACAAAAAGTGCTTTTTACAGAAAACAAATACAAGCAGATATTGGCATCCAGCATCTTGTACTTCAGATAATCTGCGACAATTTGAGTGGAATAATCCGGCAATTAGGAATCGTACAAATGAGATTGCACTTCGTAATCTACTAGATCTGACGAGATTACAGAAAGAAAATGTATTTAACAACACAGGGAAATACATGATGGAAACTTTATTGTTGACAATATTGCGAGGCTACTTAAGGAGGTGTCTAGAGAAACCTTCTGGTCTGCAGGCTGGTCGAACTACTTCAGGAAATAGCTAAAGTAGAGGAGTTTCTTACTTGGCGGGAAATGAAATTCGATCATGGTCGACTATCACTAGAACCCATGATCCCACGTTTACGGAACGCAACGCTCATATCCTGACTATCACAAACCTCCTTTGGAACTGTCCTCAGTAGCCTAGAACTTCTGTGTCCTAATCCTTAACCAGCGGACGCAATGAATTGCGTCCGCCTCTTCTCGGCGCGCAAGCTGAGCTGCCCGCTGCTATCAATGGTAGAATAAAATCCAAGAGAAGCCGAACAGGGAATGAATCATGCAGCATGCACCCAGTCGCACCGTTTTCGGTGTGATTACCGACTTCCTAGCGACGAATCCAACGCCGGAAGAGATCATCGCGTACCGCCTGCCCGATGATTTAGAAGCACGCGCCCTTGAATTGCTCGACCCTCAATGGCGAGGACAGTTGAGCGACGTTGAGCGCGAGGATAGCTCGATTTCATTCGCGTCGAGGAAATGATGTCGCTGCTCAAAGCCAAATGCGGAGCAAACTCAAGCGCGGAGCAACGCAGGCATCACCCGTACCCAACGTCGAGATCGTGCGGGAACGTGCTGGAGGCTGTTGCGATACTGTCGCCTACCCGAAAGCGGCGGCACACTCACTTTTCACATCGATCACATCATTCCGATCAAGCACGACGGGGAAGATCACGTCGATAATCTGTGTTTCGCCTGCTACAAATGCAACGGGCATAAGGGCTACGAGATTGCGGATTTACGATCCGGCGGATCGAGCACTAACCCGTTTGTACCATCCGTGAGCAACAGTGGGATGCTCACTTCACTCTGCGCGAAGACATGGAAATCATCGGACTCACCCCGGAAGGTCGCACCACCGTCTGTATTGCTGCAAATGAATGACTCCGAGCGTATTACAAATCGTCAAATTCTAGCCGAACTTGGCGACTACCCGTGCATTTTTCGTGGTGAGGCTAGCCTAGCATCATTCGATACACCTCGACTGTGTCGGCGGCAACCTGCGCGTGGGTGAAGCGTTCCAGTACGCGCTGCCGCCCCTTGGCCGCCAGTTCCGCCCGCAGAGTCGCCTCATCGCGCACACGGCGCAGCGCCTCCGCCAACGCCGCCGCGTCACCTTCCGGCGTGATCAGCCCGGCGTCGCCGATCACATCGGGAATCGCGCCGCTGTCCGAGCCGATCACCGGGACGCCGGACGCCATCGCTTCGACCAGCACGCGCCCGAACTGCTCTTTCCAGTTGGGGCGGGTCAGCGACGGCAAGACCAGCACATCGACTTGCGGATACAGCGCGGGCATCTCCGTCGACGGGACTTGCTCGCGAAACGTAATCCGGTCGCCGTGCGCGGCGGCCTGCGCCTGCAAGCGTTCCGCCTCCGGCCCCCGCCGACGATCAGCGCGCGCCACTCCCCGCCCAGCTGACCGAGCGCGTCCAGCAGCACATCGACGCCCTTCTCCGGCACCAGCCGCCCGAAGAAGCCCACCGTGAACGGGCGCCCAGTCGGCGACCGGGTGAAACAGGTCAGGATCGGTGCCAAACTGCGGGATCACGCGCAGCGGTTTCTGGTAACCCTTCGCGCGCCACACTTCGGCGGCGCTCTCCGTGCCCATTAGTGCGTAATCGACGTGGTTGAGCGTCCAGCGTTCGCCCCAACTGAAGGGCGGCGGGTAGTCCCGCGCGATGTTCTGCCAGCTAAAGAACAGCGACTTCGCGCCCACGCGCCGCGCATGGAACAGCGCCTGCCACGCGGAGAGGTTGTACGGTTCCTCGTCAATGTGCACGATGTCCGGCTTGAACGTCCGCATATGCGCCCCGAGCGTCGGGTAGCTGTGCGCGTGAAAATCGCCGTTCCGCCAGATCGGGATGGCTTCGAGACGGTAACCGTCCGTGTAGACGCGTTCGAGGCGCTGTTCGCCGCGCTCATCTTTCCACGAGGGCGGCACCAGCGCCAGCAGCTCGACACCCATTTTGGCGATCAGTTCGAGTTTCTTCTGGTAGATGCCCACGATGCAGGCTTTGGAGATCATCAACACGCGCACGGGTTCACAGTTTACAGGTGGCAGGTCACAGTCAACGCAGTATAGCAGATGCCATAACCTCACCCCTAACTCCCCTCGCCAGCGGTGAGAGGGGAGGAATGCTGGCTCCCCTCCCTGATTCTGCAGGGGGGGCCAACGGAGGTGGGGTTGGAACGACGGACGCGCCGTTGCGTCCGCTAGAAATCTAATCCGGGGTTCTGCGAGTAATGTTGGCTCCCTCCCTAATTCGGGGGGGGGCGGGATGGGGCGGGTATGGGTGAGGGTCCGGATCAACTGGTCATAGACAGGTCAGGAAAGTCCACTTATAGTAAAGGGGTTGTGTTCACCCAATCGCACAAGGATATCACAGGCATGGAGACTATCCTACCGTTGAGTACGCTGTCGCTGTTCCTCGCTGGCGCCTTCATCTTGCTGATCACGCCCGGCCCCGCCGTGCTCACATCGTCGCGCGCAGTATGGATCAGGGGCGGCGCGCGGGTGTCGTCTCTGTCATGGGCGTGCAGACCGGGACGCTGGTCCATGTGCTCGCGGCGACGCTCGGCCTCTCGGCGATTCTGCTCACGTCCGCGCTGGCCTTCGACATCGTCAAGTACCTCGGCGCGGCGTATCTCGTCTACCTCGGCGTGAAGACCCTGCTCGACAAAACGCCCGTCACCGCCAACGCAGTCGTTGAACGGCGCAGCCTCGGCTCGATCTACCGTCAAGGCGTGGTTGTTGCCGTGCTCAATCCCAAAACCGCGCTGTTCTTCTTCGCCTTCCTGCCCCAATTTGTCGATCCGGCGCGCGGCGCGGTCGGCGTGCAGTTTTTGCTGCTCGGCCTGATGTTCACCCTCATGGCCCTGTTCACCGATGGCACCTATGCCATCCTCTCCGGCACGGCGGGCGGTTGGCTCAAGCGCAACCAGACGTTCTTGCGCGCGCAGAAATACATCAGCGGGACGATCTACATCGGCTTAGGGCTGGTCACGGCCTTCTCCAGCGGCGGGCACAAGTCGAGCTAATCGACGGATGGCGCGGGACGCAGCAGCCCGATCAGGATCGCCAGAATCACTTTGAGCATGTACACGCCCGATTTGATCGGCGTAATCGAGGACTTGCCGCCGTAGCGCGGGTTCATCGTCACGGGGATTTCGCGCAGCCGCAGCCCGGCGCGGTGCAGCAGCACGACCGCTTCCGGTTCGGGGGTAATCATGCGGATAGGTGCGCGCGCACAGGCGGATCGTCCGCTGGCTGGAGGCGCGAAAGCCTGACGTCGGATCGGTGAACTGCTGCCGCGTGATCAGCGAGATGATGCGCGCGAGGATCACGATGCCGACCTTGCGCGCCATCGGCGTGATGTAGCCGCGATCTTCGATGTAGCGCGACCCGACCACGAGATCCGAGCCGCTGGCGATCAGGTCGGATACCAGCAGCGGAATCTCCTGCGGGTTATGCTGGCCGTCGCCGTCGTTCTGCACCGTGACCTCGTAACCATGCTGCGCCGCGTAGAGAAAGCCGGTCTGCACCGCCGCGCCGATCCCGACGTTATACGGCATGTTGAGCACAACAGCCCCATGCGTCGTCGCAATGGCGCGCGTATCGTCGGTCGAGCCATCGTTGATCACGGCGATATCCGCCCACGGCGCGTGCTGGTGGATCAAGCCGATGACATGGGCGATGCTGTCCGCTTCGTTCAGCGCGGGGATAATCACCAGCGTTTTCGGGAAATTCATGTCATCTCTCGCCTCGACCGTCCGCGCGCGACTGATGCTCGTGAGCCGCTCCCGTTCCGCCGGATCGAGCGCCAAGATCGCGGTGAGCCGTGCCGCCAGCCCCGCGTGATCCTCCGGCGACTCGCTGCGCCAGCTTGCATCACCGAGCAGCGGATCGAAGGACGGATTCGTGACGATGGTCGGCACGCGCATGGCCAGCGCTTCGAGCGCCGCTTTGTCGAACAGCCCGACCGGGCTCAAATTGACCGCCGCCGCCGCCCGCGCATACCACGCCCGTACGCCCTCCGCAGACTGATTGCCCACGAAAGTTACCCGTTCTGCCACACCGAGATCCCGCGCGAGTGCTTCCAGTTCCGCCCGATAGTTCGTGCCCTGCTCCGGTGGCACATCGCCGACGAACACGGCGTGCGCCGTGGGCACGCTCGGCAGCGCGCGAATCAGCGTCGCCTGCTGCTTGATCGGCATCAGCCGCGCCACATGCACGACATATTGAGGACGAGGACTGAGGGTTGAGGACTGAGCAGAAGATCATCTTTTTAGGGTGGCGTCCCGAGACGAAGTGTTGTTCTCAGTCCTCAGACCTTCGCCCTCAGTCCTAAAAAACTCCGTATCAATCCCGTGCCCCAGCACCCGCAGTTTCGGCGTCGCGATGGGAAAGCTGTCTGGCGACGCCGTCACCACGCGGCGGCTGACCTGCGTCGCCCATTCGAGTGTGCGATGCCGCTGGCGATGCGTGTACCACAGCGTGATCGGCACATTCAACGGTCGCAGCAGCGGCGCACTCATCAGCGCGAACAGCGGCTGCATGTGCGCGAAACACGCCGCGTAGCGCCGCCGTAACAGCAGCGTACTCAACACGCGGTAAAACTCGACTGCCCGCCGCGCTTCTCCGTAGCCACGCTCCTTGCCAATGGAGTACACACTGACATTCGGCGCAACATCCAAGCGTCCGGCGCGCATGGTAATCACATCGATGTGCTCGTAATGCGCCGCCAGCCGGTTGCTCCAGCCCGTCGTAAAGCCGAGGATCGGATCGTCGGCGTCGGTCGCGAGGTTGAACAGCAGCAGATTCACAACCACCTCCGCCGCCTGCGCATGCCTAGGCGATCGCTTCACGCCACACGCCCATCCACGCATCGATGTAGCGTTCGGCATCGTAGCGCCGCAGCGCGAGATCGCGCGCGCGTTCGCCCATCGCCTTGGCGGGCACGGGATCTTGCAGCAGCGTGACGATCCGCCCCGCCATGCCGTCGATATCCATATCCGGCGCGAGATAGCCGTTCACGCCATTCTCGATCACCTCGTTGACGCCGACCACATCCAGCGCCACGAGCGGCAGCCCCGCCGCCGACGCTTCGAACAGCACGCGCGGCACCCCTTCATATGAGGAAGTGTGCGCGTACACGCTGCCGAGCGCGTAATACAGCGGCAGTTGATCGTGCTGCACCGGTCCATCGAAAATCACGCTGTCCGCTAACCCTTCGCTCTGGCCAACGTAACAAGTTCAACCGGGAGCGCTTCATATCGCCGATGAGCACGAGCTGGCGTCGGGCACGCGGCTGAGCACTTTCTTGAACACTTTGAACAGGATCGGCACGCGCTTGAACCCAACCGGATAGCCAACCCACAGCACGACGGGCGTCGCCGCCGTCAAACCGAGTCGTGCACGCAGTGCCGCCAGTTGATCAGGATCGGGCGCGGCGGCAAAGGCGCTAGCCGCCGTCCCTAACGGCAGAGCGACCACCCGGCGCGGTGATCCCCCTGCCGCGAGATAGTTCTGCTTCTCTTTATCATTGACCGTGCGATAGAAATCGGCGCGCGCGACCACCACCCGCCCAATCGCCGTAAGCAGACGATTGCGCAGCGGGCGCTCATCCAGCCACGCCTGATTGCCGAAGAAGTAGCTGTGATTTTGCACGAGGAGCGGCACACGATAGCGCAAGCGCAGCCACAAGCCGACCAGCCCGGTCGCAAACGGCTCCTGCGTCGTGATGAGGTTCACGCCGCCGCCGCGCAGCACGCCCCGCGCCAACCGGATCGCATCCAGCGGGAACAACACCGGATGGCGGCTGTTGGTCGGGATAATGGTCAGGTGGTCGGAGGGTTGAAACGCCGCGCCGACGTGCGGCGGCGTGTAGACGATGATCGTCAAGCGCCCCGTCCGCGCCGCGTAGGTGAGGTGCCGCGCTCGGGAGTCACCTTGCGGTTGGGTGGCGAGCGCGGTATCCAGACTGAGCATCAAGACATGGTTCATCATAGGGCGTCATTGTAGCGAATTTTCCGCATTAGCGTGAGACTCCGCCTTGACACCCATGCCCGCCGCCATTACAATTCCTCTCGTTCGTGCAACTCACGGGCCTGTAGCTCATTTGGGAGAGCGCTACAATCGCACTGTAGAGGTAAGGGGTTCGAATCCCCTCAGGTCCACACCCAAGAAAAAGCGACTTACGATTAAGTCGCTTTTTGTTTTCTAACTTGAACAGGTTCGAATCCCGTCTACGCTGGTCTGAGTGGTAGCCAGATGTGGACGGTGGTGCCGTGCCCCAAACGACTCTCGACCGTGATCGTTCCCTGATGCAGCTCGATGCCGGCTTTAGCAATCGTCAGACCCAACCCCAGCCCACTCACTACGCCGATATTGCTGCCCCGGAAAAATGCCTCAAAAATACGTCCCCGTTCGTCGGGCACAATACCGATGCCCGTGTCTTGTACCCGTAAATCAATGCCTTGGTTATGCACCGCTAGACTGACCTCCACCGGATGAGCCGGGTGCCGAGAATTGCGCCGCGTTCTGCAGCACATGGAACACCGCGTGCTTCAAGAGGGCGGCATCGCCACCCAGCGTGACCGGCTCAGTTAAATCAAGGCGGTACTTACCGGGCTGACCAAACTGCTTTTCCAGTTCTTGGGCAGTCTGACAACACAGGCTACTGAGATCAACCGGATTAAATGCATGCTGCGCGTTGTTCCGCCGTGTAGCGCTCGAAATAGGTTTCCAACGACTCGGCACTGGTCTGAATGATAGTGAGTGGGGTGCGAAACTCATGGGCAATGTGTTCCATCATCCGGCTCTTGAGCTGGCTCAGTTCGGCTTCCTTGGCCAGCGCCGTCTGCAACCGCTCTTGTTCTATCAGCGCCTGCTGATAGCGCTGGTGTTCCGACAGATCGCGAATCGACATGCTGACCAGCTGTTCCCCGCCATTCTGGCTGGTAAACATGCTGATCGCCAGTTCAATTGGAAAGGCACTGCGATCGGAACGCAAGCCGGTTAACTCACATTTAGCATGTCCGGTTTGCATGACCGTATCGAGGAAGCGGAGAAAACGGGGTCAGTTTCGTCAATGAGGTTAGCGTGTTGAGTAGTGAGCAGTTCAGCTTCATCGCGTCCAAAAATGCGGCACGCTGCCGGGTTGACCAGCAAAATCTGTCCCTGTTCATTCGCTAACATGATCCCGTCATGGCTGTTCTTCATGATCAGGCGCAAGCGCGCTTCACTGACTTCGAGCGCCTTTGCCACTTGGCGCTGCTTAGTGATATCGCGGGTGATACCGACGACTCCCGATAACAGTCCCCTCGCTGTTGCGCAGCGGGACTTTGGTAGTAGACAACCACAAGATATCACCGGTAGGCGCAATAACGAACTCCTCTTGGTTGATGATCGCTTGACCCGAACGCATAATGGCCTGCTCATCAGCGAAGAACGTGGCCGCCATCTCCTCCGGAAACAGGTCAAAGTCGGTGTGGCCGATGATCTGTTCACGCGTAAACGTCATCTGATCGTGGGGGATGCGGTTGATCATCACGAACCGGCTGTCTTGGTCTTTGATGTAGACCAAATCGGGCAAATGGTCGATCAAGGTGCGCAGGAGGCGCGCTCTTGGGCCAGTTGTTCGACCATGTGCTGGCGTTCGGTGCTATCCCGAACCAGCGTCTGCTCTTCACTTACCCGCAGGACTTCTTCCGGCTCTTTGGCCGCCGTCATGGTTCGTACAACTAGCATGCCCGCCACAATCTGACCTTGTTGATCGCGGAGCGGTCGCGCTTGGGCTTGGTAGATGAATTGGTTTTGGCGACCTTCGAACTCGGTGGTTCGCCCTTCAAGCGCGCTCGATAGTGGGGCACGAGCTGCGCTTGCGCGTCCGGCGGGAACACCTCCCAGAGTGTTCGTCCGATCAGCTCTTGGGGGATGAGGCCAGCGGATTTGAGGAAGTCACCTTCAGCGAGCAGATAGCGCAAGTCATGGTCAAATACGAGGATGGCGAGATCGGGCAAGTTCTGCACCACCAATTGATAGAGCGCTGGCTCAGGTAAGTTCATCGGGCGGAGTGGGTCAGCAACGAAGGGCATAGTGGTATTCCGGGTTCCCAAATGCTACCTAACAGACGGCTTGAACGTGAATCTCAGCGAGAATTTGCCAAAAGGTGAAGCTTGACTCACGATCATCCACATTATAGTGGCATTGCGTCTGTGTATGACGAATAGAAAATGCCGTGTAAGGTGATTCCCGGGCGACAGTGGAGCCTCTCTTGACCAAACTTGTGTACCTCGTGGCTTAAGAATATAAACTCATTGTTGAGTGACAGATTTGATCAATAGGCCGCAAGTGAGGACTAACTGATGTTTCGGCTCGAAACTCAGAAGCAATTCGATGAATGGCTAGATGATAAAGACTTAAGGCTAATGCGCTTTTTTGCCTCGATACCACCGGAACTTCTCAGCTACTTAGACTTTTCTCTTGACTCGTTGAAGCATCTAGAAACATGGTTACTTCAGAAGTACCCAGAAGTGCAGAGAGATCTCTCCGTTAATGAGTTAGCCATTATTGATACAATCGGAACTTATGTAGGGGAAGTTTTTCGAAAATATCTGGGAGGCCAATGGGTAATTGACCTAGAGAATGAAGAAAATGCCTATTTTGGTATACCCGGCATTGGGAATTTCGGTGGAAACCACTCTATAAAGCTGGTATATCCATCTACGTGGGTTACAACGTCAATCCATCGTCGCACCGGGACGTTTATATACAACCTTGTAGAGAAATTTTCACGATGAAGGGGAAGACTATATCGGCTGAACTGAATTTGAACCTATGATGACCATTGATACATCTTCGTTACTGATCAGCGTCTCAGATTTGTGGTAGCTCACCCCCTAAATCAACCGCCAGCCACAATGACTGGCGTTTTTTGTCTGGTTAACAGCCCTATAATTATGACTAACTGAATGATGAGTCTTGAGTGTTGCGAGGTAGTCCAATGGGCGAGTCAATAGGGTCAGACGACGAGATAATCGCTTTCTGGTTTCCCTTCTTTAAGGCGCTGAGTATTGACGAATATGAACGCTTTTCCTGGCGCTGGGGCTTGAATCTTGAAAGCACTCCGGAGTTACGAAACGTCGCGAAACACTTCGCCTTGCCTGCCTCTGCGCTCCTCGGATATTCAGTCCCCGAACCAGTTCCCGAGCTTGAGATTGCGGCGGAAGTGAACACAAAGGAGAAGCTGCGCCGGTTATGGCGAACCACTTTTACGCAGCTTGAAGTACTTGGGCAGAGCGCAACCATTCTCGATTGGTATCAGTACTATGATGATCTTTATAAACGTCTTGAACCGTTTGTCAGAGTCTCAGGATGGGATGGTTTGTTACTTACTCGACTGGGCCAAGGGGTCAAAACTAGTCAAGTCTCAACCGCCACTAGCGCAAGCGGTACGAGGTCAACTTCAGCTCATCATCCTCCGCCGTTGGCTCGAATATTATAGATCAAGTGACCAGATCCATGACTTAGAAAGACAAGCGAGATCAACCACGTTGCTCGATCAATGGACGCAGTTTGTTCTTCTCTATGGTATTGGTACGTGGATTATCAATCTTGGAACATTTTTTGCGCAGATTGCTTATTGGAAAGAGATATTCGGACTTTTGACCCCTCGGCAAGTTATCAAACTTGATACTTGGGGAAGTCAGGATTTAACTATGGCGCACCCGGTTCGCTGGTGAAACTTTCCGAACTTTTGGCAGATGTTAAGCTGCGCTAGTGAACTGATTGTCGCCCCGCGTTGGACTAGTCACTGAAAGCTGGGGATATATGCCCTCATGTTGTCAGCTTGCGTTTTGGCGACGGGTTAGCGACACTACCGCAAAACTTCAGGAACAGAGACCCCATGAACCACAGCACGACCATTGCTCAAGCCCTCAATGTCAGCCCCGCGCAGGTCAACACCACGATTGAACTGTTGGATGCGGGCAACACGCTCCCGTTCATTGCGCGCTATCGCAAAGAGATGACGGGCGGTCTCGACGAAGACCAGATTCGCCGCCTGCAAGAACAGTTGGCGCATCTGCGCGCGCTCGATGAACGGCGGCAAACGATTCTCAACTCGATTGAGGAGCAAGGGAAACTCACGCCGGAACTCAGCGCGCAGTTGACCGCCGCGCAGTCGCTGAACGAACTCGAAGATTTGTATTTGCCCTACCGCCCCAAGCGGCGCACCCGCGCGGAGATCGCCCGCGAAAAAGGACTGGCGGGTCTCGCCGATCTGATCCTCCAGCAGGCGCGCCTGCGCCAGACAGAAACGCAGATCGCCGCGCCGTACATCACCGCCGACGTGCCGACCGTCGACGCGGCGTTCGCCGGAGCGCGCGATATTGTCGCGGAAGCGATCAGCGACCATGCGCGCATTCGCGGCGGTGTGCGCGAAAAAGCCCTGAAGTGGGGCTTGCTGCGCAGCGAAAAGATCGCCGAGGCTGCGGACGAAAAGAACGTGTACGCGACCTACTACACCTATGAGGCGCGCATTGATCGGGTGCAGCCCTACCAGGTGCTGGCGATCAATCGCGGCGAAAGCGAAAAAGTCCTGCGCGTGAAAGTCGAGGTCGCCGAACGCGATTGGCTCACGCCCATTCACGCGGTCTACCGCCCGGATCCGCGTTCGCCGCTGGCGGGACAGCTCGAATTGGCGATCACCGATGCGGCGAAACGCCTGCTGCTGCCCGCCATCGAACGCGATGTGCGCGCCACGCTCACCGAACAAGCGGAGACCCACGCGATTCAGGTGTTTGCGCTCAACCTGCGCGGCCTGCTCAACCAACCGCCGCTGACGGGACACGTCGTCATGGGTCTTGACCCGGCGTACCGCACCGGCTGCAAAGTCGCCGTGATCGACGCCACGGGCAAAGTCCTCGCCACGGACACGGTGTACCCGCACGAGCCGCAGCGCCGCTGGGGGGAAGCCAAACAGAGCTTACAGCGGCTGATCAGCACGCACCACGTCACGCTGATCGCGATTGGCAATGGCACCGCCTCGCGCGAAACCGAGCAGTTGGCCGCCGAACTCACTGACGCCGACCGCCACTACCTGATGGTCAATGAAGCGGGCGCGAGCGTCTACAGCGCCAGCCCGCTGGCCCGCGCCGAACTCCCCGATCTCGATGTCACACTGCGCGGCGCGGTCTCGATTGCGCGGCGGGCGCTCGATCCGCTAGCGGAACTGGTCAAAATCGAGCCGAAAGCCATTGGCGTCGGGCTGTATCAGCATGATGTCAACCAGAAGCAGCTCGCCGACAAGCTCGACGCCGTCGTCGAAGCGACCGTCAACCGGGTGGGCGTGGATGTGAACACGGCCTCGGTCGCGCTGCTCACGCATGTCGCGGGCATCGGCCCGAAGCTGGCCGAACGCATCATCGAGTACCGTGACCGGGAAGGCGTGTTCAACAGCCGCGTCGAGTTGAAGCAGATCGCCGGGTTGGGGCCGAAAGCCTTTGAGCAGGCGGCGGGCTTTCTGCGCGTGCGGGCGGGCAAAAATCCGCTGGATGCCAGCGCCATTCACCCAGAAAGCTACGCGATTGCGACGGCGGTCCTCGAACGCGCGGGACTCAATCTCAAGACACCGCCCGCCGAGCGCGCCGAACCGCTCAACGCCCTGCTGCAGCGCTACACTGTCGCGCAGTTAGCCGCCGAGTTGGGCACGGGTGTGCCGACGCTCACCGACATCCTCGAACAGCTCGTCCGCCCCGGTCGCGATCCGCGTGAGGACTTGCCCGCGCCCATCTTGCGCAGCGACGTGCTCTCGGTGGAGGCGCTGCAAACTGGCATGCGGCTCAACGGCACGGTGCGCAATGTGGTCGATTTTGGCGTGTTCATCGACATCGGCGTGAAGCAGGACGGGCTGCTGCATCGCAGCCAAATTCCGCGCGGCCACTCCTTGAGTGTCGGGGACGTGCTCGAAGTGGAAATTCTCAACGTCGAACGGGAACGCGGGCGCATCAGTTTGGGTTGGGTGAAGTAAGTCAGCGCGCCCGCGTGACGCACGTCACCGTGGCGGGCGTTTTGTTTTCCAGCGATGCGGGTATGATCGCCGCACTGGATTGAGGTGCGCAGCGGACAAGCGTCCGCAGTGGGCGCGATTTTGGGAGAACTATCAGCATGAAACGAACCTTATGGATTGGACTGGGGCTGCTGCTGTTGGCCTCAGTCGCCGTGGCGCAGGATGAACCAGAAGCAACCGCCACCCCAACCACCAATATTGTCATGCCCGTCGATGTGAACGATGTCCCCGAGGGTTGGACGCTCGTGTGGAACGACGAGTTCACCGATCCGGCGATCAACCGCCGCCACTGGGGTTTCGCGACGGGGGGGAATGGCTTTGGCAATAACGAACGCCAGCATTACACCGACCGCCCGGAAAACGCCTATATCGAAGACGGCAGCCTCGTCATCGAAGCCCGGGAAGAACGGTACCGGGGCAACGACTACACCTCCGCCAAGCTGCAAACGCTCGTGCTGGCGGATTGGCTGTACGGGCGCATCGATATCCGCGCGCGCCTGCCCTATGGTCAGGGCATCTGGCCCGCCTTCTGGATGCTGCCCGCGCAGGGCACATATGGCAGTTGGCCGAACAGCGGTGAGATCGACATCATGGAACTGCTCGGGCACGAACCGGAAACGGTCTACGGGACGATTCACTATGCCGGGGAGTCCGGTCATCAGCAGTCCGGCACGCATTTCACACTGACCGAGGGCACTTTCGCCGATGATTTCCACACCTTCACCCTGATTTGGGAAGCGGAGCGCCTGCGTTGGTACGTCGACGGCGTGCTGTATCAGGAACTCACCGAGTGGTCGACGCCAATTGGGGAGTATCCCGCGCCGTTCAACCATGCGTTCTATCTGATTCTGAACTTGGCGGTCGGGGGCAACTGGCCGGGTTATCCCGATGCAACCACCGAATTCCCGCAGCGCATGTGGATCGACTACGTGCGCGTGTATCAGGTGGCCGACGGACAGTGAGCGTCAGGTAGTAACGGCGCAGCTCCGAGTCTCAGCCATGCCGCAGCCGCGCGTTCGCCGACGCGCGGCCTCAATCCCACCAAGCTGCCTGACGCACTCTATATGGTTACAACCAACATAGAAAAAACAGTATTAGGCGGCCATTCCGTTACCCGTTGCTGCTGTGATATACTGCACAATTAATGTGCTCGGCAACGCTGCCACAAGAGAAATTGAGCAATCTATGTGGAGTAGATAATTGAATTACAGGACGCGTTCCTTCCTGATCAATGCGCCGTTAGACTTTGCGGTGGCGTCTGGTGCTTATCTACTGACGTTTTCAATCCGCTTGATTGGTCTGCCCTCCTCCGAATTCCACATCACATTCATCTTGCTCGCGGCGCTCATCCTCGTTGCAAATCTCTGGATTTTTGGAGTTTATAAACGGCTGTGGGATCAAACGAGCGGACACGGTGTGCTGCCAATCGTCCGAGCCGTCAGCGCCGCGACGATTATCACGCTGGTCCTCAGCTTGCTCCAATTTCCACGCCCAATCCCGTTGAGCGTCGTGCTCGTTGGGAGTCTGCTGTCATTGAGCGGTCTGGTCGCACTGCGCTACCGGTCGCGCATGTTCCCCAGCGCTCGGCGCGCTGACCCGAGTAACGGTGCTGCTCAACCCCCGCATACCAAAGTCATGATTGTGGGGACAGGCAAGCTGGCGCAGAACATGGCCTACCAACTGCGGCACACCGCCGCACTGCAAACTTATACGATCGTCGGCTTCATCGACGATGATCAGGCGAAGCACGGCATGTATGTTGAAGGTGCTCCGGTGCTCGGCGACCGCCAGGCGATTCCCACCATCGCGCAGGCCCACGGCATCGACCTGATTATCCTCGCGCTGAAAAACGCGGCGGGCGACGATTTTCGGGATATCCTCACCTACTGTGAGAATACATCGGCGCGTTTGAAGGTCGTGCCGGATGTCGACACACTGCTCAACCCGAGCGCGACCGACTATCGTCTGCGCGATGTGAACATTGACGATCTCGTCGGGCGCACCATCGTGACGCGCTCCGACATTGTCGATATGACGCCGATCACCTGCAAGCTCGTGCTGGTGACTGGGGCGGCTGGTTCGATTGGTTCGGAGCTCTCCCGGCAAATCGCGGCCTACAAGCCGACGCACCTCGTGCTGCTCGACAGCAACGAGAGCGATCTGCATGATATGCATATCGACCTGCGCTCACGCTACCCTGAGCTGCCTATCACGCCCGTGCTCGGCGATGTCACGCTGCATGCCGAAATGCGTGCCGTTTTTGAGCAGTTCAAGCCGCAAATCGTCTTCCACTGCGCAGCCTACAAACATGTGCCCATGCTCGAACGCTATCCGCAGAAAGCGATTCAGGCGAACGTGCTGGGGACGAAGAATGTGGCCGAACTCGCCAGCGAATATCACGCGGAACGCTTCGTGCTGATCTCCACCGACAAAGCGATTGATCCATCCAGCGTGATGGGGGCAAGCAAACGGCTGTGCGAGCTCATCGTCTATCACCTGCAAAGTGAATCGCAGACGCGCTTCGGCGCGGTCCGCTTCGGCAATGTGCTCGGCAGCCGCGGCAGCGTCGTCCCCATGTTTACGCGGCAAATCGATGCGGGCGGCCCGGTGACGATCACCGATCCCAACATGACGCGCTTCTTCATGACCATCCCCGAAGCCGTCAACCTCGTGCTGCATGCGGCGTGTCTGACGCATGGCGGTGAGCTGTTCGTTCTTAATATGGGCGAGAGCGTACGCATCGTCAAGCTGGCTGAACGTATGATCCGCCTCCGTGGTCTGCGACCATATACCGACATCCCGATTGAGTTCATCGGCATTCGTCCCGGCGAAAAGCTGCATGAAGCTCTGTATATGGAACACGAAGAAGCCGAACCTACCATTCACCCGCAAATCCTGCATGTGAAGCACTGGAAAAGCGAGTTTTCCGACGAATTCTGGACACAGGTGAACTGCCTAATCGATACGCACGATCCCGAGACCATTCGCAAGCAGTTGGAGCAGCTCGTACGCTTGCAAACTCCCACACAAGAGGATCCGCAGCCGTGAAATCAGGACACCTGACAGGCCAACCCACAGCGCGCATCTCCGTGTCTGGTGACCGGGTCAAACGGCTGTTCGATGTGGCGCTGGCCAGTGGGTTGTTGATCCTCTTTTCGCCGGTGATGCTCATCTGCGCGCTCGCCATTGGCTGGAATATGGGACGACCAATCCTATTTCTGCAACCGCGTATTGGGCGCGGCGGCGCGATCTTCACCGTGTACAAATTCCGCACCATGCTTCCTCCCACCACTCCCAATGGTCGCCAGTTGAGCGATGCGGAACGCATCACGCGGCTCGGCAACCGTCTACGCCGCAGTCATTTCGACGAAGTGCCGCAGCTCATCAATGTTCTGCGGGGCGAGATGAGTCTTGTCGGGCCGCGACCGCTGCTCCCGCAGTATCTGGAACGTTATACTGCGCGCCAAGCGCGGCGGCATGAAGTACAACCCGGCATCACCGGGTGGGCGCAGATTCATGGCGCGAACGCGTTAAGTTGGGACGAAAAGTTTGAACTTGATGTGTGGTATGTTGACCATAGGTCGCCGTTAATCGACCTGGACATCCTTGGGCGCACAGCTCTGATGGCGCTCATGTCGTTGGTCACGCGGCGCGCCGAACCGCTGACAACGGAATTCACCGGCTCGCAAACCACCTCAAACGGAGACCAGCGATGAGCGTGATCATCATTGGCGCAGGCGGCCACGCCAAAGTCGCCGCCGACATTTTTCGGCTGGTTGGCAGCCCCGTCCTCGGGTATCTGGACGACGACCCGGCGAAAATCGGCATCAACCTACTCGGTTATCCGGTTCTGGGCGCACTTCAGACTGCTAGCGCGTATCCAGATGCCGCCTTCATCATCGGCATTGGCGCCAACCAGACGCGGTATATGCTGGCACAGCGCTTGACAGCCAGCGGCGTCCTGTGGGCGTCGGCCGTCCATCCACGCGCCGTCATCGCCGAATCGGTGACAGTGGGCGCAGGCGTGTTGATCGCAGCCCAGGGCGCCGTCAATCCGGATACGACCATCGGCGATCATGTCATCATCAACACCGGCGCGACAGTTGACCATGACTGCTCAATCGGTGATTATGTCCATGTCGCGCCCGGCACACATCTGGCGGGCGGCGTCAAGGTAGGCGCCGGAACCTTGATCGGCGTTGGCTCGGTAATCACCCCCTACGTGACCATCGGCAGCGGTGTGGTGATCGGCGCGGGCTCGGTGATCACGAAAGATATTCCCGACCATGTGACCGTCGTCGGCGTTCCAGGGCGGACCATCAGTACCAATCAAGCATGGCCACCCGCGCCTGCAACTATATCTCGTTAACGCTAGTGAAGTAGGATTTACAATGAAAATTCCCATGTCTTCGCCGGACTTGACGGCCGCAGAAATTGCGGCCGTCAATGAAGTGCTGCACAGCAACTATCTCAGCATTGGCCCGAAAATCGTCCAGTTTGAAGAAGCGATAGCCGCGTACTGCGGCGTCCGTCATGCCATTGGCGTGAATTCGGGGACGAGTGGGCTGCATTTGGCCGTAATCGCGGCCGAGATCGGCGAGGGCGACGAAGTTATCACACCGTCGTTCAGCTTCATCGCGTCGGCTAATGCCGTTGTGTATGAGCGCGCACGCCCGGTCTTCGTCGACATCAACCCTCAGACAGGTAATCTGGATCCGCAGCTCATTGAAGCAGCTATCACGCCGCGCACCCGCGCCATTATGCCCGTCCACGCCTTTGGGCAGCCCGCCGATATGGATCCCATCATGGAGATCGCCCGACGGCACAAGCTGTACATCATCGAAGACGCCTGCGAAGCGATTGGCGCGGAGTACAAGGGTCAGCGTGCGGGGACGTTTGGCGATGCGGCTGTGTTCGCCTTTACCCCAACAAGCAGATGACGACGGGTGAAGGTGGGATGATCATCACGAACAACGAGGAATTCGCCCAGATTTTCCGCAGTTTGCGCAATCAGGGGCGCGATGTCTTTGATGCGTGGCTGAACCATACGCGTCTGGGCTACAACTATCATCTGAACGAAATGAGTGCGGCGCTCAGGCTGGTACAAACCCAACGCCTCGACGAACTCCTCGCCAAACGCGCGCAGGTCGCCCAGTGGTACAACGAGCGGATCGCGGCTATTGATGGTTTGGAACCGCCCTATATTGACCCGAACACAACGCGGATGAGCTGGTTTGTGTATGTTGTGCGCTGTCAGGCCGGGGTGAGCCGCAACCAACTGATGCAGCACTTGCACAAACACGACATTCCGTCGCGCCCTTACTTCACGCCCATTCACCTGCAGCCTTTTTACCGGGAAAAGTATGGCTGGAAATTGGGCGATCTGCCGCATACAGAAGCCGCCGGTGAAAGTTTCCTCGCCCTGCCGTTCTCCAGCGTGATGACCGAGGATCAGGTCGAGATTGTTTGTGAGCAGTTACGTGAGAGCATCAAGCTGGCGCAGAATGCCGCGGTTTAGCCCGGCTCTGGAGACTCATGGCTAAAGGAAGAACCACGCCGATCAAAGTTTGCCATGTCGCTGCGACCACAGAGGGCGCAACGTGGATGCTCGAACAACTCCGTGAACTTCGGCAGCGCCACCAATATGAGGTTTCCGCCATTGTCGCGACGGGGGATGGCGCGCTGCTTCGTAAACTCGAAGCGGAGCACATCCCCTATCATCAGTTTGATTTTTCATTTCCAGTCGCAGGGATGGGCATCAGCGCCCTCACCCGTGTCTTGAAGCTCGCCGAGTTGTTCCGGCGCGAACGCTACGACATCGTGCAATCGCATCTGTTCGATTCGATGGTGCTGTCCCGCTTGGCCGCGTGGCTGGCCGACGTGCCCATTCGGCTGACGATGATTGCCGGGCCGTATCATCTGGAAGCGCATACCCCTCAATGGATCGATGTTTCGACATGGTGGATGCAGACGGCCCTCCTCCCCTCCTGCCAGTACACGCAAACGCTGTATGAGCAGGCGGGTGTGCCCACCAGGCGCCTGCATCTCGTGTACTATGGTCCAGATGAGAGTAAATTTGATTCGGCGAGCGTGACGCCGTCGCTGATCCGGCAGGAGTACGGCTGGTCGGACGACACGCCGCTGGTGGGCATGGTCGCCTACTTCTATCCGGTGCTGTTCGCCAGTCGCTGGACGCCGCCGAAGCTGCACAACCGCGCCAACAAGCGGCAGGAAGATCTGGTGGCAGCGGCACCGCGCATCCTCGAAGCCTTCCCCGACGCGCGGTTTGTGCTCGTCGGTTCCGGTTGGGGCGAACCCGGGCAGCAGCAAATTGAACGCGTTCGTCAGCAGATTCGCGACCTCGGACTCGAGGAACAGATCAAGCTGACGGGCTTTCGAACGGACGTGAACAACATCTTGAAGACGCTTGATGTTTCCGTGCAAGCCTCACTGAGCGAAAATCTCGGCGGAACCATCGAGTCCTTGTTGATGGAGAGTCCGACAGTCGCCACGCGCACCGGGGGCATGGTCGACGCAGTCGTGGACGGTAAGACGGGCGTCCTGGTCGAACCCGCTGCTCCCGACTCGCTTGCCGACGGGATCATCACCCTGTTAGCGGATCGCGCGCAAGCCCGCGCCTATGGCGTGGCAGGACGGCAGTGGATGCTGGAGAAATTCACGCTGGCGTGCACCGTCGACCGGCTGGATGAGGTCTACCGCACCTACCTCGACAGGCGGCGCGGGTATTCAGCCTTCGCGGGCTTCAGCCGCGGTTTTATCGCCCTCTTCGTCTTCAGCTACCTCGCCGCGCGCCTGTTCTGGGATATCACCTCCGGATATCGGGAGAACCTCCGCGCACGCTGGAGGTCTCTGAGTATAGCCGGCCCGCGGCGCTTCATCCTGGGTCTGCCGCGCCTGATTGTCGACACCATCGTCGACGGAATCAAGCGCAGTGCGCGCTGGCTGTGGTTGCGTCCGCTCTACATCTATGGTTATATTCGCCATCTTCTCCGAGGAACCGCTGCTTTACGTCAATGGGACATCTTTTTCGCGCGAATTCGGGGACGGCAACCACCCACATGAGTTTGACCGGCAAACAAGACCTTCGAAACATCGTACTGCTGATCATAGCGCAGGCGTTCGCGGCGGGCGTGGGGCTCATCGCGTTCGTGCGCATTGGCAGCCTCTTCGCCATCAACGAGTTGGGGCGCTTCGGTTTCGCGTCCTCCTCGACCGTGCTGTTTGGGCTGCTGGCTGAACTCGGCATCCGCTATGTCGCCATCAAAGATATCGCCATCGCCCCTCAGCGTAGTCGCAAAGTCTACCGGCATTCGATAGCTTTGCGCGTCCTGTTGTCAACGCTGACGCTCGCGCTGCTCTACACTGTCGCGGAAGTCTTCCCGCCGTGGCACGAAGAAACGCGCCTGCTCATGCTTGCGGGGCTGGTGGCGGTGACGCAGTTTGGCGCGGAACCGATCACATGGGTGTTTTTTGGTCAGGGGCGCGTGGATATTGGGGCGCTCATCCTCATCCTCGACCGCTTCCTGTACATCGTCTTCATCAATCTGGCCGCGCTGGTGTGGAACAGCGCTGAGTCACTCCTGCTGGCGGCGTTTTTGGCCAATCTGTTCCGCTCGTTTCTCGCCTGGTTGTGGGTTCGCTCACGACTGCGCACTGATCAAGAAGCGAGCGGTTGGGACACCAATCTTTTCCGGCAGTTGATTTGGGATGGGATGGCGATTGGCGTCGCGGTCGTCGTGTCGGTCACGTACATGCAGATCACGACCGTCGTCGCACAGTCGGTGACGAGTCCCGAACAGCTGGGGCTGTACGCGATTGCGATTGGTATTGTCAGCGTGCTGCTGGTGATACCGATGGCGATGACTAATGCGCTGTTCCCCGCTGGCACGCACGAGTGCTGGTGATACCGAACAGTTTCGCCGCCTGTACGCGACGATGGTGCGCCTGATGTTGTTAATCGGCGTCCTGATGGCGGTGGGCGTCTTCCTGTTTGCCGATCCGCTGCTCACCCTGTGGGTCGGCGGGCGTTATGAACAAGCGATCAATATCCTGCGCCTACTCGCGGTCGGGCTGTTCGCCGCCACGCTGAACTACCTCTACCGAATTCTGTTGTTCGCGTTCAATCGGCCGTCGGTCGAAGCGCTGCTGGATGGTATTGGCATCGCCGTCGTCGTGGTTGGCGGAAGTTTGCTCGGAGATCGCCTCGGTGCGGTCGGAATCGCCATCGTTTACGTCTTTGTCGAAGTGTTGCTTCTCGCCGCCAAAATTATCGTCACGCGCCAATGGTTGGGCGCGTTTCCGCAGGTCGGCTTGCTCATCCGCCTGCTGATCGCCACGCTCGTGCCCTCCGTGGTGATGCTCATCGGTCTACGACTGGCTTTTCAGGTGCTCGGGTGGGTCGCGGGCGTCAGCGTGCTGTTGGTTGCCCTGAACATTGTGCCGCTCACTACGCTGCGAAGCCTGTGGACACAGATTAGCGCCGGGTCTCGCCGCATCCTTGCGCGCCGCTCCCCGACAGATTCGACCAATCTGCCTGTCTAGGCTGCGGCTCACCGCACCACAGTGCCGACCTCCAGCATATCAGTTTCTTCGCCGTTCAGCAGTTGGAAGGTGAGCGGCGCCAGCGTATCCAGCGGGTAAACGACAATGGCAATAGTATAACGACCGTGTGGGAGTTCCGCGGGCAATTCCAGTGAATGCGGATCGGCAATCGGAACGCCCACCCGCCACTGCGACATCGGATACTGACCATGCACCGGGGCCGAGTCCTGCTGCCATACCGTCGTACCAGCGGCATCCAGCACGCGTGCCGACACCTGATAATCCACTCCCAATGGCTGACTTGTCTCCCAGTAGAGGGTGAGGTTGAACTGGCGCTCCTCAGTTTGGACGCGGCTGTGTGTGAGGTGCAGGGCCTCCAGTGCGACGGCCCCCAGCACCTGCGCATCGGCAGGCACTTGCGCGGCGTCCGGGCGCGCCAGCACCAACGGCGTGATCGATTCACCCCACACTACCCGGTTATCGTAGCGCGACTGCACGAACAGCCGAGCCTGTGTGAGTTCGGGCAGGTTCGGATCAACTTGCACATCTACCGTCTGACGCAGCAGGGCTCCACGCACCGTTGGCACAGCAGGCAGGTCGAGCTGCATGAGCACCTCCTCGGTGTCCGTAGTACGTAGATCATAGTGCCAGATCTGCGGCGGGAACTGACGGGCATACGGATCGCCAAACAAGGTGCTCACGCTGAGCCGTTCCGCGGCCTCCTCCCGGCTGATCTGCGTGTGGTTGACCGCGACTTGCCCGCTCTCCACAATCGTGAGCAGCGAAACGAATTCCGGCAGCGGCGTGGCATAGGCGGTACGCCACGCCTGATCGAGTTCGGCGAGCGCGATGGTATCACCGTCAAGCTGCGCCAACCAGACGCGCGCCGCCCAGATATCACCTGCCGCCTGCGCCTGTGTATACGCCGTCCGCGCCGCCTCAACCTGCCCCGCGCGCTCCGCCAGATTACCTTGCAGCAGCCAGTATAACTGCGCGGCGGTGTTCACTTCCCAGCGATCCAGGTGTAAACGCTGCCGCGGCCGCAGCCAATCCGGGTCAAGCGTCCGTTCAAGGTGAGCCAGCGCCGCGGTTATATCGCCTTGGGCCAGCAGCGCGAGCGCTTGCATGGCGTATTCATCGGCGTGAATTTCCAGCGCCGGCAGATGATCGATCCACGCCACAACCGTCGACCACTGACCGCGCGCCATGAGCAGCTCAATGCGTCTGAGCGTCAAGGCGCTGAAATCATCGCGGGTGAGGCTGTTCCACGCGACGCTCGCTTGCTCAATCCGGTCAAGCACATGGCGCACGTCATCGGGCGCCAGCAGATAGATGTAGCGTTCGGTCAGCAGTTCGCGCGCGGCTACCAACTGCACCTCGGTCGCCGGGTGATCCAGCGCGGCCAGCAGCAGCCGAACGCCCTCATCAGGCGGCTGCGTCCAGGCAAATTGCCCGATCAACGTGGGCTGCGCGGCGATCAGGGTCTGCCAGCGCGTATGCTCCTCAGGGGTTAGCGCGCCGCGCACGGCGGCTAACCACGCTAAGCCGTAGTCGCGCAGCAGACTCTCGGGCAGCGCTGCGCCGACCTGCGCCAATACTTCCGTCTCAGGATCGGTCACGGGCTGCAAATTGAATTCGCTCCAGCCGCCCGCCTGCCAGGTACTGGCGAAATGCTGACCGTAGAAGTCGTTTAGGGCGCTGAACCACGCGTCTTGCTGCGTGCGTTCCACGGGCGAGATAACTTTGAAGACACTGAATCCATCTTGCGCCAGCAAAAACTCAAAGCGTTCGGTGTCCAGCCAAAGTTGGGGCAACCGGGTATCCCACAACCGCAGCACGACAAGGTCGATCTGCGCCAACTGGAGCAGTTCGATATCGCCTGCGTCGAGGAGCGGCGCAGGCCCAAGGCCACCGCCGAAAAAGCGCGTGGTCGTCTCCGCAAACGGGCCAGCGATAGCGGCGGACAGCAGCGTGTTCGGAACGCGCTGAATGATCGCCGCGCCGGTTTCATCCGGTGCGAGAATGCGCCATGTTCGATCCGGTGCCAACTCTTGACTTAACGCGTTCGCCAAGTTCAGTTCCGCCGACTGCGTGTTCAGATGGGCCAACGCATCGTCCATCGCCTGCACTTGATCGCGCAAGCTGAACGGAATCGGGATCGGTTCGGTCGCGCTGACGAACAACACCAGCGTCACTGTCAGCGGCAGCAGCCAGATGCTCGCCCGCCGCAGCGCCCGTCGCCGCCGCAGCAGTTCGCTCAGACTGATCGCCAACGCGATGGGCACACTGCTGGTGAAAACGAGCGCACCGCTCAGGTTGCTCACCACGTTGTCGATGAACAGATCATTTACGTAACAGGGATGGCCGATGAAGAAATCCAGGCCAGTGAGACGCGTCAGGGCCTGAAAGAACGCCGGAGAGAAGGACACTACGCCCGCCAGCAGAAGCGGAGCCAGTAGGTAGCGCACGCTAAACCGCCGCCAGCGCCCCAGCAGCACCAAACTGAGCAGCAGCGCCACCAGCGGCGCGGGGTGATAACTCAAAATGGCTTGCGGGGCGAGGGTATAGGTCAGGCCAATGCCGGGCAGTTCGACGAACTGCACGAGCTCATTAGCGACCGACTCCGTGCACATCGCGTGCTCCGCGACCGGCCCAAGGAGTTCCGGGATTCGCGCGCGCAAGGTAAGCAAGGGCAGGCCGACAATCACGACCAATCCGAGCACGCCGATCCCGACTCCGATCAGCCCTCGGCGCCAATTCAGCCGAAGCTGCTGCCGGTGCACTTGTGCGCCCGCAACCGCCAGCGCCACCAGCATGAACGCCAATGCCGCCGTGAAGTGGATGGTGATCAAAGTGAACAGGCACGCAGTTGTCAGCAGCGCCCAGTTCACAGCGCGACGGCGCAGCGCCGTGATGAAGGCAAACAAACTCATCGGCAGCAGAATCGCCAGCCCAACTTCACGCAGCGTGCGCAGATCGAGCAAGGGATGCCGCCCGGTGAACCCGGCCATCTGCTCATACGCCGTATAGTCGAAGGTCTGCGCAGTTAGCAGCGTGAGCAGCACGACAGCCAACGCCGCCGTCTGCTGCCGCCGCGTGATGCGATACACCAGCGCGAACATAACCACGGGCAGCATGGCAATCAGCAGCGGTGACTGGAGATGCCACTGGTAGTCAAACGGCGTGACGCCCGATCCGTATTCCAGGGCAGCAGCGAATACCGTCAGCCCTTCGACGCGCAGCCGGGTTCGCGCCCATGCCGATGATCCGCGCGAGCTGACCTTCACTGCCACTGCTCGTCAACAGCCAGTGACTGACCGAGGCAAAATAGCCGCGATCCGTCAATTCTCCAGCATAAGCGAAGCGCACGGTCGTCGCCGCCAACCCCACCAGCGCCACCGCACACACGATCAGCGTCAAACTGGAGACCGAGCGGCGGCAGCTGCACCCGGGGATCGGTCGGCGCGCGGGCAGGAGTGCCAGCAGCAGCAGGAGCGTGTGCAGCGCCACGAGGTAGCCCGTGATCGGCCACCCGGTGAAGCGAAAGATGCTCCCGAGCAGCAAGGCGACCACCACCCCGGCGGTGATCACCGTGGCGAGCTGCACGACCAGCAGGCGCTGCGTGAGCAGGCCAGTCGCGCGCGCGAGCAAATAGCCGGATAAACCAATCATCAAAGCGGCGGTCAGCGCGAGCGCCGTCGCTGTCCCGTGCAGTGGCCCTGCCTGTGACCAAAACCAGACCGCTGACATTCCCACAGACACGAACGCCCACGACCTCTTCAAGCGCCGACGCGGACTGTGTGCCATCTCTGCTCACTCCATCGGGGTTATTGTTCAACTGGCATACGCGCCACGCACGCCCACGGATGCCAGTCCGGATTGCTCAAAGTTGATTTGCTAGCCAGCCCCACCTCAACGCGCGACGCGGATTACGCCGCGGTCGATCAGGTCAAAGACCGATTCATAGATGGCTTGCAGCGATGTATACCGCGGACGGTAGCCGATCAAACGCTGCGCTTTCGATGCTCGCATTCGGGCTGTGCGCGATACGATCCCAGGTAGCGAGGGCTTTTCTTCGGGGACGGTCGTGCGCCACTGTTCCCACTGAGATACGTCAGCCGCGCGAGCTGACCGGAACCAGGACGCCACCGCTTCGGCATAACCACGCAGGCTGATCGCCGCCGGGGAGACGACGTGGAAATTTTCACCGCACGCGGTGCTCCAGTTCGCCATGGCTGCATGAACGACTGCGCGACATCATCGGCGTGCACGTGATGGACCGTCTCCAAACCGAGGTTGGGCAGGCATAACGCTTCGCCGCGCGCCAGCACCCCGAAGACTTCCGGGTTGAAGTGCCCGCCGGATCTCAGCGGCGCCCACCCCGGCTGGATGATGTGCCCGGCACGAGCACCGCCGCCGGAAACCCATTGCGCCGCGCTTCGTTGAGCAGATACGCTTCGATGGCCGCTTTCTGACGCCACTCGCCGAAGGGTTGGCGCGGCTGTTCCTCGACGGCGGGAACGACCGTGCTGTGACCATGCGGCCCAGATCGTGCCGCAGTGCAGAACTGCTGAACCTGCCCACGCAGCGCTTCGACCAGATGCTGCGCGCTCGCCAGTGAAGCAGATCATGTCGATCACCACATCCGCCTGCAAATCGCGGATGCGCGCCCCGAACGTGCGCCGCTTCTTCCGCCTCGCGATCAATGCCGATTTGCTGGACGCGCTGCCACGCGGCGTGCGGTTGATACGGTGTGCGCCGCCCGCGGCTCAAGGCGATCACTTCATGGCCAGCCCGACCAGCCGGGGAATCAAATAAGTGCCTACATGCCCGGTGGCTCCAATGACGACGACGCGCATGCTTTCCTCCATGATAAATGTCAGCTCTCATTACTACCCATGATACCTTAGCCGCGCGGAATACGGATAGCGGGCATTTTGTCAGCGCACGGCGCCGACCTGCGAACGGCCAGCAGTCCGGGTGACCGGCTCAGGCGATTTAAAGGAGGCTGGAGAGCAAGGGTGGCGGAGGCAGTGGGAATCGTAATTTCGACCAAAGCGGCATACCATAGTAGACCAAAGACGAGCTTTTACCGACCTACCGACCTTCTTCGAACGTTCACACAGGCAGAATTATGAGCGCTTCTTCGACTATTCGCAAAATCGTGGTGACGGGTGGCAGTGGGAAGCCGCGCGCCGTCGTCGCGGATTTACTGGATCACGGCTACGACGTCGTGAACGTGGATATCAATCCGCCCGCAACGCGGATCGTGCCGTTCCCGCGCGTTGACCTGACCGATTATGGCAGGTCGTCGAGAGCTGCGCGGCGCGGATGCCGTTGTGCATCTGGCGGCGATCCCGCGCCTGACCTCATCAGCGACCAGCAGACCTTTCTCCATCAAACAGCCCTTGAGCACCTACAACGTCTTTTCGGCGGCGGCGCTGCATCAGCATCAGCGCATTGTGTGGGCGTCCAGTGAGACCACGCCTCGGCCTCCCGTTTGATGATCCTGTGCCGCACTATGCGCCAATCGACGAAGAGCACCCGCTCTACCCGCAGTCGTCCTACTCGCTCCAAAGTTGTCGGAGAAGAGATGGCGCGGCACTTCAACCGCTGGAGCAGCATTCCGATCATTGGCCTGCGCTTCTCCAACATCATGGAACCGCACGACTACGACCGCTTCCAGACGTGGTACGCTGACGCGCGTGTGCGCAAATGGAATCTGTGGAGCTATGTTGATGCCCGCGACGTGGCGCAGAGCAGCCGCCCCGGTCTCGAAAGCGATCTATCGGGGAGTCACGCGTTCATCATCGCCTCGGCGGATACGTGTATGCTGCGCACCAATGCCGACCTCATGGCGGAAGTCTTCCCGGCGCGCCAGCCAGCTGTCACGCCCAAACCGGCACGGGCGACCACGATACGCCGCTCGGTGTGGACAAAGCGCGGCAGATGCTCGGCTAGGCGTGCCGACGCTGGTGGCGCTTAACGTCATGCCGCTGACCGCGCGCCGCGCCACCACACAGGCGCTTGTGCTGGTGCCGTTCTCGCCGATGCTGCGCAGCGCCGGGCCGCCGTCCAGCCGGGTGCGGAGTAGCCACGCTGCCCTGCTGCGAGGGCGGCGGCATCCCCGCACGAGTCCGCGCGGCCTGCGGCATTTCGCGCAATCGCCCAACGCGACCGTGCGAAACGGCCAAGCGCGAAACCATCGAACATTTACGGGCGAAAGCCGAGATCGCGTGGGCGTGTCAGGCGCAATAGGGCCACGCGGTCACGCTGGAATACCTTATGGCGACCGGCGAGCTGACGTCTACGCGCGGATAGTGAGGGCGAACGCCGCGCCTTCGAGGCAGTGGAGCGCGCAAACGCTCGCCGAGACGGAACGGCGCCATCGCCCGCTATCAGCGCGACGGCGTGCGGGACTGCTGGTTTTTCCGCACGCCGTTGCCTGACTACGAGCCGGAACGGAGCGCTTCCCGGCCTTCGCGTTGACGTGGACGCCGACGAGATGTCTGAATACAGTTGCGTCGCCAGCTTGGAGCTGATCTGCGCACGACTGAGACTTACGCGCTCGGCGCGTTCGTCGGCGACCTGCTCACCGGCAGGTGCGCTGGTGCGACCATGCACACGCTGCACCTCGTGCCGACCGCGAGATCGTCGTCTTCTTACAACTCACCGCTACCGCTGCAGGAAAGCGGTCTACGTCACAGCGTCGGCAATCCGCCTCCGCGTGTGGTCTGGAAATCCGCCTCTCCGCCGACCAGCGCTTCAAACTCCGGCTTAGACTCCGCGGGCGCGCCGTCGTCCAACGACTTTCTGGCCACGCCTGCCGGGCAGCGCCCGTCGATCAGCGTGATGGGCGGCACTTTCAGTGGGGCACTGGGCGCCGACTAAAAGACGCGCGCATCATCGAACTGAGCGAGCGTGATGGCAGGGGGCTCGGCGACGTCGCTCGCCCGCACGCGCCAGCCCGTCACCTTCACCCGCCAGTTGACAGTTGCATTGCCCCACTGGTGTTATCCCCGAGAAAACAACTTTTGCTGTAATCCATATAATTCGTGAAAAATGCCAGTAAGAAGAATTTCCGTGATACTATTGCAAGAGGAGAATGAACTTGCCGATAGGCCAAACGCCGCACCATGACTTCATAGCAACCGGAGTCCTGTCCCCTTCCAGTTCGTTGGCGGTCGAATACAAGCGGCTTGGAACAACTCATCGACATGCTGCCCAGGGACACGATATTTCGCTTCGGCGGACATGCCGTCCTGTATGTTAATCCTGACACCCACCGGATCATCGACAGCAACCCGCCTGCGCGCAGCATGACCGGGTACACC
>NZ_JADJPI010000018.1:0-195346 GCF_016713355.1 Candidatus Flexifilum breve
GCCAAAATCCTAGCCGCGGGGTAATCCCATTCGAACGCCGCAAGTCAGGGCGAGTTGAAGGTTAACTTTCGTGACGCACTGAGATCACGTTTCTAATCCAGCTTTTGCTGCTAGTCCCTTGTAGTCGAGAATCTGGATCTGCTGGCGCTTGACCAAAATCAGCTTCTCCTTGGCTAAATTTCGCAGGGTGCGGTTGAGCACATCCGGGACAGTGCCGAGCCGATTTGCCAACTCCGCTTGAGTTGCCCAGCGGGGTCGGTGCAGCTGCTCAGCAGTCGATTGTTCGATGAGATAACGCGCGAGCCGCACTTCAATCGTGCGCAGCGAAAGATCTTCGAATTATCGCGACCACCCTGCACTGCACCTAACCGCGAGGCGCCGAATGACGACGCGCGCCGTTGGGAGATTCATCCAGCAATTTCAGCATATCCTCTTTCTGGATGACCCATACCGTTGCCGCTTCGAGCGTAACGACCGTCGCCGGATTGGTCGATTCGATAAACACGCCAATCGCGTTGAATGCCTCCCCTACGCCGATGCGGAAGCACCTGCTCCTACCATCGAGCGACATCTTCACGGCCTTAAGCCACCCACGCTGCACGATATAGATCGCAACTTCTGGTGATCCTTCCAGAAGCACCACCTGCCCCGCAGCATATTCTTGCCGCACAGCGCGCGCAGCAATCATTTTCACGAGAGATGCATCAACATCAGTGAGGTAGGGAACCGCTGTTAAGGCGCGTAGCGCCTCATCGGTCACATCCATTGTGTTCCTAGACACCTATTTTGTTCAGGCCGCTCATTATCGCCCAGACGGATTCGGTCAACAAGTTTCATCCGGGTCAAATTCGACAAAGTCGAAGACAGCCGACCAACTCCAACCTATGCTGTCCGGATACAAAAGTCGAACACCACCAATCACATTACCCGCCAGCAGCAGAGCAGAGGAGCCACATGTCAGCCATGGGGTATCCCAACTGGCAGACGACCGTTGTTTCGCACCGGATGGTCCGCGGCGCAAACACTCGTGGAGAACACGCAGGTCAAAGTCGTGATCGTCGGCCTCGAAGCCGGGCAAAAGCTGCCTCCGCATCCGCAGACGTTGGCGATCTACCACTTTCTTGAAGGCACGGGCTGGATGATCGTTGACGATGAACGGCATCCCGTCAGCGCGGGAACGATCATCATCACCCCCAACGGCGCTAAACGCGGAATTGAGGCAGAAACTCGCTTGGCGTTTCTGGCCACCCGGATGTCCAAAGCCGAATAGCTGCTCAGTCAACATTTCACGCTTTCGCTAAACCCAAACACAGCCCATCAGAGGAGGAACCGCGTGTTCAACCCGTATGTTCTCATGACCTTTCTTTACCTTGCCCTTGCCGTTCTCGGCGCGTTGGATGCCTCGCTGGTTAACTTCCAGTTCCTGCCCGCGTTTGCGGGATTACGCTGGATACGGGTGCATTTAATTACCCTAGGCGCGCTGACGGAGTTCGCTTTTGGCATCCTGCCGCTGGTCGCGGCAGCACGCATCAAACTGCCACGTCCCCAATTCCGGTGGGACATCTGGCTCACACTGAATCTCGGACTGCTGATTTTGCTGGTGGGCATTCCCATGATCAACGGCGCTCTGATCACCATTGGTGGAGGGCTGATCTTCGCCGCGGCCATCCTGCTCATCATCCAGCTGGGTCAACTGCGCGATCCGGGTGCTGTGACGCACCCCTCCGGCCGGACGGAAATTTTACGCCATGGGGCTCGTCTACCTGCTCGTGGGTATTACCGTGGCACAGGCTTATGGCAGGCTGGAGCGCGTGGCTGCAAATCAAGTGCCGATTGAAGTTCACATCCACGCGAATAACTGGGGTTTCATGTCGTTGATCTTCGCCGGACTGCTGCTGGTCGATCTCTATCCAAGTTTCACCGGGCGTTCATTACAGTGGCCGCGTTCGATCACCAGTTTTCTGGATGATGACGTTTGGTGCGCTCGGTCTGGTTCTGGGGCCGTGGGTACAATCGGATCTATTCTCTGTACCGGGGCTGATCCTCCACCTCTCGGCGACCATCTGGCTGCTGATCAAGGTTGTCAAGCCGCTCTGGGGAGAGCGCAGCACGTGGTCAGCGGGGATGCTGCATTTGGTCACCGCTTACGCGTGGATTCTCGCGCCAGTTATGGTTGCCCCGCTTATCATCCTCGGAGTGCCGGGATTCCCCGGTGCGGGCATCGAACAAAACGCGCCGCAAGCCCTCATCTACGGTTGGGTACTTCAGTTCGGCTCTGCGATCATCCGCTGGTGTTCCGACGCATGCTCGCGCCCAAAGCGCCGCCCAAGCTCGGTGGCAATTGGTTCAGCCTGATCGCTGTGCATCTCGGCGGAGTCCTGCTGTGGCTCGGCATTTTCCTGCGGGCTGCGCAGCTGGTGTTACACGGCGCGGCGTATGGATTGTGGTTCGCGTCTATGCTGCCACTTGCCTATGAAGTCTGGCAAATTGTCCGTACCGGGTTCGCAGAGATTGCAGGCACAAAATTTGAGCCGCCAGTGCTCGACAGCCCACCGGTCAATTGAAGCGGTAATTTCAGCCTATCCGGGTTGGCTCAAGCGCCTAATCCGACGTATTCGTCACCGCGATGACAAACGGATGCACTGCTCCCGCGCCTGAACGCTGGAGCAAATCGCCGAGCACGGTCAACGTCCACCGCGAGTCGGCAATATCATCCACCAACAAAATTGTTTCACCTTGCAGGCGTTTGACCACCGCAAACCGCTCTAGCACGTTGAGCGCCTGCTGATAGCTGTTGCGCATTTCCGTTTGCGGCGGATGCTGGGCCGTATGTTCCAGCGCCTGCACCACTGGCAAGCCGACTTTCTGGGCGAGGCGTTCGGCGAACTCGGTCACCAACTGGGGGCGGCGCAGCGACGG
Source organism: Candidatus Flexifilum breve (assembly GCF_016713355.1). NCBI lineage: Bacteria > Bacillati > Chloroflexota > Anaerolineae > Aggregatilineales > Candidatus Flexifilaceae > Candidatus Flexifilum > Candidatus Flexifilum breve. The sequence goes on from NZ_JADJPI010000018.1 coordinate 2,920, forward strand.
CACGGGGACGATGAGTCTGGGTGGCGTTGACAGCGAACGTAGGTGTGCACGTAAAGCGAGCGCGGATGCCTCGACGAGCGCCTCATCGTAGCGCAAACCGCGCCCCCGGTCAGCGCGCACGAGCGCGCCATACCCATCGTCAAAATAGACGCACAGCGCCAATCCCGGCTGATTCACGCGCATGTCTGTCGTTTTGGCGATGCCCGGCAGCCCGGCTGACCAGCGGCGGCGCGGTTCAAATGTCAGCGGTTTACCCTGCCGCAAAAACTGCTGCGCGCGAACAATGGCTTGATTGTCCGGCTGGAACTTGCTACTTACCCCGGTGCAGTTTTTACAGCGACCACAGCGCTGCGGCGGCTGCGGATCATCGAGTGCCGCCGCGATGAAATGCATCAGGCAGCCCGCTTCGCGCGTATAGGCTTGCATGTGGCGCAGCTCTGCATAGCGCATCTGGGTGACCGACTCCCAGCGCGCATAGTCTGGCTGTGTATCGGTCTTCAGCAGCACATAGGCCGAGTCACGCTTTTCGATGATCCGTTCAACTTCCAGATGCGTCAGGATTTTCTCCAGCACCGACAGGCGCGCATTGACATCGCCGAATTGACCTGTTGGGGCGTGGGAAAGGCAGTATCGATGAAATAGCGCTGAATATCTTCATCGCCGGGACCGTGCATCAGGACGATGTAGGCTTTGTCGATCCCCCGGCCTGCGCGCCCGATCTGCTGGTAGTAACTGATGATATTCCCCGGCAGTTGATAATGGATGACAAAATGCAGATCGCTCTTATCAAAGCCCATGCCTAAAGCGACGCTGGAGACCAGCGCCTTGACCTGATTATTCATCAACTGCTGTTCAAGTTCGGCACGGTCTTCGGCTTCCTGCGCTTCGACGTCGGCGTAATAGGGTTTGACGTTCAGCCCGTCAGCTTTCAGCCAATCCGCGACCAAGCGGCAGTCGCGCGTCGTCGTACAGTAGATGATGCCGCTGCCGGGAATAGTGCGCAGAAGATGCGACAGCAGCGTGAGCCGGGTCGCAGCATCCAGCGCCTCGGGATAGACATAGAGGGCGAGACTGTCGCGGGTAAGCGAGCCGCGCTGGATGTGAATCCCCGTACCGAGGATTTCGGCCACATCCTTGACTACGCGATCATTCGCCGTCGCCGTTGTACCGATCACGGGCGTGTGCGCGGGGATTTCATCCAGCAGATTCATAATCCGGCGATAATTCGGGCGGAAGTCGTGGCCCCAATCCGAAATACAGTGCGCCTCATCGACCACCAGCAAGCCGACCTGCTCCCGCAGCACCGACCAGACCTGCGCCTGAAAGCGATCATTGGCGAGCCGTTCGGGGGATATCAGCAGCAAATCGATCTCACCGTTCAATAAATCCTGCTCGATGATCGGGTGTTCGTCCGCGTTATCGCTGTTGATGGTGGCGGCGCGCAGTCCCCACTGCGCCGCCGAGTCGATCTGGTTGCGCATCAGCGAGAGCAGCGGACTGATCAGGATCGTGACGCCCGCACCCTGAGCGCGCAGCAAGCGCGTCGCCATGAAATAGACGAGACTTTGCCCCACCCGGTGCGCTGCACCACCAACACCCGCTGACGATTGACCACCAGCGCCTCAATCGCTTCCCATTGACCATCGCGAAAATGCGCCTGAGCGCCGAGGGTGGACTGCAACCACTGTTCTGCTTGGGTACGTAGAGAATTAACCATGTCGTCGACTGACTCTAAGGATCACGGCATCAAATTATACTATAGCTAGAGGGGATGTTATGGAGTGTCAGCGTTCGTGGAGTCCGGGGCAGCCCGCCGACATCGGTAGGCTGCCCCGATTTACACTTTAGGCTACGCGCCCGGCATCGTCGAGGTGACGATGAAGAAGGCCGCAATCACGGCGATGACGACCGCCGCGACGGAGACCAGGCGCGCCACCGACCGCACAATGATCGGTTGTTCGGCGAGCTGGGCAAAGCGCGGCGTGGTGGCGACAACGTCGCCGAGTCGGCCAGCCATCCACGTGGAGACGAATGCCCCGACAAACAGCGCCGGAATCATCAGCGGCACATTGCTGGCGCTGAGAATCGGAATGGTAAACCACAGCGGAATCTGCGGGAGCACGGCCACCGTGCCCACAACGGTGACCACAAGCGCCGTGAAGATCGGGCTCAGCGCCTGCCCGCGTGAAACGCGATACCAGACGGCGACATCCAGCGCAATGACCAACGGCAGCGTCAGCAGCATCGTTGACAGCCCGGTATCCCCATAGCCGAGGAACAGAAACGAACCACTGCGCACGACCGACGCGATCAGCCACAGGAACGTCGCCATGCCGAAGCGTTTGGTGATATGCAGGGCCATGGTGGTCGGGAACAACGCGGCAAACGCGGCGAGGAACGGCAGCGCCCAATCGGGACGCGCTTCGACCAAGGCGGGCAGACGCGGGAGCGTATCCGGTGCGAGCACCACGGCTTCCCAGTCACCGAGCATGGGAATGAGCAGCGAGACGAACATCAGCGCCAGCGAAAACACGATCAGCAGTTCGAGGCGGCTGAGGTTAAGAATACTCGCCCATGTCTGTCGGGCGGGCGTATACGAGAGCAGAATGCTCAACACGCCGACCGCCGTGATGGTGCTCGACACGCTGAACACGAGGTGCGGCACGCTCATGCCGGTCAGGTCTTCGCCATACAGGACATGCCACAGGGGATCGGCGGGGAGTGTGAACAGGCTCAACATGCTGCCGAAGATGATCAACGTCACCGGAATATCGGCTTGCAGGCGCTGACGCAGCGTGCCGCTGCTGTTCCGCAGCACGCGCACCCACAAAAAGCCGCCGATGAGAATCGGCACGATCAGCGCGACATAGATGAACTGGTGCGGCTCCCAGAAGAAGTCTTCGCCAAACGGCAAGCCGGAACGCACATGCCACGTCACATCCCACAGACCGCCGATGATGCCCACGGTGTTCAGCAGGGTGAGCGCCAGCGCCACGCCCTGACGCAGTTCACGCGGCAGCGGCAGGTTCTTGCTCGGCGCGAGCGGCACGGGCAGCGGTTTGACGACGGCATACCACCCGAAACTGAGCAGCACCACCAGCCCGACAAATAGAATGATGAGCCCCGCGATGAACGCGGTGAAATCCGCGCTGGCAGGCACGCCCGAAAACACACCCATCAGGGCATAAACAAGGAGGGAAGCGAGTAGAAATTTGAGAATAACGTTACTACTGCTGTTCGACGTTTGCTGCATGTGACTACACCCTCTACCCCTTATGCGACGGTCGAAATGGACTTACACGAGCCAACGATAAGGGCAGCGGTTGGGACATCAAGACCAAGCGAGCGGAGATAGTCGCGGAGATCGACGAACGAACTCTGTACCTCACCGGGCAGCGGCCTAGTCAACTGATTGTCGTGGGACTCGTGTCCTATCACTATACGCTATTTAACGTACAACATACAAATTCCGCTCATTTGTGCGCAACCTGCTTGACTAAAAGGAACAATTGTTCTATGCTGTTGTCTGCCTAATACGCATCTCAAGGGGTAGTCATATGAGCGAAGTCCGTGTACTGGTTGGCACACGCAAGGGCGCTTTCGTACTGCGTTCAAACGAACAGCGCAAAGACTGGACGGTCGAAGGCCCACACTTTCCCGGCTGGGAAATCTATCACATCACCGGGACACCGAGCGATCCCAATCGGCTGTACGTTTCGCAATCGGGCGGTTGGTTCGGACAAGTCATTCAGCGGTCCGACGATGCCGGCAAGACCTGGGAAACGATGAACAATGAATTCGCCTATGCTGGCGTTCCCGGCACGCATCAGTGGTACGACGGCACGCAGCATCCATGGGAATTCAAGCGCGTCTGGCATCTCGAACCGTCGCCGACCAACCCGGACTCGCTCTATGCGGGCGTTGAGGATGCCGCCCTCTTTCACTCGAATGACGGTGGCAAATCGTGGCAGGAACTTTCCGGCTTACGCGATGTGAAGGCTAATCTGTGGCAGCCCGGCGCGGGCGGCCTGTGCCTGCATACCATCGTGCTCAGCAAGGATGATCCGAAGCGCATCTTCGTCGCGATTTCGGCGGCGGGCGCGTTCCGCAGTGACGATGGCGGCCAAACGTGGCGCGCGGTCAACGAGGGGCTGAAATCGGATTATGAACTGCCGGACGCCACCGCCGAAGTCGGTCACTGTGTCCACAGCATCGCTATGCATCCGTCCCGCCCCAATATTCTGTTCATGCAAAAACACTGGGATGTGATGCGCTCGGACAACGGCGGCGACTCGTGGCACGAAATTAGTGGCAACCTGCCGAGCGATTTTGGCTTCCCGATCGGCGTCCATGCGCACGAACCGAACACGATCTACGTCGTGCCGATTACCAGCGACTCGCATCACTTCCCGCCCGACGGCAAGCTGCGCGTGTATCGCAGTCGTTCCGGCGGCAACGAATGGGAAGCGCTCACCAACGGTCTGCCGCAAAGCGACTGCTATGTGAACGTGCTGCGCAATGCGCTGGCCATCGACTCGCTCGCTTCGTGCGGCGTCTACTTCGGCACGACGGGCGGTCAGGTGTACGTGTCCGCCGATTCAGGCGATAACTGGCAGGCGATTGTCCACGACCTGCCCCCGGTGCTTTCAGTTGAGGTGCAAGTTCTATCATGATTACCGTGACGCTGCCCACCCACCTCCGCACGCTGGCGCGCGTGTCCGGCGCGGTTGAGCTCCACGTCGAGGAGCCGATTACGCAGCGGGCGATTCTCGACACGTTGGAGGCGGCGTATCCCATGCTGCGCGGCACGATTCGCGACCATGTGACCAAAGAGCGCCGCGCCTTCGTCCGCTTTTTTGCCTGTGGCGAAGACATTTCACACGAGTCACGAGACGCTGCCGTACCCGCGGAAGTTGCAGCGGGCAAAGAACCGTTCCGCATCATCGGGGCAATGGCCGGCGGGTAAAATAACCGATGTGTAGGGACAAGCCCACATCAGGTCGATGCGGGTCTCGGACCGACAATAAATACCTGGTCGGTTACCTTCAGTATGGTAGCCGCCGAATACAAAAACGGACGCCAAGTTGGGCGTCCGTTGCGTTTGAGGTCAGTTCTGCTCGGCGGCGGCGTGTTGACGCACATGCGGACATCCAGCAGCGACCGCCTTGCGGATCGTCGCGGCGTCGGTCAATTCGCTAAGCGGCTTGCGCTGGTAGCGCACGCGCACTTCCGACGGGTGATCCGCGCCGTTGCCGGTCACCACATGGATTTCCTTGAGAGGAGCTCCACGTCAAATTGCTGGAACAGCAGCGCGGTGATGATCGCCATTTCATTCTTGGCGAAGTTCATGCCCGTGCATTTGTGAATGCCACCGCCGAAGCCAACAATCGCAAACGGGTTTTTGCCCTCGCCACGTTCCGGCGCGTAACGATGCGGGTCAAACTGGTCGGGGTTAGCGAACACGTCGGCTTTCACATGTGAAGTCGCCGCGCTGACCATGAGCCGCCAGCCCGCCGGAATTTCGTACCCGCCGACTTGCAGCGGCGTCGTGACCGTGCGAATCTGCGTGTCGGCGGACGGACGCAGGCGCGTCGTCTCGTCGATGGCCCAGTACATGTGCTCAAGTTTGTGCAGCACGTTGGCGTCGACCAGACCGCCGTAAGCGACATTCTGCCGAATTTCCGCCTGTACCAACCCCAGATACTCCCGGTTTTGCAGCAGTAGCGCGACGAGCCACGCGGCTTGCCCGGCGGTCGTCTCGTGACCAGCGAACAGCAGCCCCATGAAAATCGTGACGATCTGTTCTTCCGGGCAGGAAGGTGCCATCTTTGAGCGGCGTCGCGAGCAGGATCGTGATGAGGTCGTCGTACTCACCGGGATGCTGACGTCGTGTCTCGATTACCTGTTTGAGCGTTGCGCTGATCTTCTGCTTGGCCCGGTCGCGGCGCTTGAACTTGGGCAGCGGGAGATTGGGCGGCAGCACCGGGTCGAGCGAGGCGCTGATCGCGGCGTATTCCTGCCAGAATTCGTCGCCCAATTCCTGCGCAAAAGCCTGACCGATCAGGGCGCGTCCGGCAACATACTGTGTCAACCGCAGCATTTCCTTGGTCACATCCAGCTCGCCGGATTGACCGAGCGAGTCCAACCACCCCTGCACTTCGGCATTCATGGCTTCAATGTAGCCCGTCATCCGTTCCCGCTTGAAGATTTCCTGCAGCAGCGGCCGCTGGTTGTAATACGCTTCCGCGCTGGCCGTGAACAGCACTTCGCCGATCGATGCCTTCAGGAAGGCGTACCCCTCCTGCATATTCAATGCCTTATCGGTTTCGGTATAGAACACTTTGTTGTGTTCAGCGCCGCTGATCACCAGAACGGGCTGCGGCCCGAGCTTGATCGCAAACAGATCGCCGTGTTCGGCATACCCGCGTTTGAATAATGCCTCGCGATTCCGCAGCATCTCGACCAGATGCCCGATCACCGGCCATCCGCCCGAGACCATCGGAGGAACAGTAACTGTCATGCTCACGCCCTCTACTACTGACTGTACAGTGTGCGAAGTTGATTGGTTTTGAAACAATCGTTTCAGAATAGACGCAATTGTAGCAGAGGTTAGGCCGGAGAAAGCTTAGGGATTGGTAAAATTCCTACAAATGCAGTAGTTGGATAATGATCTGAGTGATGGCCGGGGCATGCGGGTAATCTGGCTTCACACCCTTCACGGTGGCGAGGCCATGCAGCGCGCTCAGGATGGCATACGCGAGATCGCGCGGGTCTTGACCGCTGCTGACAGCCCCGTCAAGCTGTCCCTGCCGGATCACATCCGCGATGATCTGGGCGATGCCGAAATAGTGGGTGAGCAGCAACGGAGTCACATCCGGGTCACGTGTGCCGAATTCGACCATCGCGTTAAACGCCAGTGAACCTTGCGCAGGCGACTGCGAGTGGATGGCGTGCTCAATTGAGCCAAACAGGCGGCTGATGAACTCGTCAGGCTCGGGCTCGTCAAGCGCCATCTGCGCGATCTGCGCGCGTTCCTGTTCGCAAAAGCGGGCTAGCGTCGCGAGGAACAGTCCCCGTTTGTCGCCGAAAACCTCATACATGCTGCTGCTGCTAATGCCCGTCGCGTCGATCAAGTCACGGATTGATGTCGCTTCATAGCCGCGTTCCCAGAACAGCCGCATCGCCCGGCTGATCACTTCGTCTTTGTCAAATTCGCGTGGTCGTGGCATTTCAACGACTCTTTCACCCTCTGTTTAATGGCTATTCTAACAGTGTTATACTGCCAGCATCTAGCCTACCTAGGCCGACAAAAGGAAAACCCCGGCCGGACCGACCCGGGGGGGCAGGGGAGGGGGGGGAGGAGAGAAAGGAAGACCCCCGCCCCCCCCCCCCCCCCCGCCGGCGCCGCCCCGGCGCCGGGGGGGGGGGGCCCCCCCCCCCCAAGGGGGGCCCCCCCCCCCAACCAAAAAACAACAAAAACCCCCCGCGGGGCGCCCCCCCCCCCCCCCACCACCCGGGCGGGGGGGGGGGGGGGGGCGGCCGCCCGGCCCCCCCCCCGGGCCCCCCCCCACCCAAACCACCCCCCCCCCCGGCCCGCCCCCCCCCCCCCCCCCCCCCCGCCCCCCCCCCGCCCCCGCGGGGGCCGCCCCCGGCGGGGGGCGCGCCCCCCCCCCCCCCCCCCCACCGCCCCCCCCCCGCCCCCCCCCCCCGCCCCCCCGCCCCCTTCCCCCCCCCCCCCCCCCCCCCCCCCCCCTCCCCCCTCTTTCGGGCGCCCCTTGCCGGGCCCCCCCCGGGGCGCCCCCCCGCCCCCCGGCGCCCCCCCCCCCCCCCCCCCCCCCCCCCCCCCCCCCCCCCCCCCCCCCCACCCCCGGGGCCCCCCCCCCCCCCCCCCCCCCGCGCCCCCCGGCGGGGCCCCCCGCCCCCCGCCCCCCCGGCGCCCCCCCCGGCCGCGGCCCCCCCCCCCCCCCCCCCCCCCCCCCCCCCCCCCCCACCCCCCGCCGCGCCCCGGGAGGGGGGGGGGGGGCGGGGGCGCCCCCCCCCGACCGGGGGGGGCCCCCCCCCTAGCCAGCCGAAGTGTGTGGAACGTTATCGTCGGGATCCGCCCGTGCGCGGACTCCGTCCGCAATGAATCGATCCTTGAGGAGGACAGCCATGACCGACCAACTTGAGCGCAACAAACAAACCGTGATCGCCTTCTATGATCTCATGTTCAACCAGTGTAAACCGGCTGAAGCCATGGCACTTTACAGCGGTGATCAGTACATCCAGCACAATCCGGCGGTGCCGGACGGGAAAGAGGCCTTCATCGCGTACTTCACACACATGGCGCAGGAGTATCCGGGCAAGCGCGTTGAGTTCCGCCGGGTGATTGCCGAAGGCAATTACGTCGTGCTGCACTGCTACCAGCAGTGGCCCGGCGACAGCGACTGGGCGGGGATCGACATTTTTCGCGTGGATGACAATGGCAAGGTCGTCGAGCACTGGGACGTGCTGCAAGCCATCCCGGCCACCGCGGCGAACAATAACACGATGTTTTAAAGCCATACAGGGAGTCGAGCCAGTCTGCCATGACCACCACTTGCGCCCATGGCAGACTGTATTTGAGGAGTCAGTCAGTTAGAGCGCCCGCATCCGGTTGCCGCGCGCATTGTGCTCGACTTCGGCGAGCCCTAGCGCTTCGAGCAGCGGCGGAATATACATGCCGAAGCGACCGCGCAGTCCTTTTTTGAGCCCATACCACCCGCCGACCGGATTGTCAGGCGACCGCCCCCACGCTTCGACCGTCCCCTCTTTGGCCGGCTTTTGCTCGTCGGCGCTGCCCAGCTCCATCCAGTCGCCGTGCGCTTTGAGCATCGCGTGCAGGTCATTGATGCAGCGCAGATCGTAGAACAGCGTGGTTGTGCCGACTGTGCACACCAGCACCGGCGGATCTTTGCTCTCATCCTTATACAGCGTGTAGTCCGACGTTCCCGGCGGCGTCTTCAACACCCACGGATCAGCCTGCGTCCCGGTTCCTTTGGCGTTCTGTTCGCTCATCTTATGCTCCCTTTATGCTGTTCTTCTATACTATGCCAGAATTATTCAAGGCGCTTACGCGCGCTCAGCCGCCGCCTTCAAATCAGCGGCGTAACGTTCAAATATGGGACGAAAATCCAGGAGTGAGCCGGCGATCATCGGCAGCATCAAGCCGGAGAAGCTTTCCTCCATCGCGAACTCCGTGCTGCCGCTGCCTTTGGGGGTGAGGGTGAAGCGCCGTTCACCCTTGAACATCGGCGCCGCTCCATCTTGCCACAGCATGTGGGCATTCGGCTCAAATTTGGCGACTTTCAGCTTGAAAATCCGCTCCGAACTCGTCGATTTCAAGCGGATGGTTTCGCCGGGGGCGATCTTGCCATCAATGCTCGTGATCGTCGAATTCCAGGTGGGAAACTGCTGGGCATTGGTCAGCAGTGCCCAGATGCGTTCCGGCGGCGCTTTCACATTGATCTGGACGCCCACTTGCATCCGAAACAGCGTTTTCGAGGTGGTGGCTTGACCATCTTTCGGCATTCCTCATCCTTTTGCTCACATTCGATCGTTATGTAACGACAGAGATGTGTCAAAGGATGCGCTGTTTTCCAGTTCACTATACGATCCACAGCACACTCATCGTCAGGCACTCCAGCGCTCGCCAGAAGGAATCGGTATGCTCACTGAACTAAATCAACACGAGTTTGGCAGCACCGTCGAACCCTACCGCCGGGAACTGCAAGTCCACTGCTATCGCCTGCTCGGTTCGCTGCAAGATGCCGAAGACATGGTGCAGGAAACCTTGCTGCGGGCGTGGAAACGCCGTGAAACCTACACGGAAGACATCTCCGCGCGGGCGTGGCTCTACAAAATCGCGACTAATGTCTGCCTCGACGCACTCAAGAAAACGCGGCGGCGCGTGATCCCCAAAACGCTGCGGGATGCCGAGCCGAGCGGCGACTCTGTCCCACCGCCAATCCTCGAACCCATCTGGCTCGATCCGTATCCTGATGATCTCATTCCGTGGGATGCGGCGCATCCCGAACAGCAGGTCGTCACCCGCGAAACGGTGAGCATCGCGTTTCTGGCAGCGCTCCAACTGCTACCACCCCGCCAGCGCGCCGTACTGCTGCTCAGCGATGTGCTCGACTGGAGCGCAGCGGAGATTGCGGCATTGTTGGAGACAACCGTTTCAGCGGTCAAAAGCGCGCTGCATCGGGCGCGTTCAGCGATCGCCGCCGAAATCGAATTTCAAGAAATTCAGGAGGGGCCACTGCGTTCCGACAACGCGGCGCTGATGGCGCAGCTGGAAGCGTATGTCCGGGCGTGGGAAACTGCCGATGTGGACGCGCTGATCGACCTGCTGCGCGCCGACGCGACCTTCAGCATGCCACCGATCCCCTCGTGGTATCAGGGCACAGCGGCGATTCACCAAATCGTCGGCGCGCGCGTCTTTGCGGGGCAACCGGGACTCTGGCGCTTGCTGCCCGCCCGCGCGAACGGCCAGATCGCCTTTGGGCTGTACCGGCGCGGGGACGCATGTTATGCGGCCTATGGCATTCAAATCGTGACGTTTGCCGGTGACAGGATCAGCGACATTATCACCTTCCGCAAGCCGGATCTCGTGCCGCGCTTCGGATTGCCCGCCCGCATCTAGTCCAGCGCTAGGAATCAAACCCGGCCTCCGACACTTGGAGGTCGGGTTTTGTGGGCTACTCGATTTCGTGGGACCTATACTCGACGGAACTGCCAATGCTAGTAAAGTGCAAGACGTAGGTTTTACCGTTGGTCTGCGTGGCTCGAATTTGATAGTCGCACGAACTGAGGCGATAAACCCAAACTTGGGCGCTCTCATTGGCCGCAATTAAGGTGTTTTCGCTCGGGCATTCGCCTAATTCGGCGGCGCTCACAAACAAGAGGGCTGCGCCTTGAGGGCTGTAGATGGCTACGCCGAGACCCGTGGCCTGTTCCCACGGATAAACGACAACCGGCGCGGCAACATCATACGCATTGAGGCGACCATCCGAAAAGTGGAAAGGCCCGTTACTATCGCTGGTGGGGCCGGAACTTCCGCTTGCTGGTGGACAGAGATACGGGTCATTGCCAATGAAATCGTTGCAGATGTAGACGTCAGCCGCCGCCCCGGCGCTTTTACCCGTGCAATCAAACTCAATAAAATGCTGGGTCGCAAAGACACCCGATGAATCCGTGCCAATCCACATCTTATCCCACTCTGACCAACGATTACTGCCATTTAAGAGATGTGTGCCAGTTGTCCAACCCGTATTTGTTGCGCTGGCTGCTGAAGTCGTGTAGTTGCCCGAAACGGTAGTCAGGACATATTCTCGATAAACAGTCATTGTCCAATAAATATCAGCCCGAACGTAGACATTAACACCCCCGGCCCCATTACAAGTTGCAAAGCTACTGGCAGAAAAACTACTGGAAGGGTCAACTTGTGCCATGACCGCGATTTGGCTAACTACGATAACAATTGCGGCTAGAATGATCGATTTGAGCTTCATGTTCTTCTCCAATGTCATCTTCGTTCTAAAACCAATCCATTCGCCACATCGTATCTGGCTTAAGAGAGCTTTTTCGATAGAGTAATTATCTACGAAAACAATGCTTTCACAGATAAAGCTTAAGTCAGAGATTTATAACACTGCTTGTTTGTCTTTAAAGCCAAATTGCCAGCAACCGTCTGCATCAGTAGCGGCAAATCGGGTAAGCCGCCTTACGCTTCGACGGTCACATCCCGGTTGTACGCCGCGATCACCGCGTCGATGTCAACTAATTCCCACAGCCGCAGTTGGGCTAAAATCGGACGATGCGCCGCGAAATAGGCGTACGTCGCGTCCTGTTCTACCCCGGTGCCGACCGGGCGGTAATAGATCAGGTCGAACAAGCCATCGACGTGCAAAATCTGCTGTTCGACGCGCTGAAAGTTGAACACCTGCTTATCCGTCACGCTGATCGTCAAATCGACACTCCCGTGCTGCATGTTGCCAAACGGAAACAGCAGTTTGTTCGGGCTGAGTTCGAGCACCACTTGGTCCCACACCGCGCGGAAATGCGCGTAATCCTCAGGCAGAAGCCGCGCGGACATAGCGTCGGGGTACTCATCGTAGAACGGCTCATGCCGCCGGAAAGCGTTACGCGCCTTAAAGCGAAAGACATGCTCCTGCTCGATCTGATCACAGTTGACCAGCCGTCCGCGCACATCCAACCGCGAATCGAAAATAGCGTCGAACACCGTCAGATAACTGCGCATCGACGCTTCGAGCGTGCTGTAGTCCGTCCCGTGCAGGGTGATTTCGTTTTCGTTGATCAGCCAATACAGCCCGCGAAAGTCCGTGATGTACAGCGGAAACTGATAATCACGCACTTGTTCCGCGACCGTCTCCAGCACGGCGATGATTTGCTCTTTGGGTGGCAGGCGCGTGATGTTGCCATAACCCGCCAGTCCGCGCAGATAGGCGATATCGGAGGGCGTCAGCCGCAGCGCCGCGCCGAGCCGGTCAATGGTCGACGGACGGGGCAGCCGCCGGCCTTTTTCCAATTCGATAACCGGCCCCGTCCCCTTCCAGCCGAGGCGCGCCGCTAGGTCAAAAATGCCGATCCCTTCCCGCTGACGAAAAGCGCGCAGGGCGGTTCCAAAAGTCGTTTTTTGTGTCATCACCGAATTTCTAATCCAACAACAGCAACTTTATTGACATAAAGCGTTGCTCTCACTATACTCACAAATCATAACTCATCAAGTGTTCATTTGTAATATTTTGAATGACTGCAACCCGAAAGCAGGCATTGTGACGTTACAGACTGCTGTAGTGATTGGCGCTGGACAAGGCATGGGGCAAACCACTGCTCTGCTGCTGGCGCGACACGGGCTCACCGTTTACCTCGTCGGGCGCACGGAGGCCAAGCTCCAGACCACCGCGGACGCGATTCGCGCAGCGGGCGGGAGCTGTCACGTATTTCCGGCTGACCTGACCGAAGAAACCGCGCTCGATGCGCTCACCGCCCAGCTCACCGCCGATCAGGTAGCGCTGGATCTGCTCGTCCACTGCGCGGGCGAATCGTTCATTAAGCCCATTGAAGACACCACCTTTGCTGACTTCAATCGCACGATCGCCATCAACTTAGGCACGGCGATTCTGGCTGTTACCAAGCTGGTCGGTTTTGTCCATACCAGCGCCAACCCCAGCCTCATTTTGATCTCCTCCAAAGTCGCCCTGCGTGGTTACGGTGGAGTTGCCGCGTATTCAGCCGCCAAAGCGGGCGTTGTTGGTTTCGCCCGGTCGCTGGCCGTCGAATTACGCCCGGAACGCATCCGCGTCGCTGCTTTATGCCCCGGCCCCGTCGATACCCCGATGCGCTGGTCAGCAACGCCGGATTTCGCACGCGATCTTGTCATCAGCGCCGAGACGATAGCCGAGACCATCTGGCATATCGCCAATTTGCCCCGCGGCACGATGACCGGCGAGCTTTTGATCCAAAGTGAACTCTACGATTAGTGTTACCCGGAGGTCTTCAATGCGTACACGGTTGTTCCGCCTTTTGTTACTCGTCGTGGTGATCGGTTTGCTGTCTGCGTCTGCCATTGGCGCGCAGGGTGCCCGTTCTGTCGTCATGTACTCGTTCGTCGCACTCTACACCATCGATCCGGCCGTTGGCTTTGATCAGGCGATTGGCAGCACCCTCAAGCAGTTGTACGACTCGCTGTTCCGCTATGTCGGCAACCCGCCCACCGTCTAACCGTGGCTGGCAGAGTCCTATACCGTCTCCGATGATGGTCTGACGTATACCGTCACCCTCCGTCAGGATGGGGCGTTTCAGGATGGCAGCCCGCTGACAGCCGAAGCCGTGGTCTATTGGGCGGGACGTCTGCTGCGCGGTGGACAAGGCGGGGCGGGTCCGTTCACGGGCGTGCTGGCTCCCCGGCGGCACGACCGCCGTCGACGAACACACCGTGCAGTTCGCGCTGACACAGCCGTATGGCCCGTTCCTCGACATTCTGACGTGGCTGTTCATCGTCAATCCGGCAGTCGTCGAAGCCAACCTCGGCGACGATGACGGCGTGACCTACCTGACGAACGCGTCCGCGGGTTCTGGCCCCTTCAGCATTTCCCAGTGGCGTCCGGGTGAACTCTACGAATTCACCGCCAACGCGGGTTACTGGCGCGGCTGGCCCAACGAAAACTATCCCACCACCGTGACGCGCGTCGTCACTCGTGAAGCGTCCACCCGCCGCCTCGGCATTGAAAGCGGCGAAGCGGATCTCGTGGATTGGATGTCGGTCGATGATGCAGTCGCGCTCAACGGCGTGAACGGTATTACGGTCGCCCCCGGCCCGACGCTGACCGTGTACGATGTCAAGATGAACACCGCGGACGGCCCCACCGCCGACGCCAACCTGCGCCGCGCCATCGCCTTCGCCGTCGATTACGACGCCATGCTGGCGATCTGGGGTGGCGGTGGGACGCGCCTCGCTGGCCCGCTGCCGCCGTCGCTCTCCGGTGACGCCGCCCCCATGTACAATCAGGATCTCGACGCGGCGCGCGCCGCGCTGGCCGCTTCGGCCTACCCGGACGGCGTCGCGCTGGAATACGTCTACGTGACCGGCCTCGAAGATGAACGCCGTACTGGTTTGGTACTGCAGGACTCGCTCGCGGAAATCGGCATCGACGTGACCATCAGCGCCGTCGCGTGGGCGGATGCGGTCGCCACCTTCGCCGACCCCGCCACTGCGCCCGATCTGTTCCCGCTGTACAGCGGCACCGCCTTCGCCGACCCGGACAACTACCTGTGGGCGTCGTTCCACTCGTCGCTGGCGGGCAACTGGACGAACCCCGGCCATTACGCTAATCCCGCCGTTGACGCGCTGCTCGAACAAGCCCGCGCCACGGTCGGCGCTGAAGAACGTGCCGCGCTCTACGATCAGGCCGTCGCGCTCCTCCCCGCGGACGCGCCGAACCTGTTCATCGCCACGACGCCCGAAGCTCACATCGTCGGCCCGCGCCTGAGCAACTATGGCGCGGTCTACTCGCCCGTCATGGGGTCGATGGAAGACTTCTACTTCTTCGCCGTCGGCGGGTGATTTTCGAACACATCTAACCGTAGGGGCTGGCCTTGCCCCTACAAAAAGATTGACCTCTTCAACGTGCATTTCCTTTGTTTCGCTTCGGCCTTGCAGTTCCGGTCGGTGTTATGGTCAGGCTTGTCCTTCAGCGCCTCGCGCTCACCCTCGTCGTCCTCGTCGGCTTGTCGATGCTGACCTTTTCGTCGCGCGCATCATCCCCGCCGATCCCGATTTTGCTGGCCGCTGGCCCCCGCGCGTCGGACGCGCAGATTCAGCAATTGCGCGAACGCTACGGCTATGATCGCCCGCTCGTCGAACAATATCTGCGCTACATGGGCGACCTGCTGCGCGGCGACCTCGGCACATCGGTGGTGCTGCGCCGTGATGTCGGCTCGGATCTCGCGCGTTACTTCCCCGCCACGCTCGAACTGGTGCTCATGGCGCTGGGGATTGGTGTGGTGCTTGGCGTTCCACTCGGCTTGATCGCTGCGGTCTACCGCGACCGCCTGCCCGACCAGCTTTCGCGCGTGTTCAGCCTCGGCATGGTGAGCATTCCGAACTTCTGGCTGGCGATTGTCTTGCAGTTGGTGCTGGCCTTCACGCTGACGATTTTGCCCTTCACCGGGCGCTTTGATCGCCTGCTCACGCCGCCCACGACGCTCACCGGCCTCTACACGCTCGACTCATTGCTCACGCTCAACTTCCCGGCCTTCGGCACCGCCCTGCGCTACTTGATCGCCCCGGCGTTCTGCTTATCGCTTGGCGCGCTGGCGACGATTGCGCGCACCGTCCGCGCCGATCTGCTCGACGTGCTCGGCACGGATTACATCCGCACCGCCCGCGCGGTCGGCATCCCAACCTCGGTGCTGATCCTCAAATATGCACTTAAAAATGCCTCGCTGAACACGCTGACGCAAGTCGGCCTGTTCTTCGGCTACACGCTCACCGGATCGGTGCTGGTGGAGAACATTTTTAGCTGGCCCGGCATTGGCAACTATGCGGTCTCCGCCGCCTTGACGAAAGACTTCGTGCCGCTCATGGGCGTCACGTTGCTGACCGGCTTTGCCATTGTCGTCGTCAACCTGCTGACCGATTTCCTGTATCTGACGCTCGATCCGCGGATCAAGTACACCTCATGAGCATTCAGACGAGTTTTCCCCGCCCCGGCAGCACCGTCACGCCGCCCAAAAGCAATAAGGCTTTCCGGCTGGCGCTCTATCGCCTGCGCCAGAGTCCGCTCTCGGTCATCGGTCTGGTGATGGTGGCGTTCGTGCTGTTCGTGGGCATCATCGGCCCGGAACTTGTGCCCTTCCCCGAAGATGCGACCGGGAACACGCGCATGGAAGCCCGCCTGACCGCGCCTAACGAAACCTACTTCTTCGGCACGGATGACGTCGGGCGTGATGTGTTCAGCCGCACGGTGATCGCCACGCGCACATCATTGGTCATCAGCCTTGTTGTGCTGCTCATCGCCATTTTGATCGGCATTCCGCTCGGCGCGATCAGCGGCTTTTTCGGCGGCTGGATCGACGAAGTGATCATGCGCATTACCGACATTTTCCTGACCGTGCCCGCGCTGCTGCTGGCGATGGCGATGGCCGCCGCGCTCGGCACGGGCATGGTCAACGCCATGATCGCGATTGCGCTGGTGTGGTGGCCGGGTTACGCCCGTTTGACACGCGGACAAGTGCTCTCGCTGCGTGAACGCGAATTCATCGAAGCGACGCGCGCACTCGGCGGTGGCCGCTGGCACACGATTTTCCGGCACATTCTGCCGAATATCCTCTCTGCCGTGATCGTCAAAGCGTCGATGGATATTGGCTTTGCGATTCTGGTCGCGGCGGGGCTCGGTTACATCGGCGTGGGCGTGCAAGCGCCAACTCCCGAATGGGGCGTGATGATCAGCGAAGGGCGCGGTTTGCTGCGGCAGGCGTGGTGGGCATCGATTGTCCCCGGCGTCGCCATGTTCACGACCGTGCTGGGCTTCAACCTGCTCGGCGACGGTCTGCGCGACATTCTCGACCCGAAGACGAGGCGCTAAATGGTAGACGCACTGGTCGATATTCGCGGCTTAAAACTGGAATTCAGCGGCTTTGACGGCGTGTCCCGCGTGCTGGACGGCGTCGATTTGACGCTCCAGCGCGGCGAAATTCTGGGCATCGTCGGCGAGACGGGCAGCGGCAAAACCATGACCGCGCTCAGCATTGCGCATCTGGTGCCCAACGGCGTACTCAAAGGCAGCGTCCGCTTTGAAGGCGAAGAAGTGCTGACCAAAAGCGGTCGCGCGCTCCAGAAGTTCCGCGCCAAACGCTTAGGCATGGTCTTTCAAGACCCGACGACCAACCTCAACCCGGTGTTCACCATCGGCGAACTGCTGATCGATGCGGTGCTGGTGCAGAAATACGGCGTCCCCGGCTGGAAGCTGCTCACAGGTGGCAAGTGGCTGAATCGCAAACAGCGCCAGCAAGCCCGCGACGAAGCGATTGCCCTGCTCGACCGCGTGGGCATCCCCGACGCGGCGCAGCGGATGGGCAGCTACGGGCATCAACTCTCCGGCGGGCAAAAGCAGCGCGTGCTGATCGCCATCGCCTTAGCGGGCGATCCCGACCTGCTGATCGCCGACGAGCCAACCACCGCGCTCGATGTGGCGATGCAGGCGCAAATCCTGCGCTTGATTCAGGAACTGGTGCGCGAACGCCACATGTCCGCCATCGTCATTACGCATGATCTCGGCGTAGTGGCGCGCATCTGCGACCGCATCACGGTGATGTACGGCGGCACAGTCGCGGAGAGCGGCACAGTGCGCGACATCTTCGAGAACCCCAAGCACCCGTACACGCGGGGGCTGCTCGCCGCCATCCCGACCGATCAGATCGAACGCGGCGAACTGCGCGGCATTGCGGGCGCGCCGCCGAGCTTCCTCAACCCGCCGACGGGCTGCCGCTTTCACCCGCGCTGCCCCGCCCGCCTGTCCCATTGCCATTCCCACCCGCCCGCCGTCACGCACGTCAGCGCCGGGCATGAAGTCGCTTGTTATCTCTACACGGACGAGAGGCGCGCATGAGTTTGCTGGAAGTCCGAGGACTCAAAGTCTATTTTCCCGTACAGCAGGGCGTGTTACGCCGCAGTACGAGCTACATCAAGGCCGTCGACGACGTGGACCTGACCATCGAACCGGGCGAAGTGGTCGGCATCGCGGGCGAATCCGGCTCCGGTAAGACGACCGTCGGGCGCGCCATCCTGCGCCTGATCGAGCCAACCGCCGGGCAGGTGCTGATCGAAGGGCGCGACCTCGCGGCGCTCGGCGAAGAAGAACTGCGCCGCGCCCGCGAAGCCATGCAGATCGTGTTTCAGAATCCATTCGCCGCGCTCGACCCGCGCATGAACGTGCGCAAGCTGATCCTCGAACCGCTGGAGATTCACCAGATCGGCGACGAGGCGAGCCGCGAGAAGCGCCTGCGCGAACTGCTGCAGTTGGTCGGCTTGCAGGAAGAACACCTCGACCGCTACCCGCACGAATTCAGCGGCGGGCAGCGGCAGCGCATCGGCATTGCGCGGGCGCTGGCGCTCAACCCCAAGCTGCTGATTCTCGACGAGCCGACCTCCGCGCTCGATGTGTCGGTGCAGGCGACCATCCTGAATCTGCTGCTCAAACTGCGCGACGAACTCGGCCTGAGCTACCTGTTCATCTCGCACGATTTGAACGTGCTGCGCTACGTGTGCGACCGCATCGGCATCATGTATCTGGGGCGCATCGTCGAACTCGCGCCGACGCACGAGATCTTCGAAGATCCCAAGCACCCGTACACCATTTCGCTGCTCTCCGCCGCGCCCGAAGCGAAAATCGAACAGAAACGCGGCGAAATCATCCTGCAAGGCGAAGTCAGCCAGCGCGCCATCGGGCAGGGCTGCCGTTTCAGCCCGCGCTGCCCCGCCGCGCAAATTGATCTGTGTAAAGCCGAAGAACCCGCCCTCGATGAAGTCTGGCGCGGCCACCGCGCCGCCTGTCATCTGGCATTGCAAAACCTGCCCTTAGGCATCATCACGGCCTCGGGGGAACCCTACGCCAATACCGTTCGGAGACAAAAACATATGAGAGGCTACCGCATCGCCACCGACATTGGCGGCACGTTCACCGATCTGGTGGTACTCAACGAGGAGACGGGCGAAATCACCGTCGCCAAAGCCTCGACCACACCCCAGGATTTCTCGCAGGGCATCCTCGACACCATCAACAAGTCAGATCGGCTGGATACGGCGCGCACGACGTTCTTTGTGCATGGGACAACGGTCGTCATCAACGCCCTGACCGAGCGCAAAGGCGTCAAAACGGGCTTGATCACGACGCGCGGTTTCCGCGACGTGCTGGAAATTCAGCGCTCCAACCGCCCCGACATCTACAACCTCGCCTACAGCAAGCCCAAGCCGTTCGTCGAACGCAGCCTGCGCCTCGAAGTGAGCGAACGCCTCAACTACAAGGGCGACATCCTCACCCCGCTGGATCGCGAAGAGATGCGGCAGGCGGTCGCGCAGTTGGTCAAAGAGGGCGTGGAGAGCATCGCCGTGTGCTTCCTGCATGCCTACATCAACCCAAATCACGAGCTGGAAGCGGGCGAAATCATCCGCCAGACCGCGCCGCGCCTCCCCTTCACGCTCTCGCATCAGGTGACGGGCGAATGGCGCGAATACGAGCGCACGAGCACGGCGGTCTTCAACAGTTACATCCTGCCGACCGCGCAGAAGTATCTCGACAACCTCGAAACGCAGCTCACCAACCAGAAGCGCATGGGCGACGTGCTGCACATCATGCAGTCGAACGGCGGCAGCGCGACTTTCGCGCTCGCCAAACGCACGCCGATCAATCTGGTCGAGTCCGGCCCCGTCGCCGGGGTGATCGGGTCGGCGCGCATCGGCGACCTGATCGGCGAACCGAACGTGATCGCCTTCGACGTGGGCGGCACGACGGCCAAAACCTCGCTGATCGAAGGCGGCCAGCCCAAGATCACGACCGAGTACAAGATCGAGCACACGCGCGAATTCGCCGGCTACCCGATCCTTGTGCCGACGATTGATATTGTCGAAATCGGGTCGGGCGGCGGCAGCATCGCCTATGTCGATGACGCGGGCGCGCTGCGCGTCGGGCCGATCAGCGCGGGCGCGGTTCCCGGCCCCGCCTGCTACGATCAAGGTGGCACGCAACCCACCGTCACCGACGCGAATCTGGTCGTCGGTCGCTTGAATGCGCGCAACTTCCTCGGCGGCGAGCTCAAAGTCAGCCTCGAAAAAGCGCGGCAGGCCATCAAGCCGATTGCCGAACGCTTCAACACCAGCATCGAAGAGGCGGCGCTCGGCATCATCCGCATTTCCGACTTCGGCAAGATGAACGCCATCAAGCTGATCTCGGTGCGGCGCGGCTACGACCCGCGTGACTTCGTGCTGGTCGCCTTCGGCGGCGGCGGCCCCATGCACGCGGGCGCAATGATGCGCGAACTGCGCTGCAAGAAAGTCGTCATTCCCGTGTATCCCGGCGTGTTTTCGGCGTTCGGCATGCTGATGAGCGACTTGCAGATCGACACGCTGCGCACCCGCATCATGCGCGTCGACGGCGCGGACTTGACGGCGATCACCGGGCTGTACGACGAAATGGAAGCGCAGTCGCGGCACAACCTCGAAGCCGAAAACATCGCCCGCGAGAGCATCCGCATTCAACGGCACGCCGACATGCGCTATCTCGGTCAGGAACACACGGTGAAAGTGCCCGTGCCCAACGGCGCGCTCACCCCCGCCGCGATGGAAAAGGTCAGCGTGGCGTTCCACGATTTGCACGAACAGGCCTTCACTTTCCGCCTCGACTCGCCGCTGGAGATGGTCAGCTACCATGTGACCGCCATTGGGATGGTCAACAAGGCGGAGATCAAGCCGATCAAGGCGGACGGCGCGAGCTTAGGCCGCGCGCGCAAAGAGACGCGCGCCGTGTACTTCGAAGGCGTGGGCGCCGTACAAACGGCAATCTACGAGCGCGACCAGCTGCCTATCGGCAAGCCGATCCCCGGCCCCGCCGTGATCGAAGAGGCATCGTCGGCGACGGTCGTGTATCCTGATCAGCAGTTCTACCGGGACAAGTACGGTTTCCTGCACGTCGAAGCGGCGGGCAGCGGCAGCAGCAAGCAGCGTTTTGGCTTCTTGGGATAGGGAAACAAACATGGCGACCAAACCGATCAAAGTCGACCCATTTACGCTGGAAATCATCAAAGATCGCTGATCGCGATCGGCGATGAGATGTTCATCGCGACCCAGCGCACCAGCATGAGCACAATCATCTACGAAGTGCTGGACTACGCCAGCGGCCTGACCGACGCGCACGGCAACCTGATCGTGCAGGGCAACGGCGTGACGGGCTTCCTCGGCACGCTCACCTACGCAGTGCGCAGCGTGATCGACAAGTTCGGCGCTGACCTGCACCCCGGCGACATCGTCATCACCAACGACCCGTACAGCGGCGGCGGCACGCACCTCTCGGATGTCACGCTCGCCATGCCCATCTTCCACAAAGGGCAACTGGTCGCCTTCGCGGCCAACAAAGCCCACTGGACGGAAGTCGGCGGCATGGCTCCCGGCAGTTGGACGACCGACAGCACTGATGTGTGGCAGGAAGGCATTCAGTTCCCGTGCATCAAGCTGTACATCAAAGGTGAAGTCGTCCCCGGCTTGATCGACATGATCCGCGCCAACGTGCGCACGCCGGACATGAGCATCGGCGATATGAACGCGCAGGCCGCCTCGCTGCGCCTCGCCGAGCTGCGCTACATCGAACTGTGCGAACGCTACGGCGTGGAGACGGTGCTGCACGGCGTCGAATCGCTGCTCGATTACGGCGAAGAACTCACGCGGCAGGCGCTCAAGCGCATCCCGCGCGGCGTCTACGAAGCGGTCGATTATGTGGACGATGACGGCATCGACCCCGGCCCCTTCGAAATGCGCGTCAAAGTCACCGTGACCGACGACGAATTCATCTGCGACTTCACGGGCACGCACGCGCAGGTCGCCGGGCCGATCAACAGCGGGCGCACGGGCTTAGAGTCGGCGGTGCGCGTGCTCTTCAAGGCGCTGACCGACCCGCAAATCCCCGCCAACGAAGGCTGCTTCCGCCCGCTGCGCGTCATCTGCCCCGACGGCACGATGGCGACCGCCAGCCGCCCCGCTCCGACTTCAACGTACTGGGAAGTTATGGAGTTCGGTGCGGATCTCGTGTGGAAGGCGCTCGCGCCTTATGTGCCGGAACGCCTGACGATGGGGCACTTCCTGAGCGTGTGCGGCACGGTGATCAGCGGCAAGCACCCGGACACGGGCGAACTGTTCATCCTCGTCGAACCACAGGTCGGCGGGTGGGGCGCGGCGGTCGGGCGCGATGGCGAAAACGCCATGTTCTGCATCGGCGACGGCGAAACCTACGTCATTCCGGTCGAAGTGTGCGAGACGCGCTACGGTGTCATGGTCGATCAGTTCGCGCTCAACAATGCCGACGGCGGCGCGGGGCGCTATCGCGGCGGGCGCGGCGTGTTCCGCGACTACCGCATCACGGCCGACGAAGCCATCGTCACCGGGACGTTCGGGCGGCACAAGTTCCTGCCGTGGGGCATGAAGAACGGCCAGCAGGGGTCGCGCAATTACATGGAAATGTTCCACGCCGATGGCTCATCAAAGGTCTTCGGCAAGGTCGCGCGCTACAAGCTCAAGCGCGGCGAAGTGGCGCGCATGGCGACCGGGACGGGCGGCGGCTACGGCGATCCGATGTCGCGCCCCGTCGAAGAAGTCGAGCGCGACGTGCGCAACGAATACATCAGCGCCGACCAAGCGGAACGCGAGTACGGCGTCCTCATCGACCCGCGCACCGGTCGCGGCGAACGGCGGCGCAGCGCGCTCAATGCGCGTTCCAGCTTCGCGCCCACGACGAGCAGCGCCCGCGAAGCCGCCTACGAACCGCGCGGCGGCGGCAGCATCCGCCAGTCCGACAAAGTCGACGCCATTCTGAGCATCATTCGCGGCGAAACCTCCGCCGCGGCGGTCGCGCTGCGCTTCGGCGTGGAGCGGGCGACGGTCGACGGCTGGATCAGCCAGTTTATTCAGGCGGGCGAAGGGGCGATCAGCCCCCCATCGGGCGGCGCGAACGAAGTCAGCGAACTGCGCGCCATGCTGCGTCAACTGAGTGAAGAAGTCTCTACGCTGCGGCGCTCGATCAAGCCGTAGGGGGAAGGAAAACAGCCATGTCGTTCTCAGATATTCTTACGATTATCATCATCATCGTCGCGATTCTCGCCGTGATCTGGCTGATCTTGCGCCTGTATTCGCGTCACTACATCAAGACGACCGCCGGGACAGCCTTCGTCCGCACAGGCGGCAGCCAGCGCGAACCGCTGGTCGTGGTGAACGGTGCGGCGTGGGTTTTCGGCTTTCTGCACCGCCTCAAGTGGGTCTCGCTGGAAACGGTGACCGCGTCCGTCAAGAAGATGGGCGACGAGCCGCTGGTGACGGTTGACCCGCAGTATGTCGATTTTGAGGCGCGCTTCTTCGTCAAGGTGGGCAGCGACCCGGCCAGTATCAGCGTGGCCGCGCGCACCATCAGCGGCGAAGCGGTCGAGGCCGACGCGATCCGCCGCATCGTGGACCCCAAACTGCAAGGCGTGGTGCGCGATGTCGCCGCCGGGCTGGAACTCAAGCAGTTGATGGAAAAACGCCGCGACTTCATTGCCGCGCTGAAAGAACGCCTGCGCGACGAACTAGCCGAAAACGGGATCGTGCTGGAAAGCGTGAGCATCATCACGCTGCGCCCCAAAACGCAGGGCGAATTCTCCACCGATGACGTGCTCGGCGCGCAGGTCGCCCGCACCAACGCGGCCATCATCGAAAAAGCGCTGAGCGAGAAGAACCAGCTCGAAAAGCAGGGGACGCTCGAACGCTCGCGGCAGGACGCCGACGTCGAACGCGAACGCATGGCGATTGAAGAGGCCATCGAGAAGGAACGCGCCGAACGCCTCAAGACGATCACCGTGGTGCGCGCCACCGAAGAGACCGCGGCGCAGGTGCAGCAGGAAGTGAAGCGCGAAGAGGCGGAACGCGCCCGCATCCTCGCCGAACGCGCGCTGATCGAAGAACGCATCCGCAACGAACGGCTCGAACTGCTGCTGCGCGAACAGACGGACAAAGAACTCCGCCTCGAAAAGCTGCTGGTCGAGCGCGACCTCGCGATTGCTGACGAAGAACGCCAGATCCAGATCTCCGAAGCGATCATCCGCAAGCTGACCGCCGAAAGCCAGCGCATCGAAGCCGACCTCGCCCGCCAGCAGGTGCTGGAAGCGGCCACCTCGACGATTGACCAGACGATTGCGCGGCGCGAAGGCGAACTCGAACTGCTCAACCTCGAGTACGAAGCGCGGCGCAAGCAGTTGGAAAGCGATCACGCGGTCGAACTGGAGAGCAAGCGCCGCACGGAGATGGCCGAACTCGAAACCGCGCTCACGGGATTGCAGGTGCAAATCCAGCGGGCACGCGCCGAAGCGGAGTACGAAGTCGCGCGCTTGGCGGCGCAGAGTGAACGCGAACGCCAGAGCGCATCCGGGTTGGCCGAAGTGCAGGTAGCGATGGAACGCATCAAGGTCTTGCAGTTGGAAGCCGAAACACTGCGGCAGAAGATGGTCGCCGAAGCCGAAGGCGAACGCGCCCGTCTCGAAACGCTGGCCAGCTACGACGGCCTCGGTCAGCAGTTGGAACTGGCGCATCTGGCGTCGGATACCACGCAGGCCATTGAAATTGCCCGCGCGCAGGCGTTGGGCGAGGCGCTCTCCAACATGGATACGCACATCTTCGGCGACGGTGCGACCGCGCAGCGCCTGCTGCAGCTGATCTCGTGGTCGCAGGGCGCGAATCAGGTGTATGACGCGCTGCCCGACCCGGCCAAGAACGCGCTCACCACGCTGCTCGGCGGCAAGCTGAATGGCCATGGCGCGAATACGACGATTGACGCGCTGTTGAGCGCCGCGCTCGCCTTGCAGCCCGATCTGCTGACGCAAAACCCGCCGCTCGGCGACGTGATCGACCTGCTGAGCGCGCAGGACGCCATCCCCGCCGCGCTCAAGCCGCTCGCGGAACGCATCGGCGCGGACAGCGCGTTGAGCGGCCTGCCCGTCTCGGCGGCCGTCGCCTTAGCGAAGACGTGGACAGGAAATTAACCTCACCCCGGGGGGTGGGGGCCCCCGGCCCGGCGGGGGGGGGGGGGGGGGGTTCCGTGTGCGGGCCCCCCCCCCCGCGGGTCCCCGGGGGGGGCACGGGGAGGGGCGGGCCGGCCCCCCCCCCCCCCCCCCCCCCGCCAGGGGGCGCGTTTCGCCCCCCCGGCGGGCGCGCCCCCCCCCGGCGGGCCGGGGGGGGGGGGGCGCTTCGGGCCGCCCCCCCCGCACCACCTAACCCCTAAATTCCCGCCTTTCGATTGATGACAATGCGCCGCAGCGTGCCGTATCCTAGGCGCATTGTCCACCAGAAAGGTAAAACCTGATGCCCTATATCACCCCTGTTCCCCGTGAGGAAGCGACCGGGCTGCTCAAAGAGCAGTACGAGGCGGCGGAGTCAGCCACCGGGTATATTCCCAATTATCTCAAGGTGTTCAGCCACCGCCCGGAAGTCTATCAGGCGTGGCAAACGCTGCTGGCGTCCATTCGCACCAACATGACGCTGCGCCGCTACGAATTGGTCACGCTGGCCGCCGCCCGCCGCCTGCAGGGCACTTACTGTATGCTGGCGCATGGCAATGTGCTGCTCAAAAAAGGGGAAGTCGACGAGGCGCAGTTGACCGAGATTGCTACCAACTATCAGCAGGCCGGCTTGACTGAAGAGGAAGTCGCCATCATGGCCTTCGCGGAGAAAGTCATCGCCGCGTCGGGCAGCATTACACAGGCCGATGTCGATAGTCTGCGCAGCTTTGGGCTGACCGATGCCGAGGTGCTCGATATCACGCTGGCGGCGACCGCGCGCAGCTTCTTCAGCAAAACGATTGATGCGCTCAATGCTGAACCTGATGGTGTTTATGCGGGCTTGCAGACCGATGTGCGGCTGGCACTCACCGTGGGGCGCACGTTCGACACCTTGGGGGCTGCGGGCGAATAAGGGTCACAAAGGACTATTCAGGATTGCTCTCCAGCAGCGCAAAGGCTATAATCCTCCGCGCTCACTTACGATTCTGGATCATCATGTTGACTAATCCGCTCGCTATTTATCAAACTCGCAGTGCTTATCGCTGGGTTATTCTGCTCTTGTGCGCTCTCACGCCCCTCTTCGTCGTCACGCTGCCCGCCATGTCGCTGCCGCCGCTGTTCACGAGCATCGCCGCCGACCTCAATTTGACGCTGGTCGAAGTCGGCATGGTGTGGGGCGTAGGCTCGTTCATCGGCATCTTCTTCGCGCTGATCGGCGGAACGCTCGGCGACCGCTTCGGCAGCCGGGCAACGCTGTTCGCGTGCTGCCTCGGCGCGGGCATCTTCGGCTTGACGCGCGCCTTCGCGCAGGATTTCAGCGCGCTGCTGCTGACCACGCTCGTCTTCGGCATTTTCGGCGCGATCATCCCGGTCATCCTCTTCAAAGTGGCGCGGGAGTGGTTTCCGCCCCATCAGCTCGGCATGGCCTCCGGCGTGATCTCGTCCGGCTTCGCGACTGGGCTGATGCTCGGTCCGCTGCTCAGCACCAGCGTGATCGCGCCGACACTCGGCGGTTGGCGGCAGGTGCTGGTTTTCTACGGCATCGTCGCCATCGTGATTGGTCTCCTGTGGTTGTTGGTGCATCCGGTCACCCAGAAGGGCACTTCCGGCGCCGCGCCGCGCGTCTCGTTTATGGACAGCCTGCGCTTTGTCATGCGTCTGCGCAACGTGTGGATTCTCGGCATTGGCGGGTTGGGGATCAATGCCTGTTTCGCGGGCTTCACGGGCTACCTGCCGACCTACCTCAAATCGATTGGCTGGCAGCCGCTGGATGCGGATCAGGCGCTGGCGGCGTTCTTCCTCGCCAGCCTGTGCGCGGTCATTCCGCTCTCGATTCTGTCAGATCGCTTCCGGCTGCGGCGCAGCTTCTTGATCTTTGGCGCCGCCGTCCTCATGACCGGGATCGGCTCGCTGAGCGTGATTGATGCGTCGGTGATCGTCGTGACGATTGCTATCACCGGGCTGGTCTTCGACTCGTTCATGGCCATTCTCAATGCCAGCGTGCTCGAAGTGGATGGGCTCACGGGCGTATACGCCGGGACGGCCATCGGCTTCGCCACCATGATCCGCAACCTCGGCGGGGCGTTCTCGCCCGCGCTCGGGAACAGCCTCGTGCCGCTTGGGGCAAGCGTCCCGTTCCTGTTCTGGGGCGGCATGGCACTGTTCACGGTCGCGATGTTCGTGTTCGTGCTCAAGCCGCACAAGACCAGCACCCCCATCGCCGATCCGGTCGTGCCAGTCTCGGCGTAACGCTTACCAACTCCGAAGGCGGTCGAAGCCGGGAGTCGATCCGGTTTCGACCGCCGCGACCGCGTACAGCAGCAGCGCCGCCGACCACGTCTGCCAGTCCTGACCGCGTACCGCACCATCCTGCGCGCGCAGCCATTCGTTGAAGCCAAACTCCAACTGCGAGTTCTGCGCGGGGCGCAGCAGTTCGATCAGCGCAACCAGCTTGGCCCGCGCCAATTCGACGCGTCCCGCCGCCACCAGCGCCGCAATATACAGACCGATGCCGAACGGCCACAAGCCGCCGTTGTGATACTCGCCGGGCAGGTTGAACTGCGCGTAACGGGGATGCCAATCGGGATCGGTCGGCTGGATGTAGGGGAACAGGCACGGCGGCAGATCGACCGCCAGCTCGCCGCGCCCCCGCATGGCCGCGCATTCCGCCTCAACCCAGTTGATAATGGCGTTCGCCTTCTCCTTCGTCGCCACGCCAGCGAGGATCGCCCAACAGTTGCCGATCAGGTCAAAGCGCTCGCTGCTGTGGACTTTATACGCCCACAGCGCGTAGTAGGGCTTGTCCGGAATTGCCAACCCTTCGTGCACATGCGCGTCTTTCCAGCCGGCGCGCACAATCGGCTGGTTGATGAGATCGCGCAACCGGTCGGCCTCCGCGTCGCGCTGCCACAGGCGCAGGGCCGTGTAAGTCAGCGTGTTGACGAACAACCCATAGCCCAACACCCACTGCTCATCGCGCCAATCGCTCGTCGGCTGTTGCGCGATCAAACCGCTGCCATCCGGGCTCTGATACTGCAGCCATGTCAGCGCTTTGACCGCCGCCTCGGTGAGAAAGTCGGCCTCGCCGGTGAACTCGCGATACAAAGCCAACCCGATCAGAAACAGCGGGGTGGTGTCGCTCGATCCCAGATCGCGCGGGTCGTGCGCCAACCCCGGCATAAGTCCGAGCGGCGTTTGGTTCGTCGCCAGCGCTGCCAGCACGCGGCGCAGCGAGTCGATCAGCACGCCGTTTCCGCTCACCAGCATCCCCAGACTCGCGATCATCAGGTCGCGGGTGTACGGCTCAGGGTAGCCCCAGCCCGCCACGCGCGGCAGTCCCGCATGATCGCCGTGCGCGTTATGCAGCAGCACGTCCAGCGCCGACTGCTTAATCTCAGCGTAGGTGTCTGACATTCCCCAACTCACTTTGTTCTCCAATCCAGTCGGCTGATTATGCCCGAGTCGCGCCTTTCCGCCAGACCACCATCCTGGGTGTCTGCGGCGATTTTTGGCAACTTCTGCCAAAAGGCATAAACTGTTCACCCATTCACCAGACAACCCAACACCAGAACAGGGGACGCATGACCAAGATTCATGGAATGCTGACAGTGGATGCTCTCTCCGACCTCGTCGATGCGCATGAAGTCGAAACCGTCGTGCTCGGCTTCACCGATCACTTTGGGCGGTTGATGGGCAAACGCATCGACGCCGAATTCTTCATTCAGGAGATCGCCAGCGCGGGGACGCACGCCTGTGATTATCTGCTCACCACCAACATGGAGATGGACCCGGTGCGCGGCTACAGCTTCGCCAACTGGGAACATGGCTACGGCGACTTTCATCTCGTGCCCGACCTCGATACGCTCCGCCTCGCCACGTGGCTGGACAAAACGGCGATGGTGTTATGCGATGTCAAAGACGAGAAGACGCACGATTATATCGCCGTCGCGCCGCGCTCGATTGTCCGTAAGCAGCTCGACACGGCGGCGCAGAGCGGCTATCAGGTGATGGCGGCGTCGGAACTCGAATATTACGCCTATGAGGATTCTTATCGGAAGGCGGCGGAAAAAGAATACAACCATTTACAGCCGCTCGGCTGGTACATCGAAGATTATCACATGCTGCAAGGGACGCGGCAGGAAAAATTTACGGCAGAAGCGCGGCGGCATCTGAAGTATTCCGGCGTGCCGATTGAGAACTCCAAGGGCGAATGGGGGCACGGTCAGCACGAACTCAATGTGCGCTACGCCGACGGCCTGACGATGGCCGACCGCCACATTGTCTTCAAGCAGTGCCTCAAGGAACTCGCCGAACGGCTCGGTATGAGCGTCAGCTTCATGGCCAAGCCGACGCCTGACGCGACCGCCGGGTCGAGTTCGCACATCCACCTCAGCCTGTGGGCGAACGACGCCAACGCCTTTGTCGGGGATACCAAACTCGGCCCGGTCGAGGGATCGGACGTGTTCCGCTGGTTCTTGGGCGGGTGGATGGCACACGTCCCCGAAGTGATGGTCTTCTACGCGCCGACCGTCAACTCGTACAAGCGCTACATTGACTTCTCGTGGGCACCCACGCGTATCGCGTGGAGCTACGACAACCGCACGGCGGGCTTCCGCGTGGTCGGGCACGGCAGCAGCCTGCGCATCGAATGCCGCATCCCCGGCGCGGACTGCAACCCGTACCTCGCCTATGCCGCGGCGCTCGCCTCCGGCTTAGACGGCATCCAAAACAAGATTGAGCCGCCCCCGATCTTCGAGGGCAATATCTACGAGGCGCAAACGCTGCCGCGCGTCCCCTACACGCTGGAGCACGCCGTCGATTTGTTCGCGGCCAGCGACTTCACCAAGCGCGTTTTTGGGGCAGACGTGGTCGATCACTATACTCACTTTTACCGGACGGAAGTATCCGCATTCCACAAATGGGTCACCGATTGGGAACGTAAACGGTATTTCGAGCAGATTTAGCGGCTCGTCCGACAGCAATCTACAAGCATGACCAGATGATGCATTTACACAGCACAGCACCGAAGGGGATTTGAGATGCGTTTGCAAGATAAAGTAGCGTTGATTACGGGAGCGGGCAGCGGCATCGGCTATCACAGCGCGCTGGTGTTCGCCAGAGAAGGCGCGGCGGTCGTCGTCGTGGACGTCAATGAAGCGGCGGGCCAAAAGACCGTCAGCGAGGTGCAAGCGGCGGGCGGCAAGGCCGTGTTCGTGCGCGCAGACGTGTCGAAAGCCGCCGACTGCGAACGGATGGTGCAGACCGCCGAGGCGACGTTCGGCAAGCTGAACGTGCTGTTCAACAACGCGGGCATCAGCCACGGTGACGACGATGACTCGGTCAATACGACCGAAGATGTGTGGGATCTGACGTTTCAGATCAACGTCAAAGGCGTGTTTTTGGGCTGCAAGTATGGCATCCCGGCGCTGCGGCGGGCGGGCGGCGGCAGCGTGATCAACACGGCGTCCTTCGTGGCGACGCTGGGCGCGGCGACTCCGCAGCTCGCCTACACGGCCAGCAAGGGCGCGGTGCTGTCGATGACGCGCGAACTCGCGGCCATCCACGCCCGCGAAAACATCCGCGTGAATGCGCTGTGCCCCGGCCCGCTGCGCACCGAACTACTGATGAAGTACCTGAACACCGACGCCAAGAAGCAGCGCCGCCTCGTGCACATCCCGATGGGGCGCTTCGGCGAAGCGGCGGAAATCGCCAACGCCGCGCTGTTCCTCGCCTCGGACGAAGCGTCGTTCGTGACGGGTTCGAACTTCCTGGTCGATGGCGGCATCACCTCCGCCTATACCACGCCCGAGTAGATCATGGCGCGCCTACAGACGACGATTTCACCCATTGACGGCTCGGTTTATGTCGAACGAGAGCTGGCCGACGCGCAGCAGATCGACGCGGCTTTAAGCACGGCGGTCGCGGCGCAGCAGTCTTGGAAGCACACGCCGCTGGCCGACCGCATGGCGATCTGCGAACGCGCCGTGACCTATATGGTCGACAACGCCGACGCGATCGGCATGGAAATCACCATGCAGATCGGGCGTCCCATCCGCTACAGCCCGTTCGAGATCAAGCGCGGCTTTCAGGAACGCGGGCGGCACATGATCAGCATCGCGCCGCAAGCCCTGAGCGATATTCCGACGCAGCCCAAAGACGGCTTCCAGCGCTTCATTCGCCGCGAACCCGTCGGCGTGGTGCTGGTGCTCGCCCCGTGGAATTACCCGTACCTCGTGACGGTCAACTCGGTGATTCCAGCCATTCTCGCGGGCAACAGCGTGATTCTCAAACATTCGGATCAGTCACCGTTGGTCTCGGAACGGTTCGCGGAAGCCTTCCGCGCGGCGGGACTGCCCGCAGGCGTGTTCCAGTACCTGCACGCCAGCCATGACGATGTCGCGCGCATGATTGACGATCCACGCGTGGACTTCGTCGCCTTCACGGGGTCAGTCGCGGGCGGGCACGCGGTGCAAGCGGCCACGAGCGGACGCTTCATCGCGGCGGGCATGGAGCTCGGCGGCTGTGACCCGGCCTACATCCGTCCCGATGTCGACCTCGCGCACGCTATTGAAAATGTGGTCGATGGCGCGCTGTTCAACAGCGGGCAGTCGTGCTGCGGCATCCAGCGCGTCTACGTCCACGCCGATGTTTACGAGCAGTTCGTAGCGGGCGTGGTTGGCCTGACCAAAACCTATGTGCTCGGCAACCCGCTTGACCCGGCGACGACGCTTGGCCCGGTCGTGCGCGTGCGCGCCGCCGATGCCGTGCGCGAACACATCCGCGCGGCGGTGGCGCAGGGCGCGCAGGCGCTGATCGATCCCGCGCTGTTCCCGGCGGATCAACCCGGAACCGCCTACGTCGCACCGCAGATCCTCGTCAACGTGGATCACAGCATGGGCATCATGACCGAGGAGAGTTTCGGCCCGGTGATGGGCATTATGCGCGTCACGGACGACGCCGAAGCGGTCGCGCTGATGAACGATACGCACTACGGCCTCACGGCGTCGATCTGGACGCAGGATGTGGACGCCGCGCTGCGCATCGGCGATCAGGTCAACACGGGGACGTGGTACATGAACCGCTGCGACTACCTTGACCCCGAACTCGCGTGGACGGGCATCAAGGACAGTGGGCGCGGCTGCACGCTGTCGATTCTCGGCTTCGACAGCTTCACCCGCCCGAAATCATTCCATCTGCGCACGGTGACGGGTTAGTACCTTCGTCGGGGCGCACGGTCGTGTGCCCCGACTCCTCCCCACGCAAAACATAATCCTCGTATAATGCATTGAACTGAACGCATTCATTCGACAACTGAACACAGCTAACGCCTGACTTTGCGGCTCAAAAGGACACTATGACGCACGCGATTCCCCTCGTCAAAGGCTTACCGTTTCTTGGCAACACCCTGTCACTGACCGGCGACGCCATCGGCTTCATGACGCGCGCCTATCACGAGTACGGCCCGGTCTACCGCGTGCGCGTGCCGGGGCGCGAGATCACGATTCTCGCCGGACTCGACGCCAACCACCTGCTGATCAATCTCGGCTCAGACTACCTCCAGCTCAACCCGATCTACGGCAAACTGGCAGAAGAGACGAGCAGCGATATTTACCTGCCCACGCTCGACGAGCCGCAGTACAGCTACTACCGCCGGATGATCAAGCCGCGCCTCTCCCGCGACACGCTGGCTGATTATCTGCCGCAGGCCATCGACTTGATCAACGCGACGACCGCCGACTGGCAGCCCGAGCAAGCGGTGCGCGTGCAGGATGTGCTGACGCGCCTGTGCATCGAGATCATCAGCCGTTCCGCCGAAAACACCGAAGTCGGCGACGAATTGGCCTCGATCATCTTCTTCACCAACCGCCTGATCGGGTCGGGGGTGGCTTTCCAGCCCGCGTTTTTGCTCAAACTGCCGGATTATCAGCGCGCGAAACGGCGCTTTGAGGCGTTCCTCCAGCGCATTGTCGATCAGCACGCGGCGCAGCCCGGCGCGCACGACGACTACGTCGATCTGCTGCTCAAGAGCACGGCGCTCGACGGGCAACCGCTGCGCGGGCATGATCTGCTCGCCTATGTGCATCTGCCGTTCGTCAACGGCGTCGCCTATGCGCCGCGTCTGAGCGGGTACCTGCTCTATGAACTGCTGCGGTCGCCGGAACTGCTGGCCAAAGTGCGCGCCGAAGTCGACGCCGTGTTCGCCGAGGGCGACTTCACGCTCAACGCGCTGCGCAAAATGCGCTGGTTGTACGGGGCGTGCATGGAAGTACTGCGGATGTACCCGGTCGCCGGGGCGCTGCCGCGTTATGTGGCGAAGTCGTTTGAGTTCGGCGGGCAGACGATTGAGGCGGGGCAGTTGGTCTTCATCGCGACAGGCGTCACGCATTTTCTGCCGGACGTTTACCGTGATCCCTACAAATTCGACCCCGAACGCTTCTTCGAGCCGCGCAGCGAACATCAACGCTCCGGCGTGTTTGCGCCCTATGGTCTGGGATCGCGCACCTGCTTGAGCGCGGGCATGGGCGAGGCGCTGATCATGCTTGTCATGGCGACACTGGTGCACAAGGTCGATCTCGCGCTGCCGTCACCCGACTACCGGCTCAAAACGCAGATCGCGCCGATCCCCGGCCCGCACAAAAACTTCACCGTCAAGGTGATCGGCCAGCGCGAACGGATCGCCGTCTAGGAGGCTGAAGTTTGGTCAGCGCATTGCTCACAGGTGCCGTAAATCGCCATGTGATCGATGCGCGGCATGAAGTGATACTGGGCGGACAGCGTCGCGCGCCGCGCTTCCAAGACGGCATCGTCGATGGTGATCATCCCGCCGCAGTTCAGGCAGATCAAATGGTGATGGTGCGGGCGTTCGATCAGCGCGTAGACCGTGCCCGCCTGTCCCATGTCGGTCTGCGACACTAAACCGATCGCTTTAAGCCACTGAAGCACGCGGTAGACAGTCGTGTCGCTCATCGGCTGATCCGGATGTTCCGCCTGAATGTGCCGCTGCAATGCGCTGATGGTCAGGTGGTCGTGCGCTTGACCGAGCGCTTCGATCACGAGGCGGCGCGGCAGGGTTACACGCTCCCCCTGCGCTTTGACCTGCTCAATCACATCCATCTCTGCACCTTTCATCGTTCTCTTCCACAGTTCAAGCAGGGGGCGTCCCCACCATTCGTCAACTGCAACTTGCGGCCAAGGCTGGGTCACCTCCACACGCTACAATAGTGTAACTTCTTGCAGATGTAATTTCTTACACAAAGGCTACTGAATGCCCCCCATCGTCGCTATGCACATCCCTGATGGTTTGCTCAGTATACCCGTTTCCGCCGTTGGTTGGCTGCTGCTCATCCTCCTGCTCGGTTACGCGCTGCGCCAAACGAAAACGCAGCTCGGCGAACGCCAAATCCCGCTGATGGGTGTGCTGGCGGCCTTCGTGTTCGCCGCGCAGATGATCAACTTTCCGGTGGCGGGCGGCACATCCGGGCACTTGCTCGGCAGTACGCTGGTGGCCGTCTTCCTCGGCCCGTGGGCAATGGTCGTCGTCATGACCAGCGTGATCGGCGTGCAGGCGCTGCTGTTTCAGGATGGTGGGCTGCTGGCGCTCGGCTTCAATGTCGTCAATATGGGCTTCATGAGCGGTTTAGTCGGCTACACCGTTTATACGCTGCTGCGCCGCGCGGGACTCTCCACATTGATTGGCGCAGGCGTCGGCGCGTGGCTCGGCGTGGTGAGCGCTGCCGCCGCAACGGCGCTGGAACTCGGCGTGTCCGGCACGGCCTCGCTGAGCCTCGCGCTCCCGGCGATGCTCGGCGTGCATGTCTTGATTGGCCTCGGCGAAGCATTGATCACAGTCGCCGCGCTCGCTTTTGTGCAGCAGACGCGCCCCGATCTGCTCAAGCAGGCTGCCCCAGCCCAAGGCGCGCGCTGGGTCGCCGTCGGACTCGTGATCGCCCTGCTGATCGCGTTCGCGTCGCCGCTGGCGAGTCCCGAGCCGGACGGGTTGGAACGTGTCGCCGAAGACCAGGGATTCATCGAGCAAGCGCAAGACCCGACGTACACCGTTTTGCCCGATTACACGGTTCCGTTTATCCAGAATGAGGCGCTGACCACGGTTGCCGCGGGCGTCATCGGCGTGCTGATTGTCGCCGCCATCGGCTATGGCGCAGCCCGACTCACCGTGAAGTCGCGTCCCGCTGATACCGAACCGTCCGCATGAACCGAACGTTATCTGCCTTGCAGGGTGCAGTGGGCAGCAGTCCGCTGCATCGCCTTGATCCGCGCGTCAAGGTCGTCGTCGCGCTTGTGCTCGTGGTTGGCATTGTCGTCACGCCGGATGGCCGCTGGATCGCCTACCCGCTGCTCTGGACGCTGATCGGCAGCCTTGCCGGGGTCGCGCACGTCAGCGCGGCGCGGTTAGCACGCTTGGCGGGGGTGGCACTGCCCTTCACCCTCGCAGCGGCGACGCTCATGTTCACCACGCCGGGACAGCCGCTGATCGCCGGACTGCCCATCACCGACGCGGGCCTGGCGCGCTTCGCCGGGATCGTGCTCAAAAGCTGGCTGTCCGTGCAGGTGACGCTGCTGCTCGGCCTGACCACCCCGTTCACCGAGTTGCTGTGGGCGCTGGATAGTCTGCGCGTCCCGGCGACGCTCACCGCCATCGTCGGCTTCATGTACCGCTACCTCGACACGCTGCAAGACGAGGCCGAACGCCTGCTGCGGGCGCGGGCGGCGCGGTCCGGCGGCGGATCGGGCGGGTCGCTGCTGTGGCGCGCGCACATTGCGGGTGGCATGGTCGGCAATTTATTCCTGCGCAGCTACGAACGCAGCGAACGTATCCATGCGGCGATGCTGGCACGCGGCTATGATGGTCAAGCACGGCGGCAGTCACCGCCGCCGCTCACCCGCCCAGTGCTTCTGTTGGGCGCGCTGCCCGTGTTCACCGTCCTCATCCTTCAAATCGGAGTGCGCTTGTGAACGACCTCGACATCCGGGAAGTGAAGTTTCAGTATCCCGACGGGCAGCAGGCGCTGCGCGGCCTCACGCTCGGCGTGGCCCACAGCGAACGGGTCGCGCTGGTCGGCGCGAACGGCAGCGGCAAATCGACGCTGCTGCTGCACCTCAACGGCATTCTGCGCGCCGCCTCGGGCAGCCTCGCCATCAACGGCGTTCCGCTCACCGACCAGAGCATCCCGCAGATTCGCGCGTGGGTCGGGCTGGTCTTCCAGAACCCCGACGATCAACTGTTCTCACCGCGCGTCTACGACGATGTCGCCTTCGCGCCGCGCTATCGCGGGCTCCCGGAAAACGAAGTTAGAGATCGGGTACAGCATGCGCTGGGCTTGGTCGGCATGGAAGCGTATGCCGACCGCATCTCGCATCACCTGAGCATCGGCGAGAAGAAGCGCATCGCGCTGGCCACCGTGCTGACGATGGATATGCGCCTCCTCGTGCTCGACGAACCGTCCGCCGGACTTGACCCGCGCGCGCGGCGGTCACTGATCACGCTGCTGCAGTCGTTCACCGAGCAAACGCTGCTCATCAGCACGCACGATATGCGCCTCGCCGCCGAGCTCTGTACGCGCGCCGTCGTGCTCGACGCCGGGCAGGTCGTTGCGGATGGCGCGGTCGAGTCGGTTCTATACGACCGAGAACTCATGGAGCGGCACGGCCTCGAAACTCCGTAAAGCTCGCGGGACATACAGTCCAAAGAAGGTCAGGTTAAATTCAGTCGGGTTCACCAATCCCCTCTACTTCAATCTCTGGTACAGTCTATTCGGCGTAAATGAACCTTTACGCCGAGATAAGTGTGAAATAATAATCTAATTCCAATTAGAGAAAGTTTGCATTTTCGGGACGGAATGCAATAGAATTCCGAATGGGTGCGCAAATCGTGACAATTGCATAACTGCGTTGAACTAACGATGTGTTGCACTATTTACAAGTCGCAGATGTGTGGTTGGTGATTGTGCTGTATTTAAGGAGAACATCACTTATGAACGTACGGAAGTTTGTTAGCCTCGCTGCACTCGTGCTGCTGGCGCTGGGTCTGATGATCGCCCCGGTCGCGGCGCAGGATGTGCCGACTTTGACGGTCGGGTTCGCGCAAGAACCGGACTCGATGAATGGTTTCTACAGCAGCATGGCGTTCGCTCAGTGGGCGAATGACCTCGTTCAGTCGAGCCTGTGGGACATCAGCGACACGCTGGAAGCCGTCCCCGTGCTGGTGACCGAAGTCCCGTCGGTCGAAAATGGCGGCATCAGCGAAGACTACATGACCTACACCATCCACCTCAAGGAAGGCTTGATGTGGAGTGATGGTACTCCGCTGACCTCGGACGATCTGGTGTTCACCTACCAGATGCTGGAAGACCCGGCCAACAACATGCTGCAAGGCGCGTCGATTGCCGAGGCCGTGGAAAGCGTGGAAGCGATTGACGCGACCACCTTCACTCTGACCTTCAATTCGCCGAAGCCCTTCCCGGAAGACATTGCCGGTTCGCCCGGTCTGTCCACCATCCTCCCGGCACACATTTTCCGCCCGGTCTACGAGGCCGAAGGCAGCATCGAATTCGCCGAAGAAAATCAGGATCCCACCGTCTTCAGCGGCGCGTACACCCTGACCGAATGGCGCCGTGGCGAACAGATGACCTTTGAAGTCAACCCGAACTATGCGCTCGGCGCGCCGTCGATTGGCCGCATCGTCCTGCGCTTCTTCCCGGACACCGAAACCCAGTACGCCGCCCTCCAGGCCGGCCAGCTCGATTTCGTCCCGAACATCAGCGAAGGCGACAAGCCGCGCGTTAGTGAATTCGAAGGCGTCGAAATGGTCACCGTCTTCGGTGGTTACATCGAAAGCCTGTGGCTGAACCTGCGCACCGAAGAACACCCGCGCGCCGGTCACCCCGCGCTGCAGGATGTCAACGTCCGTCAGGCGATCCGCTTTGCGCTCGACCGTCAGGCGATCTCCGACGCGCTGCTGGCCGGCACCGTCAGCCCCACCGACAGCATTTATGCCGGTTCGCCGTTTGAAGATCCGAACCTCGGCGTGACCCCGCACGACATTGCCCAAGCCAATGCACTGCTCGACGCCGCGGGTTGGGTCGACAGCAATAACGACGGCACGCGTGATAAGGACGGCGTCGAACTGGTTCTGCGTTACAGCACCACCACCGCCGGCTGGCGCAACAACATTCAGGCCGTCGTGCAGCAGCAGCTCGCGGAAGTCGGCGTCGGCACGATTCTCGAAGCCTACCCCGCCTCGGAATTCTTCGGTGCTTGGGCGAACAGCGGCATCAACGCCGTCGGCGAATATGACATCGCCCAGTTCGCCAACAACACCGCGCTGACCAATCCGGCCAACGTGACCGTGTATGAATCGCTGAACTGCGCGCAGATCCCCAGCGAAGCCAACCCCGGTGGCCAGAACTTCACCGGCTTCTGCAGCGAAGAAATGGATGCCGCCGCGCAGGTGACCCTGTCCTCGCTCGACGAGCAGGAACGTCTGGACGCCGCCTACACGATTCAGACCATCATGCGCGACAACGCGCCGCTGATCAATCTGTTCCCGCGTGGCGATAACTATGCGTTCATCGGCAGCCGCTTCGCGGAAACCCCGCGCATCGGTTCGGGCGTCGGCAACACGTGGTTTGACATTGTGAACTGGCAGCTCGCGAGCTAAATTAGTTGCCTCAGCGGTGAGGACGGGTCATAAGCTGACTCGTCCTCACTCTTTTTATGTTATGAGATCAGACGAAAGTTCCCTGCATGGCTCAGTATATTCTGCGGCGCACCCTGCAAGCCTTACCCCTGCTGTTCATTCTCAGCTTCATCCTGTTCGCGTTCACCAATGCCCTCGGCGACCCGCTGGCCGTGTTTGCCGAATCGCGCCAACGCCCGACTGCCGCCCAGCGTGAGGAAATCCGCCGCCGTATGGGGCTGGATCGTCCGATGTTCGAGCAGTATGTCACGTGGCTGATCGGCAACGACTGGCAGATGATCGATGTGAATGGCGACGGCACGAATATGCAGCCCGGCACCCGCCAAGGCGTGCTGCGCGGTGATCTCGGCAATTCGTTCGTCACACGCAAACCCGCGTGGACGCGCATTGAAGAACGCCTGCCCGCCACCCTCACGCTGATGATCCCCTCCTACGGCATCACATTGATTCTGGCGCTGGCCATTGGCGTGTACTCAGCCACGCGACAATATACCTTTGTTGATAATGTCATCACGGGCGTTTCATTCTTCTTCTACTCGATGCCCATCTTCTTCATCGCGCTGATGACCATCTACATATTCGGCGTACAGTTTACGAGGTGGGACTTACCAGCCTTACCCATCGGCGGCACCGGCGACGGCTCCACCGTCGACCTTATCGTGCACATGCTCATGCCCGTGTTTTGTCTGGTCGCCATTCAACTGGCCGGCTATGTGCGCTTCATCCGCTCGTCGATGCTGGAAGTGCTCGGTCAGGATTACATCCGCACCGCGCACGCTAAGGGCATGGCCGACAGCTATGTTGTACGCCGGCACGCGCTCAAGAATGCCTCGCTCCCACTGATCACGCTGATCGGCCTCGACCTCCCCTTCCTGCTGGCGGGCGCGGTTGTGACCGAGCGCATCTTCGCGTGGCCGGGCATGGGCCGTCTGTTCATCGAAAGCTTTGAACGCGCTGACGTCCCCGTGATGATGGCGATTTTGATGCTGTTATGCGTACTGGTCGTCGTGTTTCAGATTTTGACCGATGTCGTCTATACGTGGTTTGATCCGCGGATTCGGTATTAGGGACGGGAGAACACCATGAGCACAGTCAAAAATCTCGAAACGGTCCAGACCGTCCCCAAACTGGACACCTACATCAAAGGCAAGTCCAACTTTCAGCGCAGCATGGCGCGCCTGCGCCGGCATCGTATGGCGCTGGTGGGCGCGGGGCTGCTCATCCTGGTTTTTGCGTTCGTGTTTGTCGGCTCGCTCCTCATTCCGGAACGCGCTTCGACGTTCAATGATCCGTCGCGTGCGCTCCAGTATCCGTCATCCGAATTTCCGTTCGGCACGGACGTAATCGGGCGTGACCTGCTGGCGCGGACGGTCTACGGCGGGCAAATCTCGCTGTTCGTCGGCGTGACCGCGGTGATCGTGCAGATGTTCGTCGGCACGGTGATCGGTCTATTGGCCGGGTACCTGGGCGGGTATATCGACTCCCTGCTGATGCGCCTCGCCGAAGCGATGCTGAGCATTCCGCAGTTGTTCCTCGCCTTGATCGCGCTGCGCATCTTCTCGGATCCGACGCAGTTCCCCGACTTCAGCTTCATGGGGCGCACCTACAGCAGCACCATGATCGTGATCGTGTTCGTCATCGGCCTGACCAGTTGGATGCGCGTGTCGCGCATCGTGCGTTCGGTCGTACTGGCGGTCAAGGAACAGGAATACATCACCTCGGCGCGGTCGATTGGCGCGGGGACGTGGCGGATCATCATGCGCCATGTGCTGCCGAACTGCTTCGCCCCGATCATCGTGTCGGCGACGCTCGGCGTGGCCTCCGCCATTCTGCTCGAAGCTTATCTCGGCTTCCTCGGCCTCGGC
The DNA here is from genome assembly GCF_016713355.1 of Candidatus Flexifilum breve. Classification (NCBI taxonomy): domain Bacteria; kingdom Bacillati; phylum Chloroflexota; class Anaerolineae; order Aggregatilineales; family Candidatus Flexifilaceae; genus Candidatus Flexifilum; species Candidatus Flexifilum breve. Next base: position 43,834 of record NZ_JADJPI010000018.1, read on the forward strand.
GTGCGCGCACCCACTCCGACGTGGGGCAACATCATGGGCGAAGCGAACACCTACATCAACTACTATTTCTACTGGTTCTTCCCCGCGTTCTTCATCATGCTGACCACGCTCGGGATCAACTTCCTCGGCGATGGTCTGCGCGACGCTTTCGATCCGCGTTCGCTGCGGTAAACTAGGCAATCAACCTCACCCTAAGTCCCTCTCCTAAAGGAGAGGGACTTGCGCGGGTTAGCCCCCCCTCTCCTAGAGGAGAGTAGGTCGAGGTGAGGTTCGTTTCTGACTTTTGCTCCAAAAGGACTCCTCATGGATTACACAATTCAACTCGAAAAGATTCAGCAGGCCGTCGGCATTCTGCAAGAGAAAAATGTCGACCTATGGCTGACGTTCGTGCGCGAAACCGAGCACAACGCCGACCCCGCCCTGCCGCTAATCTGCCCCGTGAATGTCACGTGGCACACCGCGCTCATCATCACCAAGAGCGGCTACAAGGTGGCCATTGCCGGGCGCTACGAAATCGTCAACTTTGAGCGCATGGGCTGCTGGGACGAATGCATCAAGTACGATCAGAGCATTCAGCCCGCGCTGGTCGAAGTGCTGGATCGCCTCGCGCCCCAGCAAATCGCCGTCAACTACTCGGAGAGCGACACCGCCGCCGATGGTCTATCCCACGGCATGTACCTGACGCTCCAGCGCTATCTCGCGGGTAAGCCGTATCAGCTCATCTCAGCGGATGGCATTCTCAATTCGCTGCGTGGTCGCAAGACGCCCGCCGAAATCGCGCGCATTCGCGCTGCCGTCGCGCTCACCGACGACATCATCGGACGCATCACCAAATATCTGAAGCCTGGCCTGAGCGAACTTGAGATCGCCAACTACGTGCACGGCGAATACGCCAAAGAAGGCGTCATCCCGTCATGGGATACGGCCTACTGCCCGACCGTGACCATCGGCCCGGACTCACCGCAAGGGCACGTGTCGCCGTCCGCGCAGTACATCACCGCGCCGGGGCAAACCGTCCGCATCGATCAGGGCGTCGTGCTCAACGATTACATCTCGGACATTCAGCGCGTGTGGTATCTGCAGCCCGCGGGCGAAACCAGCATTCCGCAGCCCGTGCAGCATGCCTTCGACTCGGTGCGCGGCGCGATCATGGCGGCGTGGGACGTGCTCAAACCGGGCGTGCAGGGCGCGGTCGTGGATGACGCGGCACGTAATTTCATCGTCGCGGCGGGCTACCCGGAATATCAGCATGCGGTCGGACATCACATCGGGCGCACCGTGCACGACGGCTCGACACTGCTCGGCCCACGCTGGGAACGCTACGGTCAGACGCCGTTCGGGATCGTGGAAGCGGGCAACTGCTTCACGCTGGAACTCGGCGTGCATGTCCCCGGTTACGGGCTGGTGTCGTTGGAAGAAGATGTGCTGGTGACGGAAAACGGCAACGAGTGGCTCGGTCAACCGCAGACCGAAATCATCGTCGTGAAGGTGTAGAAGAGAAAATCAGAATCGGGGTCCCAAAACAATTTAAGCATCAACTTGTAGGGGCGCACCTGTGTGTGCGCCCTTTTTCGGGCAGACACGCAGGTCTGCCCCTACGCCCCCGTCAGTCTCCGAAACGGATTTCCAAAACGCGTACAACTTCCCGTTAAAGACGCTTTTGTAGGGACAAGGCATGCCTCGTTCCTACACAGGCAAATCGTTTCTGTCTCCCGTCCCTGAATTCGAGGAGGGGTGGGGTGTATCAAAACGGCATACCCGCCGGGAAACACAGCATGATCCGCGCCATTTTCGCGTTCACTTCGGTGATATACGCATTGATGATATCGTCGACCGTCTCCTCAGACACATCGATCAGCGCGGCCAACCGCTTGATCGCTGCGAGTTCGCCCGCGTCGATGATCTTGTCGGCAGACGCCGCGCGAATGCCATCATAGATCAGCGAGAGGCGAGTGTCAGGCTGCGCGGTCAACGCTAAGTGATCCACCAGCGCGGCGAACTTGTGCGCGTCGTCTGCGGGGTCATACTGCTCCAACACCGCCAAAAATGCCTCAGAATAGTCAAGCGCGGCGAAGTAGCCAAGCACCCACGCGCGTTCTTCCGGTGAGAAACCGCCATCGCCATACGCGCACACCATGATCGCTTTGGCGTAGGTGAGCGCGTTATCTTCGGGGGGCACTTGCCCAAAGCCCCACAGCTCCTTAATTAGCCACGCCGCGCCCTTGTGCTGGTTATCCATGCGCTGCTCCATGCTCAATGGTTGCCAATGGCTGCAACTATAGCACGATCCCAGCGGTTGGAGGGGCATCGCAAAAGCACCAATACACGCAAACGCGTGTAAGTGCGCGTCGTTAACGGACACAAGCGGACGCGATAAAGCGCGTCCCTACGAAAACAAACTCGACTTGACAAACGGTGTTGGCTCCCCTCCCCGAATTCGGGGAGGGGCCGGGGATGGGGTCGGACTCGAACCTTTTTCAAAACCTCCCCCCTTCGCGGCGCCCCCCCCCCCCCCCCGGGGGGGGGGGGCGGTCTTGTCCCTCTCCCCAGGAGGGACGGCTTGCGCAGCAGGTGGGTCGCTTAGTACGTATCCACCAGCGAGCGCACCTTGAGATCGGCGGCGTCCTGCGCGCGCACGCGGATCGTCTTGGGCGTGCCGGGGCGCAGATGCACAAAGTTGTCGCTGAACTTCGCGTTCGCCAGTTCCAGCCACACATAGAGCGCTGCCGCGTCCGTCGTGAGCGTCACATCGAACTCGCCGTCGCTGACCGTGTGCACATCCAGTGTGATGCTCGGCTGTGCCAGTTCGAGATGCTTGGGGCGGCAGAACGTCACCAGATCTTCAGAGATGACCGCACCATCCACGCGCAAACTCACCCACATCAGCAAATCGCGCGGCGAATACGCGTCGAGCCAGCGGCGCACATCAACGCTGCCGACCACTGCCGTCGTTCCAGCCGTAACACGCACCGGGAACGTGCTGTGTTCCAGCACCTCACCGTGCGCGGTCGTGAGCACATATTCCGCTTCGCCCACGCCTTCCACACGCTGATCGTTCGTCGCGTGGATGTGCACCGTGCCGCCGGCCTCGTCTTCTACGCCGGTGATCAGCAGCGGGGCGAAGAAACGCCGCGCCATGTAGTGCAGCGCCTTCCAGTTGCCCTTCCAATCCAGCGACGACCAGCTCGGCGCGGGCCACATGTCGTTCAACTGCCAGTAGAGCGCGCCCATCGAGCGGGGCATATTGCGCCGCCAGCCTTCAACGGCGTATTTCATCGCCATGCCCTGCAAAATCTGGCTCAGCCACAGCGTCCCATCGAACGAGGTCGATAGGCGGAACCAGTCGAGCAGATAGTGAATGATCGTGCTGTTGCCGATGCCGCTGCGCTGGTGGTGCTCCATCACGTAGCTGGTGATGTTGCGATCCTGCGGCAGCGTGTATTCGTAGACCGTCGCGGGCTCGGGGAACGACTGGAAGCCAAATTCGCTCACAAAGCGATCCGGGCGCGTGTGATACCACTCAAACGGCTGCTTACCGTGCCACACGCCCCACAGATGCGTATCGCCCGCCGCGGGGTTCATGTGATCGTTGCGGTCGCCAATCGGGGTGTGCGGGCTGCCCGGCCAGTATGCCGTCTGCGGGGCGAGTTCCGCCACCAGTTCCGGCAGCAGCTTGTCCCACAGCAGGCCGTAGTCATCCCATCTCAGCTTGGACTGCCAGCCGCTCCCGCCCATGCCCTGCTCAATCTCGTTATTGCCGCACCACAGCGCCATACACGGGTGATGCCGCAGTCGCTTGATGTTGTCAGTCGCCTCGGCTTTGACGTTCGCCATGAACTCAGCATCGGTCGTCGGGTAGGTGCCGCACGCGAACATGAAATCCTGCCAGATGGCGATCCCGTACTCGTCGCACAGGGCGTAGAACGCATCATCCTCGTAGACACCGCCGCCCCACACGCGCAGCATATTCATGTGCACGTCCGCCGCCGCGCTGATCAGCATCTGATAGAGTGCGTACTGCGGCTCCCACGGGTAGGGGCTGGCCGGAATCCAGTTCGCGCCTTTGGCGAAGAAGGGCACGCCGTTGCAGGCAAAGTAAAATGACTCGCCCCATTCGTCGGGGTGGCGTTCGAGCGTGAGCGTGCGCAGGCCAATGCGCTTCGTCCACGTATCGATGAAGCCATCGCCGTTGTCAAACAGGCCAACTTTGACCTCATACAGCGGCTGTTCGCCCAAACCATTCACCCACCACAAGTGCGGATCGGGAATGCGCAGCGTGACCAACCCCGCGCCATCGGTGAGCACGACCGGCATGGTCGCCGTGACCGCCGCGCCCTCTTTGAGCACCTGCACCGCCGCATGGATCGGCGCATCACCGAACACTTCCGCCGCAATTTTCACCGTGAGCGACACTTCGCCGTTGTCATGGTGCTGCGTAACCAGCACATCAGACAAACGCGCCGCCTCATAGGTGACCAATTCGATGGCGCGCCAGATGCCGCTGGTGACCATCTTCGGACCCCAGTCCCAGCCAAAGTTGCACGGCTCTTTGCGAATCCACGCGCCGCTGTTGATGCGCATCGGTTCGACCCATCCGGGCCACTCGCCCTTTTCGGCGTCCATCTGACAGGCGTAGGTCATGGCAGCGGCGAACGCCACTTCGATGGTGTTTTCGCCCACTTGCAACACGCTTTTCACGTCAAAGTCCCACGTGCGGAACATGTTGTCCGCCCGCCCGATTTCGACGCCGTTCACGCGGATAGTCGCCAGCGTGTCCAGCCCGTGGCAGCGCAGCAGCACGCGGTCATGCGCCAAAAACTCCGGCGCGACCGTGAACGTCCGCGCATAGTGCCAGTCGGTCTCGCCGATCCACATCTGCTTCAGTTCGTTGTCGCGGTAAAACGGATCGTCCAGCAGGCCATGCGCCAGCAAATCCGTGTGGACGCAGCCCGGCACGGTCGCCGGGATGGGCGTGGGATCGCCCTGTTTGTACAGCGTCCATGCCCCGTTGAGTGTCAGTTGAGCCAAGTTCTTCATCCTTAAAGTGAACAGAAAGAAACGAAATTGTAGGGATGCCCACCAGGGCATCCGTTTTTGCCACCGCCCTCACCCCACTCCCAGGGGAGGGGCCTCCTCTCTGGAGAGGGGTAAGGCTAAATCTGCCTGACTCTCCCGCGCGATCAACTGCGTCGTGATTGTCGTCGTGATCGCCATGCGTTCCGGGTCGCTCACGCGGTCGCGCAGCAAGCGCAGCGCCATCGTGCCCATCAGCACCTTGTCGACGTGGATCGTCGTCAGCGCGGGGGTCACCTCCTGCGCGAGATCAATGTCATCAAAGCCGATCACCGAGAGATTGTCCGGCACGCGCCGCCCGAGTTCGCGGGCAGCATTCAGCACGCCGATGGCACTGTCGTCGTTGATGGCGAAGATCGCCGTGATCTGCGGACAGCGCTTCAGCAGACGGAGCGCCGCGTCATAGGCGTCAATCCGTTCTAAGCGCGGGCTGTCCTCGATATAGGTCTGCTCGATCCCCCGTGCCGCCAGCGCCGCCAGATACCCGCGCCGCCGCTCCAGCACACTCGGATACGCATCCGGGCTGCTGCCGATCAACCCGATGTGCCGATGGCCGTGATCGAGCAGATGCGTCACCGCATTGACCGCGCCCGCGTAGTTGTCGATCAGCACACTGTCAAACGCCTCTTGCGACGTGTAGCCATCCACCAGCACGATATTGCGCCGGATGCGGCGGCTGATGTCCGCGACCGCCTCCTCGAGAAACGCGCCGACGATGATCACGCCGTCCACCAGTTCATTGAGCAGCATCCCCGGCAGACTCTGCGCGTGGTTGCGCTCGTCCACTTCGAGATTCGCGTACATCAGGTTGATGTGCTGGCGCTGACATTCCCGCTCCACCCCGGCAATGATGTACGAGTAGAACGGGTTCACGATCAGGCGTTCGTGATTGCGGCGGCGCGTGATCAAGCCGATGGTCGAGGAGGTAGCGGCGAAGGGCGCATCAATGGCGACTTTCGGGCGGTAGCCGAGTTCAGCCGCGGCTTGCAGCACGCGTTCGCGCGTATCCGGCGCGACGTTCGCGCGGTTGTTGAGGACTTGGGAGACGGTGCTCAGCGCGACTTCCGCTTTCGCAGCAATCTCACGCATCGTCGGATTCTTAGGCATCAAATTTGGCCAATCAAACAAAATCGAACTTGTTCGAAAACTATTTTTACGATAGAGTTGAAGCAACAGTTTGTCAAGCCTTCATAGAGTAGGATCATACCCATGATTACGCAATCCGCACCCCCAAAAGTCAAAATGGTTGGCCAGTCCCTCCCCAATATTCCGTGGGAAGACCGTCCCGCGGGCAGCAGCGCGCCCCTGTGGCGCTTCAGCGGCAACCCGATCATCCAGCGTGATGCCACCCCCACGTCGAACAGTATTTTTAACAGCGCCGCCGTCGCGCATGAGGGCAAGTTCGCGGGCGTCTTCCGCGTCGACGACACGCGCCGCATCATGACGCTGCACACCGGGCGCAGCGATGATGGCGTGAACTGGAACATCGAACCCCAGCCGATCGAATGGCAGTTCAACGATCCCGAACTCGCGGAATTTCAGCACCGCTACGATCCGCGCGTCGTGTGGATCGAAGACCGCTACTACGTGACGTGGTGCAACGGCTACCACGGCCCGACCATCGGCATCGGCTATACGTATGATTTCAACGAGTACCATTTCTTGGAGAATGCGTTCCTGCCGCACAACCGCAACGGCGTGCTGTTCCCGCGCAAAATCAACGGCAAGTACGTCATGTTCAGCCGCCCGAGCGACACGGGGCATACGCCCTTTGGTGATATTTTTATCAGCCAGAGCCCCGATATGGTGCATTGGGGTAATCATCGCTTCGTCATGAAGCCGAAGGGCTGGCGTTGGGAGAGCACGAAGATCGGCGCGGGGCCAATTCCGATTGAGACGAGCGAGGGTTGGCTGCTCATCTATCACGGCGTGCTGACTTCGTGCAATGGCTTCGTGTACAGCATGGGCGCCGCCCTGCTCGACCTCGACCAGCCGTGGAAGGTGATCCACCGCGCCGCGCCGTACCTCCTGTCGCCGCAGATGCTGTATGAGTGCGTCGGCGATGTGCCGAACGTCGTGTTCCCGTGCGCGTCGCTCCACGACCCGGACACCGGGCGCATCGCCATCTACTACGGCGCAGCAGACACGGTCACCGGCATGGCCTTCACGCACATCGACGATCTCGTCGATTTCATCAAGACGAATTCGGAAGTGTAACCGCACCCCGTTTCTCTGCGCTCAACTGCCCCTCTCCGTTGGGAGAGGGGCAATGCCGGGCCTGGTTACACTTCACGCCAATTTTGAGCTTGGCTCAGGTTATGCAATGCTTTCCACAATGGCTGCCCACGTGCCGAGGCGATTAATCCCTAAGCCACGATAGACCTGTTCGGCGGCGTCCGCCGAGGTCAGCCGCGCCAGCAGCACGAGCGCTGCGCGATACGCGACTAACCCGCCGTTCGCCGTGATCACCCGCTGATCGCTGACGACGGGCGCATCAAAGACCACGTTGATCTGCGGGAACTGCGCCTGCAAGCTGGACTCCCCACCGAACCACGTGGTCGCCTGTTTGCCGTCGAGCACGCCCGCACTGCCCAGCAGAAACGCCCCGGCGCACACACTGGCGACATACTCAGCCGCGTCCGCGTGCTTGCGGATGAAGGCGTTCAATGCGGCGTGCTGCATGAGCGCGTCTACATCATTGGCGCCGGGGACGATGAGCACCGTTAGGTCAGGCGCATCGGCGACGGTGCAGTCGACGGCCAGCCGGATGCCTTCCGCTGTGCGCACCTGCATCTGCGGCTCAACGCCGATCAGGAGCACACGAGCATCCGGCAGCAAGCCGCGCTCAATGGCGTTAGCGAACACTTCCACCGGCGCAATCACTTCACTGGTGAGGACGTCATCAAAGGCGATAATCCCAATCGTATGCGGCATACTTGTCTCCTTCAGGCACATGTAGATATGCTTAGGATAGCAGTGCGCCGCTGCGCGGTCTTGTAAATTTCCGACATGTTGGGGGGAGATGATGCCGGTCAGCCCGGAGGAACGTTTAGCCCATCTCGGCTTCGTGCTCGTGCCACCAACGCCCGCGCTGCGTCCCTTCATCGCCTCGTATTGGGGCATGCGCCGGGCTCACGCACTGGCAGTCGCGCCGGAATTCATGCATCCCGGCGGCGGCTTCGGCTTAGGCTTCGATTTCGGTGGCGGGCTCGCGCTGGATAGTCAACCAATCACCGATCCCGTATTTCTGGATGGCACGAACACAATCAGCCGCCGCATGAGCTTCACTGGCGCAGTCGATGTGCTCGGTATCCGCTTTCACCCCGGCGCCGCGTATCCGTTTCTGGGAATTCCGCTGGTCGAACTGGCGAACAGCACGGAACTCATGGGCGCTGTGGGCCAACGTCCACTCCTCCTGCTGCATGAGCAAATGGCTGAAGCGCCTACCCTCACCGCGAAAATCGCCCGGCTGGAAGCCTGGCTGTTGGCGCGCCTCCAACCTACTGCCTCGCCGTACGTGCTGCACTCGCTCTACCAGATCAAGCAGCACGCCGGGCAGCTTGACATGAAGCGCATCGCGGACGATCTCTACATCAGCCAGCGCCAGCTTGAGCGGCTCTATCAAATCCATGTTGGCATGACGCCCAAACACTTTGCCCGGCTGCAGCGAGTCGAAGCCGCCCGCCTCGCTTTGAAGCAGGCCAATGGCGTATCCCTCGCGCACATTAGCGCGGAATTCGCCTATTATGATCAGGCGCATTTCACGCATGAATTCAAAGCGGTTGTCGGGCTTACACCGCGTGATTACCTGCGGACTCACCCCTGATACGACACGACCAGCGGATCGTCCAGCGCGATGATGACGGGTTCCAGGTCGGCGGGGCCGGGGGCAGTGTAGCGCACGCCGGGCGTCGGGTTGTTGCCGGGGCCGCCGGGGTTGTAGAACGGCATATAGTCCCCCGCCGCCGGAATTTCCACCGCGGTGATGCTGCGCATCGCCTCTTCATCACCCGCCAGAATGATGTCAATGTAGTTGTCGTGATCTTCCTCGTAACAGTCGTCATAGGCGATCACCGGATGTCCGCTGAACGTGAACGCCAGCCCGCGCCCCAGATCCGCCAGCCCGATCACACGGATGGTGCCGCCGCGCACGGTGTAGTTCAGTCCCACTTCTTCGATCATCAGCGGTCGCCCGCTCGCCCGCGTCGCCTGAATGCGGAAGTGATCTTCGTAGGCATTCGGTCGCAGACCGCGCACACCATCCGGCGAAAAGCCGCCGGAGGTGAACAAACGCAATCGATACTGGGCTTCTGCGCCGTACAGCGTGATCCCGTCATTCGGCATGTTCGCATTGAGGAACTGCACGCCGCCCTCGCCCTCCGCCGAAATGCGATTGAGCTTCGCGCCGACCAGATACGGCCCGGACTCATACGGCGACAGGGTCGACTCTTTGAACAGCCCGACCGCGGTGACCAAACCGCTCGGCGCGACCAGCGTGAGCGGCGTCGCATCCGCCACTACGTCGACGCGCACCGCGTATTCCGCGCCCGCTTCACCATTGATCAAGCGGTTGCCAAACTGCCCGAACAGCACCACCACATGCCGTTCGTTCAACTCCCAATTGGGGTAAATGCTGGCGGAGTCGGGAACGACGGTCACGCCTGTGTTCAACGTGACGAGAAAGTCAGTGTGATTCACGGTGCTCGGCAGCACGGGCATGCTGAACACCACGGGTAAGCCGTCGCTGTAGCTCGTCGGCTGGTCGAACAGATTGGTCAGGCCATCGGCGGGCGCGGACGAGGTCAGCACGCTGCGCGCCGGGTCCGCGCCGGACGAGCACTCGACCGTGTTCCACGCGCCACCCGCCGCCCGCACTTCCGCTTCGCCGCCATCCACGCCGATGATATTGTCGAAGCCGTAACCCGCCGACAAGATCTCCGGCTGTGCCGACCAGATGTCCGCATTGACGATGATGTCACGGTGCAGCCGCCGGAAGAGCAAACTCGTCGGGGCGTCCTGCGCGGCGACTGCGCCACCCATCAGCAAACTTACCGCAATCCATCCGCCGAGCCAGCGTCGGGAAAACTTCATAGGGTCACCTCAATCTTGCTGCTATGTGCATAAGCCCACGACCGCATGTTAATCCTAAGGACGAGACATGTCTCGTCCCTACGAAAGCAGCTTTTGTAGGGACAAGGGGTGCCCCTCTTCCCGCGGGAGGGGGTGGGGGTTTTCAACACCTCCCTTAGAACACCGACCTGTAACACGGGAGTCTGGCCGATTGTACCCGCAAATCACGCCTCGCCGTCGATCAACTTGCGCGCTTGGAGCGCCGCCGTCAACTGCTCGTAGCTGATGCCATACTGCGCGGCGATCTCGCGGGCATAGCTGCGCCCCATCGGCGGCGACGGCACGATCTTGTAGCTGCGTTTCAGCGCCTCACCATCGCCTTCGCTGACCATCACCGAGACGAGGCTGGCGACGGCACTGTCGCCCGGCGTCTCCGCGTTGATGTTGGCGCAGTCCGCCGCGAGGTCGTGCAGGTGCGTGGCGAAGATTGCCCGCGTGCCGAGCCGCCGCATCACGCGCACAATGTCCCGGGCGAGGTACAGGCTTTCGCCCGCGCTCGTGCTGCTGAACGACTCATTGAGCAGCAGCAGACTGTGCCGCGTCGCCAGCGTGAAGATCGCGTTCAGGCGGCGCGCTTCCTCACCCAGCCGCCCCGCCTGCTGGCTGATCTTCTCGGCGACGGCGAAATGCGTGTAGATGCCATCGACCGGACTGAGGCGGGCGCTGGCCGCAGGCACATATAACCCCGCCTGAAACAGCACCTGTGTCAAGCCCACGCCCTGCGAAAACACGGTCTTGCCACCCTGATTCGGTCCGGTGAGGATGTAGATCCGCCCCTCGTCGCCAAACGTCACATCATTGAGCACGATGCGCTCATGCAGATCAACCGTGCGACCTTCGCTGTAGAGCAGCGCGAGATTCAGGTTGTAGGCATCCTGCAGTTCGCCCACGCGCTCCGCCATCGGTGCGAGCGTCGGACGACACAGCGGCAGTCCACATGCCCGCAAGCGCTGAATCAACCGCGCCGCGCCGAGGTAAAACGCGAGGTCTTCGCGGATTTGCAGCAGAAAGCCGATCTCGATCTGCATGTAGTCGCGCAGGCCCTGCACAATCCGCTTGCTGATCTTGTCGAGGATTTGCGACAGGTCTTTGAGCAGCGGCATGAGCATCATCGTCGCCGACGCCTTCGCGCGTTCTTCTTCGGGAAAGACAATCGCATCGAGCGTGTGCACTTCCTGCATGCCGCTCGTGCCGTGCAGCGGCGCGATGCCTTCGGTCTCCGGCTTGTCGTCGCCGCGAAACAGACGGCTCATGAACGAGGCCGAGCCTTTGTAGCGAAACTTGTTGATCGCCAGCAGCGTCGCGCCGACCGGGGCGAGGTCGCTGTTGAGGTTGACGCCAATGGTCACGCTGTGGATGTTCTCGATTTGGGCGAGCATGCCCGGCAGTTCGCGCTTCAGCCGCCCGAACGTCTCGTCCGCTTCGATGCGCCGCGCCAGCGCCCGAATCGCTTGCAGCCCCGGCGAATGCAGGTTGCGGTCGGCGGCGTCCAGCAGCCCGCGCAGCGTGCCGATGCAGTCAAGGTAGTTTTGCAGCTCGCCGAGGCGATACACCACCTGATGAATCGACGCGTCGGATTTGCGCCCGAGTTCGGCATAGCGGTCAAACGTCTGGATTTTGCCGAGCAGGTCTTCCAGCCCATTTGCCAGCGCCGGGTTGTGCAGAATATCATCCAGCACGGCTTGGCGGTACTCGATCACCGCCGGGTCGGTCGTCAGGCTGTGCAGCAGCTTGAGGATGCGCTGCGTATAGTGCGGATGCAGGCTGAGCGCCTTCGCGATCTCCGCGAGTTCGAGGTCGGGCGCGGTGTGCCCCCAGTTGCTCGACGGCATCTCTTGATCCGGGTTGAGCCACAATAAACTGATGCGCTGGGCAAAAACATTCTCACGGGCACTCATCCAAAAACAGTCCTTTTCATCATTTGAGAGCCGAACATCACCCATTGTACAATCTCCGGCGCACACAGGGGGCAGAGCCATGCATGACATCGTGATTCGCGGCGGGACGATCTATGACGGGAGCGGCAGCGCGCCGTTCGTTGGGGACATTGGCATTGACGGGCAGGCGATTGCCGCTATTGGCGCACCGGGCACATTGAGCGGCCAGCAGGTCATCAACGCGGACGGGCTGGCGGTTGCGCCCGGCTTCATCAACATGCTGAGCTGGGCAGTCGAGTCGCTGATTGAGGATGGCCGCTCGCAAGGCAATTTGCGGCAGGGCGTGACGCTCGAAGTTCTGGGCGAAGGCTTCTCGATGGGGCCGCTCAGCGATGCGATGAAAGCGGCGGGCACGCGCGGCATCCTCGGCAACAACGACATTCAGTACGAAGTCGATTGGACAACCCTCGGCGAGTATCTGGAGTCGTTGGTGCGGCGCGGCGTCTCGACCAATGTCGCCTCGTTCGTCGGCACATCGACGCTGCGCATTCACGCGCTTGGCTATGAGGATCGCCCGCCGACGCCAGCCGAACTCGAAGACATGCAGGAACTGGCGGCGCAGGCGATGCGCGAAGGCGCGGTCGGCCTGTCCTCCGCGCTGATCTATCCGCCCGCCGCCTATGCCAGCACCGACGAACTGATCGCGCTGGCGAAAGTCGTGTCGCAGTACGGCGGCCTGTACATCTCGCATCTGCGCAGCGAAGGCGATCACTTCCTCGAAGCGCTCGAAGAGCTGATCACCATTTCGCGCGAGGCTAACATCCGCGCCGAGATCTATCACCTGAAGGCGGCGGGACGTAAAAACTGGGGCAAAATGGCTCAGGTGATCGAGCGCGTCGAACAGGCGCGGCGCGACGGCATGGAGATCACCGCCGATATGTATCTGTATCCCGCGGGCGGCACGGGCTTGAACGCGATCATCCCGCCGTGGGCGCACGATGGCGGCGACGCGGCGCTGCTCGCCCGCCTGCGCGATCCGGAAACACGCGCCCGCGTCAAACAGGGCATCCTCGAAGATTTGAGCTGGGAAAACATGTATCTAGAAGCCGACGGGCCGGACAAGATTCTGCTGGCGGGCTTCACCACCGAGGCACTTAAGCCGCTGACCGGGAAGACGCTGGCGGAAGTTGCTGCCCTGCGCGGCACGGATCCCATCGAGACCGCCTTTGATCTGCTCATCGAAGACGGCGGGCGCATTTTCACCATGTACTTCACCATGTCGGAAGACAACATCCGGCGGCAGGTGCAGCTCCCGTGGGTGAGCTTCTGCTCAGACGCCGAGTCGATGTCGCCCGAGGGCGTGTTCCTCAAGTCGAACCCTCATCCGCGCGCCTACGGTAACTTCGCGCGCCTGCTGGGTCACTATGTGCGCGACGAGGGCCTGGTCCCGCTGCCGGAAGCGATTCGCCGCCTGACCAGCTTCCCCGCGAGTGTGCTACGCCTGCAAAAGCGCGGTTCGCTGCAGGTCGGCAACTTCGCCGATATTGCGATTTTCGACGCTGCGACCGTACGCGACCACGCCACCTTCGCCGCGCCGCACCAGTTCGCCGAAGGCATGGTGCATGTGCTGGTCAACGGCACACCCGTAATTCGCGATGGCGAACACACCGACGCCAAGCCGGGTCAGGTCGTGCGCGGGCCGGGGTGGATGAAGGACTAACCTCACCTCGCAAAAGCCATTGTGTCTTTGTAGGGGCGTAGCATGAGGGGTTAGAAAGATCAGCGGACGCGATAAATCGCGTCCCTACGAAACGCATGTGGTTTGCGAACGCCCTGTCTTCGGGAGGGGCGGGGCGGAGCGACGGACGCGGACCGCGTCCCCACAACAAACAACCCCACCCTGCTGGTGCTGAGCCGGCCCTCTCCGTAGGGAGAGGGACACGCCCTGGAGAGGGGCAGTTGAGCGCAGCGAAACGGGATGAGGTTAGCTCTACAGAAACTTCGGCAGATAGAAACTCAGCAGCGCGATCTCGCTTTCGGCGCGGATCGTCGCCACGTTGAGGTCGGGTGTCGCGAGAATCACATCGTATTGCTTGAGCGGCGTTGTCTGCCCGCCATAGCTGACCGTGCCTGCCCCGTCCGTCACATATAGAAACAGATCTTCCCACGCGCGCGGCTTCTCGACCGTCGTGCCCCCGTTTGCCGGGACGAGCGCCGCCGTCAGCCGCGCGTCGACATGCGAATCCATGAGCGCATCATCGCCGATCAGACTGTAGACCGTCGCGTCGCCGACGGTGCGCGTGGGCAGTTCCCCGCGCTTCAACTGCTGGTAATGCGGCGGAAGCCCGCGATGCTGACGGTCAGCGATGAACCAGATCTGGATCACGCGGGCGGGCGCATCGAACGGATTCAGTTCCTGATGCTCGATGTAGTCACCGGAGAACATGCGCTGAATATCGCCCGTTTCGAGAATCCCCTTACCGCCCGTGCTGTCCTCGTGATACACCTGCCCTTCGAGCATCCACGTGTAAATCTCCAGCCCGCGGTGCGGATGCCAGGTGAAGCCATTCTGCGGCGCGATCTGCGTCATGTGCGCGGTGAGCATGCCGCTCAACCGCTGGAGCGGACTCCAGCCGCCGACCGCGAAATGCGAATGCAGCCAGTGTACCGGGTGCATGGTCGGGAAGGCATCGGCGGGAAAATGCTGAAACGGGGCGTCCGTCAGGAACCCCGGCTTAATTTCGGTTTCTTGCAGCGCAAAACGCATCATCTGCCTATACTCCACAATAAAACGGACTACAGTCCGATTATAACATAATCCGTCAAGCACGCATCCGTTTGACAGCCATCGCGCTTCCCTCTACGATAGCATAAACTGATGAGGATACCCTGATGCTGCCAGCTCTCGACCACGCAGGCGACACGATCCGCGCGCTGCAAAAAGCGAATATCCTGTTGAGCTATCTCCGCTTCTATCTGCTGCCCCATGATCCCAATTACACCGAATGGGGCACGCGCGTCGTTCTGAACGGCACTTCGAGCGATACCCTCCCCGGTGGGTCGCAAGTCATCCTCGATTTCGTAGATCTGCGCATCATCGTGCGTCAGCCGAACGGCGCCGAAGTGACGATTCCGCTGCACGGCCACACGCAGCGTTCGCTGTTTGCCGCGATCCTCGCCGAGCTGCGCAAAAACGAACTGGCAGATGTGCTCACGGGTAACGGCGATCTGGTCGAGCAGATGATTGCAGCACTCGCGGTGAAAAAACCCTCCATTGCTGAGAAGCATGATGAAATTACGGGAACAGAACCGCTGCATATCGACCTTGAGGCGGCGCGCGCCTACAATGCTGCGCTCTACAGCATCTTCACGGGGATTGCGCGCTTCAAAGCGAGCCGCGTCAACGGCAAAACGACGCCCGCGGTCGTCTTCGGAGAGCACTTTGACCTCTCCACGCTGATCTTCGCGGGAGCAGAAGCGACCGAACAGGCGGCGCACATCAACATCGGGTTTGCGCCATACAGCACGGGGATCGATTTCCCCTATCTCTACGCTTACGCCTACCCGATGAAACCGAGCTACACGCCGCCAAGTCTACCTGCCCCTGCTTATTGGCACACCAAAGGCTGGACCGGGATCGTGCTGCCGTATACGGCGATTGCCGCGCTGTCGCGTCCTGAGCAGTACGTCGAGTGCATGTGCGACCAGTTCTACTCGGCGCTGCTGCCGCTGCTGCCGTAGTTGCAATCAACGTCTCTTCTTGCTCCCCTCCCCGAATTCGGGGAGGGGACGGGGGTGGGGTCGATCCTTTAGATGATTTACCCAATTCAATTTCGTATGATCTATCTGATTGAAATGATTCCTATTATCCCGTAATCTTATACGCGGACACAAAACTAAGGTCAATCATGCTCGTGCAAAACGTACTCAGCCTGAAAAAAGCGAAAGAGAACCCAACCCAACGCCACCGTTAGGGATTTTTCGCTTGATTGAGTACTGAAACAGTCCAATGTCAAATCGAAGCCGCCCAACGGGGCGGCTTTTTTGTTGTGAAGTGCCAGAGGAGAAACACAAATATGTCCCGTACCGCTATCTGCCCTGAATGTGAAGCTGAACTCGCGCTCGCCGCGAACATCATGCAAAACGAACTGATCGCCTGCCCGGACTGCGGCGCGGATCTCGAAGTGCTCAGCCTCGACCCGGTCGAAGTTGCGCTCGCGCCCGAAGTCGAAGAAGACTGGGGCGAATAGTCATGCGGATCGCCGTCCTCGTCACGCACATTCGACCGGAAGAAAAGCTGCTCATCAGCGCGTTTCAGGCGCAGGGCGTCGAACCGGACATCATCCTCGACCGCGACCTGCACTTCGACATCAACCGCGGCGCAGACCAGCTTGCGCCCAACGGCGTCGCATGGAATGAATACGCACTCGTCATGGAACGCTGCATCAGCACGTCGCGCGGGCTGTACGCCGCCGCCATTCTGAACGCGTGGGGCATCCCGACGATCAACCGCTATGCGACCGCGACCGTGTGCGCTGACAAGCTCATGACCAGCCTCGTGCTGGCGCAGGCGGGTGTGCCGCAGCCGCAGACGCGCCTGAGCTTCACGCCGGAGACGGCGATCACCAGCATCGAAAGCCTCGGCTATCCCGCCGTGCTCAAGCCTGTGACCGGATCATGGGGACGCCTCCTCGCCCGTGTGACCGACCGCTGGAGCGCCGAAGCCATCCTCGAACACCGCGAGACGCTGGGCGACTACCAGCAGCACCTCTACTACGCGCAGGAATACGTCAACAAGCCGGGACGCGACATCCGCGCGTTCGTCGTCGGCAGCCGCACCATCTGCGCCATCTACCGCTCGTCGCCGCACTGGATCACCAACACGGCGCGCGGCGGTCAGGCCAGCAACTGCCCGGTCACGCCGGAAATCGACGCCATTTGCCAGCAGGCCGCGGCCGCGGTCGGCGGTGGTGTGCTGGCGCTCGACCTGTTCGAGACGCCCGAAGGCGGCCTGCTCGTCAACGAAATCAACCACACGATGGAATTCCGCAACAGCAGCGCCCCGACCGGCGTCGATATTGCCGCCGAAGTCGTGCGCTACGCGCTCGAACAAGCGCAGGCGGTGACGGCATGACCTTACGTGTCGGCATTGTCGGCGGGAGCGGCTACACGGGCGGCGAACTGCTCCGCCTGTTGATCGCGCACCCGAACGCGGAAGTCACGCAGATCACCAGCCGCGAAGGCGCGGGGCAGTACGTCTACACCCGCCACCCGCATCTGCGCGGCGCATCCAAGCTGACGTTCATCCACCCGGACGCGCTCGAAGCCTGCGACCTGCTGTTTCTAGCGCTGCCGCACGGCGTCGCCGCCCGCGAAATCGACCGCTACGCGGCACTCGCCCCCGCGATCATCGACCTGTCGGCGGATTTTCGTCTGAACGACCTCGCCGCCTACCAGAAGTGGTACGGCGACGCGCACCCCGCGCCCGCATGGCTGGATCGCTTCGTGTACGGGCTGCCGGAAGTGCGGCGCGACCAACTGCGCGGCGCGCACTACGCCAGCGGCGTCGGCTGCAATGCGACCGCCGTCAATCTGGCGATTCTGCCGCTCGCCCGCGCCGGCCTCATCGAACGTGTGTCGGCGGCACTGAGCGTCGGCTCGTCGGAAGGCGGCAACCAGCCCAACGACGGCTCGCACCACCCGATTCGCAGCGGCGCGGTGCGCACCTACAAGCCCGCCAATCACCGGCACACCGCCGAAATCAATATGATTTCCGGCGTGCGCGTTGACTTCAGCGTGACAGCGATTGAGATGGTGCGCGGCGTGCACGTCGTGGCGCACGTGTACCTGAGCCAACCGGTCACCGAGAAGGAACTGTGGAAGCTGTACCGCGGCGCGTACCGCGATGAGCCGTTCATCCGCCTCGTCAGCGCCTCGACCGGGCTGCACCGCTATCCCGAACCGCGCATCGTCGCGGGGACGAACTACTGCGACGTCGGTTTCGCCGTCGACGAAGATGATCCGCGGCACATTGTGGTGATCGCCGCGCTGGACAACTTGATGAAGGGTGCGGCCGGATCGGCTGTGCAATGCCTGAACCTGATGCACGGGTTCGATGAACGCGCCGGTCTGAATTTCACAGGAATCTACCCATGAATAATGTTCTCGTCGTCAAGGTTGGTGGTCAGCGCGGCGTCGATCTCGAACGCTGTGCCGAAGATATCGCGCGCATCGCCCGCACGCGCCCCGTCGTCGTCGTGCACGGCGTCAGCGCCATGATGGATACGCTGTGCGCGGAACGCGGCCTCCCCGTCCGCACGTTGACCTCGCCGAGCGGGCACAGTTCACGCTACACCGACCCCGCTACCCGCGATGTGTTCGTGGAAGCGGCGGAACGCGTCAACGCGCAGTTGGTCAGCCTGCTGCGCCAGCACGGCATCGCCGCGCACGGCCTGACCGGGGCGAACGTCCCGCTGTGGGGCGACCGCAAGGACACCGTCCGCGCCGTGGTTGATGGCCGTGTGCGCATTGTACGCGACGACTACAGCGGAGCGATCAGCCGCGTCGACGCCGCCCCGATCCGCCGGGCGCTGGCCGCGGGCGAAGTCGCGGTCGTGCCGCCGCTGGCGAACAGCGCCGATGGTTTCCTGAATGTCGACGGTGACCGCGCGGGCGCGGCGCTGGCGGGCGGCATCAACGCCGCCGAATACCTGATCCTGAGCGGCGTGCGCGGCCTGTACCGCCAGTTCCCCGACGAAACCAGCTTCGTGCCACAGGTCAGCGGGCGCGACATGGACGCGGCGCTCGGTTGGGCGGAAGGCCGCATGAAGCGCAAGGTGATCGGCGCGCAGGAAGCGTTGCGGGCGGGCGTCCCCCGCGTGATCATCGGCGATGGCCGCGTGCATGCCCCGATCAGCGCGGCGCTGGATGGCGCGGGCACGGAGTTCCGCCTGTGACGCTCACGCTAACGACGACGCAGATCGAAGATCAGCACACCTCCGGCACGTACAGCAAGCGCCCGCTCACGTTGGTGCGCGGCGCGGGCTGCACCGTGTGGGATGACGCGGGCAATGCCTACCTCGACGCGACCAGCGGCATGGGCGTCGCCCTGCTCGGTCACGCGCACCCGGCCGTCGTCGCCGCGATCAGCGCGCAGGCGGCGACGCTCATCACCAGCGCGGAGATCTTCTACAACGACCGCCGCGCCGAACTCTATGCCCTCTTGCACGATATCACCGGCTTTGAGCGGTATTTCCTGTGCAACAGCGGCACGGAAGCGATGGAAGGCGCGCTCAAGATTGCGCGGTTGCTCACCGGGCGGCGTGGCATCGTCGCGGCGAAGCGCTCGTTTCACGGGCGCACGCTCGGCGCGGTCGGCTTGACGTGGAATCCGGCGTATCGTGAGCCCTTTGAGGGTTGGACGCCGGAAGGCGTGACCCACATCGCCTACAACAACCTCGCCGATGCGGACGCCGCTATCAATGAGAATACTGCCGCCGTCGTGGTCGAAGCGGTGCAGGGCGAAGGCGGCGTGTATCCCGCCGATCCCGATTTTCTGCGCGGCCTGCGCGACCTGTGCACCCAGCGCGGCGCACTCCTCATCGTCGACGAAATCCAGACGGGTTTAGGCCGCACCGGACGCTGGTTCGGCTACCAGCACGCCGATGTTCAGCCGGACATGATCACGCTCGGCAAGGGACTGGCGGGCGGCGTGCCGATGGGCGCGGTCGCGTGGAACGGTCGGCAGATCGAAGCGGGGACGCACGGCAGCACCTTCGGCGGCAATCCGCTGGCGTGCGCGGCGGCGATCGCCTCGCTGACCGCCCTGCGTGACCTCAATGCGCCGGAACGCACCGCCCAGATCGGCGGGCGCTTGCTCGACCGTCTGCGCGCCGATCAACCCGCCAGCGTGCGCGAAGTGCGCGGCCTCGGTCTGATGATCGGCCTCGAACTCAAGGGACGCGTCACACCCGTCATTCAGGCGCTGCAAGCGCGCGGCGTGCTGGCACTCGTCGCGGGCAAGACCGTGCTGCGTCTGCTGCCGCCACTCATCCTCACCGACGACGAAGCCGATCGCCTCGCGGACACGGTTTTAGAGGTGCTGCGCGATGCCACGCCGCCACAACCTCACCCCCCAGCCCCCTCTCCCAAGGGCGAGGGGGAGTCAAGCACATCCCATTTGTCTCCCCTCCCTGAATTCGGGGAGGGGCTGGGGGTGGGGTCGGACGCCGAACGACTCCTCATCGGCCTCGTCGCGATCCCCAGCCCATCGTACAACGAAGCGGCGGCGGTGCGGCATCTGGTCGACTGGATGGCGGCGCACGGCTACGACCAAGCATTCGAAGACGAGGCGGGCAACGCGGTGGGCATCATTGGGAACGGATCACGGACGGTGATGCTGCTCGGCCACATCGACACGTTTGGCGGCAACCCGCCCGTGCGCGTTGACGGCCGCACGCTCTACGGGCGCGGCGCGGTCGATGCGAAAGGATCGCTGTGCGCGTTCGCCGCGGCCGCATCATTAGCACAAATTCCCGACGACCTACGCGTGGTCGTGATCGGCGCGGTCGAGGAGGAATGCCCGACGAGTAAGGGCGCGCGGCATGCGGCAGGCGCTTATCACCCCGACTACTGCATCATCGGCGAACCCTCCGCGTGGGATCGGCTGACGCTCGGCTACAAGGGACGCCTGCTGGTCGATTGGCGCTGGGAGGGCGGGCTCGCCCACAGCGCAGGTCAAGCCGATACTCCCGCCGAGCACGCCGTCGCCTTCTGGGAGCGCGTGCGCGACTACGCCGAGCAGATCAATGAGGGACGCAAAGGGATCTACAACCGCCTCGGCGCGACGCTGCAAAGCATTCAGAGCGGCGGCGATGGCGTGTACGGTTGGTCGAGCGCGACGGTCGGCTTTCGCCTGCCGCCGGATGTCGATCCGCACGAGCTCGCGGCGACACTGCAAGCGGAACATCCGCACATCACCCGCACCTTCGGCATGGAGCACGCCTTCGTCGCCGAACGCGACTCGGCGTTGAGCCGGGTCATGCGCGGCGCGATCCGCGCGGAAGGCGGTCAGCCCGCGTTCGTGCACAAGACCGGCACATCGGATATGAACATCGTCGGGCGCATCTGGCACTGCCCGATCCTCGCCTATGGCGCGGGCGACTCCGCGCTCGATCACACTCCCGACGAACACCTTGATCTGGACGAATATGCGCGGGCGGTGCGCGTGCTCACGCGGGCGTTGTCGAGTCTGTAAAGCAACCTCACCCCCTAACCCCCTCTCCCAAGGGCGAGGGGGAACATGATGCCCGATCTTATGCAGGGGGTGGTTGTAGGGGCGCACGGCCGTGCGCCCCTACGGCAAATGAAAGGCCATTGTAGGGGCAAGGCGCGCCTTGCCCCTACAAACCGAAACAGATTTCAGGAACGTAGGGACGAGGCCGACCTCGCCCGCTTTGCCAGCCAACCGAGACACGACGAGCACGATCTCGTCCCTACAGGAGTTTCTATGTCGTTTGAGCAATTTTCCGTGATTGAAAGTACCCTCCGCGAAGGTGAACAGTTCAGCACTGCGACCTTCTCCACCGACGAAAAGCTGGAGATCGTCCGCCTGCTGAACGAGTTCGGCGCGGAGATGATCGAATTGACATCGCCGCTCGCCTCTCCGCAGAGTGAAGCCGACGTGCGCGCGATCACGCGGATGGTACGCAGCGAACGGATGCAGACGCGCATCCTCACGCACATCCGCTGCAAGCGCGAAGACGCCATGCGTGCGCTCGACACGGGCGTGCACGGCGTCGATGTGGTGATCGGCACCTCGCCGCAGTTGATGCAGCACAGCCACGGCAAGAGTATCCGGCAGGTGATCGATGCGGCGGGCGAAGTCCTCTCGTATATCCGTGAACAAGCGCCGGATGTCGTGCTGCGCTTCAGCACTGAAGACTCGTTCCGCAGCCGCCCTGCTGACCTGTACCGCGTGTACCTCGCCGTCGCCGATCTCGGCCTCGTCAACCGCCTCGGCGTCGCCGACACGGTGGGTGTGGCGCTGCCGAGTCAGGTGTCCGCGCTGGTCGGGCAGTTGGTCAAGCTGACCGGGCTGGACATCGAGTTTCACGGGCATAATGACAGCGGCTGCGCCATCGCCAACGCGTGCGCGGCGCTGGAAGCGGGCGCGACGCACATCGACACGACGATCCTCGGCATCGGCGAGCGCAACGGCATCACCCCGCTCGGCGGGCTGGTCGCGCGGCTGTATACGATCAAGAAGTCGTATGTCGCCAAGTACAACCTGAAGCTGCTGCCTCGGCTCGACCAGTTGATCGCGGACATCTGCGACATCGACATCCCGTTCAACAACTACATCACCGGGTCGAGCGCCTTCATCCACAAGGCGGGCATTCATGCCAAGGCCGTGCTCGCCGACCCCGAATCCTACGAATCGATCAACCCCGACGACTTCGGCATCACGCGCGGCATCTCGATCGGTCATCGTCTGACCGGGTGGAACGCCATTCGCAACCGCGCCAATCAGCTCGGCTTGACGCTGGAAGACACGACCGTGCAGCAGGTGACGCAGACCATCAAGGCGCGCGCCGATGTGCAGCCCCTCAGCCTGCCGGAAGTCGATGACCTGTTGATCGCCGCCGCGAACGGAGTGTTTTAATGAATATGCGATATACATTTGCGCTTACATTGACCCCCTCCCCATCCCTCCCCCGAATTCAGGGGAGGGCGCAAACACAGATCTGTTGGCTCCCCTCCTCGAATTCGGGGAGGGGCCGGGGGTGGGGTGAATTGTTGGAGGTTTGCCGATGACCGGCTACACCTTCGCCGAAAAAATCCTCGCGCGGGCGGCGGGCGTGAGTGCGGCGCGCGTCGGCGCTGTGCTCGACGTGCAGCCCGATCTCGTCTTCAGCCACGACAACACCGCCGCCATCCGCCGCATCTTCAAGGAGACGGGCGCGCCGGGCATCCTCCATCCCGACCGCGTCGCCGTCACGCTCGATCACGCTGTGCCCGCGCCGACCACGATGCACGCGCAGAATCACGCCGAGATTCGCCAGTGGGTGCACGAACAGGGCATCCGCCACTTCTTCGAGGTCGGGCGCGGCATCTGCCATCAGGTGATCAGCGAAGAAGCGCTCATCCTTCCCGGCGAAGTCATCTTCGGGTCGGACAGCCACACGACGCATTTCGGCTGGTTGGGCGCGTTTGGTATGGGCGTCGGGCGCACGGAGATGGCCGCGCTGTGGGCGACGGGCAAGCTGTGGATTCGCGTGCCGGAAAGCATGCAGGTGCGCTTGATCGGCACGCGCCGCGTGGGCGTGACCGCCAAGGATATCGCGCTGCGCCTGCTCGGCGATCTCGGCGTGTCCGGTGGGCAGTATGCCTCCATCGAATTCACGGGCGACGCGCTGGCTGATCTGCCGATTGACGAACGTCCGGTCATCCCCAACATGATGGCGGAATTCGGCGCGATGAACGCCTATTTCCCACCCGATCAAACCACGTTCGACTTTCTGGAAGCGCGCCGCACCCGCGACTACACGCCGCTCTACCCCGATGCCGACGCTGAGTATGCGCTCCGCCACACCATCGACCTCGACGCGCTCGAACCGCTGGTCGCGCTGCCGCATCTGCCGGATAATGTCGTCGCCGTCAGCACGCTTGCCAATCAGCCGATCCAGCAGGCGCTGATCGGCACCTGCACGGGCGGGCGCTACAGCGATCTCGCGGCGGCGGCGGAAGTGCTGCGTGGGCGGCAGGTCGCCGTGCGTTTCATCATCATCCCCGCCAGCAGCGAAGTGCTGCTGCAAGCGGCGCGCACGGGCGTGCTCGAAACGCTCATCAGCGCGGGTGCGACCATCGCGACGCCGGGCTGCGGCCCGTGCATGGGCAATCACATGGGCGTGCCCGCCTCCGGCGAAGCGACCATCATGAGCGGCAGTCGCAATTTCCGCGGGCGCATGGGCACCGCCGACGCGCCGATCTATCTGGCGAATCCGTATGTCGTCGCCGCCAGCGCCGTCGCCGGGCGCATCGTCAACCCGGAGGAAGTCTTAGCATGAAACAGACAATCAATCGGACGCGCCGTTGCGCGTCCCTACTCCCCCTCTACCCGCTTGCGTGGGAGAGGGGGCTGGGGGGTGAGGGGCAGCTATGACCACACATCGCGTTTGGGTTTACGGGGATAATGTCAACACGGACGTGATTTTCCCCGGCAAATACACGTACACCCTGCAAAAGCCGGAAGAGATTCGCGCCCACGCGCTCGAAGACCTCGACCCGACCTTTGCGGCGCACGCCCAGCCCGGCGATGTGATCGTCGCGGGCGCGAACTGGGGCTGCGGCAGCAGTCGCGAACAAGGCGTGACCTCGCTCAAGTGGTCGGGCGTGAGCATGATCATCGCCGAATCATTCAGCGGGCTGTACTTCCGCAACTGCATCAATCAGGGCGTGCACCCGGTCGTGCTGCCCGGATTAGCGGCGCACCTCAAGACAGGCGACACCATCACCGTCGAGGGCGACACGATCTATGTGGGCGCTGAAGCCTTCCCGATCCCGACGCTGTCGCCCTCCGTGCGCGCCATTCTCGACGCGGGGGGGCTCGTCCCCATGCTGCAAATGCGCTTCAAGGGCGCGGTCGATCCGAACCTCGTCATCAAGGGTGAAGGCTGATGCCTAAAATTGTGCTCATCAACGGCGACGGCATCGGCGCTGAGGTGATCCCCGCCGCGCATCAGGTGTTGGCCGCGCTCGATCTGCCGCTGGAATTTGTGTATGCCAATGCGGGCTTCGGCACGTTCGAGAAGACGGGCAACGCCCTCC
Source organism: Candidatus Flexifilum breve (assembly GCF_016713355.1). Lineage (NCBI taxonomy): Bacteria > Bacillati > Chloroflexota > Anaerolineae > Aggregatilineales > Candidatus Flexifilaceae > Candidatus Flexifilum > Candidatus Flexifilum breve. Next base: position 68,742 of record NZ_JADJPI010000018.1, read on the forward strand.
CCGACGAAACGATTGAACTGTGCCTATCCGCCGACTCCGCGTTGTTCGGCGCGACGCAGTCACCTATGACCAAAGTCGACGGTTACAAGAGCCCCATTTTGCAGCTCCGCCGCCGCTTTGACCTGTTCGCCAACCTGCGCCCCGCGCAGCGCGAGGCAATCGACCTGCTGATTGTGCGCGAGAACACCGAAGGCATGTACAGCGGGCGCGAACGCCTCGAGGACGACGGCGAAACCGCCATTCTCGAACGGGTGATCACGCGCAAGGCGTCAGAACGCATTGTGCGGGCGGCGTGCGAACAGGCGCGGAGTCGGCGCAGTAAGTTGACCATCGTGCACAAAGCAAATGTGCTGAAGGAAACGTGCGGCTTGTTCCGCCGCGTCGCGCTCGATGTGACCGCGCAGTACCCTGATTTGCAAGTCAATGAACTGCTGGTCGACACGGCGGCAATGGTGCTGGTGCAGGACGCGCCGCGCTTCGACGTGATCGTCACCACCAACCTGTTCGGCGACATTCTCAGCGATCTCGCGGCGGGGTTGACGGGCGGCTTAGGCATCGCCGCGTCGGCCAATGTCGGCGCGGGGCGCTTCGGCGTGTTCGAGCCTGTACACGGCAGCGCGCCGGATATTGCAGGCCAGGGCATCGCCGACCCGCGCGCGGCGATTCTCAGCGCGGCGCTCATGCTCGATCACCTCGGCTATGCAGACGCGGCGACCAAGCTGCGCGCGGTCACGTACGCTACCCCGCACACTGGGTCGACGACGGACACGGTCGCTGCCATTCTGCATCATTTGAATTAGTTTCACACCCTCATGAGCCGCCCACTTCATCAACGGAGTGGGCGGTTTTGTTTTGGCTAACCGCTAATCGCTAACAGCTAACTGCTCTATTCTTGCTATAATTGCCTTAGTACTTAAATATCCGAAAGACTCCGCTTTCATGAGACAGCTCGTCGAATGTGTTCCGAATTTCTCTGAGGGACGCCGCAGTGACGTGATCGACCGCATCGTCGCGGAGATCACCGCCGTCCCCCAGGTGCAGCTACTTGACCGGGAGAGCGACGCCGATCACAACCGCTCGGTGGTGACGTTCGTTGGCGCGCCGCAGGCGGTCGCCGAAGCCGCTTTCCGCGCAATTCGCCTGGCGTCCCAATTGATTGACCTGAATACGCATCAGGGCGCGCATCCGCGCATCGGTGCGACCGATGTGGTGCCGTTCATTCCCATCGAAGGCGTGACCATGGCCGACTGCGTGGCGCTGGCGAAACACTTGGGTCAGCGCGTGGGCGGCGAACTCGGCATCCCGGTCTACTTATACGAAGCGGCGGCCACCCGCCCCGAAAATCAAAACCTCGCCGATGTGCGCAAAGGCGAATATGAAGGCTTGAAGCAGGCCATTCTGACTGACGCCAACCGCCGCCCCGACTACGGCCCGAGCGAACTCGGCACAGCGGGTGCGACCGTGATCGGCGCGCGCGCCCCGCTCATCGCCTTCAACGTCTACCTGACCACCACCGATGTCGACATCGCCAAGAAGATCGCCCGCGCTATCCGCCACCAGACGGGCGGGCTGCGCTTCGTCAAGGCGCTCGGCCTGCTGGTGGATGGCAAGGCGCAGGTCTCGATGAACCTGACCGACTACACGCAAACGGCTATCTTCCGCGTGGTGGAGATGGTGCGGCGCGAAGCGCAGCGTTACGGCGTTGGCATTCAGAGCACCGAACTGATCGGCTTGATCCCCCAGCAGGCGCTGTTCGACGCGGCGCAGTGGTATCTGCAAATCGACAACTTCACGCCGCAGCAGGTGCTGGAAAACCGCCTGACCGACACGGGCAGCGACTCGACCTTCCTCAACGCGCTAGCCAGCGCTGACCCGACCCCCGGCGGCGGTTCGGCGGCAGCGTATGCGGGCGCGATGGCCGCGGGTCTCGTGGCGATGGTCGCCCGCGTCACGGTTGGCAAAAAGAAATACGCTGATGTCGAAGCGCGCATGCTGGAGATCATCCCGCAGGCGGAAACACTGCGCGCGGAACTCGACAAGGGTGTGCAGCGCGACGCCGACGCCTTCACCGCCGTGATGGACGCCCTGAAGCTGCCGAAAGACGCGCCGGAACGTCCCGCCGCGATTGAACAGGCGACGCTGAACGCCGCCCGCGTGCCGCTCAACGCTGCCGAAACCGCGCTTAAAGTGCTGGCGCTGGCGGCGGAAGTCGCCGAGACGGGCAACCTCAACGCCGTGAGCGACGCCGGATCGGCGGGTTCGCTGGCGCACACGGCGATCTACGCCGCCGGGCTGAACGTCAAAATCAACGCCAAGTCGCTGACCGACCGCGCCGCCGCGGCTGAATTGGTCGGGCGCGTCGCGGCGCTTGAGACCGAAGCCAAGGGCTACACGGATCGCATTCGCGCCGCGCTCAACGGTCGCGGCGGGTTGGGAGGCGACGCATGACCGCTCGGGAAATTCGCGCGCCGCGTGGGACAGAACTGACCTGCAAAAACTGGCTGATCGAAGCGGCTTACCGCATGATCCAGAACAATCTTGATCCGGATGTGGCCTTCGACCCCGCCAACCTGATTGTGTACGGCGGGCGCGGACGCGCCGCGCGCAACTGGGAAGCCTTCGAGGCGATTCTCGACTCGCTGCGTAAGCTCGAAACCGATGAAACCCTGCTCGTGCAGTCGGGCAAGCCGGTGGGCCGCTTCCGCACGCACGAGGACGCGCCGCGCGTGCTGATCGCCAACAGCAACATCGTGCCCGCGTGGGCGACGCAGGCCAACTTCGATAAGTGGGAGCGCGACGGCCTGATCATGTACGGGCAGATGACCGCGGGCAGTTGGATTTACATCGGCACGCAGGGCATTTTGCAGGGCACGTACGAGACCTTCGGCGCGCTCGCCCGGCAGCATGGCTGGCCGTCGCTCAAGGGCAAGTTCGTCTTGACGGCGGGCTTGGGCGAAATGGGCGGCGCGCAGCCGCTCGCGGTGACGCTCAACGAGGGCGTCGGTCTGTTCGTGGAAGTTGACCGCTGGCGCGCCGAACGCCGCCTCAACTTACAGCAGATCGACCGCATCACCGACAACCTCGAAGAAGCCATGACGTGGGTGACGGAAGCCGTCAGCGCGAGGACACCGCTCTCGGTCGGCTTGATCGCCAACGCGGCAGAAGTGCTGCCCGAACTCGCGATGCGCGGCATCGTGCCCGACATCGTGACCGATCAAACCTCGGCGCATGATGTGCTGTACGGCTATATCCCGGCGGGGCTGTCACTGGATGAAGCGAAAGCTCTGCGCGAAACCGATCCCGACGCCTATACCGCGCGGGCGATGGCCAGCATGGCGACCCACGTGCAAACGATGCTTGACTGGCAGGCCAAAGGCGCAATTGTCTTCGACTACGGCAACAATCTGCGCCAGCGCGCCTTGGATGCGGGCGTGACCAACGCCTTCGATTACCCCGGCTTCGTGCCCGCTTACATCCGCCCGCTGTTCTGCGAGGGCAAAGGCCCGTTCCGCTGGGTGGCGCTCTCGGGCGATCCGGAGGATATTTACGCGACCGACCGCGCGATTCTGGAGCTGTTCCCCGAAAACGACCATCTGCGCCGCTGGATCACGATGGCACGGGAGAAGATCACGTTTCAGGGCTTGCCCGCGCGCATCTGCTGGCTCGGCTACGGCGAACGGGTCAAAGCAGGCATCCGCTTCAATGAGATGGTCGCCAACGGCGAAGTCAAAGCGCCGATTGTCATCGGGCGCGACCACCTCGACAGCGGTTCGGTCGCCAGCCCCAACCGCGAGACCGAGGCGATGCGTGACGGCAGCGACGCCATCGCCGATTGGCCGCTGCTCAACGCGCTCGTGAACGCCATCGGCGGCGCGACGTGGGTCAGCCTGCATCATGGCGGCGGCGTGGGCATCGGCTACAGCATGCACGCGGGTCAGGTGATCGTCGCGGATGGCAGCGACGCCGCGTTCCGGCGGTTAGAGCGCGTGTTGACGACCGATCCGGGCATGGGCGTCGTGCGGCACGCCGACGCGGGCTATCCCGAAGCAACGGACTTTGCGCGCAAACACGGGGTCAAAATACCGATGCTGAAAGATTGACGACCGATCCGGCAAGGTGTGGACGCCCTTCTCACAGCGGACGCGATAAATCGCGTCCCTACGAAAACAAATTCGGTCTGGCGAGCGTGGTTGGCTCCCCTCCATGAATTCGGGGAGGGGCCGGGGGTGGGGTCAGAAAGCGACCTTTAAAAACACCCTCATGCCTCGTCCTTCTGACACAAACACTCCAAATGGTTGCTGCGTTTGGATTTAGGGTTGAATATTGTGCTATAGGGACGAGCGGACCTCGTCCACGGGGGCAGGAGACTATGACAACGATCATCCACAACGCCAAGCAGCTCATCACCTGCGCCAGCCCAGACGGCAAGCCCAAGCGCGGCGCCGCCATGCGCGACCTCGGGCTGATCGAGGACGGGGCGCTCGTCATCGAAGACGGCAGCATCGCTGCGGTTGGCACGACGGCGGATATTCTCGCCACCTACAGCGCCAATGAGCTGATCGACGCGGCGGGCAAAGTCGTGTGTCCCGGTTTTGTCGACTGCCACACGCACGCGGTCTACGCGGGCGACCGCCTTGACGAATTCGAGCAGCGCATCCAAGGCGCAACCTACATGGAGCTTCTCGCGGCGGGCGGCGGCATCGTCAGCACCATGCAGGCAACCCGCGCCGCTTCGCTCTCCGAACTGATCGACCAATCGCTGCCGCGGCTCGATACCATGCTGCGCCACGGCACGACCACCGCCGAAATCAAAACGGGCTATGGCCTCAACACCTTCCATGAGCTTAAGCAGCTCCGCGCGATTGAGATGCTCGCCGCCTCGCACCCGCTCGACATTGTGCCGACCTTTTTGGGCGCGCACGCCATCCCGCCGGAACACCGCGCCGTGCATGATGCTTATCTCGAACATGTGATTGTCGACTCCCTGCCCGCCGTCGCCGACTGGATTCGGCGCATCCGCGATGCCGGGGCGCGTTTCACCTCGCGCTCGGCATGGGGGGGTGTACCAGTCTACGTTGACGTGTTCGTCGAAGACGGCGTGTTCTCCGTCGATAACGCGCAGCTCCTGTGGGCGGCGGCGCGACATTACGGTCTGCAAATCAAAGCGCATGTGGATGAATTTACGGCGTTGGGCGGCGTCTCGGCGGCGGTAGAGATCGGCGCGGTCTCCGTCGATCATCTTGACGTGACGACCGACGCGGAGATCGCCGTGCTGGCCGCCTCTGACACCATCGGCGTAATCCTCCCGGCGGTCAACTTCAACCTTGGCAGTCCGCACTACGCCAATGCGCGCGGGATGCTGGATGCAGGCGCCATCGTCGCGCTGGCGACCGATCTCAACCCCGGTTCCGCGCCATGCTACTCGATGCCGTTTGTCATGGCTATCGCCTGCCGTTACCAGAAGCTGTCACCTGCCGAAGCGCTCAACGCCGCGACGATCAACGCCGCGCACGCCATCGGTCTGGGCGACCGCGTCGGCTCGCTGGAAGTCGGCAAACAGGCGGACGTATTGATCGTCGATGCGCCCGACTACCGCGCGCTGATGTACGAATTCGGCACCAATCTCGTGCACACCGTGATCAAGCGCGGGGAAGTTGTCTAGCCAAGATTCCAGCCTCCTCTCTGCCCCGCGCGGGGCAGAGAGGAGGCGACAAGATCTCTTGCGCGGAGAATCAGTATGCAAAAGTATTTCGCGGCCTTGACGATTGTGTTACTGCTCGGAATGGTGCTGGCACGCAGTCTGGTCATGCAGCGCCAGGGCACCCGAGCAATCCACTTCGGGAGCATCGACAAAACGGACTTCTTGATTCCCCCCTTTGCCCTGCTCTACTTCTACATGATATTTGTGCCGTCCCTCAATTGGCCCGCACTCAGCACGCAGCGATTTTTCCAATCCGACATCCTCGCGTGGGTCGGCGTCGGCTTGTGCGCAGTCGGGCTGCTGCTGATGCTCTGGAGTCTGGTCTCGTTTGGGATGAGTTTTCGGGTTGGCATCGACACCGAGCGTCCCGACAACCTTGTGACCACGGGCGCGTTTGCACTGAGCCGCAATCCGATTTACGTCGCGTTCTTTATGGTGATGATCGGTCAATTCTTGATACAACCCAACTGGATACTGTTGGTTTACGCTGCCGGGGCTACATGGTTATTTCATCGACAGGTGCTCCGCGAAGAAGCGTATCTGCGTCAGCACTATGGACGTGACTACACAGACTATGTGAATCGAGTAAGAAGGTACCTCTAAATCTATGACTCAAATCATCCTCGACGGTGGACACCTGACGATTGAACAGGTGATCGCCGTCGCTTATGGGCAGCCCGGCGCACCCGAAGTCGTGCTGAGCGCTGACGCCAAAAACGCCGTGAATCGCGCCGCTGCCGCCGTGCAAACGTTGATTCAGCGCGGCGAAATCGCCTACGGCATCACGACCGGGTTCGGCGCGTTCAAAGACCGCGTGATTTCGCCAGAAGACGTCGAAACGCTCCAGCGCAACATCTTAATCAGCCACGCGGTTGGCGTCGGCGATATCTTCGACATCCCCACGACCCGCGCCATCATGCTGATTCGCGCCAACACGCTGGCCAGCGGCTATTCCGGCATTCGCCTCGCCACGCTGCAAACGCTCATCGATATGCTGAATCGCGGCGTGCATCCGCGGATTCCCGAAAAAGGCTCGCTCGGCGCATCGGGCGATCTCGCCCCGCTCGCGCACATGAGTCTCGTGCTGATCGGCTTGGGCGAAGCCGAATATCAGGGCGCGCAGATCGGCGGCGCAGACGCGATGCAGCGCGCGGGCTTGGCGATGGTCACGCTGGCGGCCAAAGAAGGACTCGCGCTGACCAACGGCACCTCAATCATGTGCGCGCTCGGCGTGCTGGAAACGTATCGCGCCGAAATGCTCATGCAGACGGGCGACATCGCGGGCAGCCTGAGTCTCGAAGCCCTGCACGGCACGCCGCTGGCCTTTGACGAACGCATTCACCGCTTGCGCCCGTTCCCACGCCAACAGGAGAGCGCGGCGTATCTGCGCGCGCTGCTGGCGGGCAGCGGTTTCACGCGCGGCTACGATCCGCTCAACGTGCAGGACGCCTACACGCTGCGCTGCATCCCGCAGGTGCACGGCGCGGTACGCGACGCGGTTGCGTACTGCCGCTGGGCGTTCGAGATCGAGCTGAACGCCGTCACCGATAACCCGCTGATCTTCATCGACGGCGATGAGATCACCGTGTTGAGCGGCGGCAACTTTCACGGCGAACCGCTGGCGATTGCGATGGATTACCTCGGCCTCGCCATGAGCGAACTCGGCAACATCTCCGAGCGGCGCATCGCCCGCCTGATTGACGAATCGGTCAACACGCATGTGCTGCCCGCCTTTTTGACCCGCGAAGGCGGCCTAAACTCTGGTTTCATGATCGTTCAGTACACGGCGGCGGCGCTGGCGACCGAGAGCAAAGTCCTCGCGCATCCCGCCAGCGTGGACACGATTCCCACCTCGGCCAACGTCGAGGATCATGTCAGCATGGGCTGCACGGCGGCGCTCAAAGCGCGGCGCATCAATAACAATGTCGAACGCATTCTGGGAATCGAATTGATGGCGGCGGCGCAGGGCATCGACTTCCGCAAGGAGGTGGTCGGCGCGGACAAGAGTCTGGGGCGCGGTACACGGCCCGTCTATGACCTGATCCGCTCGCGCGTGCCGTTTATCGAACGCGACACGCTGCTGTATCCGCACATGGAAACGGTGCGCGTGCTGGTGTCATCCGGCGCCATTGCCCACGCAGCGAACGGGGCGCTGTGACCTTACGCTCGGGGCGGATATGGCAAGCCGATAGCTCTGTATGATAATTGGACAGCGGACGCGATAAATCGCGTCCCTACGAGAAAACCCATCTTTGTGTAGGGACGCAATTCATTGCGTCCGCCATATTCCATTACCGCCCAGTAACCCGCTTTCACGATAATTTACGTGCGTACGGGCGTGCCTCGTCTCCACACAAACACGCTTATCTGTCTCCCCTCGCCTTTAGGAGAGGGGTCGGGGGTGAGGTTTGTTGATTAATCAATCACCGGACGCAAAACGCCGCCCGCCGCAGTGAGCAGCGCGCGCGCTTCGGCGGCGCTCACGCCCCGCCGCGCGATGACAATCGCCGTTTTGACCTCGTTGCCCGACTCGTCGAGCAGCGCCGCCGCCCGCGAAATGTCCACGCGACCAATCTCGCTGACGATGCGTTCGGCGCGTTCGCGCAGCTTCGCATTCTTGACCTGCACGTCGACCATCAGGTTGCCGTATACCTTACCCAGCTTGATCATGACCGCCGTGCTCATCAGGTTGAGCGTCATTTTCTGTGCCGTGCCCGCCTTCATGCGCGTGCTGCCCGTGACCACTTCCGGACCGGTCACGAGCGGAATCGCGATTTCGGCGGCATCGAGCACCGCAGCGGGCTCATTGCAGGCAATCGCGATGGTGCGCGCGCCGACCGACTGGGCGTAATCCAGTGCGCCGAGCACGAATGGCGTGCGACCGCTGGCGGCGATGCCGAGCACCACATCGCCCGCGGTGAGGGAGCGCGCCTTCAACTCGTCGATCCCGGCCTGCCGATCATCTTCTACGCCTTCGATTGACTGCGTGACCGCATCGAGACCGCCCGCGAGTATTCCCTGCACGAGTTCCGGCGGTGAGCTGAACGTCGGCACGAGCTCGACCGCATCCAGAATGCCCAGGCGACCGCTCGTGCCCGCGCCGACGTAGAACAACCGACCGCCCGCGCGCATCCGCTCGTAGATCGCGTCAATCGCTGCGACGATCTGCGGCATCGCTCGCTCAATCGCGTCGAGCACCGTGCGGTCTTCCGCGTGAATGCGTCCGGCGATCTCCGCCGTGGAGAGCTGGTCAATATTGAGCGTGTTCGGGTTTTTCTGTTCGGTCAGCACATTGGTTCCTTTCCAGACAAGTCATTGATTCAGCTTGATCTTCGCCAGCAGCGCCGCGCCGATCACGGGCGGATATTGGGGCTGCGGGATCGTCGGCAAGCTAAGGAAATTGCACAGATCGCGGCTCAGGTGGTTGTCGGCGGTGAGCAACCCGCCCGCAAAGGCGATGGGCAGCGTCGGCACGTCCAAACGGCGGATCACCGTGGTCACGAGCGACGACAGCGACCACGCGCCGCCGAGCACAATCCGCGCGGCATACGGATCGCCTTCGTCGGCAGCATCCAGCACGAGCGGCGCGAGGGCGGCAATCTCTTTGATCGTCGGCGGGTACACCCAACGAATGACTTCACGCGGGCTGGACAGGTTAAGATAGGCCATCACCCGGCGCGCCAGCGTCTCTGCCCCAAGGTCGAAACCATCCGACCACTGGGTCAACGCGCGGAGCGCCTGTACGCCCAACCAGTAACCGCTGCCTTCATCGCCGAGCAGATAGCCCCAACCGCCCGCCTGTGCCGTTTCGCCCGCGGCATTGACGCCAAAGGCCACGCTGCCCGTCCCGGCCAGCACGAGCACGCCTTCATGCGCGCCCAGCGCCCCGACGAGCGCAATCTCGACATCCAGCGCGGTCGTGACGGGGACATCCGGCAGCACTTCGGTGATCACGCTGCGCATCCAGTCGTGCGCCAGCGACGCGCCCGCGATGCCGATGCCCACCGCGCGCAAGGGCGCGCCCGCGATCATAACTTCTTCGACCGCTGATTGAATCAGCGCCTTAGCCTCGTCAAAGCCGACGACATTCGGGTTCACCGTCCCACGGCGCGCCTCGACTATCGGGCTCAGCGACTCGCCCACCAGCGCCACGCGCAGGTTGCTCCCCCCGCCATCGATTCCCAAGTAGTAGCTCATCTGGGCATCCGCCTCTGGTTCTTGCATGCTTCGTTGATCTGCGGCGGGCGCCTGCCAGCATACAAAGGGAGGAGACCGCTTAGTTCAGAGTGGCAAACACCGCGTCATGAATGGCGCGGCGGAATTGGTGCGTGCCGGGGCGCAGGCGACCCGGGTACACGCTGTTGGTCAGGCACGCAACCACCAGTTCGGCGTGCGGATCGATCCAGATCGATGTGCCGGTGAAGCCCGTGTGCCCGTAGCTATCGAGGCTCATCCGCTCACCTGCGGACGAATCGCTGACAGCGCGCAGCATAAAGCCAAGTCCACGCCGCATGCCGTTAGTTTCGGCGTGCTGGCGCTTGGCTTCCGCGGCGAGCGCCGGATCGATGTGGAAGACATTCGCGCCATCCAACCAGGCTTGACCGAGCGCTGCGACGGCCTGCGCCGTTCCAAACAGCCCGGCGTGCCCGGCGACGCCGCCAATACCGCAGGCGTTCTCATCGTGGACTTCGCCCCACGCGCGGCGCTGACGCCACGCCGGATCGTCCTCCGTGGGCGCGATGCGCTCCCGGCTGATACTATGTTCACGTACTGGATTGTACACCACTTGCTCGCCCAAAAGGTTGATGACTCGCGCCTCGACCGCCGCCGCCAGATCCGCGCCACCGTGCAGGCGGTTCACCGCTTCGCCGATCAGCAGCAGGCCAATATCGCTGTAGAGCACCGCCGCGCCAATGTGATTGACAAACGGGTAATTGCAGATTGCCCGCAGCCCTTTCGCCCAGCGTTCCGCCCGCGCCAGCGGATCGGGGATGTCGGGCGGGGTCGGTGCAGGTCCCGCCGTGTTATACACGTCACGCCACGCGGGCAAGCCGCTGGTGTGCGTGAGCAGATGGCGAAATGTCACCTGCGTCGGGTCAACCGTCTGGCCGGCCAACTCCGTCGGCGTGGTGAGGCGCTGTTTGCTGTGCGGGTCTTGCCCGCCATCGATGGGACGGGGATGGATCGCGCCAAACTCGGGGATGACGCTCACCAGCGGGTCATCCAGTTGGACGCGACCGGCGCTGACCAGCGAGAGAAACGCCGTTGCCGTAAACAACTTGCTCACCGAGGCGAGGTCGAACAGCGTGTTGGTCGTCACCGGGATGCGCTGCGTCTCCGGGTCGATATGTCCCCACGCCTCATGCAGCACCATGTGGCCTTTGTGCTTCACGCAGATTACGCAAGCCGGAAACGTGTTGCCCAAGTGGGCATCGATGATCGGCTGTACCGCAGCTTGCAAATCGCTCATACCATCCTCTGAAAGTCACCATTGTCGGAGAGTTCAACTGAGTCTTCCGTACGGCAAGGCGTTGTAAATAAGTGGGTGCTATTCGTAGGGGCGCACGGCTGTGCGCCCCTACACCCCATTCGACTATTTAGCACGCTTACACGCGGCGTAAAATCGCCTGAAATTTGTAGCGCGCGCCGCAGTACGCCGACAGCGTGTATTCGACGGGCTGATTCGTGTCGGTGTACGTCACGCGGCTGATGTCGAGGATCGGCGCGCGCGCCTCCATTTGCAGCAGCGCCGCTTCGTCTGTCCCGGCTAAGCGCGCCTCGATGGATTGTTCGGCGTAGGCCAGGCGAATGCCGTATTCGCCGCGCAGCACCTGATACAGCGATTCGCGTTCGTAATCATGTTCGCTCAGCAAACCGGGGCACAATGCCGCGACAATGCGGCAGCTTTCAATCGCCATGGGTTTGTCATCGGCAAGGCGCACACGGCGCAGCAAATACAGCAGCGCGCCCGGTGCGACCCGTAAATGGCGTGCTTCCTCCACTGATGCCTGAATTTCCCGCGCTTCCAGCACCCGACTGCCCGGTCGCTGCTGCCGCTTGCCGATGTCTTCCGAGAAGCTGGTCAGCGAGTCGAGCGACTGGTCGATCTTGGCGCGGCTGACATACGTCCCTTTGCCGATCTGCACGTACACCTGCCCGCTCTGCAGCAAGTCGCTGATCGCCTTCTTGACCGTCAGGCGCGAGACGCCGAACTGTTCCGCGAGATCGCGTTCGGAGGGCAAACGCGTATCCGGCAGATACTCCCCCTGCTCAATGCGCGTTAGCAGATACAGCTTGATTTGCTCATACAGCGGTTTCGCTAATTGAGGATTGATCATGAAGGATCTTCCAATTTTATCTGACGCGCTCGGCGCGCTTAGCGTTAACCAATAATTATTCGCGTGGTATAGTGTGGACTAGACCACGCTTTCACTGTAGCACTATCGAGTCGGGAACGCAACTAGTTGCTGTGGATCGACCGCGCCGTCCCCGGCTGATTGCTTCGTTCGCGCATGCGTTCCCACGCCTCGGTCAGCCGTTTGTTGAGCTGACCATCGCGGTCACACATCGAGGCGATTTCGGCGGGCAGCGTCGTGCCAAACACTGTTCGCACCAGCGCTAGCCCGAGCAGCAGACTGCGCCCATCCTGCGCGCGGCTGATCTGCTTGGCAACACCCGGCCAGTCGAAGCTCACGCGGCTGAGCAGCAGTTGATTCACGTCACACAAGTAGGAGAGCCGCGACCAATCATGGACCGCGCCGTGCCCGCACAGGTACAACAGCAGATCACCGCCCGCCAGCGTGGACATAGACTCGCGTTCGGTGAAGGCGACCGATTGCAGCCGATCCCACGCCCCGTCCAGCGTCACGCGCGCGTCGTAGTGCGGCGGCCACAACTGCCAGTGCAGCTCGACGTTGAACAGGCGGGAACGGTGGGCGAATACCGCGCAATCGGTGCGCGGTTCGGCGGGCGGCGCCGGCGTGATGGCATCGTAGTTGTTCTCCAGCAGCAGGTCGCGCATGCGATCCACGTCTTCGGCGTGGACGAACAGGTCGAGGTTGGCAAACTGACGCAGGCGCACATCGCCATAGGTCAAGCGCGCCAGCACCGGCCCGCGTACGACCAGCAGCGGCACGTCCAGCTCCAGACCGAACTGCTTGAACTTGAGCATCTCCGCCGTAACCATCAAGTTGCGGATGGAGTGTTTCTGGTACCATTGGCGCAGTTCATCGATGAATGGGGTGGGCGGCGTCCGCTTCCAATACGTGAACAGCGTGTGGAAAAACAGCGGCGTGACGTGCTGACTCTGCGCGTATTCGTGGCACGCCGACCAGTTGATCGGCTGTTCCAGCAGGGTTTGAATTTGCGCCTTCGTGGGGTCCATGAGCGGGGTTTGCGCGCACAGGACGACGAGTTCTTCTTCGGGATTCCGGAATTCCAAGCGGCCCCCTTTTAATACAGTGAAACCTCAACAAGATAGCACATACGTGAATACTTTACCTATATAATTCTATACATATTAAGATAAGTGAGATAGGGAATAGAGTCCCTCCTAGCATCCCCCAAACGCATGAGAACCGGTGCAGCAGATCGCCTACGGACGAATCGACCGGCTTTGCCATGCGTTATACTCGAAACGTGATCCACATACGCCTCGTCACGGCGGCAGCCGCTGCTATGCGGGGTTGACTCAGAGGAAGGAAACCCCAGATGATCCAGCAACCCAAACTGCTGGTCTTTGACATTGACGGCGTGCTGACTGACGGCCGCATCGGCGTATCGGCGGCGGGCACAGAAGAGAAGCAGTTGAGCTTTCGCGATCTGGATGCCGTCAAACGGATGGCGCGCGCGGGCCTGCCAATTGCCTTTCTGACGGGCGAGGAGACGGAACTCGTCGACCGCATCGCCGCGCGCTTCAACGTGACCGATGTCACGAAATTTGCGAAGGACAAGTTGGCCGGGCTAAAAGCGCTGGTCGCCCGGCATAACCTGACGCTGGCGGACGTGTGGTACATCGGCGACAGTGACCGCGACGCCCCGGCTATCGCCGCCGCCGCGCTCGGCTTCGCGCCCGCCGATGGCACCCATGCTGCCCGTGCCGCCGCGCATCGCGTGCTCCAAGCGCGGGGTGGCGACGGCTGCGCCGAAGAGATCGAAAGCTTCTGGCTCAGCCTCGACGCCCCCGACACGTCGCAGTTGCAGGCCGACATGGCGAGCATCTTCCGCGACAGCCTCGCCGCGCACGAACGCCTGCTCGCCGAATCGCTGCCCGTGCTGGCACAGGTCGCGCGCATCCTGAGCACGGCGCTGCAGAGCGGCCACAAGCTGATGTTCTTCGGCAACGGCGGCAGCGCCGCCGACGCGCAGCATATCGCCGGGGAGTTCGTCGGGCGCTTCCTGCTGGAAAGCCAGCCCTACGCGGCGATCGCGCTCACGACCGACACGTCGATTTTGACGGCGGTCGGCAACGATTGGGCGTTCGAGGATGTGTTCGGGCGGCAGATTCGCGCGCTGGCCCGCCCCGGCGATGTCGCCATCGGCATCACGACGAGTGGCAATTCGCCTAACGTGCTAAAGGGCTTAGCCGATGCCCGCGCCATCGGTGCGACGACGGTCGGCTTTACCGGCGGCACGAGCGGTCAGCTACCCGCCTGCAGCGACGTATGCTTCATCGCGCCCGCCGCCATCACCCCGCGCATTCAGGAGCTGCATCTGCTGGCGTGGCACACCATCTGCGAAGTCGTCGAACGCGAGCTGCATCACGGCACGCAGCGGTAAAGCACTACCTCACCCTGAAATCTCCTCTCCGGGTGGAGAGAGGCCAAATGCATTCCGCCCATCTAACCTCTCCAGAGGGCGCAGGCGAAGGCCTTTGGGCGTCCGCCACGGAGGGATGCCGAGCAGCAGGGCGGACGCGATAAATCGCGCAATACGAGACATGGTTCTTGGGTGTAGGGACGCAATTCATTGCGTCCGCAGCGTTCGACCCCACCCTGAATTCGGGGTGGGATCGAAGCTGCTACAGCGGCTTGCGCATACCATCGAAGCGGAAGGCGAATTCGCGTCCGGGGTTCGGCAGCGGGTTCGCGAAAATCGTCACCTCGTTCGGCTGACCCAGCCCGAGCTGCGCCGTGCGCAGCAGCGTGGCGATCAGCGTCATCATCTGCACTTCCGCCGCGCCTGCGCCGAGGCAGGTGTGCGCGCCCAGCGAGAACGGCGCGAAGGCGTGCGGCGTCTTCGGCTGATCCGGGCGCGAGTAGCGATCCACGTCGAAGACTTCCGGGTCAGGGAAGAATTCCGGCAGCAGATGCGGAATCCCATTGGCGACATACACTTCGCTGCCCGCGGGGACAGTGTATCCCTCAAATTCGAACGCCTTGGTCGACGTGCGCGGCGTGAACGGCGCAATCGGATACAGGCGCAGGGTTTCCAGCGCCGTCGCGTGCAGCACATCCATCTTGCGCAGCGCCGCTGGGGTGAGTCCGCCTTCGCTCTCCCACACACCATCGATTTCCGCGTGCAGGCGCTCGAGCAGTCCCGGCACTTTGAGCGCTGAATACAGCATAAAGCTCAGCGTGGAGGCCACCGTGTCCATCCCCGCGAAATACGCCCCCGCGATCCCGGACATAATCATCGCATCGGAATAGGGTCGACCGTTTTCGTCCACCCCAGCGACCAGATCGTCAATGAGGCGTGGTTCGCGATCCACGGGTGGGTTGGCGCGATGCCACTCCAGTACTTCGCGCGCAAAGGCGAAAACACGCTGCTTCGACCGGACATACTTAGGCAGCTTGAGGAAGAACTTCGGATGCGTCTTCAAGACCTGCACATTCATATTCGTATTGAGCAGCGCCCACAGGTCGTCAAACAGGTCACCGCACACACGCCCGCCCGTCAGCATCCCGAGCTGATCGGTCACGATACGCTGGAGCGTCGGAAAGAACGGCAAGCGCTGACCAACCGACCACGTCTGCACGAAGTCATAGGTGATCTGCTTGACCACGCCAAGATTGTTCTGCATGGTATCGCGCGAGAAGCCGCGCTGCTGAATCTTGCGCTGATGCCGGTGCGCCGGGCCATCCAGCGCCACGAGGAACGCATCTGACCCCATTTCCTGCGCGAGTCCGCCAAACAGCGGCTCACTGGTGAAATAAGTCTCACCGTCACGGGCGAGAAACCGATTCGCCTCCAGACCCGCCATGACGATGATGGGGCGACCGAGCAGCGTGATCTGAAAGATCGGCCCGAGTTCGTGATATAGGTTCAAAAAATGACGAAGGGGATCAACGCGCAAGTCCAGCGCAACGCCGAGATACGGCAGCGACTTGGCACGGGGAATGGGACGTGAGGCAATCGACTGCACGAAAACACCTTTCATCCAGCACGGGCAGATAGGAATATTCTCATCTTATTCGAAAAATCGGCAATTCCAAGCTTAACGGCTCATTGAAATTTACGTTTCGAGTTATAATGCGCGTGTCATAGTAGAGGATCCGACAACCCGATGCATGTGCAGGCTGCCGAATGACACCCGATACTCGCGTCTCGCGTTTGACTCGCTTGCGCCAGCAGTATCTGCGGCTGACTCATCCCCACCCATCGATCACTGACCCCGAGCACAGCCGGACCGCGCGCGTACTGGCCAGCCTCGCGCTCGCCCTCGCGGGGATTCTCGGGTGGCCGCCGTGATCAGCCTGATCACCTCGATCGCCTTCCCCGACCCGGCGATTTCGCTCGGCCCGGTCGGCACGGCATTGATTGCGGCGACGGCCTTCAGCGCGTGGCTCGGCTACCGGTTCAGCCTCACGCAGCGCTACACCATCGGCGCCTGGATCACCCTGATCGCCATCATTGCCTTCCTGACCGGGTTGATTCTGATCTACCGGGGCATCAGCGTCAGCCTGACCTCGGCCTATGTCGTCGCCGTGCTGATCGCGGCACTTCTGCTCGATGTACGTTCGACGGTGCAAGCGGCCTTCATCGGTCTCGCGCTCATGGCGCTCATGGCCATCGTGCAGGGCATCCAACCCGTGACGTTCGGCTTTGTCTGGGGTTCCGGGCTGGCGGTCACCCTGCTGATTCTGCTCGTCTCCGTGCTGCGGGAACAGGACTTACGCCAGTTGAAGCGCCTGCGCGAACTGGAATCCAACGAAGGTGAACGGTTGCGCCGCGAACTCGACCTCGCGCGCAAAGTGCAGGTCTCCATGCTGCCCAAAGAACTTCCTGTCGTCCACGGCCTCGATGTCGCGGCTTTCTCGCAGCCCGCCTACGAAGCCAGCGGGGATTTCTACGATGTGTTCTACATTGATCGGTCGCAGGGCGAACAAATCGCCGTAGTGGTATGCGATGTCGCGGGGAAAGGCATGCCCTCCGCGCTCGTCATGTCGGCGACGCGCGCCGCCCTCCGCGCCGAGGCCGAGCGCAACCCATCGCCCGCCGAAGTGCTGCGCAAAGTCAACGAGGTGATCGTCGCGACCATCCCGAGTGGGTTGTTCGTCACCCTGTTCTACGGTGTATATGACCCCCAGGCGCGCACCCTGTGCTATGCCAGCGCCGGGCATCCGCACCCGTTCTGGTGGCATGACGCGCGCACCACCGAACTCGAAAACTTCGGCATGCCGCTCGGCCTCGTGCTGGACTGCGAATACACCACCTGCGAGATTCAGCTCGCGGCGGGCGATGCCCTATTCATCTATACGGATGGTCTGGTCGAAGCGCTGAACCCGCGCCGCGAGATGTTCGGCTTCGAGATGACGCAGAAGACCGTCGAACAGCACGCGCGCCAGCACGTGAGCGCCAGCACGTTGGTTTCAGCCACGCTCAACGACATGCAGACGTTTGTCGAAGGCGAACGCCAGCAGGACGATGTGACCATCGTCGTGCTGCAGGTCACGGACGCGACGGCTTCCTGACTTCCAGTGAAGGATACCCGGTGCAGTTGAATTCCCTCCTCAGCTTCCTCCCCATTGATCGGCGGCACAGCCTCGCGCGCGGGATGTCGATCCCGTCCAGCGCCGCCGGATCAGTGCTGTTCGCCGACATTTCCGGCTTCACCCCGCTGACCGAAGCGCTCGCACGGGCGCTCGGCCCACGGCTCGGCGCGGAAGAACTCACGCGCCAGCTCAACCGCGTGTACGACGCGCTCATCCGCCAGATGGATCGCTTTGGCGGTACGATCACGAACTTCAACGGCGACGCGCTCACCTGCTGGTTCCCCAGCGGCGACGGATCGCTGCGCGAGGCGGCGCAGCGGGCGCTCACTTGCGCCTTCGGTTTACAGGACGCCATGCAGACCTTCGCCGAAGTGAGCTTGCCCAACGGCGAAACCGCGAGTCTCTCGCTCAAAGTGGCGGTGGCGACGGGCAAAGTGCAGCGCTTCCTCGTCGGCGACCCGGGCGTGCTCTGCCTCGACGTGCTGGCGGGCGAAACGCTCAACCGCATGGCGCAGGGCGAACGGCACGCCGCGCGCGGTGAAGTCGTGATCGATGAAGCGACCGCCAATGTGCTCTTCCAAGCGTGCGAAGTCACCGAATGGCGGCAAAACGAGGACACCACCTACCGCTTCGCTGTCATCCGCGCGCTGACCAGCGCCGCCGAGCCCGCGCCGTGGCCGGAACTTCCGCCCGATGCGCTCACCGCGAACGCCATCCGTTCGTGGATCATTCCCGCGCTGCTTCAGCGCGAAGACGCCTTGCTCACCGAACTGCGCCCGACCGTCGCTCTCTTCTGCGCGTTTACGGGCATCGACTACGACGGCGATCCCGACGCCGAGCGCAAGCTCGACGCCTATGTGCGCTGGGTACAGTCGATTGTCACGGGCTACGACGGCACGCTGCTGCAGGTCACCGCCGCGGATAAAGGCAGTCATTTTTACGCGGCCTTTGGTGCGCCCACCGCGCACGAGAACAATGCTGTCCGCGCCGCCTCCGCCGCGCTCGATTTGCGCAAGCTGCCCATTGAATTGAGCTACATCCATTCGGTGCGCATCGGCCTCGCGCAGGGCATCGCCCGCACGGGAGCCTATGGCGGGGAGACGCGCCGCGTGTACAGTGTCATCGGCGACGCGGTCAACCTCGCCGCGCGCTTAATGACCAACGCCGCCTCAGGTACGGTGCTCATCACCGACCGGGTGCAGCGCGCGGTCGCCGCCGAGTTCATCACCGATCCGCTCACACCGATTCAGGTGAAAGGCCGCAGCGAACCGCTCCCGGTAGCGCGTCTCGTCGCCTACGCCGAACCGGGCACAGTGCAGCCTGTGCGCCCGCTGGTCGGACGCAGCGCCGAACTCGCGCACCTCTTGGGCGCGATCGCCCCGATCATCGATGGTCTGCCAGTCGGCGCGACCTGGGTCTATGGCGAAGCCGGTATCGGCAAAACACATCTCATCACTGCCGCGCGCGAACACCTCGGCGCCGCGATCACATGGTATCGCTTCCCGACGGATCAACTCGTGCACGAATCCCTGCACGCGGTCATGCCCGTGCTCCACGACTATTTCAGCTTCTTCCTCGCCATCAACGACATCCTGAAGAAGAAGCTGTTCGAGCGCCGCCTCGACCGTCTCATCCGCGGGCTGAGCGAGCATCCGGCGATGATCGCCGCGCTCAACGAGGCGCGCTGGTATCTTGGCGCGCTGCTCGGTTTGCACTGGCCGAACTCACCGTTTGAAAGCGCCGATCCGCATGTGCGCTTTGAGCGCTCGCTCACGGCGATCAACACGCTGTTTCAGGCGGAAAGCCTCGTCAAGCCGCTGGTGCTGCACGTGCAGGACGCGCAGTGGCTCGACCCCGATTCGCGCACAGTGCTCGAACTGTGGATTGAAAGCGCAGCGAATTACCCACTCGCCGTGCTCATCGACAGCCGCGAGCTTGACCACACGGTCGCGGATCGGCACGCCATCACGCTGTTCCCCGTCCGCGAACTGGATCGCGGCGGCGTGACGGCGCTGGCGGCGACGCTGCTCAACGGCAAGGTGAGCGCCAGCACCGTCGCGTACTTGTTGAGCAAGGCCAACGGCAACCCCTTCTTCACCGAACAACTCACGCTGGATTTGCACGAACGCGGGGCGCTCACCTCGGCAAATGGCGAATGGACGCTGACCGACGCCGACATCGACGACATGCCCGTCAACCTCAACGCCGTGTTGATTGCCCGTCTGGATCGTCTCTCCCCCGCGCTGCGCACCGCTGTACAGGTGGCCTCGGTGCTCGGTCAGGAGTTCGATGTGCCCGTGCTCGAACAGATGAGCAGCGAAAGCGATGTGCGCGAGAAAGTCAAGCAGGCCGCCGACGAAGCGATCTGGGTGGCGCAGAGCGAGACACATTTCATCTTCCGCCATGCGCTGCTGCGCGACGCGGCCTATTCGATGCAGTTACAGGAACGCCTGCGCGAACTGCACGCCCGCGCGGGCGCGGCGATTGAGCACGTTCACGCGGACAACATGATCGTCAAAGCGCCGGATTTAGCCTATCACTATGAGAAAGCGGGCACCGCCGACCGGGCGATCTACTACTGCATCCAGTCGGCGCACTACATGCTGTCGCTGCACGCCAATCACGAAGCGATTGGCTATTACGAGCGCGCGCTGCTGATCGCGGAAGGCGAACGCTTCCCGCCGAGCGAGATCGCGCCGCTCTACGAAGGCTTGGGGGATCTCCACGAGGCGGCGGGCGCATATCAGGCGGCGCACACGGCCTATGCCGCCGGGATGCGCGTGCTCGCCCGAGCGGATTACGCTACGTGGCGCATCCGCCTGCAGCGCAAGCAGGGTCAGGTGCTGCATAAGTGGGGGCGCTATACCGAGGCGACACAGTGTTACGAACTGGGACTCGCGGAACAGCCGACCGAACTCCCACCGGAAGAAGCCTGCCTGCTGTATCTTGGTCTCAGCCAGATTCACTATCGCCAGGGCGAACTCGCCGAAGCGCAGGCGGTCGCGCAGTTGGGTTTGCGCATGGCGCAAGCGCAGGACGATCAGCGTAATCTGGCGTATGCGCTGCAAACGCTCGGCATGATCGCGTGGAAGCAGGACGACTACGCGCAAGCCATGCGCTGTTATACCGAGAGTCTCGATCTGTGGCAGGCATCGAAAAATCCGGCGGGGTTGGCGGGCATTCACAACAACCTCGGACTGCTGTTTCAACGGCTCGGCAATCTCGCGCAGGCCATCGACCATTTACAGCAGGCGCAGGCGTTGTTCGAGCAGGTGGGGAATTTGCACGGGCTGGCGTGCGTCTATGATAATCTCGGTCAGGCGTATATGCAGTCCGGCGACGAAACCAGCGCGATGACCGCGCTGGAGCAGGCCGTCAGCATCCTCATGCAAATCGGGCTGGACGAGAGTCAGGTATTTACTGGTATGTGGCAGGCAGGGACGTGGTGAGCATCAGGAGTCAGTTTCAGTGGCCTTAAAAACAATTGAGTTGAAAATTCCGTGCGAATCCGGCTACGAGAAGATCGCGATGCGCTGCGCGGGTGATCTGGCCCAGCGCATGGGCTTCACGCCCGAGCGCATTCTCGATCTGGAAACGGCGGTCTCCGAGGCGTGCATCAACGCCTTTGAGCATGGCAACCATTATGATGGTGAGACGCGCATCTACGTATCGATGACCGCGCACGCCGATCGCCTCGCCATCGATGTGGCGGACGAAGGCCGCGACGGCACGCCGACCGCCGCCGATTTTGAGCTGCCGGACATCGGCGCGCAAATCGATGGGGCGCTGCCCGCGGGCGGGCTCGGGCTGTTCGTGATCAAGTCGCTGGTGGACGAAGCCGAATTTGTCCCGCCGGATCTCGGCACGGGCAATCAGTTTCGCATGGTGATTCACTTGCAGTCCGAGGAAGACACACCATGACTCCAGCCACGCTCCAAGTTGTCACCCGGCGCAGCGATCACGCGGCCATCATCGAACTGCAAGGCGACGTGAATTCGGATGGCGACGCCGCGATCAAGGAAGCGTATCGCAGCGCAGTTGCGGAAGGCTACACCACTATTCTCTTCAACCTGAGCCAAGCCGCGTACATCAATACGTCGGGCATTTCCGTGCTGATCACTGTGGTCATGCAGGCGAAAAAGGCCGGGCAGACAATTCTTGTCTCCGGGGTGAGCGCGCACTACAAAAAGGTCTTCGACCTCGTGCGCTTTTCAAGCTACGTCACCATGTTCGATACCGAAGATGCCGCGCTCGCGAGTTTGAAATCAGCATGATTTCGTCTCTTGCCTCCTCATCGAGAGCTGATGGGCGACGCCTGTCCTTGGTCGGGACAGCCTGGGCTATCCGTCACAGCGGACGCGATCAATCGCGTCCCTACGAAGATGTATTCGGCTTGGTAGGCGTTGTTGGCCCCCTCCCTGGCCCCTCGGGGAGGGGCCAACGCGGGGGAGAGGGTTTGGGGGAGGGGAATCCTGACTTTTCTAACACCCTCATTGCCTCGTCCTACAACTGCCCCGCCCCTGGGAAGTGCAGGAGGGAGACAGAAACGACGATTGCGCAGGGGTGAGGTTTCACGAACTTCAACGGAGTCCCAACGTGACCAAACGCATCACCCTGCTGTGCCTCGTGATCACCCTGCTGCTGTGCGTCGCGCCGCTGACCGCGCAGGACTCGGACGTTCTGAGCACCGTCATTGCCCCTTACGCTGACAAAACCGATCCCGCGCTGGTGGTCCAGGTGACCACGCCGGATGGCGTGTGGTCGGCGGCAGGCGGCAGCGCCGATGGCCGCCGCGCCGCGGACGTGAACGACCGCTTCCGCATCGGCAGCATGTCCAAGACGTTTGTCGCGGTCGTGGCCTTGCTGTTGGCCGAAGACGGCGTGATCGCGCTGGACGACCCGGCGGCGACCTATCTGCCCGCCGAGGTCGTCGCCAACGTCGAGAATGCTGATCAGGTCACGCTGCGCCAGCTATTGGCGATGCGCAGCGGCATCAGCGACTATCTGGAGACGGACGAGTTCTGGTCGGTGGTCGAGATCGAACCAGATCACCCGTGGACCGCCGCCGAAGCGATCACCTATGCTTATGATCTGCCCGCCATGTTCGAGCCGGACACCGACTACTACTACTCGAACTCGAATTACATCCTCCTGCAGTTGATTCTGGAAGCGGTGACGAGTCAGCCGCTGCACGCGCTGGTACGTGAGCGCATCCTCGATCCGCTCGGGATGGCGGACACCTACACGCAGTTCTTCGAGGACGCTCCGGCGGGCGGAACACTCGTTGACGGTTGGGAAGACTGGTTCGGCGACAGCGATCTCGACAACGTGACTGCCATCAACGATGGCTGGGGCTTGGGCGACGGCGCGCTGATTTCGACCGTGGGCGACCTGACCACCTTCTACCGGGCGCTGCTGGCGGACCGGACGCTGCTCAACGCCGACTCCCTAGCCACGCTGCTCGACTTTCAGCCTGACGATGTGGGCGACGGCTACAGTCTCGGGCTCGCCGAGTGGGCAACCGATTATGGGACGGCGTGGGGACACTCTGGCGCGGTGCTCGGCTTCGTGAGCATCGGCGTTTACCTGCCCGACGCGGATGTCACCGTCATGGTGCTATCCGCGAATGCTGATCTGGACGTATACGCGGTAGCGCTAGCCGCGCTCGCCGCAGTTCTGGAGTGAACAAGCATGCACATCGTCATCCCCGATGATTATCAGGACGCCGTGCGCCAGCTCGACTGCTTCGCGCAGCTCAACGCTCACACGGTCACGATTTACAACGACAGCGTGACTGACGTAGACGCGCTGGCGGAGCGCTTCCAGGACGCGGACGCGCTCGTGCTCATCCGCGAACGCACGGCGATTACCAGCGCACTCCTTGACCGCCTCCCCAAGCTCAAAGTCATCGCGCAGACCGGGCGCGGCATCCCGCACATCGATGTGCCCGCCTGCACGCAGCACAAAATCCCGGTGCTGGTCGGCGGCGGATCGCCTTATTCGACCGCCGAACTCACATGGGCGCTCGTGCTGGCCGCGACGCGCCACATTCCGCAGGAAGTCGCCAACCTCAAGGCGGGGCGCTGGCAGCGGGAATTTGGCATCGGCCTGCATGGACGGACGCTCGGCATCTTCAGCTATGGGAACATCGGCAAATTGGTGGCGAATTACGGGCGCGCCTTCGGCATGCACGTGCTCGTGTGGGGACGGGAAGGCTCACAAGCGCGGGCGCAGGCGGACGGCTACGCCACCGTGAGCAGTCAGCGTGAACTGTTCGAACGGGCGGACGTGCTCAGCCTACATATCAAGCTGGTGCCGGAGACGCGCGGCATCGTCACACTCGACGATTTGCTGGCGATGCCGCCAACCGCGCTGCTCGTCAACACCAGCCGCGCCGACCTGATCGCACCGGGGGCGCTGGTCGCGGCACTGCAAGCGGGACATCCCGGTTACACCGCCGTCGATGTATTCGAGAGCGAGCCCGTGGTCGATCATCCGCTGCTGCACATGGAGAATGTCGTCGCGACGCCGCACATCGGCTATGTGGAGAAAGACAGCTACGAAGCCTATTTTGGGGCGGCCTTCGAGCAGTTGGTCAGGCATGCGAACGGCGACCAACATCGTCACCCGGGGGGGTCAAAACCGGACAGCGAAGGCCGCCTCCAACCCGCGGACGGCGAGGGAAGTTGAGCGCCAGCGAAACGGTGTGGGGTTGCTTCTACCCGACCAGCACCTTGATCCCCGCGCCGATGCTCTGTTCGACCGAGACTTCCGTGAACCCGACCCGCACAATGTAGGTCGGCTTGGTTTGCAGCAAGTAAACCTCAGCATCTTTGACAAAACCGAGCACCTGCAGCCGTTCGGAGCGCACGGGGTTCTCCGCATCGATCTCGATGACCCGCCCCGTTTGCCCCGGACGCAGTTCGGTCAGCGCGCACACCTCGCCAATCTCACGAACGGGCGGATTGCGCCGTGCCAACCAGCGCCGCAGCCGATCCGCCACCACCGAGCGCTGCTCGTCGACCATCTGATAACCGCAGTTCGGGCAGCAAATCACCGCGCAGCGCTCGTTGAACGCACAGGATGCATGGCACGAGAGCGCCGTGCCGTCGAATTCAAAGCCACATAAGGGACAGGTTGTCATCGTTCACCCCATAGCCATTGTCGGGACGAGGCATGAGCCTATTTCATAATCCGCGAAACTACCCAACCTCACCCCCGACCCCTCTCCCAAAGGAGAGGGGAGCCAAGTAGAGTTTTAAGTCCCCTCTCCGAAAAGAGGAGAGGGGATTTAGGGGTGAGGTTAGACAAATTGCCGATTCTGAAATGACCTCATGCCTCATCCACGCTTCCAGATTCACCCACCCCGGCGCGTCATTACAACTGAATGTGCAGCCAGTTCAGCACCACATTGACGAGCGCGCCGACCGCGAACGCCAGCGGGAACACCGTCAACACAACATACAGCGCGATCTTCGCACCGTACTCTTTGGCGATCATCAGCACGTTAGCGACACACGGCACGAACAACGTGACGACGATCAGGCTGACGATCATCTGCTGGGTGTTCAGTTCGCCCGCCAGCGCCAGCGCGAACAAGCCCGCCGCGCCGTAATCACGCCGCAAAAAACCGATCAGGAACGCGCCCGTCGCGGCGGCGGGCAGCCCCAACGCATTGACTACCAGCGGCGCGGCCAGCCGTTCGACGACGGCCAGCGCCCCAGTTTTGTCGAGCGCGAACAGGATCAGTGTGCCGACCACGAACAGCGGCAGCACTTCTTTGAGATACCACTCGACCCGCGCCACCGTCTTCACGGTGATGTTGCCGATCTGCGGCAGGCGCAGCGGCGGCAGTTCGAGAATGAAATCGCTGCGCGCTCCCGGCAGCAGTTTCGCCGCCAGCCACCCGACCACGAACATCGTGCCGATCACCACGCCTGCCCACAGCAGCATCCCCGCCGTGCTCACCTGATTCACCATGCCGAGCACCACGCCCAACTGCGCCGAACACGGCACGCCGAGCGCCAGCAGCAGTGTGACGAGTAAGCGTTCTTTGCGCGTCTCGAGGATGCGCGTGGACATCGTCGCCATCGTGTCACAGCCGAGACCGAGCACCATCGGCAGCACCGCTTTCCCGTTCAAGCCCAGCAGATTGAACACGCGGTTGAACATGATCGCCAAGCGCGGCAGATAGCCTGTGTCTTCAAGGATCGAAAAGGCGAGGAAGAAGGTCGCCACAATCGGAAACACAATGGCGATGCCATACGAGAGCGCCATTGTGATGATGCCGTAGTCGCCGACGAGCAGATCGTGAATGAACGGGATCGGCAGCACGGTATCGATCAGGCTGGTCGCCGCCGGGTTGATCCACTGGCCGAAGACCGTCTCTTCGAGGAAACCGACCAGCGTCCCCGCACCGAATTCGCCGACGAACTTGTACACCAGCCACAGCACGGCGAGCAGGAACGTCCACCCGAGCACCGGATGCACCATCCAGCGCCCCAACTGCCGCACCCAGCGGCGATCCGCGGGCGCGCTGTGCGAAATTACCTCGTGGAGCAAATCCGCGACTGTGTGCAGTTCACGTTTGAGTTTGAGCGCGCGCGGCGGATAGCCGTCATGCGGAAGCGCTGTCAGTTCGACGTGCGGCACGCGCGCCGCGGGCAGCGCCGCCAACACCTGATCGATGCCTTCGCCACGCACCGCCACCGTCTTTACCACATCAATTCCCAGCTTTGCGCCAAGGCGGTCCGTATCGATGTGCACGCCGTTGGTCACCGCTTCGTCCATCATGTTGAGCACAAGCACGAGCGGCAGCCCCAACTGCGACAATTGCACCGTGAGCAGCAGTGCCCGCCGGAGATTCTTCGCGTCGGCGATCTGCACGACCGCGCCGATCTCGGCGTGATTTGCGCTCAGGTAGTCGGCGGTCACGCGCTCGTCATCGCTTTGCGCGGTCAGGCTGTTCGTCCCCGGCGTATCGATCAACACGGCGCCGTTGGGTAAAGCCGCCTGCGTGATCTCCACCGTCGTACCGGGATAGTTGGAGACGATCACGCGCTGATGGGTGAGCGCCCCAAAAATCGCCGACTTGCCCACGTTCGGATTGCCGACGAGGACAACGCGCGTCCCGTCCCAGACTTTTTGCTCGACAGGGTGACAAACAGCCATAAGTTTTCTCGTTTGGTGCTCAATCTAGCCCTCAGTATCCGCCATCCCGTCCGAGCGCCGTAGTGACAATTGCCACGGTTTCGCCAGTGGATCGGCGGGGAAAAAGTTAATGTCGGTTAAATTTACGTGGCGAAACCTGGATCAAAAAGGACGAGGCTAAACCTCGTCCTTTACAATTGCAGACCCGCGACGCGCGTTACTTGTCCTCTTTGAGCGTGACCAGCGTGTCAATCAGCTTGCCCGCCTGCCGGAACCGCAGCGCCAGCACGCCAATGTAGCCGCCGAGGATCGTCGCCACGACGACCAGCCCTAACGCGAGATACGCATCAGTATTGATCATGATTGGTTCTCCCTTACATCAGCTCAACGCGCAGCTGTTGAGCGCGTTCGTACAGGTTTTCGAGACGGATGCGCCACCATACCAGCGCCGGAGCGATGAAACAGCACCACACCAGGCTGCTGATCCCCAGCGTGATGCCCATCGACTGCGCCATGCTGAAACCACCCTGCGCGTTCTGCGCGCTCGGCCCGATGACCGTCGGGTGAATGGTGTCAGGGCGGATACGGATGATCGCGTAGGTGACGATCACCATGCCGAACGCCAGAATGCCGTAAACGGCGGCTAACAGACGACGCTTGTCTGGGTTTTCAATCGCACCACGCAGCATGAGATAGGCTGCATAGGTGAGCGTCATGATCGCGCAGGCCGTCAAGCGGGGATCCCACGTCCACCACGTATTCCACGTCGGGCGCGCCCACACCATGCCCGTGATCAGCGTGACCAGCGAGAGCGACAGGCCGACTTCGACACCCGCCAGCGACAGGCGATCCCACGCGGCGTTGCGGGTGCGCAGGAAAGCGATACCGCCGACCACCGCCATAAACAA
Organism: Candidatus Flexifilum breve; assembly: GCF_016713355.1. Lineage (NCBI taxonomy): Bacteria > Bacillati > Chloroflexota > Anaerolineae > Aggregatilineales > Candidatus Flexifilaceae > Candidatus Flexifilum > Candidatus Flexifilum breve. The sequence goes on from NZ_JADJPI010000018.1 coordinate 96,434, forward strand.
CGCGCACGAGGCCGCGCTGAAGGCCGACACATGGAAGTAGAAAATGCGCTGCACATTGCCTTGATTCACATCCGTGCCCGCGAAACCGAGTGCCAGGTAAGCGCACACGGCGAAACCGAGCACCGCCAGCAGTGTGAGAATGCGGAGAGTCTGATCTCTCCGGTTGATGCTGACGCTGCTGCCTACTTCGCTGGTAGGCGCAAGGTGCAAACGTTGTGCCAGATTCATGATATGGTGTTCCCCCTACGGTTCAAACTAAGCGATGTTTTTGACCGGGGCGATGCGGACACCGCCCCATGTGCGTTACTTGGTATTCATGAGCGCGGCGAGCTGGTTCTTGAGCGCCGCGCGCTGCCGGTTGTAGGCATTAGTCTTGATCGTCCCCGCCTGATGTTCAGCATCCAGTTGGGCGATCTGCTCCATCAAGGCGGCGATCTCCGCCTTGCTCTCGGCTTTCGCCGTCTTGCCTGTGACCGCGCCAACCGGAGCTGTCACTGGTGCGCGTCCACGCATCCGATCCCGCAGGATGAGGATGCCGGAGATCAACAGGGCGCTGACGCCTGCGCCGATCAGAATGTAGGCAATCGGCTGGATCGCGCTGCTGCTCGTGCTGGCGCTCTCCGCACTGGCGACGGCAGTCGGCTGACCGCTCACCACAAAGTTGAGCGTCGACCCCGCTGCGAGGCTTAGGTCACCGCCAAACGCGGCGTATTCCCGCCCGCCCGAGGTGACGGGCGGCTGCGTAGTGATGCCCTCGCCCGTCACGCTCAAACCATCCGACGCAACGACGATGCTCAGGTTACCCGCCAGCGGGAAGGTGAGCGCCTGCACGACCGTCGCGCTGTCGGTGTACGGCAGCGTATACGAAGCGTGGATCAGGTGCGCTTCACCGGGGAGCATGGGGCGCGAGTCGTAGATCGTGTTGTCGATGACCGTGTAACGGCTGCTCACGTTGTCGAGCATGGTCGCGTCCGGCGGAATTTGCAGGCCGACCGAGGTGCCGACGCCATCGTTCACGCTGAAGTACACGCGATCCGAATTGTTGGTGTAGCTGGCAATCTGGATGACTTGCAGCAGCCCACTGGCGACGCCGATTTGCAGGCTCATGCCGGTGATCGTGACTTCTTCGGCAGTCGCGCCGCTCTCATAGATGCTCAGCGGCAGGTCGAGCGCCAGCGTCGCCATATCGGCGGCGGCGATCTCGCTCACGTACTGCACATCGCCATAGGGCGCGGTCACGACGTACTGGTAATCGGGGCTGAACGGGACGTTCTCAAACCGGAACGCACCATCCGCGCCCACCGTGAAGTCAAAGCTTTGTTCGGTGATGTCCGAGGTGACCACATGCAGCGTCACCGTTTGATCGGGCAGCAGCGCCGTGCCCGCCGTGCCGTTTGTCAGCACGCCCGTGACCACGCCCGGCTGTTCGACCGGAAGCGAGGCGACTTCGGCGGTCGCGTTCGGCGCGACGACTTCCGCGTTCGCTTCGGCGGTCGCATTGACCATGCCGCGCTGAATCGCCAGCGACATCATCTTCGAATAGGTCATGGCCGCGTTCAGCTCGGCTTCCGAAAGCCGCGTGCCGAAAGCGGGCATATCAATGCCGTTGAGGCTGGTGCCGTTGGTGATCACGGCGAGAATTTCACTGTCCGTCTTATCGGTCAAATCCGGCAGGGGCGCGCCTTGCGCCGTCCCTTCGCCCATCCGACCGTGGCAGTCCGCGCAGTTATTCGCCCAAATCTCGCCGCCCAACTGCATCGTCGAGGCGATTTCATCCTGAGCAGCGGCTTCGTCCTGAGGCGGCGTGGTCGCGACAATGCGCGGTTCGCTCCCCAAACCAGAACAGGCCGCCGCAAAGATCGCGAGAAGAGCGATGAGAGTGAATCCGATCCGCTGACGCATCAGTTCTTTTCCTGTACCTTGGTTTGTTCGCGGGCACGCACGTACGCCGCAATCGCCTGTTCAACCGCGTCTTCTTCCGAGACAGTCGGTTCGACCGTCTTGCGCCGCTTGCTGTTCTGTTTGGCGTCACCCGCGGCGGTTTCTTCCAGTTTTTGCAGCAGCATCGCGCCGTGTTCCGTCCAACGCTGACGCTCGGCCTCGTAGATCTCCTGCGTCAGCTTGCCGACGTGATAGTCTTCGTCGAGGTCACGCACTGTGACGAGCGCGCGCTCGTAGGCGGCGATCATGCGCAGACGTTCGCGTTCCTGTTCGGTTTCCCAACTACCCCGGCTGCCGCGCACAAACGGGAGCGCCAAATACGCCAACCCGGCCAGCAGCATGACAATGCCGATGATTAATCCGCCGCCGCTCATCCTGCACTCTCCTTCGCCCGCAGCCCGTCGATGATCGTGATCAGGCGGTCACGGCTGATGCCCGCGTAGATGAACTGCGCGATATTGCCGTCTTTATCGATGATGAACGTCTCGGGCACACCCTGAATGTGATACGCTTCGCTGATGCGTGTGCCGAGATCCGGCGCGTTCAGGTACGTGATGCCGAACTCGTTCATGTATTCGATGGAACGCGGGCCGTTATCGGCGTAAGCAATGCCGAGGAAAACCACATCACCACTGTCCTGATAGTATTCCCACGCGGATTGGAGTTCCGGCGCTTCGGCGCGGCACGGGCCACACCACGACGCCCAGAAGTTGATCATGACGATCTTGCCGCGCAGATCGGTCAGGTTGTAGCTCTGACCGTCAAAGGTTTCGAACGAGAAGGTCGGCGCGACGCCCGAGTCCGGCTGCGTCTGCCGCTGGCTCACCAGTGCGATGCCGAAGACCAGCGATATCGCGATGACGCCGATGATCAGGACAATCGAGCCGAGGCCCAGCTTGCGCGGCGCTTCGACCGGGGTTTCTGCTTCCACGTCCGGCGTCAAATCGTCAACCACGAGGACGGGTTCTTGATGCTTGTTGTTCAGTGTTGAAGCCAATCTAATCCTCCTTGAAGGAGTGCGTTCTATTTGGTTCAGATCCGTCGGGCAGCGCCAGGGCGCCGCCCAACCGGGTCATGCGTTAACCGGACAAATCCTGCTCGAACAGATCGGCGTAGCGGTTCTGCGCGTCGGGAGCGGTCGTGCCGTTCGCCGTCGCGAGCTGCGCCTTCGAGCGCCGCTGCGCCAGTACAATGCCCGCGCCGATCAACCCGACGGCGACCAGCAGCCACGGCGTATATAAGGAAATGGCGCGCAATGTCGGGTCCAGCGGCGTGCCGACCACGCGGTCGCCGAAGCGCCGTACGAAGTCTTCGATGATTTCGGCTTCCGTCTTGCCCTGTTCCAACTGCAAGCGAATTTCGTAGCGCCAATCGGCGCACGCCGCCGTGCCGCACGTATCCAGCGTGATGTTCTCGCACACCGGGCAGTACAGTTTTTCGGCAATGGCGTTCACTTGATCATCCGTGACCGTGCTGACCGTCGTCTCCTGCGCATACGCCGACGTAGCGACGCTCAGCGCGAGGACGAGGAACATCAACGTTTTAACGATGTGACCGGACGAGCGGATCTCCGCGATCAGCTTTTGGAGCGACAGAATGTGCCGCTGCCGCTTCGACGGGCGTTCGGCGGGCTTGGCGAGGGGCAGCACATGCGTCCCCTCCACGTCCTTGCCCGTCAGCGTGAGCGGGTTGGCGAACACAGCATCTTCATGCACGAAAAAGCGGCTCATGAGACGGCTCCTTGCGGCGCGGCGATCTGCAGCTTCTCGCGCACACGGGCCGGCAGCGTTTCCCGCGGGTAGCCTGCCAGCAGCGTCCCGAAGATCAGGATGATGCTGCCCCACCACACCAGATTGACCAACGGATTGATGTAAATCTTGAACGTCGCCGAACCCGCCGAAATCGGTTCCCAGTTGACCAGCAGCACATAGAAGTCGTTTTCGAGCGTGCTGTAGGACCCGGCAATCGTCGTCGAGTTCATGTCCGTCGCTTCGGGGAAGAAATCACGGCGCGGACGCAGATGGGCGATTTCGTTGCCATCGCGGAACAACGTCAGTTCGGCGATGTCCATCACGCGGCCATCTTCCGCAAGCTGATCCCGCAGCAGGCCGTCATAGCGCACGGTGTAGCTGTCGATCTGCGCGGTTTCGCCAACCGCCAGCGTCTGCTGCGTTTCCTGCTGGAACAGCATCGAGCCGATTACGCCGAGGCCGATCACGGTAATGCCAAGGTGGATCATGTAGCCGCCGTAGCGCCGCGGGTTGCGCGTCACCAGGGCCACGACCGATTGCAGCACGTTTTCTCGGGCGGCATGCGCCTGACGGCGCGCCAGCACGCCGCGATAGGTTTCGTAGAGTGCGACCCAGCCAGCCAGGAGTACCAGCCCGTAACCGAGCAGCGCGCCGGGGCTGGTCGCGCCGCCGACCACAAACAGGCCGAGCGACAGAATGGTCAGCGCGACCGGGATGAGCAGCGCGCGCCCCATACGTGAAACGGCAGATACGCCCCACGCCGAGATCGGCGCGACGCCCATCAGCAGGTACATCAGCAGGAACAGCGGCGGCGTCACCGAATTAAAGTAATCCGCGCCGAGCGTGATATTCGTGCCCATGAAGTTTTCCGCGATGATCGGCGCGCCGAAGCTGCCCCAGAAGATCACCGCGAACAACGCTACGAACACGAAGTTATTGAGCACAAACAGAGCTTCACGGCTGAACACGCTGCGGAACGGGTTTTCGTCTTTCAGTTCACCGCGCATACGCCGCCAGATGATCAGCGCCGTGCCGATGAGCGTGAGCGACGCCCAGAAGACCAGCATCGGGAAGCCGATGGGGCTTTGCGCGAAGCTGTGCACGCTGTCGACGAGGCCGGAGCGCGTGGCGAACGTTGCGAAGATCACTGCGCTGAACGTGCCAATCACGAGGAACATGTTCCACGTCTTGAGCATGCCGCGCTTTTCCTGAATCATGACGCTGTGCAGGTACGCCGTACCGATCAACCACGGGAGGAAGGCCGCGTTTTCGACCGGATCCCAGCCCCAGTAACCGCCCCAACCGAGCACGTCATACGCCCAGCGCCCGCCCAGCACCAGGCCGAGCGAGAGGAACAACCACGCGATCAGCGCCCAGCGCCGCGACACTTTGATCCAGTTGGTCGACAGGTCGCCGGAGGCCAGCGCGGACATCCCATACGCAAACGGGATGATGAACCCGACGAAGCCGAGATACAGCGCCGGCGGATGAATAGCCATGCCAAAGTGCCGCAGCAGCGGGCTCAGACCGTTCGCGCTCTGTGCCAGCATGGCCGCCGACGGCACAGTCGCGCCTGCCGGGATGAACGCTGAAGCGACCACATCGCCGCTGGGCAGCGCCCACCACCGTTCGAACGGATTCTCAAAGAAGATCGTCAGGGCGAGGAAGAAGGCGACGGTGGCCATCATGTAGGCCATCGCGTAGGGCATCAACCGCCGCTGTGACTTCCAGTTGAAGAGTACGGAAGCGGCGGTGAAGGTGCTCATCAGGAACGACCAGAACAGAATCGACCCGGACTGTGACCCCCACAGCGCGGTAATCCGGAAGAACTCCGGCATATCCGGGCTGGTGACCTGCCACACATACGTGATCTGGTACTGCTCGGTGAGCAGTGCAATCTCCAGCGCCACGCAGGCGATCGTTACAAGGATGAAGTTGAGGATCACGGCGTTGCGGGCGCTGCGGATCATCGCCTCGCTGCGGGCAAACCGCTCACCGTAAACCGCTGCGATGATCGCATACAGCGCCGCGATAAACGCGAACAGGGCTGCGATCAAACCGATTTCTGCTAACATGGGTTTCTCCCCTAGCTTTCCACTTGCTCGGGAACGCCTTCTTCATAGCGGCTCGGGCACTTGAGGAGCAGTTCGGTGGCATAGAACACGCCGTCGGCGCCCACCACACCCGTCATAATCGCCTGCGCTTCATGCTGGAGCAGATCCGGCTTGACTTCGCCTTCCATATGCACCGTCAAGCGCGTCGCCGCCGTATCCGACACCGCCTGATGCAGCGTCAGCGCGAGATCTGTTGTCTCCGTGGGGATATTGGCGATCGTGAAGTCGAGCACGAGGTTCTCGCCGTCATACGCAATCGTGTTGCCATCGACAGCGCCGGAAATCCGCACCGTTTTCCCCACCAAATCAGGATTATTCACCAACTCATCAACGGTCATAAAATACTGCGCGCCGTTCATGGTGCCAGAAATGACCAGGTAGACCACTGCGACGAGCAGCAGCACGGCTCCGATCATAAATTTCCAGCGCTCACTCCCCTTGGTGGGCAGCGTCACGGACGAAGCGGCGGGCTTTTCCCAACTGATTTCAGCCACGTTTCACCTCTATAGAATTTTTGGGCAGATTTGTATGTACCTAGCTTACCTTTTTCGTCGCAGAAAACTGAGGACAGAACACATTGTTACGGGGTGACGGGTATCACCCGTCATAAAACGAAAACCAACGCAGAATAAAGAAAGAGGAGTAAGTCCATGCAACTGAACAGTCTGCGTTTGAAGCTGATAGCAGCTTTCCTGCTGCTGGCGCTGATACCGCTCACCGCAACCGGGATCTACGGGCATTTTTTCACGAGTAATGCCCTGTCCGGTCAGGCGTTGGAACGATCGATCAATCAGGTGCGCCTACAGGCGGAAAGCATCGACAGTGCGCTCAGTCAGGTGAAGGGCGACGCGCTGTATTTGAGCGCGCTCCGCAGCCTGAACATGCTGCGCCAGCAAAACCGCCCGGAAGCGATTGAACTGTGGACGCATGAAGTCGGGCAGGATTTGCTGGTGCTAGCATCAGTGCGTCCCATGTACTACGCCATTCGTTTGATCGGCACTGATGGCAACGAGCGCATCGGCGTCCGCGCCGACAATGACCGCGTGCGCACCATCACCGACTTACAGAACCGGAGCGGCGTCCCGTACTTTGACGAAACCATGAAGTTAGCGGCAGACGGCGTGTACGTCTCACCGTTCCAGACGCAGGACACGTCGGGCGCACCCTACATTCATTATGCGATTCGCCTGCCCGATGGCGTACTCGTGATCGACCTGCACGCGGGCTGGATGCTGCGCTCGCTCCCCGATGATCCCGGCGCGGACACATGGGCCATGGTCGATCAAGCAGGGCGTTTCCTCGTCTATCAAAGCGATGTCGAGCCGCAGAGCCTCTACTCTGACATTCCAAATCTGCTCACCGGCGAACGCGGCACGCTCGAAACCACGGACAGCGTCTACATCTATGATACGGTGACGCCCGCCGATAACACGTTCTGGGTGATCTTCCGGCACACGCCGACCAGCATCCTCTATGAATCGGTCGATCACTTCTACCATATCGCTCTCTTTCTGGAGGCCATCGCCGTCACCGTCGCGATTGCACTGGCGATCATCATGAGCCGCGTGTTCGTTGAGCCGATCAAGCGCCTGCAAGAGATGACCTTCACCTTTGGGCGCGAGGGTCGAGCGCCGGAACTGCCAGACAACCCGCCCCACGACGAGATCGGGGAACTCACGCGCAGCTTCATTCATATGGCGGTTGAGCTGCAGAACAAGCGTATGATCGAGCACAAGCTAATCGAACGGCTGATCCGCGCGCAGGAAGAAGAGCGCAAGCTGCTCGCCTACGACCTGCACGACGGGCTGATTCAGCAGATGGTCGGCGCGCGCTTCTACCTGACGAGCTGCCGCGAAATCTGCCCGCACACCGCCATCGATGCGAAAACCGGGCTGGTGCGCGGCTGCGACGCGCTGAGCGAGGCGATCGTCGAAGGGCGGCGCATCATCGAAGGCTGCGCCCGGCCACGCTCGACGATCTCGGCTTCACTGCCGCTATTCAGGAAATCGCCCAGCAGACCGCCCGCGCCGCCGGGTGGGAACTCACGCTTGACCTCTCGCCGCTGCCCGCCGAACCAGAGAAGACCGTCGCAGTGACCCTCTTCCGCATTGCGCAGGAAGCGCTCAATAACGCGCGCAAGCATGCGAAGGCGCGGCACGTCCGCGTGACTCTGCACAACGGCGATGGCATCACGCTGGAAATCGCCGACGATGGTCTCGGCTTCAACCCGAAAGCGCTGGTGGGCGAAGGCCGCGGTTTAGGCATCACCACCATGCACGAACGCGCCAGCCTGCTGAATGGCCGCTGTGACCTGCACAGTCAACCGGGGTCGGGCACGCGCGTCCATATTTTCGTCCCGTGTGACCCGCACCATACCCCTGAGCCAGTAGAAAAGGAAAGTGTATGACGACGCCCACCGGTGAAAAGACCATTCGCGCGGCTATCGTCGACGATCACGGCATCGTGCGGCAGGGTTTGCGGGCGCTGCTCACCCGCCCCGGCATCGAAGTCGTCGGCGAGGCGGAGAGCGGCAATGCCGCCATTCAGCTCGCGGAAACGCTGCATCCCGATGTGATGCTGCTCGACATTCGCATGAAAGATGGGGACGGCTTACAGAGCCTGCCCAATATCAAAGCCGTATCGCCGCAAACCAGCGTCATCATCCTGACGACCTACGCCAACCCGGCCTACCTCGCGCGAGCGATCAGCGGAGGGGCGGCGGGCTACCTATCAAAGGAAACCGACCCGGATCAGATTGTGCGGGCGGTGCGCGCGGCGGCGGCGGGCGACGACCTGATCGACCGGACGCTGCTGCTGGCAGCGCTCTCCCACGCGACGTCCGATTCCACGCCGCCGCCAACCGATCTCGACGGCTCGGATGTGACGATTGAGCCGCTCTCTGAACGCGAATCCGACGTGCTGCGCCTGATGGTGCAAGGCTTCTCCAACAGCGTGATCGCGGAGACGCTCACCATCAGCCTGCCGACCGTCAAAACGCATGTGCAGCATATTTTGCAGAAGCTCCACGTGTCAGATCGCACACAGGCGGCCCTGCTCGCCATGCGCCTGAAGCTGGTGGAGTAAACACCTCACCCCTGCCCCTCTCCGAACGGAGAGGGGTTTATAGCAACTCTTTGTCTTCCCCCTCTCCCACGGGAGAGGGGAGTGAGGGGTGAGGCTGGAGCATAACCGATTTTCGAACGGAAGCCTTGTGAACATTAACGGAAATCATACTGGGGAACGATCCCGGTTCATCCCCGTGAACGATTACAAACGGGTAGCGTGGGGGGACAATGAGTAGTGTCCGTAACATCTCGGAGTGGGGGCGCATGAAGCGCGTACAATATGGTCTCTCCCTTGTCGGTGGCATGGTCGCCCTGGTGGGCGCGGTGCTGCTGTCCGCGGTGTCCATCCCCCGGTTTCTCCACGAACTTCCCTCTGAGCAACCCGAGGCCGTCTATGCGGCCACTGATGGCTGTTACACCTGTCACATTGACGCCGACAGCCTGTGGTCCGATGACCTCACCCCCCGTGTGATCGAAGACGCGGTGATCAACCCTCACGCCGCCACCATTACGGACGCGCTCCCCATCGGTGAAGATGGCGATTCTCTCGCCTATCGCGTCGCCGGTGTCGAGATTTCCATGTCGCCAAACTATCGTTTCGGCACGTACCAAGGCAGTCTTCCATGAACAGACTTAAACTACTTACCCTGACAGGCATCATCCTGCTCGTCGCCGGGTTCAGCCTGCTGGCCATCAACAGCCAACCGGCCACCGCGCAAGACGAACCGCCTGATTACGTTGGTTCCAGCGAATGCTCCGATTGTCACCGGGACCTCGTGCGCGTGCATGATGATACGGCGCACGCGCGCACGCTCTCTGATGATGAAGACGCGATCCTCGCCAGCTTTGACGCGGGCGACGACGTGCGCACCGTACAATTCCCCGGTGAAGATGCCGCTCGTCCGTTCACGGCGGATGATGTGGCCTTTGTCGTCGGCACCGGCAAATATGTGCAGCGCTACCTCTACGAAGTCGACCGCAACGAGTACCGCGTGCTCCCGGCGGAATGGGATGTAGCCGCGGGCGCGTGGCGCGCGCTCACGCTCGCTGACTCGTGGGAAGACCCCGCGTACGACTGGGAACAGAGCTGCGCCTACTGCCATGTGACGGGCTATAACTTCGAACGTGACCGCTGGGAAGATGACGGCGTGTACTGCGAAGCCTGCCACGGCGGCGGCGAAAATCATGTTGAGGAAGCGCGCGACGCCGGGCGCAACCCGTCTGACGAAGAACTGACGACGATCCGCGCGGCGATTCAGCCCGGCACGGACTCGCAGGTGTGCGGTCAGTGCCACAGCCGCGGAACCAGCGCCGATGGTCGCCCGTACCCGGTCGGCTACTATCCCGGCGCAACCCTCACCGACACGTTCACGCTCGTCACCCTCACGCAAACCGACCACTGGTGGGCGTCCGGTCACGCGCGGCAGATGAACATGCAGTACAACGAGTGGGTCGGCTCGGCGCACGCGCAGAACGAAACCGACTGCACCGACTGCCACAACCCGCACACCGAAGAAACCTTCCCGGATCAACTAGTGATGGATGGCTACGCGCTGTGCACAAGCTGCCACAACCAGAGCCCGGCGCAAGGTGACCCCGACCCGGTGCGAGAGATGTGGGAAGGCCTGCCCGTCATCGATCAAGTTGTGGCGGAACCGGGCATCCACTACCTCGCCGAAGATGGTCCCACCTGCGCGACCTGCCACACGGTCACGGTGCCTGTTGATGGCGGTGGCGACCGCGTCAGCCATGCGCTCCAGCCGATCACGCCCGCCGTCGCGCTGACCGAGGCCGCGCTGCAGGATAGCTGCACAGGCTGTCACACTGAAGTCAGTTCGCCCGCGCTCATGCAGGAACTGATCGACGACATTCAAAATAACACGCACACGCGCATCGACACGGCACGCGCCGCTATCACCGACACGACTCCGGCGTGGGTGATCACCGCGCTCGATTTCGTGGAACGCGACGGCAGCTACGGCATCCATAACTATGCCTACTCTGACGCGCTCCTCGATGCGGTCTACGAAGCCCTGAACTTGTACGCGGCGCAGTAACGGAGAACTTGCCATGTCTGCTACCAAACGCTCGTGGATTATCGCCCTCGTCGGCATCGGCCTCACACTGATCGCCGCCGGGTTGTCGCCGCTCCTGATCGCGCAAGCCCAGGAAGCGACCCCGGAGCCGACGCCCGATGCGACGCCCATAATCACCGAGATTTATGATCTGGAACCGATATCCGAAATAACCGGCAACAACAGTTACTGCCTCGTGTGTCACAGCCAGCCGTGGCAAACGGTCACGCTCGGCGACGGCACAATCCAGAACCTGTATGTCGACCCGAACACCGTCCATGACTCGGTGCACGGCGCGGGTAACCCGCAGGGGGAACTCGGCTGCACCGACTGCCACGGTCAGGAAGCCTTCCCGCACAACAACCCATCGCCCGCCGACAGCCGCGAATACGCCATTTACGCCGTGTCGCTGTGCGGCCGCTGCCACGCCGACAAAGTCGCTGAACTGGAAAACGGTCTGCACGAACGCGCGATTCTCTCTGGCAATACGGAAGCCGCCGTGTGCACCGACTGTCACGGTTCGCACGCCGTGCAGCCCGTCGTCGAACAACCGGAATTGATCGCTGGGGTGTGCGGCGACTGCCACGATAACACGCTCGACGAATGGCGCGTAAGCGCACACAATGAAATCGGCCCGCTCGGCTGCGCGACCTGTCACTCACCGCACAGCCAACAGCTCCGCGCTGGCAATGACAGCAATGAGTTGTGCACCAACTGCCACGACAACGTCGAAGATCGCTTCATTCACGGCGTGCACTGGGGTGAAGACGCGGCGGATCCTGTCGCCTGCGTGGACTGTCACATGTACACGGGCGAACCCGACGGCAGCGCGGTCTTGATTTCCGATACCGTCTCCGTGTTCGACCTGCAAACGGGTCACACCATGAAGATGAGCGCGACCCCCTGTACCACCTGTCACGAAGACATGGTCGCCAGCGGGGAATGGGCGCAGCTCATGGCGGATCGCACGGTGGTGGTCGAAATGGCGCCAACCAACGAACCCGGCGCAGTCGCCAGTGAAAACGAGCTGGAAGCTGCCGTCGAAGAAAGCGCGCAAACGAGCTATGTTCCGCTGCTGCAAGGCTTGATCCTCGGCCTCGGCTTTGGCGTGACCTTTGCCGCTGTGTTCATCGCGCGGGGCAACCGTGCGGCTCAATCGTCCAAGCCGGATAAGTCCGAATAAGGATGGCGCGTATGTCTCAAACGCCAACACCTCCGCGTGAGGAAAAAGCGGCCAAGCTGAATATCCTTTCGCGCCGCGAATTCATGACCTTGCTGATCGGCGGCGGCGCGAGCCTCGTGCTCGCGGCGACGCTCGCCGAACCGCTCGACACTTTCGCGCGCGACATATTGCAGAACCGCGCGACCGCGCCCCACGGCGGCGACTCAAATTATCATTGGGGCATGGTGATCGACCTGAGCAAATGCATCGGCTGCGATTACTGTGTCTGGGCGTGCCAAGCGACCAACGACACAGCCGACGACATGCGCTGGAACATCCACATTGTCGATCAGACGCCGCTCGGCGACACCTTCCACGTCACCCGCCCGTGCCTGCACTGCCAGCACGCGCCCTGCGTCGAAGTGTGCCCGGTCGGCGCGACCTACCACCGCCACGACGGCCTCGTCGCGATGGACTACGCCAAGTGCATCGGCTGCCGCTACTGCCAGACGGCGTGTCCCTACGGCGCGCGCCAGTTCAACTGGTTTGAGCGCACCGATGTCAACACCAAAACGCCGGAATGGGGCGAACCGGAAGTCACCCGCCGCCCGCGCGGCGTGGTCGAGAAATGCACGTTCTGCGTGCATCGCATCGACGCCGGGCTGGCCAACGGCCTGATGCCCGGTGTGGACGAAGCGGCAACGCCCGCATGCGTGAACATCTGCCCGGTGAATGCGCGCCATTTCGGCAACTTGAATGACCCGGAGAGCGCAGTCTCACGGATCATCGCCTCCCAGCCAACGCTGCGCCTGCGCGAAGACCTCGGCACCGATCCCAGCGTTTACTATATTCCGCCGGAAGGATTAGTCTAATGGCTACAGTCACACATCCGGTTGAGGTCGCGCCGATCCCCGTCCCGCCGAAGCAGAAAGGCTTCTCGCCGCTGTTTCTGGGTTGGATGGTCTTCCTCGTGGTCATGCTGGCGGTCGGTTTGTACAGCGGCTTGCAGGTGCTGATCAACGGCCTCGGCGTGTCCAATCTCTCTGACGAACTGCCGTGGGGCTTGTGGATCACCGTCGACCTGTCGTCGATTGGGTTGGGGGCAGGTGCGTTCACCCTGTCGGCAGCGGTCTATCTCCTCGGTCTGCGCCGCTATGAAGCGATTGCGCGCGCCGCCGTGCTCGTCGGCTTGCTCGGCTACTCATCGGCGATGATCGCGCTGTTCATCGACATCGGGCGCTTTGACCGCTTCTATCACCCGATCATCTACTGGAACGTCCACTCGGTGTTGTGGGAAATCACGATGTGCGTGATCCTCTACTCCACCGTGCTCGTCACCGAGCTCGTGCCCATCATCGTCGAAAGCACGCCGCTCAAGAAGTTCAAGGTGCTCAACTGGCTGGCGCATGTGCTGCATCGCATCATGCCCGTGGCGGCGACGCTCGGCATGGGCTTGTCGCTGCTGCATCAGTCATCGCTCGGCGCGACCTACGGCATCCTGACGGCGCGTCCGTTCTGGTATTCGCCGTCCGCGCCGGTGCTGTTCATCCTCTCGGCGATTGCGGCGGGCGTTTCGCTCACCATTCTGGTGACGATCCTCTCTGGCAAGCTGATGCGGCGTGAACAAGTCCCGAACGACATCCTCGAAAACGTGGCCAAGTTCGCGGGCATCATGTGCCTCGCCTACCTGTACCTCAAATTGTGGAGCTGGGCGGCGACCAACTACTACAGCTACGTGCCCGAGCAGCAGCTCGGCGTGGAAATCCTCGCGCAGAACACGCCCTACAACTTCACGTTCTGGTTCGGCGAAGTCTTGTTCGGCGCGCTCGTTCCGGCGATGTTCTTCCTGTGGGGTCGCCTACGCCGCAACCGCTACGCGCTGATTATCGCCGCGCTGATGGTGATCGCCGGGTTGGTGATCAACCGCTGGAACATGACGCTCTCCGGTTTCGTCATTCCGCTCGACTGGTCGCCCGGCGTGAGTCAGGTGTTCCCAATTAACCAGTACCAACCCGCGCTCGTCGAATGGGGCGTGGCGATTGGCATCGTCGGCTACGCGTGGACGGCGTTCACGCTCGGCGTGCGCTTCCTCCGCCTCTACCCGGATGCCCGTGATCTGAAATCGGGTGAAAAAGTCTTCCCATCCGAAGAACACGTTCACTGAGCAGCCTTGAAGTACCAAAATGAGGACGAGCCCAAGCTCGTCCTTTTTGTTTCCGGTGCGCAAGGAATTTCCTTTCCAGAGATGTGAGCAACATATCGTAATCTTTTTTGTAATCCTATCACCTCGTGTTCATCTGCTTCTCATGGCTGTCCCCTAAGATAGACACATCGTAACACTTGACGGAAGTAGGGAGGACATCATGTCCAACAGTCCAACTTGGGATCAAATCAAGGGTGCGTGGAAACAGATCAGCGGGAAGATTCGCGAAGAATGGGGCGAATTCACCGATGACGAAATCATGGAGATAAACGGCGAGCGCGATCAGCTTGTCGGGAAGATCCAGCAGAAATACGGCATGGCACGCGAAGATGCACAGCGTGAGGTCGACAACTGGTCCCGGCGCGTGCGCTGGTAACCACAAGCACGTGAAACAGACAAAGGGGCGCGGTGTGTGCCCCTTTTTGATTCCCCGGGACAGGTCGCCGACTATCGATTAAGCCGCGTTGGACGCAGCGGCCATTATTGGGGTTCACCGGGATAATTTCTAAGCCAATGACCGTTTGTCAGCCAAAGGCCAAGGCCGGCCAGTAAGTGCGGAGAATGCCGTGAAAACGAGTTACCTGTCGGTCTTGGGCTTTTGCGGACGCGATCAATCGCGTCCCTACACAACCACACTTTTCTCGTAGGGACGCAATTCATTGCGTCCGCTGTCCCCAAAAAGACTCCTTCTACGTAGCGATTGGCCTGCCTTGGCCTGTTTTGTCGGATTTCGGACTCTGGCATAGGTCTTGTCGAATACCTGCATTAACTGATCCTTGTCGTCACTGGTACTTAAGGTGACTTGTCAAGCATTTTTACCTCGGTATCATCAAATAAATGAAGATTGTAAAGGTAGCTTATGAGTCACGCAGCCGAACAGCCCAAGAGCCGCATCGCGAGACTCCGGATTCCCGAAGGTCAATCACTCGTCTGGTGGCTGATCGATTTGCAGCGCCCGTGGCCGCTGCAGGTGCTCGCGGTCGGGTTGTTCGTGGTCTTATTCCACTTCCTGTTCGGCTGGTCGTGGAGTTTGACCGTCGCCATGCTCCTGAGCATGTTCTTGCATGAATGCGGGCATGCGCTGGTCTTCAAACTGGCGAATATTCGCTTTCACCTGCTGTTCCTGTTTCCGCTCGGCGCAGTCGCCGCGCCGATTAACAAAGAGGAAAACGTCCGCTCCGACCAACTGCACTGGGACACCATCGGTTGGCTGCTGCAAGCCGGGCCAGCCGTCAACGTGCTGCTGATGCTGTTCGGCGTAGCTGCGCAGGCCCTGCCCGCCGCGCCGGAAGTGAAGGTCTTTGCGCGCGATCTCGTTTACGTGAACGGTCTGCTCGCCAGCATGAACCTCATTCCGCTGTGGACACTCGACGCCGGGCAGCTCTTCAACGTGATCTATAACTCACTGGAAGAACACGAAGATAAGTTCGTGACCGGGTCGCTGCTGCTCGGCGTACTGCTGGTGCTGCTGTTCGTGCTGCGCATCCCCGGCATGCTCTCGTGGGCGATGGTGTTCTCAAACACCATCATTCATTTTGGCTGGGTCGCGTTCTTGCTGGTGTTCGCCGTGGGCATCCTCAACAAGCAGGCGCACGACAAGCCGGAAAACGCGCAATCGAAGCAGGCGATGAGCAATCGGCAGGTACTGATCCATCTCGTCATCTATTTCGCGCTGGTCACGCTCACGCTGTGGGTTGCAGCGGGGGCGCTGGTGTAACTAAGCCAGCAATTGACACGCATTCAGCCGTTTCGTAAGCTTGTAGACTAATTTCAACCAGTGAGACTAGTCTGCATGCCATCAACTTATACCAATCCCGTGTATCCGCACTACATGGCCGATCCGTTTGTGCTGCGCCACGACGGACACTATTACGCGTACGGCACGGCTGCTCCCAGCGCCGACGGCTGGCAGTTCCCCGTGCTGCACTCGCCCGATCTCGTGCATTGGGAAGCGGCGGGCTACGCACTGCCCCCCATCCCCGGCGCGGATCAGTATTGGGCGCCGGAAGTCGCCTTCCACGACGGACGCTTCTATCTGTACTTCTCTGCGCGTGGCCTTGACGACCGCGACCACCAACTACGCGTTGCGGTCAGCGACCAACCGACCGGCCCATTCCTTGATCGCGGCGTTGTGCTCACACCGGACGACCCGTTCACCATCGACCCGCATCCCTTCCGCGATAGCGACGGCCAATGGTATCTGTTCTATGCGCGCGACTTCCTCACGCTGGATGGCGAGTACCGCGTCGGCACGGGCATCGTCGTCGACAAGCTGATCGACATGGAGACGCTGGCCGGCGATCCGCAGGTCGTGGTGCGGCCGCACGCCGATTGGCATCTGTTCCAGTCCGAACGCAGCATGTACGGCGCGGTCTACGAGTGGCACACCATCGAAGGCGCGGCGGTCCGGCGGCACAATGGGCGCTACTACTGCTTTTACAGCGGCGGCGCGTGGGAACGTGAGAACTACGGCGTAGCGTACGTCGTCGCGGATCACCCCCTCGGCCCGTATCACCGCCCGCCGGAGGCGGCAACCCCGCTCCTGAAGTCCGTCCCCGGTCAGGTGATCGGCCCCGGTCACAACTCGTTCACCACCGCGCCGGATGGGCAGGAGATCGTCGTCTATCACGGCTGGGATGTCGAGCGCACCGCCCGCCTCATGCGCATCGACCGCCTGACATGGGACGGCGACACCCCCGTACTGCACGCGCCGACCTTCACGCCGCAGCCGATCCCGTGGCTGAAATAGAAATACATAATCACATGTGCATATCTCAAGGCGCAGCAAAAAAGCAATCGCAGTAAACTAACTTGGTATTTGGCGGGCGCAGTCTCCTGCGCCCTTTTTTGGAGAATCTGATGCTGCCCAATGAATGCCCGCTCGAACTATGGGCTTTCCTCGAAAATTCTGACTTTCAGCGCATGAAAAATGGCGAATTGTATCGTCAGGATGAGGTCAAACTCATCCGCCATGACGAGTTTTTGGAAACGGATTACCAGCTGCTGGTTGATCTCGGCATGGTCGGCGTGCGCGACGCGGCGCGCTGGTATGTGACGCACCCTGCCCCACACACCTTCGACTGGACGTGGTTGGATCGCGTGGTGGCGGTCGCGGAGAAATCGCATCTCACACTCTATCTCGACCTTTGGCACTACGGCTATCCCGACTGGCTCGACCTCATGAGCCCGGAAGCGCCCGCCCACTTTGCCGAATTCGCCCGCGCGATTGCGCTGCGCTATCCGCAGCTCTCACACTGGTGCATCGCCAACGAGCCGAGTCTGATGGTCGAAATGGCGGGGCGCCTCGGCAAATGGCGACCATTCCTGCGCCGGAAAGAGAACGCGACGCGCCTGCGCCGCCAGATCTGCCGCCTAATCATTGAAGCGTCAAAAGCCGTACTGGAAGTCAAACCGGATGCGCTGCTCATCATCCCCGAACCGTGGCATGCGACGCTCAAGCGCTCCGAAGACTATCAGGCCGCGGTCATCGACACGGTGATCGGTCGGCGCGACCCCGAACTCGGCGGCGATCCCCGCTACGTCAGCGTCATCGGCCTGAACCACTACCGCGACTCGACGCTCCCGCCGTTCCATCAACTGGCGCTGAATGCGCGCAAACGCTATCCGGAATTCCCGATCTGGTTTACGGAAACGTCCGGGCCGCCGCGCGGCTGGCAGCAAGCCGAGTGGTTCTGGTGGATGCTGGCGGAGACGCGGCTCGCCAATGCGGGTGGCGCAAACATCCCCGTGTTCACGTGGGCGCCGACGATTTCGATGTATGACTGGGTGGACGAGACCAAGCACCTCGCCAATGGCTTGTGGGTGATCGGCAAGAACGGCGAACGCAAGCCCAACGGTCACGTGCTCGACGCGATCAAGCTGGCGCGGAAGTCCGGCTACATCCGCTGAATTTTAAGCATCGCCGGATGGGGGTGGGGGGGGGGGGGAGTGGGGCGAGGTGCGTCTTGACGGTCGCCTCGCTGATGTGCAGGCGCTTGGCGATGCCGGCGTTCGTTTCGCCCTTGCCGGCATGGGCCAGCACTTCAATCTCGCGCTCCGTCAGAGCATCGTCGCCCCCGGCGAACAAGCGACCGGAGATGCTCATACTCAGCACAGGCTTACCCTCAGCCGCCAGAACGACCGCCCGGTAGAGTTCTTCGCGCGGCGAGTCTTTGAGCAGATAGCCGAGCGCGCCCGCATCCAGCGCCCGCCGGATATCCTGATCACTGTCATAGGTGGTCAATATCAGAATTCGAGCTTGCGGTTGCGCATCGAGGATCTTTTGCATGGCGCTCACGCCGTCCAGCACGGGCATACGCAAATCCAACAAAATGACATCGGGCAGCAGTTCGGCGGCCAGTTTGACCGCCAATTGACCATCCTCCGCTTCGCCGACAATCACAAAGCGCTCATCGCCGCCAAAGATGCCGCGCATGCCTACCCGCACCACCGGGTGATCATCCACGATCAACAAGCGAATCGCCATGCCCATCACTTTCCGTTGAGAGGTAATTCCACGACCAGCGTCGTCCCGTCGTGGGGTGAGCTTTCGATGGAAAGTGTACCGCCTAACGTCTCGATCCGCTCCCGCATGTTGATCAACCCATAGCCAACCACGTTGAGCGGCAGCGTTAACCCTTGGCCATCATCATTAATGTCCAGCAGAACAGCGTTGGGCACGTAGGAGAGTGTGATCGTCACGAAGTGCGCGTGCGCATGTTTGCCAACGTTGGCCAGCGCCTCCTGAGTGACGCGCAGCAGCGCCAGTTCATGCGCGGGTGACAGAAGCTGCGGCGAACCGGTGATCACCACCTCGGCGGAAACACCGTGCATGTGTGCCCAGCTAGGACCTGACGCCTCCTCGAACTTGCGGCCTTCTAAAGCGGGCGGACGCAGTTCCCAGATGAAGTGCCGCACTTCGCGCAGGTTTTCGCGCGCCATGCGCTTTGCACCGTCGCTGTAGCGCTGAGCCGCCGCATCATCGGCGGCGGCATCCGCCGCTTCCAGATGTGTCACAATGCCGATCAACCCCTGCGCGATCGTATCGTGCAGTTCACCTGCCAACCGCCGTTCATGCGCGATCCCCGCCTGCCGCTCCATGGCGGCAATAGTCGTCTGCGCCTCCTTCAATTGCTCAATCAGCGTTTGGCGCTCCTGACTCTGGCGAATGATGGCTGTAATGTAATAGCCCAACAGCGCGCCGCCCGCCCATGCCACCGACATAATCAGCATCCACGTCGCCGTGAGGTCGGCATTAATGCGCTGGAGCTGCAGCAGCACCAGCGTATTGAGCATCAGCGCCAGCCCGACGGCTAACCGCAGTCCGGTAAGGATGAACACATGGGGGAAGAGGCCGCTCAACACCAGCATAAAAGCGGGGTTGTAGCCCGCCAACGCGTACCAGATCGCCCAACCCACGGCGAAAAACGCCACCCACCCGAGCGGTGGCAGCGTGGACAGGCGCAGCGACACCGCGTACCACGCCATCAGCAGCCCAGTGAGCAGAATCGGCAGGATCGGGTCGTTGGTCGAACTGGGATCGAGGACGACCAGTCCCAGCGCTAAGGTGCACAGGCTGAAAAACACCACATGCCATACACCTGACCAGCGCACCCACGCATCTTTGAGCGTCTTGCCGTCCATGATCTGCTGTCTCCGCTCGTAACTGCGATAATTTTACCGCTTCTGCTGCGGATCCGGCTTCTTAGGTGACAAAATGGCGTACAGGGCCACACCCATCGAGATCACGACATAGGCAAAGGTGCGCACATCGCCTTGCAGGAAGAAGGTTGTCGCCAGCATCAGAATCACCGCGACAAACGCCACAATCACCCACCGCTGACTCGCCGTCAAGTTCTGCGATTTTCACCCTTAAGCTCCATGTATCCGGTAGCTTCAAGGCTAGATCACCTCAGCGTGGGCAGCATCCCCCATGAAGGATCCTCAGGTCATCCGTTCGAGGGATGCGGTTATAGCAGCACAGCAACATCTGTGTTAAGAACCGGCAGATACCTTATGCGCACGTCCACGTCCAGCTTGATCACGATAATGCTATAATGTAATCAAGTGGAGACGAGGAACAGCGATGGTTGCGGTCGAAAAACGCGTGTGGACTCCCGAAGAATATCTCGCCTATGAGCGCGCGAGTCAGGAACGGCACGAGCTGATCAACGGCGAAATCCGGTTGATGTCGGGCGCGAGTGAAGAACACGTCACCATCGTCATCAATACGGCGTCGAGTTTACACAGTCAACTGCGCAAACGTCCGTGCAAAACCTATGCGAGTGATTTGCGCGTCAAGCTCAAAGGCAACGCTTCGTACGCGTATCCCGATGTCGTCGTAGTCTGTGGGGAGCGGATGCTAGAGGATGACAAGTTCGACACACTCCTCAATCCCACGGTGATCTTCGAGGTGTTATCCCCCTCGACTGAGGTCTATGATCGCGGGCGAAAGTTTGAATTTTACCGGGCGCTGGACTCGCTTCAGGAATACGTCCTCATTGCCCAAGATCGACCGCATGTCGAACACTACCGTCGAGCGGACGACGAGTGGATATTGCAGGACTTCGATAGTCTAGAGAGCACGCTGACACTCGCATCAATCGAATGTACGCTCACATTAGCGGACATCTACGAAAAGGTTGATGTCAGCAATCCACCACCGCTTTTTCCCGCCCCAAGCGGAACCCCCGAATAAAACAAAACCGGGACACAAGCGTGTCCCGGTTTGTTTACAGCGCTTGCAGCTTCACCCAAAAGCCATCCAACCGATTACCCTTGAAGCCAATCTGCTGAATTTCGTAGGGCAGGCCGCGCCGCTTGACCTTCGTCAGCCACGCACCGAGCCGGACGCGCGTTTGCGTCTCCGCCCGCAGCAGCTGGCGCGGCTCAATCACATCACCGCCGACCAAACGCTCGACCTCCGGACGCACGACCTGCGCCCAAATCCACTGGCGCAGCAGGCTGTCCGCGAGGTAGTAGCGGAGCACCGCGCCTTCGCGGAGCGGCGTCATCACCGCGGCAAGCGTGCGTTCAAGATCGGTATCCAGCGCCGCCAGATTGCCCAGATAGATGATCGTGTTCAGCAGCGCGTCGATCAGCGCCGGGTCAGCCTGCGCATCCCACAGCGCCACCCGCTGACCGAGCGTGAAGCAGGCTTCGACGCGCTGCGCGGTCAGCCGGGCGTCACCGCGATGGGCGATCAGGCTAACGTTGGCGATCTCCGGGTCGTTCACGCGCAGCACCCCCGGCCAATCCAGCGTGATACCCGCGTCCGCGCAGAAAACGGCCAGCGGATGCCCTTCGTTGAGCGCATAGGCCATCTGCATAGGCGTGGGCTGACGCGCCGCTGTAGTGCGCGCAGCAATCGCCGCGAGATGCGGCTGCACATCAAATGTCGACATGGCGTTATTTGATGGGAGTGGCTTCGCGGCACAGCGGGATCACGTCGTTGTTCAGGTATTCGTGCACCAGCGATTGGAAGTGATGCACGCCGTTTTCATGCCGCGCGGAGAAGCGCCCCCGGTTGTAGGAGCGTGATTTCAAGCCCTGCTGCACGTATTCGCAGATTTCGATGTCCTCGTACTGGACTTCGTCCGCGAACTTGACCATCGTCTCTATACCGGCCTGATCGATGTCGTGCTTGAAGTACCACTCGAACGTCAGCAGCGTCTTGTCGTGACCCTGCGGGCGCACGATGTTGACCGACAGGTTGTCCGGGTACTCGTCGATCATGAAGTTGGGGAACATGACGTGATAGCGGATCTTGTCTTCGGGCAGCGGGTTGACGTAACGCCGCTTATTCGGGTTGCCTTGATTGGCGGGCTTAACTGGCACCCATTGAATGCTGAAGAAGCGGTACGTATCCACGTAGTACTCGTCGAGGTTCATCTCCCGGTTAAGGCCGGGGTGCGCCATCGGCACGTGATAGCCTTCCGCGTAATTATCGAGGTAGACTTTCCAATTGCAGTTGATCAGGTATTCGCAGCGTTCGACGAGCGTCCAACCATCCCAGCGGATACCGCTCACGCGCGTGAATTCGTCGCCCCACATAGCGGCGAGCGCGGGCGCGTCATCATCGAGATTGATGAAGACATATGGCCCCCAGGTTTCGGTGCGAATCTCGTGCAGACTGAAGCAGGCCGGATCAAAGCTCGGCGTCTCTTCCATGCCCGGCGCGCGCAGCAGTTGACCGTCATGGTTGAACGTCCAGCCGTGATACAGGCATTGGAACGACTTGCGGTTGCCTTTACCGCGCGCAACGACCCCGGCGCGGTGCGGACACACGTTGTAGTAGGCGCGTAATTTTCCGGTTTGATCTCGGGTGAGGACGATGGGTTCGCCAGCGGCTTCGCTGGTCAGATAATCGCCGGGCTTGGCGAGTTCATCAGTGCGGGCGACGGCTTGCCACGTTCGGGCGAAAATGGCATCCTGTTCACGTTCAAAAACCTGTGGATCGAGGTACCAGCTGGCGTCGAGGGTTTGGGCGCTGGCAACTTCCGGCTGAAAAGACTCATTCGTCCACAACTTCTGCATTGGACTCCTCTTGTGTCCCGTAACGCCACGGACACCCGCGTATCAGACTTAGTTAACTCTCCCCAAGTGGCTCACATAGCCACTTTCTCAGTCTGAATTCTACCCCACCCCACCCCTCTGTAAAGTGTATGTTTGCTGAATGTTTGTTCGCCTGTCCGCCTTTAGTCGCAGGTGGAATTCTGTCCATCTTCGGATGTTCAGATCGGCTGGTCCACGCTTTAATAGGGGTATCGTGAAATGAAGGACGTAAACGCGCATGTTCGCTCAGCTAAAGACGGTTGAATCGATTCAGAAATTGATCAGTACATGGGAACACGCGGCGGTGCCCACCGTCGATGATCCGCTGCAGCCGCTGCTCCTTGGCCTGAATACGTACATCAACCATGATCTGGTGTTCGAACTGGCGAACAATCTCGCGGTGAACGGCGACACGCTCACGCCGAAGGGTCGGCAGCGCGACCGCCGTACTTTTGACGCGGTCATCGCCGCGATCAAGACGCTGGTCATGGACGTGTATCAGCGCGTGAGTGAACGCGGCTGCGCGCTGGACCTCGATGCGTGGGTGCTCGAAGACTTGATCGACGGGTGGAGCGAAACGGTGTGGAAGCACACGGAAGCGCTGCTCCGCAGCCGCAGTCAGTTTGAAGCCGAAGCGATTCGCTTTCAGGTGGATCGGCGTACCATCAAACGAGCGGAGGGAATCCGCTGCGCGCGGCTGAATCGCCGTGCGGAACAGGCCGCTTAAGGGGTAGAAACTTCTACCCCTTTTTTGTGCCGATTGCCCGCTGAGTTGGCCGCCGCTACAGTACCGCAAAGAACGCCATGAAGATTACCACGTCCTGCAAGAAGTGGATGAACCACGACCACCACACCCCTTCCGTCTCCTGAATCGATTTCGCCAGCAGCCACCCGATGAACCCAGCCATCAGCACGCCGACCACGCCGCCCGGCGTGCCGAAGTAGTGCGGCAGCCCGAACAGCAGCGCCGAAATCAGCGCGACCGCCGAGCGCGGCACCACGCCTTCGAAGCCGACGACGACCGTGAAGCGCGTGATTGCTTCCTCGGTGAAGGCGTTCAAGGCCGCGAAGATCAGAATGAACGGGGCAAAGTCGATCACCGCGCTGCCGACGGCTGACAGATCGCCCTTGAGCACATTCAGATACAGAAAAACCGACGTGACGAGGGTGATCACGATCGCGAAGTTGATCCCGACACCGCGCCACGTGTCCTTCGCGTTGATGCCGAGCGCCTTGACCGGGACAGGATGCACTTGGCTGTTGCCCATGCGGGCAAAGCGCCGGAAGTTGGTTGGGAACAACACATAGGTGATCAGCAGGTTGACGAGCGCCAGGGCCAGCGCCAGCACCTGATACTTAATATCCAGATCGACGCGGAGAACGGGATGCAGCTCGGGCAGAGCCGCCGCCTGGATGAGCGGACGCAGCACGACCAGCAAGCCAATACTGGCGGCGGCGACGACGAGCAAAAACAGGCTGCGCGCCCGGTGATTCGTCTGCGTGTTGGCGCTGATGGTGGTCATACGGTCTCCTTGTGGTCACTAGAACTGTGCTTGCACCAGCTTGATCGTGTCGTCGAGCCATTCGACGTACAGTCGTTCTGACCGCTCACCCGCCTGCCGCACAGCCTCCCAGAGCAGCGCGTCTTTCGCCAGTGCGGGATTCTGCTCTACCGCCAGCTTGATGATCTGCGCGCTGGCAGCCATGCCCTCCAGCGCCTGCTGATGCAGTGTGCGCTGCAGATGGAGCTGGGTCAACAGGGCGTCCTTGTCGATCTGCGCGGAAAAAAACAGCTTGAGCAGCAGCGGCTCTTTCGTCGGCTCAACTTCCGTCAACGGTTCGGCCAACCAGCGGCGCAGCGCCGCGCGCCCCGCCTCGGTGATGGTGTACACGCGGCGATCCGGGCGGTCTTCCTGCGGCTGCACTTCCGAGATCAGCAGCCCGTCCCCTTCCAACGTTTTGAGCGTCATGTAGATCTGGCTCAGTTTGGCGTACCAGAAATGCCCGGTGGAACTGTCCATGAACTGCTTGAGTTCGTAGCCATTCATCGGGGAATAGTTCAGGACGCCAAGCAGTGCGAATTTCAGCATTACTCAAATCCTTATATATCAATCTTGATATATCATAGTTGATACATAGGGCGGGAGTCAATTCGAAAGCAGGAAATTTACATTTTTCACACAACGCGTGAATCAAAAAGGCGATCTTAAAAGATCGCCTCTCTGAGCTTTGGGCAATCGGCCTTACGGCATCAACGACTGTTCCGGCGCGTAGTCGATTTCCTTGAGCGTCGTGACAATGCCATCCCACGTCGCGGGGGTATCCCACTCCACGGTCACAACCTTGGTCAGCTTGTCACCTTTGACGGTGTACACGCCCTGCTTCTGAGACAGTTCGTTGACGATGGTCTTGACGCAGCCATCGCAGCCAATGTTGGGAACAACAAACGATTTGCTTTCCATATGAGTCTCCCTCCTACATAATTCAGACGTCGTGAACCGCCTCAATCTTATCGCAAAACGGACTGAAGTTCTGCCCGCACTTGATCATCGGTTTCATGTGACAGTTGTTCAGATAGACGAGCGTAGCTGCGCATCCCGCCGATTTGACCGAGTGCCCACGCCGCATGTCCGCGCACCAGGGGACTCGCATCGGTCAGCAGCGCACTTAACGCGGGGATGGCGTCGTCCAAACCCCAATTTCCCGCGGCGATACACGCGTTGCGCACCAACCGCTCCCGTTTGATGCGCGCAATCGGTGACCCGGCGAACCGCGCCGCAAAGCCTTCCGCATCCAGCGCCAGCAGATCGAGCAGCGGCGGCGCAACCCGATCCCACGCACTCGGATAGAACGCACTTTCGTGAGTTGGTGACGCGAAGCGATTGAACGGGCACACTTCCTGACATACATCGCAGCCGTACACCCAGTTGCCCATCAGCGGGCGCAGGTCGCGGTCAATCCAGCCTTTGTGTTCAATCGTCAGATAGCTGATGCAGCGGCGCGCGTCCAGCACATGCGGGCGCGGAAAGGCGTTCGTCGGGCATGCGCGCAGACAGCGCGTGCATGTGCCGCACATCGTCGGCGCGAGCGTTGACTCGTCGTAGGTGTCGAACGCGAACGTGGTGAGGATTTCGCCCAAGAAGAAGAAGCTGCCGCGCTGCGGATGGATCAGCATGGTATTTTTGCCGATGAAGCCCATACCCGCCGTCTGCGCGTGGCTCCGTTCGAGAATTGCGCCCGTATCCACATACGCGCGGTGGTGTGCTTCTGCGCTCATCCACGCCGCCAGCGTGTCGAGGCGCGGCGTGATCACCTCATGGTAGTCCAGACCCCACGCATACGACGCGATGCGCCCGCGCGCCGAATCGGCCAGCAGATCAGGGGGCACATGGCTGCGATAATCCAGCCCGACGATCACCAGTGAGCGCACGCCCGGCATGATCACGCTGAGATCGCGCCGCCGCGCCTGCCGATCCGGTCGCGCCATGTACGCCATCTCGCCGTGCATGCCCGCATCGATCCAGCGCAAATAGGCATCGAGCGTCGGCGACGGTTCCGCCTGCGTGATCCCCACGAGGTTAAAGCCCAGTTCCAGCGCCCGCATTTTGAGGCGTTCACTGGAAAACAGAATATCAGTCATACGATTTGGCGATGAATTCCCGCTCGCTTCGGGCATACAATACGGTCAATTCATTTTTGCACACCGGAGGTCAGCATGACAGGGGATGTTAAGCAGCGCTTCAGCCAATACGCGCATGGCTACGTGACCAGCGAGACCCATTCGCAAGGACATGATCTGGATCGGTTGATCGAGCTCGCCCAGCCGCAGCCGGACTGGGTCGTGCTCGATGTCGCGACGGGCGGCGGCCATACCGCGCTCAAGTTCGCGCCGCACGTCGCCAAAGTCATCGCCAGTGACTTCGCGCCGCCCATGCTGGCGGAGGCCAAAGCCTTCATCGAGAGCAAAGGCGTGACCAAGATCGAGTTCGCCGACGTCGATGCGGAAAACATGCCTTACCCCGACGCCACGTTCGACCTCGTCACCTGCCGCGTCGCGCCACATCATTTCGCCGACGCCTTCAAGTTCGTGCAGGAAGCCGCGCGCGTGCTCAAGCCGGGCGGTCTGCTGCTGGTGCAAGATCACCTGAACCCGGACGACGACAAAGCCGCCGAATATCTGGAAGCCTTTGAACGGCTGCGCGACCCGAGTCACAACCGTGTGTTCAACAGTTATGAATGGCAGGGGCTGTATCTCGACGCCGGGCTGACCGTCGAGCATTGGGAGCGCATCAGCCGCGAGGCGAGTTTCACCAAGTGGGTCGAACGGCAGGACTGCCCGCCCGAGGTGCGCGAACGGCTGGAGATCATGATGATCCAAGCGCCCGATCCGGTCAAAGAGTGGATGAACTTCCAGTGCGCGGGCACGCCCGACGCGACGCTGGATCACGCCTACATCATCATCCTCGGCAAAAAGCCGATGTAAAAGTGCAAGATTCAATGCAAAGACGCGAAGACGGTAAGGCGCAAAGTAGGTCATTTACTTTGCGTCTTCGCGCCCTAGCGTCTTTGCGTTAGATCTTTTCGTTTTTCTTTACCGTGTAGAGACGGCGACCGCCTGCGCGATCGCTTGCAAGGCGTCGAGGTTGCCCGTCGAAGTCACGCCGCGGATCGCCACAAAGCGCCCGTTGTCCATCGTCAGCGCGACGAGGAAGCCGTCAAAAGCCGTGCCCCGATACGACATCCGCGCCGCCTCGCGCCCATCCAGCGTGAAGAATTCGGTCGTGCTGCTGTCAGGGTACAGGCCGCGCAGCAGCAGTTCGAAGTCCGCGACCACGCTCTGCAGCCCGCCGACATCCTGCCGATCGGTCGGCGTGCCGATGAGCACTTGCAGGGCGACTGCGCCCTCTTCCGGCGTCGGCTGTTCGACCTGCAAATAGTCCTGCGCCCGTGGCGTATTGCCGAGGAACAGCACGCCGCCCGTCTCGCTCGGCGAGAAGATGCCAACTTCCCAACCGTTCGGGTAATTCAGCGTGAACGTGCCTTCCGCCGGGGCATATTCTTCTTCGACCAGCACGACGCCCGCCCGCGCGCAGTTAAGCTCTGCCGCCTGCAGCGCTTCCCGCGCAGTGATCAGTGCCCGGAGCGCGTCTTCCGGCGTTTCATAATCCGCATTCAGCGACTCAATTACCGCGGTCAGGTCACCGGGACACGTCGCCGCATCCTGCGCGCTCACCGGGAAAACCGCTGCCAGTCCAACCAGCATCACCAGTAACAACAACCCTTTACTCATACCCCATCTCCTCTGATTCCAAATTACAGTTTTGCGGACGCGATAAATCGCGTCCCTACGAGAAGAACTGTCTTTGTGTAGGGACGCCATTCATGGCGTCCGCTGTCTCCAAACAGACCTCACGCTGTCCTACTGAACTCATCTTCAGGCATCGTACTCTAGAACGCCTATCAGCCAAAGGACGAGGAAAGCCTCTTTCTCTTTTGGCAGCTTTCTGACAATGGCTTAAGCAGCTTTCCGAAAGTCCGTGTGTAGGGGCAGACCTGTGTGTCTGCCCGTTTTCGGGCGCACACACAGGTGCGCCCCTACATCTATTCGTGGATTTCTTTCGGGAACCTCCTCTAGGAGAGGGGTGGGGGTGAGGTTAGCCAACCAGCCCCTCCAGCACCTCTGCCGCCCGGTCAACGCCGCCGCGTGACTGCATATCGGCGGCAAACTGTCGCGCGGTCGCCAGCACGTTTTCATCCGTCGCCAGTGCCTTGACGCCCTGCATCAGCAGTCCCTGCCGCACCTCGTGCGCGGTCAGCTTGATGCCAACCGCCGCTTGGGCTGCCCGCCGCGCCTGCCCCTGCTGATCGGCAGCGTGCGGCACAACCAACTGCGGCACACCGTAGATCAGCGCGGCGTGCGTTGTCCCCATACCGCCGTGATGCACCATCACACGGGTACGCGGCAGCACATGCGCAAAGCTCACCCAGTTGAGCAAGCGCGTCGAGGGCGGGAGCGCCGCTTTCAACTTGGCTTTCTCCTCCGGCGTGACCGGATTCCAGCCAATCACCACAATGGGCACGAGCCCGGCGCGATACGCTGCCTGCGCCGACCACGCGAAGAAGCCGAGATCGCCCGTGAACGTCGTGCCGAGCGTGATCAGGGCGAGCGGCGCGCTCTCCGGGATCTGCGTCAGCCACGCGGGCGGCGCATCGGTCGGCGCATCGGGCAGCCCGCCGAAGAACTCGTTCTGTTCCAGCAAATTCGCCTGATCGGCAATGAACCAATCCGGCGTGAAATAGTTCAGATGCAAATGCGGGCTGACGATCGACGGTGTCGCCCCTTTGGCGAAATTCGTGCCCGTCACACAGAAGCGGGCATACAGCCGTTCCAACCGTTCGACGCTGTCCCGCGCCAGTTCTTTCTGCACGTAGTACAGCGACTCCGCGTTGAGATCGCGCATCGCCGGCCAGCCCGCGACCGCCAGCGGCACATCAAGCCGTTCTGCGGCTAGAGCTGCCGCGCTCAAAAACGGGTCGGTGATGATCACATCGGGCTGGCCGCGTTCTGCCGCCAGCGCCAGCAGCGACTCCACCCCTGCACCGACCAAATCTTCGGTCAGCCACGTATCCAGCGCGCGGCGGTAGCGCAGCATGACCGCTTCCTGCGGCGGGATCGTCGTGAGATCGGGCGCGGGCGGGGGCGGCCACAGCCACCCCGTATTGGGCACGGTCGCAAACGGAACGCCGCGTTCGGTCACCGCCCCGCCGATCCCCGCCTGACTGACCCATATGACATCATGCCCGCGCCGCATTAACGCCTGCGCGGTCTTCAAAAAACCGCCCCAATCCGTGTGACTGAAGAGGGGCGCGGAAACACACCAGAAGGTTGCCATATCAACACTTACTACTCGGGCTGCGGCTAAAAGTTCAACTGAGAGACCAAAACCGAGGCACAAAAGCTTAAATATGTCGATTAGTATAGCCAATTCCTGTCACATGTCACGATACAAACTGAATTGCCTATGTCATATTAAGGGCGTATCCATCAACGGATTCACATACTATATTCGAGGTTGACCATGCGCCAAGTTCTACTGGGCTGCGCCTCGTTGATCCTGCTCCTCGCCGCTGCTTGTGCGCCGGGTGATCCCGGCAGCACCATCAAGGGAGTCACGTACAACGCGCAGCAAATCGCTGAGGGCCGCACCTACTACGAACAGACCTGCGCCGCGTGTCACGGCGTCGACGGTGAGGGGCAGTTCCCCGATGCGCCATTCGAACCGGACGAGACCGGGCGTCTCGGTGCGCCGCCGCACAACCCAACCGGGCATACGTGGCATCACAGCGACGAGCTTTTGCTCCGTTACATCACCGACGGCGGCTTTGCCGACCCCAACAATTTTTACACCATGCCGCGCTGGGACAGTTTGTATACCCGTGACCAAGCCGCGCTGATCATCGCCTACATCAAAACGATGTGGACGGAAGAGCAGCGCATCTACCAGCAGCGCGTCACCAACGAAGAAGAAGCTTTGGTTGCCCAGACGCAGCCGTAAATAGGAGTTTAGGACATGTCTGCAAAAGCTAAAACCGCCCCCTCCGCGAGGCCTGCCTAAGAACACGGTCCTGATCGCCGTCGGGGTGATCGCCGTAACGGTGATCCTCATTGGATTGGTGCTCGTCACCAGCCAGAGCACTCCGCCCTACGTGCCGGAAGTGCAGGGCGCACCCCACGCCGAAGTCGCTACTACCGTGATTGATCATGGTGATATGCAGATGGAAGCGTGGGCGGAAAGCGTCTACACCATCCAGAACACCGGCAGTCAGACGCTGCGCATTCTGGAAGAACCGCGCGTCGAACTGGTGCAGGGCTGCTGCCCACCGCGCGCCATCGTCAGCCAGATGACGCTGCGCCCCGGTGAGCAAACGACTATCACGCTGCGCTACACCATGCACAACATGATGGGCGGGCCACACGAATTCCGCGTCCACGTGCCGACCAACGACCCGACGCAGAGCACCATTCTGCTGACGAGCTTGTCCAATTGGATTGAGTAGCCGGTACTTCTCCTTTCCAGCCTGCTTCGAAGCGGCGAAGGGCGCCGAAACTGCGGTGTGGCGCGTCCCTCTCCCAAGGGCGAGGGGATTTGGGGTGGGGTCAAGGGGGCAGCGACCTAACTCCGCTTTTCCCCGGCCAGCCATGCGGGTTGGATCTTCCCTTGGGGCATGTGCAGCATCGTGTAGAGCTTGTGCGCCTCATCCCAACTCGCCGCCGCTTCGGCGGGGTGATCGGTCATGGCTTGCTGCCGACTCCGCGCGGTTAAAGCTTCCGCCAACAAACGCCGCAGATCGTTCTTGCGCGCCAAGGTGATCGCCTCGTGCAGATAGGTGTCCGCCAGCACCGGGTCATGGCGTCCGAGCGCGACCTGCGCTAACCCGGTCAGTGCCGCCGTGATCAGCTCGACACGCTCGGTCTCCCGCGCTGTCGTGAGCGCCAGATCCAGCAGTTCGGCCGCCGGGTCGATGTGCGCCAACGCGATCAACGTGTTCGCCTGATTAATGCGCGCGGTCGCCAGCCAATACGGTTCGTTCAACTCGGTGAGCAGCGTGACAGCCTGCTGATGATAATCGAGCGCGGTCGCATAATCGCCGAGCGCGTCATGCACCAGACCGAGGTTATCCGTTTGCACCGCGGAATGCAGCGGCAGATTGAGTTCACGGCTCAACTGGAGCGCCCGCTCAATCGTCGATGATGCCCGGCGCGGTCGCCCCACATGCAGCAAGAACCAACCGTAGTTGCCCGACCGTGTCGACTCCCCAATCTTATCGCCGAGGCGATCCGCAATCGTGATCGCCTCGTTGAAAAACGCGTCCGCGGATTCCACGTCGCCGACATCGGCATACGCATTCGCCGCATTGGAGAGCACCAGCCCGCGCGACTCCAGATCCGTCTCATCGACCGAGTTGAGCAGCACCAGCGCTTCTTCGTAGTCTTTCATGGCGCGCGCGTACTGCCCCAGCGACTTACGCGCATTTGCCACATCACACAGCAGCCGCGCCGCCTGCGCCGCCGCTTTGTGCTCCTCGTAGATCGCCAGTGCCGCCGTCCATTCATGGATCGCCGAGAGCAAATCGCCCAACTTCGCCTGCGTCAAGCCGAGATCCCGCCGCGCCTGCGCCAATTCCAACGGTGATTTCGCCGCTTCTGCCGCCTTGATCGCCCGCTGATACGTGCGGATCGCCGCGTCGGTCGCGCCGCTGTTGGCCTGCGCCGCCGCCAGACTGCGCAGCACTTCGATGTCGACGGGTTCGGTCGCGCTGGCTGCTTCGAGATGCGGCAGCGCGTCGAGATGCTTACCCGCCGCGCGCAGCACCACGCCGAGCGTGCCGCGCGCCATCCGCGTGACCTTCTCGACATTGAGTTTTTCTGCCGCTCGCGCCGCCGTCTGCGCATAGGTGATCGCTTCGCCAGTTTCATGCAGGCTCAGACAGATGCGGCTCAGGTCACACAACAGCAGCACATAATCGACGGTCGGCACATCCGGGTTGGAGAGCGCCAGCGCCCGCCCATAGAGCTGCTTGGCTTCCTGATGCCGTCCTTCGCGCGCCGACCGTTTGCCGAGCACCGCCGACCATTGGCGTTCGTCACGGCGGCTGCCGATATTCTTGGCGAGATTCAGCGCCCGTTCGAGCAATTGCTGCCCTTCGACCTCGTGTCCACTTTCGACCAGCGCCTGACCGAGCAAGCCCACGATCCGGCTGCTCTGCTCGACATCGCCCGCCGCATTGATTTTCGCGACCGCGTCACGCAGCAGATGCGCCGCGTAACTCGCGTTGGCTTCACCCAGATACATCTCGCCCAGTGCGCCGAGCACGCGCCCTTCCAGATCATCAACCCGTACGTTGCGCGCATGGCGCAGCGCCAGCTCAAAATCCGCGCGGGGCGATTCACCGCGCGCTGCGGTCAGTTTGCCGCGCGCCAGCACGATTTGTCCTAGCTGGTGATCGTTTTCGGCGGTTTTGTACTGCGCCGCAATGACCGCTTCCGCTTCGTCCAACTGTCCCAAGCGCAGCAAGCAGCTTGCGCGCGCCATCTCTGCCGTGACGATGAAGTCGCGCTGGCGGGCATGGCCGGGCGTGGCGGTCGCCAATTCGACCGCGCGGCGATACTGGGCGAGCGCCTTCGCCTCATCCTCGGCGAACACCGCGGCGCGCCCAGCGTCGAGGGCATCCTGCACCTTACGCGCGCCATCGCCGCCATTCGCTTTGAGCAAGTTCTCAGTCCATTTCATCTCGTCGCCATGTCTTTCGCAGTGCGAATCCCCAACCTATTGTAGCGGCGGGGCGGGGTGAAAATCAAAACGGGCTGATCGCTCAGCCCGTCTGGGGGAAATAAGTCTAGTTTGTCCGGTTAGCCGGAGCGTCTCGCTTACGGGTAGATCCCGCGCGTTTCGAGAGCATCGGCCACCCGCTTAATGGCGAGAATTTGCGCGGCGGTACGCATGTCGACGCCGTATTCTTCGGCGGTCGCTTCCGTCGCGTAGTAGCTGCGCGCCATCGCGCGCTGAAGCTGGCGGTAAACCTCTTCCTGATCCCAGAAGAACGCCTGCAGGTCCTGCACCCACTCGAAGTAGGAGACGACCACGCCACCCGCGTTCGCCAGAATATCCGGCACGAGGAACACGCCCTTGTCGTTGAGAATGTCGTCGGCGTCTGGCGTCGTCGGGCCATTCGCGCCTTCGACGATCATCTTCGCCTTGACCTGATTGGCGTTCTTGCCCGTGATCTGGCCTTCCATCGCGCACGGCGCGAGGACGTCGCACGGCAGCGCCAGCAGTTCGGCATTCGTGACTTCGTCGCCGAGCGCGCTGCCTTCCAGCGTGCCATGTTCAGCGTAGTAGCTGCGCACTGCGGGCATGTCCAGACCATTCGCATTGTACAGGCCGCCGCCGACATCGCTCACGCCGACGATCTTGAAGCCGAGCGAGTGCGCGAACGAAGCCGCATTCGAACCGACGTTGCCGAAGCCCTGGACGACGATGCTCGTCTCGCTGGACGGCTTGCCGAAACCGTGGCCCTTGAGCGCTTCGACCATGCACGCGATGACGCCGCGGCCCGTCGCTTCGTTACGACCGAGGCTGCCGCCGATGTTGATCGGCTTACCGGTCACAATCGCCGGGACCGAATAGCCGACGGTCATGCTGTAAGTATCCATAATCCACGCCATGACCTGCGGGTTCGTGCCCATGTCCGGCGCGGGGATGTCCATTTTGGGGCTGATTAAAGGAATGAGTTCGGCTGTATAGCGACGGGTCAAGCGTTCGAGTTCGTCCCGGCTGAGCGTCTTGGGGTCGACGACCACGCCGCCCTTGGCGCCGCCGTAGGGGATGTTGACGAGCGCGCATTTCCACGTCATCCACATGGCCAGCGCGCGAATTTCGTCGAGGTTCACGGCGAGGCTGTACCGCAGGCCACCCTTCGACGGGCCGAGCACGGTGCTGTGGTGAACACGATAACCCGTGAACATTTCCACTTTCCCATTATCGCGGCGAACCGGGAAGTTCACCGAGAACTCGCGGCGCGGATAGCGTAGGAAATCGGCCACCCCATCATCAAGGTTCAGGTAGCGGACAGCGCGATCAAATTGCGCCAGCGCGGTACCGTAAACGCTCGGTGTTTGCTCCTGTGGGGGGGTGTTATATGCGACCACCATTACCAATACTCCTTTTCCGGATGCGACCGGTTTCGTTTTGTCTATTTTGTAGGGATCAAATCCCTTATCTATTGGTCAGTATATATGAGCTTTTGTTCAGCGAGAAGTGATTTAACTCACCTCTCATATATGTTGCACATCCGTTGAGGGAATACATTTAGGCACATTGCATCATAAAGAAAATTAGTGAAATTTAGTACGAAGTCGAGATAACTCTGTGGCGTAGGGGAAACATAGAGCGAACGTTATTGTGCTGCTACGCTATTCGCAGCAGAGTCAGGGGCGTATTGCTTCACAGGGAGCTCACCAAAGCTTGATCATCAAGCTCATCCGGAATGAACCAACTTTCCAGCGCTCGCGACTAAACCAACAGGGGCCACATGAAAACGTTTCGATGCCTTGTTCTCTTATTGTGTGTGTTGTGTTGCTCACAGGTCAGGACGCAAGCGCGTGACACAGATGAAGCGCTCCTTGTTTCTCAGGTGGAATGGTCTCAAAACCCGAGTGCAATACTGGTCACATTGCGCGAAGGCGGATTAACGGTGATCGATCCGGCGACACACCTGATTATCATGGACGTTCCGGGCGAACTCACCGGCCCAATTGAGGATGCAGCGCTCCAGCCAAACGGGTCACAGATTGCTACTGTCGATCGTTTTACCGGATTGAACATCTGGGATATGCACACAGGCAGTTTAGTCTATTTTGATCGCGACCTTATCGTTGCTTGGCGTGTCGCTTGGAGTCCCAATGGTCAGTACCTTTTGGTGAGTAGCATTGATGAGATGGTTATGCGCGATGCGCGTGGTAACCCATTATTTTCGCTACCGGGTGCGCCCGAAGATGTCCCGCATGTGGAATTCAGCCCGAATGAGCAGTATCTTGCCCTCGGATTTACGTATAGGCTTGAAATCTATGATCTGACACAGCGCCAGTCGCTGATTTCAAACATTATTCCCGGTTTTCGACACTCAATCCAGTGGAGCGCAGGTGGTAGCATTATCCTTGCAGCCTATAACAGACGCGACGCGAAGGAAATTTCTACCGTGTTGTGACCTTCGATCCGATTACAGGTGAACGTCTACATACATACTCAGGTTTTCCCAACGAGCTGACATCTGCACGTTGGAGTCCCGATGAAACGCAAATATTGGCGACGAGTGTCGATGGAACAGCTTATCTTGTCGACGGGGAGTCGGGCAGCATTACACCGATTTTTACGACGACTGTTCCGCTGCTGTCAGCCGATTGGAGTCCCTATGGCGGTCAGGTTGCTATTGGCGCACCCGCAGATTCGGAAGCAATGCCAGCGATAGATGGCGATGACACAAATCCTGCCGATTTGCCCTTACAAATCGTCGTCCCCGATCCGTCCCTTGAGCGTCTGCGCTCCATCGCCGCGCTGTGTGATGCGCCGCTGCCCCTTCCCAACGCCGCTCAAGCAGATCAACTGCGCGAGTTCGTGGCACAAGTCGAGGCACTGCCCGTCGGGAGTATCCCGCCCGCCTGCGCCGCCGATCTGATCGCGGTCGCAAGGGCAATTCCGCAGGAGCAGTAGCAGCGCCCAGCCCCCTTTCCTCTTTCCGAAAAGAGGAGAGGGGGCTGGGGGTGAGGTGTACTCGCTACACCTTCTCGCCGACGTAATGGCGCAGGAATTGCCCGGTATAACTCTCGTCCACCAGCGCGACCTCTTCCGGCGTCCCGGTGGCGATCACATAGCCGCCCGCGTCGCCGCCTTCCGGCCCCATGTCGATGATCCAGTCCGACACCTTGATGATGTCGAGGTTGTGCTCGATCACCAGCACCGTGTTGCCGTTGTCGACCAGCTTTTGCAGCACGCCGATCAAGCGCTTCACATCGGCGGCGTGCAGCCCCGTCGACGGCTCGTCGAGGATGTACAGCGTTTGCCCGGTCGCGCGCTTCGACAGTTCGCGACTCAGCTTGATACGCTGCGCCTCGCCGCCGCTCAACGTCGTCGCGGGCTGACCGATGCGGATATAGCCGGCCAACCTCATCGAGTGTGCGCAGCTTCGACGCAATCGCATTGATGTTGGTGAAGAACTCTACGCCCTCGCTCACCGTCATGTTGAGGATGTCGGAGATGCTCTTGCCCTTGTACTTAACCTGTAACGTCTCGCGGTTGTAGCGCGCGCCGTGACACACGTCACACGTCACGTACACATCCGGCAGGAACTGCATCTCGATTTGCAGCACGCCCTGCCCTTCGCACTTCTCGCAGCGCCCACCCTTCACGTTGAAGCTGTAGCGCCCGGCGGTGTAGCCGCGGATCTTGCTTTCCGGCAGTTCCGCGAACAGCGTGCGGATCAGGTCGAACATCTTGGTATAGGTCGCCGGGTTGCTGCGCGGCGTGCGCCCGATGGGGCTTTGATCGATGTTGATGATCTTGTCGATCTGCTCCAGCCCGTCGATGCGCTCATGCGCGCCCGGTTTCTCGCGGCTGCCGTTGAGTACCTGCGCGATGCGCCGGTACAGCACATCCACCATGATGGAGCTTTTGCCGCTGCCGCTCACGCCCGTCACGCAGACCAGCTTACCGAGCGGGAACTCGACATCGACGCCCTTGAGGTTATTCTCACGCGCGTTGCGCACCACAATCGACTTGCCGTTGCCGGGGCGCCGCTTGGCGGGCACATCAATCGACAGGCGACCAGAGAGGTACGCGCCCGTCAGGCTATCTTCGACCTGCATCACTTCTTCTGGCGTGCCCGCCGCGATGACATGGCCGCCGTGCTCACCCGCGCCGGGGCCGAGGTCGATCAGGTAGTCGGCGGAGCGCATGGTTTCTTCGTCGTGTTCGACCACCAGCAACGTATTGCCGAGGTCGCGCAGCTCTTTGAGCGTCTCGATCAGCTTGCCGTTATCGCGCTGATGCAGCCCGATGGACGGCTCGTCCAGCACGTAGAGCACGCCCGTCAGGCGACTGCCGATCTGCGTGGCGAGGCGAATGCGCTGCGCTTCACCGCCGCTCAGTGTGCCTGACGAGCGCGCGAGGCTGAGGTAGCCCAAGCCGACATTGTTCAGGAACTGCACGCGCGCCTCGATCTCGTTGAGGATTTGCACGGCGATCTCCTGCTCACGGTCGCTGAGCAGCGCAGGCGTGCCATTGCGTCCCCGCAGATCCGTCACCCACGAGACCAACTGCGTCACCGGGAGGCGGCTCACCTGATGGATCGCCTGCCCGGCGACCGTCACCGCGAGGTATTCCGGGCGCAGACGGTGACCGTTACACGCGCTGCACGGGATCTGCGACATCAGCTCTTCGATCTTCTGGCGGATGTAGTCGGATTCCGTCTCGCGGTAGCGCCGCTGCAAATTGTTGATGATGCCCTCGAACGCGGTGGTGTATTCGCGGTGATCGCCGCTGCTCGACGTGTAGCGCACGCGGATCTTCTTGCCGCCCGTGCCATACAGGAACAGGTTGCGCTGCTCGTCGGTCAATTCGCGCCACGCCGTGTTCAGCGGGACGTGGAACTCGTGCGCCACCGAGCGCATGATGTTGCCGCCCCAACTGCCATCTTCCATGTTCCAGCCGTTACCCTCAATCGCGCCCTCGTTGATCGTCAGATCAGGGTTCGGCACGACCAGCGTCGGATCGATCTCTAACCGGAAGCCCAACCCCTGACACTCTGGGCACGCGCCCTTCGGCGTGTTGAAGCTGAACGAGCGTGGTTCGATCTCCGGGATGCTGCCGTGACCATTCACGCACGCCAGATGTTCGCTGTAGAGCGTGTCCAGCGGCGGGTCGTAGCTCATATTGCTCACGGTGATCACGCCGCCGCCCATTTCCAGCGCCGTCTCGACCGCGTCGGTCAGGCGCGTCTCCGCTGAGCGCGCATCCTCCGACTCCGCGTCGTCGTAATGGCGAATCACCAGACGGTCGACCACCACTTCGATGTTGTGGATGCCGTAGCGATCCAGCGAGATGTCTTCTTCCAGTTCGCGCACCACCCCGTCGACGCGCACGCGGGCGAAGCCGCCCTTGCGCACATCTTCGAAGACCTTTTCGTGATTGCCCTTGCGATTCTTGATCACCGGGGCGAGCACCTGAATGCGCGTGCCATCCGGCATCGCCTTGATCTCGTCGACGATCTGCTGGGCGCTCTGCGCGACGACTTCTTCACCGCAGACCGGGCAGTGCGGCACGCCAATGCGGGCGTACAGCAGACGCAAATAGTCATAGATCTCCGTCACCGTGCCGACTGTTGAGCGCGGGTTGTGGCTCACGCCCTTCTGGTCGATGGAGACGGCGGGGCTCAGCCCTTCGATCTGGTCGACATCCGGCTTTTCCATCTGCCCGAGGAACTGGCGCGCGTACGCGCTCAGACTCTCGACGTAGCGCCGCTGACCTTCCGCGAAGATGGTATCAAACGCCAGCGAGGACTTACCCGACCCTGACAAACCCGTGATCACCACGAGCTGGTTACGCGGAATCTCGACATCGATGTTCTTCAGATTGTGTTCTCGTGCGCCACGCACGATGATCTTGTCCTGCTGAGCCATTTAGCTTGCCCCAGTGGAAAATGTGTACATTCGTTCTAACAATTGTAGTCCTGTGGAAGGTGTGTTGCAAACATCTATTCTACCCCTCAATGATTAGAGGGGCATTGGATGTGATGGAGTCAATTGGATGGAAAAGGCTACTCCACTTTTGGAAAAATCTCGCGGATCGGCACGCTGAAACCCGGCAGCACGCCACCGCCCGTCAGCATGTCGTTGATGGTCAGGAGATGGCGCTCGCTTGGCGTCAGCACTTCAACGAGCTGCTGGCGCGGATAGACGATCCACACGATTTTCGTCCCGTGTGCCAGATAGTAATCGCCCTTCTCTTGCATGAACCTATCGCTTTGTTCCGGCAATTGAACTTCAACAGCAATTTCGGGCATGTACGGAACAAAGCCCTCACGTAAAAGTGTTCGCCCTTCCTTGAGGGTGAAAGATATGTCCGGAGATCTCACATTTAATGGATCGGTAGGCAGTGAATATTCGATACTGAATCCGGCCCAACCGACTGGATTTTCGCGCAAATAGATGCCGAGTTCACCGCCAAGCTGCGCCTTAATCACCCCTTGCAGCATCGTTGGCAATTTCTCAACCAACTGCCCATCAATCAACTCAAATCGTCGATCTGAGTTTTCTGGTGCGCTAACAAAACGCGCAAAATTGTCTGCTGTCATAGTCCCCCTGTTCACATTATATGGGAATGGCGTTTTGATACAGGCAGCAATCAAAAAGGACGAGGCATGCCTCGTCCCTACTCAGTCCTTGAACCTCAGTCCTGTTTTTAGCTCGCGGGCGTCGGCGTCGCCTCGACCGGGGCGGCCTGCGCGTTGGGATCCGGCGTCTGCGGGATCGGCGTCGGCCACGGCGTATTGGTCGGCGTCAGGGCGATGATCGTCGCCGTCGCTTCGATGTTCGGCCGCTCGGTGCTGATCGTCACGTAGTTCATCCAGCGCGTGACCATCACCCACGTCCGACCGGGGCGCATCATGATCGGCGTGTTGTCGCCAAACATGACCTCCAGCGCGGTGCCGGGTTCGCGGTCGCGCCGCCGCCAATAGCCTTCCCAGTACTGACCATCGCGCAGCAAATACGCGCGTCCGGTATCCCACAAATTGATTTGCTGCGACGCCGAACGGCTCTCCGACTCAAATAGGTCGGGGCGTTCTTCATGCGGCACTTCGATCACGATGACATTATCCGCCCACAACTGCTCACCGTCCGCGGCGTCAAAGTGCGGCGCATTGTCAGTGTAGCGGACATACGTGTTGGTCTCTTCGCGATACTGCCAGCGCACATCGATTTGCCCGTAGTACTCGACATGCAAGTCGTTCGCGGGTTCGCCGCCGGGACTGGGCGTCTCGCTGAACGCGAAACCACGCGCGCGGTAGCCCGTATTCACGCCACGGCGCGTCGCGCGATCCCACAGCACATTCGTATCGAGATACAGCGTGTGCTCAAACGGGCAGATCGCCATTGGGGAAGCGGCAGAAACCCGCCTCTTCGCAGTTATCGCCAATCGACGGCGAGATAATTTGCAGTGACCAATCCTGATGCAGCAGCAGATTCTGTACCGGTTCGCTCGCGCCGGAATAGGCGAACAGCGCCTCGTACATCGGCACGAGTTCCATATCCATCAGGCGACCGCTGCGCACGGGGCCAACATGATCAGGCGCGTTATTGCGGAAAATCGCCGCTAAGCGCGTCACGCCGCCTTCGACTTCGTATTCGTAGACGACATCCGCCTGATTAATGCCGCTCTGCGGGCGCACAATCGGCGGGTAGTTGCTGATTTTGACGATCAGGTTGCGGCGGTTGCGCGCCTCTTCGTTCGGGTACGGCAAGCCCGTCAGCGGACTCACGCCTTCCGGGTAGGACACCGGCCCAACCGGAGTCGGCGTGGGCGTGAAGGTGGGCGTATCCGTCGGGGTGTTGGACGGCGTGAACGTTGGCGTGAACGTCGCTGTGGGCGTCAGGGTCGGCGTGGGTGTCAGCGTAAACGTCGGCGTGTTGGACGGCGTGAGCGTTTCGGTCGGCGTCGCCGTGGGGCCAGACGGGGTGTTCGTCGCGAAGGAGATGGCGGTTGGCGATGGGGTGTTCGTCCCCGGCAGCGGATCCTGATACGCGTCAATGTCCTGAGGCGCGGACGCGCTCACGGAAAACGCCGCGACCACCAGCGTGATGACCGTGACCGCCATGACGAGCGAAAAACGTCTTGTCCGGTGCATACGATTCCTTACGATCCAATGAACAAAAAGTGCCCGTTTGGGCAGCGGGGAGAAGTATACGCCGCGCGTTTGGGCTTGCACAGGGGATTTTGGTCAGCGTTGAGAAGGCGTAGGGCGAACTAAGGTGTGAAACAAAGAGGACGAAGCATGAGGTCATTTCAGAAGCGACCTATTATCTAACCTCACCCCTAAATCCCCTCTCCCAAGGGCGAGGGGACTTAAGCGCTTTCACTCCCCTCTCCTCTTTTCGGAGAGGGGTCGGAGGTGAGGTTAGCTCTTTTCACCAAATTTGAACGAGGCTCAGCGCCTCGTCCTGATTTGGTGACTATGTTGAGCCTACTTTACCGCGACGGCACAGCCTCCCATTCGGGGACGGGACGGCAGCACAGCACGAGCTGCTTGGCGGCGCGCACTTCGTCTACGCGCCCCACGGGCGTGACGTGCGGCGCATCGTGCAGCAGTTCGGGCTGCGTCTTCGCTTCCTGCGCGATGGTCTTCATCACGTCGATGAACTGGTCGAGCGTCGCCTTATCTTCCGTTTCGGTCGGCTCGATCAGCAGGGCTTCCGGCACGATCAACGGGAAGTAGTTGGT
Source organism: Candidatus Flexifilum breve (assembly GCF_016713355.1). Classification (NCBI taxonomy): domain Bacteria; kingdom Bacillati; phylum Chloroflexota; class Anaerolineae; order Aggregatilineales; family Candidatus Flexifilaceae; genus Candidatus Flexifilum; species Candidatus Flexifilum breve. The sequence goes on from NZ_JADJPI010000018.1 coordinate 138,350, forward strand.
CGGCGGGTGGATGCCGTAATCCATCAGGCGCTTGGAGATATCGAGCGCGTGCACATCCGGCGCTTCTTTGAAGTGCCCTTCCATGACGAACTCATGCGCGCAAATGCGATCATACGGCATCGGGTACACGCCGCGCAGGTTGGCGCGCACATAGTTCGCGTTGAGCACGGCATGCCGGGACACTTCCTTGAGCTGATCGCCATACGTCGCGATGTAGGCGTAGGCGCGCACATGCATGCCAAAATTGCCGTGGAACGCCTTCAGGCGGCCGATCGACTTGGGCGGCATGACCAGCCCGTAGAGCGGCGCTTCTTCGTCCGCGGTCGGCGCTTCGGTGATTTCGACGACGGGGCCGGGGCGGAAATCCTTCAGCTTGGTGTTGACCGCCACGGCGCCACAGCCGGGGCCGCCGCCGCCGTGCGGCGTGGAGAACGTCTTGTGCAGGTTGTAGTGCATCACGTCGAAGCCGAGCTCGCCCGGCTTGACAATGCCGAGCAGCGAATTCATGTTCGCGCCGTCCATATACATCAGGCCGCCGCAGGCATGCACCAGCTTGATGACATCGACGATGTGCGCTTCGAACAGGCCGAGCGTGCTCGGCACGGTGATCATCATGCCCGCGACGGTGTCGTTACAGGCGGCGCGCAGCGCGTCCAGGCTGACATCGCCATTTTCATCCGAGGGCAGTTCGACCACTTCCAACCCCGCCATACTGACGGTCGCCGGGTTCGTCCCGTGCGCGCTGTTCGGCACGAGGATCTTGGTGCGCTTGGTATCGCCGCGATCCAGATGATACTTGCGGATCATGAGGATGCCCGCGAGTTCACCCTGCGCGCCCGCAGCGGGCTGCAAGCTGACCGCGTCAAACCCCGCGATCTCCGCCAGCCATTCCTGCAGCGTGTACATCAACGCCAGCGCCCCCTGGGCCGATTCATCATCGGTCAGCGGGTGCAGATGCGCAAACCCGGGCAGGCGCGCGACATCCTCATTGATCTTCGGGTTGTACTTCATGGTGCATGAGCCGAGGGGATAGAAGCCCTTGTCGATGCTGTGATTGAGCGAGCTCAGGTTGACGAAGTGGCGCACCACCTTCAGTTCGCTCACTTCGGGCAGGTCGAGTTCATCGCGCAGCAGATCAGCGGGCAGCGCGCTGGTGGGCACATCGCAGTCGGGCAGCTTGACGCCGACGCGGCCTTTGACGCTGATGTCGTAAATCGTATCCATCGTTACTTCACCTCGCCCAAAATATCGACCAGTACGTCGATCTCGGCCTTCGTATTCATTTCGGTGACGCACACCAGCATGCGGTCATACAGGTACAGGTAGTCGCGTCCCAATTCGTACCCGCCGATGATACCTTCGGCGAGCAGCACCTCGTTGATTTCGCGGACCGGGCGCGGGCACTTGACCACAAACTCGTTGAAGAACGGTTTGGACTGGTCAACTTCGTAGCCGGGGATCTTCGCGATCTGGGTGGCCGCGTAATGCGCCTTGTGGTAGTTGAGTTCCGCGGCTTTTTTCAGGCCGTGCTTGCCCATCAGCGACAGGTAGACGGTCGCCGCCAGTGCCAGCAAGCCCTGATTGGTGCAGATGTTGCTGGTCGCCTTTTCCCGGCGGATGTCCTGTTCGCGCGGGCGCAGCGTCATGACATAGGCTTTCTTGCCCGTCTTGTCGACCGTTTCGCCGACGATGCGTCCGGCAATGCGGCGCATCTGCGCCAATTTGGTGGCAAAGAAGCCGACATACGGCCCGCCGTAGCTCAACGGAATGCCGAGCGTCTGGCCGTCGCCAACGACGATATCAGCGCCGAGTTCGCCGGGGCTCTTGAGTAGCGCCAGCGCCAGCGGATTCGCCACAAACACGAGCAGCGCGCCCGCCGCATGAACTTGATCCGCCAGGCCCTTGAAATCCTCGATCTGGCCGAGGAAGTTGGGATACGCAACAGCGAACATCGCCGTGTTGTCGTCGATCATGGCGACGAGGTCGCTGAGTTCCGCCGCGCCTTCATCGCCCACAAACGTCACGTCGTTGCCCTGATGATAGGTGCGGGCGACCGCGCGATACTGCGGGTTGATGTACGGGCTGAGGATGACTTTGCTCTTCTTGCGGCGGCTGGCTTCCAGCGCCACAGTGACGGCTTCCGCGAGGCTGGTCGCGCCGTCGTAGTGACTGGCGTTCGCACCGTCCATGCCCGTGAGCTGCGAAATCATCGTCTGGTATTCGAAGATGGCCTGCAGCGTGCCCTGACTGACTTCGGGCTGATACGGCGTATAGGCGGTGTAAAACTCACCGCGCAGCAGCATATGATTGACCGCGGCGGGCGTGTAATGATGGTACGCCCCTGCGCCGCGGAACAGGCTGAAATCGTAGGCGCTGTCATTCGACTCCGCCAGCGATTGCAGCTCCGCGAGGACTTCCATTTCGCTGAGCGCGGGCGGGAGATCGAGTTTCGGGAATCGGTAGGCCGCGGGGACTGCTTCGAACAAGTCCTCGATGGTCGGTACGCCGATTGCCGACAGCATTTGCTGACGTTCTACATCGGTATGCGGGATATAGCTCATGGATGCCTCTACAACTATCTTGAGGACGAGGAACGCCTCGTCCCGGCAGTCGGAATTCGTTCGTCGGGACGCGATGAAGAGGGTGTCTAATCCCCCTCACCCCTTGGGGGGGGGGGGGGCGGGGGGGGGGGGCCCCGGGGCTTGCGCAGCAAGCAGGGTGAGGGGTAGCGCAAACGCTTTTTTACATACCCTTTGAACCGCGTCCGTTGGGTAACCTCACCCCAACCCCTCTCCTAGAGGAGAGGGGCGCGGTATGCTCAGATTAACTGGCTTTACGCGCGCGCGTCGACATGCGCGGTATAGGCGGCGGCGTCCAGCAGATCCGGATTATCCACCGACCCCGTTACCTTGAGCTTGACGATCCAGCCATTGCCATACGGGTCGCTGTTGATGGTTTCCGGGCTCTTGCGCAGCAGGTCGTTCACTTCGGTGATCACGCCTTCCACGGGGCTGAACAGGTCCGAAGCCGCCTTGACCGATTCGACGACGCCGAAGGTGCCGCCTTTGGGCAGGTTCGTGCCGACTTCGGGGAGATCAACGAAGACGATGTCGTTCAACTGGTCTTGCGCGAAATCGGAAATGCCGAGCGTAGCCGTATCACCCTCGATGCGAATCCATTCATCACTTTTCAAGTACTTCAGGTCGGACGGAATGTTGAAAGCCATGATCTCTCCTAGAAATAAAAAAGCACACAGGTTAGGGTGCTGTGTGCCTCTGTCGCGAACGGACTTCAGAGTTCATGCGATGGACGCGTCCTGTAGCCTGAGAGTTTCGCCATCCGTCCAGCGTGACGGATGACTTGCACCTTCGGCGTCCCGTCCCATCAAGGGCGGGCGCTCTCCGCGACCATCGTGAATTGATGAAATTCTACAGAACTACACTTGTTTTGGCAACTGAGCCGCATTACCACCAATCCACTCGGTCAGGGTCTTGGTGACATCCGCCGTCAGCTTGAGATTGAAGCTGAGGTAGCCGGTCGCATCCGCGACGAAGGTCGGGCGCACGATGAGCGAACCGTCGGTATGCAGACCAAGTGCGAGGAAGGCGTTCCCCGTGCCAACCTGCCGGGTGGTGTTCAAGCCGTCAACCGGTTGAATGTGCGAAAGGATGCGGGTGAATTCGCTGAAGCGGGGACGCAGGGCAAATTCGAGCGCGTTCAGGCTTACGGAGATCGCCAGATGATCGCCCTCGCGCCGCATGGAGATCTGCGTCTGCTGCACGGGGTCGGCGCTGGAGGTCAAGGAGAGAAGGCGGCTGTCATGGTTGATGTGGGCGCGGTCAACGGTCAAAAACTGGCGCATGGGGTCTTACTCCGGGGCACTGAGGCGAACAAGATGGCGGGGATGATACCGCCGTCTACTTAATATGACAAACGTCTCTATGAAGCGATACAAGTGTCACATGGGATCGTGAAGGATTTCTCATACTATATAGGTGTCGCCTAAAAATTCAAGTTTGACGACTTCCATGTCGGTCTTAACCCATGGAGTTCGTGCGCTGCCTTCCTAAACTTCCGCACCTTCTTCCCCTATCGAAAGCCTCGCCTAGTGAGGCGGAGATGACGCGCACAGTCTCCGCCTCACATTTTTTGTGGCGCAGGAACACTTGTCAAAGCTTCAGTACCACACTTGTCGATCTTCAGCAGCACTTTGCGGGCATCAACTTACAGTCACGCCGATTGAATCCGTCGAAACAACCCCGGATAGTCGAGCACGATGCCGTCATCATCGACCGGGAGCACCGCTTCAAAATCCACTTCCAGCGATTCGAACTTGTAGTGCTGCACCCCGTCAATGCGCCCGAAATGCGTGTAGCGCTGGCGTGATGGGCTGACTTCCAGCGTTGGAAAATCGACATAGGCCACGTTGATCTCCGCCGATTTGCCCGGCTGCAAACCGAGGCGGCGAATCGGCAGCGTGTTGGTGAAAGGTGTCGCGCGCAGATCCACGTCGAGGCAGCCGTCGAGTTCCGGCAGCGGCTCGCCGTCGGCGGTGTGCCAGCGGCCGTCCTCCGCGCGCCGCAGGTGCACGCTCTCAACTGTCGCGCCCGCGTCGACGAACTTGTACACGTCCAATTCGCGCATGTGCCAGTGCGCATCGCAGCAGAGGCGATAGATCACGCGCATGGGCTCGCCTTCGATCACGCCGAGCAGTGTGCTCTTGATCACGTAGCAGTTCGCCCGCGCTGAAATATTGAGCAGTTCTGTACCGGTGTTGTCCCAGCGCGTCCACAAGAGATTGCGATCCATTAACGTTTCTCCCAGTCCCACAACCCATAAGCGACTTCATCCGGCAGGGGCTGCCCCGCCAGCGTGAGCGTCATGCCGATTTCGCCGCGGTGATAGCCTTCATGCGCGATCAAATAGCCGAGGAAGCCCGCCACATGCGGCTTGATGTTGGGCAGCTTGCCCTGCTCCACGCCGCGCTGAAATAGCGCGCCCATGCGTTCGCCGGACTGTGTCAGCGCAGCGCGGAGAACGTCTTTGGTGAGCGCGTCTTTGTCGGCTTTGGTCTTGGTCGGCAGCTTGGGCAAACCGACCGCCAGATCGGGCGCGGCGGGTTCGAGCCACATCCCACGCACCTTGTGCAGATGCGCGAAGATTTCGGCAACGCTGCGCCCCTTCATGCCGACGGGCACAGCGGACAGCGCATCCGGGGGGATGGCGTCCAGCAGGTAAAGGTTGATGCGGTGATTGATCATCCACGAATCGACCAGTTGATCGGTCATGCTGCCTCCGGGCACGGTGCGCGCAGCGTAATCACAATATACGCACATTATAGAACATGAGTTCTATTTCTAGCAACCGCTATCTGGCGTTGAGGGCGAGGATTTCGGGGATCTGGTGATGGATAGTGAAAATGACGAGATTATCCCCGACTTCGACCGTGAGATCGCCCGGTGGATGCACGTCGACGTTCTTGTTGCGCTCGTGGAGCACAATGTCGATATCGTGCTCGCTCTGAATGTCATCAATCGTCTTGCCGGCCAACTGCGATTCGGTTTCGACCTGTAAGCGCAGGAGGCTGTAATCCTTGTCGTGAATGTTGAAGGTCGGCGCGACATCCACGCCCATCGCCATCCCGGCGAAAGCCGGCGCAGCCAGATCCGATGAGCTGAGCGTCTCGACGTTGAGCGACTTCTTGAGATGGGCGGCAAATTCGTCATCCCACATGCGCACGACGATCCGTGCCTGCGGATTCATTTCCCGGGCGCGTACGCACACTTCGAGATTGAGGAAGTCTTCGGAGGTCGCGACGATCAACGCGCGGGCGAAGGGCAACCCCGCCCGTTCCAGCGTGTGGCGCGCGCGGCCATCGCCGATAATGAGCGGCACGCTCAGGCGCGTCAGCTCGTGTTCCAGCCGCTCGTGACGGTCGAGGTCAATCGCGACCACCTCAATCCCCATATCGGCCAGCGACCGCAGCACGCGCAGCCCAATATGCCCGATCCCCAGCACGATCACATGATTGCGATAGGTCGACACGACGGCCTCCTCCCACGCGCTGCGGCGCTCGGTACGGTCAAAAAACAGGCGAACAAAGTCAGATGCGCCGCGCCCGACGATGTAAATGGCGAGGATGGGCATGACATACCAGAACGCGATCAAATGCGGCTCGTCCGGCAGATCGATCACCGGATTGAAGACCATGAGCGAAATCATCGCATAGGGCAGATCGACGAGCGGGATGCGTTCGTGACCCGCCAGCGCCCATAATTCGCCGTAGATCACACCGCCGACGATGGTCGCCAGCAGGAACACCGTGATGGGACGGCGAAACTCGTGCCACAGCGCCGAAGTGTCCCGCCACGCCGCGCGCAGCATGCGACCAAAGCGGTCGATGCGGCGGCGTCCCCGCGGGGTGACTAAGCGCATCTGCGACAAGCGGTTCTCCTACTGAGCTTCAGCATCCGACGCGGGCTGATCATCCGCGGTTACAGACGATAGATGAAGACCCACGATGAAATTGTAACTCCGTTTGTCAGCGCCCGGTATTTGCTGCGCCGCGAACATCTCTTTTTCCAGATCCAATAAGCGCTCAAAAAAGGTTTGCGCCTGTTCCCGCGTGAGGTAGAGCGGCGTGCGGCGGAACAGCAGCGCGTCCGGATGCGGCGCGTAGACCTCCATGTTGATCAGGCCGCTGCGCAGCGCGGTCCGCAGGTCAGCGCGCGTTTCGTCGAGCACGACATTCATCACGTATTCCATGCCCTGCTCGCCTTCCGGCGTCGCCAGCGTGAGCAGCGACCGGTGAATCGGAAAGGTATAGGCCGTCACCTGATAGAACTTCTCTTCGACCGCGCCCGCCAGTGGGCGCGTTTCGACCACGCGGATGAAGCCGTGCTTTTCCAGCTGGTGGATTTGGTAGTACAGGCGCGTGAACGGCACATCGAGCACGGCGGCGATATCGTGGATGCTGCGCGGTTCGCCGACGAGTTCGCGCAAAATCCGCTGGCGCACCGGGTCAAAGTAGACCTTGAGGGCTTCCAGATCCGTGATCAGGTGCTCAGATTGGGGACGGATTGGCTCATCAGTCATCGGGGCTTACCTCTCATTGAAAAATCATTTTCAACGTCTTGACAGTCAAAATCAGATCATGCTATGCTGACGTTGCAAAAGAATTTTAAACGCACGATGGATGTTGGACAAGGTGGAGCAATGCAGACCAAATCACCGACCGATGCTACTCCGGTGCTGATCATCATTTTTCTACTGTTGGCCGCGGTGAATCTCCTCACTGGAGAGTTGTTGGATGCCCTGCTGTGGGGCGTCATCGGCGGCGGGATCGCTTTAACCCGCCGGATTGAAACCAACAGTCCGAAACGCAGCCAGATTCTGGCGTATGCCGTGGTGGGCATCGCGCTGATTCTGGTGCTCGCCCGTATCTTGACTGATCTCGTTCAATAATCAGGGAGTCTTGACTCATGAAAAGCTTGATCTTCATCATCACGGCGCTGCTGCTGGCGGTGATCCCCGTCGCCGCGCAAGACGACGCAGTGCCGCGCTTTGAGCCTGCCGACTGTCCGTTTGACGCCGACGGCAGCGTCGAGTGCGGCTTCGTAGTCGTGCCCGAGTTCCACGCACAGCCCGACGGCGACACGATCCGCCTGTCGGTGGTGATTCAGCGCGGCAGTGACCCGGATGCCGCCCCCGTAATTTTGCTCTCCGGTGGCCCCGGCGAAAAGACGACGGAGAATGCCGAATTTGCGCTCTTCGGCGGCTTCTCGACCCTCGCCGATGACACGCGCGACTTCATCGTGTTCGATCAGCGCGGCGTGGGCTTATCGGAGCCCGCGCTCGAATGCCCGGAATATGCCGAGACGATGCTGGCGTGGCTGGAACGCGAACCCGATCCGGAAGCATCAGCACAAGCCGTGTATGACGCGCTGCTGGCGTGCCGCGCGCGCCTCGCCGCGGAGGGCATCGACTTTGCCGCGTATAACACGCTCGAAAACGCCGCGGATGTCGCCGCCCTCACCGAAGCGCTCGGCTACGAGCAGGTGAATCTGGTGGGCGTGTCGTATGGGTCGCTGCTGGCGCAGGCCGTCATGCGTGACTATCCGGAAATCGTGCGCAGCGTCGTGATCGACTCGGTGCTGCCGACCACGCGCAGCTTCTTCATCGACATTTTCGACACGGTGACGGATTCGCTCACCCGCCTGATTCAGGCGTGCAGCGCGGACGCCGCCTGTGACGCCGCCTATCCCGATCTGCAGCAGGTGCTGTTCGACACCATCGACGAACTGAACGCCAACCCGCAGGTGATCAGCATCACCGACCCGCTGAGCGGCGAAACCTATGATGCGTATCTCACGGGCGATGCGCTGCTTGGCAATCTCGCCATCTTCCTGTATCAGGCCTCGCTGCTGCCCCTCCTCCCGCAGACGATCTATGACGTCAGCACGGGCAGCTACGACCTGATGGCGCAATTGAGCGGTTTGGTACTGCCCGCCTACAACGCATTGTCACGGGGCATGAATTACTCGGTGTTCTGTGCCGATGACTTGATCGGGCGCACGCCGGAAGAGCTGCTCGCGGCCTATGAAGCGCTGCCGCCGCAGTATCGCGGGCAGGCCGATCTCGAAGTGTTGATGGAGACGACCGGATTTGCGCTGTGTGAGGCGTGGGATGTGCCCGCGCTCGACGACAGTGTCAAAGAACCCGTCGTGAGCGACATTCCGACGCTGGTCATGGGTGGGCAGTATGACCCGGTGACGCCGTTCAGTTATGCCGAAGAAGTCGCCGCGAACCTGAGCAACAGCTACGTCTACGAATATCCGGCCGTCGGCCACAGCGTGATCAATTCGAACACGTGCGGCGCATCGATGGCCGCGGCCTTCATCACCGACCCAACCACCGCGCCCGACGACGCCTGTATCGCCGACCTGCAGCCCGTGCAGTTCGCGGTGCCTGTCACTGACGTTACCTTCGAGCCCTTCACCAATGAAGCGATGGGCTTGACGGGCGAGATTCCCAGCGGGTGGGCAGATCGCGGCCAAGGCATCTACATCGACTCGGCGTCGGCGACGCGCGGGCTGATCCTTCAGGCGTTCCCCGGCACGCCGCAGCAGGCGGTTGATCTCCTGTCTTCGCAGACCGGATCACCTCTGGAAGAAGGCGCGACCGAGACCATCGGCAGCTACGAGTGGACGTTCTATCAGGTGACAACGCAGGGCTTCAGCTTCGATGTCGCCGTGACCAGCGACGGCGGCACAGTCGTGCTCGCGGTCCTGCAGGTGCTGCCCAGCGAGCGCGATCAACTGTTCGCGAGCATCTTCCTGCCCGTGCTGGCGACCATTCAAGCGTCGTAATTCAAACCTCCGCGCTCACCCCTTTTCGGGTGGAGGTAAGTAGGTGACGGAATATCTCCGGCGGGGGCACAGTGTACAGTGCCCCCGCCGATGTTTCTCATCGACCTACAGCCCGAATCAATACCATATTGATCCCACGCAGGCTGGACTATAATGGGGAGACGCACGTCTCTTCAGCTTATTGGAACGGTCATGAATCCTAAACCTCGTCTGTTGATCGCCTACGCGCATCCCGATGATGAAAGTTTTGGGCTTGGCGGTGCTATCGCCAAGTGGGTCGATGCCGGTGTCGACGTCTATTTGATTTGCGCCACCAACGGGGAGCGCGGCACCGTCGCGCCGGAACTGCTGCAAGGCTACAACTCGATTGCCGAACTCCGCCTCGCCGAACTCGAATGCGCGGCTCAGAAGCTGCGCCTCACCGAAGTGTTCAAGCTCGGCTACAAGGACAGCGGCATGATGGGTTCGCCCACCTGCGAAGACTCCGAATGTCTGTGGCAGGCCAACGTCGACGAAGTCACGCGCCGCTGCGTGGAAATTTACCGCGAGGTGCAGCCGCATGTCGTCGTGACCTTCAACAAGTATGGCGGTTACGGCCACCCGGATCACATTGCCATTCAGCGCGCCGCGACCAAAGCCTTCCACTTGGCGGGTGATGCAAATTTCGTCACCGGGCAGCCCAGCTATAAGCCGCAAAAACTGTACTACTCCAGCATTCCCAAGCGCCAGCTTCAGCTCGGCATCACGATGCTGCGCCTGCGCGGCATTGACCCGCGCAAGTTGGGACGCAATAAAGACCTCGATCTGGTCAAGATTCTCGAAAACGTCGAACCGACGCACACCAATCTCGACGTGAGCCGCTACTTCACGCATTGGGACGAAGCCAACCAGTGCCACAAAAGCCAGTTAGGCGGCGGCCCGACGTGGCGCATGCCGTTGACGCTCCGCCGCTGGTTCGCGCCGCATCAGGGCTTTACGCGCGTCGTGCCGGCCCCGGCGCACAATCGCGTCGACGAAACCGATCTCTTCGCGGGTGTCACCGTCGATGCCCGACGCCAATTGCAAGCTGCTGCTGACTAAATGCGCACCCTTCCCCCGGTCAGTTTCCCCTTCTCCTCCCGGAGAGGGGGTCAGGGGGTGAGGCTGCTGGGGAAATGAGCCAATTCCCGTGACTGAATCCACTGACGCCGCCGCGCGCATTGACCGCCTGCTCGACGCGATTGAACTCGTCAAAACGAATCGCCGCCGCGAAGCGCGTGAATTGCTGCGCGATCTCATCGAAGAAGACAGTGATTTTGAAGATGCGTGGCTGTGGATGAGCGTCGCCGTCGATTCGCTCGATCAGAGTTCGATCTGTCTGGATAATGTGCTGCGCGTCAACCCGAAGAACAGTGAAGCAGCGGGCGCGCTCTACCGCATTCGCATCCCCGAAATTGAGATGGAAAAGCGGCGCACCCGCTTGCGCTTCTACCGTGATATCGCCTTTATGTCGATGTGGGTGCTGATTCTGCTGTCGCTGTTCGCGGGCTTCAACACCATCATGGGCGTGGTCGCTGCGAGCGCTCCCCGTGATCCACGGGGGGTTTTGGGGGGGGCCCCCCCCCCCCCCCCCCCGGGGGGGGGGGGGGGGCCCCCCCCCGCCGGCCCCCCGGGCGCACGTCCTCATTTAACAACGGCGCGTAGTTCTGCGCGATCACCGCCTGCCCATCGGGGCTCTGCGCCCAACCGATGAAATTGCGAAAGTGGGTCTCCGGCTCCTGCAGCCCCGCGAAGTAGACCAGCGCGCGCAGCGGGTAGGCATTGTTGGCGACATTTTCGAGGGTCGGCGCAACATTTTCGATGCGCAGGGGGTACACGCTGCTGTTGAGGTAGCTCATCGACACATAGCCGATGGCGCCCGGCGTGCGCGCCACACTTGTCACGACCGCCGCGCTGGACGGCGCGATCTGCGCGGTCGTCGTCGTCCGCCGATCCCCCATCACCAGATTTTCGAACACCAACCGCGTCCCTGAACCATCTTCGCGGCTGATCACGGTGATCGGCAGATCTGCGCCGCCAAGTTCCGCCCAGTTGTTGATCCAGCCCTGATAGATGCTGCGCAGGCGCGCGACGGTCAAGTTGCCGACCACGTTCGCCGGATGTACGATCACCGCGATGCCGTCCTGTCCAATCGGCAGCGCGATCATCGGGCCGAGTTCTTCCGGCGGCAGGTAATTCGTCAGCAGATAGGCATCGTCGTGCAGGAGCACTTGATCCACCATCGCTTCGTAATTGCCGGTGTTGACTTCAAAGACCACCGCCGAATTGACACGGCTGTAGGCCGCTGTCAGCGTGTTGATCAGCGGGATTAGCGGCGTCGTCACATAGATCCGCAGCGCCGTCACTTCGGTCGTCGGGGTCGAGGCGGGCAGCATCTGCCCGCTGCAGCTTGCCAACGTCAAGGCGGCAACGACAAGAGCGCGTCTGGCTTTTTCCATACGCGCTTAGCGTTCCTGAGTTGTCTGCATAGCAGAGTTCGATGTCATCGTTTAGCCAGTTGCGAGATACCGTCCCAAAAAGCTTTCGACATACTGGTCGATTGAGCCATCCAGAATTGAGCTCCGCATGGCACGCACGTGCCGAATGAGGAAGCGAATATTATGCACACTCAGGAGGTAGTGGGCTAACAGCTCTTTGGCTTTGACCAGATGACGCACATAGGCGCGGGTGAAATGCTGGCAGGTGTAGCAGTCGCATTCGGGATCAATCGGGCGACCGTCGCGCGCATGGGCGAGGTTGCCCATGTTGATCGTGCCATCGTAGGTGAAGGCCGCGCCGTGCCGCGCGATGCGGGTGGGGAGCACGCAGTCGAAGATGTCGATGCCGCGCACAATCGCTTCGGCCAAATCTTCCGGCGCCCCGACACCCATCAAATAGCGAGGTTTGTGATCGGGCAGCATGGGAACGGCGAAATCGAGCGTAGAATACATTTGTCCTTTGCTCTCGCCGACCGCCAAACCACCGACCGCGTAGCCGGGGAAATCCAGCGTGCGCAGGTGTTCGGAGCACTGCAGGCGCAAATCTTCGAAGATGCCGCCCTGCTGGATGCCGAACACGGCCTGCACGGAATTATCGGGGTGAGCATCGCGGCAGCGCGTCGCCCAACGCATGGTGCGATCCACGGCGCGTTCGACAATGCGTCGATCCGTCGGGAGCGGACACTCATCAAAACACATGATGATGTCCGCGCCGAGATTCTCTTGAATCTTGATCGAGCTTTCGGGCGTAAAGCGGTGCTTGCTGCCATCGAGATGGCTGCGGAAGGTCACGCCGTCTTCATCAATCTTGTTGATGTCGGCGAGGCTAAACACTTGAAATCCACCGGAGTCGGTGAGGATTGGCCCGTTCCACCCCATGAACGCGTGCAGCCCGCCCATATCGCGCACCAATTCCGAACCGGGGCGTAGATGCAGGTGATACGTGTTGGAAAGGACGAGCGTCGCGCCCATTTCGGTGAGGTCGCGCGGCGGCACAGCCTTCACCGTCGCCGCCGTCCCAACGGGGGCAAATACTGGCGTCGGGATGTCGCCATGGGGCGTGTGCAGGATCCCGGCGCGCGCCTTATTTTTGGTTTTGAGGATTTCAAAATAAAATGACATAGGAAGCAATCGTCCAGAAAAAGACGCGTTGGCCGATTATATCAGAAGTTTCGCCTCATGGTTAAAACTGGCAAGAAGCGATGATCAGCTTATACGACCTACTCGAAGCGGCCAACGGCCAGCCCTTTGGCGAACCCGGTGCGCAGTTGTTCAATGACTTTTCCTTCGATTCGCGCACCACGACCGATTCGAATCTGTTCGTCGCGCTCAAGTCCGACCGCGGCGATGGGCACCAGTACATCCGGGAGGCCGTCGAACGCGGCGCGACCGGGGTGCTGTGCACGCGCCCGCCAGATTTTGACGTCGAAGGGGTGTCGATCATCCTCGTCCGTGACACGCAGGTCGCCCTGATGAAGTGGTCGCATTACGTGCTGAACAAGCTCGGCGTGCAGGTCATCGGCGTGACGGGCTCATCGGGCAAAAGCATCACCGTCGAAGCGATCACGCAGGTGCTCAAAACGCGCTTTGCCGTACAGCGCAGCAGTGCTGACGGTGGCGGACGCATGAGCCTGCCGCAGACCCTCGCCCGCCTCTCACCGGAACACAAAATGGTCGTGCTGGAACTGGGCGCGACGCAACCCGGCGAAATGGCGGACATGATCTCGGCGATTCAGCCGCAGGTCGGCGTGGTGACGCAGGTCGGCACCGCCTACGGTGACCTGTTCGAAAACTCCGAACACCTGATGCAGGAAAACGGCCTGCTGGTCGAATATCTGTCGCCCAAAGGCACCTGCATCCTCAACTATGACGACGACCGCGTGCGCAGCATGTCGACGCGCACCCGCGCTCGCGTGCTCTCGATGGGCATCGAAGGTTTCGGCGCGGACTTAACCGCCTATAACGTGGTGGTCGGCGCAACGGGGACGGGCTTTGACGTGCGCTTCGGCAGCAACCGCTACATCGGGCGCTGGAGCCTGCTGCTCGGCAAGCACCAGCTCTACTCGATTCTCGCGGCGCTGGCGGTCGGCATCCACTACGACATCGATCCCGCCGATGCGCTCAAGGCGCTCACCAATTTGACGCCCCTGCCCGGGCGCATGAACCCGCTCAACGGCGTCGGCGGCTCGCTGCTGATCGACGATTCGTACAGCGCCGATCCACAGTCGACGCTCTCCGCGCTCGACTGGCTGGAAAGCGTGACCGACGAACAGCGCCGCGCGATCTTCGTCATGGGCGATATGGACGGTCTCGGCAATTATACGCAGCGCGGGCACCGCCTCGTCGGGCAGCGCGCCGCCAGCTTCATCAAGACGTTTGTGACCGAAGGGCCGGACGCCGCGCTCGCCGGACGCGCCGCGCTCGATCAAGGCATGGATCGGCGGCAGGTGGTGATCACCTACAGCATCGAAGACACGGTCGCACGCCTCAAAAACGAGATGCAGTTGACCTCCAGCGACATTGTACTGATCAAGGGCGGGCCCTCCGCGCGCATGGAGTTCGTGACCTCCGCGCTGCTCGCCAATCCTGAAGATGCGAAACAGCTCCCGCGCAGCATGTTCATCGAACAGGCGCAGCCGTTCATGGCCCATTCGCGCCCCAGTTGGGTCGACATTGACCTGAACGCGCTGGCCAACAACGTCCGCCAGATCAAGACGCACATCGGGAACACGGTCACGCTATTCGCGGTCGTCAAAGCCGACGCGTATGGGCACGGCGCAGTCTCGGTCGCGCGGACGGCGCTGCTCAACGGCGCGGAATATCTGGCGGTGGCCTCGGTGAGCGAAGCCGTCGAACTGCGCGACGCGGGCATCGAAGCGCCGATCCTCGTCATGAGCTATACGCCCGTGCAAGCCATCCGGCAGGCCGTGCGCCAGAACATCACCGTGACGCTCTACGACATTGAACTCGCCCGCGCCTACGACCGCGCGGCGCGGGAAGCGGGCGGCGTGCTGCGCGTCCACGTCAAAGTGGATACGGGCATGGGGCGGCTCGGCGTGCTGGCGACCAATGCCGTGCCCTTCTTCCGTTCGATGCTCAACCTGAATCATCTGGAAGTCGAAGGCATTTACACGCACTTCTCGATGGCCGACGAAAGCGTCGACTACACCGCCGAACAGACCAAAACGTTCAAGCGGGTGCTCACGCCGCTGCGCGCCGCCGGGTTCAGCTTCAAGTATGTGCATGCGGCCAACTCGGCTGGCACGCTGGCGAGCAAAGAGAATCACTTCAACGCAGTGCGCGTCGGGCTGGCCATGTATGGTCTCGCTCCCTCGGAACTCGTTCCGCTGCCGCCGGAGTTCCGCCCGGTGATGTCGTGGAAGACGACCATCGCGCAGGTGAAAACGCTGCCCAAGGGACACGCCGTCGGCTATGGCAACACCTACACGGCGCAGGACGACGAAAAGGTCGCCGTCATCCCGGTCGGCTATTCCGATGGGCTGCGGCGCGCGCCAAATAACTGGGGCTTTGTGCTGGTGCATGGTCAGCTTGTGCCGATCATCGGGCGCGTGAGCATGGAGAAGACCATCCTCAACGTGAGCGCGCTTCCCGAGGTGGCGATTGGCGATGAAGTGGTGCTGCTCGGTCAGCAAGGCGAGGCCGTGCTCAGCGCTGACGACATTGCCAAGCGCATCGGGACGATCAACTATGAGGTGGTGTGCGGGATTCTGCCGCGCGTCCCCGCGACGGTGAGCTGCACGATCCCGGTGGTCAGCCCAACCAGCCGAAACCACACGTTTCGAGCGCAGCACTCTAACGTTAAGGCACTGGAAATAGGTTTCGAGGCGATACTTCCGGTGGATGATAAAAGCCTCGTCTTCAGTCGTCCCGGAAGTTTCCGGCGTACAATAAGTTCAGCGTCTTAGTGTGGAGTAGTGGCTAATGGCTGTGACTCGCGTCTCGCCGCATGAAGAAGTCTTCGAGTTCTTAGTATCTGCCCCATCGCTCGAAGCGATCATCGCGTTTCGCCCGTCCGAGCAAACGCAGCAGCGCATCCGCGATTTATTGGCGGCGAACGATGAGGGTCAACTGAGCGCTGAGGGGAAAGTTGAGTTGGATGAATTCGCGTCTGTGGAACACTTCGTCCGCATGTTGAAGGCACACGCGCGGCTTAAACTGTCCGAACCATGACCTACATTTCCGAAACACTACGCCGACAGGTCTTTGAGCGAGCACAACACCGCTGCGAATACTGCCATCTCCACGCTGACGATGGCTATATGCCACATGAAGTCGATCACATTCGTGCCGAAAAGCATGGTGGCAAAACCGATGAAAGCAATTTGTGCTTAGCTTGCTTTGACTGCAACCGGCATAAAGGCAGCGATTTCGCCTCGTTTGACCCGCTAGACGACAGCATAGTCCCGCTCTTTAATCCGCGCAGAGATCATTGGAAAGAACACTTCCAGCATGTGGGCAACCGCATCCACCCCATTACCGCACAAGGGCGGGTAACGGTTCAACTGCTGCAAATGAATGCCCCAGATCGTTTGACGGAACGGGATATCCTTATCAAAGTGGGCACCTATCCGTAAGCAGACAGGTCTAGTGATCTTCAGCTATTTTCCTTCGGCGGGACGCGATTGCTCGCGTCCCGCCGATGCTTTTACTTACGCCTTCTTCTTGCTTGGGAAGCGGCTGATGACCGTTGCAGTAGCGGCAACCGGAGTCCGACTCGCTGTGGCGCCGACCATCACATGGATCGCCGTGCCGTCGGCAGTCACGTCCTCATGGAGCAGCGCCTGCCCCAACTGGTAACCTTCGCTGTCGATGCTGCACGACGTCACAAAGCCGACGAGTTTCCCGTTGGCATCCATGACGAGATCGCCGGGGTGCGGCGGGCGCGCGCCAAGCGTATTCAGGCGGAAGCGCACCACCTGACTCGTGCGCGTCTGTTCATGCTGCGCAAACGCCAGCTTGCCGACGAAGAACGGCTTGCTCAGCTTGACGTAGCTGCTGAAGCCCGCATCTGCCGGGTTGAGGCCGTGTTCACCGCCCAGTTCGTGACCATACAGCGGCAACCCTGCTTCCGTGCGCAGACTGTCGCGCGCGGCCAAGCCCGCCGGGGTGACGCCCGCCGCGATCAAGCCGCGGAACAGCGCCGCCGCCTGATCGGGATGCACGAACAGTTCAAAGGCGATCCGTTCGCCCGTGTAGCCCGTGCGGCTGATGATCAGGTTGTATTCGCCGACCTTCGCCGTCGTCACGCCCGCCCACGGCAGCGCGTTGATCTTCTTCTTGTCGGCGTCCGATGCGCCCAGCGAGAGCAGCGCCGTCTTGCTGTTCGGGCCTTGCAGCGCCACATCCACGCGCCGATCCGCCCCGCTCGACTCCGCGCGCAGGTCGCGCAGCACGAGGCGATCCGTCCCGGCGACGCGCCGTTCGGGGTTGGCGCGGTCGATGGCAACTTCGCCGTTCTTGACCGCGTTCAACCACGCCCAGTTCTTATCGTTGTTCGAGGCGTTCACGACGATCAGGTAGTGCTCGTCCGCCACGCGGTAAATCATCAGGTCGTCGAGCGGCACGCCGTCCACATCGAGCAGATAGGTGTAGTGCGATTCGCCGACCGCGAGGCTGTACACGTCATTGGTCGTCACGGCATCGAGGAAGGCCGCCGCACCTGCACCGGTCGCGTCGAACACGCCCATGTGCGTCACGTCGAAGATGCCCGCCGCCGTCCGCACTGCTGCGTGTTCCGCCTTGACTGTGCTGTACCAGAGCGGCATCTCATAGCCCGCGAACGGCGCCATCTTCGCGCCGAGTTCCTTGTGCAGCGCGGTGACCGGCGTGGACTTCGGCTCGCCTTCGGCGGGTTCCGTCCACTGGAAGATCGGCAGCGCGGCGGGTTTCGTCCCGGCGAACTGCGCGCCATTCAAGCCGACATAGTAGGCTTTGGGCGCGTACACGTCCGCCAGTTGGACGGTCAGGCGGTTACGATCCGTCTGCCCATAGCTTGATACATCGACCGGGCCGGGCGCTTTCGCATACGGATCGACCGGGTCGCACAGCACAAAACCATCGGAGAGCGCGCGCAGCCAGGTTGCAACGCGTGACCCGTTCGACTCGACGTGCAGCAGGTAGCCGCCTTCCGCCAACCGTTCGACCACACCGCGTGCCATCACCGAGCCATCGGCTTCCAGCACCTGCGTCGGCTGCTGTTCGCCCGCCTTGAGCGCCAGCACATCGCTGGTCAGCGCGAACTGCAGGAAGCGCCCCGCATCGGCCTGACCAATGTCACGGATCGCCAGCGTCGTCCAGTCTTCGACATCCGCCACGCGATCCATGTAGTAGAAATGCGGGTAATCTTCGTCGCCCGCGCTGGTATCGATGCCCACGCTGGCGGAGAGGTCACGCACCCCACTCTTGACGCGCTGCAGCACGTCAAAATCGACCTTGGCGCGCGGTTCCGGGCGCTTCTTGCCCGTGTAGCTGAACGGTTCGCAGGCGTGCAGCAAATCGGCGATCAAATCGCCCAACTGGTCGATCTCCGCGTCGCCAAAACCGCGCTGCGTGATCCACGGCGTGCCCAGGCGAATGCCCGACGCCCGGAGCGCGCTGCTGTCACCGGGGATGGTATTGCGATTGCACACGATCCCCGCGAGGTCGAGGATGCGCGCGGCGATGTCACCGCTCAACGGCGTGCCATCTTTGCCGACCACGTTCTTGGTATCCACCAAAATCATGTGGCTGCCCGTGCCGCCATAGGCCACGCGCAGACCACGGGCTTCCAACTTGGCCGCTAAACGCGTTGCATTGTCGACCGTCTGCTTCTGCAACTGCTTGAACTGATCAGTGTAGGCGAGGCGCAGCGACACGGCCAGCGCCGCAATCGCATGGACATGCGGGCCACCCTGTTCGCCGGGGAACACACCGCGATCCACCTTGCTCGACACGTCACTGCGGTGCGTGATGATGACCGCGCCGCGTGGGCCTGCCAGCGTTTTGTGTGTGGTGAAGCTGACCACATCGGCGATGCCGACGGGCGACGGGTACACCCCCGCGATCACCAGCCCGGCTACGTGCGCGATGTCCGCCATCAAATATGCGCCAACTTCCTGCGCGATGTCTTTGAAGGCCTGCCAGTCCGGCGCGAAGGGATAGCTCGTGAACCCGGCGATGATGATCTTCGGGCGGGCTTCCAGTGCGATCTTGCGAATGGCGTCGTAGTCGAGGCGTTCCGTCACCGGGTCGACGCCATAGCTCGCGACCTTATACTGCTTGCCGCTGCGCGCGACCGGGCTGCCATGCGTCAGGTGGCCGCCTTGCAGCAGGTCCATCCCCATGATGGTGTCGCCCACGTTGATCAAGCCCGTAAAGATCGCGCTGTTGGCCGGAGCACCAGAGAGCGGCTGCACATTGACGTACAGCTTTTCAGCGGGGTACTGCGGCGTAGCGAAAAGTTCCGCGGCGCGCCGCCGCGCCAACGCTTCGACGATGTCGGCGTATTCCGTGCCTTTGTAGTAACGCTTGTCCGCCACGCGGCGATATTCCGGCAGGCGGGCGTTGTAGTCGAGGATTTCCGCCTGCGACATGGTGCGCGTTTCGTCGAGGGGATAGCCCTCGGCGTAAATGTTGTGGAAGGAGGAGGAGAGCGCCTCGCGCACGGCCTGCGGCACGGTGCTCTCAGAAGGAATCATGATCAAGTACCGCTCTTGCCGCGCGGTTTCATGGCGGATCAGCTCCGCTACATCGGGATCAAGCTCAGCGAGCTCGCCGCGGAAAAGAAAGTCTCTGTGATTGGGCATGGGTGCAGTCCTAATAAGCATACGGCATAGGCTTATTTTAACAGAGGCTCACCCAAAATACTTGTGAGGGCGACGAACAGGAGGTTGAGCAGTTAGCCTCACGCTAAGGGCTGCAAGCTAACTGCTCCGGGCTCACGGCTCCTAATGCGTTTCGTGTTCGACGGCGTTCATGGCCGCGCCAATGATGCCCGCTTCGTTGAGCATCTTCGCTGGGACGATCTCGGCGTTCGCCTGCAAGAACTCTTTGTATTTATCAAATCGTTTGCTGACGCCACCGCCCAGAATGTACAGGTCGGGCGAAAACAACAGATCTAAATAAGCCAGATATTCGTTAAAGCGCTTCGCCCACTGCCTCCAGTTCAATTCCTTCTCTAAGCGAATGCGGTCGGACGCGCGATCTTCGGCGTCCTTGCCGCGAATGATCAGGTGGCCGAGTTCGAGATTCGGCACCAGATGCCCGTTAACGAACAGCGCCGCGCCGATACCCGTGCCGATGGTCAGCATCATGACCGGGTTCGGGTTGTTCATGCCCGCGCCAAACCGCATTTCCGCCAGCCCCGCGGCATCTGCGTCGTTGATCAGCGTGACGCGGCAGCCCGTCTTCTGCGTGAGCAGGTGTTCGGCGTCGAGATTCACCCAACCGGCGTCGACGTTCGCCGCGCTCAGCGTGCGCCCGTGTTTGACCACGCCGGGATACCCGCAGCCAATCGAGCCTTCCCACTTAAAGTGACGCGCGATCTCGACCACGCCATCGGCGACTGCTTCCGGAGTCGCAGGCTGCGGAGTTTCAACGCGAATACGTTCTGCCAGCAATGTACCTGTGTTGGTATCTACAGGGGCGCCCTTGATGCCAGAGCCGCCAATATCGATTCCGAGAATCGCCATGTCATCCTCTCCTCTTGATAGAGCCACTTCTATTATCGCCAAATCCCCCGAAAATCGGCAAAAACGAACTTTGCACCCCTATCGGGCATTGTGCGTATAATCGATAGTCACCCATGCGAAAGGATCTGCCGATGGCCACACTCGATCAGCCGCTCTCGACTCCGACGCGCATCAGCCGCACCGCGCGCCCGCCGGGCAGCGTCCGCTTTGACCTGATTGTCACGCTGCTGGGCGCGTGGTTCGTCGGCGGGCTGTTCCTCGACGGTTGGGCACACAATCACGGGCGCGTCGACAGCACGTTTTTCACGCCGTGGCATGGCGTGTTGTATTCCGGCTATGCGGCGGTCGGCCTGTTCCTCGTGATTACCCATTTTCGCAATGTCGCCAAAGGCTATAACTGGTGGCGCGCGCTGCCCACCGGCTACATGGTCTCACTGCTCGGCGTGCTGATCTTCGGCTTCGGCGGCGTGTTCGATATGTTCTGGCATCAGGCGTTCGGCTTCGAAGCCAACACCGAGGCGCTGCTCAGCCCTGCGCACTTGATCCTCGCGCTGGGTTCGTTCATCTTTGGGTCGGGGCCAATCCGCGCCGCGTATGCGCGTAAACACGCGCGCGGCTGGCGCGACTTACTGCCGCTCGTGCTGACACTGGCGTACATGCTCTCCGCCCTGACGTTTTTCACCATGTTCATCAGCCCCTTCAGCAACGCCAACGCGCTGATCGCACCGATGGCGCGCGGGCAAGGCTGGGTCGATGGCTACGGTGTCGGGTCAGCGCTTGTCGCATCGGCCATGTTCATGGGAGTGATTCTGTTCGCGCTGCGCCGCTGGTCACTGCCCGTCGGGAGCATCACCGTGATCCTCACGATCAACAGCACGCTGATGTTCCTGATGCAGATGCGCGCCGAGCCGAACTTCCGCTGGCTGCTGCTGGTCGCCCCGCTGACGGGCCTCCTCGCCGATGCGCTGCTCTACTTTTACAAGCCCTCCGCCGCGCGCTTAGAACGTCTGCGCCTATTCAGTTTCGTCGTGCCGTTCGTCTATTTCCTGCTGTTCATGCTTCTGCTGAATCAGGTGGGGATCGAGCTGTATCGCCGCGGCCTGTGGTGGACGATTCACATGTGGGCCGGGATGCCCTTGCTGTGCGGTGCGACTGGCGTGTTCGCCAGCTATCTCATCTTTCCGCCTGCGATACCTACCGAGGAGTCAGCGTGAAAATTCTCATCACCTGTGCCCTGCTCCTAATCATGAGCAGCCTCTCTGCTCCAGTCCGCGCGCAAACCTGCTCCAGCAACGGCACGAACGCCGACGTGACGCTGGAATTCGAAAATTACCGCACCGACTCGGTCAGCCTGTTCTGGATCAACTACAGTTGTCAGGAACAGTTCTACACCGAGATCGCCGCCGGGATGACGATGTCACAGCCC
Source organism: Candidatus Flexifilum breve (assembly GCF_016713355.1). Lineage (NCBI taxonomy): Bacteria > Bacillati > Chloroflexota > Anaerolineae > Aggregatilineales > Candidatus Flexifilaceae > Candidatus Flexifilum > Candidatus Flexifilum breve. Next base: position 160,350 of record NZ_JADJPI010000018.1, read on the forward strand.
ACCTATGATGGACACGAGTGGGTGATCCGCGCGGCGAACGGCGACGAAATCACACGTGTGATCGCCAGCACCAGCGGTGACCCGGTGGTGATCATCGGCGAACCCTTCGCCGCGCCCACTTCGCCGCTCGATTTCACCTACCGCCCGGAAGCGCTCCGAACCGTCGCCGATTTCGACCCGACGAAAGGCTGCGTCGTACGTCCGGTCACACCCGCCGACGATCTCGACCCGTTCTACGCAATCATGTGTGCTTACGCGGGCATCCCGATCGCGAGTTCGGCGCGTGTGCCGGAAGCGGCGCTGCAAGCGGCCTGGGGCGTCGTCGCGGTCATGCTGGACGCGCATCCGCAGGTTGTCGAGCAGATGCTTGAACATAAGCTGATCATCGGCATCGTGGCAGAAGACGAGGGCATTACCGATCTGCCCGAATACGCCTTCCTGCGCGATGACCCCAACATGGATTGGAACGCCCGCTCCCGCGGTTTTGGCGGCAACGTGCAAGTGCCGCTCATGTCCGGCGCGGAGGAGAATGTGCTCTGCTACCCGACGGATCCCTACCTCGGCGAGAACATCTTTGTACATGAGTTCGCGCATACCATGAAAGACATGGGCATTGCCCTCGTCGATCCGCAGTTCAACGCCGCGCTGGATCTCGCCTATCAGGCGGCAACAGCCGAGGGCTTGTGGGCGGACACCTACGCCATCAGCACCCTCGAAGAATACTGGGCGGAAGGCGTACAGGACTACTTCAACACGAATCTGGAAGCGATTCCGACCAACGGCATTCACAACGCGATCAACACCCGTGACGAACTCGCCGAGTACGATCCGACCTTGTATGCCATCATCGACACGGTGTACGGTGGCTTGGAGTGGACGCCAACCTGCCCCTGAGCAGTGTTAAAGAGACACTCCCAAAAGCCTGGACATACGCCAACGGACGCGATAAATCGCTTCCCTACGAAAACTGTTTCGGTTTGTCGAGCGCTGTTGGCTCCCCTCCCTGAATTCGGGGAGGGGCCGGGGGTGGGGTCAGAATCTAGGCAAACAAAAACCCCTCTCGCGGAGAGGGGTTTTGATTTGATTCTGCTTACTCGGCAGCCGGAGGTTCTTCGGCTGGCGGCGCTTCGGTCGGAGCCGCGCCTGCCATCGCTTCCGGCGGCAGGTCGCCGCCTTCCGTACCCCAGCGCTGCGTGAAGCCCACGCGGCGCTTTTCCGGTTCCAGGTGACTGATACGCAGCTTGAGGCGGTCGCCCTTCTTGACGTACGAGTGCGGTTCTTTCAGCGAACCGTCGCCCATTTCGCTCAAATGGAGCAGACCTTCCAGCCCATCGTCCAGCGCGACGAACGCGCCGAAATCGACGACATTCGTGACCGTACCTTCGACCAACTGGCCTTCGTGGTACTTCTCCGCCGCGGCTTCCCACGGGTCGTCGAGCAGACGCTTGCGTGAGAGCGCAATGCGGTTCGCGCCGCGGTCGAGGCTGAGGACGTACACCTGAATCTCTTCGCCAACGCGCAGCACATCCCGCGGGTGATCGACACGATGCCACGCCAATTCGCTGACGTGGATCAGGCCGTCCGCCCCGCCCAGGTTGACAAACGCGCCGAAGTCGCGCAGGCCCGTCACCGTGCCCTTGACGATATCGCCTTCCTTCAGTTCCGCCAGCAAGCGCGCCTTCTGCTGCGCGCGCCATTCACGCTGCGCTTCGCGTTCGCTGAAAATGAGACGGCGCCGCGCCTGATCAACTTCAATCACCTTGACGTTGAGTTCAGCGCTCAGCAGATCATCCCACGATTCGCGCCCGCCGGACGCGCCCATCGACATCAAATGCGAGCTGGGGATAAAGCCTTCGAGACGGTTCCACTGGACGAGGATACCGCCGCGATTGTGCCCCTTAACCGACACCTTGACGATGTCTTCGGTCTCCAGCAGCGAGCGGGCTTTTTCCCAGTCGTACTGCTGCAAACCCATGTTGATCGACACGATCAGATTGTCGTCCTGATCGCGCGGATTGATGACATACACCGGGATTTCTGCGCCTACGCGCAGGTCGCCGCGCACTTTCGGATCGAGTCGTTCCAGATCCTGAATCGGGACAATCCCGTCGCGCTTCGCCCCCATGTCCACAATGACTTCGCGTTCGTCGATCTGCAGAATCGTCGCATTGCGGATTTCACCGCGCTGCGGCGGATTGTAACTACCGAGCGACGAATCGAGCAGAGCGCGAAATTCATTGGCAAAATCTTGATCTTGCTCCACCCCGGGCTTTGAAATATCCATCGAAAACTCACCTTACGAGAGATTACCCAATACACCACTACACAGACATTACTGCCGTCTGTAACCCGAAAGCGCCCACGCGCGCTACATTATGACTCACGAAAATGTTATGCTGATTATATCAGTCTTGTGTCGGAACGACGTAAACATTCTCTGTTTTCTAATTCATGTCCGGCAGCGCAATTCCCCGCGTCCCGCGATCCACTTCCCAGGGATACACGATGTACGCGTCGGTGCTTGCGCCGTAGAAATCCGGTCGTTCATGCGTGAACAAGGAACGATAGGGATTATAGTGCAGCACGCACGTCATCCCGGTTGCGCCCGCGGAAATCACGCGTTCACGCACCGAAATGCTCGTCCGACCACTCCCCCACACATCATCCACAATGAGAATGCGGCGATTCGCCAGCAACGACGCTTCCGGGAACTGCAAGAACTGAGGCCAGGCCAGAAGTCCGGGCGCTCCCTGCGTTTGCACCGCTGGGAAGTCGACCGCCGCCGTGAGCAAATGTTGAATGCCGAGCGCTTCCGCCAGCATCCCGCCGGGGATCACGCCGCCCCGCGTGATCATGATCATCCCCGTGAACAACCCGACCGCTCGGATTTGTGGGATCAGCACATCGACCAGTTTGTCGACATCTTCCCAGGTGAGTCTTTCGTGTCGCCTAGAGCCTTCCGGTCTATCCATACTGCATTCCTTTGAGACCAGCGGGAAAATAGAATGCTATTCTATCATAATCCGGTAGGCTGTGTGAACCATCCACTGTTGATTGCGTGACTCTCTTAATGTTGGCGTGGTCTGGTTACTTCAGCGCCTCGTAGGTTTTGCCAATTTGCAGCAGATGATTCTGGCTGTGGTTCACGTAGCCGATCAGCAACCCTTCCGCGCTGATCTCGCCGAGATCAGGATGCAGCCCCTTGCGTGCCCACTGCTCATCAGTCAGCGACTCCATCAGCCGCGCCCAACGGTGATGCAGCCCGCGCAGAATCGCCAGCGAGTCGGCGATGTTTAGGTCACGTGCTTCGGGCGTCTCCGCCCAATCGGTCTGCTCGTACGGTTTGAAGGTCGGGTAGTCCTCGACCTGAATGTGCTTGAAGCGCGCATAAGCGTGCATGTGCGCATCCGCTAGGTGATGCACCACCTGCGCAATCGTCCATTCGCCGGGGAGCGCCTCGGCGGTGAGCTGCTCGGGCGTCATGTTACGCACAGTGAGCTCAAGCACGTCGGGAAAGCTGCGAATTTTGGCGATCAGGGGTTGGCGTTCTTCAGGGGTCATGGGCGCACCTGTGGGTAGTAGTTATCGGCGGTCGCTGAGTTCTGACAAATAGGGGCGCACGGCCGTGCGCCCCTACAAATCGCTGGGTTCAGTTAGATTTCCTCCCCTCAATCTCCGCTCGGAGAGGGGTTGGGGGTGAGGTTAGATTCTACAGCCGTTCGGAGACCAGCTTGGCCTGCGTGAACAGCAGTAGGTAGTCCGGGCCACCCGCCTTGCTGTCCGTGCCGCTCATGTTGAAACCGCCGAACGGATGCGCGCCGACCATCGCGCCGGTGCATTTGCGATTGAAGTACAGGTTGCCGACGTGGAATTCGCGGCGCGCGCGTTCCAGTCGCTGGCGGTTGAGGCTGAACAACGCGCCCGTCAGGCCGAATTCGGTGCTGTTGGCAATCTGCAGCGCGTGGTCATAGTCGCTGGCGCGGACGCAGGCCAGCACCGGCCCGAAGATTTCTTCCTGCGCGATGCGCGCGTTGCCGTCGACATCTCCGAAGATCGTCGGCGGGATGAAGTAGCCCTTGTCCGGCGTATCCATCGGCGACCCGCCCAACAGCAGCTTGCCTTCCTGCGTGCCGAGTTCGATGTAATCGAGAATCTTCTTGAACGAATTCGCATCCACGACCGGGCCCTGATCGATCCACGCGGACGTATCCGGCGCGCCGACCGTCAGCTTGCTCGCCAGTTCGACCGCCCGCCCGACCACCTGCTCGTAGACCGAATCCACGATGATGGCGCGCGACCCCGCCGAACACTTCTGCCCCTGGAAGCCGAAGGCGCTCTGCACAATGCCGACCGATGCCGCTTCGAGGTTGGCCGTTTCGTCGACGACGACCGCGTCCTTGCCGCCCATTTCGAGGATGGTGCGCTTGAGCCACAGTTGACCGGGCTTGGTCTGTCCGGCCTGCTCGAACAGGCGCAAACCGACTTCCTTCGACCCCGTGAAGGCGATGAAGCGCGTCTGCGGGTGCTCGACCATGTGCGCGCCGATCACTGAGCCTTTGCCGGGCAGAAAGTTGAGCACGCCGAGCGGAATGCCGCTCTCCCAGAAGAGTTCGCAAATCTTCGCCGCGATCCAACTGCTCGGCTCCGCGGGCTTAAAGCAGACCGTGTTGCCCGTCACCAGCGCCGCCGCCGTCATGCCCGTGGCGATGGCGTTGGGGAAGTTCCACGGCGAAATCACCACACCAACGCCCAACGGAATGTAATACAGTCCATTCTGTTCGCCGGGGTACGGGATAAGCATCTCGCTGCTGTCCGCGATGCGCAGCGCTTGCCGCGCGTAATATTCGAGGAAGTCAATCGATTCGGAGGTATCCGCGTCGGCTTCCGCCCACGACTTACCGACTTCCAGCACCATCACGGCGTTGAATTCTTGCTTACGGCGGCGCATCTCGCCCGCCGCGTGCAGAATGTAGCCTGCACGTTCCTGCACCGGGACGTACTGCCACGTCTTGAAGGCTTCAGCCGCCGCCTTGATCGCCTGTTCGGCGTGTTCAATGCCGAGCTTCGGGAAACGTGCTACCACTTCCGCCGGACGCGCCGGATTGATCGAGACGAAGCCTTCGCCGTTCCAGATTTCCTGACCGTTGATAACCGCTGGCAGCTCTCGACCCAGCTCCGCTTTGACCTTGACCATGGCCTTTTCGAAGGCGGCGCGGTTCTCGGGCAGCGTGAAATCGGTCAGTGCTTCATTGCGGAATGGTGTCAACATTGAGATCCCCTTTGTGTATTTTGGTTTCTTTACGAAAAATTCACAAAATTAATGACATTTGTCAATTCTATTTTGCAGACTTTGGGCGTATTATAACAACATGAAGCAATCACCTTAACAATAGAGCGCGATGAGTGACCCGTGTGGACACCGTTTTCACGTCGTAGATACCCTGCACCCACATCTCTGCTGCATGGAAGCCCCATCGTAGCTGACATCACACACCCAAAGCAGCCACATCGCAGCCACGTCGCTGAAACATCACACTCACATCGCAACGAGCGCGGCACATCATCACTCGCTGAGCACCCTGACATCGCAGACCACATTGTACATGGCAACTCGCTGAACTCAAGCCGCCATTCACACAGGTCGCACATCCCGCTCTATTGTTAAGCCATCGCAGCAGCATTTCGTAGGGACGAGGCATGCCTCGTCCTTTTCGATTCTCGGCGCCTACTCACTCCGGTTGATAATCCTCACAGATGATGACGATCTGCTGCCCCTGATAGCGCGTGAGCACCAGCGTGCGCGACTCGCTGCCCTTCAGCTTGAGCTGTGGGATGAGCGTCTCCGGCGTGACCGCCGTGCCGCGCTTCTTGACGGTCACCGTGCCGACATTGCGTTCGCGCAGATACGCCTTGAGCTTCTTGCCATTGAACGGCATCCAGTCGAGGATGCGCCACGCCCGCACCCACGGCGACTCCGGCTTGGTATCCGTTGTGAAATAGGCAATCGATTCGTCGAGCTGCGTCCCATTGAACTTGAGCGCCGCATCGGCGACCAGCCCCGCCCGAATGAGCGCGGGATCGGGTTCGATCAGCCATGCATGCGGCTCACTGATGGAAACTGGCGGCATGTCCCCTGTTATGACCCAATGCAAGTCGGCGTCCTCGGTGAGCAACCATGCCCAGTCCGAATGATCGAGGCCATCTAATCCCCAGTAACTGAGCGTCGCCTCTTTCAGATCACCGTGTACCGAGACGAAATGCAAGGACGCGCCGCGTGCCAGCCACGGTTGAACTTGCTCCCGCTGAAGCCCCGGTGACAGTTTGACCGCCCACGGACCGAGCGTAAAGCGATCAATGACAGAGAGCGGCGGGGTGTATTTTTCGACATTATAGATGCGGTTCCCATGCTCATCCCGGCGGGCGGGATCGAAAAACGCCATCGCGTAATTTTCTGGCACGAGTGTAGTGATGTCGGATTCTTCGATGCGCGCCACGAGACCCAAAGCCGCGAGGTTGAGGCGTGCCATCTCAGCCCGTATTGGGTCGATGTCGTAGCCGATGACAGAAAAACCCGCCGCTGCTAAGGCCGCGGTATCACTGCCGATACTGCAGCACAAATCGAGCATCGGATAAGGCGTATCCGACTTGATCCACACCCGCGAGCGCCAGCGTCGAACCAGCGGATCGCTGGCCTGTTCGAGCGCGTCGCGGGTGAAAAACATCCTGCTCGCATCCGCGCCGAACTTGTCGACCGCCTTGACGCGCAGCCGCGCCAGTTCCAGCGCCGCGCCCGCCCGCTCCGCCGAGAGATCGCGCCGCAGGGACGTGATCAGGCGCAGCGTGTGGTCGTCGGACAGGTTCTCGCCCGCCAGCCGCGCCAGCACCCGCTCGCCCTCCGGCGACGCCAGCCACTCGACCGACTCAAGGGTGAACATTGACCGCACCCCCTTGCCCTCTCTCCGGGTGGAGAGGGGGATCAATGCGGCGATCCCAAAGTCCCCTCTCCCTCTGGAGAGGGGATTTAGGGGTAGGGTTGGATTCTTTGCGCCCCTCTCCCCGCTTGCGTGGGAGAGGGGTCGGGGGTGAGGGGTAATTACTCATCCGGCTTTTCCGCCGTTTGCGGATCGATCACGCGGAAGCTGACCTCCAGCCCGGCGACGCGTTCCAGCGACGGATTGAGCAGCACATGCGTCGCCCAGCCCGCGACCGTATCGCGCTTGAACTTGGCCACCTTGTTGACGCCCGCAATCCACCCGCTGAGCACGGCGGGCTGCATAAAGCTGACCGACTTGGGCAGACTGGTGAACGCCAGCAGTACATCGCCGATGCCCACCGCCTCCCAGTGGATCGCTTCTTCGGGGCGCATCGCCCACATGGGCTTATTCGGCGTCTGCTTGATGAGCAGATACACGTAGCGCCCGCGATAGGTGTTCATATCCAGTTCCGCCGCATCCTGATCCGAGGCCACGCGGATGCGTTCGAACGTATCGTCGGTGGTGTGCGGCTTCTCGCCGCGCAGCAGCACACCGACCGGGAGCACACCATCGAGCGGCGTCGCCACTTCGACCGCCGTCTCCACCAAGATGCGATGAAAGCCCGCGTTTTCCAGCACTTCGACGTGTTTGGCGCGCGCTTCGCCCTCGCTGGTCACAGCGATCAAGCGTCCGCCGGGACGCAGCACCCGCCGCGCCGTCGCGAGGAACGGCGCGTCCACCACGCGGTCAAACGCGACCACCGCGTCCACGCTGTTATCGTCGGCGGGCACGGCGGTGATCACGTCGAGGTCCGCGCGCGCTTCACTGAGGATCGCGCCAATCGCGCCACCGTTCAGGTCGAGCAGTTCGAGCAGCGCGGCGCTCGGCGGCAGATGCTTGGCGATCGCTTCGATGAGCGGGCGTTCGTACAACGTCATGCTGCGCTTAGCGCCGCCCCGAACCCGCTTTGTTCGCGGCTTCGATCAGCGCGACGACTTCTTCCCACTCTTCGCGGTAGAAATGCAGCGTCACCGCGCCCAGTTCCACGTGGTAGACCATTTCACCATCGTTTTCGCGGGACAGCCATGCGGCATAGCTTTCGGTTTCCGCCAGCGTCTCGACATTCACATCATCATTATTCGACATGGTTTATCCTCCATAAATAGGTGCAGATTTGCCCATCGTTCCTCCGCTCTCCCCGCTTGCGTGGGAGAGGGGTCGGGGTGAGGGGGTCGAGCTTCACTAGTCTGCTATTTTAGCGCGTTGTCCCCGGCTTGACAGCCGCTTGATTTCGCCGCGCAGCCGTTCGACCACTCCGAGCGGTCGAGTTTTGACAGACGGCGGTGGCGGGAACGGATCTCGATCCATCAGCTTGCCGTAGAAATACTGCGCGAACACGCGGATCGAGGCGATCACCGGGGCGGCGAGCAGCACACCGAGCAGCCCGGCGATATTCGCGCCCACGATCACCCCTACGAGAATGACCACCGGGTGTAGATTGAGCGAATCGCCCATCACGCGCGGCACGAGGAAAATGTTCTCGATATTCTGGATCATGACCCACACGAGGATCACGACCAGCATGAAGGTCGCGCCGGACAGGAACGGCAGCGTCGCCGACTGCGAGAAGAGCGCGAACAGCGCCGCCGGGATGAGCGCGATCAGCGGGCCAATGTTCGGGATCAACTCGGTGATGCCCGCAATCAGCGCCAGCATGGGCGCGTTGGGCACGCCGAGCAGCAGCGCCGCGATCAGCACGAGGATGCCAATTGACAGACACAGGATCAACTGCCCGCGCAGGTAATCATTCCATACTTCTTTGAGTTCAAACAGGATGCGCCGAACATCGCCGCGATACGACTCTGGCGTGACGCCGACCAACCCATTGGTGAATTTGTGCGCGTCGCGAATCAGGTAGAAGACCAGCGTGAGCAGAAACACGACGTTGAGCACACCCGTGAACGTCCGCCCGACCACGCTGAAGGCCGGCCCCGCCAGCGACGAGACAAAACCGCGCAGCGTGCCGAGCAGATCGATGCTTTCCAGCGGCACAAACTCCGCGCCCTCCGACGAGCCGAGCGCCGCGCGAATCTCATCCAGCGGGATGAGCGGCACACCGTTGAGAATAATGGGTTCACCGCGAAAGGTGATCGGCTGGCTGAGCAAGGCTTCGAGATCGGTTTGCAGGCGGTCGATGAAAGCGGGAAATTCGGTGGCGAAGTCGCGGAACTGGTTGAAGATCACGGGGAAGATCACCAGCAGCACCAGCGCCAGCAAGACCAGCACGATGACGAATGTCAGCAGAATGGCGGGGGCGCGACCACCGGAGAGAAAGCGCTGAATCAGCGACGTGAGCGGGCTGAGCAGGAAGGCCAGCACGGTCGCCACGACGACGATGGGCAGAACGTCGAGCACCTGCCACAGCACAATCCCGACGAGCGCCAGCAGAATCAGGCTGACAATGCGCTTGGTGGCGGACGACCACGGCGGCGAACTTACGGGCGGGGGCGACGAGATGACGGTCATACGGGGCGCTCCTGTTGAGTGACATGAGAACGTGCATCACTCTATTCTAACCCGAATGACTGCGCGACGTCGCGCTCTCACCCCTGCGCGAGATAGGCTTTCAGCTCAGCAACCAGCAGTTAGCGACGTTTGACGCGGCGCAAGTTCAGCGCTACAACCGTGCTGCGTATTAAGCTATAGGCTGTTCCAAAATAGTCATTGATTGGAGAGAAACTTGGATTACGTGCGCTTAGGTTCAACCGGGATGAAAGTTTCGCGCGTCTGTCTGGGCTGTATGGGTTTTGGCGACGCGACCCGCTGGGTTCACAAGTGGGTGCTTGATGAGGAAAACAGCCGTCCGATCATCCAGTATGCGCTCGAACTGGGGATCAACTTTTTTGATACCGCCAACATCTACTCGATTGGTCGGAGCGAGGAAATCCTCGGGCGGGCGTTGAAGGACTTCGCCAAGCGCGACGACGTGATCATTGCAACGAAGTTACACGGCAAAATGCGTGAAGACCCGAATGGATCGGGGCTGTCGCGCAAAGCAATTCTGAGTGAGATTGACCACAGCCTGCGCCGCCTAGGGACCGATTATGTCGACCTGTACCAGATCCACCGCTGGGACTATGAAACCCCCATCGAGGAGACACTCGAAGCCTTGAACGATCTCGTTCGGGCGGGCAAAGTGCGGTACATCGGCGCTTCCGCGATGTGGGCGTGGCAGTTTCAAAAGGCACTCTATACCAGCGATCAACATGGCTGGACGCGCTTCGTCTCGATGCAGGATCACCTTAACCTCATCTACCGCGAGGAAGAGCGGGAAATGCTGCCGCTCTGTCGTGAGGAAAAGATCGGCGTGATCCCTTACAGCCCCTTGGCCTCTGGTCGCCTGACGCGTGACAGTGCAACCGAGAGCACCTTGCGTTCAGAAACGGATCAGATTGCGAAGAGCAAATACGATAAGACGGCTCAGACCGACCAGCACATCATTGATCGTGTGGCCGAACTTGCTGATCAGCACGGCGTGCCCCGCGCGCACATTGCGCTGGCGTGGCTGCTGCAAAAAGATCCTGTAGCCGCCCCCATCGTCGGCGCGACGAAACTGGGTCATCTCGACACAGCCATCGGCGCGCTGGCGCTCAAGCTCACTGCCGATGAGGTCGCCTACCTCGAAGAACCATATATCCCGCATACGATCGTCGGGCATCAGTAAGGCCCAACGTCCAAACAAAAAACGCGCCATCGAGTGATCGATGGCGCGCTCCATTTTACTCCACCTAGCTAGGCGGCGCAGTTTCCCCCTCTCCCAAGGGAGAGGGGCTAGGGGTGAGGCTTAGTCGCGGGGAGGACGTCCGCCGCGATCACCACGTTCGCTGGGGCCGCTGCGGTCGTTGAAGCGACGTTCGCCGCCGCGATCCCCCACCGCCGCCACCGCCCACGGCGATCACCGCCGCCACCGCCGCGCCGGTCACCACCACCACCGCCGCTCGGGCGCTTGTCGCGGCTGCGCGCTTCTTCCGCCGTCCAGCCCTCAAGCACGGCCTGACGGCTCAGGCGCACCTTGCCATCCGGCGAGACGTCGGTCACCATGACCATGATCTCGTCGCCGAGGCTGACTTCGTCTTCCGGCGAATTCACGCGGTAGTCGGCCAGCTGCGAAATGTGCACCATGCCGTCACGACCGGGCAGGAATTCGACGAACACACCGTAGGATTCGATGCGCGTCACCTTGCCGGTGTACACGCGCCCGATTTCGGCGTCTTCGGTCAGGCCGCGGACTTCGTCCAGCGCCTTGTTGACGGTCGAGGCGTCCGGCCCGGCGATGAACACCGTACCATCTTCTTCGATGTCGATCTTGACGCCCGTGCGTTCCTGAATGCCGCGGATGGTCTTGCCACCGGGCCCAATCACCGCGCCAATCTTGTCCTGATTGATCTTGATCGTTTCCATACGCGGCGCGAATTCGCTCAGTTGGCCGCGCGGCGCGGGGATTGCCTGCTGGATCAGGTCGAGGATCTGCATACGCGCGTCCTTGGCCTGCGCCAGCGCCTGCGCCATGACCTCATCGCTCACACCGGTGATCTTGATGTCCATCTGCAGCGCCGTGATGCCCTGCGCCGTCCCGGCAACCTTGAAGTCCATATCACCGAGGTGATCTTCCAGACCCTGAATGTCGGTCAGGACGGCGATTTTCTCGCCTTCCTTGATCAAGCCCATGGCGATACCCGCCACCGGACGCTTGATCGGCACGCCCGCATCCATCAACGCCAGCGTGCTGCCGCACACACTCGCCATCGACGTGCTGCCGTTGGAGCTGAGCACTTCGCTGACCAGTCGAATCGTGTAGGGGAACGCATCTTCGTCGGGGATCATCGAACGGAGAGCGGCTTCCGCCAGCGCCCCGTGACCGATCTCACGACGCTTCGGGCCGCGCAGCGGCTGCACTTCGCCCGTGCTGAAGGGCGGGAAGTTGTAGTGATGCAGGTAGCGCTTGTTGTCTTCCGGGCTGAGCGTGTCGAGCATCTGCGAGTCGCGCGGCGAACCGAGCGTCGCGACGGTCAGCACCTGCGTCTGCCCACGCTTGAACAGGCCAGAGCCGTGCACGCGCGGCAGGATGCCGACTTCCGCCGCCAGCGGGCGGATCTGCGTGTGGTTGCGGCCATCGGGACGGATGCCATCGTCGACGATGCGGCGGCGCACTTCGTCGCGGATGACTTCCGAGAAAATTTCGCGCACGTCGCGCAGGGCGACGAGGTCTTGCGGCTCGCGTTCCTGCTCGTCTTCGAGGACGGTGTTCTTTTCCTGATATTCCGCGACCAACTGCTCGCGCAGCATCTCGAGCGCTTCGTTACGGCCCGCACGGTCGGTCGTCTCGGCGATGACCTTGCGCACGCCTTCGGTGCTCTTTTCGCGCACCGCGCTGATGAGCGCGTCGTCCAGCTTGGCCGCCACATACGGCGACTTCGGCTTGCCGATTTCTGCCACCATCTGCTTTTGCAGTTCGATGATCGGCTGAATCGAGTCATGCGCCAGCTTGAGCGCGCGCAGCATGGTCTCTTCGTCGACTTCTTCAGCCGCGCATTCCACCATGTTGATCGCGTGCGCCGTGCCCGCCACGCGCAGGTCGAGGCTGCTGTTTTCCATCATCTGGATCGTCGGGTTGACGACCAGTTCGCCGTCGATCAAGCCGATGCGCACCGCGCCGACCGGACCGCCCCAGGGAATGTCCGAGATCATCACGGCGGTGCTGGCGGCGATGATGCCGAGCATGTCGATGTGATTTTCCTGATCATGCGCGAACGCCGTCAGAATCAACTGCACTTCGTTGCGCATGTTCTCCGGGAACAGCGGGCGCAGCGGGCGGTCGATGACGCGCGAGGTCAAAATCGCCTGTTCCGAAGGCCGACCCTCGCGCCGGAAGAAGCTGCCGGGGATACGACCAGCAGCATACAATTTTTCTTCGTAGTCCACGCTGAGCGGGAAGAAGTCAATGCCTTCGCGCACGTGTTTGCTCATCGTCGCCGTTGCGAAAATGACCGTTTGCCCGATCTGTACGGTGACCGCCGCGCCCGCTTGTTCCGCGAAACGTCCCGTCTCGATGATGATCTCTTTATCTGCGATCATCGTCGAGTAACGCCGGACGTCACCCATGACACCCACCATATGTTCACCCTCTCTATAAACGCGACATGCCCTGTGTTCAGAAACTGGAGAGCATCGTCAAACCCACGAGGAGTTTAACGAGAGACTCCAATTCCCGCGCCACAGGGCATGCTCAAAAACCCATCGGGGCGGACTGCCGCCCCGTTTGCAACCTGTTGTGTAACCGCAGATCCTAACGGCGCAGCCCTAAACGCTGCAGCACCGCCTGATACGCTTCCGGATCGGTATCGCTCAAGTACTTGAGATGACGCCGACGCTGACCGACCAGCTTCAGCAGCCCACGGCGCGAATGCTGATCCTGCTGGTGAATCTTCAAATGCTCGGTCAACTGCTGGATACGCTGCGTCAAAAGGGCGATCTGGACTTCCGGCGAACCGGTATCCTTCTCGTGTCGACCGAAACCGCCGATGATCGTGTTCTTTTCGTCTTTGGAAAGAGGCATTCTGTCCCTCAATTGTCACCAGACAAGTCGGACAACCAGACTTGTCGGTCATCAGTACACTAAGGGCATTATAGCAAAGCGCCAAATTGAACACAATCCTAGATAAAAACGATCATTCTTACCGCGTAACGTCTTCCCTCGCCTAAAGGCGCGGGGAAAACAACCTCACCCCCAGCCCCTCTCCTAAAGGCGAGGGGAGACGTACTGGCTTTGAAGTCCCCTCGCCCTTGGGAGAGGGGATTTAGGGGTGAGGTTAACTCACAATCTCCGCCAGCAGCTTGGGGTCGATGTTGCCGCCGCTGAGCACGAGCACCGTGTTCTGCTGCACAGGGAGCTCGTCCCGGTGCGCCTGCCACACGGCGAACGGGATCGCGCCGGACGGCTCGATCACCAGCTTGCCCTGCAGCGCCAAGCGCCGCACCGCCGCGCGGATTTCGGCTTCACTGACCGTGACGATCTTATCGACATACGCGCTGATGTGCTCGTAATTCAGCGGCCCAATGCTGACCGTGCGCACGCCGTCGGCAATGGTGCGGTTGGTATCGGTCGCCGCCCATTCGACGACATGCCCTTCGCGCACCGATTGCTGCGCGTCCGCCGCCAGTTCCGGTTCCACGCCGATCACCTTGACCGTTGGTTTGAGCGACTTAATCGCCGTCGCCACCCCCGAGATGAGCCCGCCGCCGCCGATGGGCACAATCACCTGCTCGACATCCGGGAAATCCTCGAAGATTTCCAGCCCGATGGTTCCCTGTCCGGCGATGATCTGGGGATCGTTGAAGGGATGCACCAGCACCCAGCCCGGTCTCTGATCCATGATACGCTGAGTCACGATTTCGCGCCGCTCGGTCGCCGGATCAAGGAAGACGATCTCTGCGCCATACGAGCGCGTCGCTTCCACTTTGATCGGCGGGGCGTTGTTCGGCATGATGATCACGGCGGGCAAGCCGAGCTGCTTGGCGGAATAGGCCACACCCTGCGCGTGATTGCCGCTCGAATGCGTGATGATCCCCGCGGGGCGTTCTGCCTCCACCAGCGAAGCGATCTTGTTGTACGCGCCGCGCAGCTTAAACGAGCCAATCGGCTGGAAGCTCTCCGGCTTAACGAACGCGCCATCCACGGGGAACAGGCGCGTATGCACGGTGATCCCGCGCAGCCGTTCGCGCGCTTCATAAATCTGTTCGAGGGTCACAAGGGTCATGGGTTTGCCCCCAAAACGTTGTAGTCGGTTCGGATGAGCATTGGCGCATCCACGTATATTTTTGCCGCAATCGGTTATCCCCCTCTCCTGTAGGAGAGGGGCTAGGGGTGAGGTTCGGTTTTACCGTCCGGTCAGGCGCTGCGAGTCCGCGACCAGCGTGACCGTGTGGTGCGTGCGGAACAGGCTGTACTGCCCCGAGCGCCCCGGAATCGGGTTGAGCACGTTCTCGGTCTCCATGATGGAGAACCACAGCGGGAGGCTCCAGCGCGCGCCCGGTTCCGCCGCGCGCACGCTCATCTCGGAGATGAGCATGTTGCGCTCGTACAGGCTGAGCAGCAGGCGGATGAACGCATCACGCTCGCCGACGATCAAGCGGCAGATCTCCGAGTCAAGCACCAGCGAAATCCCCTTGGTGAAGAAGTCGCTTTGCGGGTTCGGGTACTCTTTGACTTCCGCCGAACCGTTTTCGAGCAGGAATTCGACCGCTCGCTGAAACGACATGCCGTTATCGTACTGGCGCAGGCGCTTGTGCAGGCTGCCGAGTGGGCACCATGTGAAGCCGCGGAAGCTGGTGAACTGCTCCACGCTGACCACGACACGGCGCACCATGTCGGCGGTATCGGCTTCCATCTGTTCCAGTTCGGCCAGCGTCACGCCCGCCCAACTGTGATCCGCCTGTTCGGCCTGATTCGGCACGGGCGACGGCTTTTGCTCCGGCAGTTCATAATCCGGGTTGAGCTTGATCACCGGCACGAGGTCTTCCGGATTATGGCGGTGCGGTACCAGTTCCCGCTGCAGGACGCGTTCCCGCACGAGGCAGTCGATCCAGTCCGAACGCCACTGGTCGCTGTAGTTCAGGCCGGGGCGTTCCAACTCGCGATCCATCGCCAGCCCCTTGAGCAGGAAGCCGTAGTTCACGTATTCCCACCCGCGCACGTTGAGCGTGTTCATCACACGCAGCACAATGCGGTCGCGGATGAGCAGCGTCTTCTCGACGATCGGGTGACCGAGGTCGAGCACGAGGCGGTTCGGCCCACCGAGCGTGCGCACGATACCGAGCGAGATCGCCTGAGCGACCAGGTCTTCGCCGCGCGCCTTCGACACGACCGCGCTGACATCCACCAGTTGATCGATCAACTGCTGGCGCGTGAGCACGTCGCTGTCCAACTGCTGCGAGCAGCGGTCAAACTGCACGACCACGCTCGACCACTGCGACGGCGTGAACCCGGCGGGCGAACCGTCGTCGTTCGTCGCCATCGACGCGAGACTGAGCGATTGATGCGTCTGCAAATCGGTGAAATCTTCAACGTATTCGATGAAGATGTTGCTGTTGTTCTCCAGTTGGCGGCTGGTGCTGCCGTGTACCGCCCACAGGATGACCGTCTTGTTGCGCGTGCGCAGCGTGTTGATCACTTCGTTGAAGTCGCGGTCACCGCTGGCGACGATATAGACATCCGCCGCGTCGCTGTGCCCGGAATCCGTGATGATGTCCTTGGCGATGCGCATGTCGGCGCTGTTCTTGCCGGGCAGGTTAAACACCGGGTCGATGTTCGCCATAGCGAGTCGGCTCGGCGCGTCGTCGGCGACTTCGCGCCCGGACGTGTCGGTGAGCGGCGGCAAACTGCCCCGCTGCCCCCACGGCGCGTACGCGGCCATCTTGACGACCTGACCGTGCACCTTCGCCTGCCGGCTGAAGCTTTCAATCAGCGAGTCGAGGTTGACGACGTAGCCCTGTTCGTTCAGGCTGATGGCGATGTTCTCGAAGTCGATGTACACCGCGACGTTCTTCGTCTGCTGGATGCCGAGCAGCGTTTCCAGCGGCTGAAAGATCACGTCGTCGGCGAATTCTGTGCCTTCGAGCACATCATCCGACCCCCACATGCGAATGCGGGCGCTGCGCGTCGTCTTGACGCGGCGCACCAGCGGCACGAGATCCGGGTTGGTGGTCGCCAAAATCAGTTCGTCGACCGGTTCGGGGTCGAACGAGAAGTAATGCATAATCAGCGCGTCGGCCAGGCTTTCACGACGCGGAATATCAAACGTGTCGTAGCCCGCCGCCTTGAAGACATACTGCGGGTCTTTGGCTGCCCCCGCGCGACCGCCTTTCTGGCGGTGCGTCTTCCAGTTCGCCGCGGCCACTGCCCGCAGACGATCCGCGCTCATCAGCCCCGCAGCGAGCGCTGCCCCGCCGCGTAAACCCACGGCGAGTTCTTGTAAATCGACCGAAATACCGCGATTACGAAAATGCGCGAGTAAGTCGTCTACATCTACGATCAAATAAGCTGCCATTATCCTTACCTAAAAACGCATATACCACCTGAACCTGCTGGCTCGGTGGTAGGTTTAGACCCGCGAGACGCGGAGAAAGAGTCAAGTTGTGGTCGGGAAGCGAGATTGCTGAAAAGATAACGTTCCCAATTTGTGCCAATTTTATCAAACTGTCGACTGGTTATCAAGCAGATCGCTCTCGGAATATAACAATTTCAATAACATTATTATACAAGCTAAACATCGAATCCCATTTAGTTCCAGTTTAAATCAGTCTAAGTACAACCATAATAGTAGGTGAGACCTCCAGTCCCCGTGAGGCGGTATAGGATTCAGTCGAAATGAGCTACTGAAATTACTATACACGGATTTTTATGACTTGTCTCTATAAATTCTCTATGAAAAAAACAAGGGTTTATTCGTGCGTCACATCACAAGCGGTGGGCACAAGGTCAAAAACCCAAGAACTAGGGGGTTGTAGTCTGTGAGGAAAACAAGCCCCTCTTTTTAGGAAGAGGAGCCGTTGAACGAACCGCAGCGACTTTGTGCTGCATCCGGTAACGAGCCGAATACTGGGTTGTAGGGGCGCACGGCTGTGCGCCCCTACGAGTACTCTTCTCTCATTTGCAAACACTTGCCGGACGCAATACTGAGATGGGAACGCTCGGGTCTAATACGCCTTGGCAAACAGGGCGACACGATCCGCCGGACGTCCGCTGTAAAAGCAGGTGCCCGAGCCACCCGGTTGATCGAGCGGGTAGCAGCGGTGCGTCGCGCCGATCTCCGCCTTGATCGCCAGTTCTTCGTCGTCTGTCCCCGCCCACCAGCCGCGCGCGAAGCCGCCCTGTTCGACGACCGCCTTGAGTTCATCGTACGACTTCACGTCGAAGATGTTGGCGTCGCGGAATTCGGTCGCCTGCTGAAGCATGTTCGCCTGAATTTCCACCAGCAGATCCCGAATGCTGGCGCTGATGTTGTCCTGTGACAGCACGCGCTTGCCCTCTTTGCCGGGCTTGTCGCGCCGCGCCGCGACGACAGCGTTGTTCGCCACGTCGCGCGGGCCGAGTTCAAGGCGCACGGGCACGCCGCGCATTTCCCAGTCATTGAACTTGAAGCCGGGTTGATAGTCACGGGCGTCGACATGCACGCGGATATCATGGGCGACCAGTTCGCGTTTCAACCGTTCGACGTTTTCCATGACCACACCGCGATCATCCTCCGTCTTGAAGATCGGCACGATCACCACCTGATACGGGGCGAGCCGCGGCGGCAGGCGCAAGCCCTTGTCATCGCCGTGCGCCATGACCACCGCCCCGACCATCCGGGTGCTCATACCCCACGAGGTCGTCCAGCAGAATTGACGCTGGTTGTTTTCGTCTACAAACTGAATCTCGAAGGCTTTGGCAAAATTCTGGCCGAGGTTATGGCTCGTGCCGCATTGCAGCGCCTTTTTGTCGCCCATCATGCCTTCGATGCTGAACGTGCGCAGCGCGCCCGCAAAGCGTTCTTTGTTGCTCTTCAGCCCCTTGATGACGGGGATCGCCGCCTCGTTGATCGCTACATCGGCGTACACGTCGAGCATCTGCATCGTTTCGGCTTCAGCTTCGGCTTGGGTGGCGTGCGCAGTATGGCCTTCCTGCCACAGGAATTCCATCGTGCGCAGGAACGGGCGCGTACGCATTTCCCAGCGCACTACGTTCGCCCACTGGTTCATGAGCAGCGGGAGGTCGCGGTACGACTGAATCCACTTCTTGAAAGCATCGCCAATGATCGTCTCCGAGGTCGGGCGCACGACGTAGGGCTCTTCCAGCTCTTTCCCGCCGCCGATGGTCACGACCGCGAGTTCCGGGCTGAAGCCTTCGACGTGTTCAGCTTCGCGTTCGAGGAAGCTTTTCGGAATGAAGAGGGGGAAGTAGGCATTCTGATGTCCGGTCGCCTTGAAGCGGCGATCCAGCGCACCCTTGATGCCCTCCCACAGTTCGTAGCCATACGGCTTGATGATGATGCAGCCGCGAACGGGCGACTGGGCCGCCAAATCAGCGCGGTAGACGATCTCGTTGTACCACTCAGAAAAATCCTCGCGCGGGGAAGTTAACGCTTGCGACGACATGCACGCTCCTCGATCTCTTGTAGGGACGAGGCAGGCCTCGTCCTGTCATTACCCCATACTCTTATGGTGAGCAATCTTACCCTCTCCGCGCCGTTTTCTCCACCTTGAACCTTTATGAACCGTGAGGTGCGGCGCTCAGTTGAGTGCTCGAAAGAACGCCAAGAACTGATGTAGGGGCGCACCGATGTATGCGCCCGAAAATGGTCAGACACATCGGTCTGCCCCTACACGAAGATTTTCGAGAATCTACTTCAGTTGAGTGCGCGAAGTCATCATAACCGGGTTTGAACAGTGACCGGCGCGAGCCGGCTACTTGTTGCACTTATCCAAAGGGTACCGCAATAAACATGACTATAAATAAATACAATATATAGACAAACATTTACTTGTGCGAATATTTACTTGACTGTACAGTGGACAAAGCACTTACGTACACACTACATCTTCATAGGAGAACGCAAATGCTTTTCAGCAAACGTGCAGCACTTATGTTATTGATCATTGTGGTTATGGGAGCCTTTGGGACCGTATATGCCGCATCCAGCGGCAGCTTCGTCTTTGATTATGCGGGCGATCCTGTGGATAATGCCGACGGTCCACAATATGACATTACGCTCAGCGGCCCGACCGATGATGACGGGATCTGTGACTGGGTGGTCATGGTCATGTTTGATGCCAATGGCGTCGTGGTCGACGCTGACCCATACTGTGTTAACCCGGGTACCGGGATTGGCTCGGACGATGGTGATTACGGTGCTGTTTTTACTTCGACCAGCCGTCCAATCACGTATTCGCTGTTTGATGTCGACGGGGCTGAGGCGTCCGCGTTAGTTCTGATCTCTCAGAGTGACCCGGCCTATGTAGCCTATCTCCAAGCCAACGGCACGTGTCTCGATGAAGATTACGAGGACGTGTCCTCCGACCTCACTGGTTTGCCGAGCGCAGCACCGTTTGTCGTGTGCGGTACCGCAGCCGTCGTCGGCGATGTGTGCAATCTGGCGATTCCGGCTGGTTCGGTGGTCGGTTCTGCTCCGCTGGGTGCACAGGTCTATTACAGCCCCGGCAACATCACCAACATCACGCTCAACCCCGGCACGTATATTGTCGTCGGGCAGGATTCGACCGAAACCTATTATAAGGTTGTGCTCGCCTGCCAATTCCTGTGGGTGCTCAAGAACACCATGGAACCGAGCTATCTGCCTCCACAGAATGGGACGCCACTCCCCACGACCATTGTCAATTAGCTAAATTGGTTTGGCACGCTGAAGGCGGTTGCCCCGTCTTCAGCGTGTCGTCTTTCCGTCTTTGCGCTGACTCTTTTCTTCGTCCTAGTCTTTCTTTTCGTCGCTGTCTTGATCCCACACGCGCCCATAATTGATCTTGAGTTTATCCATGACGGCCTGCTCTAAGTCAATGCCGCTGATACTGGCGATTTGCAGCAGGTAGAGCAGCACGTCGGCCAGTTCGCCGGGGAGTTCGTCGGCGTTGCGCGGCTGCTCACCCCATTGGAACAATTCGAGCACTTCGCTGGCTTCCAAGACCAGCGACACCGCGAGGTTGCGCGGCGTCTGTGGGCGCTTAGTATCCTCACGGTACCAGCCTTTCGCCTCCACAAAGGCGTGCATGTGTTCCGTCAGCGTTTTGATGTCCATGCTTACCCCTCTACCCGGATCGTCCCGACAATCGCCGCGTCTTCGATGCTGCCAAATGACAACCGCTCCCCGGTCGCACTGTTATACACGCCCAGCGCGATCCGGTACTCGCCCGGTTGGGCGGGAACAGGCAAATCATAATGCAGGATCAGCGTCTCGTCATCCCGCCACAACGGCGGCGGATAGGACGGGCAGATCGGGCGGTCGGCCTGCGTGATCAGCCGCGTTTCGTAGAACGGATAGGTGTGCAGAAACAACGTATACGCCTCGTCAACCGGCCCAACCCGCCGCAGCGCCACATCAAGGCTGATCGTCCCGCCGACGCGCACGACTGATGGGATGAAACTCGCTAAGCGGGCGGCAATTCGTTCGCCGAACGTCGCCTGTGCGGCGAATGGAACCGTCTCCGGCGCCGTCATCACCAGCGTGTACTGCGGTGCCTCGCTCGCCTCCTCGGTGACGGAGACAACCTCGCGCCACTGCGCCAACTGCGCGGCCAGATCGCCCTCGTAGGCGTCTAGTGCGAAGTACGTGCCGCCCAGCGTGGTCAGCGGCAGGCAGTCGACCGATTTAAAAGCCGCCACCGGACGGTCGCCTAACCTCCACTCACGGAAGCGCAGCACGGGGTGATCAGCGGTGAAGGGCGCGAAATACACGGGTGCTTCGCTTGGCGTGTTTGCCGCGATCTCGTCAATGCCCGCATACAGATGCTGTTCCATCGGCATGTAGAGGTCGTCGCTCGTCACCCACGCTTGAAAATCGCGTGCCGAGTTCAGCCCCGCCCAGAGGATCAAGCCCGCGGGTATCAGCCCCGCCCAGAATACTGGACTGAGGACTGAGGACTGAGGGCGGTGTAGGGACGAGGCATGCCTCGTCCTCTGTCCTAGTCGAACAACCAATTGCTGAAGCGCATCTAGTCCCACACCGAGCACCAGCGCCAGCGGCACAATCAGACCAATCGCGCGCAACCATTTGAGCGGCTCGGTGGTCAGCACGGCGGGCGCAACGGAGACGGCAGCCAGTGCCAAGATGAAAAAAACAGCCTCACCCCTAAATCCCCTCTCCCAAGGGCGAGGGGGCTTGAAGTGCGCCGATTTTCTCCCCCTCTCCGCTTGGAGAGGGGGCTGGGGGGTGAGGCCAACACGCAGAGCAAGCAGCGATACGAACAACACCACCAGTCCTACCACGCCGATGATCGCCAGCGGCACATCGAGCAGCGGGCGTCCGCTCAGGTTATACATGGGATCATCCGCGCCGTGACCGACCCACACGTTGAGCCACACGCCGAGGTTGCTGATGAGCGCGTTCAGGTCGCTGATCGCCACCTGATCCAACCGCTGACTAGCTGCGGGCGTCGTCAGCAGGTAGACCACCAGCGGCAGACTGAGCGCAGCAGCGACGAGCATCGTCACAGCGCTGCCCCGCCAGCGGCGCCGATCCACGAGGACGCCGATCAGCAGCAGCCCCAGTGCCAGCGCAATCCAGCCCCGCGCGGCGAAGTAGGTATAGCTCAACGCGCCGAACGCGGCTCCGGTCAGCAGCCAGTGCCTGAGCCGATTGGTGTGCCACGCCAGCCACAGACCGGCAAACGCCAGCGCGCCGATCGTCGGGTACAGCAGCGCGCGAAACGCCAGATGACTGAACAGCACATGCCAGAACAGCGCCCCGAGCGCAGCGACCGTCCACACCGCCACGCGCCGACTGAACAGCACCCGCGCCAACAGCCCCACCGCGGAGAGCGTCAACAGCGAGGTGAAGAAGGCGGTCACGCGCAGCGAAAAGGCATCTGCGCCGAACACCGCCAGCGCGGGCACCTCCCAGTACATCCACAGGGATTCGCGGCCAAAATTGTCAGGGAAGAAGGGTGTGAAACGCGGCTGGTCAATCAGGGAGAGGGCGTCAAGCGCGTAGTAGGCTTCGTCGTAGTGCACCATCCCGCTCATCTGATCGATCCCCGTCGCCCGCAGCGCCGCGCCGAACAGCAGCGCCGCTGTGATCAGGATCAGATACAGTTGTCGGTTCATACCACCAAATGCTCAGTAGGCGTTTTCGTCGCGTCGTAAGACCGTGTTCCAGACGGTGCGGATGATGATCTTGATGTCCAGCCACGCCGACCAGTTCTCGACGTACCACAGGTCATACTGCGTCCGCTCTTCGATAGAGGTATCGCCGCGCAGGCCATTGACCTGCGCCCAACCTGTCATGCCGGCCTTTTCGCGATGTCGTTCCATATAGCGCGGAATGCTCTGGCTAAACTGGCGGACGTAGACCGGGCGTTCCGGGCGCGGCCCGACGAGGCTCATATCGCCCACCAGCACGTTGATCAACTGCGGAATCTCATCCCAGCTCGTCTTGCGCATGAACTGACCAAGGCGCGTCACGCGGGGGTCGTTTTGCACCGTCCAGCCCGGCCCGGCTTTTTCGGCATCATTGCGCATACTGCGAAACTTGATCATTGGGAACGGGCGTTCGTCCATGCCCATACGTTCCTGCGTGTAGAACACCGGCCCCGGCGACTCCCAACGAATGAGGATGGCCGTCAACAGCATGAACGGCGAGAGGAAGATCAACCCGAACAAGGAGACGACCACATCCATTGCCCGCTTGAGGCTCATCTTCCAGCCGCGCAGGGCAATGTCGCGCACCGTGATGAGCGGCGTCCCGCCGAGGTCATCCACGCTGATGTCGCGCGTCATATACGAGAACAAGTCCGGGTAGAGCTTGATATCGACCTGACCGCGGCGGCACATGGCGATCAGATCGCTCATCTCGTCGCGCGCCGCATCCGGCACGGCGATGATGATTTGCTCGACGCCATACGTATCAATCAAATAGGGTAAATCGCGCGCGTCGCCGAGCACCGGCACGCCAAACGCATTCTCTTTGTTCTTGGCGCGCAGCGGCACCACGCCGACAATGTTATAGCCGAGGTCGGGACGGCTCTGGATCGTGCGGGCGATGTCCTTGGCGATCTTGCCCATGCCGACGATCAGCAGGTTGGCGCGTTCAGTGCCGGATTTGCGCAGGCGGATGCGGAGCGACTGGTGAAATTCGCGCCCGATGATCACGAGAATCATGCTCAACACCCACACGTAGAACAACATGCTGCGCGGGTATTCGACGAGATCGTAGATCAGGCTGCGGAAGAGTAAATCCTGAATGCCATTGACCAGCAACGCACCCACCGTAATCGTCCCGATGATTTCGCGGCCTTGATCAATGCGGCTGACCGCACGCCCCTGATGATACAGGCGCGAGGTATAAAACAGCACCATAATGACGCCGATATGCAGAACCATCGTCAATACGTACTGGAGGAATTCGGGGGGGTTGGCCGGAATACGGAACAGCGGCAGGGTCATGCGCGCGAGGTAGCCGAAGACGAACGCTGTGCCCAGCATCAGCGCGTCCAGCAGCACCAGCACTATATCGAGTACCCGCTTCACCCGCTGCGACCGCCGAACCTGCGGCGCAGGATATTCTAGGGTGTGTACGCGGGATGGCGCATCTCCGTCCATAGTCCCCGCCCGCCCTTCACGAGCAGTCCCAGCATGATCAGACTGTGCAGCCACAGCGGCGTCGTCGCCCGGTAATGCTTCCGGTAAAAGATCAGCATCGCGCGCCAGAATTCGAACTGCGCTTTCCGGCTCTGGCGGCTCGCCGCCCGCTTGACGTGCTTGACCGCGACTTGCGGGTGATACACGATTTTCCAACCGGCGCTTTTGATGCGGAACGCCCAATCGATATCCTCTCCGTACATGAAGAATACTTCGTCCAGCAGCCCGACCGCGTCGAGGGCTTCCCGGCGGACTTGCATGTACGCCCCCACCACTGAATCGACTTCGGTTTCAAGGTCGGGACTCAGGTAGGTCATATTATAGCGTGCGAATCGCGGACTGTTGGGGAACAGCTTGCCGAGGCCGCTGAAGTGGTAGAGCGACACCATCGGCGTTGGGAAGGCGCGGCGGCAGGCTTTGTCGAGCGTACCATCCGGCAGCACCAGCTTCACGCCCGCCGCGCCGACCTCGGTTCGGCTGTCCATCCACGCGACCATATGCGCGAACACGTCCGGCGGCACTTCGGTATCCGGGTTGAGCAGGAGCGCATACCGCGGCGCGTCCGGCGCGGTCTGTCCCTTGCCCTTGAAACCGAGCGCGCGCAGCCCGACGTTATTGCCAGCAGAATAGCCATCGTTCTCCGTGCGCGCGATCAAGGTGGCCTGCGGGAAGTGTTGGCGCACCATGTCCGCACTACCATCCGTCGAGCAGTTATCGACCACCACTACCTGATAGGTGAGGTCGCCCTGACTCGCATAGACGGTTTCCAAGCAGGTACGCAGCAGGTCGCGCGTATTCCAATTGAGGATGACGATTCCCAAATCGAGCATACTGTGTGCTGTCTCCTCTTGCAGACGAGCGAATTCTAACACGTTTTACCGGGTCGTCACTGGACGCTTACCCACCGCTGCAGGCTGCAGGTACGCGGTAGACGATGATTTGCGGATCATGCCAGTAGGTCGCCGTATGCATAAACAGATCGCGCCCCAGCGTAAGCGGTCGCTCGATCCGCGCAAGTTCGACGAACTGGGTCTCCAGGAGCGCCCGCTGACCCCGAACCAACTCCAGATCGGTCGCACTGACCAGGTCTTCCGAGCGCTCCACATCGTTGAACCACGCATCCGAGAAGATGACGTAATCCGCCTGACACAGCGTTTCCAGCGTCGGGAAGTCGCCCGCGTAGTTTTGCGTCACGCTGTAGCGCGTGCGGTCAAGCGGTACGTTATACGATCCATCAAGGTGAATGCGCGCGCCCGCCGGGATGTGCTGCGTGATCCACGCCGTCATCAGCAGGCGCGTATGGGTCGCCGCGAACCGCGGTACCACAGACAGTGTAAACAGCAGCGGCGTGGTGATCAGCAGCACCGGGATCAGGACGCGCACCCGGCGCAGCGCCGGAATTCGCGCCAGTGCCGCCGCGCCCACGCCAATCAATACGGCGAACGCCGGGATCACCGGCACCTGTAGTTGATCGCTGTAGCTGGGACGCACCGTGCGCAGCACGACGAGGCTGTACGGGAGGATATACGCGAGCAGCAGGCCGAGCAGCAAACGCGACTCCCGGCGCGGCTCACGCCCCAATACCCCGACGCCGATCAGCGCAGCGAGGAACCCCGGTATGCCCAATGCCACTGTGATCAGGTAGCGATATTCATACAGCAGACCGTAGGGCGTAAAACCCATCGCCCCCTGCCCGGTCACCGCGTACCCCGAGTAGATATAGCGGAAATCGGCGATGAACTTGCTGAAATCGCGCAGAATCTGCGGCGAACCGATCAGGAAGGCGAGCGGGACGCCGAACCATGCCAGCAGCACCGGGAGCGGCTTGACCTGCTTGCGCCAGATCAGCACACTGCCGAGCGCGAACGGGACGAGCGCCACCGCTGCCGCGTTGTAACGATTGGTCGCCGCGAAGCCGGCGGCGAGACAGGCCAGCATGAACAACCGCCAGCGGCGCTGGCGCACGAATGCGAAACTCGCCCACAGGCACAGCGCGACAAAGCCCGCCGCTAGACTGCTGGTGGTGGCATAATGGGCGTGCTGCACCATCGGCAGCGCCACTGCGACCAGCAGCCCCGCGCTGAGCGCCGCGAAGCGTCCAGCGACCACCCGCGCCGCCGCGTAGGTCGCCGCCACCGCCAGCAGCCCGCCGAGAACTGAGTACCAGCGACCGATTACATACAACGAGAAGGGTGCAATCTGGCGCTGACCGATCTCTTTGATCGCTTCCCAGACGAGATCACTCCCCGTATCGGTGACGATGTAGGTGAGCAGATTCAGGTTGATCAGAAAGGTCGGGTTCTCGAAAAAATCCGGGTTCAGACGATGTTTCGCCCGCATATGCAGCGGCGTCGTCACATAGAGAAATTCATCGGGATGAATCGGCGCTTCGATCGGCAGCAAGTTTTGTGCCGCATCCGCCGGGAAATACGCCATATCTGGCGCGCCCGCGCTGATGCCAATGATCCGCAGCGCCGCCGCAAACAGCAGCAGCACGGTCACCGCGCCGATTTCGACCGTTCGGTAAGCTGGATTCCAGGTAGTCAGCCACATTGATTTTCACTCCGCCGTTGGCAGCGTCTTGAGCGGCGTACCGTTGATCGCCGCGCGCAGGGCGTCACGATCATCCCACAGATACTCGGTTTTGCCGAACGCCATGCTCTGCTCGTGCCCTTTGCCGCACGCGATGACCACATCACCCGCCGCGGCGCGCTGACACGCTTCAAAGAGCGCCTGCCCGCGGTCGCGCACGCGGCTGAAGGTTTGCCCTTCCACGCCACCCGCCGCCGTCGCCGCATCGGCCATCGTCTGCAAGATCTCGTCCAGCGCCTCGGTGCGCGGATCTTCCGCCGTGAATACGCTGAAATCCGCCAAACGGGTCGCGATCTCCGGCATCATGCGGCGCTTGTCGCGGTCGCGCAGCCCGGCACACCCGAATACGCAGATCACGCGCCCGGTGGTCAGCGTGCGCGCGGCACTGAGCGCCTTATCAAGCGCGTTCGGCGTATGCGCGAAATCGACCAGCGCGATATAGTCCTGCCCGCTGTCGATACGTTCCAGTCGTCCGGGAATACCCGTCACTTGCAGCAGCCCACGCTGAATCACCTCGATTTGCAGGTTGAGCGCCCGTGTCACCGCGATCGCCGCCAGCGCGTTGTAGACGTTGAAGCGCCCGACGAGCGGCAGATGAAACAACGCTGACCGCTTATCCCAGTGCACCACGAACTGTGTGTAACCGGGATGATGGACGATATCTGTCCCGCGCACATCGGCGACAGCTTCCATGCCATACAGCACCACCCCATCCGCGCCAGCAGCCTCACCCCCGTCGAGCAGGCTCGCCTCCTCGCCCTTGAGAGAGGGGGTTGGGGGGTGAGGTCGAGACACCGCTTCAAAATACCCGGCGTTCGCATCATCCGCATTGATGACGCTGATTTTCGGCTGCTCGGGCTTGCGATAGCTCGTGCCGAGCATGGCGAACATCCGCCCTTTGGCAGCACGGTAATTTTCAAACGTCTTATGGTAATCCATGTGTTCGTGGGTGAGGTTGGTCAGCACCGCCGCGTCGATGTCGACACCGTTGAGCCGCCCCTGCGCCAGCCCGTGACTGGTCATCTCCAGCACGGCGTAGCGCATCCCCTGCACGACCATATGCGCCAGAAACGCCTGAATTTGCGGCGCGCTCGGCGTGGTGACGTGAAAGCCCGTATCGACCGATTGGCTGCCAATTTCGGCGGCTATCGTGCTGACTAAACCCGCCTTGCCATCACTGGCGATCTGCAAAATGCGGTGAATCAGGGTGCTGGTGGTCGTCTTGCCGTCCGTCCCGGTCACGCCGATCACGATCAGCTTGCGCGACGGGTAGTCGTGGTACGCCGCCGCGAGGTAGCCGGTCGCCTGCTGCGCATCCTCGACTTGCACATACGGCACGGCGAAGGCGGGCAGATCGGCGCGTGGACGCTCCCCGATGATCGCCGCTGCCCCCTTCTCGATGGCGCGCGGGATGAAGTCATGCCCATCGACCGACAGGCCGATCCGCGCGACGAACACGCCGCCCGGCGCAAGTTCAGCATCTGCCTCGACCACCGGCGCGGCGATCACCGTGTCGGCGTCGCCAGTGAGGGTATAGGTTTGGGGTAAATCCTGTAGTAAAGCTTTGAGTGTTGTTGACTAATCCTACATTTGAGGGGCACCCGCCCCTGCTATTCGTTCCGTCGTCTCCCCTCCCTGAATTCGGGGAGGGGTCGGGGGTGGGGTCGATTATAAACAAAAACGCGCCGGATTGTCGCCCGGCGCGATTTGTCTTGTCTTGCTCAAGCCGCTGCGCTTAGCGCAGGCGACCCGCGAGATTGTTGAGGTTCGAGCGGACGCTGCCATCCACCACGCGCTGGTCGGTACGGAGCACCAGACCGCCGAGGATGCCCGGATCGACGCTGTAGGTGACGTTCGTCGCGCCGATCTGGTTCTGGACCTGCTGCTTTTCCGCGTCGCTCAACGGGAGGGCGCTCACCACTTCCACGCTCTGGCCGGCCAGCGCACGAGCGTCCGCCGGGACCTTCGCGAAGAAGTCGTTGATCAGCGCCTGCTGCCGCTTGTCGTCGAGGCTGTCGCCGATCAAACGCTGCGCCAGCGCCACGGAGATCGCCGCCACCTGCGTGCGCACATCCGCCAACTGACGATCACGTTCTTCGGTCGCACGGGCACGCGCATCGGTGCGGATGGTTTCCGCTTCGCTGCGGGCGGTCGATTCGACGCCGCGAGCGACTTCTTCGCCACGGGCGCGGGCTTCTTCAACCACGCGGGCGGCATCAGCGCGGGCGGCGGCGAGAATCTTCTCGGCTTCCGCTTCGGCATTGCGGCGTTCATTGGCCGCCTTCGCCGCGTCTTCCAAACCCTTCTGGATCTTGATGGCGCGGTTGTCCAGCATGTTCATCAGCGGGTTCCACAGGAAGGTGCCCAGCAGGAAGAACAGCAGACCGAAGTTCAGGATTTGCGCCAGCAGGAAGCCGACGTTGATGCCGAGCGGCGTCAACGGGTTGGTGGAGGCTTCCGCCGGAGCGGCTTCACCTTCGGTGACCGCGGCTTCGCTGTGATCACCAGCCGCTTCCGCAGCGGGTTCCGGCGTCGCTTCTTGCGCGTAGGCGACAACCGTGAGCGCCATGCTGAGAGCAAGGGCGAGCACCATCATCAACCGGAGCAATGTTGACCGTTTCATCGTGTACGCTCCTGTCTGCATTAAAGCACGAACAGGATGATCAGCGCGACCACCAGCGCATAAATCGAAATCGCTTCAGCGAACACGATACCGAGAATCATGTTCGTCTGAATCTGACCGGCGGCATCCGGGTTGCGACCGATACCCTGCATAGCGCCCTGCACCAGCAAACCGATACCAATGCCGGGACCAAAAGCGCCAACCATCGCCAGACCAGCGCCAATTGCCTTCAAACCAACGTCGAGACCTTCCATTTGTTACCCTCTCCTAGATGTGAGTGTTTTAAGCGTGTTGATCGGAATGTTCTTCATGATGTTCTTCGTCGCCGTGATGACCTTCCATCGCCTGCGACACGAACACGAGCGTGAGTACTGCAAACACCAGCGCCTGGATCGTCGTGATGATGATTTCGAGGCCGTAGAAGACCATCGGTACAATCGCCGCGACCAGGAACGACATAACGATCAGCAAGATACCGCCGGCGAACATATTGCCGAATAGACGGAAGGCCAGCGAAATGATCTTACCGATTTCCGAGATGATTTCGATCAACCCGACGCCGAAGTCAATGACCCCGAGCGGTTTCTTGCCCGCGTTACCGAGCGCGCGCAGGTTGACGAACTTCTGGAAGTAGTTCAAACCTTGCGCCTTCACCCCGAAGAACTGGATTGCGAAGACCGAAATCAACGCCAGACCAATCGTCAGGTTCAGGTCAGTCGAAGCCCCGCGATAGAACGGAGTCACGATGAAGATGTACGGGAATGCGCCTTCGCGCAGTTGATCCGCGCTCAGGGCCAGGGTCGCTTCGTGGTACACCGACTCAGTGACTTCCAACCGCAGCGTGTTGACTTCCGCGTCAATCGTCGCGGCGTCCACGCCTTCTTCTTCCAACGTGGCGCGCAGTTCCGCTTCTTCGTCGAACAAGCGATCCGCGGCTTCCGTCAACGCGGCCTGTTCGGGCGCATGGACATCACCGTGATGGAAGAAGCTCTTGCAGGCTTCGTACGACTCATGGGTCGCCGTTTCACCCGCGTACAGCGGACGATCAACATACAACTGGAACGCACCACCCGCGCGCACTGCCGGATAACCGCTCAGGCCTTCTTCGGCGCAGTGCATCACACCGACGCTTTCAATGCCGGGGAGCAGCTTCATCCAGTTCGTCGCGAGCAGGAACACAAAAATCGTGGCGACTAACGGGAAGACCCAACGAGCGCGCGCGCCCGCCATGCCCTTCGAGAAGTCGTAAATGAATCCACCGAGCAATTCCACCCACGACTGGAACCGGCTCGGCACTTCACGCTTCCAGCCATGCGACGAACGCCACGCGAAGAACGCAAACAGGAGCACGAAAATGCTCGCGGTTACCGTCGCGGTCAGCGTGTTCGTCCACCGGAAGCTTTCAGCGGGAAGCGTCGGATCATAGGGTTCACCCGGCACCATGATCACCGGGATCGCCACCGCTGTATTCAGCGAAGGCAGCACCCCGAAGGTGATCGCGGCACACGCGACCAAAAATAGGATCAGCCCTAAACACCCAATTGCCCCGCGTTGGGTCGCATTCATGCTGGCTCTCCTCTGCTGCGATACCTAACTATTTCCCTCAAAGATCGTCCTCCTCTGCGTGCGATTCAGATGATTTCCGTAAATTGTTCGTCTGAGTGGGAACGATTTGCTTCACCGCACTCAGCGCGAGACGCACCATAATGAACAGGCTGAACGGGATGCTCAACAGCAGCAGCCCAATCGTAAATGGCCCTTTCAGCCCAAACACTGCATCCAGCGCCAATCCGCCAAACAATGCGATCATAATGATCATCAATGTCCAGCACCCGGACTGCCCCGCGACCACGGCATACGCCATATTCTTTGCGCGCGATGGCGGCTGGTTGCTCATATTGCTCCTAGATTAGCATTCGCGCATTCTATCACAAACACATTGCAAAGATCAAAATCTTGTTCATTTTTGCTGAGACAAGGACTGAGGACTGAGGCGTAAGGACTGAGATACTAATCATCTACTCAGCCCTCGGGTCTCAGCCCTCAGTCCTCACATGTGGTTTACGCGAACAAACCCGCCGCGCCGCGCACCGCCCAGTCGAAGATCGGGCTGACCAGCACCGTGCCGAGCAGAATGACCGCGATCACCGTGATGGCGAGCACCCACACATACGGGCGCGACACCGGGATCGGCTTATCTTCGTCTTCGCTGCGATCCACGTACATGATCTTGACGACCACGAGGTAGTAGTACAGCGCGACGATGGCATTCAGCACGCCGATGATCGCCAGACCGACGAGGTTGGCTTCGACCGCCGCCTGAAACAGGAAGAACTTACCGACGAAACCCGCCGCCGGGGGCACGCCGCCGAGCGAGAGCAGCGCGACCGTCATGGCCAGCGCCAGCATCGGGTTGCGGCGGCTCAGACCCGCCAGATCGCTGATTTTCTCGCTGCCCGTGGCTTCGCTGAACAGCACAATCACGGCGAAGGCCAGCAGGTTGGTGAACGTGTACATGAACATGTAAAAGGTGATCGCGGCGATGCTCGTGTCGGTGTGTGCTTGCAGCGCGGCCACGCCCATGAGCGTGTAGCCCGCCTGTGCAATCGACGAGTACGCCAGCAGGCGCTTGATGTTCTTCTGGCCGAGCGCGACGAGGTTGCCGAGCGTCATTGAAATGATCGCCAGCACCGACGCCAGATTCACCCAGAAGCTCTGGATTTCCTGCCCGTTGATGACGAGCGTCGACGGGAAGACCGCCAGCAGGAAGCGCACCAGCAGCGCGAAGGAGGCCGCTTTGCTCGCCACGCTCAGGAACGCGGTGACGGGGGTCGGCGCGCCTTCGTAGACGTCCGGCGTCCAGAAGTGGAACGGCGCGGCGCTGATCTTGAAGCCGAAGCCGACGATGATCAGCGTGAGCGCGGCCAGCACCGGCACCGCATTCAGGCTGAAGGCGTCGCTGCCGAGATACGTCGCGATCCCCGTGAGGCTCGTCTGCCCGGTGAAGCCATAGAGCAGGCTCAGACCGTAGAGCAGCAGCCCCGACGCGAACGAGCCGAACAGGAAGTACTTCATACCGCTTTCGGACGAGCGCCCGTCTTCGCGCTTGAAAGCCGCGAGGATGTACAGCGGAATGGTCGTGGTTTCCAGCGCGAGGAAGACCATGATCAGGTCTGCCGCGCCTGCCATCAGGGTCGCGCCCAACGTGGAGACGATCAGGATGAGGTAGAACTCGCCCTTGCGCCCGATGCCCTTCACGTCAATCGACATGAGCGCGGTCAGGCCGCCGGCGACCAGCACCATCACCTTGAAGATTTGCGCCAGCGAGTCGTGGCGCACCATGCCGCCCCAGTACAGCCCTTCCTGCACGCCGAAGGCGAACCCGCTGGAGGCATCCGGCGCGGTCGCAGTCGGGAACCAGAACAGCAGGTAGAGCAGGGCCGTCGCCAGCAAGCCGACGCCGGTGACGAGCGCCAGATTGCGGCGCTTGCTTTCCGGCAGCGACAGGTCGAGCGCCAGCACGACGATTGCCATGATGGTTAAGCCGATTTCCGGCGCAATGACCGGAAGGCTTTGCCAAACGTTGAAGTCCATATTACGCCCCGCCCCCTAAGATCGCCAGAACCGGACGCAAGCCGACTTCCAGCATCGGTGCCATGATCGACGGCAGCATACCCAGCAAAACCAGCGGCGTGCCAAGGAACAGCAGCACGAAGCGTTCGCGCGGGGTGATGTCGTCCACATCCGGGTATTTCTCCCGGTCAAACTCGCCGAAGAACACCTGACTCGTCACGCGCAGCACATACGCGGCCGTGATCACGATACCCAGTGAGGCGATGATCACCATCACTGAATAGTAATTCGACAGCGAGAACGCGCCGATATTCAGCGTGATGTCTTCCGAAGCGCGCCACATCCCCGCGAAAATCGGGAATTCGGCGATGAAACCGCTCAACCCGGGCATACCCATGCTCGTCAAACCGCCGATGATGAAGGCGATCCCGACCCACGGCATCACTTTGATGAACCCGCCGAGGCTGGGAATATCACGGGTGTGCGCGCGGTCATAGACCATCCCGACGCAACCGAAGAAGAGCGCCGTCATCGCGCCGTGCGAGAACATCTGCAAGCCCGCGCCCGCCATGCCCGTCAGGTTCATGGTGGCGAAACCCATGCTCACCAGCCCCATATGGCTGACCGACGAGAAGCCGATGACATACTTGAAGTCGCGCTGGCGGAAGGCGATGAACGCCCCGTACACCACGTTGATCAGCGTCAGGAACACAATCCACGGCAGATGCACCGCCGCGCCTTCGGGCAGGATCTGCACGCCCATGCGCAGCGCCGCGTACGCGCCGAGTTTCATCAGCACGCCCGCGTGAATCATCGAGACGGCGGTCGGCGCGGCCACGTGACCATCCGGACTCCAGTTGTGGAACGGGAACACACCGGCCAGCACCGCGAAGCCCATGAAGATGAACGGGAACCAGACTTTCGCGAACGTCAGGGCGTCGCTGCCCGCGTAGCCCGCCACGTCAAACGCGCCGTTTTCCGCGGCCAGCATGACCGACGTCAGATTGAAGTTGAAGGTCGGCGTATCGGCGCGCAGAATGTTGGCCGCCTTGGCCGCTTCAAACACGCCCGCGCCCGCATTCTGATAGAAGTCGGAAGCGACGTACAGCATCGCGATCACGCCAACCAGCGCGATCACCGAGCCGATCAGGATGTAGAGTGTGAGCTTCATCGCCGCGTATTCGCGGAGCTGTACCCACCCCCACGTTGCGATCAGCAAGTACATCGGGAAGATGGCGAGTTCGTAGAAGAAGAACAGCATGAAGATATCTTGCGCGAGGAACACGCCGTACACGCCCGCGACCAGCAGCATGAAGAAGGACATGAATTCGCGCGTGCGGTCTTCAATGCGCCACGATACGAGCACGCCCGCCACCGCGACCATGCCCGTCAGCAAGACCATCGGGACGCTCAGGCCGTCCACGCCGACGTGATAGGCGATACCCAACTGCGGCAGCCACGGCACGTATTCTTCAAAGACCATGCCATCCTTGTACATCTGCGTCGCAGTCAGCGACCCACTGCTCGTCGTCCCCGTCGCCTGCGCCAGTTCGGGCGTGTACGCTTCGAGGTTGAACGCCGCCAGTTCCGCGCCGCGTCCCGCCATCGTGAGCACATTAGCTTGCTGCTGCGCAATCTGATCCACCCGCGCGTTGTAGTTCAGGTAGACGAACAACGACAGCAGAAACACCGCCGCCGCCGCGCCGATCGCCAGACCGCGCACGAGGTCTTTCTGATCCTTCGGCAGGAACAACATCAGCACCCCGGCGATGATGGGGATGAAGATGATGAGGCTTAAAACCGGAAAAGTATTTGCATCCATGCTAGTTCA
>NZ_JADJPI010000019.1:0-237889 GCF_016713355.1 Candidatus Flexifilum breve
CCGTTAATGGTCGGCGTCTGCACGCCATCGGTCAGCACGCAGGGGATAGAAATCATCCGGCAAAGGGATCGTCGAGCCGACCCAGCGCCCCACCGAATTGATCGCAACATCGGCAATGGTGAACCGCGGAGCGTCGTCAGCGCCCATTGAGTCGCCGGAGCGGAACCGGGCAGCGCATCCTCAACCCGCGTCTGCATCATCGGCGACCGCCGCATGCAGCACATTCACCCGCGACATTTCCGACCCGCTTCGCGAGCCCACGCGACAGCGCGTACACGGAAATCATCGGAGAATCAAAATCACGGCGAAGATGGGGACGATCAAGCGCCAGCGCAGCGAGACAAAGCGGGTTGACGATGCGGTCATGAATACCCCGTAGCAGACATAGGCTCATTATCCTACGGATTGCGCGTCTACGGTAAGGCGGCTGAGCGCACAATTTTAGAATTCGTTTAAAAACCTTTGCCATCCGCTTGACGATCTTCCATGTACCTATCACTATTGTCCATCATGGGAGAGATATAGTGGAACTCATCGGTCGCGCTGATGCATTTGTACACCAACATCAGCGACGGTACCGGCACAGTCCAGCAGATGCTAGACACTGCCGCTCGTCTGGGCACGCCTCGACGTGATCGCCATAACCGACCATGACCGCGTCAGCGCGAGTCCGTGGGCGTACCAGCACCGCCATCTCTATCCGTTTGACATCATTCCCGGCACTGAAGTCACCAGCGCCGACGGGCATGTTCTCGGCTTGGGGGTCACCGAGCCGATCAAGAAAGGCATGTCGCTCGCCGAAACGACCGCGGCGATTCATGCGCAGGGCGGCATCGCCATCCTCGCGCATCCCCTTCGAGGTGACTATCGCTCCCGCACCACCCTGCGGCGCTACTTTTCACAACCCGAAGGGTTAATACCCATGGGCATCGATGCCGTCGAAGTGTTCAACGCAGGCGCACTCACACGAGGCTGCAATTGGCTGGCGCAGCGCGTGTTTGATCGAGTGGCGCTGCCGCAGGTGGGGAACAGCGACGCGCATACGCCTGATTGTATCGGCACAGGTTACACCCGTTTTAGAGGCAGCATTCGCGGACGACCTGCGTGAGTCAATTACGCAGGGTTGGACGACGGCTGAGGGAAAACGATGGCCAGTGATTACCTACTTGGAAACTCACGCGCACCACGATTCAATGGAATCGGAGCGTGTATTTGAGACGAAAGCGCCTTCGACGCGCCCAACTTTGACCTAGTCTTCGACCGCGTGAAGCGCGTCGCCATCTTCGCGGAGGCCTTCCTCCCAAGGTCGATGGCGTCTCGAAGACCGCCTACTCACCTTGCGTTATCTCCAGCGCACCGGCGCGAAGTCATCGTCTCGCGCCCGATATTGCACCTTCATCGGTCCACGGCAGCCCGGTGATCCCGCTGCCCTCGCTCGGCTCCCGGGCCGCGCCGGAAACGCGCATCGCCCTGCCGCACCCGCTCGTCGTGCAGCACATCGCCGACTTCAAGCCCGACCTGATCCACATGTTCAGCCCCGCCGTGCTCTCGATGAGCGGCATGCTGATGGCGCGGCAGGTCAACGTCCCGGTGATCGCCAACTACCAGACCGATCTGCCAAGCTACGCGGCACACTACGGCCTGCCATTCTTCAGCGGCTTCGTCAACGACTGGCTGCGGCTGATTCACAACGGCTGTCATTTGACGCTCGTGCCCTCCAATTACACCCTGCGTGAACTGGCGCGGCAGCGGCTATCACCGCCTGCGCCGCTGGGGGCGCGGTGAACGGGGAACATTTCAACCCCAAGCGTCGCAGCGCCACGATGCGCGCGCGCCTGCTCAATGGGCGCGATCCCGACTTTCGCTGCTGTGCATCTATGTGGGGCGCCTGGCGAACGAAAAGCGCGTCGATCTGCTGCTCAACGTGGCGCGTACCCCGGGCGTCGCGCTGACGATCATCGGCGATGGCGCGCTGCGTCCCGAACTTGAAACGCTGTTCGCCGGGACGAACACGCACTTCACGGGCTACCTGTTCGGCGATGATCTGGCGGATGCCTACGCCAGCGCCGACGCTTTCTTCTTCACGGGCGTGAGCGAAACCTTCGGGCAGGTGGTGCAGGAAGCGCTCGCCAGCGGTCTGCCCGCCGTGATCATCAATCAGGGCGGCATCACCGATCTGGTGGAGCACGGCGTGAACGGCTTCATCTGCACGGACGACCGCGCCGAGTTTGCCGAAGCCGCCCGTACCCTGCGCGACGATCACGCGCTGCGGCGGCAGATGTCGAGCAGCGCGCGCACGATTGCCGACCGCAACCCGTGGATGGCGATCATGGCGCAGCTTGAGAATTATTACGCGGAAGCCTATCATTTGAATGCGCGGATGCAGCGGGTCTACCCGCCGCGCTGGAATTTCTTGAGCTGGCGCATGAGGAGATTGAATTGACGCAGCGGAAAACGGTCGCATTGATCGCACACGACAACAAAAAAGACGAAATGATCGCCTTTGCCGCCGAGCACAAAGATGTGCTGGAACGCTACGACTTGATCGGCACGGGGACAACGGGCAAGCTCATCAACGAGAAAACGGGGCTGACCGTACAGCGGATGCTCTCTGGTCCGGTCGGTGGTGACGCGCAGATCGCCGCGCGCGTGGCGGAAGGCAAGGTCGAAGCCGTGTTCTTCTTCATCGATGCGATGGACAAACACCCGCACGACCCGGACATCAACTCGCTGCTGCGCATCTGCAATGTGCATAATGTGCCGCTGGCGACCAATCCCGCCACCGCGACCTACATCATTTCGACTAAAGCCCTGTAACGAGCTTCAACCGCAGAGAGCGCCACGACCGCAGAGAATGCATCCGAACTCTCTGCGGATTGGCATTCAAAAACAATGTTTGCTGCGTGCACCTTGGGTTAGTTTCTAGTTATACGGTAGAGATTAATATACCTTAATCCAAATCTACGCTGTATTGCCTGCAGAATATTACTGTTTCAAAGTCCTCTGAGGACCTATATAAATGAACTCGCATTCACGCCTAGTCCTTGCTAATTTCTCTGCCATTCTGCTGGTTCTTCTCATCGTCAGCATCGTTAGCGCCCATCAAATCTACCTTGTCCTTAACCAAGGTTCTGACTATAGTGCGCATCTTCAATTCTGGCAGTACACGCGAGAAACAGGCAGACTCGTAGTTCCCCACATTCTTTTCCCTTGATTGCATACAGCGTAGCAGCATTGATGCAAGTTCCAGAGGTATCTGGAGGGCTGATTGTTGGTACGCTAGCTCATGTGTTGACCGCAGTTGTTGTCCAATTGCATCTCAAAACCATATTGCCTAAGACGCCTTTCTTTAGCTTGCTAGCTGGCGGTCTAGCGCGTGCCTCTCGATCGCCTGCCCCATCTACCTGTTCGCGTTGCCAGATGTGCATTATGGCTATGTATCTGCAACCGTCTGGCATAATCCAACCCTTACGGTCTCTAAACCATTTATGCTACCACTCTTCTGGTTGGTAACATATTCACTTTACGGTAAGGCAAAAGCAACTCTCAATGGCATTCTGGTCAGTATCAGCTTAGCGACTGTCATTATTTTCGCAAAACCGAGTTACAGCTTGGTCCTATTGCCAGCAACTGTGCTTATTGCGCTTTTCCGCGTAATCCAGAGACAGAAGATTAGTTGGACAAGCTTAAGTCTAGGCTTCATTCTGCCATCTGTTATCATGCTCACAGTGCAATTCATAATGGTATATGACTCGCCTGAAACAAGCGGCAGCATCATCTTTAGTCCGTTTGCCTTTGTTAATATGCGTTTAGAATCTCAGTCATTCGCCGCCCTAAGCGCCCTCGTCGCCTCAATTGCCTTTCCCGGAACTGTCTATCTGCTCTATTTCCATGCGACTAAAGCTGACTTGCATCTTAACCTCGCTTGGCTAAGTCTTTTGATAGGATTAGGGCAGTATTATTTATTGCTAGAAACGGGTGCTCGTGCAGCCGATGGAAACTGGGTATGGGGCGCTCATGCCGCAATGTTTGTGCTCTATGTGGCGACCGTTACCTTCTTGCTTCGTCATTACTCAGCGCGTGGTTTATGGGCAAATGGCCTGCGTGACGGGCGTATCCAAGAGTGGCTTACACTCACTTTGTTTACGTTGAGCGTTGTTTACGGTATGCTGCAGATTGGTTATCCTTTACCCTAGGTTCAGCGAAGACTTTGACTATTTCAAGTTCAAGACCAAGCACAGTACTACGCTACATAGTACTGATCTGCATCATCATTCTCTTCGTAATAGGCTTGCAGGCAACCTTGGCCGCAGACGACTATTGTCATTACCTGGGAGCGCTGAATAACGGGGTGCTGGGTGAACTGGCAACGTACTACAATACTTGGTCTGGACGATGGGCACAAGTATTGTCGACGGCGGTTAGCTTCACCATCTTTGGGCAAGCTGCCCCCCAGATTATGTCCGGGATATTCATCGCGGCGATGATTGGCGCACTAGCCTTTGCCCTTGGTTGGAAGCGTAACCAGCTGGTCTTTAGTGGGCTACTTATTCTGGCCTACATCGGACTGCTCGACACGTTTGCATTTCAAAGTGTGTTCTGGGTTGCGGGAAGCATGTCGTACCTGCCCCCGCTCATCGGAGGCGCACTACTTTGGGGTTTTGTTGATCGTCGAGCTCCGTTACCCATAATATTCATCGTCAGCGGAATCACCAGCGGTTTCCATGAAACGACCGGGATCACGCTCGTCGTAGTCTTCGCGCTATTCCAACTCCGTTCCCGCCCACCGCAGGCAGCGATAGCGATTATCGGCTTACTTCTCGGCACCGCAGTTGTTTTCATCGCTCCCGGCAATGCTGTGCGGGCAGCCGCCGTAGCTACCCCACAGGATCTGCCCACCGCAGCCTTCAATGCGTTTGTAGGTACGTTTGCGAACTTATCCCGAGTCCTGTATGCCGCGCCACTGCTTGCAATCGCCTGTGTGCTCATGGGTGCGGCGCTATTCGGCACGGATGCGCACCGGCCACATCGACTCATACTTGCTTTGATCGTCGGTTTCGGAATCGGCACCATTAATTTGCTCCCAGCCGCTTATAAATTGGGTGGACTGG
This sequence comes from Candidatus Flexifilum breve, assembly GCF_016713355.1. NCBI lineage: Bacteria > Bacillati > Chloroflexota > Anaerolineae > Aggregatilineales > Candidatus Flexifilaceae > Candidatus Flexifilum > Candidatus Flexifilum breve. The sequence goes on from NZ_JADJPI010000019.1 coordinate 5,112, forward strand.
CCCCGCCGCGCTTCTATGTGATACCCACAGCAGCATTGACTGCTGGACTGTTTCTGATGGGCTCGAGTTTCAAAGTGCGCTGGAGCAAAGCATTGATAGTCTGCGCACTAATCATCACAGCACAGATAGCAACGCTGTACACCGTTGCCACGAGAGCAACATCTCAACCAAACGGGTTTGCGCTGCTGGCGGGGCTTGACACGCCCCTAACTGCCAATTGGGTAATGACATGTGCAACAGCTATACGCGAATAACAGCGCGAGAGAAGTGTAATTCTATTCACTCCAAGCAAAACCCGCTCTGACAGGGCTCCCTCCTCTACAGCGGCTTCGAGTTCGGTAGGTTGAGAATTAGCCGACTTGCACTGAAACGCAAATTAGTAGTCGATAGAGAATTTCTACCCTACATTAAGGTGTCCCTAACTAAACGAGCTAGATATGGCGCAATTCGGCAAGTGGTCAAAAACAAACATCTTTCATGGCTTCACCTTCATCGGAATTATCCTGACTCTGGTACTCATTGCCCCCTCACGTCCGGCAGATTTCGTGCCGCTCTATAACGGGGCGGTTGCTGTGCGGGAGCATCGAAACCCGTTTGATAGGCGGGTTGTGGAACAAAATCAACGGGACGTCTACGGGCGATTGGCGGTAGCCGGCGAGGACGAGTTCCGCGGAGGTTATCCTGTCCCGGCACTCTTCCTTGGCCTCCCCCTAACCGTGCTTCCCATTGGCGCTGCATCCGTAGTCTACCGTGTCTTTTCAGCCACTCTCCTCGTCCTGGCGCTCGTACGGCTGGGAGTGAAACCGCTGTGGGCGTTCGTCGTTCTGTTTTTGCTGCGCGAACCCGTTGTCGCATTTACGCTTGGCCAGTTTACGCTATGGACAAGCGCGTGTGCCGTATTCGCTTTGGGCGCACTTCAGCGGCAGCAAGATACGCGCGCCGCTCTTTGGTTCGCGCTGGCTTCAGGCACTCTGATCCTTACCGTACCGCTGGCGTTCCTTATGCTGCTCGCGCGTCGCCGTGCACTGCTGATCTATATCGGTGTCATGGGGCTATGGTCTGGAGTATCGTTCTTAACTTCTGGCTGGTGGGTGGCCGAATGGCTGGAAATCCTTCGCGCTTATCCCGGTTATGTGAAGTTTATGATCTGGATGCCGACCGTCCTGCCAATCTTAATTCCTGTGGGCATCTTTGCCGTGATTATGGCACTGCGCAAGCATGATATGATGCGGCGTTGGGCCTTCGCCGTGTCCGGGATCGTGCTGCTTTTACCACTTTCGGGCTTATATCATATGACGCTGTTCGCACCTGTTTTCGTCCGGTACTCGCGCTCCCTCGTCCTTGTGATTGGTGTCTGTGTATGGGCGCTTTCGCTCGCTCCGCTTGAACTGCGCCTGCTCACTGTGCCACTTGTGTTCACTAGCGTGACCCTGGTTGACAACCTGTATACACCGACATGGCGGAAATCATTAACTTCCTTGATTGCCCGAGACGCGAACCTTAAAGCGGATTAAGCGGGTTAACGGCTCTCCTGATGCAGTGGGTCTACCCGCCGCGCTGGAATTTCTTGAGCTGGCACATGAGGAGATTGAATTGACGCAGCGCAAAACGGTCGCCTTATCGCACACGACGACAAAAAAGACGAAATGATCGCCTTTGCCGCCGAGCACAAAGAGGTGCGGGAGCGCTACGACCTGATCGGCACGGAAACAACGGGCAAGCTCATCAACGAGAAAACGGGGCTGACCGTACGGCGGATGCTCTCCGGTCCGGTGGGCGGCGACGCGCAGATCGCCGCGCGCGTGGCGGAAGGCAAGGTGGAATCCGTGTTCTACTTCATCGACGCGATGGACGAACACCCGCACGACCCGGACATCAACTCGCTGCTGCGCATTTGCAACGTGCACAACGTGCCGCTGGCGACCAACCCCGCCACCGAGACCTACATTATCTCGACCAAAGCCCTGTAACGAGCTTCAACCGCAGAGGATTCGGATGGGTTCTCTACGGTCTTAAGTTTGGCGTTGATTCGTACATACCGATAACTTCGATATAGATTACGTCCTGTAAAATCGAGACAGTATGTGAATTTGTAATTAATTGGCATATAGAGTTATACTATTACTTGTATGTTCATTAATTTACTCTTGGTTACCCTTTCCCATCTGATACAACATGAGAGGTCTTTGAAGTGTCGAACCAGATTAACCCTACTGTTGTCAGTCTAGCTATCCTCAAGGTTAACTGGGAGAACCAAAAAGATTACTTAGATATATTCGTTCCTCTAGTTGCGGAAACACTAAGGTTGTCATCAGAAGACATTGTTACGACACCTATTTTACAGGAGGAATTGCAGGATAGATTTGGTCTCGTGATACCACAGAACACACTTAAGACTATTCTGAACCGTGTAAGAAAAAGGGGTACATTCGAGTTGAGAATCATGTGTATTATCGCAATATTTCGGAACTTAGCAGACTTGAACTAGGTTTTTACCGAGTGCAACAAGCTGTTCTCAATGCTTATGAACGCCTCGTTGAAGAATTTATTAAATACTGTGAGGCAATTCATGAAGTCCGAATTACATCTGACGAGGCGGATAATATATTTCAAGAGTACTTACGTGAAAATGCACTAATTCTCAGAAGTCACAACGGCGGTACCGTTATTCCAAGCACTCAAGAGCGCGTAGATAAGTCAAGACGTTACTTCATGGGTGCGTTTATTCAGCACCTTGAAACTACTTATTCATCACATTTTGCCAGTTGGGAAACAATTGTAGTTGGTAACATGCTCGCAAATTCCGCCTATTTACCAGACGCAACGCATGCAAATAGACGCTTCAAGCGCACTAGTGTTTATTTCGATACAGCATTTCTTATAAATGCCTTGGGTTATGCGGGCGACGTACGTAAAGCACCGTGTTCAGAATTACTGAACTTGCTCTACGAAGTCGGGGCAGAGTTGAAATGTTTTCGCCATACTATCGATGAGGTTCGAGGGATTCTTACTGCGTGTGCAGCCCGAATCCGGAGAGGTCAACTCAAAGATGCTCATGGTGCGAGTATAGACTATTTTCTACTTAACGGATACACCGCTTCCGATATTGAACTACTCTCCGTTCAGCTTGAACGTGATTTAGCAGCAGTACGCATTAGTGTAATTGATAAGCCTGATTACAAGGAACATGCGTATGTTATCGACGAGAGAGCGCTGAAAAACCGCCTGCTGGAAACCATTACCTACCGAAACCCAGATGGGTACGCCGTTGATAGAGATGTTGCATCAATTGCTGCAATTGCACGACTTCGACAAGGAAGACAAACTGAACTAATCGAAGAGTGTATGGCAGTTTTTGTTTCCAGCAACTTCACTCTTGCACGCATTGCGCGGGAGTTTTCTGCAGGTGGTCGTTATTCCGTTGGGGTTGCTTTGTGTATTACTGACTATACGTTGACCAATTTGCTCTGGCTAAAGAAACCTCACCAAGTTCCAAATCTCCCTCGAAAACGTATTATTGCGGACTATTATGCTTCAATGCAGCCTGATGAGAATATTGTAAGGCAATACTATTCGGAGACCGAAAAACTATTAGCAAATAAATCTATTACGAAGGATGATTATTATTTACTGCGATATTCACTTGAAGCCAAACATGGCCTAATGTACCTCACTCACGGCGGTGAAGAAGTAGTCACCGAATTGACAATCAAGGAGGCTCTTGAGTACGTACATGAGCATTTACGGGCCGAGGACCAAGCAAAAATACAAGAAGAAACTAGGCGGCGTGAAGAAGCAGATAAAAACGCAGAGCACTTGCGAACTGCTGAAATTGAGCGCACTTCACGAATCAGCATGAGAGCACATAAGATTGCTCAAGCAATTACTAGAGCTATACGGCTTAGTGTTGTCATCATTTTAATATACGCAACTATCGTCACGTTCCCTTGGAATCTTCCAGTACTGACATCTGCAGTTCCAAACTATCTTGTAACTTTATGTTTGGTCTTATTGCTTGTCTTTAGCCTAGTCGATCTCATATCTGGCACACCAGTTAAAGACCACATGCGGCGTCTGGAGAATTATTTATCGGTAAAAATCGAAAGGTTAATCATGGCATTGAGCAGTTAGTTGCTACAAACGCTATAAAAACCGCTCTGACAGGTTAAACCCCGTCGAGAGCGGCTTCGAGTTCGGTGAGCGGCGGCGCGTAATGCCACCGCTGCTGACCGATGATAATCGTGGGGAGCATCATGACCTTGTCGCGCAGGGCGCGGCGCGGGTCGGCCAGCACTTCGACCGTTTCGATCTCCACCTCAGGGTGCGCGGCGCGCAGCTCCTGCAGGCGGCGATCCGAGAACCAGCACCGTGGACACAGCGCAGATTTGTAATACGTGACTTTCATGCCTTGCTTCATTGCCGGGATCGGTTCTACTTCCCGCCGCGGATCTTCGGGCCGCTGAACGGCTGGCCAAACAGGGGCGCAAGCAAGCAGAAATCGAGCACGCCCGCCAAAATCGGCACGATGCCGATCACGGCGACCACGGGCGCATTGCCGACCAACCCGAGCACAATCAGCACCACACCGGCCACAATCCGCGCCACGCGACCCGCCGTCGAAGCCATGAACCCTACGAATGCCTGCATGGTGTTCTCTCCTCTGTTCATCGTTGAATGACTAGAGGATAGGTCTTTTCGAGAGCCGTGTATGTGACAAAGTCACCGAGCCGCAAAATCGGTCAACGTCCGCGCATCCAGCACTTCGACCGTGCCGCGCGCCAGCTGCACCAGCCCTTGCCGCGTGAAGCTCTCCAATATGCGACTGATCACCTCGCGCGAACTGCCGAGTTCCGCGGCGATCTCCTGATGCGTGATCTCGATGGGGTTGCGACGGCGGGAACGGTCGAGCAGCAGCGCTGCGACGCGCAAATCCATGCGGCGAAAGGCGACCTCGTCGACGATCTCCATCACGCTGGCGAGGCGCTGCGAGAGTAAATCCAGCACGAAGTCGAGCCACACGGGGTAGCGCCGCACCCAACCCTGAAAGACATCTGCGCGGATCATGATGGCTTCGGCGTCCTGTTCGACGGTCGCAATGGCGGAAAATGACTGCTGGCTGAGGATGGCGTTGGCGGTCAGCACACACGATTCGCCTGTGCCAAAGCGGTAAAGCGTGATCTCGCGCCCGCTCTCCCCGACCTTGTAGACGCGCACCACCCCGGAGACGAGCAGCGCAATCGCCTCGACGCGGCTGCCCTCCACGAACACGTCCCGTCCCGCCGGAATGCGCATGTAAAACGCCTGTTCGCGCAGGTCACGCACGAGCGCGGCATCGGCAGTACGCAGAAAGGGCAAATGCGGCGCAATGAGGGCGAATTGTTCCTGAGTCAGCATGGTACATCCCCGTGAGTGGCGCAAACGAGCACTTCCGTGCCCGTTAGTAGATCAATCGTCGGGGACGAGTCTAGCGGATGTTAGAGCCTGGCGAAACCATCAGCCTCACCCCGTTGCGCTGCGCTTAACCGCCCCTCTCCCGCGGGAGAGGGGCAAAGAACCGTCAGGGTCGCCGGAATGAGGCTAGACTTGAGGGGCTTACTTAAGCTGTGATCGGCACGCTGTTCACGTTGTAGGCAACCACGTAACTCGCGTTCACCCACCCGATCACGCCATTGGCGCTGATCTGCAGCCAGCGGTTGTCCGAGCGCCGCCCAACGACCGTGAACGTTTGTCCCCGGCTGACTTGCAGGAGGATGTACGCCGACGCATTCGGAGCGCTGCGCACGTTCAGGAACGACGTGTTGATGGTCGCGGTCGCGCCCGTCGTGCCCCCCGTCGCGGGCTCAAGCCAGTAGGTCGCGGCTTGCAGTTCACCCGTCCAGCCGACCAGCCCGTTCGCGTTGACCTGCCACCAGAGGATGCCGCCGCTGCACTGCGGGCCGCTCAGGATGGTCATCAGCGTGCCGCTGGGCAGGGAACCGATCCACGCGCCGCTGGTCGAGGCGGTCGCGCGCAGGTTATTGGGCAAGCCGGGCGTGACGCGCGCCTGCATGCCCACATTCAAACGGGAAGACAAGTATTGATTACACTGGTTGCCCGTGCCGCCATCAATGCTGCCCGCCTGATTTGTGATCGGCAGAGACAGGATCAGGCTGCTGTCGATCTGGAGAGAATAACTCCACACCCAGCCCTGCAAATTGGCCGCCCGCACGAAAATCCAGTTCGTGTCGGCGGAGCGCCCTTGCGCGGTGACCGTGCCGGGGAGCAGCGTCGCCAGATACACCCCATTCGGGTATTGATACGCGTAGGTCGTCGCGGGCACATACACCGAGATCGGCCCGCCCGTCGATCCGCTCGGTACGCGCAGCACCTGCCCGGCGTAGATGTAATTGCTGTTGGGCAGGCAGTTACCCTGCGCCAGTGTCGTCACCGTGAGGCTGTAACGTAAGCCGATGCGATACAGTGTATCGCCCCGCACAACCGTATATCTCCCGGTCCAGTCAGCGCGCGGTACACACTGCGCTTCCGCCGTGTAGACCGTCGGGACGATCAGCAGCATGGTGAGCAGAACCAGCCAAAGTTTAGAGCGCAACATCGTTGATAACCCCCTTCCGGTCCAATCGCCGTCGAAATGACGCTGAGTACCGGATGTTACCTATATTCACTTTACGCCCACTATTTCTTTTCGGCTATCTGACAACCTGCGGAATTCGCCTCCGCGTTTTGTCACAGCCAAACTCCGACAAAAGTTGGGGATCAGTGTCTATTGCTAAAACGTTCGTTGGGGTTAGTTTGTTCCGGAGAAGTTTCGCGTGATGAAGGCTTATTCGCCACTGGGTGGCAGCAAGCTTGTCAGCCAGTGCAGATTGCTCTTGCGCGCGGCATCGGCGGTGCTGCAATGGGCCACATCACCGAGCGCTTGCACGCAAATCTGGCTGTCCTGCTGTGGGCTGAGCACATATGCGATGTGCGTGCCATCCGGCGACCACGCGAAGTCACCAATGGTATTCCCAGCGCTGGCCGCGAGAGGAAATAACAGCCCGTGGGCGAGATCCAGCGCGTACAGTGTGCCGACAAAGGTCTGATCAGCCCGCGCTTCCGCTACATACACCGCCAGCAGGTCCCCGGTCGGTGACCAGCGCGCGACAAAGACATTGCCGCTGAACCGCGTTACCTGCCGGATATTCCGCCCACGCCGATCCATGATGAACGCCTGTGTGAGCGGATTGCCCGCCGCAAACGTGCGCGACCGATCCCGCGAGAGGAAGAGGATGTGCTCGCCGTCTGGTGACCACTGCGGCGCGTAATCGTAAGCGGAGTCGCCCGTCAGGTTGAGGATGCCGCTCGTTTCGGGATCAACCAGATAGATCTGCTGCCCCTGAAAGCCGCGCACCTGAAACAGAATCCATTCGCCCATCGGCGACCAGACAGGCGAATTGCTCACCAGCCCGTTGATCAGGCGGCGCTGTCTCGAACCGTCGCTGCCGATCACGTAGATGCCGCTGTCGCCATTGCGATTATACGAAAAGGTGATTTGCTGGCCGTCCGGCGACCATGTCAGCGTGTCGAGGAAATCCAGCGCAGTGATGGCGGTCGCCTGCGTCCCGTCGGCGTCAGCAACGTAGAGCGTTGAAGCCTGTTCCCCTCCCGCCTCGGCGCTGCGTCCGATGTACGCCAAACGTGAGCCATCGCGCGACCATCCAAACGCCAGCGGTTCGACCGGAAGCGTGAGCGGGGCATAGCCCTGCCCGTCTGTCACAGCGATGCGATAGTCGCAGTCTGACGCGCGGCAGTTCTCGCCGAGCAAAAAGCCGATCTGCCCGCTGAGGTCAGGAGTAGTGGACGGACGGAATAGGCGCACAGCCAGCGCAGAGATCGCAGTGAGGAGCGCGAAGGTGAAAACGGAGGCGATCAGCAGGCGGCGGAGGATATACCTCACGATCAGTTTTTAAAATATACATAAGGATGTTGTTGTGCGTCATATCTTAAGTCGACAATTTCGTGGTAATCCTGGGTAAGTTTTTGAACCACCTTTTTCGGTTGCTTTACCCCTTTATACTCCAGAGGTTCGACACTTGGATAGAGAGTTTGCAGCGCTTCACCAATAGCTGCTAAAGCTACCCACCCATCTTCATAGGTGAACCGTTTATCTTCAATTACGAAGTGATATGCACGTCTCAGCCTATCAATAGGAGTATCTTCATAGATACGCACCCAGTGAATTGCTGTCTTGCCATCTGTTTCTTCGTGAAGTTGGATAATGATTGGTGATGACACAGCCAGTTTTTTCAAGCGCTCAACCGTCAACTTTGCATTAGGGTGATACCCTTGATTTAGCTGCAACATAGACTCTCGTAAAACACGTGCCGGGACCCTGCCGATGCGACTCTCAGCGCCTGAAACTTGCTTGTAAGCCTTTATCGCTAAATCAAGAAAATCGCTATCAGGTAGCTCAATCAATGGCGATAACACTGCTTCAGAGATCGACTCGACCGGTGTTGTTGGAGTAGTTGGTTCATCTAGACATACAAAGTCCGAACAGGCATTGCGAAATGATTCTGGCGTTACTGCTTTGCCGATTCCCAATACATATTTGTCTTTCGTTTGAACGTGCTTTGCTAAAGCAGTGAAATCAGCATCGCTCGAAACAATACAAAAACCCGTAAGGTCAGGTCTTTCGTACAGCAACGTCATGGCATCTACGACGAGTGTGATGTCAACGAGTTCTTGCCTTTCGTGTTGTTCGGCACCCAAACAGGTGTTAGGGAATGTTTGCCAATTACAGGCTCCCACTGTCCCATAGAAGATTTGTTAGTATAGACTTTTTTGATCAGGATTTTCCCGACAGCACCAGCTCTCATGATGATTTCTTGAACTAGATCGGCGTAGGCTTGATCGCCATCGATGAGCAGTGCAAGGAGACGTTGATTTTCAGGCATGAAGTTAGAGGTGCTTTCTATATAGAGCGGCACATTCGATTACTCTATTATAAATCATGCCTTTTATATAAGTCATAAGAACATGATTGTCTGGTGATCTTTACCCCCGCTGCGCACGGCGCACTGCGAAGTGCAGCACCTGTTCCGCCAGCCACGCTTGCAGGAACGCAAAGCCGATCAGCGCGAGGCCGAGGAAGATGCCATAGGGGACGGTCGCCCACACTTCGGCGAAGCGGGAGAGCAGCAGGTACGCCAGCCCCTGATCGCCCGCGCCGCCCAACCCCCACACGAGCAGCCATCCGAGCGGATCGGAGAGCGTGAGCGCCCCGGCGAGGTAATCACGCGCCGCCAACAGCAAGCCGATCATCACGCCAAAGCGCGCCAGAATCACGAGGAACTGCGCCAGCGTGCTGAACGTCCGCTTGTGCACATAGGCGGAGACGAGTAAGCCGAGCGCCGCGTCGAACGCGATCCCCGTCAGCGGCAGCAGAAACGCCGCCGTCATCATGAAGGCCAGCAGCACCACCGCGACCGGCAGCGCGACTTCCGGCGTGATGCCAAACGTCAGCAGATCGAGATAGCGTCCCTGAAACGCGGTCAATTCGTAGAGGATGAGGCCGATCAGGATCACGCGGCTGACGACCAGCACGCCGATCAACCCCCGCAGGCGGAAGAACACGGCGAACCAGCGCGTGCGCAGCGCAATCTCCGCGCCATTGGCGGTCGCCCGTAGGTTATCCCAGTTTTGGCGGCGGAGCTCTTCGCCGACGACATCGGCGGTCATGGTGAAAGCCGCCGTGCCCGCCGCAAACTGTAGGAAGATCAGCGGGAAGTAGGCGATATAGTGCAGGCTTTCGACGAGCGTTTGCCCGGCAGACTGCGTCAGCATATTGGTGGCGATCAGATAGCCCGCCCCGGCCAGCACGCCGAACAGGAGCACCACGCCCAGCGCCCGCAGCAGGCGGATGGAACGGCGCGGTTCCGGTGACTTGCCCAGCTCGTAGCGCAGCATGGGGTGCTCTCGACGTGCCCACGTTGGAACCTCACCGATCAACGCGCGTATCATCCTAACAAGCTCCCGATATCATCTTCTAGGCGTGCCAGTGCCGCGCGCCAATCCGCCTCGGCAATACTGACAGTTTTCTGGTAACGGATGTAATGAATATACACCTGCGGGATGCTTCCGAGCAACGCGCTGACCGCCGCGGCGTACACACCCACCTGCGGAATGTACTGCCGCGCGTGTTCCGTGAGCGACACGCCGCCCACGTAGCTCGTCTTGTAGTCGATAACCGCCCAGGCGCCGCTCGGGCGCTGGATGAGCAGATCGATTTGGCCGTGAATGGCGCGCTGCCCCGTCTCATAGATGAACGGGACTTCGCGCAGCACTTGGGTCGCCTCGCCAATCCATGTGAACACATCACTCTGCCGAACCTTTTGCAGCAGCCCATACGCCCGGCTGACCGCTTCGGCGCGCGCCTCGGGGGTCACAATCCCCTGTTCCCACGCGCGGCAGTCCAGCAGATACGCGAGCGCCGCGCGGTTATCCGGCAGATCATCGCGAATCGCCTCGTGCACGATTTCGCCGATTTTGGTGTCGGAGATGCGATCCTGGCGCACGGTCGTCATGTCGATGCGGGCGGGCGCGTCGCCGAGCACACTGCGCCGCCACTGTTCCCGATAGATCGGGCGCGTGTCCGCGGGCGTGCCGTGCAGCGCACTCCCCATCTGCATGATCTGAGTGGCGGTCAGCGAGCGCAGAGTCGTGCGCGGATCAACGGGCAGCGGGGCGAGCAGCGGCGGCGCGCTTACCGCTTCCGCGCGGGTCTCCGTTTCCGGTTCGGGATCAGGCAGCGGGAGCGGCGGCAAAACCGCCTGCGGGCAGGTGATCGCCAGCTTACCCCACGGTTGCTCAAACACCTGCGCGGCGTCCAGCGCCGAGTCCGCTAGATCGAGCGCCTCGATCAGCCACCCGAGCCAGCCACTCGCCTTGAGCTGGCCATCCTTCACATCCACCGCCCCGCTGATGAGCAGGTAGTCCTGCGCGCGCGTCGCCGCTACGTAGAGCAGGCGACGCTTTTCGGCTTCCTCGCGACCGGCTTGCAGACGTTCCGCTTGCCGGTAGGCGAACGGCGCGACCTGCTTGCCTTCGTCATAGACGGTGCACGCCCAGCCTGCCGCCGCGTCATAGATCAGTGCGTCTTTCGCGCCGCCGTGCTTCCACCCGTATGACGCATCCACAATCACCACGAGCGGAAACTCCAGCCCTTTACTCTTGTGCACGGTCATCAAGCGGATCGCATCGGTCGAGTCGAGCATGGCCTCGCCTTCGCGGGCCTCGGTCGCGCGCAAATCGTCCAGGTAGACCGAGAACGCCCCGAGCGTCGACTTGCCGCTCGTGCGCGCTTTGTCCAGCAGCTTTTCGACATTGCCGCGCCGCCGCGCGCCATCGGGCAGGCCGGAGAGCACGGCGAGATAGCCCGTACGTTCCAGCGCTTCCGTCAGCAGTTCGTGGATGGTCACGCGCCCCGCCAGCGTGCGCAGATCGCGCAGCGTCTCATAAGCGAACGTGAGGACGTCGGCTTCTTCCCAGAAGGCCGCGCGATAGGCGGGCAGAGTCGCCTCACCGAGCGCAGCCCACAGGCGATCTTTCCGCTCGAAGCGCAGCGCCAGCAGCGCTTCATCGCTCAGGTTGAAGAGCGGCGAACGCAGCGCCGCCGCCAGCGCGAGATCATCCGCCGGATTGTAGAGCGCCTTGAGCAGATTGAGCAGATCCCACACTTCCTGCCGGTCGAAGTAGCCGCGCCCGGCAATCGACACGTAGGGTAAGCCCTCGGCCTTGAGCGCCTCTTCGTACAGCGTCGAATTCGTCATCGCCTGAAACAGCAGTGCGACGTCGCCATAACGCATGGGGCGCAGGCGGCGCTCCTCTTTGTCGAAGACCATGCGCTGCTCAACCTCAACGATGTACCGGATGCGCTGCGCCAGTTCGCGCGCTTCCCATGCCCGCCGATCCACCTTCTCGCCGTCGTCCCCTTCCAGCTTGGGGAGCAGCAGCAGTTCCAGCGGCGGTGCGTCGGACGGCATATCGGCGCGTTCGGCTTCCATCAGCGCATCGAGCGCGATCTGGTAGGCGCGCACGGGTGACGTGTCATCGCGCATGAGCAAGCGGCTGAAGATGTGATTGAACGCGTCGACCAGCGGTTTGTGCGTGCGGAACGAACGCGCCATGTCGATCTTCTGGCCCCCCGCCCCCGTGATTTCGCCCTGCACCGCGTCGAACACGCTCACATCCGCGCCGCGAAACTGGTAGATGCTCTGCTTGGCGTCGCCGACGACGAACAGGCAGCCGGGGATCGCCGGGTCGGCGACTGCCTTAACGATCTCCCACTGGGCAGCATTCGTATCCTGAAACTCGTCCACCAGGACGTGCTTGAATTCGGCTCCCCGGTAGCGCGCCGCAACCTCAGGGTTGTGGAGCAAACGCCGCGTTTGTCAGCAGCGCGCAAAGCGGGCATCTGAGCTTCACACGCTTGCCACACCTCGGCCAACTTATCCCCCGTCGGAACAAAAGCGGCGGGCTGCCAGCCGTCTTGATACTCTGGTTCGCTCAAGAGCCGCGCGAGGCAGTCAGCCGTGTGCTGTTCCCACTGCGACCGCCAACCAACCAGCGCATCGCCCGGCAGCGGCACGGCGTCCTGCTTCGCGAACGCGGCCACACACTCTCGAATGGCTTTGGCATCATACTCGCGGAACAAGCGCGCTTCGGCGTCGAGATCGCGCAGCACGGCGTCGATAGTATCGTTCAACAGCAGCTTGGCTTCAGTTTCGTCCAGTACGCTGAAACCGGGGTCGATCTGCGCTTCGGCGGCATTCGCCCGCAAAATTGAGGCACACAGCGCGTGGATGGTGTCGATGCGCGCGCTGTCCATCGCCGCGATGCGCCCCGCCCACAGCGTTTGCGCCCGCTCATCTTTAGCCGCGCTGAGGGCGTCTTGCAGCGCCCTGCGCACGCGGTCGCGCATTTCCTGCGCCGCCTTCTGCGTAAACGTGATGGCGACGAGGGCGTTCAACGGCCAATCGTCGTGTTCGCGCAGCAGCATCAGGTAGCGTTCGACGAGTACGCGAGTTTTTCCGCTGCCCGCACCCGCCATGACGATCAGGTTGCGATCGTGCGTGTGAATGGCATGATGCTGCGCGCTAGTCGGTTTCATGGCACACCCCGCTGCTCGGCGAACCATCCTTGTAGGGACGCCATACATGGCGTCCGTCGTTGGATTGATTAAAACGGACACGATAATTCGCATCCCAAATTCGGTCTGGCGAATAATGTTGGCTCCCCTCCCCGAATTCGGGGAGGGGTCGGGGGTGGGGTCTAGGCATCCGCATCCTTGTCCTGATTCGTCACGTGCACGCGGCAGAACTGCGCAAAATCGCAGTAGCTGGTGCACTGACCGCTGTCCATGCCATTGGCGCGCGCGTGGAAGCGCCCCGACCGCCCGTCGTGGAGCAGACGGCGAATGTGCGTTTTCCCGGCATCGAGAACGGGATCATCCGGCGCCAGCGCACCGCTCACACTGCGGTCACTGATATGGAAGAACGCGCCGCCCGCCACCTGATCCGCACCGACCAACGCCTGCGCCGCCGCCAGATACACCAGCATCTGAAAGTTCCGCCCCTGCTCGATTTCGCTGCTCGGGATTTTGGTGCTGCCGCTCTTGTAGTCAATGATCACGAGGCGGTCGCCGATGCGATCCATGCGGTCAATCACGCCGCGCAAGCGCAGCTCTTCGCCGCCGAGATCGAGCCGCGCTTCTTCGCGAAAGCCAAACTGCCGCTCGAAGGCGTGCGGCTGCCGTTCGCCGGGGAACTCTTTGCGGATCGGGTGCTTCTCGGAAAAATCAAACTTCACGAACTGGCGCAGACGGCGCAGGATGACTTGCTGCTCGTCAGCCCAACGCGCCGATGGGCGGAAGCGGAGGCGCTTGGGCGCGCCGGGGAACACCGACTCCGCCGCGCGTTCCAGAATCGTCAGCGCTGTGTTGACGTGTTCCGGCGCAATCGGCAGCCCAGCCGCCTTGAACTCGGCGTAGGTCTTCTCCAGAATTTCATGCTGGAGCGTGCCCAACTGGCGCGCGTCCATCCCCTCTTCCGGCGTTTCCAGTGCTTCGAGGTTGAGCAGCCGCCGCGCGAAGAAGCGGAAGTTGCACACGCCGAACTCGGCGAGCTGCGTCGCGCTCCACACATGCTGCGCCGGGCTGAGCCAATCGGCGACGCGGCGGATGAGCGTTTCATCGGCCAAGCGCCCCACATAGCGATCATACGGCTGACGCGACAAGCGCCCGCGCTCGATCAACAGTCCGAGTTCGATCTGCGCCCAGAACGCCGGATCAGCTTGCGCCAACCAGCGCCGCAGCGCTGGCGACGCAGTCGCTGCGACCGCCGCTTCGCTCCGCGTCCCGACCTCATCTGCCGGGAGCGCCGCACCGAGGCGGATGACTTCTGGTTCAACGTGCGGAAAGACCGCCTGTACCGCGCGGTAGAGGTGACTTTCCGCCCAGGCTTCGCCATTCTTGTAAACTGGGCGGGACAGGCACAGCGCATGCCCGGCCAAGCCAATCAGCTCGTAGAACAGGCCCTCATCGTCGGCACGTTCCGCCTGCGTCGGCAGGTCGAGGCCGTCGGTCTGCAAACGCGCGCGTTCGCTGTCCAACAGCAGCGGATCTTCGGGGATCGGTCGCGGGAACAGACCTTCGGCCATACCGGGCACGAACACATACGCATGGGGCAGACCGCGCGCATCCGACACGGAGGTGATGAGCACGCGCCCATCCCGCTTCGCGCCGCGCCGAAAGACCGCCTGATCCACCGCCGCGCTGAGATCGCGCAAAAACGTGTCCGCAGAATAATCGACCGGGGCGAACTGCAGCGCGCCGAACAGCGCCGCCGCCGAAAGCTGCGCCCGCAGGATCAGCTTGAGCGCACCCAATGCCGCCAGATCGCGCTCGACCAGCGCCGTAAAGCGGTCATCTGGGTTGTAGCGGATGCTCGTCACCATGTCCAACGTGTAAGCGGGCACAGGCGGCGCATCGACCGGATCGTCATCGGGATCGGGCGCATCCTGCCCGATGAGCGCTTCCAACCACCCGACCAAGACACGCACGTCCTTGGTCTCCGGCGGCGTGAGCGCAGCGAAGAAGGCGGTCAGCGCCGCTTGCAGTTCTGCCGCCCGCTCCGCGGTGATTCCCGCCGCCGGACCGCCGTCGTCATCGTCATCATCTGGCGTGATATCGGTCTCCGGCGCAATGAGTAGATCGATGGCCTGCAGCCACTCCGCGCGCCCTGCGAAGACCATGAACTCATTCGCCGCCCGTTCCAGCAGGTTGACCGCCGGTTCGTCGAGGCCGGGAACGCGGAAGTAGGGCGACCGCAGCGTGTCGAGCAGTTCGCGCCGCCGAAAGTTGAGCTTGGGCAGCGCCAGCACATTCAGCAGCGCGGTGATCGCCGGGTTCGCCTTGAGCGGCTCACCATAGTTGATCGCCACCGGGACGCCATAGGCGCGCGCCGCCGTGCCGAAGGCGTCGGCATACGTCGACCAATCGCGCACGGCGATCAGAACTTGTTCGGGGGGCGTGCCATCAAGCAGCAAGCGCTTGACGCGCCGCAGCACAAGCGCCGCCTCCGCCACCGGATCTGGCGCTTCTAACAAACGGATCGCCTCGGTCGCCGTGGGGTAGATCTGCGGCTTGGGCAGCAGCAGGTGATCGGCGAGGTGCTGCAGCCCACGGTCCGCTTCATCGGGGGCGGGCGGCAGATGCCGAACTTCTGTCAACTGTGAGGCGTCATGCGTTGCGTGCAGGCGGCGGCGCGCATCTTCAAAGCGGCGCCCAAGCGTCGCCTCGCGCCCCTCAACCGTCGTCAGCGTGATCAAAGTCTCGCCGACCCGCCGACCAAGTTGGGCGATCAGCCGCGCCTGCAGCAGATTAAACTGGTCGTAGCCATCCACAATCAGCAGATCGACATCCGCCGCGACCGCGGGCTTGTTCGCCAGCACATCGAGCGCCCGCCAGCCTTCCCCTTCGCGATCCACGAGGTGATGTTCGCGCAGCATATTCTGGTAGGCGTCATAAATGCGCGCGAGTTCGCGTTCCTTGGCATTTCCTGCCGCCAGTTCAAACGCCTGCGGCGTGATCAGATTCTGCTTAAGTTCGTAGATCAGGTCGGCGACGACGCGGATGAATCCGGGTTTGGTGGCGATCTCGCGGTACACGTCGAGCGGCAGCCCGCGCAGAATCTCGCGCAGCAGACCGTAGCGCGCCGTATCGTCGAGGCAGCGCTGCGGCGTCCCACCGAGCGTCAGCAGTCGGTTGTACAGGGGATAGAAGGTGAAGAACTCGATGTTGAACAGCACACCCGACAAGCGGTGGCGAAAGTCCGCGATCTGGCGCTCGGTGGAAAGCAGCACCCAGACTTTGGCCAGTCGATTGGCGCGTTTGGTCTCCAGCAGACGCGCCAGCGCCGTTTCGGTCTTGCCCGATCCAGCGCGCGCCAGCAGCAGTTGACTTGGCATTTATTCGCCCATCAGCAGGGTGACGGCGGCTTGCGCGTGCGCCGCATCGATGCGATCTTTCGCGAAATAATCCGTTTTCAGCGTATCCAGCAGGCGATGGAGGTGCGTCGGCGGCACAGCGGGATTCTGCACATTCAGACGCAGATCGCGCTCGCTGCGGTTGAACACAACGGCCCCGTAGACCGGCACTTCCAGCCGATTTTTCTGGAAGTGTTCGCGCAGCTTGCGAATGTCGGCCAGCGCTTCCCGCGTCGGGTTGATGTTGACCGTCTCGAAACGCCCGCCGCGCCCGCGCTTGACCCAATTCACATCGTCGTTATACAGGTCACCCTGCGCGTCGAGGATGCGCAGGACGAGCGCCCCCGGCGGTCCCACCAGCACCGCATCGATATAACCGACGCCCGGTCGGTTATAGTTGCGGATGAGGGTATAGCGTTCATCCAGCTGCTGGGTGAGGAACTGCCCCGCGATCAGCGCGAGATCGTTTTCCGGACGCAGCAGCAGCGCGCGGAAGGCCAAGGCAATCGCCACGACGATCAGCAGCGTGCCGAACCCCAGCACCGCGTACAGCACGAGGCTGTACAGGCTGTAGGACGACGACTGAATATTGACCAGCGGAATCGCGGACAAAATCAGGCTGATCGTACAGGCGAACACGCCGAACGCCGCGATCACAAACGCGATCGTCGTCAGGCGCAGCTGGCGGCGCGTGCGCGAGCGTTTAGGATTGAGGTTCCGCATCGTCACTTCTGGCTGTCTTCAGGCTTCTCTGCCGGGGCAGGCGCTGCCGCCGCCGCTTCCAGACGCTTCCGCCGCGCTGCGATCACCTCTTCGATGAGCTTCTTGAGCTCGTTGAAGCGGGGCAGCGGCTTGTAGATCAGCTTGTCCGCGCCAGCCTGCGCAATGACGGCCTTCTCTTCTTCGACCGACAGCTTATACGCCGTGATGAGCACAATGCCCACGTCTTTGAACAGCGGGCTTTTGCGCAGACGTTCCCCCACCATCGGGCCGCTGACCGCGCCCGGCAAGCGAATATCCAGCAAGGCCAGCTCCGGCGTCTCGCCGATCACGTGCCCCTGCTCGGCGTCTTCGATCCAGGCCGTGGCCTCTTCCCCATCGACAAACGCCACACCTTCAATGCCCCACATCTCGAACATGGCGATCAACAGTTCGTAAATATCGGGCTCGTCCTCGACCAACATCCACTTTGACAAAGATAACGCTCCTCAAACGGAACCATAACACATGCTCTACCCATTATCATCTGTTTCTCAACGATTCAGCAAACAATTTTCCGTTACTCGACTATACTTAAAGTGTGAAACCTGTAAGGGATGTTAAGGTGCGGCGCGCAGTTGAGCGAGAATTGACTGTCCGCGCGCGTCCTTCCCCCTGCAACTGGGGGAATCATTCCTGCGGAAATGCGCGGATAATGAGTGATGCCGTGCAGCTCTAGGCATGGAATACGAGGAGTTGATCGTCGTGACGTGGTTAATCGCCGAAGATGAAGCGGATATTCGCAATTTGATCGCCATGATGTGTCAGGTGTGGGGATACAACACGCTCACGTTTGAAAACGGTCAGAAGGTGTGGGATTGGCTGGATCGGGTCGAACAGGGCGGCGTGAACATCCCTGACCTCGTGCTCATGGATATCCGCATGCCCGGCAAAAAGGGCAACGAGCTGGCGCAGCGCATGCTCACGCTGCCGCAGCTCCAGCAGACGCCGATCGTGCTCATGACCGCCTTCGCGCTGAGCGAACGCGAGCAGCATGAGATGATGACCGCCGACGGGGTCGATCACATTCTGAGCAAGCCGCTGCCTGACTTCGAACAATTCCGCGCGACGCTCGACCGGGTTGCGCAGCAGAAACGGAACGCCTAAGCATGACTCAACCCGATCCCAAGGAGATCAGCGGGACGCTGTACCGCGTCAACCAGTTGGGCAAGGCCTCGGAGCAAATGTTCAGCCGCATCTACCGCGCCTTTGGGCGGCAAAAAGAAGTTGAACGCACGCAGCAAATCGTCGCGCTGAACGATGCGCGGGAACTCGTCATCAAACAGCGGGACGAAGAAATTCAGCGCCTCGGCGGCATCCTTGCGACCATCCAGCAGGGTGTGATCATGCAGGACAACGAGGGGCGCATCGTGTTCGTCAACGAGGCCGCCCGCCAACTCCTCGGCTCGATCAAGTCGTTCTGGGAGACGGAACTCGGTACGCTCTTCAACGAGTACCGCAGCGTGACCGAACTCAGCTCGGAGATTCTGCCGCTCAGCGAGCCGCGGCGCGTGCAGGTCAACAACCGCGTGATCGGCGCGCAGTTGGCCGCCGTCGCCAACGAAGCAGGCGAACGCATCGGCACGATGATCGTGCTGCGCGATGTCACGCGCGAAGAACTGGCGGATCGGCTCAAGGATCACTTCATCACCGCGATCTCGCACGAACTGCGCACGCCGATGGCCGTCATCAAGGGCATGAGCGAAGTCATCATCAACCAGACGGCGGACGGCAAAGCGCCGAACCCCAAGCTGCTGGAAACGCTCACGCGCAACGTCGACATCCTCGACCGGATGATCGTCGAACTGCTCGACATCTCCGAACTGACGAGCGGCGCGTTCAGCATTCGCGGCGATCTCGTCGGCCTGGAAGCGCTGATCTGGAGCGTCGTCACGGGCATGATGCCGGAAGTCCGGCGCGCCAACCTCGACATTTCTTTCAACGCGCGGCAGGTCTCGCGTCTGCGCGTGCGCGGCGACGATCAGCGCCTGCGCTGGGCGCTCGGGCACCTCGTACAGAACGCCATCGCCTACAACGAGAGCGGCGGGCACATCATTGTGACCGCGGGTCTCGCCGACAGCGACCATATCGCCGTACAGGTGGTCGATACGGGCGTGGGCATCTCCGATGAGGATTTGCCGCACATCTTCGAACGCTTCTACCGCGGTAAGCCGAAGACGCGCACCGGGCGGCTGATCGATCCGCGTGGGCTGGGGCAAGGCTTGTTCATCGCGCGGCGCGTTGCTGAGGCGCACGGCGGCTACCTGAGCGCCAGCAGTCCCGGCGGTCAGGGCAGCATTTTCACGCTGGTGCTGCCACGGGCGTAATCGCTGACTTGAATTTGGCTGTAGTCTAGGGGCGCACGATGTGCGCCCCTGTGATTCTGATACGACGGCTGGCCTAAATGTCCGCCTTCAGTCAACTTAAGGCGGTGACTTATGCTTCCGACATGGTCGGGAGCGTGACACGAAAGCATGAGCCTTGCGCAAGTATGCTTTCGACCGTGATCGTGCCCCCCAACTGTTCCACGATCCTGCGGGCGATAGGCAAGCCTAAACCAAAACCGGGCGTTGTATGAACAGCATCCTGTCGCCAAAATGTTTCAAAGATATGGGGCAGATCGGCTGCTTCAATCCCCGTACCAGTGTCGCTGATTTCAACGCAGATTTGGTCGTCTCCCCCATACATAGTTACGGTGACTGAACCAGTTTCCGGGGTGAAGCGGTAGGCGTTATCAAGCAATTGATAGAAAGCACGCTCGACCAGATACGGATCACCCAACACAGACGGCAGGTGTGGTGAAATCTGCGTCCGTAAGCTTGGTCCAACGGGATAATTGGTTGCAACCACTTGACATTGCGCTTGAACCAGTTCGCCTAACTGCAGGGGCAGGAAGTTCGCTGCTTCCGCACTTTCCACTTTCATCAATAACAGTAATGACTCGATCAGCCGATTAATCCGGTCGAGTTCCCTCTCCATCTGTTTGGCTTTGAGAGCCCGCCGCTCCGCGTCTTCTGACCGTGATATCAGGTAGATGCCGGTATGAAGGGTTGAAAGCGGCGTACTAAACTCATGAGCTGCATCCTGAACAAAGCGGGTCAGCAGACGAGTTCGCTCCTTTTCAAGACGAAGCTCAAACTCTGTTTCCAGCGCCCGCTTGCGTTCAGTGATGTCCCGAACGATGCACTGAAAGTGTCGTGGATTTCCCTCATCGTCGCGTACCAACTCAAAGTTGACCTCCACATCAACGAGACTGCCATCTTTGCGCCGCGTGCGGCTTTCAAAGGGGGCAATATGGCCGCCCGCCTTAAGGTTCTGAGCGAGGGCGAGCACCGACTGTTGGAGTTCTACTGGCGTTACGGTGTAAAAGGTCATGTCTTCCAACTCTTCTACCGAATACCCTGTCATTTCAGCGGCTCGGCGATTGGCGCGTTTGACCCGATCATGAAGATCAAAAATGACGACGGCATCGTTGGATTGCTCAAACAGGGCTCGATACTCGACTTCTTCTTCGCGTAGGGTGACATCTGTGTGTGTACCTAGATACTGGATCACCGTACCGCGCTGATCGTGGATCGGCGTCAGATGCAGCTCGTTCCAGAACAAGCTTCCGTCTTTGCGATGGTTCTGGACCACTACCGTGACGGCTTCACCCCGGTTCAAGACCGGCCACACTTCCTCGAACGCTTCGTGCTGACTATCAAATCCCCATAGAAATCCGGGATTTCTGCCAATTATTTCTGCCGCCGTATAGCCGGTTATCCGTTCAAAAGCTTGATTGACGTAGATGATGGGGAATTCGGGCTGCAGAGCATCGAGGAACATCATGCCTGAAGGCGAGTTATCGATAATTTGCTGCTGCACCCATGCCTTGTCGAAGAGTTCGCTGTTGGCCATTTTCACCCTCTTGACTCACTCTAAAGTCACAGCTACAGCCGAATGAAAGCACTTTCTTGACTATCAGATTACCTTAAGTATATAGCCAACCATCGTCTCACAAGCTGAACAAAACCCGAAAGCGCCTCTGCGGTAGGAAAGTGCACAGCGGCTACTTACACGCCAAAAGCCCGAACAACCAGGGCGCATCTTCACATTCGTGCTGCCACGGACATAACATTGTCATGAATCGATGGGGCGCACGCTGGTGCGCCCCATCGATGCGCTACCCTCTCAGCTAGTCACCCACCCGTGATGCAGTAAAGGGAAGCGTGATCGCACATCCCTGCGAGGTGTATGTCATCGTGCCTTCCATCGAATTCGCATCGATCACCTGCACTTCGTAGTGACCAACCCCACCTGCATCTTCAAAATCCATCCTGTAGACGCCCGGTTCCGGGTTGGTGCTGATAGCGTCGGGCGGAGGCGGCGCGTTGCTGCTAAAGGCGGCCGTCCCCAAAATCACCATATCAAACTCATCACCCGGCAAGCGGAATGGGGGCGGATCGGCGAACGTTCGCACAACGAACTCGAGCGTCCCGTCCGGGCAGCCGGCGGAGCTGGCTTCGGCTCTCACCCACTGCCATTGGTATTCGCCCGCCGCAGGCAGGAGGCCGCCACCTGACGGCGGCTCGGGCGTGGTTTCGATGGGCTCTGCAATCGTGATGGTGCGCGGCAGTAGGCGGATGGGCAGCAGCGACATCCGCTCGAAGTCGTAGGGTTCGGGCGGGCTGGGCGGCCCCGAGGCGCGGCGGTCGCTGTCGAGCGGGATGCGCGTGCGGCTGCCCGCGGGCACCACCACCGTGACCCCCTGCGCGGTGACCGTCGCCTGCCCTTCGACCACACTAACGATCATCTCCGCCTCGGCCTCGCCTTGTAAGAACGCGGTCGAACCGAGGCGAATATCCACGTCGTTCGCCGTGAACGAAATCTCGTCATAGCCGTCCGGCGTCTGCACGAGGATGCCGCTGTCCGGCGCTTCGGTGCACTGCGTACCGCGCAGCCCGGTTTCGAAAAAGAACGCCTGCATCGGGTTGGCTTCAGCCTCGGCGGCGTTTTCCACCTCGACCTCGCCAAACAGCACCAGCGTGAGGTTTTCGCCGGGCAGCGCATCGGGCACATCGGCTTGCACCCGCATCAGCGCAATGCCCCATTCCTCGCTGTCTTCGAGGCGCGAACTCAGGTTCAGTGTGCGCACCGCTTCCAGCGCAGCCACATCCCCCGGCGCAGCAAAAACAAAGTCAGTCACGTCGGCTTGGGGTTCGGCGACGAGCTGCACGTTGCCGTAGCAGACTTCGTTGCGCCCCACCGCTGCGCAGTTCGCGCCCGTGACCACCAGCGCTTGATCGACAATATTGGTACAGGTGTCCGCCTGAGCGAGCGCGGGGATCGTGGTGCACGTGATCAAAACCAGCAGGCCAACGGCCACCCGCCGAGCATTCCGCATAATCTTGGACTCCTAATTTAACTCCAAGATCATTATAGGCAGTTCAGGATTTTATGATCAACAATTTGTGTTATCGATAGCAGTTTATCGATAGCGCTTCAGGCAGGGGTAGTCTCCCCGCACAAACCACCCCAAAAACCCTGTGACGTTCATCCGCAATCCCGTTTCGTAATTTGCGCCTCTCCCTTCTCCAACGTTACAATGCGGACAACAAATGAATTTGCCCTGAGGAGAGTTGTTTGTGACCGCATTGGGCGCATTTACGTTCGTGTTGCACAGCCATCTTCCCTATGCGCGGCTGGCGGGCCGCTGGCCTCACGGGGAAGAGTGGATTCATGAAGCGGCGAACGAAACCTATATCCCCCTGCTCAACATGCTGTATGACCTGAAAGAGGAGGGCGTCCCCTATTCGATCACGATTGGACTGACCCCCGTCCTCGCCGAGCAGCTCGCCGACCCCGACGTGCTCGAACACTTTGACCAATACCTCGCCCAGCGCATCGAGGCGGCCAAACGCGACGTCGATTACTTTCTCATGCCCGGCACGGAAAACGGGCATCTGCGCTATCTGGCGGAGTGGTACCGGGACGTTCACGAACACACGCGCAAGTCGTTCAACGAGCGCTTCAACCGTGACCTGATCGGCGCGTTCCGCCGCTTGCAGGAAGCGGGCTGCATCGAAATCATCACCAGCGCGGCGACGCACGGCTATCTGCCCCTGTTCAGCCGTGACAGCAGCGTGCGCGCGCAGGTCAAGACGGGCATTCGCAGCTACGAGCGCATGTTCGGGCAGCGTCCGCGCGCCGTGTGGCTGCCCGAATGCGCCTACCGTCCGGCTTACATCACCGAGACGGGGCGCAAACGCGCGGGGTTGGAGACCATCCTCGCGGAAAACGATCTGCGCACGTTCTTCAGCGAAACGCACACCATCACGGGCGGCAGCCCGGTCGGCGTGGCGGCAGGCGATGTGATCGGCCCCTACGGCGCGATCAAACGGCGCTATGTCATCCCGCTCACTGACCAGTTCAGCACCAGCAAAAAGCCTGCGACCACCTTCCAGCCCTACTACGTCAGCGACACGACCAACTACCCGAACGCGCAGAGCCACAGCGGCGTCGCGGTGATCGGGCGCAACCACAAGGTCGGCGAACAGGTGTGGAGCGCGCAGTATGGCTACCCCGGCGACTTCGACTACCGCGAATTCCACAAGAAAGCCGGGACGAGCGGCCTGCAGTACTGGCGCATCACCGGGGCAAAAGTTGAACTTGGCGACAAAGATTTCTATCATCCTGATTGGGCTGAATATAAAGTCGAGCAGCACGCGGAACACTTTGCGCATCTGGTGGGCGATCAACTGCGCCAGTATCACAACCAGACGGGCAAGTTCGGCCTCGTCGCCGCCAATTACGACACCGAGCTGTTCGGTCACTGGTGGTACGAGGGCGTGAACTGGCTCGGCAAAGTGATTCGCCATTTGAATCAGCACCCGGAAGTCGAACTGACGAGCGCCAGCCAGTTCATCGATCAGCACCCGCCGGAAAACGTGCTCGATCTGCCGGAGAGCAGTTGGGGCGCGGGCGGCACGCATTTCGTGTGGGACAACACCGAAACGCACTGGATGTGGTCGCCGATTCACGAAGTCGAAGAGCGCATGGAAGTGCTGGCGACCAACTTCAACGCGCCGGATGATCAGGCGCTGCAGGTGTTGAATCAAGCGGCGCGTGAAGCGCTGCTCGTGCAAAGCTCCGACTGGTCGTTCCTGGTGACGACCGGGCAGGCGCGCGAATACGCGATCCGGCGCTTCAGCCAGCACATCGACCGCTTCGAAAAGCTGGCCACCAGCCTCGAAGCGGGTAATCCGAACGTCGAAGCCGCGCAGGAATACTGGGAATTGGATAAAATTTTCGCAGATATTGATTACCGCTGGTTCCGCTAGGAGTCCTTATGAACGTCTTGTTCGTCACAGCAGAAGCAGATCCCTACGCCAAGGTCGGCGGTCTAGCGGATGTGGCCGGGTCGCTCCCGGTCGCGCTGCGCGCCAACGGAGTCGACGCGCGCGTCATCATGCCGCTGTATGCGTTCATCGATCAAGCCCGCTGGGGCATCAGCTACCTCCTCTCCTTCGATGTGCACCGCCGCACGGGCACGATCCATGTCGATCTCTACACGGCGACGCACAAAGGCGTCCCGATCTACTTCGTGCGCGCGCTCCCCTACTTCGGGCAGGAAGCGACCGTCTACTCCAACTGGGATTACGACGTGCCGCGCTTCATGTTCTTCTGTCAGGCGGCGCTCGACGCGGCGGCAGCACTGCGCGATCAGCAAGGCTGGTTCCCGGATATCTTCCACGTCCACGACTGGCACACGGGACTCGTGCCGTTCCTCCTCAGCCAGAAGCGGAGTGAATGGGGCTGGGGTCACGTCGGTTCGATGGTCACCATCCACAACATGCAGTATCAAGGCGAACATATCGGCGGGTGGGCGTGGGAACAGGGCATTCCCGGTCGCGATCACCCCGAACTGCAAGCCCGCGGCCTGAGCGACAACATGCTGGCGATTGCGCTGGCGTACTCGGACATGATCACCTCGGTTAGCCCGCGCTACGCCGTCGAGATCCAGTATCCGAACGCCGGCTTCGGCCTGCAGGATCTGATCCGCAACCGCTTGACCGATGTGCGCGGCATTCTCAATGGGCTGGACATGAACCAGTGGAATCCGGCGACTGATCCGCTGCTCGAATCGAATTACAGCGCCGACGATTTCGTCGAAAATCGCCTACCGAACAAACGCCAACTCCAGGCAGAAGCGAACCTGCCCGTCGACGACGACATTCCCGTGATCGGCATGGTCACGCGGCTGGTGCAGCAAAAAGGGCTGGATCTCGCACTGCCCGCGCTGCGCACCGTCCTCGCCAAGCACGACGTGCAGTTCATCGGCTTGGGGTCGGGTGAGCCGGAATACAACGAAATGTTCTTCCGCCTCGGCGCGGACTTCCACTGGAAGGCGAAATGCTTCCTCGGCTATAACGCGACCGTCGCGCAGCGCATTTACTCCGGCTGCGACATTTTCCTCATGCCGAGCCACTTCGAGCCGTGCGGCATCGGCCAGATGATCGCCATGCGCTACGGCGCGCTGCCGCTTGTGCGCGAAACCGGCGGCCTCGCCGACACCGTCATGAATTACGACGACGGCGAAGCGGATTTCGGCACGGGCTTTGTGTTCAACTGGGAAGAGCCGCAAGCGGTCGTCGGCACGCTCGATTGGGCGCTGTGGACCTATCGCAATCGCAAAAACGCGTGGCGGCGCATGCAGGATCGCGCCATGCGTGTCGATTTCAGTTGGGACAAGAGCGCCCGCGAATACAGCCGCCTCTACGGCTGGATTCAGGATCGGCACAAGTAACCGACATCCGGGTGGAGGGACAAGACATGAGCGTGTCGAATAACGTCAGATTCCGACCCCACCCCCGACCCCTCCCCGAATTCAGGGAGGGGAGACAACAGCACTCGCAGCATCTCCCCTCTCCCCGCTTGCGTGGGAGAGGGGTTGGGGGTGAGGGGGTTCTAGACACCCAATGCCCTGTCCCTACAGCAACAACCATCCCAGTCTAGGGGTGAGGTTTGTTCTTTCACTAGGTTATACCGCCGCGCTGCGGCAAAATATGGCTTAAATAGGGGTTATTTGGAGGCGTCCATCCATGAAGGTCAAGGCAGTCATCCTCGCAGGCGGTGAAGGTACGCGGTTGGCGACGCTCACACAGAAGCGCGCCAAACCCGCGGTTCCATTCGCAGGCAAGTATCGCATCATCGACTTCCCGCTGAGCAACTGCGTCAATTCCGGCATTTTCGACGTGTTGATCCTCACCCAGTACCGGCCGCACAGCCTGAATGATCACATTGAGCGCGGGCGTCCGTGGGATCTCGATCGCTCGTTCACGGGCGGCGTGCAGATTTTGCAGCCGTACAAAGGGCGCTACGACACCGATTGGTACGTGGGCACAGCGGACGCGGTGACGCAGAACCTCAACTTTGTGCGCCGTGGTCGTCCGGATTACGTGCTGCTGCTCTCCGGCGATCACATCTACGAGATGGATTACGATGTGCTGATCCAGTATCACCGCGACAAGAAAGCTGATGCGACGATCTGCACCATCACCGTGCCGCTCGATGAAGCGAGCCGCTACGGCATCGTCGACATCAACGACGATTACAGCGTGCGCTCGTTCATCGAAAAGCCCGCGAATCCGCCCGGCAATCTGGCGAACATGGGCGTGTACGTGTTCACCTATTCGGTGCTGGAACGGATGCTCAAAGAAGATCACGGCATGGAAACCAACCATGATTTCGGCAAGGACATTCTGCCGCGCATGGTGGCCGAAAACATGTCGGT
Source organism: Candidatus Flexifilum breve (assembly GCF_016713355.1). NCBI lineage: Bacteria > Bacillati > Chloroflexota > Anaerolineae > Aggregatilineales > Candidatus Flexifilaceae > Candidatus Flexifilum > Candidatus Flexifilum breve. The sequence continues at coordinate 32,167 of NZ_JADJPI010000019.1, forward strand.
CTATGCGTATCCGTACGGCGGCTACTGGATTGACGTGGGGACGATTGAAGCGTACTGGGAAGCGCACATGGATCTGCTCGCCAGCCCGCCGTCGATCAACCTGAACGACCGCACGTGGATCATTCACACCAAGTCGGAAGAACGACCCCCGGTGCAGATTGCGACGGGCGCGATCATCAAAGACAGCCTGATCACCGACGGTTCGGTGATCGCGGAAGGCGCGGTGGTCGAACGCTCGGTGCTCTCCCCCGGCGTGTTCATCGGGCCGAATGCGGTGGTGCGCGAATCGGTGATTTTGACCGATACGTACATCGAAGCGGGCGCGGTGGTCGAACGCTGTATCATCGACAAGATCGCGGTCGTCGGGCATAACGCGCGGGTCGGCGCGATTCCGCCAATGGGCGAACTCGGCATTTCGTGCATCGGCAAAAACGCGCATGTTCCGGCGGGCTATACCGTCGGGCACAGCACGATTTTGGGCACGGATTTGCGCCTCGAAGATTTCGCGGCGTACCCCGACAAAATCGTCCCGAATGGTACGCGCCTCGGCTACAAAAAGAAGTAGATTTGCGCGCATGGCGGTGAGAGGGCGCACACCATGTGCGCCCTTTTTGATTCCGTTGTGGTTGTCGTCACCGCAAACGAGACTTAAGCGGCGCATACGGGAAACCGTGACTTCGTAGGGACGCGCTGAATCGCGTCCGCTGCGCCAAAACCGTACGCATCACAGAAAGTTTCGCGCCCAGCCGTTCGTAGCAAGGCAAACAGAGATTACTATGGATGAAAATGCTACTACGCTCTCTTTTGCAGATTGGCTCACCGCGATTTTCAAGGAGATGTCTCGTGGAAATAGCAACGAGATGCTCCCCAATTTTGGCGAGGGCTATGTGTCGCCTGTAGACACATTAACGTATATCACCGCTGCATTCGAAAATGCCGGGTCGATCCTTTCGCCTTTTTCAAACGCTGAGCTTGACCGAGGTTTGTACTATCTGGTGTCCCACGCTTCAGAAGATACGTTATTGCTTGTGGACAACGATATTCCGTGGGAGGTACGAAAGCGCTGCATAGCTTCGTTTCGCTCCTTGTTCGAACAGGTTTTTTCTGTTCGGTGTCCCCCACACCTGATGCACATTGACGATTTACCGGGCAAAAATCACTTAAATCGCGTTTGCTACATGTGGTGGGACGTGTTGCCAGTGATTGGCCGTGCCAACGAGCCACATGGCGAAGAAATCAACCACTGTTTTATCGACATCATGGAAGCAACTCTGAAAATCGATTCTCTGGCTTGTCGTGAAAGTGCGCTGCATGGATTAGGGCATTGGCAGTATCGCTATCCAGCGCGAGTTGCCACAATTATTGACAGCTTTCTAGCCGAAAACTCGGCGCTTTCGCCGGAATTGATCGATTATGCGCATGCGGCAAAAATCGGGAGGGTGCGGTAACGACTTCGTTTTTCCTAGTCAGGTTTGGACGTGGTAAACGCGCTGAATCGCGCCCCACAAAAACAGATTCGCAGGCCGAAAATTTGCGAAATTGCGGCAATAAAAAAGGACGAGGTTATCCCCGCCCTTACGCTGCACCTGCATTGGACGACGCGAATGTCGTCCATACGTTCTCTGCGCTCAAACGATCAAATTGACTTAGCTCGACTGTTGAGTCTTGGCTTTGGACTTGCTGCCGGTGGTCTTGGTCTTGGTGGTTGGAGTCTTCGGCGTTCTCGGCTTGGTGGCGCGCTTCGGCTTCGCTTCCGCCGAGGCTTCGGCTGCCGGCGCTGCGTCGCCTTCAGTGACTACGACCGAGTTATCGCCGCTAAAGGGATTCGGCACATAGCGATCAGCTTCCCAATCATTGTGCCATTCTGTCCCATTGACCAGATAGCGGAACTGATATTCCCGCCCCTTTTCGAGTTCCAGCACGGTGGTAAAGCTGCCGTCTTTTTGCCGCTTCATCGGCGTCGCTTTTTCGTCCCAGTTGTTGAAGTCGCCAACCAGGAAAACCGTTTCACCCTGTACTGCTGCGGGCAGTGAAAACGTCACTTTGCAGACGTTTTTAGTCTTCAGATACTGCTTCTTGAGCATACCCAACGAATCCCCTTACTTTGTGAACGCAGGTACTTGCACCCCGCATTGTAACACAACTAAAATTTTGTCAACTTCCTATTTGCAAAAATAAACGAGATTGGTACGAAAAACATCCAACTTTTGGCGGTAATTCATTTCCGCTTTTTGGCAAAATGCGTTATCGTAAACACAGCGAACGGTTGCGCACGCAACAAAATTCGCCCGTTTGCGCATTGAAGAAATTGGAGATGAACTTCAACATGGTCAAACCCATTGCAACAGTGAGCGTCGTTCCCAACTTGCCGAAAACGTTGGAACGCCTCCGTGAACTGGCCTATAACCTGCGGTGGTCGTGGGATCACGAAACGATCGCCTTGTTCCGCCGTATGGATCGGGATCTGTGGGAATCCACGGGTCATAATCCGGTATATATGCTCGGCTTGATGGATCAGAATCGCCTCGAAGGTCTGTGTGACGACCCGGCGTTTATGACGCATTTCCGGCAAGTGTTGAGCAGTTTTGATGATTATATGATCGGGCATGATACGTGGTTTTTACGCCACTATGCCAAATCAGATAAGCCGTATTTAGCGTATTTTTCGACGGAATTTGGCCTCACCGAGTGTTTGCAGAATTACTCCGGCGGTCTCGGCGTGCTGAGCGGCGATCACCTGAAAAGCGCCAGCGATCTCGGCCTGCCGATGGTCGGCGTCGGCCTGCTCTATCAAGAGGGCTATTTTCACCAGTATTTGAACGCGGATGGGTATCAGCAGGAAACCTACCCGATCAACGATTATTCGAATTTGCCGGTGACGCTGGAACGGGACGCCGATGGTAATCCGCTGCGCATCAGCGTGCCGATGCCGGGCCGTCAATTATTCGCGCAAATCTGGCGCGTGCAGGTCGGGCGCGTGCCGCTCTTCCTGCTCGATTCGAACATTCCGGAAAACCCCGCCGAAGAAGATCGCAATTTGACGGATCGCCTGTACGGTGGAGATCGGCGCACGCGCATTCGGCAGGAAATCCTCATGGGGATCGGCGGCATTCGCGCGCTCGAAGCGTTGAATCTGCGCCCGACTGTCTGCCACATGAATGAGCCGCATTCGGCGTTTTTGGCGCTGGAACGCATTCGCATTTTCATGCGCGAAAACAACGTCAATTTCTGGCAGGCGAAAGACATCACCGCCGCCGCGAATCTGTTCACGACGCACACGCCCGTTCCCGCGGGTCTGGAGCGCTTCGGCTTCGATTTGATCGACGAGCACTTCACCGATTACTACCGGGACCTCGGCCTGAATCGCAACCAGTTCATCGATCTGGGGCGCGAAAACATGGGCGATTACGAGCTGTTCTCGATGGCGGTGCTGGCGCTCAACACATCGTCGGGCGCGAACGGTGTGGCCAAGCTGCACGGCGTGGTGTCGCGCAAGCTGTGGCAGTGGATGTACCCGGAAATCCCCGAACACGAAATCCCCATCGGCGCGATCACCAACGGGATTCACGTACAGACGTGGATGAGCCGCGATATGGAACAGCTCTTCGACCGCTATTTGGATCCGGCGTGGCGGGATTCACCGTCGGATGTGAACGTATGGCGCACCGTCGACTCGATCCCCGATGCGGAACTGTGGCGCACGCACGAACGCCGCCGCGAACGCTTGGTCGCGTTCACGCGCCGCCGTCTGCGCGCGCAGTTGCAGAATCGCGGCGCGGCGCAGCACGAGATCGAAACGGCGGAAGAAGTGCTCGATCCGGATGCGCTGACTATCGGTTTTGCGCGCCGTTTCGCTACCTACAAACGCGCGACGCTGCTGTTCCGCGACCCGGAACGCCTGAAGGCGATTCTCGACAACCCGGAACGCCCGGTACAGTTCATTTTCGCGGGTAAGGCGCATCCGCATGACACGGGCGGCAAAGACCTCATCCGCCAGATCGCGCGCACGGCGCGGCAGGAAGACTTCCGCCACAAGATCGTCTTCCTCGAAGACTACGATATGCACATCGCGCGCTATCTCGTGCAGGGCGTCGACGTGTGGCTGAACAACCCGCGCCGCCCGAAGGAAGCCAGCGGCACGAGCGGCATGAAGGTCATCTACAACGGCGGCCTCAACTGCTCGATCCTCGACGGTTGGTGGGATGAAGGCTACGCGCCCAGCGTCGGTTGGGCGATTGGCGCGGGCGAAGAGTACCCGGAATACGAATGGGATCATCAGGATTTTGTCGAGAGTCAGGCGCTCTACGAAATCTTCGAAAAAGACAGCATACCGACGTTCTACGAGCGCGGGCGTGACAATGTGCCGCGCGGGTGGATCAACAAGGTAAAGACTGGCCTGCAAGTCCTCGCGCCGTACTTCAACACACATCGCATGGTGCAGGAATACACCGATCAGATGTACATGCCCTGCTACGACCGGGCGCGCAGTCTGACGGGCAAGAACATCGAAGACGGTCTCGAGTTCGCAACATGGAAGGGTCGGCTGTACGAGGCATGGCGCGGCGTGTATGTGCGCGATGTGCGCGTGTCGGAAAAGACGCTGCGCGTGGGCACGGAACTCGGCGTGACGGCGGTCGTGCATCTCGGTCAGCTCACGCCCGACGATGTCCAGGTCGAGCTGTACTATGGCAAGCTCGGCACGCGCGGCGACATCAGCGATGACGGGCAGGCCGTGCCGATGAACCTGAACACGGCGGAAGCCGTCGACGGCGCGTACACCTTCAGCACGAAGGTGACGTATGAGAACAGCGGTCAGCGTGGCCTGTCGGTGCGCGTACTGCCCAAGCATGGGTCGCTGCCGAGCCCGTTCCAACTGCGCATTGTGCGCTGGGCGCAGTAACCGCGATCAACCTGAAAACCACAACCTAAACAGCTATAGCCAAGAGCGCAGCGAGTCAGAACTCGCTGCGCTCTTGGTGATTCAAGGTCAAGGCGCTGATCGGGCGCGGCAGGCGACGACCAGCAGCCAGTCAGTCACCTGCACAGTCGCTGCACGCTTCCTCCGTGGGTTCCTCTGGCGGTGAGAAGAGCGGCGGGAGCAGTGTCTCGAGGATCGGCGGCCGCAGCGGCGGATTGGTCGCTGTCGGCACAGGTGTCTCCGTGGGCGGGACAGGCGTCGGGGGTGGCGTGTTCGTCGGCGGCACCGCGGTTGGCGGAATGGGCGTACTGGTCGAGGGGACTGGGCTAGGCGGAATCGGCGTGGCGGTCGGCGGGACAGCCGTCGGCGGAACGGGCGTATTCGTGGGCGGCGGTGGTTGATTGGTCGGCGCAGTCGTCGGTTCGGCGGACTCCGCGGTTGGCTCCACGCCCGTCGGTTCGAGCGTCGCCGTGGATGAGGGGCGGATGCGCGTATTCGTCAGCGTGGGGGTCAGCGTCACCAAGCGCGTGATCGGGCGCGTGTAGATGGGGATCGGCGTGCTCGTTGCCAATGTAAGCTTGGTAATGTCAACCGCCACGGGCACCACGCCGGCTTCAACGGTTAGCAGCTCCCGGGTTGGCTGCCGCAGATCGACCAGACTCAGCGTCGCCGTCGCCAAGATCGGCGACGCGGTGGCGACCACGACAGGGTCACCCGTCTGTGACCCGCCCCGGATGCTCACGACGATCACGCCGACGAGAACCAGCGCCGTAATTAACTTGAGAAAACCGCCTAACACTCTGCGCACTGCGAGCTGCTCCTTGCTGTATTCTCCAGAGCGTAGCTGGCTTGCCTTACACGGCACTAACGTGTAACACCTAACATTACGCCACGCGAGGAACGTCGAGCGCGCATCTGATTCTGCTATACTGAGATCAGTAGTTAGCTGACAAGGAGATGCCCTGATGGAGAGCCTGACTAGCTGGTTACTCGCAAGTCCCACCCCGTCGCTGCGTTACCTCACCTATCGTCGTCTGCTCGGCTATGCCGAAAGCCACAGCGACGTGCAGACTACGCGCGAACAGATGCGCACCACCGGGCCGATCCCCCTCATTTTGAGCAAACAGACGCCTGCCGGGCATTGGGTCAGCGATGCCCGCATGTACGGGACCAAATACATCGGCACGCATTGGAGCATGATCGTGCTGACCGAGTTAGCCGCCGATCCAAGCGACGATCATCTGCGGCGCGGGCTGGAGTTTATGCTGGCAGCGACCGAGCACAATCACATGCTGGAGGGGCAATTCGACAAAACGGTGCCGAGCCCGGAAGTGTTCGGCTTCACCTGTCTGTGGGGCAACCTGCTGCGCTATGCGGCGTACTGCGGGCTGGCAGATGATCCGCGTGTGACCCGCATTAGCGAGTATGTGGCGCGCAACTTGACCGCGGGGCAGTGCAAATGTCACATCAACGATTACCTGCCGTGCGCCTGGGGCGCGGCGCGCGCACTGTGGGGCTTGGCCGCGCTGCCGCAGCGCTCCACGAGTGTTCAGCGCGCCATCGATCACGCCGTCGACTTCCTGCTGAGCTCCGAGCACGACCTGCCAGCCGGGCGGTATCCGTCGCGTGGCGGCGTGCATGCACTGTGGGGCAAACTCAGCTTCCCGACGTTCTATCAGGCGGACGTGTTGTTCGTGCTGCGCGTGCTCGGCGAGTTGAACGCGCTCGCCCACCCTGGCGCACACCGCGCGCTCGCGTGGCTGGACGCGCAGCGCCAGCCCGATGGTCGCTGGCGCGGGAACAATCCGTTCCAGTCGCGCACATGGCGAATCTCCGGTGATCGGCAGGACATTCATCGCTGGGTATCGCTGCACGCGGCGTTGGTCATGCAGCAGGCCGAGCAGCAGCAAGCGGCTTTGTCGTCGGTGAACAGCCCTATGAACCAATAAGTCGTGTTCTACGGTAGAGGCGCACTGCGAATTGACGCGATTCTTCTGCCTCCACCTGAACTCGGAGAGGGGTGGGGTCAGAGCAGTGTGATCCATAGCTCACGTTCGCTCAATCCCGCAATAGCGGCGGAATCTGACGCAGTGCGGGCCCTTTGTCCCCCCACGGATAACCGATCTTAGACCCGTTCTGCCGCTCAAATCATCAGTAGGTTATCCGATATTACACGAGCTTTACGGTTTGTAAGGCTGAGTTCAACGTATGATGAAGCTGTTCTCGCTGCTGATCGCTGTAGAGCCGCGGAGCCAAGACTCACAACCCGTGCATTTTCCGAGTAATCATGCTTGATCAAGCGCACTACTACTTTCTGCTGCTCCTGCTGGCCTCCGGTGTCTCGGCTTACACTGCATCCTTGATCTGGAAACATCGCTCAACGCCCGGCGCGTATGCCGTCCTCAGCTTCACACTGGGAATGTGCGCGTGGGCACTCCCCTACGCTGCCTATTGGTTCACGCCGCCTGCGCCTACCCGATTGTTCTGGCTCGATGCAACCTATTTTGGAGTCGTGGTCGTCCCCGGCGCGTTCTTCGCCTTTACGCTCTATTACACAGGTCGCCAGACCTTGATTCATGGCCGCCGCTTACTGTTGCTGACCGTGGAACCGGCGCTCACTCTCCTTCTCCTCTGGACTGATCCGTGGCACGGCTTATTCTTCGCCGGGAAACAAGCCGCCGACTCCGCGACGATTCTCGACGGTGGTCCGTGGTTCTGGCTGCATGTCGTCTACTCGTACGGCTTGCTGTTGATTAGCGCGGTTTGGCTGTTTCAGGCGCTGGTGCGCGCTCAATGGGTGTTTCGCTGGCAAGCCGCACTCGTGCTGTTCGCGGGGCTCCTGCCCTTGATCTCCAACATCATCACCTTCGCCGGGCTCAATCCGCTGCCGGGGCTGGATCTTACGCCGCTCTCGTTTACGCTCACCGGGCTCATCCTCACTTACAGCCTCTACCAAACTGGTCTGCTCGATCTTGTACCTGTAGCGCGTGGCCAGGTCGTCGACCAGATGAGCTCGGGTTTCCTCGTCATTGATCGGCAGCAGCGCATTGTCGATGCGAACGCTGCGGCGCTCAAGCTTTTGAGTGAGCTGAAGGGAACCCAGATCGATCACCTGATCGGGAAGCCGATTCAGACGGTTCTGGTGGACTGGCACCGCTGGGTCGCCAGCGGCCCGACGCCGAACGTCATCCTCGATGGCATCGCGAACAATGCCAAGCACTTCACATTACGGGTCGCCATTTCGCCCCTGCTCGACGAACACCAGCGCTGTCAAGGACAGGTCGTGGTGCTGTCGGACATCACGGAAGAAAAACGGATGGAGCGCGAGCTCCGGCAAAGCCTGAACTATTTCCAAGCGATTTTCGACGCCTCGACCGATGCCATTTTCATCTGTGACGCGCACACCGGGGTCATCCGCGACACCAACGCGCGCGCCTCCGCCCTCTATCTCTATAGCCGGGAAGAAATGGTCGGCAGCCGCGATCTCAACCAGTTCAATACGGGGATCGAGCCGTTCACCACTAAACACGCGCTCCAGTGGTTTGAAAAGGCGCGTACCGAGGGGCCGCAGGTCTTTGAATGGATGGGGCGCGACAAAAACAACCAATTGATGTGGCTGGATATGCACATTCAATACACGCGCTTGGGCGACAACGATCTGCTGCTGGTTCGCGCCAGCGATATGACGGAGCGGAAACACGCGCAGCAGCAAGAATTTGAACTGCGGCTGGAGCGCGAGCGGGTGAATATACTGACGCACTTTATGCGCGATGCATCGCACGAATTTCGCACGCCACTCTCCGTCATTCGCACCAGCCTGTATTTGATGAGTCGCACCGACGATGCCGCACGGCGTCAGGCTAAGGTGGAACAGATCGAATTGGCCGTGAATCACATGGTGCGGTTGATCGATATGCTGGTCGTCCTCGCATCGCTGGATAGTGGCATCGAACTGCAGCGCCAAGCCGTCAACGTGAACCAACTCGTCAACCAAGTGCTCATCACCGCGCGCTTGACCGCCAAGCCGCTGCACTGGGATGTGCACTTAGCGCCAGCGCTCGAACTGACACAGGTGGACCCCGATCATCTGCTGGAAGCGCTGCGCCAACTGCTGGACAACGCTGTGCGCTTCACGCCGGATGGGGGAAGAATCACCGTGACCACCAAGCAACACGGCGAAGAACTGGTGATTGAGGTCGGTGATACCGGCTGTGGCATCGCCGAAGAAGATTTGCCCCACATCTTCTATCGTTTCTTCCGCACGGATGACGCCCACACCTCATCGGGATTCGGGCTCGGGTTACCGATTGCCAAGCGGATCATCGAACTGCACGGCGGCACCCTCAGCGTGACCAGTCAGGTCGGCGTGGGCAGCGTGTTCCGCATCGAACTGCCGACGGTGACACCCGTCCCAGCCGTATAATTTCGCTTAGGACAGATGCTCCCCGTGACAAAGTGCCTCACTAATCAGGTAACCAGCGCAGCAGTGTGGTTAGGGCGATTTCGCCTTCCAGACGCGCCAAGGGTGCGCCCAGACAATAATGGATGCCCAGACTGAAGGCGAGATGTTTGTTGGGCTGGCGCGAAATAGCAAAGACGTTGGGGTGGTCAAAGACCGCCGGATCACGATTGGCAGCATGCAGCACCGCATGAACGCTGTCTCCACAGCGAATCTGCTTGCCGCCCAGCACGACATCCTCAAACGCCCAGCTCGGCAGCGTCATATATGACGGGCTGTTGTAGCGCAGCAGTTCTTCGACAGCCGAACTTACCAGCACCGGATCGTCAAGGTTATCCCGCAATAAGCGCATCTGATCGAGGTTATTGAGCAGCGTCAACATGCTGCTGTTGATGAAATTCGCGACAGTTTCGTATCCGGCAGCAAACAGCAGAAACACCATCGACAGCAGTTCTTCGCGGCTCAGTCGATCACCCGCCGCTTCCGCGAAAATGAGTCCCGTCAGCAAGTCATCCGGAGCGTTGGCGTGCGTGCGCCGCGCATCAATTTGCTGATTCAGGTAATGCGACAATTCGAGGATCGCCGTTTCGGTGGAAGTCTCCTCAGACAGCAGCAGCACGGTCTTGGTCCAGCGTCGGAACTCAGGGTAATCCGCCGCGGGCAGCCCCAGCATCTCCATGATGGAGAGCAGCGGGAACACTTCGCCGTAGTGTGCCGCGAGATCAAATTCGTCACCCTCTGCGACTTCCCGATCAATCGTCGTTAGCAACTCCTCGGCAATCGCCTGCAAGCGGGAGCGCAAATCGCGCACTCGCCCCGGCGTAAACACCAGATGCACCAGCGACTTCAAGCGCGTGTGGTCAGGTTCATCCAGATTGAGCATATGCCGGTTGATGGCCGTCTGCATCGCGTGGGCGGACGCTGGTTCGGCAGCGCTCCGCGGCACTTTGCCGAAGCGCTTGTCTTTCATAAACGTGACACAGTCGTCATAGCGCGTGAGAAACCAGACCGCCTCGCCTGTGTGCGGATCAAGCGCCCGATGGATCGGGTCTTCGCGCCGCATACGCGCATACAACGCATGATTTCCCCGCGCCTCAAGGGAGAATATATCAAAGGGATCGGTCTGGCTCACGACCATCGACTGGCGACCTCACAACTACCTGATTGAACAATTAAATATGGATGGTAGGAGGCATCACCAAAGCGCGTGATATCGACCAGCAAGAGGAAAACCAAGAGAACAGGTTACATACTAAGTGTAGCCGTAGAAAACGCGCAGGGGAAGAGAGATCGTTGCGCTGCATTGTCGGCGACCGCTGCGATGTTTGTTTTGGGACGCACGTAGTGTAGACGCTTGAAGCAGCTGCGCTCCGGCGATGATGCGCTCGATGCCAGCAGCGTTTTGACAGGCTTTACATTGCCACTCAAGAACATTTTTGGGTGAGGGAGTTCGACTAGTTTGACGGCACGCTGGTTGGCGTTGATTCATGTGTGAGCATCGGATAAGGTGTCCACGTGGGCAGGCTTTCATCGACCGACAACTGACTTACATCCCAGACGTTTAGAGTAATGCTGTTATTGCTCAAGTTGACTCCGGCGGCAGCAACTGTCTTTCCGTCAGGACTCCATGTCAGTTCATAGGCATTCGGAAAGATCCCGATCCGCTGCCCAGTCGCAAAATCCAACACGCCCGCCTCCAAGCGATCCTCATTGATCAGCAGTTGAGTTCCATCTGAACTCCAAGCTAACTCACGGACATTTTGCAACTGCGGATACAAAAACGTCGACAAAATATGTCCGTCGTCCGCGCTGCGGGTCGTCAAATATGTTCCACCCCCAACGGACAGCAGATTATCCACACTCCAATCCAAAGCGCTTGGGGCTTCGACAGCCGGAAAAGCAGCCAACTGTTGACCGCTCGCTACGTCAATGAGTATTACATTTCTGCCAAAGTCCGTTGTCGTTGCTAACTGTGTACTGCTCGTATTCCAAATGAGCATCCCCGGGCGATAAGAATTGTCGGCAATCGTTCGCTCTAGCGCCCATGACGTTGTATTCCAGAGCTGGATGCGACTCGATGCGCCCCATGGATCTTCAAGATCAGGAACATCCTGACTCGCGAGCAGCGTGCCATCGGGACTCCAGGCCACCAGAAGCTGCACATAGCCGTCAAGGTTGACACTCGTCTCTAGCGTGAATGTATCGTCGGTGGAGCGCCGCCAGATCAAAATCGCTCCATTGCCAACAGTCGCCAGTCGCGCCGAGTTCGGGCTCCAAGCGATTGAGGTTGTGTAGCGCGTCCTGTCCTGCTGAAAATGTACTCGCGGTTCTAGGGTTGCCGTATAGATCCAAATTCCTTCTGAGCCAGAAACGGCAATCAGCGTGCCATCGGGGCTCCACGCAATATCATCGACGGAGTAGGCAATGTCCAAACTCCGCTCCAAAGTTTGAGCACTCACGCCAAAGCTTGAGACCATAACCAGCACAATTACTATGAATAGAAGTTGCCAAAGATGTGAGCGAATCTTTTGCGGCATAACGAATCGCGATCTACTACCTGAGGGTGAAAACAGTATTGTCGCAAAACTTGGCGAGAGCACAGCGGTTTGACCTTCTCCTCTGTGCTCTCTGTGTTCTCTGTGGTTAACTCTTGGCTTTACCCCCGCAGCAGCGCGGGGATGTCGCGCAGTTTGGGCAGTTTGCCCGCCAGCAGCGTGTTGACGCGGAACATGCGCCCCGCCAGCCACATCGAGCCGACCGCCGCCAGCGCCAACAGCACAAGGCTCAACGCGATTTGCCACGCGGGCACATCGCTGACGACGAGGCGCATGCCCATCGCCATCGGCGCGGTGATCGGGAACATGCTCAGGATCACCGGGAGCGTGCCATCCGGCGACGATACGAACAGCGTCAGGAAGTAGAACGGCAGCGCCGCCGGCAGCGTGAAGATCACCGCGTACTGCGGGCCTTCGCGCATCGAATTGGAGAGCGCGCCGACAATGCCGTACAGCCCCGCGAACAGGAAGTAGCCGATCACGAAATACACCAGCATGAGCGGCACATCGTCCATGGGAATGTTGAGGTTCGCCAGCGACGCGATGATGCCGAGCGTCTGGTTCAACTGCTGTCCGCCCGCCACCCGCACGATCAGGAAGAAGCTGCCAATCCACACCACGACTTGCAGCAGACCGAGCAGCGCCAGTGCGCAGATTTTGCCCATCAGCAAATGCGTCGGACGCACCGTCGAAATCAGAATCTCGATCAGGCGCGTCTCTTTCTCTTCGATCACCGTTTGCAGCAGATAGCCATTGGTGATGAACAGGCTGAGCATCAGCGCGAAGGCGAAGATGTACACGACGACGAACGAGGCGTCTTCGTTTTGCGTGACCGCGCCCGTCGTTTCGTCCACCTGCCCGATCGTCAGCGAGCGGTTGATCTGCTCGATGTTCGACGGATCGACGAGGCGGTAGTAGAGCGTCTGGTCGACGCCTTCCGACAGTTGATTGAGGATCAGCGCCTGGATCGGCCCGTCCGAGATCAGGCTGATGTTGAGCTTGGGCTGGACGGTCGTGACTTCGCCTGTCTCCATGTAGTCGGCGGGGATGAGGTAGTAGACCTGAATCTCGCCCGCTGCCAGCGCCGCCCGCGCCGCGTCTTCGTCGGCGTAGGGGTGCAGTATTTCGCTCAGCCGACCGGGATCGCCAAAGCGCCCCGTCAGGTCGACGTAGCCCGCGCTGTTGATGTCGCTCCCGAAGTTGTCGCTGTCATTCGACGGGCGCGGTTCCGACGGCGTATCCTCGCCGGTCGACGCGCTCGCCTGCTGGATGAACTGGTAGCCGAACAGCAGCACCGCCGCGATGATCGGGATGCCGAAGGTCATGAACAGATAGCCGCGCCGCCGCCAATTGCGCCGCAGTTCGTAGAGAAACACCCGCCCAGTGTGGCCGTTCATGCTGCGCGCTCCTCAGTGGCGGATGTCGCCATGCCGCGCGACCGGAAGATCGCGCCGAAAACCTGCTTGATGCTGGGATGCTTACCGTACATGAGCAGCGACCAACGGAATACGCGCGCCGACGCCCATACGGCGAACGCCGTCGTAATCAGCAGCAGCGCGATGCTGGCGATCAACTGCCACGCCGGGATCACGCCGAAGCCCATGCGCAAAATCACGGTGACGGGCGCGGTCAGCGGGAAGAGCGTCAAAAAGGTGACGAGGGCGCTGTCCGGCTCTTCGAAGAACTGCACGATCAGGAAGAACGGGATCACCAGCACGAGCGTGAACAAGCTGGCGAGCTGGCGGCTCTCCTGCTCCGAACCGAGCACCGCACCGATGCCGCCCATCACGCTGGCGAAGAAGAAATAGCCGAGCAGGAAGTACAGCAGACCGATGAGCAGCAGATCCGCCGGGAGTGTAACGCCTGCCAGAAATTCGACGTTGCGCCCCAACTGCAAGCCGATCAGCGCCATCACCACCCAGATCACCAACTGCGTGAGGCCGAGCAGCCCCAACCCGATGATTTTGCCCGCCAGCAGTTGAAACGGCGTGATCGACGTGATGAGGATCTCCATGATACGGTTTGACTTCTCTTCGACCACGCCCGACATCAGGTAGCCGCTGGTCGTTTGCGTCGCCAGCAGGAAGACCATCACGAAGATCAGCGGCGCGAGGATCACCCCGGCGAGGCCGCTGCCGCTGATGATGCGCCCGTTATCGAGCGTGAGCAGGCGGCTGTCGACGGGGTCTTGAATGCGCGCGGCGATCTCCGGATCAAGGCCGCTGCTGGCCCCTAAATTCGCCAGCAAGAAGGCATCAATGTCATCTTCCAGCACTTCCGGCGTATCACCATTGCTGACGAGGCGCACGCGCCCATTGTTCAGGTAGTCGCTTTCCACGACGAAATACGCGCCGATGCCGTCGGTGGCGGTCAGCGCACCTTCGGCAGCGGCCTCCGTCTCAAAGCGCATGAAGTTCTCCGGCTGCTCGACGGCGTCATCCAGCACGCCGCTCAAATCGACATAGCCGATCTGCCCCACGCGCGACGTATCCGTCTCATTGTTGACGGTCAACGCGAACACCACCACCATCATCAGGATGGTGAACAGCGGAATGCCGAACGCCGCAAACAGGAAACCGCCGCGCTTGAGGTTGTGCACATATTCTTGGCGCGCAACGAGAAAAACCTTATTCACGGTGCTTATCTCCCGCCACCACCTGAATGAAAATTTCGTTCAGGCTGGGCACAGCGAGTTCAAAGCGCTGGATGAAAATATCGTCGCGCCGCGCGATTTCGCCGAGCACATCATCCGGCTTGACATTGGGCTTAAGGTACAACAGCGCGCTCGCGCGGCCATTCTGCTTCTGCTCGACATGATCCACGCCGCTGATCGACGCCCAGTCGCCGCGCCCTTCCACATTGACTGCGGGCAGCGCATACTGCGCGCGCACGTCGCTGACGTTGCCGTACAGCTTCTGCTCGCCGCGATTAATCATCAGCAGACGGTCGGCCATCTCTTCGACCTGATACATCTGATGCGTGCTCATGACCACAGCGCCACCACGCGCCTTAAAGTCACGGATCAGCGTTTCGATTACCTGCGTGTTCACCGGGTCGAGGCCGGAGAACGGCTCGTCGATGAGGATCAGGTCAGGTTCGTGCAGCATGGTCACGCCAAACTGCACCTTCTGCTGCATCCCCTTGCTCAACTCGCTGACTTTCTTCTTGGCATGTTCGCCCAAATCGACCTGTTCGAGGTAGCGCAGCGCCCGCTTGCGCGCTTCGCCGGGCGTCAAGCCCTTGAGCAGACCCAGATACACCATCATTTCCAGCACAGGGACGTTGCGGTAGAGGCCGCGCTCTTCCGGCAGATAGCCAATGCGATTCTTGGCTGCGTCGCTGATAGGCGCGCCGAACACGCTGATTTTGCCGGAATCGGGTTTGAGGATGTCGAGGATCATGCGGATGGTGGTGCTTTTGCCCGCACCGTTCGGGCCGAGCATGGCGAAGATCTCGCCGCCGTACACCTCAAACGAGAGGTTGTTGACGGCGCGAAAGTCCCCATACGTCTTGGAGATATGATCGATGGAGATTGCAACTTGCTGTGGCATACGTTCCCCTATAGTTGTGAAGGTACCCCTATTGTAATACGCAAGACCAAGGCTTAAGGTTTCACGGAATTCGCGAAAAATTGAGGTTTTGCTGATTGCGTCGATCCAGCTTCTTGTGTAGACTCGCTAATATAACAACGTTGTAAAAAAGTTGATGTGAGCTAACTCATATTTCTGATCTGCAGTTGTGGCTTAAGGGTTTTCGATGTCGCTGACGCAGGACGTAAGGGTAATGAAGAAACACATTCTCGTTGTTGATGATGAAATCGGCGCGCTGACGCTGATCGGCATCATGCTGGAACGCGGGGGCTTCGAAGTTCAAAAGGCGCGCGATGCCAAAAGTGCCCTCGGCATTCTGGAAGAATACACGCCAGATTTGATTATTCTGGACGTGATGATGCCGGGCATGAACGGAATCGATTTGTGCCAATTGCTGCGCCAGCAAGACCGGACGCGCAAGACGCCTGTCCTGATTCTGTCGGCGCGGGGGATGCGGAAAGCATCATTCGCGGCATTGAAGCGGGTGCGAACGACTACCTGCCCAAGCCCATTCTCCACCATGATCTGGTGTCCAAAGTCCGCTCCATGCTCGGCGCAGAACTGGCATAACACCGAAGCTTGCCGCTGCAAGGGGCGCAGATCCTGCGCCCTCACTGCTGCTTCTCCCCCGCTACAGCCCGTATAGGGCACGGTAGATGTTATAGTAGCCATAGATGCGCTGCACATACAGCCGGGTGCTGTCGATGCTGATCGCGGTCATGAACTGATCAGGGTCACCGCCGGAAAGCTGCAGCCAACTATCCGCGCGCCCCGGCCCGGCATTATACCCCGCCAGCGCTGCGACCGTGTTCCCGCTGAAGCGATTCAACTGTTCCTGCAAGTAGAATGCCCCGAATTCAATGCCCGCATACGGTCGGAAGAGATCGCTGTGCTGGTAGTCCGGCCACGCGATTTCCCCGGCGATGTATTCCGCCGTGCTCGGCACGACCTGCGTTAAGCCTTTTTCGCCCGCCGCGGCGGTCGCATAGGTATCAAACAGGCTTTCGTGGCGGATGAGCGAGTAGATCAGCAGCGGATCGAGTCCCCGGCGGTCGGCGACTTCCTGCACCACGTCGAGGTAGTAGGCCGGGTAGCGCATCCGCGCGATGTACGGCGGCGCGTCGAGTGTGCCAACGTTCGCGTTGCGGATGACGTAGGACGCCGCGACGACCGAATCCTGATACGCCCCGATCCCCCGGAAATAGATCGCCAGTTGGTACGACGCCAGCGGATTGGTGTTGTTCGCTTCGATCAAGTCGCCGAACTCGGCGCGCGCTTCGTCGTACGCCGCGACCGTCCACAGCTCGCGTCCGCGCACTAAGCGCTCATCATTCGCCAGCGTGTCGGGGAGCGGCCAGAGCACCCCTTCCTGCGTGATTCCATAGGTCTGCCGCAGCCAGTCTTCCGCCGCCGCGACTTCCGCCGCATCGTCGAACTGGAACCGGAAGGTGCCCGGTCGCTGGAAGGGCTGAATATTGTTGAGCAGATCATCGGCGCGGGCGCTGTAGTAGCTGTCCGGCGCGGCGGCGCGCGTCTGCGTGAAGGCTTCCTGCGCCGTGCGCTGATCGCCGCGCTGGAGCGCCAGCCGTCCAACCCACCAGTAAGCCGCCGCCTGATCTTCGCCCGTCGACTTGACGGCGAGTTCCGCGTAGAAGCGTTCCGCCGAGGTCAGATCATTCGCGGCGTAAGCCGTCGAGGCGGCGAGGAACAGCCCATCGCGCGCCTGCTGTGTATCCGGGTAGCGATCCGCCAAGCGTTCGAAGACGGCGCGGGCTTCGGTCGGCTGATTGTTTTCCGTGTAGAGGAACCCCGCGCGCCACAAGGCTTCGGCGGCTTCGGGCAGATAGTCATAGGTGGTGGCCGTACGCATATATGAGTCAATCGCGCCCGCGATATCCTCACCGATGCGCAGCGTGCGCCCCTGTTCGAGCAGCGCCTGCCCGAACAGCTCATCCGACGTATACGACTGCACAATCGTCTGGAAGGCCGTGACCGCCGCCGCCGTGTTGCCGATTTCGCGGTAGGCGCGCCCCAGCAGCAGATACAGTTCTGCTGGGATGTTGCCGGGATTCTGCACGGTGTAGCTGTTGAACGCCTCGATCGCGCCCTGATAGTCGCCATAGGTGAAGCTGACGCGCCCGCGCGCCAGTTCGTTGACGCCGCGCCCGCCTTCGACCAGCGCCTGCATGGCGGCGTAGGCTTCGGGGCGATCCGCGTAGGTCTGGAAGATGGTTTCCATGCGGTTGAGGCCGTTGTCCGTGTCGCCCGCCGCGATCATGGCGCGCGCGGCCAGCAGTTCGATCCCGGCTTTGTAGGCGGCATTCTGCGCCACGGCGAGGATCGCCTCGTACTGGGCCAGCGCCTGCGTCGGCTGATTCGCGTTCAGGTAGACCTGCGCCACCCGTTCGCGCAGCGCCAACTGCGGCACGAGGCTGCGCGCGGCGGCGGTCGCGATGGTGTAGCTGGTGAGCGCGTCGGCAGTTTGACCGAGCGCCAACTGCGCGTCGCCGATGCGCTCGTGCGCATAGCTATCCAGCAGGCCGGGGCGCAGCGTGAGATACAGCTTGAAATCGGTGATCGCGCTGTCCCACTGCGACAGGCCGAGGTAGGCATCGCCGCGCAGGAAATGCGCCTGCGCGATGCGGGAATCGCTGCCAAACTGATCGATGAACTGGGTGAGCGCCGTCACCGCATCCGCGAACAGACCCTCTTTGAGCGCGGCCTGCCCCAACCCGAAGGCGGCGGACGCCTGCGCGTCGGCGGGCGCGCCCGCCTGCGTGAGCAGCGACTGGTAGCTGTAGACGGCGTTTTCGTAGTAGCCGTTGAGCAGGTAGCGGTCGGCGATGCGGAGCAGCAGCGCGGGTTCGACGGTCGGCGTGGGCTGAATCGTCGGTTCGACGACCTGCTGCGCGACGGTTTGCACGTCGGTCGTGGCGGTCACGAACACGGTGGGCGGTTCGGGCTGCGCGTTGAGCGTGCAGCCCGCGCTGCCGAACAGCAGCGCGATCAGGGTCAAAAAGCGGATCAGTTTCGTCATGCCGCCGATTATGCGGGCAAACGGTGAGGGGATCAAGCCAAAAAGTGGGGGGCAGACGTGCGTAGGGGGAGCGGCGGAGAGTCAAGCGGCAGGTACTTTTGTCGGAGTCGTTCAGACGTTTATTCCCTTTTGTATGTCCCATTTGGTTTTATGGATTACAATACTATGATGGCAACCAGTTGAGGAACTGTAGATATACTTGCTCTCGGTCAATATCAAACACAATAGGGATAGGTCTATCGTCTGCTACATCTGCGACTTCGAGTCTAGTTTTCATCTCTTCTAGGTTCAATAGCTGTATATTCGCAAAACCGTATTGAGCTACTCCCAAATCAACATTTTTACCCAAAACTTCGGTTTCTACTTTAGCTCGTGAGCCAACAAAGTAGATTCCGATGCTTTCACCTCTCTCCCACTGAGCGAGCATCAGCTTTGCTTGAGGAATATCTACTTGTGAAAAGACTGAAGTTCCTTTTGGCACAATATCTGCGCTATCGATTAATATCGCTCCATCAGTCACAATCTCCGCAATTTGTTCTATCGTCTCCAAAATAGTATTAGTAACTTCTGGGGGAATTGGGAATGACATACCCAACTTCTCTTCAATAACTGATATTCCTTTTACTATCCTATGAAGAATTTGCATTTTGAGTGGGACGTCGGCTGAAAAGAGCTGCTGTCCATTGTGAAACCAATCTTCTTCCGTTTCCAAATTGGTAATGTGAATACGTGTACATGTTCGTAATTGGTCAAGTAGAGTAAGCAACTCGTATACGCTTTTCGCTGTCCATGATGGGACATGGAAGTTCACGATAAAATTTGCTGTCTGTTCTACCCTATTGAATTCCATTTTGTATGTAACTTTTTGAGTTACAGAGTCTCCTTGCCAGACAGATAGAACTGTTCCAGGTCGAATACACTCAACAATTACGTGTGGTGTTTTGAATAGTATTCTGTCATTTCCATCAAGAAATTCGATTCTTAATGGACGTTTTTGCATAGGTGAAGTTGGGAAAACCCAAGCCTCAACATCGGTAAGCATATCTTTACTAATCAGTTCGGGGAAATTGTAAATGGCAAATTCACCTGAGAGGCGAAGCATCGTCCCCATTTGGTAAGCTTTTTCGACTGATTGCATCGCTTCTGCATCCAAGGGAACAAGTCTAGGAACAGCGCCATCATGTTTTGGGTCGATAATGGTTGTAATAGATGACTCGGTTGTAATTACCCGTACTGCATAATCATTCTTGTGCTGATTGGCAATTATTCGAGCCATTTGAGCCGCTTGGCGTTTATGATAGTCCCAAGTTGCATAAGATTTGATACTGGCAACCGCACTTTCATTGAGCACTTGAGTCTTTGGAATTCTGATAACTACATTGTCTTTTTTCAACTTCGTTTGGTTTTTTGAATACCATTCATTCAACCAGATCCAATAACTCGTCTTAGTGGCGACATGATGTGCATGAATCAGTGCAGGACGCATTAATCCCATAAGGCGATGTACATCTGATGTCTGTAATTTCACTGTCACAAAATGTTTGCGTATTTCAACATCCGTCTTATTCTGAACGCCAAACTCAATGCCGGTCACTGTGAAAAGCGCATCGTCGTTGACTACTTCAATAATCAAATCCTCACTATATTCTTTTCCTCCGAAGATATTCCCAGGGTTCTTATAAATCCAATACTTCGGAAGTACAGTGCGAAGTGCATCGATTGCAATCCCATCTCGGTCATGAAATAGACTGCTCTTGCCCATTGTTCCCTCGTAGTATCCCTGACTTTTTGCGCTTTGTTCGTTATTATTAACCCTAGTAAATACAAGTAAGGCAGAAACAAAAGATACTCTTCTCCGACAATTCCGCCATTGAGTCAGCGTCACCCCGGCGGCTCTAAATCGCCGGAGAGATACGGCATCCCATAGCCGACCACTAAGTGCCCCGCCTCGGCGAGCGCCTTGCCCAATTCAGTCACGTTCTGGTACGTCCACCAGTAGTCCGGCGACGGCAAAATCGCCACGCCGAAATCGGCAACGACCAGTTCGGCGAGCGTTTTGCGCACATAACGCGGGTGATCGCTCGGCAGCGCAGCATTCGGCTGGTCAGAGCGCACCAGCGACACGCGGAAGCGCGACGGCGCGCCCTCGGCATATGCCAGCACCTGATACTCGATGAAACCGTACAGCCCATCGTCAAACGGCTGGCTAAAGCGGAACTGTCCGCCCGCCCACTGCACCGGGCGATCTTCGAGCTGGTAGCCAGCCGCCGCGAACGCCTGCTCCACTACCGTGAGCAGCATCAGCTTGAAGTACTGCTGGGGAGATTGGTGTGTCATAGCCTCATCCCAAAGACCAAGATTCAACGCAAAGGCGCGAAGTCGCCAAGACGCCAAGGAAAGTTCTCGAAGGAAACGGAAATCAGGACGAAGCATGCCTCGTCCCTACACGAACGTCCCTGCTGTCTCCCCTCCCTGAATTCGGGGAGGGGCCGGGGGTGGGGTCGGAAGCAGCGGACGCGATAAATCGCGTCCCTACACCGATCACACTTTGCGCCTTTCCGCCTTGGCGACTTTGCGTTGCGTCTTTAAAGCTCTTTCTCTAGCGCTTCCACCGTCGTCACGGGGAGTTTGCACGCGAACTGGCGGCACACGTACGCCGTCGGCAGGCCGTCGCGCATGCTGCGATAGTTCAGCAGCGGAATCGACGCCTCGCCTTCCACATCGGTCGGGAAGAGCGCGACCACCGCGTTCGGGCGGTAGGGCTTTTGCACCGCGTCGAGCATGGGCTTGGCCTCGTCCGGCTCGCCGATGATGGCGATCTCGTCAATACCCATGACGATCAGTTCGACCGCGCTCAACGCCTCGCCGAAGGCCTGCGGGTATTCGCGCAGCGCCGCCGAGAGGATGCTCAAGGCTTTGCGCGCCGCCTCGTCGTAGTCGGCATTAGCGGTGTAGGCCACTAGGCGCAGCAGATCGCGCGCGAACATCGAACTACCGGAGGGCAGCGCGTTGTCCTGCATGGCGCGCGGGCGAGTGATCAGCGTTTCATGGTCGTCGCTGGTGTCGAAGAAGCCGCCATCCTCGGCGCGGAAGTGCGTCAGCGCAGCGGTCGCCAGCGCCTGCGCCAGCGTGAACCATTCCTCGTCAAACGTCGTCTGGTACAGTTCGATCAGCGCGTCGATGAAGTTGGCATAATCCTCAAGGTAGCCGTTGCCCTTCGCCACGCCGTGGTTAAACGTGCGCAGCAGGCGGTCGCCGTTGGTCAGCATGTGATCGCGCAGGAAGGTCGCGTTGCGTTCAGCGGCGACGCGGTAGTCCGCCGATCCAGCACGCGCGCCGCTTCGCTCAGGCTGGCGAGCATCAGCCCGTTCCACGCCGTGAGGATTTTGTCGTCAAGGCCGGGATGCACGCGCTGCGTCCGCGCGGCGAACAGCTTGTCCTTGATCAGCGCCAGCTTGGCGCGCAGGTCAGCGACGGACAAGCCGAGCCGTTCCGCCGCGACCGCTTCGTCGTTGGGCACGAACAGGATGTTGTGGCCTTCAAAGTTGCCGCGCGCCGACACACCCCAGTATTCGACCGCGATCCGCGCATCGTCGCCGAGCAGGTCGTCCAGTTCGGCTTTGCTCCACACGAAAAACTTGCCCTCTTCGCCTTCGCTGTCGGCGTCGGTCGCGCTGTAAAAGCCGCCATCGGCGGAGGTCATCTCGCGCAGCACGTAATCGTAGATTTCTTCGGCAATCGTCCGATAGAACGCCTCCCCGGTGATCTGGTAGGCGTGCAGGTAGACACGGCTCAACTGCGCGTTGTCGTAGAGCATCTTCTCGAAGTGCGGCACCAGCCAGATCGCGTCCACGCTGTAGCGGTGGAAGCCGCCGCCCAGTTGATCGTACATGCCGCCGCGCGCCATCTTCTGGAGCGTGAACGTGACCATGTCCAACAGCTCGGCGCTGCCCGTGCGCTGATATTCGCGCAGCAAGAATTCGAGATTCATGGGCTGCGGGAACTTCGGCGCGCCGCCGAAGCCGCCGTACTGCTTGTCAAACGCCGCCGTCAGCTTACTCGCTGCTGCCGTGAGTAGCTCGGCATTGAGGTCGTCGGGCGTGCCGCCAATCGCCAGCTTTTCGCGCTGGAGCGAGCCGGACAGCTCGTTCGCCATCTTTTCGAGCTGCGGGCGGCGGTTGCGGTAGGCATCGATCACGCCTTCCAGCACCTGCTGAAACGACGGCATGCCGTAGCGGGCTTCCCGCGGGAAATAGGTGCCGCCGTAGAACGGTTTGCCCTCCGGCGTGAGGAAGACGGTCATCGGCCAACCGCCGTGCCCGGTCATCATCTGCACGGCCTGCATATAGATTTCGTCCACATCCGGGCGTTCTTCGCGGTCGACTTTGATGTTCACGAACAGGTCGTTCATGATCGCTGCGGTCGCCTCGTCTTCGAAGCTCTCGTGCGCCATGACGTGACACCAGTGACACGCGCTGTAGCCGACGCTCAACAGCACCGGCTTATCTTCCGCTTTCGCTTTGGTAAACGCTTCGTCGCCCCACGGATACCAATCGACCGGGTTGTCGGCGTGCTGCTGCAAATACGGACTCGTCTCGTTCGCCAGTCTATTCATACGACTACTCCACCACCTCACCAGAATGCCAGTAAACCACAGAGCGCATGGAGATTATAGTGGGAATTCGGGGAATTGCGGATGAGCGTCAGCCACATCGGCTGGGGCAGTTTAGGCAGAGAGCGGGATTTGTAGGGACGCCATACATGGCGTCCGTCGCCTGAAAACCAAAACGGACGCGATATAGAAAATTTCCCAAAAGGGCATTTTCCTGTAGGGACGGGCATCCTCGCGTCTATGGAGAAGAATGGACAGCCAGAAGGCTTGTCCCTACAAACAGTTCGCGCATGGTGAAATTTCTGCGCTTTTTGTCCCTCTCTATCGCGTCCCGAGACGCACTTTAGTGGCGGAGCAAGCAGGGTGAGCTTTAGCGCGTTACCACGGCTGCGCGGACGGCGTACCATCGGTCGAAGCGGCATCGAGCTTCCAGAAGCCGTGCAGCCAGTCGAGCAGCTTGTGCGTGACCTCATGGGTCAGACGCACGCCTGCTTCGACATGGTGCGGCGAGAAGGCGAACAGGTTGGTGAAGTTCTTGAACGACACGCCGATCAGGTAATCGCTGCCCCAGCGCGTTTGATCCCACAGAAAGGCAATTTCGCCGCGCTCGGTGCGCATCTCGTACAGCCACTGGGCGCGATCTTTGTCTTGCAATCCAGCGAGGCTGAAGCGCAGCGCGAGCATTGAACTCAGCGTGTAAGTGAAGCAGACCGCCTTTGAGTTCCCGTCCACGTCGACGGTCAGCGAGGCCGCGCCGTCCTGCGTGGAGATGGTGGCACTGTACAGCTTCATGCGGTCACCCAGCGTGCGGAAGTGGATCAGCGACATGACGGGCATGTGCGGAAAACGCGCGACCAGCTCTTTGTTCACGTCCGTCTCGGCGCGATAGTACAGTTCGAGCAGCCAGGGAAGCGGCTTCGCATCGGGCGGCAGCGACTCTATCGGCACTTCAAGGCGCGGACGTTCGCGGCTGGCGCTCCGCGCAGGGATGGTACGGTCATCGGACAGCGGGCGCTGATCGTCATGCGTCGTCATGATTACATCCTTAACTTCCTACACTACTGATTATAGACGAATTGCTCTGGCAATCCACCTAACCTAGTAGATAGAATCCGTCACAAATATCCTGTCACCTTGGAGAAGCTGTTATGGCTTACTTGCTCGGCTTAGATATCAGTACCACGGGCGCGAAAGCCCTCATCATCGACGAACGCGGTGCGGTCGTCGCCTCTCACACCTCTCCCCAACCGATCAGCACCCCGAAGCCGCTGTGGAGCGAACAGAATCCGTCCGATTGGTGGGACGGCATCGTCGCCTCGATCCGTGCGGCGCTCAGCGCGAGCGGCATCAGCGGCGATGCGATCCGCGCCATCGGCTTGACCGGGCAGATGCATGGCCTCGTCCTGATGGATGCGGCGGGCAGCGTGCTCCGTCCGTCCATTCTGTGGAATGACCAGCGCACACAGGCGCAGTGCGACGAAATCACGCAGCGCGTCGGCGCGGAACGCCTGATTCAGCTCACGGGCAACCGCGCGCTGACCGGCTTCACCGCCCCGAAGATCGTGTGGGTGCGCGAGAACGAGCCCGAAGTCTATGCGCGTGGCGCGCACATGCTGCTGCCCAAAGACTACATCCGCTACAAGCTGACGGGCGAGTATGTGATGGACATCTCGGAAGCGTCCGGCACGCTGCTGCTCGACGTGGCCAACCGCCGTTGGTCGAGCGACGTGCTCGACGCGCTGGAGATCCCCGCCGCGTGGATGCCCAAGCTGTGCGAAGGCTCGGAAGTTTCCGGCGTGATCAGCGCGGAAGCGGCGGCGCTCACCGGCCTGAAGGCGGGCACGCCCGTCGTCGGCGGTGGCGGCGATCAGGCGGCGGGCGCGGTCGGCGTCGGCGCGGTTGATCCGGGCGTCGTCTCGCTGGTGGTCGGCACGTCGGGCGTCGTGTTCGCGCCGCTCGATCAGTACAGCTATGAGCCGGAAGGCCGTCTGCACGCCTTCGGGCACGCCGTGCCGGGACGCTGGCACTTCATGGGCGTCACGTTGAGCGCGGCGGGCAGCTTACAGTGGTATCACGACACGCTCGGGCATGGCCAGTCGTTTGATGAACTGCTCGCCCCGGCAGCGGACGTGCCCGCGGGCAGCGATGGCTTGATCTTCCTGCCGTACCTGAGCGGCGAACGCACCCCGCATCCGGATCCGCTGGCGCGCGGCGCGTTCATCGGTCTGACGACGCGGCACACACAGGCGCACATGACGCGCGCCGTGCTCGAAGGCGTGGCCTTCAGCCTCAAGGACTGCTTCAATCTGATGGCGAATGCGAATTTGCCCGCGAATCTCGAAATTCGCGCGAGCGGCGGCGGGGCAAAGAGTCGCCTGTGGAAACAGATCATCGCCGACGTGCTCAACGCGACGCTCATGACGACCAACTCGACCGAGGGCGCGGCCTATGGCGCGGCGCTGCTGGCGGCGGTCGGCGCGGGCGTGTTCCCGGATGTGAAATCGGCCACCAGCGCGGCGATCAAGACGAGCGACGCCGTCACGCCGAGCGCGAACGTCGCGGCGTATGCGGCGGCATACCCCAATTACAGGGCGCTTTATCCCGCTCTGAAGGATATATTTACGCGGCTCTAATAGTTGGGGAGTAGCATCACCCGTATGACGTGAAAGGACGTGTGATGTTTTTACCCCCTAATCGTGAGAATCCCTCCGAGGGGAAACCGGGCGGACAACAGCCGAACCGCCCCAACTTCCCCTCGCCCAACTGGATCTGGTTGGTTTTCGTCGGGCTGCTGCTGTTCTGGGCGATCTTCCGCGTGCCGGATATGATGAGCGTGGGCACCGAGCAGCCCATTGATTTGCCCTACTCCACCTTCTACGAACAAGTGACCGATGGCAACGTCGCCGAAGTCGTGATTCAGGAAACGACGATTCGCGGACGCTTCGACACGGCGGTGACCTTCCCCGCAGACGGTTCGCCCCTGCTCGAAGACGGCCTGACGCAGCGGACGAGTTCCACATTCAACACGACGCTGCCGCCCGTCAACGATCCGCAGTTGATCGAGACGCTGCGCGCCAACAACGTGCTGATTGTCGGACAAATCTCCGAGCCGAACCCGATTCTGCTGCTGCTGTGGAACTTCCTGCCCGTGCTGCTGATCATCGGCTTCTTCATCTGGCAGGCGCGCCGCGCGCAGCGCCAGATGGGCGGCGTATTCGGCTTCGGGCAGACCAAAGCCCGCCAGTATGACGCGGAAAAGCCCGCCATCACGTTCGTCGATGTTGCTGGGCAGGAAGCCGCGAAAAGCGAACTGGTCGAAATCGTCGACTTTTTGAAAGAGCCGGATAAATACATCGCGCTCGGGGCGCGGATTCCGCGCGGCGTGCTGCTCGTGGGCCCGCCCGGAACGGGCAAGACGCTGCTAGCGCGCGCGGTCGCGGGTGAAGCGGGCGTAGCCTTCTTCAGCATCGCCGCCTCCGAGTTTGTCGAAATGTTCGTCGGCGTGGGCGCGTCCCGCGTGCGCGACCTGTTCAACAAGGCGAAAGCCGCCGCGCCGAGCATCGTCTTCATCGACGAAATCGACGCCGTGGGTCGCCAGCGTGGCGCGGGCTTAGGCGGCGGCAACGACGAGCGCGAACAGACGCTCAACCAGATGCTCGCCGAAATGGACGGCTTTGACCGCACCGAGAGCGTGATCGTCATGGCGGCGACCAACCGCCCCGACGTGCTCGATCCCGCGCTGCTGCGCCCCGGTCGCTTTGACCGGCAGGTGACGGTCGCGCTGCCCGACCGCAAAGGCCGCGAAGACATTCTGCGCGTGCACGTGCGCGGCAAGCCGCTGGAAAACAACGTCGATGTGACCGGGCTGTCGAAAGCCACCATCGGCTTTAGCGGCGCGGACATTGCCAACCTTGCCAACGAAGCCGCGCTGACCGCCGCGCGCAAGAATCGCCGCCGCATCACGCAAAACGACTTCCTCGAAGCGTTTGACCGCATCGTGCTCGGCACGGCGAGTCCGCCGCTGGCGAATGAAGAAGAACGGCGCATCGTCGCGTATCACGAGGGTGGACACGCGCTAGTCGCGACGCTCATCCCCAACACCGATCCGATCTTCAAGGTGACGATTGTCCCGCGTGGGCAGGCGCTCGGCGTGGCCTACCAGATGCCGGAAGATGACCGCCGCAACCACTCGCGCAATTACATTCTGGCGCGCATGAAAGTCGCGCTGGGCGGGCGCGCCGCCGAAGAAATCGTGTTCGGCGACGTGACGACGGGCGCGGCCAGCGATCTCAAGCAGGTAACCTCGATGGCGCGGCGCATGGTGGCGCAGTTCGGCATGAGCGACCGCCTCGGCCAGATCAACTATGGCGAAGACGAACGCCAGCCGTTCCTCGGCTATTCGCTCTCGCAGGGACGCGCTTACAGCGAAGAAACTGCCGCCAAGATTGACGAGGAAGTGCATCGCATCATTGAAGAGGCGTACGCGGAGACCAAGACGCTGCTTGAGGAAAACCGCGACAAGCTGGAAGCGCTGGCGCATGAACTGATGACCAGCGAAGTCGTCGACCGGGCGCGCCTGCTCGAAATTGCCGGCCCGGCGGCGGTCCCCGCCGAGGTCGAACCGCCCGCGGTCGTCGCCCCAACCAATCATTCGGAGTAAGAACAAGCGTCACCCCGTTTCGCTCCGCTCAACTGCCCCTCTCCCTTGGGAGAGGGGCTTTTATTTGGGCACGTGTGGCTACTCCGGCAGGCCCTTGCCGCCGAGCGGCGTGTATTCAAAGCGCTGCGGCATGGCGGCGATGAGCGGGCGCGCCACGCTGATCAACTGCTGGATGGCGGGGTGCGTCAGCGAGCCTTGATGATCTTCCGGGGTGCGCCACACTTCGCTGATCCAGATGCCGTTTGGGTCATGGGGGTCGCTGCCGACGACGTAGTGATAGCACCCGTCGAGATCGCGCAGGAGCGCCGCCGCGTGCAGTAAGTGACCCAAGAGCGCCTCCCGCTGACCGGGCTGCGCTTGCATGTTGCCGAACAATCCGTACATCCGCCATTTACCTTTCCATGTTCCCGCCAAAACCGACATACCAGCTAGGATTGCAGTGGTTTTCTGCTTTGCCAACAGTCCATCATTGCTGATAACTTAAGCCAATACCAGTCGCATTTGGAGAAAATCAGCGAAGCGCTGGGCGGCAGCGGCAAACGCCTCATTTTCGGCTCGGGTAAAGGGGCGGAATGGCGCGGATTCTACGACAACTGCCCCACCCTTGGAAGTACGCCGCCAATTGCCGACACCTTTGCCATCAATGACGGTAAAACCGCCAAAAACCGTACTGCTGGCTTGGTCAAGATACTGCTGATCTAGCACAGTGGAATGATCCCGATAATTGGAGAACTCGTCGTACGGTGGCAATAAGCAGGCTGTCGGTGCGGGGATCGGTGCGGTGGGGAGCAGTGCGCCGTGCCAATAAGTTTTGTCATCAATGACTTGCTGAAACAGTTGAGAGCGGACCATGTCTAGGCCGCGTTTAGCATCGGCAACGGTTAGCCCTGACCACCAGACAAAATCAGGGATCATGGCGGGTCCATGCCCGGTGAAAAAACCGTGTAACTAGTTCAGCCAATGCTTCATCAGGTGCTAACGTCCGGGCGTGGGGCGCACGCTCATCCAGCAGCATGTAGGTAAATTGTTTTCCACGACGAGGACCACTGCAAACAACCGCCTCTAATTCAGCATAATGCATTATATAGCCGAGGCGCATCCCTTTTGCAGCAATATTTGCCGCCTCAAGCGCAGTTGCCAGTTCTTCACGAGTAAGCTGCTGACCACCCTCCAAGGCTTCGGCAAGCACCCCATTAGCACGCTGTAAGAGCGCTTCATCCAGTTCAAGTTTGCGGTACATGTAGGCATTCAAGGCATGGACACGGGGCGCGGTCAATTGAAGCATCCAGCGAATATCAAAGGGGGTAACAAAATGCCATGTCGGACGCATGACGTGCGTACGCAAGATTTTCCCAGCGGCAAAAGCCTGATCAACGAGGTCATCACTCATAGCGGCAGTGCGTTGACCTAATGCCCATTTTGCCAGCGCATATTCCTGTGATTGAACCGCCCCCATCCATGCCACGACAGCTTCTGG
This sequence comes from Candidatus Flexifilum breve, assembly GCF_016713355.1. NCBI lineage: Bacteria > Bacillati > Chloroflexota > Anaerolineae > Aggregatilineales > Candidatus Flexifilaceae > Candidatus Flexifilum > Candidatus Flexifilum breve. Next base: position 61,475 of record NZ_JADJPI010000019.1, read on the forward strand.
CTTATCAAAAGGTGTGCCGACGAGGCGTTGATTATACAGGCGTTGCAGGGCAATCTGGTGCATAACGGATGCTCCTTTTGAGTCCCTAGGTCGCTAAATGCTCTGATCCCCACCCCATTGCATAGTTCAGGTGGAGACATGGTATGCAAATTGTCAACACAAGTGGGACACCCAAGGGTGCGCAAAGTGTAGAACATCTGCTTATACATGACAGGCACAGCGGACGCGATGAAGAGCATTCTTACCAAGTCTACCCCAAACAAAAACAGTCCACAGTGAGCGAGGTCGTCTGCGCCCCCTGTGAACTGTTCGCTGTCAGCTGAAACCTGCTTTAGCTGTGCGCGGCGGCTTCTTCCGCCTTGTGCGCGGCGATGATCGGCTGCGCGACATTCGATGGCACGGTGTCGTAGTGGCTGAACTTGATCGTGTAGATGCCGCGACCGCCCGTCATCGAGCGCAGGTCGTTGCCATAGCGCAGCATTTCGGCGTGCGGCACCTGCGCCGTGACCACGCTCTTGCCGCCGATCGTGTCCATGCCCTGCACGCGCCCGCGGCGGGTGTTCAGGTCGCCGAGGATGTCGCCCATCATCGACTCGGGCACGGTGATCTTCACGTCCATAATCGGTTCGAGCAGAATCGGCTCGCCGAGCAGGAACGCTTCCTTGAAGGCTTCGCGTCCGGCGGTCTGGAAGGCGATATCCTTCGAGTCGACCGGGTGTTCCTTGCCGTCAAACACGACCGCGCGCACCTGCACAATCGGGAAGCCCGCCAGCACGCCGCGTTCCATCACCGAATTGATGCCTTTTTCAATCGAGGGGCCGAACGAGGTCGAAACCGCGCCGCCGACCACAGCCCACTTGAATTCGTAGTTCGATTCCGAGTTCGGTTCCACGCGCATCGAGACTTCGCCGAACTGCCCCGCGCCGCCCGACTGCTTCTTGTGGCGGTGCGTCGCCGAGCCGACCTTGCGGACGGTCTCTTTGTACGGCACTTTCGGCACGCTGGTGTCGATGCCCACGCCGAGCTTTTCCGCGCGTGCCAGACTCACGGCGATGTGCGCTTCGCCCATGCCTTCGAGCACCGTCTGCTTGATGTCGGGGTCTTGCCGCCAGCGGAGCGTCGGGTCAGCTTCGCACAGGCTGGTGAGGATCGTCCCCATCTTCGCGCTGTCGGCCTGCGTGCGCGGGGTGAGCGCCACGGTGTACAGCGGGTCGGGGAATTCCGGCTTGCTGATTTGCAGCGCGTTGTCCTTCGAAGCGAAGGTGTCGCCCGTCTTGGTGTGCGTCAGCTTCGCCACCACGCCGATATCGCCGCAGTGCAGCGTCGTCGCCGCGATCTGTTCCTTGCCGCGCAGCAGCATCAGCGAATTGAAGCGTTCTTCCACGCTGCGGGTCGAATTATACGGACGGCTGTCATTGCTGAGCGAGCCGGAGAAAATGCGGAAGTAGTTCAACGTGCCGACGAAGCGGTCATTGCTCGTCTTGAACACGTACGCGGCCAGCGGGCCGCTGTCGCTTTGCGGCGCATACAGGAAGGTCTTTTCGCCGCCATCGCCGGGGGTCACCTGCACGCGGCGTTCGGAGGGCGGCGACACATACACCACCATCGCTTCCATAAGCGGGACGGTGCCGATATTCTTCGCGCCGGAGGTCACAAACACCGGGACAGTCTTCAAATACGCATCGCGGGCCGCTTTACGCATGCCGTCGCGGATTTCTTCAGGAGCCAGGTCGCCTTCGGAGAAATACTTCTCGATCAGGCTGTCGTCGGCTTCGGCTGCGGCTTCGACCATCACCGTGTGCGCCGCTTTCGCCGTGTCAACGATATCGGCGGGCAGGTCGGAACGTTCCGCGCCCGCGCCCAGGTAGGCTTTCAACGTGATCAGGTTGACCACGCCCTTAAAATTCGCTTCTTCCCCAATCGGGATCATAACGGGGATAAACTTGTATTCGGGGAAACTTTCGCGCAGGCTGGTCATGGTGCGGTCGAAGCTCGCGTTTTCACGATCCAGCTTGTTGACCACCACGACGATCGGCTGCTGATACGCTTCGGCGTATTCCCACGCCAACTGCGTACCGACTTCCACGCCCGACACCGCATCTACCACGACGATCACGGAGTCGGCCACGCGAATGGCGTTCTTCACTTCGCCTTGAAAGTCAGTGTAACCGGGGGTGTCCAGAACGTTGATCTTATGATCGCTGAATTCGAGCGGGATGAGCGAGGTCGACAGCGAAATGCCGCGTTCCTTTTCTTCATCTTCCCAGTCAGAGACGGTGGTCTTCTCTTCGATCCGCCCCAAACGGGAGACTGCGCCCGTGTTGAACAACAGCGCCTCGACAAGCGTCGTCTTGCCGCTGCCCTGATGACCGACCAGGGCAACGTTACGCAGTTTGTCAGTGGTATACTCTCTCATAATGGAGACACTCCTGTAAAGAAAGTGGTTTATTTAACGATCCTCGGACAATGGAGGGATTTTAAGATCGCCTTAAGCGATTGTCAAAAGAAACACGTATCGGTAAATCTGTGACGGTTATCACGATCCCCTCCGCTGGAAAGTCCCTCGACTGCAAAATCACGCGTTTGTCACGAGACTCCCGCCTTAAATGTGCCCTATGCTGACGGTGAAAGTGCAGCTTATCACCAGAAGGGGGCAGGTCATGGAGCAGCCGCCAGAAGGCAAAGAGTCGCATGTGCTCGAATATGCGCTCATCGTCTTCATTGTGATCGTCATCGTCGTGGTCATTCTGGCTGCGCTTGGATCGGCCATCGGCAACGTTTTTACGGCACGCACGGCCCCCCCTGGTGGAGGTTTTGGGAGGTTTTTCTTGGGTGGGTGGGCCCCCCCAGGAAAAAACCCGAGGGGCGCCCGCCCCCCCCCCCCGGGCCCCCGACAGCCCCCCCGGCCCCCCCCCCCCCCCCCCCCGCCCCCCCCCCCCCCCCCCCCCCCCCGCGCCCCCGGGGGGGGGGGCCCCGGGGGGAAGCGCCGGGGGGCGGGGGGGGGGGGTGGGGGTTCGGGCCCCCCCCCCCCGTCCTTTTTGTTGGGGGTGGGGGGGGGGGGGGCGGGGGCGCCCGTTCCCCCCCCCCTTTAATGTAGGCGCGAGATTCACAGGAGGCTAGACGAGAAACGAGATTTTTCCGAATTTCCCGTGAATCAAGTGAAATCTTAAGTCTTTGCAGTGAATCACAATTGACGCCAGTACGATAGTCATGATAGATTCTCAACATCGAATTGAGTTACACGCAGGAGTAACCCACAATGCTGTATCAACCGCGTGAAGAAGGCCAAGGCCTCGTCGAATACGCCCTCATTCTCGTTCTCGTCGCCGTCGTCGTCATCGTCATTCTGGCGCTGCTCGGGCCGGCCATCGGCAACATTTTCTCGAACATCGTCAACACCCTCTAATCATCATAGCAAGCTGCACTTTTGCGAAAGACCTCGCCATTTGGCGGGGTCTTTCGTTTTATTCCCCCAATTCACAAATCTCCCGTTGACAATGCCCCGTGAAAACTCTATAATCCCCGCGACTTTAAGGAAAGGGGATGCGGTTCGGGCGCTGTACCGATCCGCAGTGAATTTTTTGTACGCTCACTCTGCTAGAACCGCACTCAGGACTCGGTAACTCACGCTTTGCGCTTGGGTTAGCCGGGTTTTTTTTTGCCCATTTCCACAAATCATCACACATCGTTGGGGGGAGTTTATGTTCAAAGAGAACGAAATGGATTTTGCTGCGCTGTTGGAAGCTTCTTTTTCGGAAGAACAGATGGAACGCGGCGACATTGTCACGGGCAACATCGTTGCCATTGACACTCAGGGCTTGATCGTCAGCATCGAAGGCATGAAGCGCGACGGCGTCGTTCAGCGTAAAGATCTGGAACGCATGAACGTCGACATCGAAAACTTCACCGTCGGCGCGGACATCGACGTGATGATCCTGCGCGTCGAAGACGAAGACGGCAATCTGCTGCTGTCCGTGTCGCAGGCCCAGCAGACCGAAGACTGGAAGAAGGCCGAAGAGCTCATGGCCACCGAAGGCGTGTGGGAAGGCATCGTGGCGGAAGCAAACCGCGGCGGCCTGATCGTGCCGTTCGGCAACCTGCGCGGTTTCGTCCCCGCCAGCCACGTCCTCGATCTGCCGCGCGGCCTGAGCGAAGATGACCGCAAGCTGCGCATGATGCGCCTCGTCGGTCAGACGATCAGCATGAAGGTGATCGAAGTCAACCGCAAGCGCCGCCGTCTGGTCTTCAGCCAGCGCGACGCCAACCGCGGCAACCGCGAGGCCCGCAAGGAAGTGCTGCTCGACCAACTGCGCGAAGGTGAAGTCCGCAAGGGCGTGGTCAGCGGCCTGCGTGATTTCGGCGCGTTCGTCGATCTCGGCGGCGCTGACGGTCTCATCCACATTTCGGAACTCGCGTGGCACCGTGTCAATCATCCCCGCGAAGTCTTGAAGGTTGGCGATGAAGTCGAAGTTTACATCCTGCGCCTCGACGCGGAAGGCAAGCGCATCGGCTTGAGCCTCAAGCGCCTGCAGGAAAACCCGTGGGCGGCGGTGGAAGAACTCTACCATGTCGGCCAGTTGGTCGAAGGCATTGTGTCGCGCGTAACGCAGTTCGGCGCGTTCGTCAGCCTCGACCCGGGCATCGAAGCCCTGCTCCACACCAGCCAGATCGCCGAACCGCCGCCGGAAGACCCCTCGCTGGTCGTCCACGAAGGTCAGCGTCTGGTCATGCGTGTCATCAGCATCGAAGCCGACAAGCAGCGCCTCGGCCTGAGCCTCAAGGAAGTCACCGACGAGGACAAGCAGCGCTTTGCCAAGGCCAAGGTCGACGGTGTCGAAGCTGAAGCCGCGCCCGTTGAAGCTGCACCCGCCGAAGCTGCACCCGCCGAAGCGGTCGCTGAAGCGTAAGCACGCTCACACCGAACAATATCACCTGTAGGGGCTTGGCGCGCCAAGCCCCTACATCATTGTGCCTAAACCAGGCACAACCTGACGGTAGTCAAGGTGCAGCTTATCTATTACAATAATGAGGCTGCAGTCGGGATTTCCTAAATTCCTAACGAAAGGGGGTGAAAGGCAAAATATGGCACATGTGACTCTGAAACCAAATGAAACCCAAGAATCGCTCCTGCGGCGTTTCCGTAAGCGCGTGACGAACAGCGGGATCCTCAGCACCGTCCGCCGGAAGCGTTGGCACATTTCCAAGAGCGAGCTGCGCCGAATCGAGAAGAAGAAGGCGATTCGCCGTTCCCGCCGTCGTCAGCGTAAAGCTGCGACCCGCTAAACTTGGAAAGCTAGTGCGTTCCATAGGCGCGTTTTGAAAACCGCTGCCCGTTCATTCAGGCAGCGGCATTGTTTGTTTATGGGTGTGATAGCAAGGATAGATATGGCGAAAAAAGAAGACAAGATCGAAGTTGAGGGGACGGTAGTCGAAGCGCTGCCCAATACTCAGTTCCTGGTGGAACTGGAGAACAAGCACCGCATTCTGGCTTACCTGTCCGGCAAAATGCGCAAATATTACATTCGCATTCTGCTGGGCGACCGGGTGCGCGTGGAGATGAGCGTGTACGATCCGGCGCGCGGGCGCATCACGTATCGCTACCGTGATGGTCAGCGGCTGGAACCCGGCGAAGAGGAACTTTCGTAAGCGTTATTATCCCGTGAAGTGGCTGCTGCTCTTTCTTCTCTTCTGGGTTATCCGCTTACAGGCGCTCGACAGTCTGCCGTTACACAACGATGAAGGTCTGCACCTCACCCGCGCGGTCGAAGTGTGGAATCTGCATCCGTTCTGGGAAATCCGCGACGGTAAGATCATCAACCATTGGGTGATCGCACTCTTTTACCCGCAATCATCCCCAGTCTTCGTCGGGCGCATTTCCACCCTCTTCATCAGCCTGCTCGGGTTGGCCGCTGGCCTTGCCCTGCTGCGTCGAGTCTTTGGCTCCACCGCCTCGCTCCTCGGCGGGCTGTTGTGGGTGGCTTCACCTTACCTCTTTTTCTATGAACGCATGATCTTCAGCGATGCCGAAGCCGGCGCATTGGCGATTCTCGCCGTGTGGCTCGCGGTACGGCTCGCCGACCGCAGCACGATTCAGCGCGCCATCCTCACGGGCGTCGCGCTCGGACTCGCCGCCCTGTTCAAATTCACAGCGCTCCCCTTCGCCGCCGCGATTGCGATCATCGTGCTGGCCAGTCGTGCGCCGCTGGGCCAGCGTATTCGCGCACTGATGGTGATCGGTGTGACGGTCGCGGCACTGTTCAGCGTCCCCATCGCCTATCTGCTGCTGCGTGGTGACGACTTGTTCTCGATTGCGCTGGGTTGGGTGAGCGGCGGCGGCATGAGCACCGGGCTCGCGGAAAATCTCACGCGTTTGTGGGCGCAGTTGACGGGCTTTGGCACGCTGGTCTGGACGGTCGCGCTCGGCATCGGGTTGGCGCTGCTGCTGATGTTGCGCCCGAGGCGCGGCGGCTTCCTGCTCGTCGTGATCGCTGTACCGCTGCTGAGCATTCTGCTGCTGGGTCGGGATGTGCAGCCGCGCCATTTTGTGGTCGCCCTCCCCGGCTTTCTGCTGCTCGGCGGCGCGGGGATCGGCTTGGCGCTGGAACGGTGGGTGAAGTCGCCGATGGCACGGCAGATCGCCACCATCGGGATCGCGGCGCTGCTGGGCCTCGGCCTCCTGCCGTTCGCGCAAATCGCTTACACCGCGCCCGGCGATCTGCCCCTGCCACCGCTGATGCGCACGCAGTACATCACCGAGCACAGCGCGGGCTTTGGCCTGCGCGAAGCCGTGCAAGCCTTCCCGGTCACGCTGACCGACGACCTGCCGATCATCGCCAGCATGTTCCCCGACAGCTGCCGCCGCGCCAATTTCTACGCGCAGGACGGTCGCCTGATGGAATGCACCGACGCGCCCGGCATCGACCGCATTCAAGCGGCGCTGGCTGAACGCGGAGCGGTCTACGTGCTGACGGAAACCTCATCCATCATCGGCGTGGATGTGACCACGCTGGACGCGGACGCTACGCGGATCGCGGGCTATCCCCGCCCCGGCGAAACGGAAGCGGACGCCGCCGTCGTGCTGTGGCGCTTGGACGCCCGTTAGCGCGGTTTTTCGCCCCAATGCACGGCCTGCGTGCCGAACATAAAGCGTTTGAACTGCACATTCTGGAAACCTGCTTCGCGCATGGCCCCGGCCAGCGCTTCCGGCGTCTTGAACTTCTGCGTGGATTCCGGCAGATACTGGTAGGCGTCCGGGTTGCCGCTGATCAGCCGCCCGAGCAGCGGAATCACATAGCGCATGTGGATCAGGATGAACGGGCGCAGCAGATTGCGCGGCGGCGGCGTGGTGTCGAGGATGACGATGCGCCCGCCCGGTTTGAGCACGCGTAACTGTTCGCGCAGCGCCTGCGGAATATCGATCACGTTGCGCATCAGGTAGCCGCTCGTTACTGCGTCAAAGCTGTTCCCGGCAAACGGCAGTTGGATGGCGTCCGCGCCCACCCAACGCACACGGTCGCCGTCGGTGAGCGTCTGACCCACCTGCATCATGCCCAGCGAGAAGTCGCCGCCCACGGCGGTCAAATCGGGGACGGCGCGCAGCCCTTCGAAGGCGATATCGCCCGTGCCGGTCGCGAGGTCGAGCAGCGTGCCTTTGGGCGGCAGGTGCGCCTGCTGAATCACGAACTTGCGCCAGCGCAGATCCTGCCCGAAAGTCATGAGCCGATTCATCAAGTTGTAGCGGCGCGCGATCCGGTCGAACATCGACTGGACGTAAGCGGCGCGTTCTTTGCCTTGGAGTGTAGCCATGCTGTTCCTACTTGATTACCAGAAATGCCCACTATTGTACGCGAGCTTGGTTAGACGCGAATGAGGGTGATTCAGTTGCCAGCGGCTTGACCTCACCGCGTTGCGCTTGACCCCCCTAGGGCGGGGGCAAAGCCGGGTCCTTGTCCCACTCCCCATGGAGAGGGACGGCTTGCGCAGCAAGCAGGGTGAGGTGATCTACGGCTTGCGCCACACCAGCGAATAGCGCCACAGCACATGCTTGCGAATCTGCGCGCCCGGCAGCAGATCGCGCGCAACCCGGCGAACGTCGCTGATACGCGTATAATTATCGCCGCTGCCGTGTTCCTCCCACGCCTGCCGCGCCGCTTCGGAATCTGGCTCATGGTGATTCAGCTTGCCGTACACGAACGCGACCGGAATGCCTAAGGCGCCAAACAGCAGATCGCCCCTGCTCTCCGCCTGATACAGGTCGAGGATGAGCAGCGTTCCACCCGGTTTGAGGGCGTTCGCCAACAGGGGCAGCACGACATCCAGCGCCATGTGATGCAGCGTCGCGATGCTGGCAATACAGTCAAACGAGGCGGGCGCGAAATCGCTTTGCAGCACATCGGCCACCTGATACTCGATGTTGGGGAATGCGGTTGAGCGTTCCTGCGCAATGCGAATCATCTCCGGTGACAAGTCCAGCCCGAGGACGCGATCCGCGCGCGCGGCCAGCAGCCGGGAAAACGTCCCGACTCCGCAGCCCACATCCAACGCCGACTCAATCCGCGGCGGCAGGTGCTTGAGCAGGAACGGGTGATAGTGGTTGTTATGCGTCCAGCCATCACTGGAAAATGGCGCGATCTGATCGAACTCCCGCTGGATGCGTTCAGGTGGCTGGAACATAGTCTATTCCCCCGGTCGCCGCGCTTCGATCACGACCCAGTCGCCCTGCACCCGACGCGCATACGGTTCGAGACCCGTTTTGCGCAGTGCTACTTCGACATCGTCGGCCTGATCGAGGATGATGCCGCTGAAAATGCCGAGACCGCCGGGGCGAATCGTGTCGCCGAGATGCTCGTCGCACATCTGAATGATGATGCGGGCGAGGATGTTGCACAGCAGCACGTCGAAGCGCCGCGCCGAGGTGATCACCGTGTCGAGGCTGCCCTCCTGCGCGACAATTTTCTCGCTCACGCCGTTCTGCTCAATGTTCTTGATGGCCGTGTCGACCGCCACGGGATCATTATCCAGCGCCAGCACGGAGGTTGCGCCGAGCTTGGCCGCCGCAATCGCCAGAATCGCCGAGCCGGTGCCGAGATCGAGCACGCGCGCGCCGGGGGGCAGCAGCGCCTCAATCGCTTCGAGACAAAGCTGCGTCGTCGGGTGCGTGCCCGTGCCAAAGGCCATGCCGGGATCGAGCGCGACTTCGACATCGCCCGCGCCGAGTTCGACTTCCGTCCACAGCGGGCGAATCACGAGCCGCTTGCCAATGCGCAGCGGATGGTAATGCACCTTCCACGCTTCCGCCCAGTCGGTGTCCTCGACCATGCGATAGATCGGCGTGGGCATGGGATACATCAGGCTCATGTAGCGCAGCGCTTCTTCGAGCTTGGTTTTGACTTCATCGGCGCGGCTGTCATCAGGGATGTAGGCGCGCACGGCCAACTGCGTCGCGGGCGGGATCTGATCTTCGTCGAGCTTATCCGGCGGGATGCCTTCGTGTTCAATCGCCACGCCCTGATAGCCATAGCGCTGGAGCACTTCGGCGGTCGCTTCGGCCGCCTCGCCGTCTACGCGGAGGGTCACTTCAATCCATTTGGTCATAGGTTGGGTTCACAGTTTTCAGTTGATAGTTTTCAGTTGACAGTTCACAGTTCACAGCTAGAGAACCGTGGTGACGGCGATCTACATCACACTTGCGGATGCAGCCAACAGGGTTGTCTGTAGGGGCAAGGCAAGATCGAACCTCACCCCTAAATCCCCTCTCCCAAGGGCGAGGGGACTTACGTTCGCCGCACAGCTCCCCACTCCTCTAGGAGAAGCGTCGGGGTGAGGTTTGATATTCTTCCCACAACCCACTTGAATCACAAGGGACGCCCTGCTGGCGTCCCCGATTTTCGACCCACCAGTTCACAGCCTTATTCTTGACTGTAAACTGGAAACTGTCTACTGTGAACTTTGCGACCTCAGCCGCCCTCACCGGCGAACATCTCGCGCACGCGGTCAAAGAAGCCCTTGCCGTTGCGCTGCGTCTGCACGCCCGTGCCCATCGTCGCCGCCAGCTTTTCGAACAACTGCACCTGCTCTTCGCTGAGCTTTTGCGGAATCTCGACATGCACATACACGAGCTGATCGCCGCGACCGCTGTTCGTGCCATCGCTGCGCAAGCGCGGGATCCCCTTGCCACGTAGGCGGAAGACTTTGCCCGTCTGCGTGCCATTGGGAACGATCAGTTCGACATCGCCGTCGACGGTCGGCACCTGGATTTTGTCGCCGAGCGCCGCCTGCGCCACGTTGATGCTGATTTCGAGGATGATGTCGCTGTCTTTGCGCTTGAAGTATTCATGCTCCTGCACATGCACGACGACGTACAGGTTGCCCTGTGGGGCGTCTTTTTCGCCCATATCGCCTTCGCCGCGCACCTGAATCTGCAAGCCTTCGCGCACGCCCGCCGGGATATCGACGGTGAGCGCGGTCTTACGCCGCAAACGACCGCCGCCCTTGCACGTCTGGCATGGGGTGGCGACCGTTTCGCCGCGACCGTTGCAGCGCGGGCAGGTGGTCACCTGCACCATCGAGCCGAGGATGGTCTGCTGCACCTGCCGGACTTCGCCCGTCCCCGCGCACTGCACGCACTTGATCGGCGTGCTGCCGGGAGCCGCGCCGCTGCCGCCGCACGTCTCGCAGATCTCCTGCCGCTCGAATTCGATGTCTTTCTGCGTGCCGAAGACCGACTCTTCGAAGGTGATCGTCACATCCGCCCGGCGATCCGATCCCGGACGCGGGCCGCGCCGCCGCTGCTGCTGACGCGCGCCGCCAAAGGCCGTGAAGAACTCTTCGAAAATCTCCTCGAAGCCGCTGAAACCGACGCCGCCTGCGCCATACCCGCCCTGCCCAGCCGCGCCGCTCACCCCGGCGTGCCCAAAGCGATCATAGCGGGCGCGCTTGTCGTCATCCGACAAAACCTCGTACGCCTCGTTGATCTCTTTGAACTTGGCTTCGGCATCCGCGTGTTTGCTGACATCCGGGTGATATTCGCGGGCTAACTTTCGAAACGCCGATTTGATCTCGGCTTTGTCCGCCGTGCGGGAGACGCCCAATACGTCGTAGTAATCTCGTGCCATTGCCCACCCAGAATATCGCTTTGTGCTACAGGACTAGTCTACAGAGTAATACGCACGCCAATAGAGAAGGTTTTCCGAATCATCCAACCAGGAGTGTCAGACCCCACCCCCGACCCCTCCCCGAATTCAGGGAGGGGAGACAGCAGATTCGCTTGCCTCCCCCTCTCCCCCTTGCGGGAGGGGGGGCTGAGGGGTTTTCAACACGCCAGTCCCTTTGGCAGACAGGTCCCCCTCAAGCTCACGCTGGATTGAGGTTAGACCTCTTTGTATTCGCCTTCGACCACGTCTTCGCCGGAGGGTCCAGTCGAGCCGCCCGCATTAGGCGCGCCATTGGCCGCATCCGCTGCGCCGGGGGCTTCCTGATACATCTGCCCGCCGAGCGTTTGCAGGTGCTGATTCAGGCGTTCGACCGCCGCGTTGATCTCTTCGATGTTCTGGCTGCTTTCCGCCTTGCGCACGTCTTCGATGCGCTCGTTGGTCTGCTTCTTGGCGTCGTCCGGCAGACGGTCGCCGAAATCACGCAGGAATTTCTCCGCTGTGAAGATCGCGCCTTCCGCCTTGTTGGCCGCTTCCACGCCTTCTTTGCGCTTGGCGTCTTCCGACGCGTGCGCCTGCGCTTCCTTGACCATGCGCTGGATTTCGGTTTCGCTCAGACCGCTGCTGGCGGTGATGGTGATCTTCTGTTCGCGGCCCGTCGCCTTATCGCGCGCGCTCACGTTGAGGATACCGTTGGCGTCGATGTCGAACGTGACTTCGATCTGCGGCGTACCGCGCGGAGCCGGGGGAATGCCGTCGAGGATGAAGCGCCCAAGCGACTTGTTATCGTTCGCCATCGGACGTTCGCCCTGCACGACGTGAATTTCCACCTGCGTCTGACTGTCCGCCGCGGTCGAGTAGACCTGCGACTTCTTGGTCGGAATGGTGGTGTTGCGTTCGATCATGGGGGTCGCCACGCCGCCGAGCGTTTCCACGCCGAGCGTGAGCGGGGTCACGTCGAGCAGCAGAATGTCCTTGACATCGCCGCCGAGCACGCCACCCTGAATCGCCGCGCCGAGCGCCACGACTTCATCGGGGTTGACACCCTTGCTCGGATCTTTGCCGAAGAACGCCTTGACCGCTTCGACGACCGCGGGCATACGCGTCATACCGCCGACGAGGATGACCGTGTCCACGTCCTTGGTTTCGAGGCCAGCGTCGCGCAGCGCAGCGCGGCACGGGTCAATCGAACGCTGGACGAGGCTGGCGGTCAGGCTTTCCAGCTTGGCACGGCTCAACGTCATGTTGAGGTGCTTGGGGCCGGAGGCATCCGCCGTGATGAACGGCAGGTTGATTTCGCTGGTGATGACGGTCGACAGTTCAATCTTGGCGCGTTCCGCCGCTTCCTTCAGACGCTGGAGCGCCTGCCGGTCGTTGCGCAGATCGATGCCCTGTTCTTTCTTGAATTCGTCGGCGATCCAATTGATGATCACCTGATCGAAGTCGTCACCGCCGAGGTAGGTGTCGCCGTTGGTGCTGCGGACTTCGAACACGCCGTCGCCCACTTCGAGGATCGAGATGTCGAACGTGCCGCCGCCGAGGTCGTACACTGCGATGATGCCGTTCTTCTTCTCGCCCATGCCATACGCGAGGCTGGACGCAGTCGGCTCGTTGATGATACGCATCACGTTCAAACCGGCGATCTTGCCCGCGTCTTTGGTCGCGTTACGCTGCGCGTCGTTGAAGTAAGCCGGGACCGTGATCACCGCGTCCGTCACCGTTTCGCCGAGGTAGGCTTCCGCGTCCGCCTTGATCTTCTGCAAAATCATGGCCGAGACTTCCGGCGGGCTGTATTCGCGCCCGCCCATGTGGACGCGCACATCGCCATTGGGCGCGGCGCTCACCTTGTACGGCACAAACTTGATCGCGCGCTGGACTTCCGCGTCTTCGAACTTGCGACCCATGAAGCGTTTGACCGAGAAAATCGTGTTTTCCGGGTTGATGACCGCCTGATTGCGCGCCATTTTGCCGACGATGCGCTCGCCCGTCTTGGGATTGACCGCCACCACCGACGGAATCAAGCGTCCACCTTCGGACGAGGGGATCACCGTCGGCTCGCCGCCTTCCATAATGGCGACGACAGAGTTTGTCGTGCCCAAGTCAATACCGATAATACGTCCCATTGGATTATGATCTCCTGTGATAAGTGCGTTACTGCTAGTCGTTACTGAGCTACACGGACGAGCGCCGGGCGAAGCACGCGCTCTCCGATCATGTATCCACGCTGCAACGTCACGGTCACATGACCGCTGGGCGCGGCATCGGTCGCCTCATCCATCCCAATCGCTTCATGCTGACCGGGATCGAACGGCTGGCCGGTGGGGTCGATGATGGTGACGTTGGCCTCGTCCAGAAACTTGTTGAACTTCTTCTGAACCATGCTCAGGCCGTTGACCCACGGGTTGCCCGTCAGATCCGCCGGGACGTTCGCCAGCGCCCGTTCGAAATCATCCAACGCCGGGAGCAACGCCTTGATGGTGTCGCCCGCTGCGAGGTACTGGTTATCCTTCATCTCGCGTTCGACGCGCTTTTTGTAGTTGGCGAATTCCGCCCGCGCGCGCTGCCACCCGTCGAGATACTCTTGTGCTTTCGCTTGTGCTGCCTGAAATTCCGTAACTGTCACTGTCGCTTGCTTTTCCGCTTGTGCAGTCTCTCCGCCGTCGGTCGAGTTGGCCGCGGCTGCGTTGTCGCCTGCCGTGGTGGCCTGCTCCCCTTCAGCGCGCTGCTTCTGGTCTTCGGTCATCGGTGTCTCTTGGCTCATGTGTCTGGTCGCTCCTCGAACGCCAACGCCCCTCCTAAATCAGTGGTGAAGTGTAGCAGGGCAATCATAGAATCACGTTAACAGATGCGACGAACCTCGCCGTGAAAGCTTGAGAAATTACCAAGAACGGTTTAGTTTGTGGGGGGAGTTCGTAACCGCACCCGGCGACTTTGTAGCGATGTTGGATACGGTGTTGCATAGACGCCCCGACATTCGCATAATGGAGTCAGGAACTTGTGGAGCGTCGAGATGACTGATCGGGCGAAGCTATACACAGTGGATGAGTTTGAGCAGTTTGTCGATCTGCCGGAAAATGCGGATCGGCTCTTTGAACTCATCGACGGCGAGATCGTCGAGAAAGTACCAACCGAAGAACACAGCATCGTCGCCGGGAATATTTACGCCGCCCTGCGCGACTTCGTCAAGCCGCGGAATCTCGGGCGCGTGCTGTTCGAAGTGCGCCACCAACTCACTGGCGACAACGAAAATTCGCGCCTGCCAGACGTTGAATTTACGCGCGCCGAGCGGGTGCAACCTGTTGTGAAGCGCGGAGCCGTCCCGCAGTTACCGGATCTGGCTGTGGAAGTGAAATCGCCAACGGATCGCGCGGCGGTCATGCGCCGAAAAGCTCTGTACTATCTCGACAACGGCGTGCAGCTCGTCTGGCTGGTGTACCCGGATACCCAGCGGATCGAAGTTTTGGGGCTGGATACGCTCAAAACCATGATCTTGGGCGATACGCTCGACGGTGGCGACGTGCTGCCCGGTTTCACGCTGTCGGTGAAGGACGTGTTCGAAGAATAGCCTCACGCAGCTCCTAAGGCAATACAACGATACTGTAGACGTAAATGATGTAATACCAAATCCTCCATTCCTACAAGAACGGCTTTCATTTGAGGATGACTTATGAACGCTTGTAAAGTGATGAGATGAGCATCATTGCTAGAACATATCTATACATACGGGGCCGAGATCAACATCTCAGCCCCGTTTTTGTTATGTCAAATTCCAACATCAAGGGAGGACTATTTCAAGCGCTTTTTGGGCGCAGCTTTTGTGGCGATAAATCACGCGGCATGCGCTGATGTTCTACTACGAATATGTGCCAAAAAAGCACCTAAATTTAGCAAAAATTCCGCACATTTGTTCTATATTTGACGAGTTTCCATCGTGCACAAATGTGGGGTGGTCTGGTATATTGATGATGTTGCTTGACGTATTCAATTCAACGTGTCAGCAACAAAAACGCCCACAATCTTCGTCAAAAGATGTGAGCGTCTTGTGTCAACGGGTTCATTGCTGGGCTTGATGGTTGACGGGTGATCTAGTCAATCCCCATTGTAGTGGCATGTTCATTACATTTCAACCGACAAGCGCAGTGGTGACCTCAAATTCGATAAGAAAGGAGGTATGGCCATGCCGCTTGATCGGGTGACGAGGTGGGTTTCACTTGCCTTGCACGTGCTCGCTGTGCTGTTCTCGTTCATGACGTTCTATGAGACGCGTTCGCCAGCATCAGCACTGGTGGTAATTTCGATGCTGCTAGACTTGCTCAATCGTAAGTAGCAACGCACCGGCAGTGTGCGCTGCATGCTGCCGGTACCTTTGTTTCCTATACCTTTACCGTTAGTCGTCCGTTTCGTCGGCTTGATCGGCGGGGTCGTCGGGTTTGTTCCCCGGCGGCAGCTTCTCAAACGCCTGCGCGATCATGTCCGTCATCACGCCGGAGATGTAGCCCACCGCGCTGATCGCCCGCCCATAGTTGATGTGCGTCGGGCCGAGCACGCCGACCGCGCCGCTCGCCTGCCCCTGAATCCCGTAGCGGCTGACGACCATCGTCAAATGGCTCATCTGCTCCCAGCGGCCATTCCCGGCGATCACCACCTGCACGCTGTTGACCATCGGCGTGAGCACTTCGTTGAGGATCATGTTGAGCACGGCGCGTTCTTCCAACACGCGCACGGCCTGCTGCGCGCCCTCGTTGTTGGGGAACGTGGGGATGAGGTCGCTCAAGCCTTCGCGGTAGATCAGCCGCACCTGATTCGCGTCGGCGCGCTCCAGCATGTCGCTGACCAGTTCGGTGATCTCGCGTTCCAGCAAGCCGAGCTGCACGCTGCGCGCGCGTATCTGCGTCGCGCTGGCGTCCATGCACAACGCGTTGATCAACTGCGCGGTTTCGCCCAGTTTCGCCTGCGGGATCGGGTCGGTCAGCGTGATCATCTGCTGGTAGACCGTGCCCTCTTGCAGCACGAGCACCATCAGCACGAGCCGCCCCTGAATCGAGATCAGCTCCAGATGCTTGAAGCGGCTGGTTTCCGCGCTCGGCGGCGTGACCAGCGCGGCAGTCTGCGTAGTGCGCGAAAGGATGGTCGCGGCGAGGCGCATCCACTGCTCGGTGGCGAGCGGCATGCTCTGCAAGCGTTCGGTGATGCGCGACTGTTCCGACGACGAAATATCGCCGTTGCTGATGAGGCGCTTGACGAAGTAGCGATAGCCTAGCTGCGATGGAATACGCCCGGCGGAGGTGTGAGGCTGCACGATGTAGCCGAGGTCTTCCAGCACGGCCATCTCATTGCGCACGGTCGCCGAACTGTAGCTCAGCCCGAAGGTTTCGACGAGGTGTTTGGAGCTAACGGGTTCGGGGTGCTGCGTGTACGCTCGAACAATGAGCGAGAGGATTTCTTCTTGGCGGCGGGTAAGTTCCGGTAGATGTGCATCGTCTGAGATCATACAACAATAAAACACTCCCAATATTGCGTCTACTACTCGGTGCGAGTCATGATAGCATAGTGGGGGTGAGGCGTCAAAACGCAAGGGAGATAAGGTGATGGGTGTCAAAACGTTTGAAGCGACCACGGGAAATTTTCAGGCGGAAGTGTTGAAAAGCGACACGCCCGTGCTGGTGGATTTTTGGGCGGAATGGTGCGGCCCGTGCAAGATGATCGCGCCGTTTGTGGATCAGATCGCGGACGAATACGCCGGTAAGATTCGCGTCGCCAAGCTGGACGCGGACGAACACCCGGACGTCATCATGCAGTACGGCGTCATGAGCATCCCCACCCTGATCCTGTTCAAGGGCGGGCAGCCCGTCGTGCGCATCACCGGCTTCCAGCCGAAGGATCGCATCACCAACCAGCTCAAGCCGCATCTCGGCTAAGTCACACGCGCATCTCAGACGCCCATCCGCCGATGGGCGTTTTTGATTCCCTACGCAAAACTTAAAGCCTGATAAGCTGTGTCATCCAAGTTGCTGCCGTGTACGAACTACACGGTGTACGCACAGACTTGTGAGGAAAATCATGCGCAGACTTATCGTTTTGGTGTTCGCAATGCTCTTGACCGCGGTGCCACTCCTGGCGCAGACCCCAACCGGGGCGACCGTGTATGCCATCACCACCGACAACCGTCTCATTTCGTTCGACAGCGCCAGCCCGGGCACGCTCCTTAGCAGCACGTCGATCACCGGGTTGGCCGACGGTGAAACCGTGCAGGGGATCGACTTCCGTCCCGCCAACATGCAGTTGATCGCGCTGGGGAGCAGCAGCCGCTTGTATGTGCTCAATACCGCGAACGGCAGCGCGACCGCGCTCGGCGGCAGCTTCTCCACCCCGTTGAATGGCGGCAGCTTCGGCTTTGACTTCAATCCCACCGTTGATCGCATCCGCCTGACCAGTGACGCGCGGCAGGACTTGCGCCTCAACCCGAACAACGGCGCGGTCGCCGCAATTGATGGCGCGCTCGGCTTCGCCTCAACAGATCGCAACAATACGGCGACGCCGAATATTGTCGCCTCGGCTTACACCAACAACTTCTCGACCGCCACCACGACGACGCTCTACAACATCGACGCGACACTGGATCTACTCGTCACGCAGAACCCGCCGAACGCCGGGACGCTCAACACCATCGGCGCGCTGGGCGTCGACGCCACCGCGCAGACCAGCTTCGACATTCTGAGCGACGCGCTCGGCAGTGACATTGGCTACCTGTCAATCGGCTCGAACCTGTACCTCGTCAACCTCGCTTCGGGCGGCGCAACGCTGATCGGCTCCATCGGCGCATCCGTCACAGCCATCGCCGTCGCCGGATCAACGATGACGACGATGACCGTGCCCATGTGCGCCGATTTCAACGGCAGCCTTAATCCGGTTGTCCGGGCGGAATTCCCAACCAATGTCGGGAACATCTTCTGCCGCGTGCTCGCCGAAAACCGCACCCTGATCGGTCAAGCGGCAGCGCAGATCGGCGACGCCTCGGTGATCAGCGCCGGCGTCATTCAGGCGGCAGACCTCTTCATGCCGGACTCGATGACCGCGCCGACCTTCGCCAGCCCGATCAAGGTGTGCTTGCAGGGGTCAGGTAATTTCATCTTCCTGAGCGCGCAGCAGAGCCCGCGCCAACCGCAGGTGCTGACCAGCATGAGCGAGGGCGGCTTCACCTGCGCCTTCATCGGCAGCCCCGGTACGGTCGTGCTGACCAGCAACTAACATCGGTTACGGAATGTTTTCGTACTGACCCCACCCCCGGCCCCTCCCCGAATTCAGGGAGGGGAGCCAACCTCGCACGCAATGTCTCCCCTCTCCCCGCTTGCGTGGGAGAGGGGTTGGGGTGAGGGGTTTAAGCACGCGTATGTCTCGCCCATCGAGAAACGCCTGCCGTATACTTTATGGTAGGCGTTTCCCGAAGAGGTGAGCATGAGTCCGATTACGCGTTATTCCCCCCAACTTGACCGCTTGCTGCCGCAGACCGCGGCGCTGCTCAAGATCACGCGGTGGCAGGTGCATCCCGGCGTGCTGCGCGTGGTGTTGATCGGCTCGCGCGGGCTGGACGGCCACCCCCGCCCCGACTCCGACATCGACCTGAGCCTGATTGTCGACCCGGCCATGCTCCCTCCCGCCGAACCGGAACGTGAGCAGTTCTTGCGCGCGGTCATCGAGACGACGCTCAATTCATGGCAGAGCCCGGTCGAAGTGGACGTCGCCGCGCCGTTCGGGTCGCCGGACGCGCTGCGCATGTTCAGCGTGCGCGACTATGACGCGGCGCTGGTAGCACATGCGCGCCGCAGATCGGTTTGTATAAGCTGCAAAAGGGGTTCAGCGGGTACGTGCCAGCGGAGATGCTCGACTGGCGCAAGGTGTATCCCCTGCTCACCATCTGGGAGCGGTGAATTTCGCCAACCTAGATTTGAGCAGGATTTACTGTAGGGGCGAGGCTTGCCGGTAGTTTGGAGGCAGCGGACGCAATGAATTGCGTCCCTACATAAAAGCGGTTCTTCTCGTAGGGACGCGATAAATCGCGTCCGCGAAATCCCAAAACCGAACTACAACCCGTCGTCAGGGTATTCTGCGCACTGACCAGCTTGCCTCGCTCGTTAAGGTAGACGGGACAAAGCCCGCCCCTACAAAGATTTCGCTTCTATCAAATACCTCACCAATCCGAAATTCAGGGGTGAGGTCAGACCGCCAGCGCCTGCACGCCGAACCACACGCCTGCGCCGACCAGCACTACGCCGATCACCACGCGCAGCCAGCCCTGAGCGACGGCCACGCTGCCGGTCGCGCTGAAATCACGACCATAGCGCCATGGCAGAATGATGTCGCGCGTACGAATGGCAGCCAACGCCTGCTGGATGATGGCGATGCCGCCGTAGGTCACAACGCCAAAGCCGAGCGCCAAGGCAGGCTGCGTGGTGCGCAGCAGAAGCAACACGGTGATGAGGGCTAAGACAATCGGGAGAATGAGACGACGCATGGTTGACTCCGATACGGGTGCGCCAGAAAAGCAGTCTCCGCCAAAGATTGACCTCGACAGATACGGTCTATTTTACTGCATGGCGTAGGGGAAAGCGGGTCAAAAAGGTGTCAAGGTGGTGCGAACATTTGAATGTGTGTCTCGTAGGGGCGCACGGCCGTGCGCCCCTACAACCGATGTTCGGTGATTGGATTAGGCGTTATTCCAGCAAATTCGCCCGGAGCGCGGCGATGTCCGCCGGCGTGAGACCAGCCTTGGTCAGCGCGTACTGCTCGACCGAGCCATACTGTTGCCGAATGTGCGCCAGCACGCCTTCGATCCAGCGCGGCTTGGCGACCAGAATCGGCGCGAGCACGTCGATGGGGATGCCCGTCGCCTGATACGTGCGGTTGTTCTTCGCCGTCAGGTAGACATGGTCATAGGCGAGGTTAGTGAGCGAGTAGTCCGCGCTGATCGTCGCATCCGGCACGCCGAGCAGACTCAACACCAGCGCCGCCGTGATCCCCGTGCGATCTTTGCCCGCCGTGCAGTGGAAGATCGTCGGCAGGTTAGCGGGATCGGTCATGATTTTCAGCGCCTGCCCGAACGCCGCCGCCGAGTTATCGACCATGCCGATGTAGGTCTGCCCGAACGCCGCGTCGATCTTGGCGATGTCGCCGCTGAACAGCGCCTTCCCGACCTGTCGTTCGTCGCTGCTGGCGCTGGCGCGCATGATCGGCAGGTTGACATAGCCGAGGCTATCTGCCGGGAAACGATGTGCCGACTCGGCCACTTCTTCCGGGTTGCGCAGGTCACACACGAATTTGACGTGCAGCGTGTTGAGCAGATAGTTAAGGTCGGCATCCGTCAGAGCGGCGAGGTCGCCGGAGCGGTAGAGCAACCCGGATTTGACTGTGTATCCATCACGGGTGCGGTAACCGCCAAGATCGCGAAAATTGACCGCCCCGGCCAGCGGGAGATCGGCGCTGTGGTCAGCACGCATCTCCGCTGTGGGGCGCGTGATGTACGACTGCGGCTCAATGGGCTGCGACTTCAAGCGGTGGAGCGCGCGCTGCGCCATCAGCTTGACGAGTACGGTGCGCAGCTGCATTACGAAGCCTTCTCTTTTTCTTCGGCCAGCGGCACCGTGAAATGGAAGGTCGTGCCGACGCCGACCGTGCTTTCAACCCAGATATCACCGCCATGCCGCTGCACCAACCCACGCGTGATCGTCAGGCCGAGGCCGGTGCCGGGCTGCTCACGCGCCAGCGGGTTATCGCTGCGGAAGTACGGCGTGAACAGGCGGGCGAGGTCTTCGGCGCTCATGCCGATCCCGCTGTCCTTGACGCTGAAGTGCACCATCGCCGGGAGCGGTCGCCCCTTGTTGTCGCGCAGGCTGCGGTCGACATATGTGCGCACATTGATGTCGCCCTGCTGCGGCGTATATTTGTGCGCGTTCGAGACGAGGTTCGTCAGCACCTGAATCAGGCGGTTCTGGTCGCCGCGAATGAGTGGGATGTCGTCCGGCACATCCACGACGAGATTTTGCCCCTTGTCTTCGATCTGCTTTTGCAGCGGGCGCAGTGTTTCGGTGACCACATTGCGCGGGCTGATGGCTGACAGCGTGATCTGCATGTTGTTGGTTTGCAGTTTGGTCACGTCGTTCAGATCGCTCACGATGGTGTTCATGCGCTCGGCATTGGCGCGGATCGTGGCGAGGAAGTTACGCTGCATGTCGTTGAGCGAACCGCCGCGCCCGGTCAGCAGCACGTCGGAGTAGCCGCGGATCGACGTGAGCGGGTTTTTGAGTTCGTGTGCGACAAACGACACAAATTCGCTCTTGGAGGCGTTCGCGCGCGTCAGTTCGTCGTAGAGCTGCGCGTTGGCGATGGCGATACTCGCATGGTCGGCGAGGCGCTGCAGGAACGGCAGATCGGCGAGGCGCAACCGCGGCTCCCGATTTGTCTCCAAAATCAGCACGGCGTTGACCACACCGCCCGACAGCATCGGTATCGTGATTTGCGAGAGGCCGCCGCGCAGCGACTTGGTGTAATTCGGATCGATGGTCACATCGGGCACGAGTTCAGCTTGCCGGGTGCGCAGCACGCGGCTGAGGATGCCCTTATCAACCGGGTAGAACCCGTCGACGGGTTCGGGCAGGTCTTCCGCCTCGTAGCCGACTTTGTAGACAATCTGGAAGCGCACCGGGTCAGGCAGCACGATGCCGAGCAGCCCCGCCGTGGCTTTGGTGTTGGTCAGCGCCCAGCGGACGGTGATTTCCGCCACCGTGATCAGTTCGAGCGAACGGTTCAGCTCAACGTCGATGCGTTCGAGCGTTTCCAGTTCGCCGACGCGCTGCGTGAGCTGCAAGTCGGTGAGTTCGAACAGACGCGCGTTTTCAATCGCGACCGCGGCCTGTCGGGCGAACGTCGTGAGCAGGTCACTATCATCACTGCTGAACGAGCCAGCGCCGCGCTTATTGAGCAGCTCCAGCACGCCGATCACGCGGTCTTGCGTGATGAGCGGCACGGCGACCACGCTGTTGGTCTGGAAAGCGCCTTTGGCGAATTCGCCGCCCCACCGGGGATCATTGCGCGCGTCGTTGACCAGCACCATCTTGCCCGTCGACGCGACTTCGCCGACGAGGCCGCGCTTCGCCGGGACGCGCCGCCCGATGATGTCCTGTCCGCCGCCGCCGACGGCCACCCGGAATTCCAGATCGTTCGTCCCGTCGTCAACGGTGAGCAGGAGCGACCCGGCTTCGGCGTTGAGGATGTCCGCCGCGCTCGACGTGATGAACTTGAGCAGTTCTTCGAGGTCGGCTTCGGCGGCCACCAATTGGCGGCTGATGTCGTTGAGCGCGGCGAGCTGACGGGCGCGCACGTTCGTCTCCGCGAACAACCGCGCCTTATCCAGCGAGGTCGCCGCGAGCGAGGCGATATCGACGAACACTTTCAACTGCTGGTCGCTGAACACGCGATCCGGCGTGGTCGAACCCGCCGCGATCACGCCGAGCGTGCGCCCGCCCGTGACCAGCGGCACCGCCATCCACGCCCTCAGGTTCTTGTCTTCATAGATGAAGTTACCGCCGTTCGCCGCGAGGCGCGCGCTGTAGTTCGCCACGGCCAGCGGCTGCCCGGTGCGAATCACTTCGCTGAACAGGTCGTTACCGAACGTCCAGCGGCGCTCTTCCTTGTCGTTGAAGCGTTCGCCGTCTTCGAGGAAGAAGGCGTGATACAGCTCATTGGTGTTGGCGTCGCGCAGCGTGATGTAAAAGTGCGTCAGGTTGAGCAGACGTTCCGACTGCGCGCTGATGAGTTCGAGCAGGTTGTCGTAATCGACTGTGAAGTTGACCGCTTGCGATACCTGGCTGAACACGTCGAGTTCGCGCACACGCTGTTCCAGCGATTCGACGACCTGCGCGCGTTCGACGGCGACGCTCATCTGCGAGGTCAGGTTCTGCAAGAAGCGAATTTCTTCGTAGGTGTACGCCGCGGCACGCGAACGCGGCGGCGCAATCACAAGGAAACCGACGAGCCGATCCGCGCCGCGCAGGCCGATGATGATCATCGCCTTGAGGATGCGCAGGCGTGGCCGTTCGACTACGAGGTCGCGTTCCCACGTTTCGCCCGGCAAGAACGTGATGAGCGGGTCGCCCTGCAGCAGCCGTTCGACAAGGCCGCTGGTCGGCGTGAAGCGCACATCGGTCGCTGCCGAGACGAAATCGTTGCTCTGCGTGTCCGGCTGGAAGATGAAGATCTGCGCGGGCAGCAGCGCCGTTTCGATCTGCATTTGCAGTTCAGTGACGATGCTGCGCAAGTCCGTAAGCGTGGTCAGCTTCTGGGCGAAAGCTTCGACGCGCGCCTGATAGTCGATGCGCTGCCGGAAGTAGATTGCGTCGATGCGCTCTTGCAGGCGCTGGCGCAGCGGGTTGAAGAACACCGCCGTCAGGAAGACCGACAGCGCGAGCAGCACGGGGTTATTCGCGCTGATATAGCCGCTGCTGATGATCGCCATGCTGAGCATGAGCAGGAAAAAGCCGATGATCACGCCGAACATCATCACCACGTAGGTGATTGCGCCGCTCAGAATGCGGTCGGTATCGACGGTGCGGTACTGAAGCGCGGCGTACGCCAGGCTGAGGAACGGCATAATCAGGAACGGCATGGAGGCCGATGTATTGAGCGGGACGAGCGCGCGGCCTTCCGGCGTTGGCGCGACCAGATTCAGCAGCCAGATGGCGATGACGATGAACGTCAGTGAAATGCCGATCAGGATGGTATTGCTCTGGTCGCGCACCATCGTTGATGGAGCGAGCACGCGGCTGCGCAGCGCGCCCAAGGTGAGCGCCACCGCGCCGAGCACGACAATCCCGGTTGCCCACTGCAGCATGACATTCCCGGACGGCGCATCCGGCGGGTTCTGATACATTTCAATGAAGATCAGCGCGAAAATGAACGTGATCGACGGGGGCAGCATGCGCAGCGCCGGATAACGCAGCGTGATGGCGAACTTCATCGGGAAGACGAGCGTCATGCCGATCAGCGCGCCGCCGAGCATACACGCGGCCAGCAGCCACAGCGGGACATACTGGTGTGAGGTATTCACGTCGAACAGGCCGATCATGAACGCGCCGGCCAGCATACACACCACCGCAACGTAACGCGTGGAAGCAATATTCGAGCGCAGAAACAACACGGCGATGCCGATGGCCAAGACCGCCACGCCGGATAGGAACGGCACAACGAAGAAGCCGAAGAATTCCGCGTCGATCAGGTAGCCGGGCACAAACGTCACCGTGCAGCGGGCGTTACTCGTGCCGTCCACCGGGACGCACGTTTCGGAACCGCTCTCCAGCGGCACATCGGGCGCTTGGTGGCGGAGAAATTCAAGAGTCAGGGGTTGGGTTGCGTCGAGCGTCGCGCGGATGGCATTTACGCGCTCCAGCGCCGCGCCGACATCACTGATGGGGAGCGCTTCGCCGTTGATGCCAACGATCTGATCGCCGCGCCGCATGCCCGCGTTCAAACCGGGGAACCCCTCGTCGGTCAGCGGCGTGCTGCCGTCGATCACCAGCGTGCGCGAGTACATTACGCCGAGGAAGGGCGCGCTGCGCCAGTCCAGCGCCGCCTGCAAATACAGCACGACGGCGACGACACAGACCACCAGTGAGAAGAGGACCAAGCCCACCCCAACGCGATTGTCGAGCTGCGTGAGATTGTGTAGAGAGAAGGATGGAGCACGGGTTTCCGCTGCAGCACTCATGGCAATTCACCGCTGGAACATCGAACATAAAACAAATGATAGCACAACCACTATGATTTGCTTCACGTTTTTGCCTTTATTTTGTGGGCGAGCGCTTCCCGATTGTTATAATGTTGGGTATGGCTTACCTAAGCCATTTGTGTAAACCACATAAATGGGAAAATGATGGTCGAACAGAGAGCGATACGCGTGCTGATCGCCAAGCCCGGGCTTGACGGTCATGATCGGGGGGCGAAAGTCATCGCCCGCGCCTTGCGTGATGCGGGGATGGAAGTCATCTACACGGGCCTGCGCCAAACACCAGAGATGATCGCCGAAGCCGCCCTACAGGAAGATGTCAACGTGGTCGGTTTGAGCATTCTCAGCGGCGCGCACATGGCGCTCGTCCCGCGCATCCGCGAAGTGATGAACGCTAATGGGCTGAGCGACGTTGCGCTGATCGTCGGCGGCATCATCCCCGATGCTGACAAAGCTGAATTGCAGACGCTGGGTGTGCAGGGCATTTTCGGGCCGGGCACGAACACCGAAGATATCGCCGCGTTTATTCGTGATCTGGTCGCCGCGAAACCCGCATGACGCAGCTTGTTCCAGAACTGCTGGCGGGCAATCGCCGCGCGCTTGCCCGCCTGTTGACGTTGGTCGAAAACGACCAGGCTGAAGCCGAACTCTCCCAGCTCTACGCGCATACCGGCAAAACGTGGGTGCTCGGCGTGACGGGCGCGCCCGGCACGGGCAAATCCACGCTGGTCAACGAAATCACCAAAGCTTACCGTCAGGCGGGTAAAACCGTCGGCATCATCGCCGTCGACCCGACGAGTCCGTTCTCCGGCGGCGCAATCCTCGGCGACCGCATCCGCATGCGGGATCTCTCCACCGACCCCGGCGTCTTCATTCGCAGCATGGCGACCCGCGGCAACCTCGGCGGCCTCGCCCGCACCACGCGCGACGCGATTCGCGTGCTCGACGCGGCGGGCTACCAGATCGTGATCGTGGAGACGGTCGGCGCCGGGCAGAACGAAGTCGATATCGTCCGCGCCGCGCACACGACGATTGTCGTAGAAGCGCCCGGCCTCGGCGACGAAGTGCAGGCGATCAAAGCGGGCATCCTCGAAATTGCCGACCTGCTGGTCGTCAACAAGGCGGATCGGCAGGGCGTCGCGCACACTATCAATGCGCTCAAGATGATGCTCGAACTCGGCCACCCGGTCGAAAAAGTCAATCATCACGGGCGGGCGCTGACGGCCACGACCCCGCCACCCGCCACGCCGACGCGCTTTTGGCTGCCGCCGATTTTGCAGACGGTCGCGGCGGAGGGCAAAGGCATTGACGAAGTCCTCGCCGCTGTGGACAATCATCGCCGTCACTTAGAAGAAACGCAGGGTTTACAGGCGCTCGAAGCGGAACACTTGCGCATCGAATTACTCGACCGGCTGCGCGACGGTCTGCTGGCGCGCTTGCTGCGCGAACTCCCACCAGATGCACTGGCTCGGCTCGTCGGGCAGATGCAAGCGCGGGAGATCGATCCGCACAGCGCGATCAAGACGTTGATGGGCAAACTTTCGTAGGGGCAAAGCGGGTTTTGCCCCTTTAGACCACCCTCCTTAAGTACTTGCCGGCATTGTTTAATATTCGCTGTGCTTTGCGGCGGCGTTCGTTAAATTGGTGTAATATTGAGTTGAGCAGTGTAGGCAGGGGGCGCGGATGGTTGTTCGGATTACTTCGAAAGTGCCGGGAACGAAGTATGTTCCCAGTTCGCAAAACGACGAAATCCTAGTACCGGGGCAGTTCGGTCGAATTCTCCTTTTTCCGGGGTCTGCATCACAAGAGCTGGGCAAAGAAATTGCAGACTTTTTGGGAACGCATGTCGGGCAATATAAGCGTACAGTCTTCCCAAACGAAAACATTTTCATTCAGTTGAAGGAAAGCGTCCGCGGTCAGGACGTTTACCTCGTCCAAACGCTGGCGTCACCGATCCACGAGAGCATCTTCGAGATGCTCATCATGATCGACACGCTCAAGCGCGACTCCGCGGGGCGCATCAATGTCGTCATCCCGTATCTCTCCTATGCCCGGTCGGATAAGAAAGATCAGCCGCGGGTCGGCATCACGGCGCGTCTGCTCGCCAACCTGATTGAGACAGCCGGGGCGGATCGGTATATCACCATTGATCTGCACGCGGGGCAAATTCAGGGCTTCTTCAACATCCCCGGCGACGCGCTGACCGCCTTCCACCTGTTGAGTGACTACTTCTTCGAAAAAGCCATTGAAAATCTGGTGGTCGTCTCCACCGACCTCGGCTTTGCGAAGAAGGGGCGCAACTGGGCGGAGAAACTCGGCACGCCGCTCGTCATCATCGAGAAGCGCCGCACAGGTAACGATTCCAAGTCGGAAGCGTTGTCCATCATCGGCGATGTGCGTGGCAAAAACGTGCTCCTCGTGGACGATGAAGTGCTCACGGGCGGATCGATTGCCAACGCCGCGCAGCTCGTCCGCGATAACGGCGCGCAGGATGTGTATCTCGCCTTCACGCACCCGGTGTTAGCGCCGGGCGGCGTGCAGAAGCTCGCGGAAATCGGCCTCAAAGAGATTGTCACCACCAACACGCTCCCCATGCCGCCGGAAAAACAGCTCCCGAACATGAAGGTGCTGTCGGTCGCACCGCTGCTGGCCGCCGTCATCCTGCGCGCGAATCAGGGTCGCAGTGTTGGCGAGCTTTTCAACGAATAGGTGTATAGTAGATGTAAGGGCAAGTTTAATTAATTTGCCCTTATGTCAGCTCTAGCTCGTTGAGGTTTTCTACCATGCGCGGCCACCACGAAGCGTCTAGATCTGTACTGCATGAGCGTCTACTCGCGTTTGAACGGACACTGCGCACGGTTGTAGGTGCGGAGTGCGAACTCGTGCAACAGATGGCAGAACTGCGCCGGGATATCGCGACGGAAGTTGAACGCCAGAGCCAATTGCTCGCCGGCATTAACACGGCGGCAATCCGTTTACTGCGGGCCGAACGCTGGCGGGCCGAAATTGCGGACATTCTACGCCTGCTCGGCGAAGCGAGCGGAGCTGACCGCGTCGGTGTGATCAAAATCCGCGCGGACAACGGGGACCGCCCCAAGGCCGATCTGCTGTACGGATGGGATCGGATCGATCCAGTGAGCGCCCAAAACCCCAACTTCCAGAACATTGACATGCTCGCCTGGGGCTTCGGTCCAATGCTTGAAAACTTCCACGATGCCAAAGCCTTCTATTTTCACCGTTCGGAACGCCCCGCCAACCAGATTGTTGCCGACGATCACCAAAGCAGTCTGAATTTCCCAATCTTCGTCAACGGCGCGTTGTGGGGCTGTCTCATTTTTGCGACCACCCAGGCCGAACACGACTGGCTAGCCGCCGAATTGGACGCGCTGCAAATCACCGCCAGCATCTTCGGCGCAACCATCGAACGGGAGCTGGCCGAGGCGACCGCGATCGAGCGCAACCGCCTGCAATTGGAACTGCAACACGAACATGAACTGAATACGACCAAGACGCAGATCATGCGGATGATCTCGCATGAGTTCCGCACCCCACTGGCGATCATCATGTCGTCGAGCACGCTGCTGCACAACTACTACGAGCGCATGACGATCAATGAGCAGCACGACAAACTCGATACCATTCAGCAGCAGGTCGATCAGTTGGAGTATCTGCTTGAACGCGTGACCGAAGCGCTGCATGAATCCGGCCCCCAGCAGCCGTTCCAGCCGATCAAGTGTAACCTTGAACTCATCTGCCAACTGCATCTGGTCGAAGCCCAAGCCAAACTCGGCAGCCGCCACCGCCTGCAGCTCGTCAGCGATGGCACGCTCACCGAAGCCTATGTTGACGAGTACCTCGTGCATCGCATTCTGACTAACCTGCTCTCCAATGCGATCAAGTATTCAACCGACAACACTGAAATCCAACTGCGCCTCTCCGCCGACGGTGACAACGCCATCATCGAGGTCGAGGATCAGGGCATCGGCATCTCGCTCAAAGAGCAAACGCGCCTGTTCGAGCAGTTCTACAAGACAACCAATGCCGAAAACATCAGTGGCATCGGGCTGGGCTTGAGCATCGTGCGCGAGTGCGTCGAACGCCACCACGGCAAGATCAGCGTGCGCAGTGAGATTGACCTAGGTACAACGTTCACCGTGCGGCTGCCCATGCGCGCCGCGCAAACCGCTTAGAACTTCTCCGTCAACCCTTCTAAGCTGGCGATCTCTTCCGGCGCGAGCAGGACGCCGACTGCGCCGAGCGTCTCTTCCAACTGTTCCACCGTGCGCGCGCCGACGATGGGGCTGGTGATGCCCGGTCGCTGCAGCATCCACGCCAGCGCGATCTGCGCCAATGGCACATCATGCACAACCGCGATGCGCCGCACTTCATCGACCACATCGTAAGCGCGATCATCGTCCACCAGCCGCTTGATCAGACCGCTCTCGGACCGCGAGGTATCCGGGTCGCGGTTTTCCCGCGTGTACTTGCCCGTCAGAAACCCCGCCGCCAAGGGGCTGTAGGGAATCACGCCAATACCCTGATCGTGGCAGACGGCCTCCAACTCGCGCTCATATTCCGAGCGGTGCAGCAGGCTGTAGTGCGGCTGCAGACAATCAAACCGTGTCAGGTGCTGCACATCGCTGATCCACAGCGACTTCATCAGCAGCCACGCCGGGTAGTTGCTCGCGCCGACATAGCGCACCTTGCCGTCGTGCACCAGTTGATCGAAGGCGGCGAGCGTCTCGTCAAGCGGCGTTTCGTCGTCGGGGTAATGCGCCTGATACAGATCGAGGTAGTCCGTCCCCAGACGGCGCAGGCTGTCCTCCGCCGCTTTGACGATGTGCGCGCGGCTGAGCCCCTGCCCGTTCGCGCCCTCCCACATCGGGCCGCGCACCTTGGTCGCGATCACAACCTCGTGGCGGGGAACAGCACGATCTTTCAGCCACTGGCCGATGATCGTCTCCGATTCGCCGCCCTTATTCCCTTTGATCCAGTAGGAATAGATATCGGCGGAGTCAAAGAAGTTGATGCCCGCTTCGACCGCCCGATCCATGATGGCAAACGAGGTCGCCACATCAGCGGACCAGCCAAACGTCATTGTCCCTAAACACAAACTGCTCACCTTGAGCCCGGTACGGCCCATGCGGCGCTGTTCCATCGTCCCCCTCCTCAATTGCTTAGCAGTAGAATGGGGTGGAATCATACTCCCTGTGCCGAGCGCGTCCAAACGCCGACGGGAGCCGTCTCGTGATATTTTCTAACGGGTTGCTGATACCGCTGTGCTATAATGCCGTGCTTGACGTATGTATACCCATCAACTGAGGCTGGTATGCTCAACAATTTGCTGAAAAAGGTCGTTGGCGATCCCATTGCCCGCGCCATGGCAGGTTATCGACAGGTAGTTGATAAAGTTAACGCCTTCGAACCCGCATTGAAGAAACTGAGCGACGACGAGCTGCGCGGTAAGACCGACGAGTTTAAACGCCGCCTAGCTGGGGGCGAAGTGCTGGAAGAGATTCTTCCCGAAGCCTTCGCCGTGGTTCGCGAAGCGGCGGTGCGCACCGTTGGCATGCGCCACTATGATGTGCAGATGATCGGCGGTATGGTGCTCAACGAAGGCCGCATCGCCGAAATGAAGACAGGTGAAGGCAAAACCCTCGTCGCCACCCTGCCGCTGTATTTGAATGCGTTGATGGGCAAGGGCGCGCACCTCGTGACGCCCAACGACTATTTGAGCAAGGTCGGCGTCCAGCAGATGGGGCCGATTT
Organism: Candidatus Flexifilum breve; assembly: GCF_016713355.1. Classification (NCBI taxonomy): domain Bacteria; kingdom Bacillati; phylum Chloroflexota; class Anaerolineae; order Aggregatilineales; family Candidatus Flexifilaceae; genus Candidatus Flexifilum; species Candidatus Flexifilum breve. Next base: position 92,167 of record NZ_JADJPI010000019.1, read on the forward strand.
ACACGTTCCTCGGCATGAAAGTCGGCGTAATCCAGAACAGCGGCACGGGCGACCCGAACGCCGGATCGTTCATCTTCGACCCGACCTACCCCTCCGAAGATGCCCGCTTCCAGAATCTGCGCCCGGTCAAACGCGCCGAAGCCTACGCGGCGGATATCACCTACGGCACAAACAACGAATTCGGCTTCGACTACCTGCGCGATAACATGGTCTCGGATTTGCGCCAGCTCGCGCAGCGCGACCTGTACTACGCCATCGTCGACGAAGTGGACAACATCCTCATCGACGAAGCGCGGACGCCGCTCATCATCTCCGGTCAGGCGGACGAACCGTCGGATCTCTACGCCAAATTCGCGCAGGTCGTGCGCCGCTTTGAAGAGAGCAGCCCCGAAAGCGTCGACAATGACGAGCCCGACGGCGATTACGTGGTGGATATCAAAGACCGGGTCTCGTTCCTGACCGAACGCGGCATCGAAAAGGTGGAACGCGCGCTCGGCATCAGCGACGAACTCTACCACGAGAAGAACAGCGAACTCATCCCCTACCTTGACAATTCGCTGCGCGCCAAAGCCTTGTATCACCTCGACAAAGAGTACGTCATTCAGGACGGCCAAATCATCATCGTCGACGAGTTCACCGGGCGCTTGATGTATGGCCGTCGCTTCTCCGAAGGTCTGCATCAGGCGATTGAAGCCAAAGAAGGCGTGCAGATTCGCCGCGAAAACCTGACGCTGGCGACCATCACCTTCCAGAACTTCTTCCGTATGTACAAGAAGCTTGGCGGTATGACCGGTACGGCGATGACGGAAGCGGAAGAATTCGAGAAGATTTACGATCTCGAAGTCGTCCCCATTCCTACGCACCGCCCCATGATCCGCAAAGATCACGACGATCTGGTCTACGGTACGGAGGCGGCCAAGTTCAAGGCGGTCGTCGAAGAGATCAAGGAACACCAGCAGCGCGGGCAACCCGTGCTCGTCGGTACCGTCGCCATCGAAACGTCCGAGCGCCTGAGCAGCGCCCTCAAGCGCGCGGGCATCAAGCATGAAGTGCTCAACGCGAAGCAGCACGAACGCGAAGCCGACATCATCGCGCAAGCGGGGCGTCCCGGCGTCGTGACCATCGCCACCAACATGGCCGGTCGTGGCGTCGACATTCTGCTCGGCGGCAATCCGGAAGGGCTGGCGCGCGAACGCCTGCGCAAGCAGGAACGTGATATCACGCAGGTATCCCCGGAAGAATATAAGGCGCTGGTAGCGCAGGTCACCCAGGAAATCGCCACTGATCGCCAGAAGGTGATTGCCGAAGGCGGTCTGTTCGTGCTCGGTACGGAACGCCATGAAGCCCGCCGCATCGACAACCAGCTCCGCGGTCGTTCCGGTCGTCAGGGCGACCCCGGCGAGTCACGCTTCTTCCTCAGCCTCGAAGATGACCTGATGAAGCGCTTCGGCGGTGACCGCGTCAAGAACATCATGAATTGGGCGAAAATCCCCGAAGACGAACCGATTGAACACAGCATGGTCACCAAGTCGCTGACGCAGGCGCAGGTGCGCGTCGAAGGCCACAACTTCGACATCCGTAAGCGCGTCCTCGAATACGACGATGTGGTCAACAAGCAGCGTGAGGTAACCTACGCCCAGCGGCGGGATGTGCTGGAACGCACCGATCTACGTGATGAATATCTCTCGATTACTTCCGAACAAGTGGGCAAACTCATCGATGAGTTCGCCGACGATCCCAAAAATCGCGAAGCATGGGACGTCGAAACGCTCCATCACCAGTTGTTCACCCTCTTCCCCGTCCCGGATTGGCTGACACCTGAGCGCATGCTGGAAGCGGAAAACCTCGACCAGCTTGAGGAAACCATCCTCGATGGGCTGCAGGAAGCTTACGACAAAAAAGTCGCGGATGTCGGCGAAGATATGATGAAGTGGGCGGAACGCATGGTGATGATCGGCGCAATTGATCATCATTGGCGGCGGCACCTGACCGACCTCGACGTACTGCGCGAAGGGATCGGTTTGATGGCGGTGGCGCAGCGCGATCCGCTCGTCGAATACAAGCGCGAAGCCTTCGACATGTGGGAAGCGCTGCAGGAAGAGATCAAGCTGCAGGCGGCGCGCAATATCTTCCGCGTGCAAGCGCCCAACCAGCAGCAGACGGTCATGCGGCAGCTCATCAACGCGCCGACGCGGGTGCAGGCCGTCCGCCCCGGCGCGGCGGCGACGAGCAAACCGGAACCGGTGCGCAAGACGGCGAAATCCGCGCCCGGGCGCAATGATCCCTGCTGGTGTGGCAGCGGTAAGAAGTACAAGAACTGTCACTTGAAGTCGGATGAGCGCGGCGAAACACAGCCCGTGTAGCGAAGGTAAGTACAATGACGACTAAGCAAGACGATGCGAAGCTGCTCGACTTCGTCAGACAAAAGCTGAATTCGTTCGTCAAATGGGACTTGGTTCGGTTTTTCCATGACAACCCGTTCGCCGCCGATACCGCCGACAATATCGCGCGGTATACCGGCCGCGAACCCTATCTCGTCCGGAACGATCTCGGCGCGCTGACTGTCGACGGGATCGTTCAGGTGAGCACGATCGCGGAACGGCAGGTCTATCGCCTCGGCAAAGACCCGGATGTCCGCGAACTGATTCACAGCTTCGTCATCGCGTGCGATGACTCCAAGTTCCGGGAACGCGCGATTCAGGAAGTCATCGAAGGCTTAGAGTGAGCACTGAGAGCTTCAGCCAACTGCTCACGCTGTATTCGTGGTTTCCGTTGGCGGCGCTGCTGTTCTTCCTGCTCTTGATCGCGCGGCTGTATGAGCGCTTCTCCGGGGAGAAAACGCGCTATCGCCTGTTCGTGATCCCGATTGTGCTGTTCGGGATCTACACGGTGTACCAGACGAATCAGGCGTCCGGCGACAGCTTCATCATGGGGCTGCTGCCGGCGGTGGGTGGGCTGCTCTTAATCGGATTGTGCGTTCAGTTGTACCGCAAGATGATGGATCACACGTAAGGTGCTGCATGCAAGCCATCGGTCAGTTGGGGATAGTGTTCGCCTTGATCGTCCTCGCCCAATTGAGCAAGCAGCTCGGCATGATGACGCATGCCAAACCTTACTATCGCGGTTTCTATGTGGCGGCGCTGCTGCTGCTGGTGAGCAGCGCCGTTCGCCTCCTCAATGACTTTCTCCTCCGGCAAGATACCTCCCAGATCGGTTGGGTCATCCTGTATGACGGCCTGCCCGCCATCGCGATCAGCCTCGGCGTGGTCGTCGCGTGGCGCTATTGGAGCTGGCTCCTCGCCGAACGGGATTAAGCGCACCGGCACATCCGCGGTTACTGATCCCACCCCCGACGAGGGGCAGGTTTTCAATTGTAGGGACGAGGCATGCCTCGTCTCCTTGGCTAACACGGCTGTCACCCAGTTTGGAAAAGCTCTTTTGCCTTTATTGATGACAGGATTTGTGTCTAGGAAAGACAGGACGAGGCATGCCTAGTCCCTACAGGGTTTTGGCTGAGCTGAGGGGGTGAGGTTGCCTCTTTACCGCCATCCCAAAGACCCAAATACCCTTCCCCTACCAAACACCCCAGAAATTGGCTCACCTGTTCGGACGGCCTTCATTGGCAGAACAGGGTTATAGCGTATATAGTAAGTAAAAATCGCTGCTAGAGAGTAACCTCATTGATCAACGATGATTTGATCGCCACCGCGCGCGCCCTCCCCAAAATAGAGCTGCATCGCCATCTCGAAGGGTCGCTGCGTCTCGAAACCCTCATCGGCATTGCGCTGGAATATGAGCTGACCCTGCCCGCCTTCAGTGCGGAGACGCTGCGCCCGTACGTGCAGATGATGCCGGACGAGGAGCGATCCTCCAAGCGATTTCTCGGCAAGTTCGCGGTGCTGCGCCAGTTCTACCGCTCGGAGAAGGTGATCAAGCGGGTGACGCAGGAAGTCATCGCCGATGCCGCCGCCGACAACATCAAATATATGGAACTGCGCTTCACCCCGCAGGCGCTCAACAATATTATGCACTGCGACTATGCGACGGTCGTCGAATGGGTGTGCGCCGCGACCAAAGACGCCTGCGCGCAGCACGACATCACCGTCAAGCTCATCCTGTCGATGAACCGCCACGAGAGCGTCGGCATCGGCGAACTAGTGCTGCAGGCAGCGCTCGACTACCAGCAGGCGGGCGTGGTCGGCATCGATCTGGCGGGTCAGGAAGATGGTTATTCCGGCCTGCCGTTCAGCGATCTGTTTCAGGATGCGAAAGCCGCTGGCCTCGGCGTGACGATCCACGCGGGCGAATGGTCGGGCGCGCACAACGTCCGCGAAGCCGTCGAGCAGTTGAACGCGGATCGCGTCGGGCACGGCATCCGCGCCGCCGAAGACGCCAACGTGGTCGCGCTGCTGCGCGAACGCGGCACGGTGCTGGAAGTGTGCCCGCAGAGCAACATCGACAGCGGCGTCGTGGAAACGTACGGGGTGCATCCGCTGCTGCCGCTCTACCGGAGCGGTGTCAAGACGACCATCAACACCGACGACCCGCTCATCTCTGACATCACCCTGAGCGACGAATTCGCGAATACCATGCAGCACGGCGGCCTGACGCTGGCCGACGTGAAAGCACAAACGCTCACCGCGGCTCGCTCCGCCTTCCTGCCGGAAGCGGAACGGAGCGCGCTCGTGGCGCAGTTCGAAACGTGGTTGAGTGCATGATTCAGCTCGGCGAGTTTCAACTGTCCCTGATAAACGACTGCTCGATTCAGGTCGATACGGGCGGCGCGTTCGGGTTGGTGCCGCGCGCGCTCTATCAAGACCTGATGCCCGTCGATGTGGCGACGAACACCGTCCCCATGACGCATCACGCGCTGCTCATCCAGACGGGGACGCAGAACATCCTCGTAGATGTGGGCTACGGCGACAAACTGAGCGACAAGCAGAAGGCGTTCATGCAGTTGCAGCGCTCCGACGGCGGCTTGATCGGCGGGCTGGCGCGCAAGGGACTGAAACCGGAAGACATTCATCTGGTGATCGACACGCACCTGCACAACGATCACTGCGGCGGCAACACCACGCTGATCGATGGGCAGCCCGTCGCCGTGTTTCCCAACGCCGAATACGTGGTGCAGCGCCGCGAGTTTGAGGACGCCATGCGCCCCAACGAGCGCACGCGCGCCACCTACATCCTCGACAACTATGAGCCGCTGGTCGCCAGCGGGCAAATGCGCCTGCTCGACGGCGACACCGAACTCGCGGCGGGGATTACCGGGGTGGTGTCGCCGGGACACACGCCCGGTCACATGAGCGTGCGCCTGCACAGCGGCGGACAGTGGGCGGCCTTCGTGTGCGACCTCGCCTCCTACGCCATTCACTTTGAGCGCCTCGGCTGGATGACGGGCTACGACGTCGAACCGCTGGTCACGCTGGAGAGCAAGCGCGTGTGGCAGGCGTGGGCGCTGGACACGGACGCCCTGCTCATCTTCCCGCACGACCCGCTGCGCCCGATGGGCCGCCTGACCGAAGACGCCAAAGGCCGCCGTGTCGTCGTCAAGGTCGACGAGCCGTACGTGTAAGCCCCTTCACGATCCGATGCAGCAGACGCGCTGACTCGCCTCCCACTGACCGGGCTTCGCCTGCATATTGCCGAACAGTCCATACATCCGCCGTTCGCCTTTCCAAGTTTCCGTCAAAATCCGCATATTAGTTAAAATTGTAATGGCTTTCGCTGGAGAGTGTCGCGTATTTCTATATCGAATTTAGAATAGGAACTGGGGAGATTTTCTATCTTGATTCAATTATATGTGAACGATCTGGTTAGTTGGGAAAAACATAAATGAAATTTGGAGATCAAATGTTAGGGTCTTGGATAGCTATCTTACTTTTATTGCTGGCTCCAACTTATAGGGTGGCAGCAGCAACGAATTGCGTTCCAATAACAAGTAGGAACCTTGATGATCTCGAACCTTACATCACAATCCACCAAGGAGATTTTGTTGACCTCAGTTGGTCTCCAGATTCAACGAAACTCGCTGTCTCTGGAAATGGAGGCATCCTATTGGTTTCACCACAATCTCAGGAGATCAATCAAGCGATTACATTTGCTGTTGAGCAAGTCGGCGACAACGAATATCTGCCTACGGCTCCTAGATCATCGATGCAGTTTGGAATACGATAACTTTTCGCGACTCACTCAGTCTTGACGAGTTTAGTACAAGTGCTCCGACAGACGCGGTTGTGCGTGACATTGCCTTGACTCCAAATGGGCGTGTGCTAGCAGGGGTAAGCAACAACTACGGTTATGGTGGTCAGGCTTATTTAACTCTTTGGGACATGAACACATTTGAACAGTTAACAACGATTGAAACAAATTCTGGGAGTGTGAGCGTAAGTTTCAATCCAAACGGAGACATCATGGCGATTGGGGAGCGGAGGAAATTTACCTATGGGAAATACCAACCAGCGACATCTCAGAAATTGCTGACCACGAATCCCACCGTCTCGAAGGGCACATAGGCGAAGTTCAAAGTGTTGCCTTCAGCCCAGATGGTCGATTTCTGGCGTCAGCCAGTGTCGATCTTTTGCTGCAGAGCGAAGATGGAAATGTGATTATTTGGGGGTATGTTCATAAGGTCTATGTTATCGATGCAAACGCGATACCCGTTCGTAAATGAGTGTGGCACATCTGAACAGATGCGACGAGTGAGTTAATCTCTCGGGCGCGTCCGCTGTGCCAAAATCGGAAGTGCTGAATCGCGTCCCTATCCGCTCGCTTTACGGCTCGCGCCCGCCTGTGAACAACCAGCTCAGGTCGTGGCCGCCGTACTGGAACACCTCACCCTGCGCCATTAACCGCTTCGCGTAGACCGCCAGCGATTCGAACACCGCGTCATAGCCGAATTCCCGCGCCGACCGCGCCATCTTGTGCAGGCGCACCGGCCAGTGTGACCACACTTGCCCCGGCGCGGGCGCAGCGACCGGAGCGGCGGTCGGCACGTTCCAGCCCCACGCCAGCGCGCCGAGTTGGAGGCCGCGCCGATGCCGCTCGACAAACTGCGGGTCGGCGTTGAGTTGGGCGATCTCCGCCTCGTAGACGGTATAGGCCCGCCCGTAGGCACTGGAGCGCATGATCGGATACGCCCACCAGTCATAGTGGCCGTGGTGGAACTGCGCCCACTGCCCCGCCGCCGCCCACGCCTCAAAGTCGGCGACTTGCGCGGCGTGGCGGGCTGTCAGCGCGGCCACGCCCACAAATGACGGATCGGTATTCGCGCGGAGGGTCACTGGCGGGACTGCCATTCCTCAATCGTGTTGGCCATGAACGCGCGGATTTCGGCGTCGGCAATGTCGCTGACCGCCTCGTAGATGTGGCCGTCCACGTCGATCTCGACGCCGCCATGCGCCGCGGGGCGCACATGGATGCTGCGCGTCGCGTAGGCGGGGGTCTGCGCCAGCTTATGCTGCAAGTAGCTCTCAATCGCCGCGGCGATGTTGATTTCGGGAATCACTTCTTTGGGCGGCGCTTTGCGTCCCCGGCGCGATGTATCAATCTGATCCGGCATTTTGAACTTGGGCAGGTCGCCCGGCAGCGGCACGGTCGGCGGAGTCGCCGTGACCGGGCGCGCCTCACTCGTCGTCACCCGCGGCGGCGGGGCAGCGGGCGGCGCGGCGCTGGGCTCGGTCGCTTCTGGCGCAGTCTCAGTCACTGCGGGCGGCGGCGGCTTGACGGCGGGCGTCTCTAATGTCACGCGGTTGCCCGAGGCCAGTTCCTTCATCGTCAGGTTGAAGCGGCGCTTAAATTCGGGATCGGCGACGGCGGGCGGATTGCGGTAGACCTTGTCGCCGATCTGTACCAGCAGACCGCCATCGGCCACATCGCGCAAAATCGTCAACACTTCGACGGCTTCCACCGACTCGCCTTCGGTCAGGCGCAAGCGCTGCATCCCGGCGGGTCGGCTGGGCGGCGGCGCGGGCGCGACGGGCGCGCTCGTCAGCACATCGAGATCGGGCAGGTCGGGCAGCGGCAGGTCATCCCCCGCGGACGCGTCCGACGACGGGCTGAACAGGCTCACATCCGCCATACCGCCCGAATTCGCCACCGCGGCTTTCTGGCGCTTCTTCGACCGTTCCTGAAAGATGTAGGCGAGCACGCCGACCAAGACCACGGCTGACAGGCACAGCGTGCCGATCAGCGGAATGGGAACCTGCTGGAGAAAATCGCCGAGTCCGCTTTCCATGATTTATCCCACCTCGATCTTCTGACAGGTGGGGCAGTAATGCGTCCCACGCTGCGCCACGCGAATTTTGCTGATCGGGCTGCCGCACACCACGCACGGCAGGTCCGTTCGATCATACACATTGAAGGCCGTCTGGGCTTTGCCGGGCGTGCCGTCCGGCTTGCGATACCAGTTGATGCTCGCGCCCTCGCGGTCGATGCCCGCATCCAGCACCTGCCGGATCGTCCCAAACAGGCGCGTGATCTCGTCGTCGGTCAGGCTGTCAGCCGGGCGTTGGGGATGAATGTTCGCGAGAAACAGGGACTCGTCGGCGTAGATGTTGCCCACACCCGCCAGAAACGCCTGATCGAGCAGCAGCGCCTTGATCGCCTTTTTGTGCTTGCGCGACCGTTCGCGCAGCACTGCCGGGGAGAAATCGTCGGAGAGGGGTTCCGGGCCGAGGGCGGGCGTCACCGCGTCGAGACTCGCGGTCAGCGCGACGAAGCCGAACTTACGCGCGTCGGAGAAGCGCAGTTGGTGGCCGTTATCCAGCCCCAAGCGGAAGTGCAGCCAGCGATCCGCCTCCATGACGGCGTCGTCAGGGACAACGTACAGCCGCCCGGTCATCTTGAGATGCACCACCAGCAGATCGTGATCGAGTTCGCAGACAATGTACTTGGCGCGGCGCGTCACCGAGCGGAAGGTTTGCCCGGCGATGCGCGCCGCAAACTGCACCGGGTCAGGCGTTTTTACCGTCCGGTCGCAGTCGTACCACATCGAGGTCACCGTGCGCCCGATCAGCGGCTCGCGCAGGCCGCGGACGACGGTTTCAACTTCGGGTAATTCAGGCATAGACCCCACTGAAAGTTAAATCCAGACCCATTTATTATAAAATGGAATGAGTCTGTTTAACATTCAGGCTTTAGTCCTGCGGGCGTGAATACTGCGTGAAAAAGTCCCACATCAGCGCGCTCGCTTCGATATCCGTGTTGGTCACGCCCGCGATGAAAGCGGGGATCGGTTCGCCCGTGCCCGGCCATGTATGCCCGCCGCCCAGAATCGTGTAGAACAGCACCTGCACATCAGCCGCGCAGCCCGTGTAGCGGATGCCCTCAACCGAGGCGGGCAGGTCGCCGATGGTTTCTGGCGTCGCTGCACACTCGTTGATCGCTCCCCATTCCGCGGCGAAGTCGGGCACCGACGGGAACACGCTGCCGCTCGGGTCACCGGATTCGCCGCCCGTGTACGGCACAATCGGGTCATCGGTGCCGTGGAACAGGATCACGGGCATGGGCTGACTGGGCGTGCAGGCGCCAAAGCTGTTATACGCACCCGCCACCCCGCCAAACGCCGCGACTTTGTCGGCCATCTCACAGGCGAAGCGATAGCTCATGCCGCCGCCATTCGACAGGCCGTTGATGTACACCCGCGACAGATCGATGCACAGGTCGGTCGCCACCTGATCGATCAGCTCGGAGAGGAACTGCACGTCATCCACCGCGCCTTCCGCTTGGTCAAACAGGCCGGAATTCCAGCGCAGTGGGAAGCCCGTCCCCGCCGGATACACCACGACGAAACCCTCGGCATCCGCGAGCATGTCCCAGTTCGAAAAGCCTTCCTGCTGGCGCGGGTTCGACGCGAAGCCGTGCAGGCTCAGCACCAGCGGCGTCGGCTGCGTCGGGTCATAGCTGGCCGGCACATACACGCGGTACGACCGGTCGCGTCCATCTGAGTTCAGCGTCCGATTCATCGCGCCGACCGTGAACGTCGCCCCGGCTCCACACGCGCCGCCCGGCGCCTGCGCGGACACGCTCATCAAGCTGACGCCGAACACGGCGATCAACAAGCCAACAACAACGATCCATCCTCGATTACGCATATTGATCTCCTAACCTACCCGCAGCGATTCTACACCTCCCACCGCCCGCGCAGAACTTTTCTCATCCATTTCTCTCTGGAATCAAAAATCAGCCCGCAGGCTGATTTTCACGTCCGTTCAGACTTATTTCTTGCCGAGCAGGCCGCCGAGCAAATCGCCCGCGCTTTTCGTGACGTCGCCCGCGTTCTTGACCACGTCGCCCGCGCTTTTCGTGACGTCGCCCGCGCTCTTGGTCACTTCCCCCGCATTCTTGACCACCGTGCCCGCGTTGTTCAGCGTATCATTCGCGCCGACAATGCTGTCGAGCTGGCTGGCAATCGGAGCGGGCAGCTTGGTTTTGAGCAAGTTGACGACCACCTCGACCGCGGTCCGCGCCGCATCCTCGGAAATATTGGCTTTCTGCGCCACCAACTGCACAATCTGATTCATCGTCCGTGCCTCTCCATTTGATCGGTCAATCGATCTTATAGCACCTGTGGATTCATTTAGCAAATCGCCTAAAATAACTGCGTCCAAGCAAACCGAACCTGCACAAATATTCGCATCCGGCTATACTTAGAGCCCAGCAGAAGCGTCAGGAATTCCACAAATCGTTATGTCAGAAAACCCGTTTGTCCACCTGCACGTCCATACGGAATACTCGCTGCTCGACGGCCTGAGCCGCGTCGACAAGATCGTCAAGCGGGCGGCGGCGCTCGGCATGAACTCGCTGGCGATCACCGATCACGGCACCATGTTCGGCGTCATCGACTTCTATAACGAATGCAAAAAAGCGGGCATCAAACCGATCATCGGCATGGAGGGTTACCTCGCCCGCCGCACCATGGACGACCGTGACTCCAAACTCGACGCACGCCCTTTCCACCTGCTCATGCTGGCGAAAAACGAAACGGGCTACAAGAATCTGCTGAAGATCGCCAGCGAAGCGCAGCTCCGCGGCTACTACTACCGTCCGCGCATCGACCGCGACTTCCTCGCCACGCATTCTGAAGGCCTGGTCGTGACCAGCGGCTGCCTCGCCGGGCAAATCCCCAGCATGATCATGGAAGGCAAAGAGGCCGAAGCGCGCGAACTGATCGACTGGTATGTGCAGGTCTTCGGCAAAGACAACTTCTACCTTGAACTGCAAAGCCACGACATCCCCGAACTCAAACCGGTCAACGACTGGCTGATCGACATTGGACGACGCGACGATGTCGGCTTTCTGGCGACCAATGACGTGCATTACGTGCTCGACTCCGACTTCGACGTGCATGACACGCTCTTGTGCATCCAGACGGGTGCGAACAAATCCGACACCAACCGCATGTCGATGACCGACAACAGCTACTTCCTCACCAGCGGCGAGCAGATGTGGCAGACGTTCGGGCACGTCAACGATGGCGAGGCGCTGCTCAACAGCATCAAAATCGCCGAGATGTGCGAAATCGACCTGAGCCGCAAGGGCTATCACCTGCCCGTGTTCCCCGTGCCGGACGGTCACACCGCCGGGTCGTACTTGCGCCACCTCGCCGAAAAGGGCTTGGGCTGGCGTTACCCCGGTCGCGAACACGACGAGGCGCTCGTCCAGCGGCTCAACTTTGAATTAAATGTCATCAACAAGATGGGCTTTGACACCTATTTCCTTATCGTGTGGGACTTGTGCGAATTCGCGCGCGAAACGGACATCTGGTGGAACGTGCGTGGTTCGGGCGCGGGCAGCGTGACCGCCTACTGCCTCGGCATCACCAACATCGACCCGATCCAGAACAACCTGCTGTTCGAACGCTTCCTGAACCCCGGTCGCGTGAGCATGCCGGATATCGACATGGACTTCCCCGACGACCGCCGCGCCGAAATGATCCACTACTGCGCGCGCAAATACGGCGAAGACAAAGTCGCGGCGATCATCACGTTTGGGACGCTCGGCGCGAAAGCAGCGGTGCGCGATGTCGGGCGCGTGCTCGGCGTAGATTTGACGCTCGTGAATCAGGCGGCGCGCCTCATCCCGACCGAACCGAAGCCGAAGCCCGTCAAAGAGTACGTGTCGGATAACCCCGAACTCCAGAAGATGTACGACACCAATTCGGATATCAAGCGCGTGATTGACCTCGCGGAGCATTTGCAAGGCATCAACCGCCATGCCTCAACGCACGCGGCGGGCATCATCATCGCGGATAAGCCGCTCAACGAGTACATTCCGCTCCACCGTCAGACGAAAGAGTCCAAGACGGAAGAGGGCGAAGAAGCGATCACGATCAAGCAGGTGACGCAGTTCCCCATGGAAACCTGCGAAGCCATCGGCTTGCTCAAGGTCGACTTCCTCGGCTTGTCGACGCTCACGTATCTGCGTAAAGCGTGCGACCTGATCAACCGCTACCACGGCACGAACTACTCAATGGACACCATCCCCTACCGCCCCAAAGGTGATCCCGAGCAGGATCGCATGCTGGCGGCGGCGTTCGAGATGATGGGCCGCGGTGAAACGGTCGGCGTGTTCCAGATTGAAAGTACGGGTATGCAGGGCATGCTCCGCGAAATGCGCCCGTCCAAGTTCGAGCACATCATCGCCGCCGTGTCGCTCTACCGCCCCGGCCCGATGGACTACATCCCGGAATTCAACGCGCGCATGCACGGCCGCAAAGAGATCAACTACCATCACGAAGGGCTGCGCCCGATTCTCGAAGAGACTTACGGGATCATCACGTATCAGGAACAGATCATGCAGGTGGCGGGCAACCTGTTCGGTTACTCGCTCGGCGATGCCGACCTGATGCGCCGCGCCGTGTCGAAAAAGAAGAAAGAAGACCTGCTCAAGCACAAGCAGATCTTCATTTCGCAGGGACCGCAGGTCGACCCCACCATGACGGCGGAGATCGCCGAGAAAATCTTCGACGAGATCGAGTTCTTCGCCAACTATGGCTTCAACAAGAGCCATGCGGCTGATTACGCCGTCATCACCGTGCAAACGGGGTTTCTCAAGTGCAACTATCCTGCCGAATACATGGCGGCGCTGCTCACCGTCTACTTTGACGACACGGCGAAAGTCGCGACCTTCCTCGCGGAATGCAAGCGGCTCAATGTACCGATTCTGCCGCCGGACGTGAACTACAGCAGCCTCGACTTCGACATTCAGTTCCTCGACAATGGCACACGCGCCATCCGCTTTGGCATGGCGGCGATCAAGAACGCGGGCGTCGGCGCACTCCAGATCATTCTCGATACGCGCAATGAGGGCGGGCTGTTCGCCGATCTCAAGGACTTCTGCCGCCGCGTCGACCTGCGGCACGTCGGCAAGAAGACGGTGGAAAGCCTGATCAAGGTCGGCGCGCTGGATGCCTTTGGCGAACGTAAGCAGTTGATGGACGGGCTGGATCGCATCATGGGCTACAGCGCCGAACATCACAAAGCGCAGGATATCGGGCAGATGGGCTTGTTCGGCGGGGGCGGCGACACAACCGCGGGCGCGGACGAAGGCATGCTGGCCAACCTCAAAGCCACCAGCGAAACCAGTCACCGGGAAATGCTCGACTGGGAGCGCGAACTGCTCGGGCTGTACATCTCCAGCCATCCGATTGACCCGATTGCCGATGCGCTGGCAGGCACCAACATCGTCACGACGCTCCAACTCAAGGACGAAGACAGCGGTCTCGCCGGGAGAAACGTGCGCTTCGTCGGGCTGGTGGTGGGGCTGCGCAAAATGCCGACCAAAAACAAAGATATGATGTGCGTCGCCACGCTCGAAGATCGCTTCGGCGCGATCGACGTGGTCATGTTCCCGAAAACGTGGGCAAAGTTCGAACCGCTGATGAATGACGGCGCCGTGGTGGTCGTCATGGGCAAGCTGGATATCTCGCGCGCCGATGTGCAGATCCTGTGCGAATCGGTCGAAACCGATATTACGCTCGTCTCCAGCGCCAGCAACGAACCGATCCGCCCGGACGTGACGCCGATCTGGGACGATAACGCGGAACCCGAACCTGCACCGCCGCCATACGTCCCACCGACCAACGGCAATGGTAACGGCTATCACAGCGAAGAACCGCCGAACTTCGACGAACTGCCGCCGCCGCCCGACTTCTTCGGCGATGAGTTCGCCCCGCCGCCGCCGCCCGCCACCCGCCTGCTGACGATCTACTTCCAGCGGCTGGACGAAGTCGAACGCGATCAGCGCCGCTTACGGCGCGTGGTCAATGAGATTATGGGCTTTGCAGGCGTTGATCAGTTTCGGGTAATCATCATGGAAGACGGTCAGGAAACCCATCTGCTCGACTTCCCGAAGGACACCACCTTCATCTGCGACGGGCTGGAAAAGCGCCTCGGCGCGATCGAAGGCATCCGTTGGCAGGTGGGTTAGGCGGCTGGAAACGTTTGCATTGGTTAAGAAACGCGCGGAACCTCTGGCGTTTGTGAGTGTTGTGGATACAATATTACGGCACAAAACACACGGGAGCAATCCGCGATGAAAAGAATAGCGGTGATGACCAGCGGCGGTGATTCGCCGGGGATGAATGCAGCGATTCGCGCGGTCGTGCGGACCGCCATGAATTACGACATCGAAGTCTACGGCGTGCGCCAAGCGTATACAGGTCTGATTAACGGCGATTTTGAACTGCTGACGAGCGTGGAAGTCAGTGGTATTTTGCAGCGCGGCGGCACGATTCTGCAAACCGCGCGCAACGAGGAATTCAAGACTACACAGGGGCAAAAGCGCGGTCTGCGCCGCCTCAATGAACAGGGTATTCAGGGGCTGGTGATCGTCGGCGGCAACGGCAGCCTGACGGGGGCGCTCGCCCTGCATCGGATGGGCTTCCCGGTGATCGGCGTGCCGGGCAGCATTGACAACGACATTTTCGGCACGGACATGGCCATCGGCGTCGATTCAGCGATGAACGTGATCCTCGAAGCGCTCGACCGCCTGCGCGACACCGCGTCCTCGCATCAGCGCGCTTTTCTCATCGAAGTGATGGGGCGCAACTGCGGCTACCTCGCGCTGACGGGCGGTATCCTTGGCGGCGCGGAGATCGTGGTGACGCCAGAACGCCCACCGACGATGGAAGAAGTCGCCGCCGCGCTGGAAGACGCCTATGTGCGCGGTAAATCGCACGCGATCGCCGTGATCGCGGAAGGCGCGCCCTATCGCGCGACCGACCTCGAAAAGTTCCTTCAGCAGAACCAGAACATCGGCTTCGAAATTCGCCTGACGATTCTCGGTCACACGCAGCGCGGCGGCAGCCCCACGGCGTTTGATCGCCTGCTGGCGACGCGCATGGGCGTCAAGGCCGTCGAGTTCCTGCGCGATGGACAGTCCGGCGTGATGGTTGGCCTGAGCGGGCGCGAAATGAAGGCCGTCCCGCTGGAAGAAGCGATCAGCAAGCTCCGCCCCATCAGCGAGAGCTACTTCGAAAATGGCCAAGTTTCTGTCACGCTAACGCACAGCAGTTAGCCGTTAGCAATCAGCTTTTAGCTAAATGCCAAAAGCTAACGGCTAACGGGAGCTTCATTTTAAATAGCCTCGGCCTCTCGATCATCCACGCCGAATTCGGCTTTATTTTTTGTTCCTTTATTCCTGATCAAGCCGGGGATGCGCGCTTTGACCAAGCCGATCAGCGCGATGACGGGCAGGCGAATCTGGTAGCCGCGCTGTCCCGCGCTCAGCGTGATGTGCTGGAGCTGCGTCGCGGGCTGGTCGATGAACACTTTCCAGTTCTTCTGCGTCAGGGCCAGCGGACTGATACCGCCGACCTTCAACCCCGTCTGCGCTTCGGCGTCTTTGTGCGCCGCCATGCGGACCTTCTTCTCACCCGCCGCCGCCGCGAGCCGCTTGAGGTCAAGGTGCCGGTTGGACGCGAGCAGCGCCAGCAGCGGCTTGCCACCGCCGTCCGGTTCGACCACCAGCGTCTTGTAGACGTGATGCGGCGGAAACCCGAGCATCTCCGCAACTTCCCCCGCGTCGTGAAATTCCGACCCGTCGTACTCAAACACCTCGTACGGGATTTTGTGCTGTTCCAGCAAGCGCATTGAATTCAGTTTTTCGGCCATGAGCATCCAGCTATTGGTAGGGACGACACAGGTGTCGTCTTCGGTCAGTTCTCACCATAAATCTCAATGCGACCTTCTTGCCTCTACGCTCGGCGTTCAAGTTCGTCAGGCGTTGGGCGTTGGAAGATCGCAAGCCACGGTTTCATCATCGCTTCGGGAATATGGAAAGTTGTCTGCGACGCCTGCGCGTTGCGAACCGCCAACCGCTCCAGCAGCTCCTCCGCCGGGACATCGAGAAAGTGGACTTCGCTGCTCGCGCCAAGCTGCCGTGCTCGCGCTCGATAGTCTTCGCGTTCCTCGCGCGCCCAGAAGCCAAAATCGAGAATGACATTCGTTCCCAGTTCCAGTGCTCGACTGGCGATGTTCCACAGCATTGCCTCGATGAGGCCGTGGCGCGCATCATGGTCTGGATGCTCAGCATCCTGGCCGAAGAGCCGCACGTGCCATTCATCGGTTGTCAGTCGCAGTGCTGATTGCTCACGCTCAAGCTGCTTGGCCAGCGTCGTTTTACCCGAGCACGGCAGTCCAACCATCAAATGGAGAGTCGCCACACTTACCACTCCAAACGTTGACAGACTACGTTTTATACTGCTTGAGCGCCCGCCGCCCGATGAAACCGGGCACCAGCAGATTGCCGAGCACAATCAGCCAGTCGAACAAGCGCAGGACAACGCGCTGCTGCTTTCGGTCAACCGCCTTGATGATGCCCTCGGCCACGAACTCCGGCGTCATCACCGGGAGCCGTGGCGCTTTGGCCGCGTGACCGCTCGCGCCCAAGCGCCGCTCGCTGAACTCAGTCGCGACGCGCCCGAGCTGCACATCGGTCACGCCGATGTTGTCCGCTTCCAGTTCCAGCCGCAGCGACCGCGCCAGATTGCTCACAAACGTTTTGCTGGCGCTGTAAGCCGCCGCATACGGCGCGATCATCCCCGCGACGACCGACGAGATGATCACGATCTGCCCGCCGCCCGCTGTGCGCAGCGCCGGGACGCCCGCGCGGATGGTGTGCAGCACGCCATCGATGTTGGTGCGCAGCAGCGTTTCGAGATCGTTCCAGTTGGAATCGGCGATGGAACCGCGCTGACCGACACCCGCATTCGCCACGACCACATCCAACCGCCCCCAGCGCGCCACCGCCTGATCGACGGCGCTCTGCACCGCCGCGCGATCCGTGACATCAGCGGCGATGGCCAGAAATTCGCCGTGACCGGGCAGCGCCTTGACCGCCTGCTCCAGTTCCGCCAGCCGCTCCACGCGCCGCGCCGTGACGCAAAGATGATCGCCGCGCCGTGCGAAGGCCAGCGCCAGCGCGTAGCCGACGCCACTCGAGGCGCCTGTAATCAACACCACTCTGTTCGCCATGTAATCCGTCAGTAGCCCTTCTTGCCGTCGCGATTAAACGGACGAGGCATGCCTCGTCCCGACTGTAAACTGTGAACTGTTCACTGTGAGCTCAAATATGCACCGGCTCGTGATACACGCCGAACACCTGCCGCATGACCTGAATGATCTCGCCGAGCGTCGCGTCGCTGCGGGCGGCGTCCAGCAGGTACGGCATGACGTTCTCCGTGCCCGCGCATGCCGTTTTGAGCGCGGCGAGCGCCTGACTCATGCGCTCATTGTCGCGCTCCAAACGAAGCTGCGCCAGACGCGCGCACTGCCGTTCGTAGCCCCGCGGATCCATCTGCAGAATCGGGATGCCGGGCGCGTCTTCGCTCACGTACTCGTTCACGCCGACGATCACGCGCTGCTGGCTGTCCATCTCGACCTGATGCCGGTAGCTGGCATCGGCGATCTCCTGCTGGATGAAACCCGCTTCCAGCGCGGGAATCACACCGCCCAACTCATCGATGCGGCGGAAGTAGTCGTAGACTGCCTTTTCCGTCTGATCAGTCAGCGCTTCGACAAAGTAGCTCCCGCCCAGCGGATCGACCGTGTTCACGACGCCCGTCTCATGCGCGATGATCTGCTGCGTGCGCAGTGCCAACGTGACCGCGTGTTCGCTCGGTAAGGCGAGTGCTTCGTCCATGCTGTTGGTGTGCAGCGATTGGGTGCCGCCGAGCACCGCCGCCAACGCCTGAATCGCCACGCGGACGAGGTTGTTTTCCGGCTGCTGCGCGGTCAGGCTGACGCCCGCCGTCTGGCAGTGGAAACGCATCAGCCACGAGCGCGGATTCTTCGCGCCGAACGTTTCGCGCATCTCGCGCGCCCAGATGCGCCGCGCCGCCCGCAGCTTGGCGATCTCCTCGAAGAAGTCGTTATGCACGTTGAAGAAGAAGCTCAGGCGCGGCGCAAACTCGTCGATATCCAGCCCGCGTTTGAGCGCCCAGCGCACATACTCCAGCCCATCCGCCAGCGTGAACGCGAGTTCCTGCACGGCAGTGCTGCCCGCCTCGCGGATATGATAGCCGCTGATGCTGATCGTGTTCCAGTGCGGCATATATTTTGAGCCAAATTCAATCGTATCCGTGACGAGCCGCATCGACGGCTCCGGCGGGAAGATGTACTCTTTCTGCGCGCTGTATTCCTTGAGGATGTCGTTTTGCAGCGTGCCGCGCAGGTTCGCCATCGGCACACCCTGCTTTTCCGCCGCGGCGATGTAGAACGCCCAGATGACCGCCGCCGGGCTGTTGATCGTCATGCTGGTCGAGACATCGCCGAGCGGGATGCCGTCAAACAGGATTTCCATGTCGCGCAGGGAACTGATCGCCACACCGCATTTGCCGAACTCGCCGAGCGCTTCCGGCTGATCGGTGTCGTAGCCCATGAGGGTCGCGAGGTCAAAAGCGACCGATAAGCCCATGTTGCCCTGTGACAGCAGATATTTGTAACGCGCGTTCGTCTCTTCGGCAGTGCCGAAGCCAGCGAACATGCGCATCGTCCACAGCTTACCGCGCTGCCCGGTCGCATGCACGCCACGCGTGAACGGGTATTCGCCGGGAAAGCCGAGATCACGCACATAGTCCAGATCAGGGATATCGGCGGGGGTGTACAGCGGTTTGATCGGGACGCTCGACTGGGTGATGAACGTCGGCTGACGTTCCGGCAGTTTGGCGCGCGTCGGGTTATAGGTTTCCTCAACCCACCGCTGCACCTGCGCTTTGACATCCGTCGTCATGAGTCCGTCTCCAAAATAGTTCGCATTACAATAATCAATATGGATTATGGATCTTTCTCTGACCCCACCCCCCCCCCCCCCCAAGAAAGGGGGGGGGGGCCCCCCCCGCGGGGGTGGCCCCCCCCCCCCCGCGTGGGGGGCGGGGGGGGGGGGCCCGGGGCGTTGAGCACCAGTTGCAAGTCAGTCAGCCCCCCAGTCGAGTGCTAGCCGACCCCAATATCCGGGGGAAGACAGGTGGTGTCTAGTCGCCATTATAGCACCCGACCGCGATCTGCCTTAGAATATTTAGCAAACGATAACCGAGCCTATGACCCAACCGAAACGTATCACCGCCCAGATTCGCCGCATTGAGATGCGCTTTGTGCGCCAGCCGCTGTATGCTGCCTTAGCGCTGGTCTACTTATTGGTGTGTGCTAACCTCGCCCGCATCCTGATCAATCAACCGCTGACCGGGAAAGGCAGCGAGACGACGTACTTCGCGCTCATCCTGCTCATCGCCTTCCTGTGGGCGTTTGTACGCTCCATGCTGATCATTACGCCCAAGTTTCACGACCGCTTCAGCACAGCCCTGCCCGTGTGGGAACAGGTGCTGCTGCTGATCAACGAGGCGGTCGCTGCTGGGCTGCTGGCGCAGTTTGGATCGGGCATCCTCGTGCACATCTTCCAGCCGGATGTGTTCACCACGCGCGTCGACCCGCTGTATACCCTCGGCAGCGCCGTGATCATCCTGACGTACTACGGCGGTATGGAACTGATGTGGATTCAGCGCTGGAATGATTTTTTCAGCCGCAGCAGCGTGTGGGTCAACCTCGCGCGCCTGTATGCGCCGCTCGCTTTGATCATGACAACGCTGCTCATCACGCGCCGCCTAATCAACCGCGCGGATCCGCGCACGGCGGGGCTGCTCGGCACGAGCGAACTCGATCTGACGGTGCTGGCGCTCGCCCCGGTGATCTGGCTGCTGATCCTCGTGGTCGTCATTCTGATCTACACGGGCGGGCGCGGTCTGCGTGAACGCTTTTTGCCGACCATCTTGCTCGACCGCCTGCCGCCGCGCCTCGCGCGCGGTCTGCGTTCGATCTCCGATATGGACATGCTGCTGATCCTCGCGGCGCTGGCGACCGTCATCCCCGCCTATCTGTTTCTGATCGGCGACCGGGGCGGCTTCCTCGGCGTGTTGAGCGGACGCATTCAGGCGGGCGCGGGCGCGCTGATCGAATCGTCGCAGCAAGCGCTGGCCTTCGTGTTCACGATCCCCTTCTATGCCGTGATCATCGGACTGCTGGTCATCTACGCGCTGGCGATGGCGCAGAGCAAGCTCTCCGCCGCGCAGCGTGACGAACTGGTGAGCAAGCTGCCGATTGGCTTTCTGATCGTGCTGATTATCACGTTGTATCTGGTCGCGATTCCGCTCACCCAGGTGTTGATCGCCGGACGACTGCCGCAGCTCCCGCAGGACTTGGGGCGCATCCTTACGTTTAATGTGGTGATCCCGCTGCTGCTGCTCTACGGGCATTACTTCCTGTTTGTACGTGTGCCCTACGGGCGCGGACAAAACCGCTGGCGCGAAACCTTCAGCGGCACGCTCGCCACGCAGCTCGCCGAGGTCGAACGCGAGATTCAAACGCTCAACACGCAGCTCGGCCAACTCGACCAGAACTGGGTGAACGATCAGCGGCTGGACACGCTCTATCACTACGTCCAGCTCAACAGCCGCCGCGACGACCTCAACATGCAGCGCTTGCAGTTCGTGGCGGAACGCCAGAGCCTCGCAGAACTCTCCGAAGCGCCCGTATCGCTAACCGTGGCGCGCCTGCCCATTCGTATCGTGAGTATCGGCATTCCGCTGCTGCTGTTCATTCAGATCTATCAGTGGGCGATCCTCAACAACGGCCTGCGCGACATCATCAACAACCCGAACATCACCGTGTTCGAATTCTTCCGCGCGCTGCTGCGCCAGACCCAGTTCTAGATTCCTCGTTATCCGTAAATTCCTTAATCATGTTAAGGAATTTGCGGATTTCTATCGGCAACCTTAAACTTCCCTGCATAAGGTAAAAACCACTCTAAGGGATGTGCATGACAACCGACGAATTGATCGCCTTACTTGACCCGCAGATCCAGCCGATCAAGCCGGATGACACGATGGCGGAAGCGGGGCGCAAAGCGCTGCTGCCTGACCTCGTGAAGATGCTCAAGCATGAGGCGGGCAGCCGCACGGGAGAAGACATTGAGGATGTGCATGACATGCGCGTATCGATCCGCCGCATTCGCTCGACGCTGCGCCTGTTGAACGAGTACTACAAACCCAAAGCGATTGATCCGTATAACCAGCACCTGCGCCGGGTGGCGCGGGCGCTCGGCACCGTGCGCGACCTCGACGTCATGATCGACAACCTGACCGGGTTCGCCGCCACCCTGCCCGATGATCGCAAAGCCGCGCTCCAGTCCGTCATCGCCAAGCTGGACGGCGAACGCACTGCCGCCCGCAAAGACCTCAACAAGTTGTTCGACAAGAAGAGTTATCAGCGCTTTGTCGAAGATTTCGGGAAATTCCTGACGACGGAGAAGGCCGGGGCGCGCAGCCTTGACGGGGATCTTGCGCCCGTGCAGGTACGCCACCTGCTGCCCACCATCGTCTATGATCACCTCGGACATGTGCGCGCTTACGACAGCGTGATCGCCGACGCGGACGCCACGACGCTGCACGCGCTGCGCATCGAGTTCAAACGTCTGCGCTACGCTGTAACGCTGTTCTCGGACATTCTGGGGAGCACGATCAAGAACTTCATCGAAGAACTGAAGGTGATTCAGGATCACCTCGGCCAATTGAACGACATCAGCACCGCCGAAGCCCGCCTGACCGAACTGATCGACAGCCTCGAACCGGATGAAGCCGCACCCGCTATCGAAGTGCTGCGTGACTACATCACGCACCTGCAATCGAAGGAGACGGCGCTGCGCACCGCCATGCCGGAGATCTGGACGCGCTTCAACAGCAAGACGGTACAGAAGCACCTCGCGTCGGCGATTGCGGGACTGTAAAAGCTAACCTCACCCCCTAACCCCCTCTCCAAATGGAGAGGGGGCATAAAACACCTCGATGCACGTTAGTCAACAACCGGGTTGCTTCCGACCCCACCCCCGGCCCTCAACCGAATTCAGGGAGGGGGACAACATTGCTCGCCAAACCGGATTTGTTTTCGTAGGGACGCAATAGGGGGGCCCCGGCCCGCTCATAGTAAATTGCTAATTGCGTCCGCTGTCCCTAAGCGGACTTCACACTATTGTACTGAGCTGCCTACTATAGGCCTCGTCCTGTTTCGCACCCAGTCGACAATCCCCGCCACGCCGAACGCCGCCAGCAGCAGCACAGGTGGATATGCAGGCAGATAGTAGCGCTGCCATTCAATCGGCGTGAGCAGCAGCACGCTCGCCAGCATGACCAGCGCCCACCCGCCGACCAGCACCCGCAGCGACCGTTCCGTTTTTCGCAGCAGGTAAACCACGCCGATCAGCACGAGCGGCACGAGGATCACCGCGCCAATATGCAGCCCCCGCCAGATCGAGCCTTCGTAAGCCGCAATCTGATCGGCGATATATACATCCCATCCGGCTACCTCGAAATACTGCGGCGGCGTGACGAACACCTGATTCCAGAACCCCACCAGCGCCGCGCCGAAGTCGGCATAGCCGCCAAAGGTCGCCGTTTGCCCGGCGAGCAAGTCCTGCCGCAAGCGCAGCACATCGCCCGCGCGGCTGAGCGGATCGCTCCACCATGCCGGATTCAGCGCGTAGAAGGTCAGCGCGGCGACGAAGGCGGCCAGCAAAGAGCACGCAGGGAACAAAGCCAGACCCCACCCCCGCTCGCTGCGCTCGCCTCCCCTCCCCGAATGCGAGGAGGGGTGCAAACGGAGAGAGTCTGCTGGCTCCCTCCCCCCATAGGGGGAGGGGTCAGGGGAGGGGTCGCAACGTGCCACCACCCCCACCACCCCAAACACCGCCGCCACTGTAAACGCCCCGGTGTGCTTGCTGGCGACCGTCAGCCCCGCCGCGAGGCCGAGCGCCAGCGCGGCGATCCAATTGCGCCGCCGCAGCCACCACGCGCCGGCGAGCACGGTCAGCAGGCTGAAAAATGTCAGGCTGCCCTCCATCATCGCCCGCCGCCCATTGATGAGCAGCGCGGGGTGCAGCGCGTACAGCAGACTCGCCGTGACTGCCGCCCACGCGCCGCCTGTCAGCCAGCCGAGCGCGAACATCACCGGGACGCCAAGCGCCAAGAAAATCGCCGAAGGCAAGCGAGCAACGTTGAGCAGCGCGGGAGTCGGCGCGTGGTTGCTGCTCTGGTTGTAGTCCCACGCGCCGCCCCAATCCCATTGCTCGTTGATGTCAGCAAGGGTAAAGCCGCCAAGATGCCACGCTAACCCGATCAGGTACTTGTTAAGCGTGCCGTTGAGCAAGCGTAAATCCTGCTCCTGCGCGCTGAGCGGCGGATCGTGAAACATGACGAGATTGAGATCGCGCTGCAGAAACTGGTAGGCGTAATCCCGGCTCATATAGACCTGCGTGGACTCATCGCCGTGAAACGGGGTGAGCGCCGCGCCCGCGATCACGTAGAGCATGAGCGCAGCGAGGTACAGCAGGATAAGGACTGAGGACTGAGGACTGAAGACTGAGTTAAAAGCTGAACCAGACTGTGCTGACGGCCTGGTTTGATCGGGTGTTTGTCGTTGCACTTTTAACTTTCAACTTTCGACTTTCAACTTTTGTCCATCCTCGCGTCTTTCTCAGTCCTCAGTCCTTTCACCTCAGTCCTGTCTTTTAGGTCATCGTCACAAGCAGCTTGCCCTGCTCAACGCTGATACCCGCCGTCACGCTGATGCGCTGCACAATGCCGTCGCGCGGCGCTTTGAGTTCGTTCTGCATCTTCATCGATTCGAGGATGATGACCGTCTGGCCTTTTTTGACTTCCTGCCCTTCGGTCACGGGGATCGCCACGATCAGCCCCGGCATGGGCGACTTGATCGAAATCTCGCCGCTGTCCACGCCGACCCCGCCGCTGCGCGACGCCAGCAATTGCGCGCGTTCGTCAAGGACTTGCCCGGTGTACAGGCGTCCCTGAATCAGCACCTCGTACTGACCGTCGGTCTCATCGATGACGACTTCGTACGATTTGTTGTCCATGAGCACGGAGAACAGCGATTCGTCGAGCGTGAGGAAGTCGACGTTGCGCACCTCGCCGTTGACGAGCAGCGTGCCATCCTTCTGGATCTCGATCTCGAACTTCTTGTCGTTGATATAGGTGACGTATTTCATCGGTGTACGCGCTCCCAGCGGCTGAGCCACTTCCAGTTGCTCGTGTCGCGCTCATTGCGGTTGACGATCTGCCCCGCAAGTTGTCGGTTGCGGTGCGCGAACAGCGTCGCGGCGATAGCGGCCGTTTCCAGTTCCACCGCGCTCGGCGCTTGCTCGTAGGTCGTCATGCTGAAGCGTTCTTCCACGAATTTGTTATCGAAGCGCCCGGCCAGAAAACTGAAGCTGCTCAACAGGTTCTGATGGAACGGGATGTTGTGCTTCAGGCCCATGATCGTGAACTCTTCGAGCGCCCGCCGCATGCGCAGCACCGCTTCGCCGCGATCATCGCCCCAGCAGATCAGTTTGGCGATCATGCTGTCGTAGTACGGCGTGATGGTGTAGCCGCTGTACACGCCGCTGTCGACGCGCACGCCGGGGCCTGTCGGCACGAGCAGCGTGGAGATCGTCCCCACCGACGGCATGAAGTTGTTATACGGGTCCTCCGCGTTGATGCGGCACTCAATCGCCCAACCTTTAGGCTGGAGCACGCTCTCGGTCAAGCCCATGCGGCGACCGCGCGCGATACGAATCTGCTCCTTGACCAGATCGACGCCCGTCACCAGCTCGGTGACCGGATGCTCGACCTGCAAGCGCGTGTTCATTTCCAAGAAGTAGAAATTCTTGTCCTTGTCCACGAGGCATTCAATCGTCCCGGCGTTGACGTAGCCGCACGCTTGCGCCGCGCGGATCGCCATCTCGCCCATCCGCTTGCGCAGATCGTCGTCCACGAACGGGCTCGGCGCTTCTTCGACCAGCTTCTGATGCCGCCGCTGGATGGAGCATTCGCGTTCGCCGAGGTGCACGGTATTGCCGTGCATATCCGCGAGAATCTGGAATTCGATGTGGCGCGCGTTCTCGATCAGCTTTTCGAGGTAGACGTTGCCATCGCCGAAGGCGCTTTCAGCTTCACGCCGCGCAATGGCCAGCGCGCCGGGCAGGTCTTCACGCTTGTAGACCGCGCGCATCCCCTTGCCGCCGCCGCCCGCCGACGCCTTGACCATCACCGGGAAGCCGATGTGTTCCGCCGCGGCAATGATTTCGTCGTCGCGCAAGCCGGGCTCGGTGCCGGGGACAACGGGCACCCCCGCCTTCTTGACCGTCTCGCGCGCCATCTGCTTGTCGCCCATCAGGTAAATCGCGCTGGCGGGCGGCCCGATAAAGATCAAGCCTTCGTCAGCGCACGCCTGCGCGAAATCCTCGCGTTCCGACAAAAAGCCGTAGCCGGGGTGAATCGCATCCGCGCCCGTCTTCTTGGCCGCCGCGATGATGTTCTCCATCTTCAGGTAGCTCTCGCGCGGCGCGGGCGGGCCGATATGCACGGCTTCGTCGGCATAGCGCACATGCAAGCTCGTGCGATCCGCATCCGAGTAGACCGCCACCGTGTCGATGCCGAGGTCGCGGCACGCGCGGATCACGCGCACGGCGATCTCGCCGCGGTTCGCGATCAGAATCTTCGTGATTTTCGTTTGCTGCGTTTCCATCACCATGAGCGATCTCCCTTCCTTACATGGTACGCCTGTGAGAAAGCGCGGACGAGGCATGCCTCGTCCCTACGAGAATCTGCGCTCATAGCGGGATGTTCCCGTGTTTCTTCGGCGGATTGGTGTCGCGCTTGTTCTGGAACACCTCCAGCCCGTTGATCAGGCGGGCGCGGGTTTCGCGCGGCTCGATCACGTCGTCGATGAAGCCGCGTTCCGCCGCAATGTACGGATTCGCCAGCTTCTCGCGGTAATCGCCCGCCAACTGCGCCTTGAGTCCCGCCGCATCGTCCGCGTCCTTCAGGTCACGGCGATAGATGATTTCGACCGCGCCTTCCGGCCCCATGACCGCGATTTCGGCGGTCGGCCACGCGAGGTTCAGGTCACCGCGGATGTGCTTGCTGCTCATGACGCAGTACGCGCCGCCATAGGCTTTGCGCGTCGTCACCGTCAGCTTAGGCACAGTCGCTTCGCAGTAGGCGTAGACCAGCTTCGCGCCCGACATGATGATGCCGTTGTGTTCCTGCGCCGTCCCCGGCATGTACCCCGGCACGTCGACCAGCGTGATGATCGGGATGTTGAAGCTGTCGCAGAAGCGGATGAAGCGCGCCGCCTTCGTGCTGGCATTGATATCGAGCACGCCCGCCAACACCATCGGCTGATTCGCCACGATGCCGACGCTGTGCCCGCCCAAGCGCGCAAAGCCAACCACGATGTTCGCCGCGTATTCCGGCTGAATTTCGTAGAACACGCCGTCGTCGACGATACGCTGAATGATCTCTTTGATGTCGTAGGGCTTGTTCGGGTTGTCAGGGATGATCGTGTCGAGATCCGGGTCCGCACGCAGCGGATCATCCTTGGTGGGCACAAAGGGCGGGTCTTCCATATTGTTCTGCGGCACGTACGACATCATTTCGCGCACGAGCAGCAGCGTTTGCGTCTCGTTTTCGCCGACGATGTGGCAGACGCCGCTCTTGCTGGCATGCACCGACGCACCACCGAGGTCTTCGAAGCTCACATCTTCATGCGTGACCTGCTTGACCACGTCCGGCCCGGTGATAAACATGTAGCTGGTGTCTTTGACCATAAAAATGAAGTCGGTGAGCGCCGGGCTGTAGACCGCGCCACCCGCGCACGGCCCCATGATCACGCTCAATTGGGGGATCACGCCGCTGGCGAGCGTGTTGCGCAGGAAGATGTCGGCATAACCGCCGAGGCTGATCACGCCTTCCTGAATGCGCGCGCCGCCGCTATCGTTCAAGCCGATCAAGGGCGCGCCGGTCTTGAGCGCCATTTCCATCACCTTGATGATCTTTTCGGCGTGGACTTCGCTCAAGCTGCCGCCCATCACGGTGAAGTCCTGCGAATAGACGTAGACCAGGCGCCCGTTGATCGTGCCCCAGCCGGTCACGACGCTGTCGCCGTGGAATTTCTGTTTGTCGAGGCCGAAATCGCGTGAGCGGTGCGTCACGAACGCGTCTAATTCACGGAAGCTGCCCGGATCGAGCAGGATGTCCAGGCGTTCGCGGGCGGTGTTTCGTCCCGCCTCGTGCTGCCGCTTGATGCGCTCGTCACCGCCCCCCAAGCGGCTCTGTTCGCGCAGTTGGCGCAGCCGTTCTATTTTCGGATTCACGGTCATAAAAGTTGTCTCCAAGTGATCAAGGCGAAAACTATAACACGTTACCTACCGCTGCGATGCACATCTTTTCACAAAAAACCCTCTTTATTCGGCGTCTTGCCCGTCGGGACAAGATTCGGAAGCGATGTTGCTGAGTCTAGAGAGTCACTTAGAGAGTATCTCTAGAGTCTGCCTAGCTGCCAGCGGACGCGATTTATCGCGTCCCTACGAAAACCAATTCGGTTCGGCGAACGGTGTTGGCTCCCCTCAACTGAATTCGGGGAGGGGCCGGGGGTGGGGTCGGAAGCTAGCCTCACCCCTAAATCCCCTCTCCCACGGGCGAGGGGACTTAAAAACACTGGTGTCTCCCCTTCCTCTAGGAGAGGGGTTGGGGGTGAGGTTATCTGCCCGCCGACCGATCCACGAACGTCCGCACGAACTGCATCAGGTGATACACATCGCTGAAGTTGGACACGATCCCCAGCGAGACGCGCACTGCGCCGGACGCCCGGCCGTCCATCACCAACAGGAATTCCTCAAACGTCAGGCGTTCTTCCTGCCCGAAGCACCCGCGCATGTCGTCGGCGGTCAGGTTGTTGGCGACCTCGCCCGCGCCGGGATTACAAAAACACCCCGTGCGCAGTGAAATCTGGCGTTCGTTGGCGGCGCGTTCGACATCCCGAAAGTCGAACAGGCTGCCGTTGGCGTCGAACAGGTTAATCGTCACTGTGCTGCCGCGTCCTTCGGTGGTCGCTGGCCCGTACAGGCGCACGAGCGGCTTACCGTTGCTGTGCTGCAAACTCAGCAGTTGTTCGAGCAGCCAGCCCGCCAGCGCCATCACCCGCGTGTGAATCGCGTCAATGCCCACTGATTGCAGGAACTTGAGACCGATCTCGACCGCGGGAATATTCAGGTAGTTGATCGTCCCATCTTCGAAACCGCGCTCACCTTCGGCGAGGTAGTAGCCGTCGCCCTGCACCGACGCCATCGTGATCGTGCCGCCCGCAAACCACGGACGCTGCAATTTGGCTAGCTTGTCTTTACGGGCGATCAACGCGCCGATCCCGGTCGGGTAGCCGAACAGCTTGTAAAACGAGAGATCGACAAAGTCGGGCGTCCACTGGCCGAGATCCAGCCGGTTAGTCGGCGCGAAGGCCGCAAAATCGACGAGCACGTCCCAGCCCGCCGCCTGCGTCCGCGCGATCCACTCCAGCGGATGCTGCACGCCGGAGAAATTCGACTGGCCGGGATAGGCAAACAGCGTCTTTTGCCCCGGTTTGGTCTCGGCGAGCAATTGCTCAAACACGGACGTGTCCGCGCGCAGATCGGGCGGCAGCACGGGGATGTAATGCACGGACGCGCCACGCGCCCGCGCGAATTCGCGCACCCCGTTGACCGAATTGTGATTGTCAAAGGTCAGCACATAGCGGTCGCCGGGCGCAAACGGGTACGACTCGCCCACCAGCTTGAGCGCACCGCTGGCGTTCTGCGTGAAGATCACCGTGTAGACGTCAGGATCAGCGTTGAAGTATTCGAGCACAAAGTGCCGCGCGTGTTCATCGAGTTCGGTGGCGGCCAGCGACGTGGGATTGCTGGAATGAGGGTTGCCGAACACGCCTTTTTGCAGCAGCCCCATGTGTTCGCGTAGTTGACGGTCAGCGTAGAGCCCGCCGCCCGTGTAGTCGACATAGATGTGCCCCTGCTCGTCGAGGCGGCTGTATTCGGCGGCGCGCAGATCATCGAGATGGCGGGTGGCCGTGTAGGCCGGATACCGGGCGCTGAAATCCGCGTAGGCTTGGCGCAGGGCGACATCCGTTTCAAGTAGCGCAGCCATGTAAAACTTCCCCTTTTGACGAAAAAGCACTATATCCTTAACTATACCGCAGGAATTCACGTTTCATGGGGATTGATCGACAGGAGGGCTGCGATGCCGCGCGACAAAACCAATATCCTCGACGTACTGCTGTTCACGGTGCTGACCATCGGCTTCGCAGTGATCGCGCTGTTCAACTGGCGCGGAGGTGAAGTGATCGGCGGGCTGGTGCTGACCGGGCTGACGCTCCTCTGCGGCGCGGCAACTGTGGATGGGTTGCAGCGTGGCGTGCGCCCGCCGACATCGTGGGAGCGCTTCAAAGCGTGGATGGTGCTGCGCCCCGCGTTGATCGGCGGGGTGGGCATCGTCGTGTTTTTGCAGCTGCCCGCGGACCTCGGCAGCGCGCTCCCCTCCCTACCGCATGAGACCGCCGCCGGGCTGCTCGTCATCGGGTTGCTCGTTTGGGCCATCGCCATCGGCTACACGCTCTGGCGCGCCCCGCACCGCTTCGAGGCGGACGCCGCCTACCGGAGACGGATCAAATATCGGGAATAGAACCAAAGCTAAGGGGTGATGCCAAAACGATTGAGCAATTGGACAAGCGCAGTGTTATACCCTGAAGCACTCTCGGACAGCACAGGTATTGCTTGCTTCATGGAGAGCAGATTATCTATCTCAGGGGACACATCAAAATCTCCCGATTTATATTCAAATCGGTTGTGCCAAATTGGAATGATCACTGAGTTAGACTGCAATGCCCATTTTATTTCCCCCTGTACATACGGGGATTCAACCGATTGTTTGCCGCCTAACAACAGAACAAAATACTCGCGTTTCTCTACCTGTTCCTTCAAATGGGCGTGCCAGTCATCACCCGGTTGAATAGACATATCTACAAAGGCGTTGATACCGTGATTCTTCAACTGTGCGGCAATCAGTAGAGCAAATGCACTGCTTACCGTACGGCTATACGAAACAAACACTTTCGCAGGTTCGATTTCCTCCAATAAGTCAAATGCTTGCTTAGTGAGCCTGATTGCATTAGCTCTTTCATCGAGATATCCATATCTTAGCAAAAGTGAAAAACTAGGTTGGGTTTTATACCATCTCTTTTCAAAATAGGATTTTAAGTCTTGAGACTGTATATCAAGTTTTGTGCCCGTTTCATCGTAACTAATTATAGTTGGATACCACAGTTCATTTACAGCACCTTCCGCCAGTTCTTTGGCTAATATCCTAATCCTAGCAATTGGGTCTAGAGGAAGAGACCTCTGTAACACCTGTTCCAAAAATACAGAAAACTTATCGCCATCATTCATATCAATTTCCTCTAAGAAAAAGCGGCTAACCCCACTGAGAGTTAACCGCCATTCTACACAGATTTTATCGGACGCAATAAATTGCGTCCCGACGGATTAGATCGACACTTCCGGACGATATTCGCCGAACACGACGCGCAGGGTGTGGCACACTTCGCCGAGCGTCACATCGTTTTCGACGCATTCCACCAGCAGCGGCATGAGGTTCTCGCTGCCGCGCGCCGCCGTATCCAGCCGACCGCGCAGTTCATTCACCTTGTCGTTGTCCCGGCTCGCGCGCAGTTCCGCTAAGCGCTGGCGCTGCGACTGCTCAATCGACGGATCGACGCGCAGCAGATCGGGCGTCGGCTCCTTGCCGACCGTGAATTTGTTCACGCCGACAATCGTCTGTTCGCCGTGTTCCACCGCGCGCTGATACACATAGGCCGCGTCCTGAATTTCGCCCTGCACATAGCCGAGCTCAATTGCCTGCTGCGCCCCGCCCATCTCGTCGATGCGGTCGATGTAGGCCTGCGCCCGCGCTTCGATCTCGTCGGTCAGGGTTTCGATCAGGTAGCTGCCCGCCAGCGGATCGATGGTGTCGGCGACACCCGTCTCATAGGCGATGATCTGCTGCGTGCGCAGCGCAATCTGCACGGCTTCCTGCGTCGGCAGCGCCAGCGCTTCGTCTTTGCTGTTGGTGTGCAGCGACTGCGTGCCGCCGATCACCGCGGCGAAGGCTTGCAGCGCCACGCGCACGATGTTGTTATCCGGCTGCTGCGCGGTGAGCGTGCTGCCGCCGGTCTGCGTGTGGAAGCGGAGCTGCCAGCTCTTCGAGTCTTTGGCGCCGAAGCGTTCGCGCATGATCTTCGCCCACAGGCGGCGCGCCGCGCGGAACTTGGCGACTTCTTCGAGGAACTGGTTGTGCGCGTTGAAGAAGAAGCTCAACTGCGGCGCGAAGTCGTCCACGTCGAGTCCGGCGTCGATGGCGGCCTGTACGTAGGCGATGCCGTTCGCCAGCGTGAACGCGACTTCCTGCGCGGCGGTGCTGCCCGCCTCACGGATGTGATAGCCGCTGATGCTGATCGTGTTCCAGTGCGGGACGTCGGTCTTGCAGTAGGCGAACAGGTCGGTGATCAGGCGCATCGACGCTTTGGGCGGATAGATGTACGTGCCGCGCGCGATGTACTCTTTGAGAATGTCGTTCTGCACCGTGCCGCGCAGCTTGGCCGACTCGACGCCCTGACTCTTGCCGACGGCGATATACATCGCCAGCAGCACCGTCGCGGGCGCGTTGATCGTCATGCTGGTGGAGACTTTGTCGAGCGGGATGCCCGCAAACAACTGCTTCATGTCGCGCAGCGAGCTGATGCTCACGCCGACCTTGCCGACTTCGCCGAGCGCCATCGGATCATCGGCGTCGTAGCCGATCTGCGTGGGCAGGTCAAAGGCGACCGACAGGCCGCTCTGCCCCTGTTCGAGCAGGAAGCGGTAGCGGGCGTTCGATTCTTCGGCGGTCGCATAGCCCGCGTACTGGCGCATCGTCCAGAAACGTGAGCGGTACATCGTCGGCTGAATGCCGCGCGTAAACGGATATTCGCCGGGGAAGCCGAGTTTCGCCTCGTAATCGGCAGAGTCATCGGGTACATAAATCGCGTCGAGCGGAATGCCCGACGAGGTCACGAACGCCGCTGAGCGTTCGGGGGCTTTCTCCATCACACGGCGGACGACATTGTCTTGCCAGCGCCGCTTCGCATCATGCAGTCGCATTCATAGCTCCTTGTGAAATTTACCACAATGATTGTGAACCGGATGGCCGCCGCCGCCTACCGACGATCATCCCCCCTTTGTCGTGCAGAATAACATGTTTAGGCAACCTCACCCCGTTTCGCTTCGCTCAACTGCCCCTCTCCAGAGGGAGAGGGGCAAGAGAAGTGTTCGTGTTTCGAAGTCATCCCCCTGCAGACGACACGCTGTAGGGGCAGACCTATGTGTCTGCCCGTGGTCGCGGGCGCACACAGGAGGATGTTGAAAAAGGTCAGATTCCGACCCCACCCCCATCCCCTCCCCGAATTCAAGGAGGGGAGACAGAAGAGGCGCTTGTGTAGGGACGAGGCATGCCTCGTCCTCAACTACACCCCAGATCTGAAAGTCTATTACACCGCCCCGGCGAACATGGCTTCGTCCAGCGCGATACCCTTGAAGTTGTCGAACGTCAGATCGCGGAACGACCAACCGCGGTTGCGCTGCCCGACCAGGAACAGCACGCTGTAGCTGTTGGTGTAACGCTTGGACTTACCAAAATCGACCGCGTCCAGCACGGCGCGGATCGTCGTCTCGTCGCCTTCGATCTCGACAAAGTTCCCGTACGGCAGTTCATCCAGCATGATCTCCGCGCCCGCCAGTTCGTAGGTCGTGCGGTATTTTTCATAGATGAACATGGGGTAAAACCCCAAGCGCTCCAGTATGATTTGCATGGTATCGAGGTCGCTCACTTCGACTTCCGCCTCAAAGCGCGTGCTCCCATACTGATCGTGGACTTTCTGGCCATCCTTGTAGGTCAGGCGGGCACGCGTGTCGTAGCGCAAACGCAGCACGCTCGACGCTTTCGCCAGTTCCCCATGCGCATCCTCAAAGCGAATGTTTTTCTCAAACACGCGCGGCGCGCTCACGGTGCCGCCCGCCGCTTCGATCCGCGCCTTAATCGCGTCCAGATCGGCCACATGCATTTTCAGTTCTGTCTCTTGGAGCTTTGCCATCAGTCAACCTTCTCCTATCCATCCAGCTTGTCATGGCAAGTTCTACCTCGCCGAGTGCGGTGGGCGGGACAAGTCCCGCCCCTAAGGATCAAAACCTGTACGCAGAGAGAACGAACTGCAGGAACGGTTGTCTCCCCTCCTCGAATTCGGGGAGGGGTCGGGGGTGGGGTGAGAACTTATTCCTCCGGTACCGCCACCAACTCTAACGGGATGCCAAATGCCTGCTCGAAAATATCAACGTGCCGCGCCGCCGACCACAGCGCGACCGTCTCGTCGCCGCGCGTGATCAGTTCCATCTGCGCCATGCCCCCGTTCAGGTGCAAGCGCACATTGCGCACCAAGCCATCACGCGCCCGGTCGAGCTGTTCGGCGAGGCGCAGGAAGGCGCACAGTTGTAGCAGGCGCACATCATCCCCCGGTTCGAGCAGTCCCGCCAATTCGTCCGGCGTCGGCTTGCCCTTGCGGTGGTAGCGCACGAGCAGCGCGATCAACGCGATTTCGCGGTGCGTGTACCCCGGCAGCCCCGCATTCGTGATCAAATAGCTGCCGTGCTTATGATGATCATGATAGTCGATGCTCACGCCAATATCATGCAGCATTGACGCCGCCCACAAGATATCGCGTTCGCCCGCGCCGCACTGCAGATGCTCGGCGGGCATCTGGTCGAACATGGCGAGCGTCAAATGCGCGATGTGCTCGGCGTGATGCTCCTGAAAGCGGTACAAATGCGCGAGATTCAGCACCGACGCGCGGCGCACATCGGCGAACATGGGCGTTTCGCCCGCGGGCGCTTCAAAGAAGCGCTCGTAGAACAACCCCTCGCGCAAACCCTGACTGCAAATCGTCATCGCGTCGAAGCCGCCCGCCTTCAGCACCTCGTGAATGGCGACCGCGCCCGCCAGTGAAATATCCGCGCGATCTGGCTTCATCCCGGCGACTTTACCGCGCTGCGCCACACTCAGTTTGGCGAGCTCGTCGCGCACTGCCTCCACCTCATCAACCGACATCGTGTAGCCATGCAGCCAATCCAGCGGATAGCCCATGCGCTTCTGAATCAGGTGGCCGATCAGGCGCAGCGAGCCGCCCTCCCCAATCATGGTCATGCCCTCTTCATAGCGAAACCAGTCCAGCGCCTGGAAGCGTTCACGTAGATGATCGCTCAACTGCTCGATCTCTTTGCGCGACACGGGATCAGATTTGAGCCAACCTTCGGTCAAGCGGACCGCGCCAATCGGAAAGCTGACACTGTGCGTGGTCAGGCGATTTTCGACCCGCGTGATCTGCATCGAGCCACCACCGAGGTCGACCACGTAGCCAGTGTGCAGCGTCGTGCTGTTGACCGCCGCCAGATAGCCGTAATAGGCCTCTTCCTTTTCGCTCAGCACACGGACGTTCAGCCCGGCTTCGCGCGCTACCCGTTCGATATAGCGGCTCTGGTTACGCGCATCGCGGATGGCGCTTGTCCCTGCGACCACAATGTCCTGAATGCCGGAGGATTGGCAGAATGAGGCGTAAATCTGCGCTGCCCGCACCGCGCGATCCATGGCTGCCGGGCGCAGCACGTCCATTTGCGCCATGCCCTCGCCGATGCGCACGCTTTCGCGGACTTCGTCAACCATTTTGAAGCTCAGGCGCGGCACATATTCCATGACGATCAAACGGAAGCTGTTGCTGCCCATGTCGATGATCGCCACGCGCTGCGAATCGCGGTACACATCGCTGTGCGCCGCCAGACTATCCAACTGCTGCAGGTTGTTCAAATCGGTTTCCTAGATCGGCTAGCGAAAAGGACGAGGCTAACCTCGTCCCGACAACCACTGTTTCGATTATTCACGCTGAACCCAAGCCGCTCTACTTGACCATACGGAGAGCTTCGGGTAAATGCGTTTGCACGGCGGTGATCAGCGCCTTGTGCGGCGCGGAATGGACAATCGATGGAGCGACCACCACGCTGCGAATGAACGTCCCGGCGGCGCGCTCGATCATCCACACGTCGGTTGAGTCGTAAGCGGGCAAGCCGTCCTGATCGACCAGCTTGTCGAAGCCAGCCGCCCGCAGCGCGAGAAAGAAGGCGCGGTAACGCGCTTCGGTCAGCGGATGCGTGAGCGGTTTGTGCCCCAAAGCCCGGCGGTAGACCGTCTCCAATGACGCGCCGCTCGTCCGCGAGTTGATCACTGTGGCGACCGAATCGCACGCGCGGCGGTCGTAGTAATGCACGGTGATGCGGCACACGTCGGCCACACCGGGGCGCTGCGCTACCGCACCAACCGGCGCGAGTCCCAGTTCTTCCGGAATCGACCGGAGCAGCGGCACGTGATAACCCAATAGACTCATGTCGCCTCAGAGATTGTAATGCCCAATCCACCGCATAGGGGCAGACCTACGTGTCTGCCCAGCCAAGGGCGCACACACAGGTGCGCCCCTACAAAATCGCCCGTGGACACCCGTTGCACGTCCCTACAGATTCCCCCTCGCCTCTAGAAGAGGGGTGATGTTACCTAGATCGCCAGCACGACTTTGCCGAACACGTCAAACTTTTCGAGCGTTTCTTCAGCCTGCCGCGCGTCGCTCAACGGGAAGACCTTGCCGACCACCGGCTTGAGCTTCCCCGCAAACACGAGGTTCATCACCTTGACGTAATCCGCCGTCGTGCCCATCGAACTACCGATGAGACTGATCTGCTTGGCGAACAGGTAGCGCGTGTCGATCTGCGCGTTGTAGCCACTCGTATTGCCGACGATCAGGATGCGCCCGCCGCGCTTGACCGCTTTCATGCTGTCCATGAGCGTCGCCTGCCCGACATTGTCGACGACGACATCGACGCCCACGCGGTTGGTCAGCTTGGCCAATGCCTTCGACCAGCTCTCTTCTGTGGAACGGTCGATGGTCACGTCCGCGCCGAGCTGCTCGGCCTGCGCGCAGCGTTCGGCGCTGCTGCCGACCACGTAGACTGTGCACCCGGCCAACTTAGCAATCTGGATGCTGGCGCTGTTCACGCCGCCGCCCGCGCCGACGATCAACACGGATTCGCCCGTGCGCAGCCCGCCGCGGTTCATCAGCGAATTCCACGCGGTGACGAACACCAGGCCCGCCGCCGCGGCCTCCTCAAACGTGACCGAGTCCGGCATTTTATGCAGATTGCGTGCGGGCAGCACGACGTATTCCGCCGCTACCCCCGGCGCATGTTCGCCGATGATCTGAATGTCGAGGCAGTCGCTCTCCGACCCGCGCAGATTGAGGCAGTCCTGATCGATCAGCGTGGGGTTGATCGCGACGCGGTCGCCCGCCGCGACATTGGTCACGCCCGCGCCGACCGCATCCACAATCCCCGCCCCATCTGAACCAATCACATGCGGCAGGGCGATGTTCAGACCCTTCCAGCCCGCACGCACCCACAGGTCGAGGCGATTGAGCGCCGCCGCCTGCATGCGCACGCGGACTTCGCCTGCCCCCGGTTCGGGCACAGGCAGGTCATCCACACACTGAATGACCTCCAGACCGCCATGCTCGTAGAAAACTGCCGCGCGCATCAGCGCAGCCCCAATTCGTTACGCGCGATCACCATGCGCTGCACTTCGCTCGTGCCTTCGTAAATGCGCGTGATGCGGGCATCGCGATAGTAGCGTTCGACGGGCAGTTCCTTGCTGTAGCCCATGCCGCCGTGAATCTGCACCGCTTCGTCGGTGATGAACATGGCCGCTTCGCTGGCGAACAGCTTGGCCATGCTCGCTTCGGTGGTGAAGCGTTCGCCGGTCACTTTGCTGCGTTCCTTCGCCGCGCAGGCGTTGTAGACGAGCAAGCGCGCCGCTTCGAGCCGGGTCTTCATATCGGCGATCTTCTGCTGGATCATCTGGAGCTGACCAATCGGTCCGCCGAACGCCTGCCGTTCGCGCGCATACTGCACCGCCGCTTCATAGGCCGCTTCGGCAATGCCCACCGCCTGCGACGCGATGCCGATGCGCCCCGCGTCCAGCACGGCCATGGCGATCTTGAAGCCGTCGCCGGGCTTGCCGAGCACGTTTTCGACCGGGCAGGCATAATTTTCAAACACGAGTTCGCTGGTAGCGCTGGCGCGAATGCCGAGCTTGGGCTCTTTCTTGCCACGGATGAAACCGGGCTGCGCCGCGTCGATCAAAAATGCGGTGATGCCCTTGTGTTTCTGTTCCGGCGCGGTCATCGTAAACACGATCACGAAATCGGCGACCGGACCGCTGGTCACCCAGCTCTTGCGCCCGTTGATGATGTAGTGCGTCCCGGCGGCATTGAGCACCGCGCGGCTCTCCATCGTCCCGGCGTCGCTGCCGGACATCGGTTCGGTCAGGCTGTACGCGCCGATCTTCGCGCCGCTGGCGACGGGCACGAGGAACGCCTGCTTCTGTGCTTCCGTCCCGAACTTGGTGATCGCGTTGCAATACAGCGAATTGTTCACGCTGACGATGGTGCTGTGGCTGGCATCGGCTTTAGCGATCTCGATCATCGTCAGCGCGTAGGCGAGCGTATCCATGCCCGCGCCGCCATATTCTTCGCTGACTTCAATGCCCATCAACCCCATTTCGCCCATCTGCTTGACGGTGGCGAGCGGGAAGTCGCCGGTTTCATCATGCTCCGCCGCAATCGGCGCGATTTCCTTCTGCGCGAAATTGCGGACGGCTTTGACGAGTTCCTGATGTTCGGGTGTCATCTGGGGGATGAGCGGCTGATCGGAGAGTTGGTTGACCATAATAACCTCTTTTAGTGGTGCACATATGTGACAAACATCAGGGGTGATTATAGCGAACCCTGCGCCGACATTCACGCGCCGCCCCGTTATAATGTCAGGTGCAACGTCAATTTAGAGAGGACTGTCATGGCCCCGATCAAAATCAATCATATCGCCGTTGTGGTGGAAGATGTCAACACGGCGTTGAAATTCTGGCAAGACGCGCTTGGCCTGCCGCTGCAGCATGTGGAACACAATGAAGGTGAAGAAGTCGATATCGCCTTTTTGCCCGTTGGCGAAGGCGAAGTTGAGCTGATCGCCCCGTTCACCGAAACGAGCGGCGTGGCGAAGTATCTGGCGAAGAAGGGCGCGGGACTGCATCATCTGTGCCTCGAAGTCGAAGACATTGAAGCGGCCTTCGCGCAGATCAAGAGCGCGGGCGCGGAACTGATCACCGAAACGCCGAAGACGCGGCCCGATGGCACGCGCTACGGCTTCGTGCATCCCAAGAGCACGGGCGGCGTCCTCCTCGAACTCTACCAAACGGTCAAGCAGACGGCGTAACGAACCTCACCTCACCCCGTTTCGCTGCGCTCAACCGCCACTCTCCAGAAGGCGAGGGGCAAAAGCAGATCCTACTCCCTCTCCCGCTCGGAGAGGGGGCAAAGGGGGTGAGGCTGGACTACCCCGCGGGCGTGACTTCCGGCGTCGCCATCAGGCTCGGGATCCGCCGTAGCGATCATCCCCGCTTCGTCGGTCGCCATGCCGCCCATGCCGCTGTCGCCGCCAGCCGCTGCGCCAACCATCGTCGGCACGGTGACGACCGCGCCATTGTAGATCACTGGCAGGTCCGCACCGACGACCTTCAGGTATTCATAGATGCCGTTCGAGTTCGTGTCGGCGTGCAGCATCGGCCACACCATCGGCGAAATCAGCATGTCCGGCATAGCGGGCGGCGGCGCGAGCGGCACAACCACACCCGTGTTCTCGCCATCCGCGACCGGAGTCACGCCGATTGACGCGGACGGATGCCCCATCATGTCGGAGTGCACGTCGATGAAACCCGCGCCAATCGAGACGACATTGTCGATGGTGAGTTGGCCTGTGCCGCCGGGACTGGTGGTATCCAGCATCTGATTCATCGCCGGGATGATAATCGGCGTGTTGACGTTCTCGAGCATCGTGCCATCCGCCAGCATGACGGTCGGCGTTTCGGTCGCGTTCATGGGACGCGTCGCCACCTGACCTTCAATCACGACGGGCGCATCCGCCCCTTCCACCTGACCAAATTCGTAGGTGCCGACCGTATTGTCGTCCACATGGAGCATCGGCCAGAGCACGGGCATCTGACCTTCGGCGGCCAGCGGGACGATCACCGCCGGATTCGTGCCGGGGTTGAGCAGCGCCTGCCCCAGCACCGGGCCGGACTGCCCGTTGTTATCGGCATGCACGACGAGCCACCCGCCGTCCTGCGTGATCACCGAGGCGAAGATCACCGTGTTCTCAATCGGCTGCTGATCGTAGGCGAAGATGCCCGCAATCGTGAAGCTGGTGTAGCTGCCTGTGCGCGGCATGTCTGCCGCCGGGTTGAGTTCGTATTCAAACACGCCGGGCGTGTTATCGTCGACGTGCAGCATGGCGTGCAGCACGGGCGTCGCCATCGCGCCATCGATCATCACGGCGAGGTTATCCGTCCCACCCTCGGCAATCGGCGCCACGCCGACCACATGCCCCGGCTGACCGTTCATATCCGCATGAATCGCGACAAAGCCCGGGCCTTCCGAGTCAATCCGCGTGATACTCACCATGCCGTTGAGCACCACCTGATTCGTGACCTGTACAGCGGGATCCGTCATCATGTTACCCATGTCGCCGCCCATTTCAGGGGTCGCCATCATATCCGAAGTGGGTTCCGGCGTCGCCTCCTGCGCGAACAGAGGGACCGCCACGACCAACGTCAGCAGCATCAGCATAAACAGAGTCTTGCGCATACATCGTTCTCCTACTTACCACAATTCGGCATGTGCCAGAATCCACCATAGCATGAGCAGATAGACATGCAGATCGTTAGACTGTCGGCTCTAAAGCAATGCTCATCCACCACCCGTCGACCGCGCGGCATGTTACACTTTGCATCACATTACCGAGTTCCAGAGGGACAGAGGGGCTATGACAGCAGCGACGAACACCCCGGTCTACGCCGGGGATGCGTGGAATATTGTCGAAACGACGTTTGACTGGGAGCATGAGCGTTCGTACCAAGCCGAGAGCATTTTCGCGCTCGGCAACGGCTATCTCGGTCTACGCGGCACATTCGAAGAAGGGCTGGAACGCGCCGTTCACCCTAACGACGCCAAAGACTATCACCCGGCGACGGGGCGCGACCGCTACGGGCGCTTCCTGAGCGTGGATGGCACGTATCTCAATGGCTTCTACGAAAGCCAGAAAATCAAATATCCCGAATCAGCCTATGGCTACGCCGACAAAAGTCAAACGATGCTCAATGTGCCGAACGGCAAGATCATCCGCGTGTTTCTCGGCGACGACGCCGAACCCGTGCAGCTCGACGCCGAGCACAGTTCGTTCAGCGATTACACGCGCACACTCAATATGCAGGACGGTCTGCTGACACGCTCGGTCACCTGGCGTTCACTCAACGGTCGCCAGCTCCGGTTGGAGGCGCGCCGCCTCGTCAGCTTGACGAACAAGCACCTCGCGGCCATCGAATTCACGCTGATCCCGGACTTCAGCGGACGCATCCGCCTTGAGTCCGTGCTGGATGGCGACGTGCAGAACGTGAAGGCGGGCAGCGATCCGCGCATCGGTAGTCACCTTGACGGCTCGGTGCTGCGCTACGCTGATCAATCCGGCGAAAACAGCGAAGAATACATCGTCATCCACGACACGAAGGATTCCAAGCTGCGCCTCGCCAGCGGCATGAGCAACGTGCTCAGCACCAACGCGACCGTGAAACGCGCCTACGAATTCAACGACGACACGGGGACGTTCACCGTGATTTACACCATCGACGCGGTCGCGGGACAGCCGATCACGCTGCACAAGTATCTCGCCTATGTGTACGCCGACCGCCGCAGCGCCCCCGCCGCGCTGATCGAAACGCTGCGCGCCGATCTCATGCAGGCGCGCGCTAAGACGTTCGCCGGACTGGCCGCCGAGCAGCGCGACTATCTGGAAAAGTTCTGGCAGCAGGCCGACGTCACGATCACAGGCAGGGACGGCGATAGCGAAGTTGTGCTGCTGCAACAGGGCATTCACTTCAATATGTTCCACCTGCTGCAAGCGGCGGGCGGCCCCGGCAAGACCAACATCGGCTCGAAGGGGTTGACGAGCGAAGGCTACGAGGGGCACTACTTCTGGGATACGGAAATGTTCGCCGCGCCGTTCTTCCAGCACGTCAAACCGGAGATCTGCCGCGATCTGCTCGGCTACCGCTACCGCATCCTCTCCAACGCGCGGACGCGAGCCCGAACGCTGGCCTTGCAGGGTGCGGCGTATGCGTGGCGCACCATTAACGGCGAAGAATGCTCGGCGTATTACCCGGCAGGTACGGCGCAGTACCACATCAACGCCGATATCGCCTACGCGATCAAGTCGTACGTCATGGCGACGGGCGACACCGATTTTCTGCTGGAAGCTGGCGCGGAAATCGTGTTTGAGACGGCGCGCATGTGGGCGAGCATTGCGGGCTACAGCCCGATCAGCGACACCTACGCTATCCACAACGTAACCGGCCCCGATGAGTACACGGCCATCGTCGACAATGACTGCTACACCAACATGCTGGCGCAGGCGCATTTGCGCTACGCCGTCGAGGTTGCGGAATGGGCACAGCGCCACGGTCACAGTTTGACGGCGC
The DNA here is from genome assembly GCF_016713355.1 of Candidatus Flexifilum breve. NCBI lineage: Bacteria > Bacillati > Chloroflexota > Anaerolineae > Aggregatilineales > Candidatus Flexifilaceae > Candidatus Flexifilum > Candidatus Flexifilum breve. Next base: position 134,297 of record NZ_JADJPI010000019.1, read on the forward strand.
AGCCCAGCGCCGCCGAGGTCGCAAGCTGGACAAACGTGGCCGACAAGCTGATCATCCCGCAGACCAACGCGGACGGCGTGTTCGAGCAGAATGACGGCTTCTTCGGGCGTCCCGATTGGCCGCACGACTTCGGCAAGAAATCGAATCAGGATGTGCTGCTCAAACGCTTCCACTACCTGACGATTTACCGGCACCGCGTGTGCAAGCAAGGCGATGTGGTGCTGGCGCTGTATCTGCTGCCGGAACACGCGCCCACGCTGGAGCAAAAGTGTGCCAACTACGACTACTACGAGGCGATCACCACGCACGATTCGTCGCTCTCGACCTGCACGTTCAGCATCATGGCGAGCGAAATCGGCGAGCCACAGAAGGCGTATGCGTACTTCTGGGACACCGCGCTGATGGATCTCGCGGACAAGCACGGCAACGTGACCGCCGGCGTGCATATCGCCAACATGGCGGGCACGTGGATGAGCCTCGTCAACGGGTTTGCGGGGCTGCGGCTGGAAGCGGGCGCGCACCTCGGCGCGAGCATCGCGCATTACCGGCCAACGCTGCCGGAGAAGTGGGAGGCCTACAGCCTCGTGCTCAAGCACATGGGACAGGTACTGCGCGTCACCGTGCGGCGCGACGGGGGCGGTCAGTGCGTGGCGGAGTATGCGCTCGTCGACGGCAACGCGCTGCAACTCAAGCACTATGGCGAGGCGTTCACGCTCACCGCCGATGCCGCGCAGTGCAAGCCGATTCCGTGCTGAGCGAACCTCACCCCTAAATCCCCTCTCCGAAAAGAGGAGAGGGGACTTAAGACTCCTGCACTTCTCCCCTCTCCCCGCTTGCGTGGGAGAGGGGTCGATCAGCGTGAGGGGTAAATGAACGTCCCCGCCCCTATTAGCGCCGCCCGCGATTCGTGCTACTATCGAATAAACCATCCGCTCACCGTGAGAGGCGTGCATGACCCCCAAGCCGCGCATCGACGTGTTCATCAGCAGCACCAGCATCGACCTGCCCGAATACCGCGCCGCCGTGCGTGATGCGATCCTAACGTTGGGGTTGTATCCGAGCGGTATGGAGACATGGACGCCGCAGGACGAATCGCCCGTCGAATTGTGTCGTCGCATGGTGGCCGATGCCGAAATTCTTCGTCGGGATTTACGCCTATCGCTACGGCTGGTGTCCGCCCGGTCACGACGGCAAGAGCATCACCGAACTGGAATACGATTGGGCAACCGAACGCAAAATTCCGCGCCTCTGCTTCATCATGAGCGATGATCACCCCTTCCCCGAAAACCGCAAGGACAAAGACGCCAGCGATCAAGTCAAGCTCAAAGCCTTCAAAGACCGCGTGAAAGAGCGCGTCGTCGGCTTTTTCACCAACTCCGATGATCTCAAAGCGCGCGTCACCGCTGCGTTAGCGGAAACCTCCCGGGAGTTGATCGCCGAGATGACGCGTCCCACCTGCAACTTCGTGCCCAACCCCGAACACTTCGTCGGGCGCGTTGACGAACTGGCGGCACTGCGATCCGCCCTGAGTACGGACGGCGCGGTCACGGCGATCACCGCGCTCAAGGGGATCGGCGGCATTGGCAAGACGACGCTGGCGTGCGCTTATGCCAATCAGGATGATCGCTTCCAGCTCAAGCTGTACGCGAGCTTAGGCCAGAACTACCGCGAAAACTTGGAATCCTCTGTGATGGAGACGTGGATCGGCGGCGACTTTCACTTTGCGCCGGGAACACCGCTCGACCAGATGATCGCGTATACGCGCCAGCACCTGATGAACGATGGCTGCGGCACGCCTGTCCTGCTGCTGATCGACGATGTGTGGGCGGACACCGTGAACGCCGCCCGCAACCTGCGCGCCGCCGCGCCGCCGAATGCCCGCGTGCTGATCACCACGCGCAGCGAAGACGTGGCCGCCGCGCTCGACGCCGACACCACCCGCCTTGACGCGCTCTCGCCGGACGAAGGCGCGGATCTCATGCTTGACTTGATCCGCGACAAACGCGCCGAAACGACCCGCACCGACCTCAAAGCGATCAGCACGCTGCTGGCGGGGCATTCGCTGGCGCTGGCGCTGGCGGCGCGCCAACTGCGGCGCAACTTCCAGACACGGCGCGTGAAGGAACTGAAAGACACGCTCGAAAAGGGCTTGCGCGACGGCGACGCCTTCCCTGACCTGAAGCTGGAACGCGCCGATGCCGCCAGCAAGCAGGACAGCGTGAGCCTGACGCTCAAATTGACGCTCGATGCGCTCCACGCCCACAATTCTGACCTGCACGAGAAACGGCTGAGGCAGTTCCGCGCGTTAGGGGCGCTGCCACCCGATCTCGCCTTCCGCGCCAAGCACGTTTACGCCATTTGGGGCGACGAAGATGCCGACGCGCTGGACGACTTCGCCGCCGAAGGCTTGCTCACGGCGGACGAAAGCCGCGACGACTGGTACACGCAGCACCGCCTACTGCGCGCTTACGCCCGCGCCCAATTGCGCGAACGTGACGAACTAGACGAGGCAGATGCGAACCACCGCCATTACCTGTGATTTGGCAAGCGTTGGCAAAGTCGCCGGAATCGACGGCGATTTTTTGCGCGACCTCCAACAAATCGACACGCTAGGCAATGATCTGGCCACCCGCCTTGCGGGGACAACCGATCCAGGACACGTGCAGCAGATGAAATCCCAACAGATAATCGGCGAACGGACGGCCACAGGCCTCGTCCTCTGTTTCTTGCTGGCCAAAGACGACGATAACTCGAGTAGTGGACGCATGCTGGCAATGGCACGCGCGCTTGGAGATAAACAGGAAGAGGCGACCATTCTCCAAAACATCGCTTATAAGTTGATGTGGGGTGATGATGACGACGTGAAACAAGCCGTCGCATACTACGAAAAGGCGCTTCGACTCCTCCGTAAAATCGGTGACAAACATGGCGCTGTGGACCTCCTCAGCAGAATCGGTTTCCTGTTGCGGAACCTTGGCGACAACGCCAAAACCCTCGACCATTTCGAACAGGCGCTCCCGCTCCTCCGCGAGGTCGGCGATAAGAGCGGCGAGGCAATCAATCTCAAACGCATCGGCACGGCATGGGACAGGATGGGCGACAAACAAAAAGCACTCGACCTATTTTGAAGGGCGCTCCCCTCTATCGCGAGATCGGCAATATTCACCTGACGCGGCCTCAGTTTTCAACAAGCGATGGCGCGGTGGGAACAGGGCGACCGGGCGAAGGCGATGGAGTACATGCAGACCGCCCGCGCCCACAGAGTGGGCATCGACATCAGCACGAAAGATGAGGATAGCATGCTCAGTAAGTGGCGGTCGGAAATGGACGGGGCAACCTCACCCAACCTCCTCTCCGGCTGGAACGGGAGCCACCGGTCACGCAAGGCAGGCCACTCGGGGGGTTCTGGAATGGGGATCCTCGGCGAGCCCGTTCCAGCCCATCAATCGCGCCTCGGTCCAGCATCATCAAGACTTCGGCACGGCTATCACCTTCAAGTGGCAGCCCGGAGATGGGATCGACGCAAACCACACACCTTTTCGAGAGCCATCCTCTACGGCAGCGCCAAATAGTCCAAGCGTTTTCGTCATCATCAGGTTCCCTTTCTCCCACCTTAGGCGACGGGGGACGCAATAAATTGCGTCCCTACGCAAAACACGCTTTTCCCTCTCCTCTTATCGGAGAGACGATTTAAGGTGACCTCAAAACTTCCCCATGATCGCCCGCTGCACGATCGCCATATCGGCCCCGTAACGCAGACCGGACATCCGGCGAATGGTATCCGCGCTGGCGCGGTCGGGTGGGCGCATCGGCGGCAGCGTCTTCATGGTGAAGGGGCGCGCCGCCACGCCGTCCACCATCAGCTTGACCGCGGCGGTGAACTGCGGCAGGTTGATCAGGTCGCCGCCGCTAAACGACGGGTACATTTCCGGCGCGAGCGCGGGCGCATCCTGCGTCCCCACGCGGAAGGCCACCATGCTGCCCACATTGCCGAACACCGCCTCCAAAATCGTGCGGTCAAGCTGGTGCAAAAACTGGTTGGCGATGGTCATCACCACGCCGAACTTACGCCCCTCGCTGAGCATGGTCGCCAACATCGGCGTGCTGAAGTTTTGCACCTCGTCAATGTACATGAAGAAGTCTTTGCGCTTGTTGATCGGCAGTTCACCGCGCTTGAAAGCCGCTTGCAGCATGCCGCTCAATACCAGCCCGCCGATGAACGAAGCGTTGTCCTGCCCGATGCGCCCTTTGGCGAGGTTGACGAGCAGAATCTTCTGCTCGTCGATGACCTTGGGCCATGGGATGCTCGTGCGCGGCTGGCCGATCATCCGGCGCAGCGTCGCATCTTCGACAAAGCGGCTGAACTTGGAGAGCAGGTACGGCAGCAGTTCCGCCTTCCAGTGATCGCTCGCGCCGCTCATCTTGCGCACGATGTCCTCGTAGTACCCCTTGACCAGCGGGTCTTTGATGAACGGCAGCACCCGCTTGATGTACTCCGGGTCGCTGATGATGCGGTACACGTCGATCAGCGTGCCGTCGGGCATGGACATGGCGGCGAGCATGGCGTTGCGCACGGTCTGCTGGAAGATCGGCCCGACGATGGCCTGATTATGCGGATCGTACAGCCGCTGGAGCATGGCGATGAATTCGTTGACGATGCGGTACTTGTCCGCCTCGTTTTCGCTTTCGAGGATGTTGATGCCGAGCGGGCGCGCCTCTTCCGACGGATCGAGCACGATCACGTCGTCGGCGCGATACGACGGGATGCGTGCCAGCACGTCCTCGCACAGGTCGCCGTGCGGGTCGAGCAGGAACACGCCGCGCCCCGCCTCAATGTCCTGCAAAATCAGCGTCATGAGCAGCGTCGATTTGCCCATGCCCGTCTTGCCGACCACGTACATGTGACGGCGGCGGTCGTTCAAGCCCTGCAAAATCGCCATCGGCACGCCTTTGACGCGCGCCGCGCTCACGCCGAGCCGCGCGCCCGTGTCCGGCATACCCGCGGGCGGCACAACCGGACGCCCTTCCAGCTTGACCATGCCGGGGATACCATCGGCTTGCGGCACGGGCAGGCGAAAGATGTTCGCCGCTTCCGTTTCCGCGACGAGGTAGCGCATGCGCGATCCACCCGCCGCCGCTTCTACGTCGAGGCGGGAGAGGTTGCGCCGCAGCACGTTCGCTTCGTCGGAGCTGGTCGCGCGGAGAATCTCGTAGCCGCCGAGCGTCCCCGCGTCGCGCACCGGACCAAAGAGCGCCGCGCCGGCCATCTCCGGCAGCAGTTGACTCGTGCCCGCGCTGCCCGCAATATACACGCGCAGCAGGTAGGCATATTTGAGCGTGTTGTTGTGCGCGTGCGTCTGGCGCAGTTCTTCCCACAACTGCACGCGCGAAATCATCTTGAAGCCTTCCGGGGTCACCGCCTGTGCCGTCGGGTCGTCGTTGACCGCCGCGCCCGCCCGGTTCAGCGCCTGCGCGGTCGTCAGCTTCTCCCACGGCAGCAAACTCGTCGGCTTGAGATGAATGCTGATCATAGCGGGCTTGTTCTGGCGCAGGAACACCCAGTGCAGATTGTGGATGTCAAACGTGCCGGGGGTAAACGGCGCGATGAACTTGGCCTCGTTGACTTCAATTTCGCGCCGCGCGATTTCGGCAGTGTGCGCGTATTCGAACGGCGTGAGCAGATTGCGCAGTTCGTCCTCGTCGACCACCGGCTCGAAGATGTAGATGTTCTCCTGCGCCAGCGGCAGAATCGCGTGCATGTCCGTCCACAATTGCAGCGCGTGAGCGTGACACTGCTCCGGCGTCGCCGATGATACGCGCGCCAGCAGCGCCACCGTCATCGAGCCGCGCTCCGGGATCAGCGGGTGCGGCTGACTGATCAGGCGCAGCACGAAGATCGCATCGCCCATCACATCCCGCAGCGCGCCCAGCACCTGCACGAATTCGTAGTGCGCAGTCATCAGCTTCTGATACCAGTCCCCGCCGCCGGGGAAACCAATCTCGCGCACCGCCACCGCAAAGAAGCCGTGATAGAACGGCGGCGCGGCTTTGCGCGTCAGCGTATCTTCCATGACGACTTCGTTGGCCGCTTCAATGTGCACGACGGGTTCGCCATTCTCGCGCCGATCCAGCCGTTCGCGCATCACCTGCACATCCGGGTCACGCGGGTCGAGTTGATCGAGGATGGTGCGCGCGCCTTCGACATTCCAGCGCCGTTCCAGCACGCCGACCGCCTGTTTGCGCGCTCGCGTCTTGAGCGGCTTAGCGGCCTCCGACTGCATCACGTTGTAGAAGTCATCCAACGCCAGCAGATCGTGTTCGGTCACCAGCCGCGCCATGCCCCGCGCATAGAACAAATCGGGATCCGCTTGCAGTTCGAGCAGCTTGGACGCCGCCGTGATCAGCGCTTCGGGGGCGGGGGGGTCGTCCAGCAGCGCGGCGATCTCCGCCTCGATTTGCGCGGTCAGCGCCGCCCGCAGACCGGGGACGGATTTCGGCTTATCGGCGAACGCCGCGTCGATGGTTTCGGCGGCAAGTTTGAGCTGTCCACTCGCGATCAGCGCCTTGACCAGACGCGTCCGCTGCTGGGTGGGCAGCGCTTTCCAATCGGTGGGCTGGCGTTCGTTGATGCGCCCCACCTGCAGGAGCGTTTCGGCATTCAAGCCACCATGTTGGAACAGCGCGTACGCTTTGAGCGCGGCTTGATCGGGCGTAGGCGGCGCGCCGCTGTGCAATCGCGTCACCAGCGCGCGTAAAGCGGGTGCTGCCTTGTGCTCAGCGGGCAGCGCGGCCAGCGCCAACTGCGCTTGGGCATAGGCCGCCGCCAAGTCGCCGAGCTTCTCGTGTGCTTCGGCCAAGCCCACATAAGCGATGACGCCGGAGTGCGCTGCCGCGCCCTCATCTAGCCCATAGCGCTGCGCCACCAGCGAGCGGATCGCCAGCTTGGAACCGCAAATGCCGCAGTCATCCAGCGAGATCGACGCCTCTTTGCCGCAGTGCGGGCAGATCAGCGGCGTTTCCTGCACCAACAAGAGCAGCGTCTTCGCATCGCGCAGCGCAATCGACGCGCGTTTCGCCTTGCTCCACTTGAGCGCGGTCTGGTAGTGATTGAGCGCGGTCGGCGGGTCGTTGAGCGCGAGTTCAGCGCGCAGCAGCGCGGCAAACGGTTGTCTGACGCGCGCTCGTTCGCACGCTTTCAGGAAGCGTTCGGCCACTACCTCATGCTCGGCGGTCAGGAACACGGCGGCGGTCGCCAGCGTTGTCGCTTCGACCTCGTCAGCGGCCTCAGCGATCACTTTGAGCGTCCGCTGCTGCGGCGCTTTGATCTCCAACAGCAGCGACAGCGCCTCTTGCGTGATCTTGTCCTGGGCCAGCCAATGCTTGACCAGATGATAGATCGCGCGTTCACGCATGGCGTCGTCGGTCGCCCGGTCGTAGGCAGCGCGGAAATACTTTTCCACTGCCCCCGACCAACCAGGATTCGGCGCTTTCGTCAGACCAGACCCGAACGGCGGCGCATTCAGCCCACCGAAGGGGCTCTCGACGCGATTGTGCGGGTGACGCAGGAGCGCCAGCCCCGCCGCCAGCGGGATATAGGCTTCGCGCGGGGCGAGCAGCGCGGCTTTGTCGAATGGGTCGTAGGCGCGAAATGGTGAGCGCGTTTTCAGGTGTTCGCGTCCCTCGCGCAGCAAATCCTTGACGAGCGCGTCGCGCCGCTGCATAAGCTCGGCGCGCTGCGGTGCTGGATCGAGTTCCAGCAGTGCCGTGCCGATGAACTCATGCTGCTGTTTCAGGTCGAGACAAAAGGTGATCTTGAGGATCAGGGCGTCGGCGTCATGCGGATGCGCGTCCAAGTGCAGTTGGAGGAGATCGAGAGCGTCATCCTGTTCGCCGCTTTCGAAAAGGCTTCGGATTTCCAACAGGAAGTCAGGCATAGCGGGCGACCTCGGGTCAACGTGCGGGGCAGATAGATCAGCTATACACCCGTTATGCTCGATCCGCAATCCAAACCGCATTACAACTTATTTACCGAAAAGAGTAATACCTTGTATTCTTAGAACTATCGAGTTCTGTTTCACCTCTGCGCGATCACGTTTCGGAGCGATACAAATAACGTGCATGCAGCCCTTCCTCGATGGCCTGTCGCACCCCCTGAGCATCCCCACAGCGGTTCTCCCAGATGAAGAGGATGTCTTCGGCTTCAAACTGCGGTCGCAGGTCATCGAGCACCGCTGTGCGCCGCACGGCGAGCGCGTGATCCTGCGCCGTGAAATTCTGCGTCGTGAAGCGCAGCCCGTTCGCGATCAGCGCGGCAGCGAGCGGCGTCCGTTCCGGCGCGAGGTTTTCCGCAGGGAAATCGTCTTTCGCCACCCATGGCTCCCGTCCATAGGCGTAGAGAAGCACCAGCTTCCCACCGGGACGCAGTGCCGCCCGCCATTCTCGGACGGTGCGCGTGTAGTCGTTACTGAAATAGATCGAATCGATGGAGATAATCGCGTCGTAGGTCGCTGCGGGCAGTTCCAGCGTGTTGAGGTCGCCAACCGCGAACGTGAGATGCTCGCGCTTGCCTGCCGTGCGCCGCTGCGCCTGGTCGACTCCCTGCGGGCTGTAATCAATGCCCGTGATGTGTGCACCCGTCTGGTCGGCGATGTATTCAGCGACCATGCCGTTGCCGCAGCCAAGTTCGAGGACTTGATCGCCCGGTTGGAGGTCGAGCGTGGCGATCAGCGCGTCTACCTGCTCCATGTCGGCGAAACCATGCTGACACAAATTGCGCCCGAACACCCGTCGACAGAATTCAGCGTGCGCGGCGCTGTGCTCCACAACTTTGTAGAAGGCTTCGTAGAAGTCGTACATACCATCATCCTGCAAGCAATGCGGGTAGCTCCACCAGCCACCTAAACCGCCGACAATGGTAACGCTGTTCAGTCCGACGGGGTCAACTGAGTTCTGAGCCAGCGCCGCGCCCATCAACCCCCACCACGCCGTTTGCATCTGGACCATCGTCCACGGGTAATGATCGAAGAAGCCGACGACGATCAACGCCACGGTGATCGCCGCCAGTGCGATCAACCCGGCACGGTCTTCGTGTGGCACCGTGCGATCTCGCAGGCGCTGCCCGATAGCGAGGGCTGCGAAGATCAGCGCGATCAAAACGAGCACCAACCCCACCGTGCCGAGTTCCGCCCACGCCGAAAGCAGCACGTGATGCACATTGTCGCCCCGCAGATCGTAGTGCGTGCCGACGATGAAGTAGCTCGCCCGCCACGGGAAATTGCCAATGCCAACGCCGAAGATCGGACGTTCGGCAATCGACCGCAGCGCGAAATCGGTGAACACCAGTCGATCCGAGATCGAGCGCAGTTCAATCGCTTGTTGCCCGTCCCCAACCCCCACCCGCGCGGCCAAGAAGGGACGATAGCTGATGAAGAAGAGAGCGACAACCAGCCCTACCGTGCCCATGCCGAGTAAGGCCCGCCGCGTGATCAGCAGGCGGGCGAACGGGAGCAGCAGCCCCCCGCCGAGCGCCACGGCGATCCACGCCGCGCGCGAAAATGTGAGCAGCAGCGCCCACCCGCCCAGCGTGACGATGCCCACACCTGCCAACCAGCGCCCGCGCCGCGCGCTGATCACCCACGCGCAGGCCGCCAGCACGCCGACCATCAACGTGCCCGCCAGCGCGTTAGGATGCGGCATCAAGCCGTAGGGGCGCACATAGGTCAAATCACCCGCGCGCAAAATGCTGATCCAGTTCGACTCCGCGGTGTACGGAAACTCGCCCAGCGCGCGCAAACCAAGCGCGCCCATATTCCACACCTGCCCGACTGTGATCAGCCCGTTGAGCGCACACACGACCGCCAGCGTCGCGACGATGTGTCGTGGACGCGGCGCGGCACACGCACACACGACCGCGAACAGTGCCACGATCCCGAATTGAAGCGCTGCCGTCTGCCCGACCTCCGGGTAATTGCGCCGCTGAAACGCCCACAGCGTCGAGGCGAACGCCCACAGGGCCAGCAGCAGCAGCGCCAGCGTCCACCAGCGTCCCCAGCGCGAACGGCGCAGATCGCGCAGTCCCGGCACCCCGTGATCACCCACGCGGTGATCGATATCAGCATCGGCAGCAGAATCAGGAAGTTGGAGACATACAGCGGCGGTAGCAGCGGCGGCACGTCGGCAAAACGGTACCACACTGGGATGAGAGCGAACGTAGCTAATATCCCGGCATGGATGATGCGCAAACGATGCTGCTTGATCCAGCGTAGGGGCAAGGCATGCCTTGCCCCTACAACATCGGCTTCATGTAGGATCGTCAAAGTGTTCAGTCTCCGCCTGTCTGGGTTGTAAGACCCCGTTACTATACATCGTCTCAGGTTTATAGGATGAATCTCATCCCTTTTTTACCTCTTGACCTTGTACCTTAGTACAAGGTGTAGAGTTACCACCAAGTTGATTGAACGGGGAAAGTCATGAGCGACCTAACGCGCGGTGAGCTGGCGAAACAGAGCGGTGTCAATCGCGAAACCATCCGCTATTACGAGCGCAACGGCTTGCTGCCCACGCCCGACCGGACCGAGGCGAACTACTGTCTGTTTGCGCCCAAAACGGTGCAGCGCGTGCGCTTCATCAAACGGGCACAGGCGGTCGGCTTCTCACTCACCGAAATCAAGGTGCTGCTCGATCTCAAGTTCAGCAAAGAAGCAACCTGCGGCAGCGTACGCAACGTCGTACGCGGCAAGATCGCCGAAATTGACGAGAAGATCGCCGCGCTGACGGCCATGCGCGATGTGCTCGTCACGCTGAATGAGGACTGCCCCGGCGGCGAACACCCGATCAGCGAATGCCCGATACTGGAAAGTTTTTCGGAAGCCCAAGACATGGAACGCGCGTTTGCCGCGCTGGAACAGGAGTAGTATCTTGACGGAAGTACGCATCGATTTGCCCGTGACAGGGATGACGTGCGCGGCCTGCGTGCGCAACGTCGAACGCGCGATCAAGAAGGCCGACGGCGTGGCCGAGGTCAACGTGAACATCGCCACCGAACGCGCCAGTGTCGTCTTTGACCCAACAAAACTTAACACCAACCTGCTGATCGACCGGATCAAAGATGCGGGCTATGGCGTCGCCACGGCGACTATCGAACTGCCGATCACGGGCATGACGTGTGCCTCATGCGTCCGCAACGTCGAACGCGCGATCAACAAAGCGCCGGGGGTGCTATCCGTCAACGTGAACCTCGCCAACGAAAAGGCGACCGTCACCTATCTGCCCGGCGCGGTCCGCCGCCCGGATCTCATCAAGGCGGTGGAGGCCTCTGGTTACGGCGTACTCGATCTCTCGAAGGCCGCGCCGGGGACAGAAGTCGATGCCGAACGCGCGGCGCGTGAAGCTGAAATCCAGCGGCAGGAACGCAACCTGCTCATCGGGTTGCTGTTCACCGTGCCGCTGTTCATCCTCAGCATGGGGCGCGACTTCGTCATGCAGGCCATGATGTCCGCGCCGACCGTTGACAGCATGGGGATGGCGATGGAACCCACGGTTTCGCCGCTGGTATCATGGCTGCTGTGGGCGGGTTTCCCCTTCGTCTTCGGTTTGCTGGCAACCCCGGTGCAGTTCTACGTCGGACGGCAGTACCTCGTCGGCGCGTGGAAGGCGCTCAAGAACCGCACCACCAATATGGACACGTTGATCGCAATGGGATCGCTCGCCGCCTACATTTACAGCGTCGCCGTGTTAATCGCGATTGTGCTTGGCGTTCAGGATCAAGTGGGCGATCATGTGTACTTTGAGACGGCAGCAGTCATCATCACCCTAATCACGCTCGGCAAGCTGCTCGAAGCGCGCGCTAAGGGCAAGACCAGCGAAGCGATCAAGAAGCTGATGAATCTCGCGCCCAAGACGGCATTGGTACTGCGCGCAGGCGTCGAAATGGAAATCAGCGTGGATGATGTCGTTGCGGGCGACACGCTGATCGTGCGCCCCGGCGAACGCATCCCCGTGGATGGCGTGGTGATCGAAGGCCGCTCCTCGGTCGACGAGTCGATGCTCACAGGCGAAAGCCTCCCCGTCAACAAAGCAACGGGCAGCCCGGTGATCGGCGCGACCGTCAACAAAAGCGGACGCCTGATCATCGAAGCCACCCGCGTCGGCGCAGAAATCGCCCTCGCGCAGATCATCCGCCTGGTTGAACAGGCGCAAGGGTCGAAAGCGCCTATTCAGCGCATCGCCGATCAGGTGTCGGCTGTGTTTGTGCCCATCGTCCTCGGACTAGCGCTGCTAACGTTCCTTGGCTGGTTGGTAATCGGTCAGGTTGGCTTCACGACGGCGATGGTCCACGCGGTCGCCGTGCTGGTCATCGCCTGCCCGTGCGCGCTCGGCCTCGCCACGCCGACGGCCATTATGGTCGGCACCGGGCGCGGCGCAGAGATGGGCATCCTGTTCAAAAACAGCGAATCGCTGGAAAACGCACATCGCTTGCAGGTGATCGCGCTCGACAAAACCGGAACCATCACCAAAGGCGAACCGACCGTCACCGATGTCATCGCTACTGGCAGCCTCAGCGCGGATGACGTACTGCGCCTCGCGGCCAGCGTCGAGCGAGGCAGCGAACATCCGCTCGGTCAGGCGGTGGTTGAAGCGGCGAAGGCCAATAATCTGCCACTCACTCAGCCGCAGGGCTTTGAATCGGAGTCAGGGCGCGGCGTCAGCGCCACCATCAACGGCAAGCTGATCCGTGTGGGCAGCCCGCGCTACATCTCCGCTGAACCGAACACGCATGTCGAAACGCTGCAAGCGCACGCCAAAACGGCGATCCTCGTTGCCGACGAGAGCGGCGTCATTGGCGTGATCGGCATCGCGGACACGGTCAAAGAGACGTCGCACGAAGCCATCGCCACACTGCGCGGACTCGGTTTAGAAGTCGTAATGATCACCGGGGATAACGCGAAGACGGCGCAGGCGATTGCCGACGAGGTGGACATCACGCGCGTACTGCCGGAGGTACTGCCCGATCAGAAGGTGGAGGCGGTCAAGTCGCTGCAAGCCGAGGGCAAGAAGGTGGCGATGGTCGGCGATGGCATCAACGATGCGCCCGCGCTCGCGCAAGCCGATGTCGGCATGGCGATTGGCACGGGTACGGACATCGCCATTGAAGCGTCGGATGTGACGCTCGTGAGCGGTGATCTGCGCAGCGTCGCGCGCGCCATTCAGCTCAGCCAATCGACCATGCGCACAATTTACCAAAACCTGTTCTGGGCGTTCATCTACAACATCATCCTCATCCCGGTCGCAATGCTCGGGCTGCTCGTGCCCATGCTCGCCGCGGGGGCGATGGCCTTCTCGTCCGTCTTCGTTGTGACGAATTCTCTGAGAATGAAAACTCCATGGCAGCGGCGGCCTCAGGGTTCCGATCTAGATAGTCATGAATGGTCTCGTCGTTCTCAAGATGCCCACTCTCCGGCACGGTAATTCCACGTCCGCGTAGTTTCACGATCTTCTTGCGGATTGCTTCCCAACTTCTCACGGGCAACGCAGCGGCAATGTCCAGCTGCGTTGCCCCACTATCCAGTAAACGCTCCAGACTCTCCAACTCATCCGTGCGCCAACGGTTCCCACTGGTCTTGTTGGCTTTGTGTCCGTCGCGCTCAAGCCGTTCCAGATAATCGGCATATTTCTCTTCGTCGCGGATCGGCTTTGGAGACATATGAAAATTGCGCGAGCCGATGATTTCGTAGGCCTTCAACCGAATTGCGTGCCAGTTGCGATCGGGCAGCGTGGCCGCCATCGTCACCTGATCGACGCCATCGTTAAGCATCTCCGTGAGCGCCTCAACCTCCCATGGAAACCAAATTGTCGAGCCATCGGCACGGTAGGCGACTTCGATGGTATCGCTGGAATTATCTCGCCAGCAGATTTCAACGCGGGCAACGCTGTAGCGATTGGGAACATCAACAATGATCCGCGCGATGAATGCCTGAGCAACGGCCTGGTGCGCGTCAATTGCCATTTCATCCCACGTTGCCAGCACAACCTCAGCCTGTTTTGCCAAGGCAATCAGTGAGTCCTGCTGTTCGGCTCGCCGTTCCAGATCGGCAAGCTTGCCTTCCAATCGTGATTTCTCTAGATCATGATTGGCATACTCGCGTTCCAGCGCTTTGAACAGTGTTTCTGATTGGACAAAGCTGAAATTGGCGACAAGTGCCTGCATCTTTTGTTCCACCGTGACCAACTGATGCCTAAGCATTCGTCGCGCTGTGTCAAAATCTTCACTGGCGGATGCAATGACCTCCTCCCACACAGCAGGATCAAACGTGGCGCGCAATTTCGCGTGCAGCATATCGGTGATCGCGTTGTCGAAGTATTCACAGTGCCGCGCCCACAGCAAATGCTGATTATCGGCCAAATCCATGTAGTGACAGTTATAGGCATAGGTCGCAATCGAGTTACGCCAAGCAACAGTGGCATTGCGCCATTTTCCTTCATGAAAACTACCGAGCAGCCCTTCATAGACGGCTTTTGGTGGGGTACGAAGCTTCTTCTTGGTTGAATGCACACGCCCCAATCGTGGCGTGTAGTGCGGGTTCTCTTCGCCTTCTAATGTGTACGGTGACAGATAGTTGAAAGCTTTGTAGAACAACTCTTCGGGCACGATTGCCGGATGATTATTCCAGACAACAACCCGCTCCTTATGCATCCAATGTCCCAGATATACCGGATTGGTCATCATGTTTACGAGCGCGAGATTGCCCGGCATGTAAACATTGCCGCGCTTAAGCATGCGCAGCGGCTTAGCCCACATGAAACCGGGCGGCACAAGATGCTGGAGCGCGGGATCGTCGAAGTCGGGGAAATGCGGGCCATTGTCGAAGATGTGGCGCAGTGTCGCCCGGATGTTACCGCCTTTGGCAACAAACGTTTCGAAGATTTGCACAACCACAGCGGCAACAGGTTCAAATGGAACATAGCGCCGCCAAGCCGGATTAGGAATGCCGCTGGCCAGATTTTTCCGATCATCTACCATGAAGCCGAGGTTGATGTTTCCTCCTACCCACATGCCCTGTAGCATCATACGTTCTTTAGCTGCCATGAGGCGTCCACGGACATACGAGTTCAGGTAATCAGCGGCTTGTTCGGCGCGCATTCGGAAAAGCAAGCGATGGTATGGTCCTTCGTGCTTGTCAGCGAAGTTGTATTTGAAGTAAGGCGTGATCACGCGGACATTGTTCTTGACGCAGGCATCGATAAACACATTGACCTGAATTTGCGTTTCATCGCGAAACAGGCGATCTTCAGCTTGCACTGCGACGGTTCCAATCGAACCAGTGATGATGAGGTTGTATAGGCGGCTCATCCCCTTGCGTTCGTCAATACGTTTCGCACCACTCACGCCCTCATCTTCATCGATCAGTAGAATTGCATCGAGGCTCCAACCAAGCGAGTTCACATAACGGGGTAGATCAATCTGCTGAATGTCGGTCGAGACATTCCCTACCTGCTTCATAGATGATTGGCGGTAGTAGACGGCGACGGCGCGATCAAGGGGCAAGCTACCGGGGAGCGCAGGCACGTCGGCACTGCGCTGCGGCTGATATTTCCGCTTCGCGGGCATGTGGTAGAATCCTTATAGGTCTAGATTAGCGTCTGGACTTAAGTCGGGTGTCAGTTTCCTAGGCGGGCACCCGACTTTGCATTCTCACTGACTCCTGTCAGTGCCGTTGCTTAGCTGACTGTCATCCTCGTCAGCTTTAGGCTTTCGCGTTGACTTGCGTCGATGGTTAGGTTTCCCCGCATCGATCCAAGCTTGCAAGTCATCGCGCCGAATTGCCCATGTTCTTCCAACCTTCTGCGCTTTCAACAGCCCAAACTCGATCGCACGGCGAACAGTATCATCGTGAACCTTGGCGATTTCAGCCGCTTGTGGCGGGCTAAGCAGTTCCTCTGCCATTGATAGCTTCTCACAGTGTACAGGATAACCCGTACAATCACAATATCTCAATGGCTAGAGTCTACATTGCCTTGCCCAAGCTCACGAGTGTTGTGCATCATTTGCCCGCGCTGCATCCGGCGTAGCGCCTTGCACTGGTGCGGCGCTCACACCCCCCTTTCGCACATACCCGAGGATGAGTGCTTTGTAGGCAGCTCTCAAGTCATACATGTTTGGTGCAGTCTCGATTCCGTCAGACGTTTGATCGCGCTGCCGCTCGAGATATTCAGTTGTCGAGTTTTTGAGTTGCGAACCGCTCAAGTAAACCGCCTCAATTCAGCTTTGTTTCTCTTGCAGTCTATCAAGGTCGGCCGCCTTCGTATCCGGAATCGTCCAGTCAGGACCGGAATCCTCCGGTTGCAGTGCAAGAGGGTAGGCTGAGGGATCTGCATTGCAGAAGGGCGGGAAAATGTCGGCGGTTGGTGGTTTTTCGGACGCGCGTCGCGGGGTGCGTCCGCTGAGCGCGACAGGTCGCGCTCAGGTTCCCGTCGTCACCCGTAGGGGACGGCGGGGTGCGGCACGTGAGTGCGGCACATAGCCCCACCGGCGCATGAGGTGGCAAGCTTTTAGCTTGCGGGCTAACGTTGGGAATGTGAAGAGACATTGCCACGGCAGGGATAGCGTGCAGGACACAGCGACCAGACGCTGTGCCCTGCACGCTATTCCCAACGTTAGCCGCCTGCCGCACAGCGGCAGGGCGAACGACTGCCAGGTCGTTCGCAGAGTACCTCCGCACACCGTGTGCCTGGCCTGTAGGATAAACGGCATACTTGCCCTGCATGCCACCGACGTCCGCAGAACCCTTAGCTTGCCGTTCCGCGAGAACTTCCTGGCGAGCGTTCGCCGAGGTCGGGCATTGCTGCGCCGTCATAAACTTGTCGCGCCGTGAGCGCCTTAGCCTGCACATTGGCGTAGGAATGTGGGATGCACTGTCGGGATGAGTTGGAAGGAGAAAGCACGATGTTCTTTCTGGGCATTGACTGGGCCACGGATAAACACGATGTGTGTTTACTCGACGCGGCCGGCACGATTTTGCACCAACTGACGATTAAGCAGTCCCATGCAGGTTTTGAGCAGCCCAAGCACTCGTTGAGCGGTATGGAACCGTGCAGGTTCGGCTCAACATTGAGCGCTCGGATGGCTTGCTGGTCGATTGGATGCTGGAACAACACTGGGCCGTTTACGTCACGCCCTCATCCGTCGTTGCCCATCGCCGCCCACGCCGCTCGAAGTCAGATCCCTCCGATGCCTATTTGCTCGCCTATACGACCATTCACTTAACCGAGCGAATTGGCCCTCCCGCAACCATTTGAAGAATTAAGGACAGTACATCATTGGCCTCAACACCATTTTGATCAAGTGTCAGCACAGAATTTAAGGGTCTTTGTTGCGTTTCGCTGTAAAAAGTATATGTTACTGGTCTGCCGTCTTGGCTCTCTGCTGGCAATCCCAAACGATTTATTAAAGGACTGATCAAGCGCCTCAGTTCTATATGAATTGGCAGTTCAGCCTTAAACTTCCTTCCTTTCGATTGAACCAAAATCACCACCGGAATTTTCGTAGCGTTGCTATCGTTTTTTCTTAAGTCATTGATTGCAGAGAGTAACCTTCCAACATCATAGGCGAATCTATCGTCGCTCACTTCAAGTGCATGTTTTCTTGCAAAAGCGATCAATGCCTCTGGTAAGTCCTCGCTTCTCGGCATTATAGCCTTAGCAACTAAGACAGGGATTACTGGTATTTGGCTTTTTAGGGCCATACTTATTTCAAGCCGCACATAATCCTCGCTACTGTCTAGACGTCGTATTCCCTGTGAATCTGTGATAGAAAGCCATTGAGGACCAATCACAGCAATAAATATGTTGCACCCATTAACGCTTTTTTCAATCTCTTCAATGAAGTCGACTCCGGGGCACAAACTGCTAACATCCATGAACACTCGTTTTCTTCCATACTGAGCAACTAACCTGTCATATATTCTGCCTGTATAGGCGGCACTATCCGCGCGTCGATAGTTTATGAATATTCTTGTCATGAACAATCCCGGCGTAAAACTTAGCTGACACAAGTATATCTCGTACAGATGCCTACCCCAACAGGGGTTCCAGAAGGGTTCATTATTCTCTTCACCCGTGAATATTTTACTATCCATTGGTGCTAGTTGAAAAAGGTCACGAACATCATACAACCCATAGTCACCAGCCTGCTGAAGATATGAGCCAGAACCACAGAAGACTTTATCATCGGATTATTTTGTTGGGTAGATGACCAGATGGGCAGTGTTGAGAAACTTCCACAGGCGAAACTGTATCCGAGCGAACTGGTCACGATTGGACTGCTTTTCGCGCTCAAAGACGGCTACTTCCGCGCATTTTACCGCTGGTTGAGCGGTGATTACGCGGCGCTGTTCGCAGGTGTATTAGAACGAACACACCTGCAATGACTGTTGCGAACCCATCAAGACTGGTTTAGACGATTCTTGGCCAGTCCACTTTCCTCACGGTCATCGACCGCTATGGAATTGAACTGATTCATCCGATCCGAGAGAAACGCAGCCCATCTCAGATCTGCAAGAAAGGCAGATCGAACTTGCGTTGGATTGTCGGCATGAAGCGGTGTTGGTTGCTCATTGACTGGGACAAGTCGTCAGTTGGGGGGCACAGCGCCAACGTCCATGATCGAGTCTCTCTGCCATTGGTCACTACGCAGGTGGACGGGAGTATTGTCTTTGCCGACACCGGTTTCAACGATGCGAACGGCATTCCCGCAAACCTGAAGCTGTTTGCGGGGCATCTGGAACGAGCGGGTGCTGGTGGAAACGCCTTGTCCTTGGTGACGCTGTACATAGCGAATCTACGGAGAACGCTCATTAGTCACCTCGTTGTGTTGACTTCTGGCCCGCAACAGCATCAGTTTGCTGCTCACGCGCTTGATAGTTAGCTCCTAGCTACTACATGACTTACAGCAGGTAAATTCCATTACGTCAATTGAATAAAGTACGAGATAAAACAGCACTATAATAAGTTGACCTATGGATAGCGGATTCATAATTCCGGTGCCATAAGGAAAATACAGCTCTTGTTTTCGCCATCTTCCTAGCGAATCGTCAAAGGGTTGGGAAAAGCATGAAGGATATAGATGATCTTGTAGAAAAGATCGGCGAAGTCTCACTCAAAGACATCGATCAGCTTCGACAAGAAGCAGAAACAAAACCTTGGGAGCGCGTACTGTATCTCGCGGTCAAAGGGAATGGAAAGCTGCTCGCCAACTTCGTGATGAACTTCTCGCCCGTGTCTCGGAGGACACCTTTGCCGGGCGCGAGCAGATCGAAGCTAAGGCACAAGCGCTGCTGGAAGAAAATCCTGGGACGCCGTGCTCTATTTGGCAAATTCCGGCGATTGGAAGCGGCACGCCACTTGCGCGATCAACTGCTGGAACAATCCGCCGAACCGCCAACGATCATGCAGGCGGTGTTGTTCGGCACGTTGGATGAGCACAAACGGGTCGTGATCGGCGCGGGCAGTGATCGTTTCGAGGTCGATGTCAAAATTACCCCGTTCCCCGACCCCGCCGAATTCATCCCCGGACGCGAAGTCTGGGTAGATCGCGAGACGCTCGCCGTCGTGCGCCTGCAAAACACGTTTATGACGCTGATCGACGGTGTGCTGCTCGGTCGCGCGGACGATGATCGTTATCTAGTCGGTGTCGGCGGTCAACGCTATGAAGTCGATATGTGGATCACCCCCGTACCCGAGGAAGCGGAACTGGTTGCGGGACGCCAAATCTGGGTAGATCAGCAGACGCGCGACATCTTCAAACTGCTCGACACCTATGTGCAGGGTGAAACCGTCTCTGTTGTCAAGGTGCTAGATGACGACGATACGGAAAGTGGCACAGCGCCCGCCGCCTCAACGGGCTACCTCAAAATCAAGATCAGCAACGGGCAAAGTGAGAGCATCATCGAAGGACTGCCGCATCTGCGTCAAGAGAACATCGGCGTAGGCGACAAACTGCGGGTGCTGCCCGGTCTCGGCATCGCCGTTGAACTCCTCGAACACAGCAACAGAGAATTGTTTTTGGGCGAAATCCCCGATGTGACCTTCGAGGAAATCGGCGGTTTGCAGACGAAAATCGAACAGATTCGTGAGGCAATCGAAGCCCCCTATACCTACGCCAGCATCTTCAACCGTTACCGGTTGGATCGTCCTAAGGGCATTTTGCTGCACGGCCCTCCCGGCTGTGGCAAGACGATGATTGCCAAAGCAATCGCGCGCAGCCTCTCACAGAACATTGAGCGCAGTTTGAAAGAAACCTCGCGGCGATCACGCTGATGCTGCATCTTCAGCAGGACGAAGCCATCCAACTCGACGACGAAGATTACCGCTTCTGGCAAGAAACCGGCGGACGCGCTTATCCGGCGTTCGACGGCAATCCGACACTTTCCGTCTGATCTAAGCCACTTCTTGCGACTGCGCGGCATTGACCTACGGAATCTCGATCAAGAGCAGGATAAAATCACTGTCGGCCTTAACGACGGCGCAAAAAGCTACTTCATTAGCATCAACGGACGAACTGCTCAGCAAATGGGTGGGTGAAGCGAGTCCAACATTCGCAACGTCTTCATCTCTGCCCGTGAGCGAGCAACGTTCTATACGCCGGTCGTGCTGTTCTTTGACGAGATCGAATCGATGTTCAGCCAGCGCGGATCGGGGATTTCGAGCGACATCCAAAAGACGATTGTTCCCCAACTTCTAGCCGAAATCGACGGCGTTGAGATCGCGCCACCCGATGATCATCGGCGCGACGAATCGTCTCGATCTCGTCGATCAGGCGGTGCAGCGTCCCGGTCGCATGGACTTCAAGATCGAAATCCCACGCCCGGATGACGAAGGCGCACCTTGAATCTTGACGCAGTACCTCACGCCCGACCTCCCCTTCGCACCGCGCTGTTCGCGTTCCGGCAGAGAACGCCTCGCCGCAGATGATCGCCGCCGTCTTTCCGACCTACGCGCCGGAACACGGAATCGAGATGCCGGAGAATCTGGTTCAGCAGATGAGCGAGGCGCTGGAAACGCTCACCGCTCGGCTGCCGGGGAGTCGCGCCAGTTTGTACCTGAGCGATGCCTATAAGTACGATGAAAATCGCCGCCGTGCGAAAAAATTCGCGCTGTATGCCTCCGCTGGTTTCTCGCCTGACGAGGATGATCCGTTTGTCAAGCAGCGGTTGAAAGCGGCACAGGCGGTGCTGGATGAGCAGGAACCGCGCATCGACGTGCGCTACACAGAAAACGCCGCTGATCGCTATGCGCTGTGGGTGCTGCATTCGCCCAATGACTCGACGCGCGTGTGGGGCGTCTTGGCGCTGGATTATGCGCACGCGCCGCTGTCCGCCGCCGTCGCGCGCTACGTTCAGGACAACTGGCTTCCGGTCGTTGCTGCGGTCATTCAGGCGCGCATCACCGAAGCCGCTCGCTTGACCAACTTAATGATCAAGCTGCTGTACAACCATGGGAGCATTATGCGCGTCGTCGCACTGAACAAGACTGAGGGCGCTAAGCCAGGCGCAGCGCGTTCGCTAACCAAAGAACTGAAAGAAATCATGAGCGGCGCGATGCTGAACAACATCATCGCCCGGGCGAAGCGGTTCGCCGTCAAACAGGAATGCCAATCAGCCGGAATTGCAGCGCGCTTACATGGACAGCGACCAGTTCGAAATCAGCGTCGAGTTGAAAGATGAGGTTGACGATAGCGAAGAAGCTTGGCTGGTGCGCAACTTCTCCAAGTCCTTTGGCTGGCGGCAAAAACAGCAGTGGACCCGCGTCGCCGGAACTAACGCACCATGATCACCGGGCAGATTATCGGGATCGAAACCGAGTATGCGCTGGCTACCAAGGGCGGCGGTCCTGCCGATGCGCGCGAACTGTTCACCGGATGGGAACCGCGCTACGCGACGCCTTGGGATTATGCGACCGAGCGTCCTTGGCTTGATGCGCGCGGTTTTGCCCCGGCAGCCGGAACCATCGAAGCGCAGGGCGCGCTGCAGCTCATTGATGCCGGGAACATCCCCACTCAACCGCAGTACACCCTGACAAAGCCGGTGGAGGAGCGCGATTTCGTCGTCGAAAAGGAGCTGATTCCGAGTTTCATGCTGCCCAACGGAGCGCGCTTCTATCTCGATCACACCCACCCGGAATGGTCTACCCCGGAATGCGCAACGCCGCAGGAGGTCGTCTGCTATGATCGCGCGGGCGAAGTGTGGTTGAGCAGTTTGATCGCGCACATCAATGCTAACCGTCCCGAAGCCGAACAATTCACCCTCTACAAAAACAACGTTGATGCGCGCGGCAACTCTTACGGCTGCCACGAGAATTATCTCGTCTCGGCGGATCAGTACCGCAATCTGTTCGGCGCACGTTCGCACCAACTGTATTCGGCGCTTGATTCCGTTTCTCGTATCGCGTCAGATCCTTTGCGGCACAGGCAAGATCGCCCAAATCGGTCAGCAGGTCAAATACCAGATTTCGCAGCGCGCCGACTTCTTCACGACGGTGTTGGGGCTTCAAACCACCCACGACCGCCCGCTCATCAACACGCGCGACGAACCGCACGCCGACCCGGCGCGCTTCCGACGGCTGCACGTAATCGTCGGCGACGCAAACCTGTCCGAGTTCAGCACCTACCTCAAAGTGGGGACTACCGCCCTCGTTCTGGAGGCGCTGTCCGAATCGCGGCTGCGGCTCAATCTTGCACTGGCAGACCCCATCTGGGCGGGAACCGGCAATCGCCTCACGATCACTTGTCGCGCGACGGTCGAACTGGAAGACGGCAGAGAGCTAACGGCGATAGACCTTCAGCGGGTGCTGGCGCAGGCGGTCGGGCAGTACCTCGACGCCCAAGGCGATCACGGCTACCGGCGCGACCTCTGCCAGCACTGGATAAATGTCCTCGACCAGCTAGCCGCCGACCCGTTTCAACTGGCAGGACGGATCGACTGGATCATCAAATACGATCTGCTTCTGGCACAGCAGGAAGAGCTCGGCTGTGCTTGGGACGATCCACGCCTCCGCGCGTTGGACATCAAATATCACCAAATCGATGTACAGCCTACCTTGTTCAGCTACTTGAAGAGCCAAGGGGTCGCTGAAACACTGATTCCGGCTGAACAAGTGAAGACGGCAGCTGCCGCCCCGCCGCCTTCGACTCGCGCTCGTTTACGCACAGCGTGTCTCGAACGCTACGGCAGACAACTTCAAGCGGCAAGTTGGGACTCGCTCGTCTTCAAAGGTGCGAAAGAAACCGTTTGGCGCTGGTTCTTGGACGACCCCCGCGATGACGGGATCACCCGCCTCGCGGCGTACTGGGATCAATCCCCTGATTTAGAAACTTTGATCCGTTTGCTTTACACCAGCGATTCGCACTCAGAGAGGAGCACAAATCCGTGACTCAACAGCAGAAACAGCAGCAAAAACAGGTGTCGAAGACCAAACAGCCACCACCGCCGCCTTCAGGATCAGACCCCCTGACGGACCAGCTCGGTCCCTATGCCCCGTAAACGCAGACCGGGTCTCAATCTGGGTGAATTCATGGAAGACACCGGCATTGTCGAGAATCTCAATCGTGGCAGCACGGGTGGCGAATAGCACATCATGCACAAGCGGGTCTACAGCCTAGAAACCGAATACGCGCTGACTCACCATATCGCCGGCGGCGCGGGAACTGTGCAGCCGTTCACCACCGAACGGCTGTACGCACAGCTTCGTGATTGGCTGCTGGCACCCACCGATCTCGGTCAGCGTCCGTATGCCATCTGCGATCCGACACTGGTTCGCGGTTCGACCACGCGCAGCAGTCTCGTCGAAGTAGACGAGGGCTTCTTCATCCCCAGCGGAGCGCGTTTCTATCAGGACACCGGGCTGTTTGAATGGGCAGCGCCGGAATCCAGCTCGCCGAAGCAGGCGCTCATCTACGATCTCGCTGCCGATTACGATCTGGCGGGCGCAACGCAGCATGTATCCGCGCAGTTGAACGGCGGGCGGGTGCTGATCGTCAAGAACAACATCAATTACAGCACGAACGCCAGCTATGGCTGTCATGAAAACTATTCGATCCAAGCGCGCTTGATGGCTCCCGGACGTGCCCGCGATCAGACGATCAGCCGCTTGGTGCCCTTCCTGATCACACGGCAAATCATGTGCGGCGCGGGACGCATCGGGACGCAGCTCGACGTCGATCAGCCGCCCTTCTTCCAGTTGTCGCAGCGTTCCGATCTGATCACCGTCGAAGCCTCTGTCGATACCCGCAGCCATCGCCCCATCGTGAACACCCGCGACGAACCCTTGAGCGACCCGCGCAGCACAGCGCGGCTGCATCTGATCCTCGGCGATTCAAACATGGCGCAAGTGGCGTCGCTGCTCAAACTGGGCACAACAGGGTTGGTGCTCGACATGCTCGAAGCAGATGCCGCCTTCCCGGAAATTCAGATCGTCAACCCCGTGCGGGCGCTTCATGCGGTCGCGCATGATCTCAACTTCAAGACACGACTGCTGCTGCGGGGTCAGGCGCAAGCAAGCGCAACGGCGCTTGAGATTCAGTGGGCGTACTGGCGCGCCGCCAGCAACTTTACCGCACAGTACTACCCGAACGACCCCGACGCGCACGAGCTGTTGGCACTCTGGCAGCGGGTGCTCGACGCGATTGAGCGCCATACCCCCGCGCTGCCAACCCTGCTGGATTGGGCGATCAAAGCCGAAATCCTCGCCGAAGGTCTCAGCTACTTGGACATGACGTGGGAAGAGATGGAACAGTGGCAGCCGGTGCTGGCGCGAACTGCGTCCTTGGCAAAGGCGCCCGCCCAAGCACCGTGGGGAGCGTGGTTCCAAAACCAGCTCGACCGCGATCAATGGCAGCGCGTCGATGAACTGCGCCAACGCGCGCACCTCGATTGGGCGCACTACGGTAAGGCGCGCGCGGCTGTGCTCAAGCTGACCGCGCTCGATCTACGCTACCACGAGATTGATCGCGCCAACGGCTTGTTTTACCGCCTACCGGATGTTGAATCGATTATTCACGACCCAGCGCCGGTACAGCGGGCACGTCAGAAAGCGCCAAGCGGGACGCGCGCCCACGTGCGAAGTCAGGCTATTCACGGGGCGCAAGCGCGCGGCAAGCGTCTGCATATGGATTGGCATCATATTCGCGGCGACGATCCTCGGATCGACCTCGCGCTGCTCGATCCGCTGGACAGCGACGAGTCGTCTCTGAAAAGTTATTTCCGGATTATCGCCCACCCGCACCACCGTCGGACGATGATGATTTTGAAATCGAAATTCTTGACACAAAACCTTTGGAATAAGCAGCCGGGAGGGCAGCATGGCGCGATTGATCAACCAAGACACGCGCGAAAGCTTCGCGCTGGCGAGCGACAAACTCAACTATATATACAATGATCGCGGCACGATCACGGTGTGGACGGACGATCAAAAAGCCAAGAAACCGCCGCAGCAGTGCGCCTTCTTCCGCACACGGCGCGGAATCTGGATCGTGTTGGATTACACCGGCACACAAACGAAAGTCGGCGGGCTGCGCGTTGCTGACTTCAAGATCGTCCGCGAAAATGACTGCGTTTCGCTCAACAACCTGAAGGTGTTGTTTCACGAAATTGATCGCTTCATCATCGAACCCGGCTCTTACCTGCTTGAGTGCGACGATTATGGACGCAAGCGCAAATGCCCGTACTGTTTAGCCTCTTTCCACGTGGGCGAAGAGGTGATCATCTGCCCGGAGTGCAGCAAGCCGCATCATGTCGAGTGCTGGCAAACACACGACAACGGGCATTGTGCTTCCTGTGACTATTCTAGGAATTTAGGCAACGTCAGCAGCGGAGGCGCGTAAGTGGAACCACTGGTCGAAGTGATCGACGTTGAGCAGGAAAACCGCTACAGCCGCTTGCTGCAGGCGGGCTGGAATCTGACGACGCTGCAATCGGCGCGGGTGCTGGTCGCAGGCGCGGGCGCGCTCGGCAACGAGGTGATCAAGAATCTCGCCTTGATCGGCGTGAAGGCGATCTACATCGTGGACTTTGACCGGATCGAGGAGACGAATCTATCCCGCTCGGTGTTATTCCGCGCCGGGGATGTCGGCAAGCCGAAGGCGCAGATGGCAGCCGAACGCGCGCATCCGATTAATCCTGATGTCGAGTTAAGCTGGCTGCACGGTGATCTGACGTGGCAAATCGGCGTCGGCGTCTTCCGCCGGATGAACGCCGTCATCGGCTGTCTGGATAATCGCGCGGCACGGCTGTGGATCAATCGTTACTGCTGGCGTGTTGGCATTCCTTGGTTCGAAGGCGCGCTGGATGGCTTGAACGGGCATGTACATCTGTTTGGGGCAGCACAAGCGCCGTGCTACGAGTGCATTTTAACCGAACAGGATCGTGCCCTCCTCTGGGATCGTGTGTCGTGTACCGGCGTCGCGCGCAGCGGCGTCTTCGAAGGCACGATCCCGACCACGCCGACGGGCGCTTCGCTGATTGCCGCCCTTCAGGTGCAGGAAGTGATTCGCTGGCTGCACGGGATGCCCGTCGAGTTTGGGACTGGCATCGTCTACACCAGTACGCCGCCGAACCTCCAGCGTTTCAAACTGCCGGAGCGCGCAGACTGCATCAGCCATGAAAAAGCCGATCCGCTCATCGAACTACCAGAAGCAGCGGCGGCGGCATTCACGCTGCGCGACCTACTCCACACAGCGCAACGCCACTTCGACGATGAACGTGCCGCTTTGCGCTTCGACAATAACGAGGTGGTCAGCGGGCTGCTGTGCAGTGAATGCGGAAACTTCGAACGCTGGTTCGGTTCCATCCTTCAAGTGAGCGAAGCACTGATCACCTGCCCCCACTGTCACAGCTCGCGCCGACCGCTGTCTGAAGGACATATCGGCAAGGACTATCCGTATCTCGAGCTGAAACTGAGCGAAGTCGGCATTCCGCCGGGACACATCATTCATGCGCGCTGTGGTAATCGAGACGCCTATTTCAATTGACGGGCGATTTCCCGGCGGCGCTTTCACCAAATCGACTTTAGAGGCAAAGGGGAATTATGCCAACGATACGTGATCGACGTTTGACATCCGAACTGGAAGGAATGCGCGAACTTATCGAAGACAGTTCGCTGATCAGCTTTGACTACTTCACTCGAGCCGACGATCCGGAAGGCAAATATCCTGAGGAATACCTCGTCACCTATTCCTGTAAGGCGCTGATCGCCAATCCCGGTCCGCAGAGTGTGTTCTTCGGACGCATTCCGAACGAAGGTACATCGGCGAAAGCCACGTCATGCGAATCAACTGCCGAGCCGCTTCCCGGACGTTCCCACAAATGTGGTTCGAGACGCCGATCTTTCATCCCAACATCATCTCGGTCGAACGGGCAGCCGAAAAACGCAATCAAGTCATCCTTGAGCAGGCGCACATGACGGAAGATGAATTCAAACGGCGCCATGCCGACATCTACAAGCGACTGCTCGGCTATCCGATCTGCATCGATGGGCTGAAACGACCGGAGGAGGGTGGCAATTTCCGACCGGAACTCTCGCTCTATGACATCTGCGTGGAGGTTGTACGCATGATCACCTACCAGAACTATCGGCTGTTCAACGAGCGCGGAGCGCCGGACGTGTTCAACGGGGAAGCCATGCTGTGGACAAACGAGGCGGAGAAGGGCGGCGGTCTGCTGCCCATCGACAAACGGCAGCTTCTCGACCAGCGCACATTCAGCGAACGGGAAATCTACATCAACATCGAGGTTGAATAGCATGTCACCGCACGCCTATATCATCAGCACCTGTCTGGAGGTTCTGAAAAACCGCGAACGCGAACTATGGGATTGGGAGCACAACAAAGGAACAGGATTACTGGGAGGTGAAAGTATCACGGCGTCCAGCCCATGTTCAGCTTTCGGATCGAGCTCGGCGTCCACATGATCTATTTCCACGCCACGCTGGAACAGTTGGTCATCTACCGGTCAAATTATGAAGCCCTGTGCCGTTATGTGCTCCGGCTCAATGAAGAACTGAATGCCGCCAAGTTCGGGCTGACGCCAGACGGGTTTGTGTCTTTGATGATCGATTGGCACATTGAGGACGTGAGCATCGCCGAACTGGAGCAGGCGATCAAACTGCTGGTGAGCTACTATCGCCTGTACTACCCGGACATACAGCTTGTTGCACAGGACATCACTCTGAACGCCCAAATGCTGAAATTGATCGCCCGCGGGAAGTTAATCGAAACGGACATGGGGATGCGCTTGGACGAGTCCTCAGCTTAGAGTGTGCCAGCATCACACTGGCAGTAAGGAGCGGATATGCTATGACGAACAGCATAAGCAACCGGATTAGAGCGTCAATCATCAACCATACGAATAACACAAAGACGAACGTCCATCTGCCCAACGACGTGCCGATCTCCCGTCTCATCCGGCATTGGTGCAAAATCTGGGCTTGCCGGCAGCACGGCAGGGCGGTGGAACGCAGCAGTATTGCCTGACGACCGACGGAGTCGGAGGGGAAGCACAGCGGCTCTCCGAACAACAAACGCTGTCGGATGCAGGTATCGCCGAGGGCGCGGTGCTCCATCCTTCCGGAGATGACCGCTGGAAAGGAAACCAGATAACCTCATGAAATATTTCACGTTAACGCTCAAACGTCCGACGGGCGAACCATTTTTCGTCACTGACCTGCCGCCCCTGAGTTTTGATCTGCCAGTTCAATATCTGGTATCGGCGCTGCTGCAGCGCGGTTTGTTCTATCAAGGTGAAAAGTACCGGGCGCTCATCACCGCGCGCCAGACTCAAATCCCAACTTCGACAAGCCGCAGATTTTGAAGGGGTCGGACATCCGCTCGGATGGCGATCAAAAGGGCTATCTGTCGATCCAGTTCGAAACGGAGCAGCAGACGGCTGTGGAGGACATCACTTATATCACGCTGATGCTGCACTCAGCGGATCGCGGTTTCGGCTACAGCTTCGATCTGCCGCTCGACGATGCGTGGATGAACAGCGCCCTGCTAGAGGTGTCACAGGCACTCATGGATTCTGGCGTCCTCAAAGCGGGAGAGCGCTTCGACTTCTCGCTGGCAGCAAGAACTGGAGACGCCATGTTGATCAACCCGCTGCTGGACCGAGCGCAGGTGAAATCGGCAGATGTGCCGACGATCATGCTCAAAGCGCAGAATGCCCCGCCCGCCTCCGGCGACTCGGCGGATATGTTGCAGACTACGTCTAACTCGCTGGTCGAAAGCGACGCCCCGCCCATCGAAATCACGCCCTTACCCGACTCCCCGCCAGCGGGCGCGGACAGCGAGGACATTAAGATCGAAGTGATCGACGTTGAGGACCTGATCAAGCCCATCGAAAAGAGCATGGACGCTTACCCCAATCTACAAATGTGCGGACTGATCGCGCAGGATGATATGCCGATCTTCTTCCGGCGCGGGGCAATGGCAGAAGCGCACAAATCGGCGGTGTTGAGCAAGGAAGTCACCGAAGAAGTCGGCGGATTCATGCTCGGCAACGTGTGCCGTGACACGAAAAACGGGCGCATGTTCGTCGAGATCGCCGAAGTCGTGCCGACGGACAAAGCCAAGGGGACTTACGTGCGCTTGGACTTCAATTATCAGGCGTGGCGTCAGGTGCTCGACAAAATCGATGCCGAGTTCCCAGATAAGTTTCCCGTTGGCTGGTATCACACCCATCTGATCAGTCAGGCGGTGCTGCTGCCGGTAGTGGATATGCCGCGTCAGTATGAGGCGGATTACCGCACCTTCTTCTCTCAGGCAGATGTTTTTCTACATCGCAATTTCTTCCCGGAAATGTGGGACGTCGACCTCGTCCTCGATGTCAAACTCCGCGCGGACGTATTCTTTGGCTGTAAGAACGGACATATCGCCCAGACACAAGGGTACTATCTCTATGGAGACTGACGGCGAAGATATCATCATCGATGTGCCGGATACGGTCCATGACCGTTACAGCGCCTTCGGTTTCATCCCTCGTGGTGGGAACAAAAACGTCTGCGGGAGGCGACGGCGCTCGTCATTGGCGCGGGGGCGCTCGGCAATGAGGTGCTGAAGAATCTGGCGCTGATGGGCATTGGGCGCTTTCTGATCGTCGATTTTGACACTATCGAAATCGGCAATCTGAGCCGTTCACCGCTGTTCCGTCAGGCAGATGCCGGGCAGCGCAAAGCCGAGGTTGCCGCGCGCGCCGTCAAAGAACTCAACCCCGATGTGCAGGTCAAAGCCCTCCACGCCGATGTCAATCACGATCTGGGCGCAGGGGTTTTTCGCCATGCCGATGTCGTGATCGGCTGTCTGGATAACCGCGAAGCGCGCTTAAGCATCAATCGCATGTGCTACCAGATCAACCATCCGTGGATTGACGGCGCGATTGAGAGCTTGATGGGCATTGCGCGCGTCTTTGTGCCCGGCGAGGGTGCGTGCTATGAATGCATGTTGACCGAGCGTGATTTCCAGATCATCGAAATGCGCCGCTCATGTTCAATGCTCGCGCGGGAGAATATAGCCCAAGGCAAGGTGCCGACTACCCCCACCGCCGCATCAATCGTGGGCGCGCTCCAGACACAGGAAGCCCTCAAGCTGCTGCATCACATGGCGGTGCAGCCGGGAACAAACATCGTCGTCAACGGGCTGACTAACGAGAACTATCAGAGTAGCTGGCGGTTCGCAAAGGCTGCCTGAGCCATAACACCGCGTTGGAAGCGATCATCGAACTATCCGAAGCCCGCGCCGATCAAACCACCCCCGCCGATCTACTCGAAGCTGCGCGTACGCAGCTCGGCGACGATGTGCAGTTGTTCCTCGGCTACGACTTCCTGATCGCCTTCAACTGTCCCACATGCGAGAGCACAGACGCGCAAAATATCCCGCTGTACGGTGTGGTCGAGAAGCAGGCGCTCTGCCCAGTGTGCGGCACTATCCGCGAACCGCAGGTGATCAGCAGTTTCAGGGGTTCCGAGGAACATGCCCACTGGACGCTGGCGGCGCTCGGCGTTCCACCGCTGGCGATCCTCACCGCGCGCAAAAATCGGCGCTTTCTTGGCTTAGAACTTACGGGCGATGTGTCGCACGTCTTCGACTTCGAATGAGGGAAAATGATGCCGGGAATACCGATCAAACCAGCGCACAATAACGAGCGCAATCCCAACCAATTCGCCCTCGTCGTCGCCGCCGAGGCGGATATGCGGCTGTGCAGTCTTGTCGAACTGCTCATCGATCATTGGAAACTGCCGCTTAAAACCAAGGACCGCGACCCGATTGGCTATACGCTGTCTTATCGCGACACCAAACAGGCGATTGACTGCAATCTCAAGACCATCGCCGATCTCGAACCGCTGCCCATCGTGCGCTTGCTGCTGACCAGCGTCCCCAAAGGTATCGTGTTCTCCAGCGAGTCCGATATGGCGGTCTTTAGGGTGCTCGCGCCCGATAAGCGCAAGAAACTCACCGTGCTCTCCTCGCTGAATGCCACGCTCGTAGACCTCCTCATCGGCTTGGACAAGGTATGGAAGCTGCCGACCACACTGAACGGCGATCCCGTCTACTACGTGCCCACTCCCCCCCGCGATGCGGAGCATCTCCTGTCCAAGACGCTCGCCGAGGCGGGGCTGAAAAGCGGCATGGCACTGCAACTGACTCCGGTGAAAGGCATTGCCACATGGAGCGATGAGCCGGATGAAGCTGGCGCGGAAACACACTACGCGGAGATCGAATACATGCCGGCAGACACGCCCCCCATTGTCATCGAGACAAAACCCAAGGAGAAGGAAAGAAGACCCGATCATCATCGATGTACAGCCGTCAGAGAGCGAGCGAGATTCGCGGCAAGAAACTCTCCTCCCACCAAACTGTTTCATCAGCTACTCGCACAACGACGAGGATTTTGCCGTGCGATTGGTAAACGATTTGAAACAAAACGGACTGCGGACGTGGCGTGATAAGGAGAATATCAAGCGGGGGGAAACGTGGGACGATGCCATCAAGCGGGGCATTGAAGCATAAACCTGTTTTCTATTCATCGCCACCGAAGACTCGTGTGCGTCGCGCAATGTACAGGATGAGATAGGAGTGGCGGTCAACAACGACAAGGTCGTCATCCCCATTTTGAGGCTGAAAGACTTAAAGAAACTGCCCCTGCGCGTCCACCGCTATCAGGGAATAGATTTTCAGAATTACAAGGCGGGGCTGGAGGAGTTGTTGCAGACGCTGCTGCCTCGAAAAGAAGGCTGAATAGTCACGGAGGTCAGTTAGCAGGAGACGACTAAATATGCTGACGTTGATACAGGACAATCTTTTGCTGGTCATCTGTCTGTTGGTGCTGCTGTTCGTGTTCATCAGGTTGACGAGCTCAGCGAAAGCATCGGCGCAGAAGCGGCGGCAAAAGCGTTTCGCCTTCGCCCTTCGCAGCGCCGTCAATCCGGTGGTGGACTCGATCCTTAACCAGTTGGAAGAGCGCATCGACGAATTTTTCGGTGGTCGCCAGCCACCGACCGAGCGCCGCAAACTCGCGCAGCGCATTCTCTCAATCGCCGTCAGGGAGAAGATACCGGTGAACCGACTGCTGCAAGACCCGCTTTTTTGTCGCGGTCGCGGCGAGTGTCATCGAGCGATAAGCGCCAATTCGCTTAAAGTCAATCAGGGTTATCGAGAAGGAAATTAACTCATGGAAAACAGTAAGATACATGTCGCAGTCGAGGATCATGTGCGGGGCATCAAGACGAACGTGGCGATCCCCAACAATGTCTCGGTCACACGGCTGGTTCCGGCACTGGTCAGCTCTTTGGGGCTAGCGACCGAACAGAACGGGCAGCCCATCGTCTATCACCTTGATGTCCGCCGCGAGGGCACGGAATATGAGCGGATCGCGGAAGATTTGACGCTGGAATCCGCCAATGTTCAGGACGGCGCGACCCTTCGCCTGTTCCCGGAAATCACGGCGGGAATGCTCTCCCCCCAAGCACGGATCATGCGCTTGGAGGCGGACTACGAAGAAGTGGTCGAAATGCACGAGCTAGGCGGGTTGTTCAGCCTGATCGCCGTGCGCGGCGATCCGCCGGAATACTACCGGGTGCGGTATACGTGCAAGGGGATAGATCACCTAAATTTCGCAAAACAGCCGGTCTTGCGCGAAGAACATCAGTTGGAATTGACCTTGGGGGCGACCTACCCCGCTGACAAACCCTTTCTCCATTGGCTTACGCCCATCTTCAACCCCAACATTCATCCGAGCGGACACCCCGTATGCATCGGCGAATGGGGACCGGCGATTTCACTTGCCGACCTACTGCAGAAGATCGGCGAGATGATCCAATATCGCAATTATGCCACCGCCTGAGAGGCTTCAATCCGGAAGCGATGGAATGGGCGCTCAGAACGGAAAATAAGCGGTTCTTGCCCGTCGACGACCGCGATATTCTGAACCCGAGTAAACGGGTGAAAACGCACAACCCAGCGCCGACAACTGCTTCATCGGGGATCGACATCACCATTTTGGGAAAATGATTCGTCGGGAGCGAACACAAGTCCATTAGGATGAACGCCATGAAGCAAATAACTGTCCAGAGGGTAAGCGGGACTGAAGCCCTCTATCAGAGCCTAAGGAAGTGGAACTGGCAGATGTCACCGACCCGCGCGATCTTGTCCCGACTTTCGCCCAGACTATCCGCGCTTGCATATTGCCCGCGAGGCATTTGTGGATTCCGTTACCCACACCACCCAGTTTCCAGAGTTGGAGGCGGGCGGACTCTGTTTGGGGCAGGTGTACATCTGCCGCGAAGATCGACGTCTGCTGGTGCGGCTAGAACGAGTCATCGAAGCGATCAATGAGGCAGAGGGCGACGTGATTCAGACGCCAGTATCACTGACTTTCACTGGCGAAGCGTGGCGGAAGTTGATGAATCGCTACCTATCCGAGTTCCCGACGCTCCGCATGTTGGGGCTGGTATCACTCGCATCCCGGCTTTGGCGTCTTTCTTTCGGGGATGGATCTCGGCATTCATAATCAGTTCTTTACGCACCTCTGGCAGTTGGCAGTGGTCATTGATCCCATCCAACGGCATTATGGGATTTTTCTCCGCAACCCGGCAAGCGCGTTGGCGTCGGGAATTTCTGACGTACAGTGCGGATTTGACGACTGTCGAGCAAGTGGTCAACGGCTTCGGATCACTACCTATGTACCCGAACATGTATGCCGATCCAGAAGACCTGCCGGTGAAGGGAAAGAAACGCTTGGGACATCGGAAGAAAGAGAGCAAACATGACAAATTCCATCGTTGAAATGCTCACCGCGAAAGGCACAGCAGCGGTCAAAGCGGGTCGATTGGCAGAAGCGAGCAACTACTTCAAGCAAGCCCTCCAAGTCGATGACGAGAACGTGACGGCATGGTTTATGCTCGGCAGGTACGTGATCGACCAGAATGATCGCGATACCTGTAACAAGGCGCTGGATAAAGCACGACTAGCGGCGCTCAAAACGCCGGAGAAGCAGGAGTTGTACAAGCGACTGCTGGTCGAAGCGGGCACCCCATCGCTGCCCATCTACCTGCTCGGTCCGAACTCACCCTCAGTCGGCGCGCGCTGCCCCTTTACGCGGCGTAAGTTGAAGGAAGGCGATCAGATCGTCATCTGCCCTAACCCGACGTGTAAGACCGCACACACCGTGATTGGTTGGGAATCGAATCGGTTATGAGTGCGCGTTCTGCAATGTGACGACAGCACTCGTCGATCACAGCAAACCGCCCCGCCTTCAGCCTTCCGTATCGAACAGCAGCACCGAAATCGACCTGAACAATATTCCCGACGAGGTGCTGACCCACGAGCAGCAGGAGGCGCAGAAAGAAGCCAATGCGCGCTCGGCGATAGCGTTTCGTGAGGTCATGGGGCAGCTCACGGGTATGCTGCGCGCGCGTCAAGCCGAGCAGAAACGGGCGCAGGAACAGCAGGAGTTTGAGCTCGAACTCAAAGCTGAACGCGCCGCCGAAGCAACCATCGGTTTTGTGGTCGGACTCTTTCCGGGCATCATGCTCGGCATCGACCTCCACCAGCGTTTTGGCGAATGGTGGATCACGCTTCACTGTGGTCTTGCTCAGTGGCACAGGCGCTCGCGCACGCCACTTTCGTCGCCGGGAATGACCACCGCGACAATCAGGGAAGCAACCGCATTACCGCCCTGTACAGTGTGATTCCTCCATCGCAGCAGTTGCGATCGCGATCTACTATTTCACCACTTCATCTAACGGACTTGTCGGTGTTGGCAGGCGCTATCGGAGGCATTTTCATCTTATATCGTCTCCTCCAAATGCCGTTCCTTTACCGCCGACGTGTGTCCATCGTCTACTTTACCGTCGGACTGAGTTTGTTTCAAGCCAGATCAGTTTGTGTTTTAGGCATCCACTCTTTCGACAAAGTAATCGACGGGATGAGATAGGTATACGCTTTTCAGAGGTATCTGATGTACGGAAATAATCAATTTTATAATAACATACTAATGAAACACTATGAAATATGCTCGGTTGCAGAGATGAATTGAGAATTAGCTAGCACTTAACAATGCAGGCTGTAAACAAGAGCCTTGAGCAGTGGTTCGCGCTGTTGAAGCCGCCACGCGCGAGAGCGGATTACATCATCAAATAAGCGTTTGATCACCGAATGGAGCGTTTCACCCGTCTACCGCTGGACAAATAAGCCATCCAAACGCGCCTGAGCCACCAGATCCGCTCGAGCCTTGCGCTCTGGGTTAACCAGCTTGCCACCGCGGCGGATCGGTCGGTCAAGGCGGCCGTATCGAAGCCCACATCCGCCAAGACGAGCCAGTCGCGTTTGCCGTTTTCTGCTGGCCTACCGTGCCATCCGACATTTGAGGGGAGCGAAAGCGGCTGTCATGCACGATGTGATGAGCGCGGGCTCCGGCCAAGATCATCTGAGACGCGATGCCCACTGGAATATACGCCTTTCACCCAGGCGCGGTATTGTTGTCCACTGCGGGTGGTGTAGAAGGCACTGGCTTGGGTGAAACGAAACCCGGTAGCGTCGAGAGCAACCACATCCTGTTTTCCCACAAGTTGGTTGAGGATTTGCGTCAGCATGGTTTCGAGGCGGGCAAGTGTCAACCGTTTGAGCATGAGGGAAATGGTCGTGTGGTCGGGCTCTTCAGACAGTTCTAATGTATCCCGCATTTCAGCACTCGCCAGCAACCAATCCTCGGTACTGCGGTAGCTGAGGTTCAGTGGGTCAACACTAGGCAAACGACGATTTGCGGTTGGCTGAACCGCTGTGGTCTTTTGGGATGGGCATAACGTGGCACACTCGCTTGGGCGACAGCATACGCAAGGCGGGGCAAAGAGAACGTACTTACTCTCTCGTTTTTGGTTCATGTCCATTAATTTCACTGTCGTAACCTATCTTTGCAACTAAGCATATCAAATCTATAATGGCGCATCTTGTTCGTTGGACTTACAGGGGATCACTTGTTTGAAATAGCAAATGTGAGATTCACAAGGTTATATAGTCATAGAAGCGGTCTGAAAATTAGGTATAAAAGCGTTTGAGCAAGGTGAAAAGCGAAGCGAGATAGATCATCCCCTCGCTGCTGACGGGATATGTCTCTTAATCCTCCCTCAAGCGCCGACAACGCCCTAACCAAGCGAGGCGCGTTCGACTACCCAGCGATGGGGTTGAACCGCAAAACCGACTTGGTCAGGCTGAGCCACTACGATTTCGAGGTCACTGTTCCATTCGTCCAGCAACCATTGACCCAAGTCTTCGCTCCGGTAGCCCTGGTCTACCCACAGCTTCAGCAGGCATTTGGCCATCAGCGGCTCACCTTTCGTCAGCACGGCCATAGCCCCCTCACGGTCGAGCCGATTTGCCGCCAACACCACCACTTCCAGCACATTGCCCAACGTGTTGGTCAAGATGTGGCATTTCCGCCCTTTGACTTTTTTGTGGCTATCTTACCCACGTTCTGCTCCCCGTCCTGTTGTTTTGACACTCTGGCTGTCCAGCACCCCCGGCACCAGGACGGGCGAACCGCTTCACGCGGCGCCGTTCGCGCCAGACCGCCGCTCGATTGATCCGCTGCCAAGTTCCATCTCGACACCACTTGCGAATGTGATAGTACACACTTTTCGGGTGCGGAAAGTCGGTCGGCAGATTTCGCCACTGACAGCCCGTCACCAGAACATACAGGGTGGCATTAAACACTTGCCGCAGGTCGAGCTCCATTGGGCGTCCCCGCCCCTGGCGTTTCGGGCACAACCAGACCATTCGTTTCCACTGCCTATCACTCACATCGCTGGAATATGGACGTCGTTTATGCGACACTCTCTTCATTCCTGTTCGGTAGTTTGTTTGTTTGGCGACGGCTATTCTTCCAAACAGGAATATTCAGACCGCTTCTTATGCAAATCAGCACATTATAATGGCGCATCGGAGGCGCAACTCAATGATTTTTAGATGCCTTAAGCCACTACGATGGTGCATCCAATTTCGCGGCATTTGTCGTCAGCAACAGTTTGCGCCTAAGAGGCAGCAAAAGGCAACATTCGGCAGCTACCGATCCAGAGCGCAGACCGTCAGCGCAGCTTGCTTAGTTCATCCAGCAGCGCGGGGCGATTGGCATATTGGGCGCGAATCCGCCCTGCAAGCGCCTCGGCCCGCGCTGCTTGTCCAATTTGCTTCATCTGACGCAGATAGGCAACGGCCTGCTTGTAACCTCCACGTCCAGTGGCGCTTACCAGAATTTCGCCGACAATTTTCTCATAGAGTTCGGCGACTTCAGCCGGGAAACGCGACTCAAGCTGGGCGCGATACGGATCGATCAACCAATCCCCTTGACGATCCGTCTTGACCAGCGTCAAGAGATCATCCCAGCGATTTTCGCGTGCGTATAGCCAGGCCAGCTGCTCCGGTCGGCGAGTAGCCTTAACCAGTTCTTCGACAAACGCCAACCATTCAGCTGATGGCACCATCGAGTGCAGTAGTTCAAAATCTTCCTCAGCGCCGCGGTCAACCACAGGCGCGCGCGCCCTCAATCACCCTGTCTTGTCACCTGTCTGCTGAAGCAGCTTCACCCGCAGCGCTTGATATTGGTTGGTCAATCCCCATACGTGGCGTTGATTGCTCGACGCAATTCCCGTCTGGATCCGACGCATGGCCTCTTCTAGTTCACCTGCTTTGATACACCTGTCAATTAACTCCATGCGGACTTCGGTCAAGGTGGACATGGGCAAACAGGAATTTGCGCGCAGCTTCCGGCCCGTCAAATCGATCAATCAGCGCCAGTCTGAACAGCGCGACCTGTTCTAAAACCGTAGTCGCTGATGAACCCGCCGTCGCTGGGTTTCGAAATTTCAGCTTGCAGAGCCATCCAACGCAGACGTAAACAAAATGCGTTGTGGCGGGGTACTGACTAACTTCTCAGCAATCGCTAGTAAATCCCATCCCCAGTCCCAGTTATGAAACTCTTTCCTCCGAGCGCGTTCCAAACAATAGGTCAACAGATTCTCTCGTTCGTGCCCGCCTTGCGCAGCCACAGACCCCGTCCGGCGCGCAGGGCATCTTTGACAACGCGCCGATAATCCATCGGTTTGGAATCACCTGCATCCAAGTGAATGAGCAGTTGGTTGAGAAGTTCTCGATCACTTTGTGTTAATTCCAGCAGAATCGAAATCAGCTGCTCGCGGGAGGTCTTTTCGAGGCGCTGACGCAGCTTGTCGTGACGCGTCTGCCGTTTTGCGGGTTTCTTGCGCGGTCTCGTTCCCAGTTGATCGGGGAAAGCGTCTTCGATAGCGTAAAGCACAGCAGCAACATGCTTGCACTGTTCACCCAGATCATAGGGCGGGTACACGAAGTATTCAAGCTGCCGTTGACGACTAACTCGATCCGCACATCATAGAGATCGGTGCCTTCCACCTGCGCTTCCCAAATGAGTTCTTCCTCGTCGAACGACAAATCAAGGATTTGACCTTGGCGCAGATACTCACGTCCACGGGTGAGAATTTGCGAAGGAATGACCTGCTTGAAATTGGCAAATGTCAGACTCACGGTCTCCTCCAAAAGCATGCGTCTTGTGACCACAAGATTATGCCAAGAGTTTTGGTGGCAAAACAATCACCTCAGCTAACGCCTGTCGCAGTCAGCCAAAAACATCACACACTTTCGGTCAACCGTTGAGGTTACGACTCCGTAATCAGGTCGTAAACGTCTGTAATGCCGGGATCTGCTATGATGAGGGGAACATCAATTTGAGGCGAGAATGACGGTGTTACCACAATCCATTCGCTGGCGACTGCCACTCACTTACGTCGGCATTGCGTTCATCGCGACGCTCATCCTCGGCGCGGCGCTGCTGGCGACGCTGCGGGGCTACTATGCTAATCGGGAACGCCTACATCTGGAAGATAATGCGGTGGTGATCAGCGAGACGGTCCAGCTCCTGCGCAGCACCAACCGTTCGAGCACTGAGATTGCCGAACAAATGCGCAGCCTGTCGTTTCTCATGCAGGCGCGGGTGCGCATTCTGGACACCGCCGGGAACGTGGTCACCGACAGCGGATCGCCGCCAACACTCCTTTCCCTTGGTACAACCGAAACCATGCTCGCCAACCCTGCCCCTTTCGACGGGACCTATGTCGCCGGAGGCATCGGTCAGATCATTGTCGAGGCCGCCCCGTCCGGCGACGTGATGCCCTCTGATCGACATGGAGGTACACTGAGGCCGTGCCAGTCGATACCATGGTGCCCTTCCGGGCGTTAAGTCTGGTTCAGAGTGACGTGAGTATCGGTCATCAGGATGTCATTACCTTCGCCGTGTCCAGCACGCCCTATGGCTTTGATCTCGCGGGTGAAGTCACACCCGGCGTGACCTCTGACCAGATGGTGCGGCTGCCCATTCAAACCGACGATGGCACGCTGAATGGGTACGTGGAACTCTCGGAAGGAGCAGGATTTGGGGCGCATATCATCGAAAGTGTGGCGACGGCGCTGGTGTATGCAGGCGGCCTCGCTCTGGTCATCGCCGCGCTCATCGGTTGGCTGGCCAGTCGGCAAATCACCGACCCGGTGCTCGCGCTGACCGCGGGCGCGGGCCATATGGCGCAGGGCCAACTGCATACCCGCGTAGACTCCAAAGCGCGGGGCGAGCTTGGCGCATTAGCGACCACCTTCAATGAGATGGCCGCGCAGGTCGAAGCGACCGTGACAGCGCTGCGGCGCTTTGTCGCCGACGCAGCGCACGAACTGCATACCCCGCTCACCGCGCTGCGCGCCGATCTCGAACTCGCGGCGACGGAGACCAACCCCGTTCAACAAACTGCTTATATTCGCCGGGCACACGCGCAAGTGCATCGGTTGGAAGTCCTGACCAATAATCTGCTCGATCTCTCTCGCCTTGAAGCGAAAACGCGGAGTACACCTTTCCAGCCCGTCGATCTGGCGCAGCTCGTGCGCGAGCTGAGCGAAACCTACGCCTCCCGCGCGG
This sequence comes from Candidatus Flexifilum breve, assembly GCF_016713355.1. Taxonomy (NCBI): domain Bacteria; kingdom Bacillati; phylum Chloroflexota; class Anaerolineae; order Aggregatilineales; family Candidatus Flexifilaceae; genus Candidatus Flexifilum; species Candidatus Flexifilum breve. The sequence goes on from NZ_JADJPI010000019.1 coordinate 174,823, forward strand.
AACAGGCGGGGGTGAACTCGCGCTGAACGTTCCGGAAGGCGCGCTCACCGTGCGCGGCGATGATTTGCAATTGCGGCGTGCGGTCGGCAATCTGCTCGACAACGCAATCAAGTTCACGCCGGAAGGCGGCACGGTGGTGGTCAGCGCCGCCCGCAAAGATCACTGCATCACCATCACCGTGAATGATACGGGCATCGGCATTCCCGCCGACGATCTGCCAGGCTTGTTCAGCCGTTTCCACCGGGCGCGCAACGCCAACACGTATCCGGGCAGCGGTCTCGGTTTAGCCATCATCCGCGCCATTGTTGATGCGCATCATGGCGGTATCAGCGTGGATAGCGCGCCCGGCGCGACTCGGTTCGTCGTCCAGCTTCCGGCGGCCTGAGCATGAAGAACGCGCATATCCTCCTCATTGAAGATGATCCTGCCGTCGCGCGCTCGCTCCGTGACGGGCTGGAACGCGAGGGCTACATGGTCACCTGGAAAGATCACGGGCTGGACGGGGTGGCGTTCGCCCGCGAAAGCCTGCCACATCTGATCATTCTGGACGTGCGGCTGCCCGATGGTTCAGGCTTCGACTTCTGTCGTCAGCTTCGCGCCTCCGGCTTACGCCAGCCGATTCTCATGCTCACCGTGGAACGCGACGAACTCGATAAAGTGCTCGGTCTGGAGATGGGCGCGGACGATTACGTCACCAAGCCCTACAGCCTGCGCGAACTGCTATCGCGGGTGCGGGCACAGCTGCGCCGCGCCTACGGCGAATTTTCCAACGCCGAAGCTGATTTGCTGTATGTCTCCGATCTGGTGATTGACCGTGGACGGGGGCAGGTCTGGCGCGGAACGCAGTTTCTCGCGCTCACCCCGACGGAATTTCGGCTGCTGGTCTTTCTGGCGCAGCATGCGAATCAGGCGCTCAGCCGCGGGCAGATCATCGACGCGGTGTGGGGTTTGGATGCGGACATGGACAGCGAACGCGCGGTGAATGTGCACATCCGCCGTCTGAGCGAACAGGTCGAGATTGACCAGGCGAACCCCGCGCTGATTCCTCACCGTGCCGGGGGTCGGCTATCGTCTCGTCACCTCCCCGGTGCTGAGTCCCTAACCTCAAATTCTGATTACGACACCGTAATCGCGTCGCAACGCCGACGAAATCCGCCTCCGGCATGCTGTACCTATGGTATAGAGGAGGCACTTGCTCATGCGTTGGAAAACTCTTTGGCTCATCTTGATCTTGGCGTTGGCCGTCACCGCTCCGGCGGTCGTGCCCGCGGCGGCGCAAAGCGGCACGACGACGATCACGCTCGCGCTGACCGACTTTATGCGCAACCTGCCGGTCGATGACGCGCTGGCGGAATTTGAAGCGCAAAACCCCGGCATCCGGGTGCAGCCCGTCTACCTTCCCTACACGAGCTTCTACTACACGGCGGCGGCGCAGAATATCGACGAGCATCTGCAGGGAGCAGAGGCGCTCGCCGCTGCCGCCGATGTCGCGCTGGTCGACGGTGAGAGCCTATCACCTGAAGGCACCCGCGCGGGCTATTTCCTCGATCTCACCCCGCTCGCTGCGTCAGATGCGGCGCTCAACCCCGCCGATTTCATTCCCGCGGCGTGGGAGTCTTTCCGCTGGGACAACGGCTTATGGGCGCTCCCCGCCAAAATCGAGCCGCTCCTGCTGACGTACGATCCGGCGCTGTTCGATCAAGCGGGGCTGGCCTACCCGGATGAGAGCTGGACGCTGGAGGACGTGGCGCACGCCGCACGCACGCTCACGCAATACGACAGCAGCGGCGCGGTGAGCATCCCCGGTCTGGTCACGAATGGCAGTGATGCCGCCCTGCTGCGCTCACTTTATCGCCAAAGCCTGAACGACGAAGCGGGCAACCCGCGCTTGAACACGCCCGAACTGGCAGCGCTGCTGGAAGGCTGGGCGGAATTGGTGGACGAAGGCGTCGTCAGCACCTTCACCACGCAGAATCTGGTCGATAGCTCCATTCCCATGATGATCGGGGGGAGCTTTGCGCTGGGGCCGGATCCGCTTAACCCAGATACGCCCAGCCGAGTGGCGGCAGCGCTGCCCGGTGGCAGCCTCGGCATCACCACGACTGGGGTTGCCGTGAGCGGCGGCACCGCCCACCCGACCGAAGCCTATCAACTGGCCAAGTTCCTCACCGAAAATGCGACCTTTCAGTCGGCGCTCGTCGGCTACCGGTCGGCGCGTGTGAATCCGCCAGTGCCCGCCGCCCCGGCCGCGCCGGATGAGAGCGGTCTTGTGCTCGCGGTGAGCGCGTTCGTCGACCCGCAAATCGCCGCACAGATCGACGCGCTGCTCGGTCAGGCGCTCTCAGGCGCGGAGCTGCGCTATGCGGATTACCTGGATGCCGCAATCAATGCGGTCACCGAAGGGACAGACGCGGTGACCGCTCTCAGTGACGCGGAAGTGAAAGCCGCGGCGAACCTGCAGACTGCGAGCGCGCTGCGGGGTGCCACCCCGCTGATTGTCGCCACGCCGATCCCCGAAGTCGTGCTTGCTCCCGGCGAGATTGAGCTCACGTTCAGCGCCGGGTTCGCCGCGCAAGTTGGCGACTGGGAACGTCTGCTGCGCGAATTTGCCGCGCTTGATCCGCAGGTCGGCAAGGTGACGCTCACGTCGGACTACGGCGTTCTGAGCGATTACGCCGAGCAGAACGACTGCTTCTATGTGAACTACAATGCCGTGCCCGCCGCCGATCTCACCAAGATCCTCGCGCTCGACCCGTTTTTGAGCGCCGACCCCACGTTTTCGCCCGCCGATGTCGCCGGGAACACACTCGCCTTGCTCCAACGGGATAACCGCACGTGGGCGTATCCCTTCAGCATCAGCCCGACGCTGCTCAACTACCATGCCGATCTGCTGGCGCAGGCAGGTATTGCCGAACCGCGCACAGGCTGGACGATCAGCGCGTTTGCCGATGCCTTACGCGCCTTGGACGCCGTGATCCCCGCCGATCAGAAGCCATTCACGGATCGCGGTTTTGGCGACTCCAGTCTGCTCATGTTGATCGCCGCGTACGGCGGCCTGCCCATCGATTACCGGACGACGCCGCCCGTCTTCAACTTCACTGATCCGGCGACCGTGGAGGCCATCCGCACCGTGCTCGACATGGCGAAGGCCGGGCTGATCGCCTATCAGGAACTGGCGGGCAATGGTTTCATGATCATGCTTGGCGACGGCGAGAACCCGGATCCGATCTACGCCGAAGCCAGCGGTGCGGGTCTCATGCTGGTGGGTGGTGATATTCAGATGGGCGCGAATCCGTATCGCATGACCACCTACCCGACCGGAACCTACCGCGCGGTAGCTTACGAGATCGGCACGGGCTACATCAGCGCGACCAGCCAGAACCCGGACGCCTGCTATCGTTTGTTCGGGTTTCTCGCCCAACATCCGGAACTATTTGGCAGCATGCCCGCGCTGCGTTCGCAGTTCAGCAACCCAGCCCTGTTGGCCAGCGTGGGGCCGAGCGCCCTCGACTTCTACACCCAGTTCGATGCGCTCCTACAAGACCCGAATACGGTGACCATCCCCTCGCCGTTCACGGGTGAGCTGTCGCTGATGGGTGATTTCATCACGCGCCGCTGGCTCGACGCCGCCTTTGACGACTATGTGCTGCACGATGCCGATCTGCTGGATGCGCTCACGGAAGCGCAGGTCAAGGTTGAGGCATTCCAGGCCTGCACGGCTGCGCTGCCGCCGTATGATGCCGCTAATCCTATGGATTACCAAGCTGATCTGCAAACCTGCGCGAGCGCGGTCGATCCCGAGATGGGGTCGATGTTTGGCTCAGCAACCGGTGTAAGTCAGTGATGTGCAGCGCGTCTGCCCGGTCAGATTGAGGAATTACCACATGCGTTTAGCTCAATCCACGGAGACGCCGAGCCTGAGCGAGCCAGTGACCGGACTCAGTGCCCGCCGCAGCGTGACTTACCCCTTCGACCTGCTGCGGTTGGCGGTCGAACGGCTGTGGCAGCACCGCGGCCTCGCTTTTTGGACGCTGGTCGGGCTGTTGGCGGCGGTGACGCTGGCCGTCAGCCTGATCCTGTATGTCGATGCGGTCAACACGGGCTTGCTGGCGTCCCGGCTCGGGGAACCGCCGTTCAACTTCCGCTATCGCTACCTGGGCGTGTGGAATGGGAACATCAGTCAGAGCCAGTTTGAGGCGGCCAGCACCTACATGCAGCGCGACTTCACGGCGAACATCGCGCTGCCGACCGCTCAGCTCACCGAATATATCGGCGCGGGCGTGTGGACGGTGAACTCAGAAGGCTACAATCTCGGCGGCTTGACGTTGGGCTCACTGGCGACGTGGCGCCCGGTCGACCCGAATGACCCGGCGTGGCTGCTGCCGCCGCGCTTCTTCGAAACGGCGCTGCTCGTCGCGCGGGACGATTTCTGGCGCGCGACGAGTGCGCTGCCCACGCCCGTTGAAGAGGCCGATTGGGGCGTGATCTTTGACGGCGGCGGCGTGAAAACGGGCGACGTGTCCGCGCTGCTCAACCGCATCGAGACGACCGAACGCGACGCCAGTAACCAGATTCCCGGCGTCCGGTCGGATGTGTCGCCGGTCGCGGGGCTGCGCGCCTTCAACGCCGAGGTTGAGCGACTGACGGCGCAACTGGCGATCACCAGTCTACCCGTTGGCGGCTTGACGCTGTACTTCGTGATGCTGGTTGCCGGGCTGCTCGTCGGCCGGCAGGCGGATGAGGATGCGGTGCTGGCCGCGCGGGATGAGCCGCCGCGTCGTGCTGTTCATCCACGCCGTGGCCTGGCTGATATTGGCGGGCGCGGCGCTCGGGCTCGCGCTGGTGATGAGCCCGGCGGTGGTGCAGGTGGTCGGGCAGACGTCGTCGTTTCTGCGTTTCGATAACGCGGGCGCGCGGCTCCCGGTGGCCTTTACCGCGCAGACTCTGCTCGTCGGCGCGGCGACCGCGCTCTGCGCGGCGGGCGGCGGCTTGTGGTTCTCGTGGCGGTCGACCCGCTACGGCATCGTCCATTCGTCCCCGGTGCGCGCGGGACGCGCGTGGTGGCAGCGCGCCTACCTCGACGTGCTGCTGTTCATCCCGGCGGTCTACATCCTCGTCACGCTGACGCGCTCGGGCGGGCTGACCGCGGCGGTGGCCGATCCGTTCAGCGATCCGCTCACGTTGGGCGCGCCGACACTGTTTTCGCTGGCGCTCACGCTGCTGTTTCTGCGCGTCTATCCGTTTCTGCTTGGGCTGGGGGCGCGCCTGCTCACGTTGACGCGCAGCCTGAGTCTGCTCATGGCGCTGCGCGAACTGACCCGGTCGCTGGATCGCTATCGCGGCACCCTGCTGATGATGGGCTTCACGCTCAGTCTGACGGGCTTCACGGCCTCACTGGCGAGCACCCTCGATGCCAGCCTGCGCGACTCCATCGATTACCAGGTTGGGGCGGATGTGGTGCTCGTGCCGCCGACCGACGCCGAAACCGAAGCCGAACGCAACAGCTCCGGTCAGCAAACGGGTGTGGATGTGCAGGGCTTCAACGTGCTGCCTGCCGATGATCTCGCCACCATCCCCGGCGTTGCGGCGGTGTCGCGCGTCGGGCGCTATACCGCGCAGATCGCTTTGCCGAACGAGCGTCCGCAAGGGACTGTGTTGGGCATTGATCGCGCCTCCATGGCGGCGGTCACGCGCTACCGGGCGGATTTCAGCGCGGTTCCGTTGGCGGACCTATTCAACCAACTGGCGGTCCAGCGCACCGGGATCATTCTCAGCGCCGCCTTCGCTCATGCCCACAATTTGGCGGTCGGCGGCGCGCTGACCGTGCAGATCAACGCGCTCAACACCTGGGCGGAGATCACCGTCCCCATTATCGGCCTCGTCGATTACTTCCCGACACTCGACCCCACAGCGACCACCACGTTCTTCGGGCTGATGAGTTTAGATGTGGTGTTCGAGACGGTGGGCAGCGAACTCCCCTACGAGTACTGGCTGGCGGTCGCGGCGGACGCCGACCGGGACGCTGTTCGCGAACAAGCCGCCGCGCTCGGCTATCCGATTCTCGACTGGCGTGATCCCGAACGTGAACTGCAAACCGCGCTGCTCGCGCCCCTGCGCCGGGGTGTGCTCGGCTTCCTCTCGGTGGGCTTCCTCGCGGCGGTCGGGCTCACCTTGATCGGCGCAGTCATTCAAAACGCGGCGACGTTTCGGGCGCAAGCCACCCAGTTGGGCATGCTGCGCGCGATGGGTTTCGGACGGGCGGCGGCCTCCGCCTACATTTTTACGGTGCAGGGGCTGGCGGCCTTCGGCGCGGTCGGCGGGGCACGCTGATCGGCGTGGCGACCACGCTGCTGTACCTGCCCATTCTCGATTTCAGCGGTGGGCTGCCGCCGTATTTCGTCCGCGTGGCCTGGGGTGAGATCACGCTGGTCCATGCGGTGTTCAGCGGTGGCCTGCTGCTCGTCATCCTCACCACCACACTGACGCTGAGCCGGGCGAGCCTGAGTGCCGTCATCAAACTAGGAGATTAAGCCGATGACCTATACGCGTAGAACGTTCGTCGTGCTGTTATTTGGCTCGCTGCTCGCCGCGTGTACCGGACAACCCGGCGCCGACTCGGCGGCGCAGAACCTCCCGCCGACCTCCACGCCGATCCCGACGCCGCCCGCGCTGGCTCCGACGACCTATGTGGTGCAGCGCGGTGATGTCACTGATCTGTACGAATTTCAAGGTCGCTGGCTCCCGCGGGATCAGAATGCGCTCGGCTTCGAGACCGGCGGCACGGTACGGCGGGTGCTCGTGCGGCGTGGTGATACGGTGACCGCCGGGCAGCTTCTGGCCGATCTCGACATCACCGATCTGGAAGAGTCGCTGGCCAGCGCGCAGCTAGCGTTGGACGCGGCACAAGCCGAGGCCGCCGATGAATCCGGCAGTGTGAACAGCATCGTTGACGCAGAGTTGGCGCTGGCGAATGCAAATCTCTCGCTGGAATCGACGCGCAACAACAGCCCGTGGCAGCAGGGTCAGACCGCGCGGCTGGGAGTGGAAACCGCTCAGCGCCAGCTTGAACAAGCCCAACGCGCTTATGACGACGCGATCAGCCGACCCGACAGCCCGGCGACCGCGGTTGATTCGGCCTATCAGGCGCTGATCTCTCGCGCAGGGAGGGGTGCGCAGCGCGCAGATCAGTGTCGGTTCCGCCGGGCAGGCGTGGGCGAACTATCAGGTGCAGTTGGAACAGGCCGAAAATGCAGTACGCGATGCCGAGATCAAGCTGGAGCGGGCCCGGGCCGGCGCGAGTTCGTCGGAAGATGCGCAGGCGCTGCAAACCGCGCAGCTCCGCGTCGACCAAATTCAGGCGGATATCGCCCGGTCGTCCCTGTATGCGCCGATTGATGGGGTGGTACTGGAAATTGCCATTCAGCCGGGCGATCAGGCGAGTGCCTACGAACTTGCGATCACGGTTGGTCGCCTACAGCCGCTCGAAGCGATTGCGAATGTCACATACACCGATGCGCAGAAGATGGGGGTCGGGCTGGTGGGGGTGTGCAACGTGCTGAATCAGCCGGAAACCGCTGTGCAGTGCATTGTGCGGCGCGTGCCGCTCACGCCCAACGACGCCGATCAGACGGTGCGCGTGGCGGCGACCCTGCCCGATGTCCCGTCCGGTCAGATCATCCAGATCGCTATGCCGCTGGAGACGCAGACGAATGTCCTGTGGCTGCCGCCGACCGCGATTCGCACGTTCCAGAATCGCATCTTCGTCGTACTGCAAACGCCGGAAGGTCAGCGCCGCGCAGACATCCAGATCGGTTTGCAGACCGACGAGCGCGTCGAAATTCTCAGCGGTGTGAACGAGGGCGATGTGGTGGTGGGCACATGATCACCTGTCGGCGGGTCGTCAAAGTCTATCGCGTGGGCGGGCACGAGCTCGTCGCCTTGCGCGGCATCGATTTCGAGATGCGGCGCGGGGAAATGGTCGCGATCGTCGGGCCGAGCGGCGCGGGCAAAAGCTCGCTGCTCAATTTAATCGGCGCGCTCGACACACCGACGGCGGGCGCGGTGAGCGTCGATGGGCTGAATCTGCTGGGGCTCACCCGCCGTCAGTTGGCCGATTATCGACTGCGCCGCGTCGGGTTCATCTGGCAGCGGGTGACCAAGAATCTGCTCGGTCAGCGGACGGCCCTGCACAATGTCACCCTGCCACTGCTGCTGGCCGGGGTGTCGCCCCGTGAACGGGATCGGCGAGCGCGGACACTGCTCGATCAGATTGGCTTAAGTGAGCACCAACACAAACGTCCCGGCGAACTTTCCGGCGGGCAGGCGCAGCGGGTCGCGCTGGCCGTCGCGCTGGCGAATCAGCCGCCGCTGCTGCTCGCCGATGAGCCGACGGGCGCGCTGGATCGCAGCACATCGGCGCAAATCATGGCGCTCATGGCGGAACTACGCCGTCAGCATGGTCTGACCGTGCTCATGGTGACACATGATCTAGAAATTGCCGAGCATGCCGACCGCGTGCTGACGCTGCGCGATGGCGCCCTAGGGCAGGATGTGACTGACGACGATACCCCCTTGCTGGACGACGGCGGGCGCGTTCGCCTGCCAGAGACCGCGCGCGATTATCTGAGCAGCGCCGCGCGCATCGCGCTCGAAATTCGCCCCGATGGCGTGCTGCTGCGTCCCGAAGCGGCTCCCAGCGACGACGACGCCCTCCCCGCGGACGCGCCACCACCCAAACGCCGCTTCTCCCTGCTGCGTCGGGGACGGTCAGCATGAGCGTGATCGTCAGCGGTGTGACCAGGCATTACGGGGCGACGCAGGTCCTGCGCGGCGTTGACCTCACCGTGCAGCCGGGTGAGCTGATCGCCTTGTTTGGCGCGTCGGGTTCGGGCAAAACCACGCTGCTCAATTTGATCGGCGCGCTGGATATGCCGACGGCGGGCAGCATCACGATCAAGGGCGTGGACATTACCCGGTTGGGCGAACGCCGCCGCATCCAGTTTCGCCGCCAGCAGATCGGCTTCATTTTCCAGAATTACACGCTTATGCCCACCTACACGGCGGCGGAAAACATCGATTTGCTGCTGCGGCTGCGTGGTCTCGGCTACGGTGAGCGGCGGCGGCGAACGGCACACGGATTGGAAGCGGTTGGCTTGAGCGCGTGGGCGGATCATCTGCCCGCGGAACTTTCCGGCGGCCAACGACAACGCATCGCCATTGCGCGGGCGCTGGCCGCTCAACCGCCGCTCATCCTTGCCGACGAACCGACCAGCGGACTCGACACCCAGACCGCCCGCCGCATTCTCAATCTGTTCCGGTCACTGGCGGCGGCACACGGCACGACCTTTCTGATCGTCTCGCATGATCCGGCGCTGGCGACGCGTGTGGATGCCGTCTACGACCTGCGCGACGGCGTGGCCGTCAAACGTCCTAACTCGTAATTGTGAGGTTGACTCATGCTCCGTAATCTATTGGCCTTATCCCTGCTGGTGCTGCTGGCGACCGCGTGTACGCTGACCATGCGCCCCAGCGACGAAGCGCTTCAAGTGCAGGCGACCGAACTCATCCTCACCAACGAAACGCTGCCGCCTGAAGTCATCCCGCCGAGCACGCCGCTCGCCTCGCTGACGCCAACGCGCACCCTACTGCCGCCGCCGACCTTCGAACCGCCGACGCTCACGCCTTACCCGACGAATACCGCGCGTCCCACCGAAACGCCCACGCTCAACCTCGACACGGCGCTGGAAGGTGTGCATGGTTTGGAAACGCCGTCGCCCACCGCCACGGTTGTATGCCGCCGGCGCGACGACTGGGGCGGGCGCTATACCATTCAACCCGGCGACGTGCTGGTGAATATCGCCGCGCGCTTCAACACGACCGTGCAGGAGATTGCCGAAGCGAACTGCCTGCGCGATATCAATATTATCTCGGTGGGAGTCGAACTGCGTGTGCCGGGGAGCGTGGGCGGGTCGGGCATTGAGTGCGTGCCGTGGGAAGTGCTGACGCCGATGAACGGCACGCTGAACGTGAGCGGCACGGGGTCGATCACCTTCAATTGGCGTGGCCCGCGCGCGCCGCGCAACCTCATTCGCATCTACAAGCCGGATGGCGGCATGTTCGAGCGGGTGATAGAACTGCGGCAAAACGAAACGATTGATTTGGGCGAACTGCCCGCCGGCGGGACGTATCGCTGGTACGTGTACCCGCTCGACCAAAACTTCCGCCAGATCGAGTGTTTGGAAGGCGGGCCGTGGGCGTTCACCAAAGCCGCGCAGCCCACGCCCGAACCACTGCCCGGTTAGCCTGACGCTGTCGGACGCTGATCAAGCGCGGAAAACACCGTACGAATATCGCGTGCTGGGTCGGGCTGAGTCGCAGCAGCGCCGCCGGTTCTAGGCGACCGCTGCGCGGCTGAGAAACCCGCCCCTGCTGTGTCAGGCGCTTAATCCGACGTATTCGTGACGGCGATGACAAACGGATACACTGCTCCAGCCCCGTGCCGCTGGAGCAGATCGCCGAGTACCGTCAGCGTCCAACGCGAGTCAGCCAGATCATCCACGAGCAGGACTGCTTCCCCATTCAAAGTGCTGACCATTGTGAAGCGTTCCAGAACATTGAGCGCCTGCTGAAAGCTGTTCCGCATCTCGGTTTGGGGCGGATGCTGCACAGTGTGCTCTAGAACGTTTACCACCGGCAAACCAACCTGCTGCGCGAGCCGCGCGGCTAAGTCGGCGACCAGCGTCGGGCGGCGCAGCGAGGGTACCGGCACGATCACGCGCGGCGGCGTGGGCAGCGAGCGCAGGTGCTCGCTCACGGCTTTGGCGGAGGCCGCGACGAGTTCGTCGCTGTAGCGGACGCTGTGCGTCCGTTCCCGTCGGACCAGCACGCCATAGCCCTCATCGTAATACGTACACAACGCCAAGCCTGTCTGATTCACGCGGATATCGGTCGTTTTGGCGAAGCCCGGCAGTCCGGCTGACCAGCGGCGGCGCGGTTCAAAGGTGAGCGGTTTGCCTTCCCGCAAAAACCGCTGGGCGCGCGCGACGGCGCTGGCGTCCGGCTGAAACTTACTCGCGGCCGCGGTACAGTTTTTGCAGCGACCACACCGCTGCGGCGGGTGCGGATCATCAAGGGCAGCAGCGATAAAGCGCATCAGGCAGCCCTGCTCCCGCGTATACTCTTGCATATGCCGGAGTTCGGCATAGCGCATCTGCGTGACCGTCTGCCACCGCGCATAATCGGGTTCAGTATTGCTCCGCCGCAGCACATAAGCTGAGTCCTGCTTCTCGATAATCCGTTCAACTTCCAAGTGGGTCAGGATTTTCTCCAGGACGGACAACCGGGCATTCACATCGCGCTGGAGTTCCGCGCGCGACTTGGGCTGGGCGCGCAGCGCGGCAATCACGGCGCTGACCTGTTCGGGCAGCGGGAAAGCCGTGTCGATGAAGTAACGCTGAATGTCTTCATCGCCGGGGCCATGCATCAGCACGATGTACGCCTTATCGATCCCGCGTCCGGCGCGCCCAATCTGCTGGTAGTAGCTGATGATGTTGCCGGGCAGTTGATAGTGGATGACGAAGTGCAGGTCACTTTTGTCAAAGCCCATGCCGAGCGCGACACTCGACACCAACGCCTTGACCTGATTGTGCATCAACTGCCGTTCCAGCTCCGCGCGATCCTCCGAGCCCACCGCCTCAACATCGGCAAAGTACGGCTTGGCGTTCACACCATCGGCCTGCAGCCAATCCGCCACCAGCCGACAGTCGCGGGTCGTGGTGCAGTAGATGATGCCGCTGCCGGGAATACTGCGTAAAAGATGTGACAGCAGGGTCAACCGGGTGGCCGCATCCAACGGATCGGGATAGACGTAGAGCGACAGACTTTCCCGGGTGAGCGATCCCCGCTGAATATGTAAGCCCGCGCCGAGGATTTCCGCCACATCCTTGACGACTCGATCATTGGCGGTCGCGGTCGTGCCGATCACCGGAGTGCCCGCCGGGATCTCCGTCAGCAGATTCATGATGCGGCGGTAGTTCGGACGGAAATCGTGCCCCCAATCGGAAATACAGTGCGCCTCGTCGACGACCAGCAAACCAACCTGTTGGCGCAGCCTCGTCCAGACTTGCGCCTGAAAGCGGTCATTTGCGAGGCGTTCCGGTGAGATGAGCAGCAGATCGATCTCGCCGCGTAGCAGCGCCTGTTCAATCAGGGGGTGGTCGTCCGCGTTATCGCTGTTGAGCGTGGCCGCGCGCAGTCCCCATTGCGCCGCCGACTCGATCTGGTTGCGCATCAGGGAGAGCAGCGGACTGATGAGGATGGTCACGCCCGCCCCTTGTGCGCGCAGCAGGCGTGTCGCCATGAAGTAGACAAGACTCTTGCCCCAACCGGTGCGCTGCACTACCAGCACCCGCTGCCGCTGCTGGGCTAACGCTTCAATCGCTTCCCACTGCCCATCGCGAAAACCAGCCTGCGGGCCGAGCGCTTGCCGCAGCCACAGTTCAGCTTGGGGACGTAGAGAATTGGCCATGTCGCCGCCTAACTCTAAGGATCACGACCGCCAATTATACTCCACTGAGGGGAAGGTTGTTGCAGGTAGGCTGGGGCAGCCCACCAAAGTTCGACGGCGCTGCCCCGCTGCGAATCCGGCTAAGCGCCGGGCATGGTCGAGGTGACGATGAAGACGGCGGCGATCACGGCGATGACCACAGCGGCCAGCGACACGACCCGCGCCGCCGAGCGGACGATGATCGGCTGTTCGGCGGGCTGGGCGAAGCGCGGCGTATGGGGGGGGGTGGAGACCACCTCGCCGGCTATGGGGCTGGAAGAAGCTCCGACGATTGATCGATCCGACTTCACAAAAAGCCCCAACACTTTGCCAGAAACCGCGCATCGCCGCGCTGCCTCTATGCCCAGAATGCGTGCCCCGCATCGTCTTTGATGAGGATGTTCTTGAGGAAGTGCGCGGCTTTTTCGAAACCTTCCTTCTGCGACATCAAGCCGTCTTCATGCTCAATGGACAGCGCCCCATCGTACCCGACAAGGCGCAGATTGCTCACCATATCGCGCCACGCGCTTTCGCTGTGACCGTAACCGACAGTACGGAAAATCCAACTGCGGTTGATGAAGTCACTGTAGCTCTTGGTATCCAGAACCCCGTTCACGTTGGCATTGACGGGATCGATCACTGTGTCCTTCGCGTGAAAGTGGAAGATCGCATCGCCGAGGCGGCGGATAGCGAACACCGGATCGACACCCTGCCAGAACAAGTGACTGGGATCGAAATTGGCACCGATATTCTTACTCCCGACCGCGTCACGGAGTGCGAGGACGTGCTCGGCGCTGTAGACACAAAAGCCGGGATGCATTTCAATGGCGATGCGCACGCCGCGCTGCTCGGCGAAGGCATTGATCTCTTTCCAATACGGGATCATGACCTTTTCCCACTGGTATTTGACGGTATCGCTAAAATCCGTCGGCCAGGGGCACGTGACCCAGTTCGGAGTCATGTCTCCGGGAGCGCCACCCGGGCAGCCGGAAAAAGTGACAAAAGTCTCCACGCCGAGTTTTTCCGCCATCAAGATCCCGTTCTTGACCGCCTCTCGGTGCGGTTGACCGATGGCGGGATTCGGGTGCAGCGGGTTGGCATGAGCACTCAACGCGCTGATTGAAAGCCCGCGCGCAGCGATCTTGGCTTTCAACTCCCGACAACCCGCCTCATCGTGCAGCATTTGCGCGGGTTTGAGGTGCGCATCGCCCACATAGGCACCGACGGGAATCTCGATGGCATTCACACCGACCGAAGCGACATAATCCAGAAGCGGCTCAAATTCCATATTGGCAAAGGCTGCGATAAACACGCCAAGTTTCATGATTCGTCCTTCAATGTCTTCAATAGATTCAACTTGTGACTGGCGCACCAGTCTTGAACGATTCCACCACGTCAAAAACAAACTCGACCGTTTTGATATTATCCTGGCACGGTGTCCCCGGCGTCCTGCCGTTCGTGACCGCTTCATAGAATTCGTGCAGCAGATAAGCCTGCGCCTGAAGTTCCATAGGCACGAGCGGCACTTCTGTCAGCGCGTCGTGTGTGGTGAAATGAACACCGCCGTGATCCTCAAGTCCCGTCAAATGCTGCACGTACACTCTGTCATCCTGCACGGTCAGCACCCCGTTAGCGCACTCGAAGCGCCAATCCGCATTCCACGAGGTTTCCTGACCCTGTGAACACCACGACCCCGTGTAGTTGACAACCGCCCCACTGCTGAAATGGGCGGTCACAGCGGCAGATGCATCCCCTTTGTACCAGCTCCACGGGGGATTCCAGCTTTTGCCATACACGCTGACCGGATCAGCATTCAGGAAATAGCGCAGCATGTCAAAGTGATGCAGCGCCATATCGACAATGAGCGGATAGTCCATTTCGTCACGGAAGCCGCCAAAATGCGGGCCTTTGAAGAAGCGCACGCTCACCGCGCCGATGTCGCCCAAGTCCCCGGACTGCAACACCCGCTTGATGGTCTGCGCGAGCGGTGTGTAGCGGTAATTCTGCGTGACCATATGCAGGACGCCCGTTTGATCGCTTTTGGCGACGATGGCGCGCGCATCTGCCCGCGTTCCGGCCAGCGGCTTTTCCGACAGCACGGGCAGCCCGGCGTCCATGGCCGCAAACGAGATCGCTTGGTGCGCGGCGGGTGGAGTCACGTCGATCACACCATCCGCTTTGACCGCGGCCAGCGCTGCCTCCAGCGATGGGTAAATCAAAGCGGGGTCCAGCCCAAATTCCTGCGCGCGTTTCTGCGCGGTCGCCGCGTCCACCTCGACGAGCGCGGCAAATTCCACGTTGGATGAGGCTTGCACCGTGTTGATCCAGGCACGCCCCATCAACCCTAAACCACACTGTATGACTTTCATCGCGTGTTTCCCTGTTTGTGCGCGTAATCAGCGGTAGCGCGGCCCATTGAAACGATGCCCTACCAGCGAGATGATGATCACCAGCCCGTTGAAAAACTGAGTAACATACCCAGTCAGCCCCGCGGCGATAATCCCCGTCTCGATCGACGAGATGATACCCGATCCGAGCGCGCTGCCAACCACCGTACCGATTCCACCCCACGTGGGCGTCCCGCCGACGAAAACCGCCGCGAGCGTCGGCAGCAGTAAACCGTCGCCCGTCGTCGGCCACCAGTTCAGGTTGACCAGCACGGAGAGCACCCCCGCGCACGCCGCCCCAACCCCCATAAAGACATAGGCGCTGATTTTGACGCGCTTGACGTTGATCCCCATTTCGGTGGCACTGTCCGGGTTATCCCCAACGATCTGCACCTGCGTGCCGAATTTGTGCCGGTTGAACAACACCCAACCGAGCAGCACGAACAGAACCCCCCAGAACATCTGGATTGGGAAACCGCGCATCCAGGGAAAGTCTTCGATGCGCCCGACGAACAACTGCCACATCGCGGTTTCGCGCATTTGCGGGAACTGGATCGCGACGCCTTCTGTCCCCATGTTGATGATGCCGCGCAGCAGGAAATTCATGCCGAGCGTGGCGACCAGCGACGACAGCCCCACATACGTGACGAGGGTGCCGACAATCACGCCAACAATCATGCCGAGCAGCAGCGCCGGGACAAAAGCGGCAAACGGATTCCAGCCATCACGCACAGCGGCGGCGAAGACCCAGGACGTGATGCCCGCTGTCGCCGGAAAGGATAGATCGATTTCGCCACTGGCGACGATGAAGACCATCGGCACGACGACGAACATCGAAATCGGCAGGCTGATGAAAATGGAACGATAGGTAATGGGGTTGGTGAAGACACGCGGGTTGAGCAGAGTGAAAATGCCGAGCATGACGACGAGGATGACCAAAGCGCTCACGGCGCGGCGGTTGCGCTTCACCCACTGCATGAACGGGCTGGTCTGCGGGCGCGCCTTAGGGGATGTCGGTAAAGGTTTACTGGCAGCGGTCATGATTTCCCCTCCGGGTGATGCGACGCGCGGGCGAAATCTTTCATATGCTGGACCAGCCGCTCCGCCGATTCGATTTCCGATTTATCGGCGGTCATCGCCACCGTGCCGCGGTCGAGAATGACGAAGCGATCCGCAATATCATAAGCGTGGTAAATGTTGTGACTGATGAACAAGACTGAACTGCCTTTTTCCTTAGCTGCCAGCATGAAGCTATAAACTTTTTGGGTTTCAGTCAGGGAGAGCGCCGTTGTCGGCTCGTCGAGCACGAGCAGTTCGGCTTCAAAGTAGAGGGCGCGGGCAATCGCCACACCTTGACGTTCGCCGCCAGAGAGTGTAGCGACGACTGATTCGGGCGTGAAGACTTTCGACGTGAAGCCGATCTCGCGCATGAGGCGCTCCGCTTCTTCATTCTGCTTCTTGACACGGATGAATCCGAGAAAGCCCGTGATTTCTCGTCCCATGAAGATATTGCGCTGGATCGTGTGCTGCACGGCGAGCGCCCGGTCCTGATGTACGGTTTCGATCCCGGCGCTGTGTGCCTTTTCGACTGTCCAGCGCCCTTCAACTTTTTTCCCACGCACCCAGATTTCGCCCGAATCCGGCGAATGGACGCCTGACAAGATTTTGATCAACGTGGATTTGCCCGCGCCGTTGTCGCCGATCAAGCCGACGATTTCGGCTTTGTTGACATGCATGGTGACGCGCGTAAGGGCATTGACGTTGCCGAATGACTTGGTGATTTCTTTCAGTTCCACGAGCCGTTGTGTCATGCTCGCATCCTCCGATGGCTACCAGCGAATGGGATGGAAATCCTGTCCTCCATCATGGCTGAAGGAGGACAGGAACAGACTCATTGCCCGATGTCAGGCAGGGTAATCGCTTTAACGGTAGCCAGCAATCGCCTGCTCGGCAACGCTCGCGTAATTCGTGGTATCGACGAAGCCCGCGCCCGTATCGACGTTGAGCGCGCCGAAGCCGTAGGTGAGCGTACCGCACAGACTGAGGATGGGCAGGTAGCCCTGGAGGAACGGCTGCTGATCGGAGGTCAACTGCACGTAGCCGCTCTGGAACGCTTCCATAATCGCCGGGCTGGTGTCAAAGCCGATGTTGACGATGTCGCCGGGCGCGAAGCCAAGGGCGTCCATATACACTGGCACAGCGCCGAGCAGTTGACCGCCGGGATAGACGATCAGGCGGAGATTTTCCGCATTGAGCGCGGCGGCGGTCAGCGCGGGCAGCGCCAGGTTCGGATCGGACGCGTATTCCGGCGGACTATCCAACCGGACAACCGTCACGCCCGCCGCTTCCAGCGCATCCGCAGTCGAGCCTTCGCGCAGGTCACGCCCCGGCTGCCCCAGCGGCACGAACACCAGAGCGGTATCGCCGGCACCCAAACCATACTGGCGAACCACTTCTTCGCCCAGCGCGCGCCCCTGCGAAACCAACTGCGCGCCGATGTAGCCGCCGCCAAAGCGGGCGCGCACATCCGGCACATCCACGTTCTGATACATCATGCTGATGCCCGCCGCAGCCGCTTCTTCAGCCAGCGGCATGATCGCTTCATTCCCGGGATGGCCCATCATGGCGATGCCATCGGGCTCGGCGGCAATAGCCTCACGCAGCTGCTGAATCATGCGTTCAACGTCCCACCCGGAGAAAACATATTCAACCGTCGCGCCCAAGTCAGCTTCTGCCGCTTGCGCGCCGCGCAGCACAATTGAACCGAAAGCGTCGCCTTCCGCGCCACCGACAAAGAAGCGAATCGTCTGGCCCGTGCACCACTTACCATCATCCTGAGCGGCCGCCGGCATGATCAAAGCGCTGCTCAACGCGAGAACCAATAGAATGGAAAGAAACAGGCGGAAAGAATTGCGGAACATCGTATTTCTCCTCGTCCACTAATTTTGAAGGGATGCAAAACCAAACTCGTCAACGCGCAGCGTCCCGGTTCACCTCCTTCATGTTATAAAGTTTTATTGTCAGCTAAAGTTGTAGGATACTGAAAACGCTACCGAAAGCGTTTTCAGTCATATCAACACTGTAGCGGATTCTATTTTTCTAGTCAATAATCTTTAATGCTTCATACCAAGGTCAGTCCATGAGTAAAACGGTCACCATCAACGATGTCGCTAGAACTGCGGGCGTTTCCATCACCACCGTCTCGCGTATCCTGAACAACAAACCAGATGTCTCCCCCGAGACGCGCAAACGAGTACTCGAAGCGATCGTCCAACTCGACTACACGCCCCACGCTCAGGCGAAGAATCTGGCCGCGGGCAAGAGCCGTTCAATTGCGGTGTTGTATCCCGCCCATTCCAACGGGCTGTCCGAACTGGAATTTGAATTCTTCGTCGGCGCCTCGACGATTGCGGCTAAACGCGGGTTTCTGTTCAATTTGTTTGTGAACACGCTCAGTGAGCACACACTGCTCAATCTGTACCGCAGCAATCAGATCGACGGGGTCATCCTGATGGAAATCCACCTGCAGGATGAACGAGTGCATCTCCTGCAAGAGAACCATTACCCCTTCGTCATGATTGGGCATTGCGCGGACAACGAGGGGCTATCGTACATTGACCTCGATTTTGAAACGTCGATGCTGGTGTCAGTGGATCATCTGTATAAGTTGGGACATCGGCACATCGGTTTGCTGAGTATGTCTAAAGCCCTGCGGGATGCTGGCTACGGCCCCGTTGTCCGGACAGGTCGCGGATATGCCCAAGCTTGCGCGCGCTTCGGGCTGACCCCGCTGTACTACGAAGCTCCAACCACCATCGAAGATGCTTATGCGGCCACCCACCGTATGCTGGACGAGCATCCTGAAATCACGGCCATGGTTACCCTGCACCCGGATTCGTCCGTAGGCATCGTGCGGGCAGTTCAAAGCCGGGGATTGAGCATCCCGCAGGATTTTTCACTCATTGGCATCGTCATCGATCGGATTGCCAAGCTCATTTCGCCACCCTTGACGGCCATCACGTTCCCGGCCTACCTCATGGGAGAACGCGCCGCGCAAATGCTCATTCGCATGCTGCAGGAAAGCGAATACGAGCCTGAGCAGGAACTTCTCACGCCCCATTTGATCATTCGGGACAGCACAGGGCCAGCGCGGTAGTAGGCGTGTTCCACTCCCAAATGACGACCTCGTGCACATCGTTTGAGCGCATTTGGAAAACGAGAAGGACTTATGGGCCGATTGGAAGGGTAAAGGGCTTTCGGTCATAATCGCGGCAAGTCTCCATGAAATCGCTCCGCCGATATTGGGCGACATTCGACCTCTGGCTTAGATTTTCCATCAAAAACTAACTTCAATAGTAATTTTGTCGCGAAATTCTGTGCCATTCTACAAGCTAAAGCTTAGTACGAGCACGGGCTATCTGAAAACAATTGCAATTCTATGCACCACCAAGTAAATTTGAATTTATGTGACTCTGCTGGCAACTACTAACCGTTCATCCCTCACAAGCAATCGAGTTTTCAGACTGCGTCAAAATCAGGAATATGAAGTCGATATGAAGAACCGCGCTTATATGGTCGTAATTGTGTTGCTTTTACAGCTCATCTTCGGCACAGTATATGCGATTGCTACACCACTCTGGCAAGGTCACGAAGCCGATTACTATAATGTCGTGCGCTTTTTGGTGAGGCACCAACGTCTTCCAACTGCTGCTGATTATCCCGCTGGCGATGCCGAAATTCGACAGGCAACTCAACCCCCAATCTATTTCTTATTGGCCGCGCCGATCGTTGCATTAATGGATGATAACCAACCGGTGCCATATGGAATTCACCCAGTACCATTCTGCGTTGGTGGTGAACGCGCCAACAGCCTCCTGACACCTTACGTTAGCGATACTGCTTACAACCACCCATCTCGCGGAACGATAGCGGGCGCTTATCTCCTTAGGCTGCTCAATGTGGCTCTGGGTGCTGTGGCAGTGCTGTTCACCTACAAGATTGGGCGCTGCATTTCTCCTGAGCCATCCTCATTGCCGTTGTTCGGCGCGGCGATCTTGGCCTTCGAACCTGTAACACAGCGCTCCATCGTTGTGATCAGCAATGATGCGCTCCTGCTGGCGCTCTGCGCTTGGATTCTCTTTCTCTGCGTCAAACTGTTGACGCATCAGGAATCGTCACGCCGAAATCTCGTTTTGCTGATTGTGTTGACAGGCACGGTCCCTCTCGTCAAACTTCCTGGTTGGTCGATGCTGGCCGTAACCGCTTTCACGCTAGCTGCCCTGTTCATATCCAGAACCAGAAATTGGCGGCTTCCTTTGTTAGGCATTGGCTTGATGTTGCTGTTTACGGTCGGTATCGCCTTCTTGAACCAGTTGGTCTATGGAGGTGTCTTCGGTCGCTATGCAGCCATCGACTCGAGAGCCATATCGCTCCTTCAGCGGTTCGAAGTTCCTTGGTTAGTCGTTCGTGCGATCTTTGAAAACACAATTTCAGACCTGTTTGCGCCGCTGTTCATACTTCAGGCGCGTGCCGTGTTTTTTGGTGCTTATCGTCTCTTGTTCATTTCGTGTTGTCTCGCACTAATTGTGGGAGTTGCGAACTTCCTGCTGCACAACAAAACAAAACTAACTGCGATTGCAGGTCTGATCACAGCAATCATTGTGACCGTAGGGTTGGTTATTTTTCGCAACACACTGATAGCCAATGCGGACAACACCACTGCGTACAACACGGCGATGATCTTTGCTCCCTTGCGTTACTATATTCCCGCACTTCCTGCCGCGGCGGTGCTGCTGGTCGTTGGTTTTGGGTGGTTGCTGCCGCGGCTCACACGTGGCTGGCTCGCAGCTATCCTGCCCTTTGCCTTCGGGTTGATTTTAACAGGGCTATCCATATTGCTGTTCATTCAGAATGGTTCCCAGAAAGTGCTGACACAGGAAGCCTTTGCAGCCCTGGAAGGGGTGAACCGTGTCTCGCTGCCAGCGACCGAAGATGAGCCAGAAATTGTGGGATATCAACTTGAGCAGCAGCTTGATGCTGGCTGGCTTGACCTTACACTCTATGTCACGCTTAGTGGGCAAACAGAACTTAATTACGCAGCAGAAGTGGAACTTGCCAACCAGCAGATGGTGGTAAGCACTTGCGAATTCCTTCCGACACGAGGCGAATACCCCACGCTGCGCTGGTCTCCGGGAGAAATCGTAGTAAGCCACGCCCGGATTCCCAACTGCCAGGCAAATTTACCCCGAGATCTCCAATTGGGTCTCAGCTGGACGGCCTACAATCCGGATGGAACCCCGGTTAAGAGAACCCCAGCCAATTACCTCACAAGGCTTGATGGCGTGCTCGCACGTGCCGACACCTGCCCTGAGAATCTCGGCGTGATTGCCGATCAGTTTCAACTTACCAAGTGGAATTCCCCCTTCGAGATTTCTGCTGGCGAACTCTACCTGCCATCCGTAAACTGGCTGGTTCTCGAGGCCACCGACATGCCGTTGCGACGCATTTTTGAATTCATTGCGCAAGAAGGCGATACTAGCTACACTTGCATTGGCTCACCGTCCGAGGGAACTATTCCGATAAACTCTTGGCGGCGAGGTGAAAACGTGTACTTCGATCAGTGTCAAATGATATTTCCCATAGACGCACCCAACGGAACATACTCTGTCATGGTCGCTTTGCAGGAGGAAAACGGAGCCTATTTGACTGCTGTTCAACCGGATGGAACAACGGGCTCATGGTTAATGGCAGGACAAGTTACAGTGAGGTAAGTTTTACTAGGCTATGAATGACCTGCCCCGTATCTCATTGGTCACACCATCCTATAATCAGTCGCAGTTCCTAGAACAGACCTTGTGCTCGGTCGTCGATCAAGGTTACTCCAATCTTGAATACGGCGTTATCGATGGCGGTTCTTCTGATGATTCAGTCAATATCATCAAGCGCTACTCGAGTCGAATTGATTTTTGGGTCAGCGAGTCGGATCGTGGCCAAGCTCATGCCATTAACAAAGGATTTTCGCAGACCTCTGGCGAAGTTATGGGATGGCTCAATAGTGATGATATCCTGCTTCCCAACACCCTGAAGACCGTCGGCACTCTCTTTGCGCATTTTCCAGAAATCTCTTGGATAACCGGTATTGGAGTGAACATTGATGCTCATGGGGAAACTATTTCTACAACAAAACCGGTAGGTTATAAACGAGACTGGATCCAGCGTGGTTGGTACCACGGTCGTTTGCTGGGATTTATCCGCCAAGAAAGTACGTTCTGGCGGCGGTCGCTCTGGGACAGAGCGGGTGGGTACGTTAATGAGGACATGCACTACGGACTCGACTTTGATCTATGGCGGCGGTTTGCATCTTATGCGGATTTAGTGTTCGTGCAGGCAAAGCTGGGGGCGTACCGCGTTCACGAAGCACAAAAGACGGCAACTCCGGACATTTACTACATGGAAATCGGCGTCAAAACGCCTCCGCAGCTGCGGTTCGTAACGCTGCCCCTCCGCGCGATGTTAACAGTGGGAGTGTCTAAGTTTTTTCCACATTGTCAGTATGATCAAGAGCGACAAAGTGGCATTTTTGTCCCGGACAGTTCTTTCAAGTCGGTGTTCACTAAGCAATTAAAGGCCTGATCTCTGAAAACTATTCGGATACTGGATATCCCTACTCACGCTTTCGCATTTACGGAAGCAATTGATCTCTTAGCAGAATGGGCGAAAAGCGCTACTCCGCATGTTGTATCCACGTGTCCGGTTTACACCTTAATGCAAGCGCTAGAGAGACCAGATGTCAGAAAAGCGCTTGAAACGGCTGATATGGTAACGGCTGATGGGATGCCGATCGTCTGGCTTCAGCGCCGTGGGGGTGCTGAATTTGCCGAACGGGTTTATGGTCCAGACATTCTGCTCGCTCTCTGTGAGCGTACGAGTCACCAGGGGCTACGTCACTACTTTCTGGGTGGTGATCCTGGCGCCGCGGACGAATTGGCGGCCGCGATGAAACAGCGGTTTCCCGGCATCCAGATAGCGGGAACCGCAAGCCCGAAGATAGTTCAGTACACACTCGACACAAATCTGGTTCAGCAGATTCTCGACACCTCACCCCATGTAATCTGGGTTGGCCTTGGCTCACCTAAGCAGGACTTATGGATGGCGCACCACAAATCGAATCTACCAGTATTGATGATTGGAGTGGGAGCCGCTTTTGATTTTTTGACAGGTCGGAAACGACAAGCCCCGCAGTGGATGCGCCAACGCGGTTTAGAATGGTTGTATCGCTTGGTGCAGGAGCCTCGTCGTCTTTGGCGCAGGTATGTTTTCTATAATGCACTGTTCTTATGGAAACTAGTAAGAACCAGGCAATTGCCCTAATCCAGTGGGGATTTCTTAAACTAAGCCACATTGTAAAGTGCATTCTATTGAACTATTATTGGTGCTGTCAAAAGGATTTTCGAGGAATGTATGGCTGTTTGGGGAAATCAACCAGAGCAAATATACCCGAGGACAGAGATTAAGCTGCCCCACGCGCATAAAGAGGTTCTGCCTGCTCGGCCAATGACGTATACACAGCAGCTTGTTAAGCGTCTGTTTGACGTCACCTTCGCCTTGCTCGTTGTGGTATTCATGTCGCCGGTGATGCTTCTGATTGCGCTGCTCATCAAACTCGACAGTCCCGGGCCGGTGTTGTTTAGACAGTCTCGCATTGGGCAGTATGGGCGCATATTCACAATTTACAAATTTCGCTCCATGTTCACTGATGCTGATGAGATAGTTCCACACGAACGTGCGGGCTTTTACGTCAAAAGACCCGATGATCCGAGAGTCACACATGTCGGCAGATGGTTGCGTCGAACCAGTCTCGATGAATTGCCGCAGTTTTTGAACGTTCTACGAGGTGACATGAGTGTCGTTGGTCCTCGACCAGAAGTCCTGTGGATTGCGGAATCTTATGAACCTTGGCAGAAAGAACGATTACTTGTCCCGCAGGGAATCACTGGTTGGTGGCAAGTAACGGGGCGCGCACTAAATCCGCTGCATGAGAACACGCATTACGACATTTTCTATGTCCAAAACTTCTCTCTGCGGTTCGATTTGTACATTCTCTTGTGTACTCTAAGAACTGTGTTAACGGGCAAGGGAGCATTCTAGTTTGCAGATATGCAAGACTCCGCAATGAACATTCAAGCCTCCACCGAACCCCTTGTAACCATTATTACACCAACGTTCAATCGCTCTCACCTTATCATACAAACGGTTGAGAGTATTTTGAATCAAACGTACCCCCGGATTGAGTACATTATCGTTGATGATGGCTCAACCGATAACACAAGCCAGGTCCTTGCGCCCTATGCTAACCGCATCACCCTGGTACAGCAAACGAATCAAGGCGAGGCACAAGCGGTCAATCACGGGTTTGTACGGGCACACGGGTCAATCGTTGGAGTGGTGAATTCGGACGATTTCATCGCTCCAAATCTAGTCGAATGTGTGGTTGAACGCTTAACTGCGATGCCGGAATTGGTTGCTATTTATCCCGATTGGCAAGCCGTCGATCTCGAGTCGAATCCTTTCGGACCAGTATACCGACGCCCATATAATTACAAAACTCTGCTTTATGGCGTCTGTCTACCCGGACCGGGAACGTTTTTTCGGACGAAACTCATAGAGCAAGTAGGTGGGCGTAACCCAACCTACCGGTTCGTGGGTGACTGGGAGTTTTGGTTACGCATCGGGTTACATGGAAATATGGAGCGTATTCCGAGCTGTCTTGCCTACTTTCGTGTTCATCGGCAGTCATTATCTAGCCAAATCGACTGCGGAGCGGCGTCTGAACGCACAACGGTCATCGATGAGCTATTTGCCCGTACCGATATTCCAGAGGCACTCCGGCCCATGGAACTTCAGGTCCGCGCCGCCACGTATACCCGAGCTGCAGCAGATTGTCTGCCAGCTAAACCGTTGGAGTCGAGGGCGTATTTCAGAAGAGCATTCACCTATTCACCAAAGTACATGGTGCAGCACCCACGTGCTCTCTTTTCCATGCTCGTGACTCAGCTCCCAGCCCAAATCGCGAGTTCTATATTTGCGTACTGGCGTATGATCAAACACCGCGCTGCAAGACGTTCGGGCGGTAAGACAGAATGATCTTGACAACGGTTTCGCTGACATTTCGAAACAGATATTCTGGTGGAGCAATCCATGTGCAAGGACAAGATGTTGCGAGCGCCACCGCGCGCATAATCGACTCCACCTGTGCCCCGCTCAAGATGTTGCTACCTACCTCAAGGGTCTCTGGGCGCTCGGTCACATCTCTTAGCGTAACGTTCGGCACCTTCAACAAACAACATTCCTCTTGTACAGTGCCGCTATCGCTCAATACGCAATAAGCGTGTTGCTCCAACTTTATGAAGTCAAAAAAACCAACCGGTTCAAACGCGATAACTCCGTTGCCAGCCAACGTTTGCCCCTGCTTATCGAGTTGTGAACGGGTACGTGGATGCAAACTACAGAGTACAGGCAGAGCATATTCGGCGGCAAGACGTTGCAGAGATCCAATGAAAGCCTTGAGACGCGCAGGTTCATAAACATTCACTGCGCGATGCAGCGTTACCAAGAAGTAACGTCCTCGTTCGACACCCATTTGTTCGAGAATGCTGCTTGTATCAATAGAATTCCCATAATGATCGAGCACCTCTTTGATTGGATTTCCTGTGACGTAAATCCGCTCACCTGCAATGCCCTCACGAATTAAGTTCGCACGACTGCGTTCAGTGTAGGGCATGAGGACATCACTGGTATGGTCAATGATACGACGATTAATTTCCTCTGGAACCCGATCGTCGTAGCAGCGGTTTCCCGCTTCCATATGATAGACAGGAATCCCTAGACGTTTAGCAGTGATGGCGGCCAAGCCGCTGTTAGTGTCACCAAGGATCAATACTGCATCTGGGCGTTCCGCCCTGAGCACTTTTTCACTCTCAGTTAGAACGGCGGCGACAATCGAACCGAAAGTATCCCCACGCACATTCAAGCTATAGTCTGGGATCCGTATTCCCATTTGTTCGAAAAACACGTCGCTCAGACTGCGTGTGTAGTTTTGACCAGTATGCACAAGTACATGTTCGCACACGTTGTCTAGACGGGGAATAATTTGGCTGAGCCGGATGATCTCTGGACGCGTACCGAGCAGAGTCAAGACTTTCATCTTAGTAACTCACCACTCGTTAGTTCGCCTGAGCCAATCATGTTGGGAAGCAAGCGGAAACGCGTCAAGTACTCGCGTAGTACCTCTGGCGTCATCACTGTGTCTGCGGAACTGAATTCACGCGTCAAAATTAACTGGTTGTTGGGTACAGGACGTTGCAGTTCAGGCAGGATAGATTGTACGACGAAATATTCGTCGCGCTGATAAGTTCGCAAAGCTTCGTCATCCGAAATCAGGATCTCGTGCAACTTCTCTCCCGGGCGGATCCCTATCACTTTAGTCTCAACCGGTAGATCTCCGATCAAGACCGTCGCTAGATCGACTATCCGAGCAGACTGAATTCGTGGAATGACTAATTCTCCCGGCAATGCCCAGCTTACGGCGGCAAAAACAACATCAACCGCTTGGTCGAGACTTAACAGGAACCGCGTCATGATAGGATCAGTAATTGTGATTGGACCGCCATTGCGTATTTGATCGAGAAAGAGCGGCACTACTGACCCACGTGATGCTAGTACATTTCCATACCGTACAGCGACAAAACGCGTCCAATCACATTCAAGATTGGCGCGCAGCAATATACGTTCCTGAATAGCCTTTGTCATTCCCATCAAATTGATTGGTCGGCATGCTTTGTCAGTTGAAATTCCAACGACGACTTCAATGGGCAGATGAAATTCCATGATGGCGCGAACAATGTTTTCTGCGCCCTGAACATTGGTTTGTACCGCCTCGTTCGGGAAGTATTCGCAAGAAGGTACCTGCTTAAGGGCTGCTGCGTTGAAAACGATATCGACCCCGCGGAGTGCTTGACAGACCGAGTCAAAGTTTCGCACATCGCCAATGCGGAACTTCAACACGCGCTGAGAGTCTTGATAGATCACTTCGTCCGTAGCTGCCGCACGCTGCAAATATTCCTGCCGCATATAATGCTGTTTGGCCTCGTCGCGAGACATGATAGTCACAGATTCCGGTTTACCATTGACGCCGCTCAGCAATCGACGTACCAACACTTTTCCAAGCGATCCTGTACCACCGGTAATTAGGATACGTTTACCCTCAAACGGTTTATGAAGCATCAGCAACCATCTCCTTTATCATGGTTTCCCAAGGTGCGGGCATGTACCCCGTTCTCTCGCGAAAGCGCATCGAGTTCAGACTACGATCTATCATCACGTCAGAGTCGGGAATGATCTCTATAGTGCGTCCATAAACGCGTTTCACGATATGCAGCAATTCATACTTGCTTATCGGATCAGAGGATACCTGCCACAAACCCTCAAGATCACTCCTCAGAACATACTGATCGAGGATTTTTGCAAATGTCTTGGTCGGAAATCCGGTGTATATCGCGCGAGTATAGCCCTTGATCGGGTTATTCTGGGCTAAGAACCATTCGATCAATCCGTACTGCGTTCCTAATTCATGGCCAATAATCGAGCTGCGTATCGTAACACAGCCAGGAATCTCAGCAACTTCACCTAATGACTTTGTTTTTCCGTAATTATCGAGTGGATCGGTTGGATCAGACTCGGTGTAATTGCCCTTTTGCCCCGAAAACACACAGTCAGTACTGATTAGGATCAGTCGAGTGCGAGCAGCATGACAAAAATGTGCTAACCGATGAGGGAATAATGCGTTGATCTCGATGGCGAGCTTTGTCTGTTTCGCTTCATCACGCTGCTTTATAATTCCAATGCAGTTTATGACAACGTCTGGGGCAACTTGTTCCATTGCCTCGATGACGGAGTCGAAATGCAGTACATCAACGTCCTCGATGATGTGTCCACGTTCAATGTCAATCGGCAGTCTACCTGCGCTTCCACGAACCGTTCCCCACACATCGTATTTTTGCTGCCAATCAAGCATGAGGCGATGACCGAGCATACCTGCTGCTCCTAGAATCAACACACGCATTCAGGAATTCCTTTCTGAGTCATCGGCTATCGTATGATCCGTCATGTCATCGATATTTTCGTTGATCCATTTGAGAACTTGATCATTGGGTAGCCGCTCAAGCAAAGTACAGACCCAATCGACCGGAATCTCCCGTTCTCTATCACGCGTAACCAGTAGCATATCGCCCCGTAACAGGAGTTCAAAAACATATTCGGGTTGATTCTTTTTTAACCACCCTGTTATGGCATGCCAGTCAGCCACAGTAAATTTATCAACGAATGTCCAATCGGAAGGATAAGGCTGATTTCTTCGAAGCAGGCGCCGCATAAGGCGACGACCGCCGACTGAATAGTGACGTACTAATGTTTTCAGCCCTGATCGCGAAAAGGGAAAATAGCGTGTCGCTTTGACAAAATAGTAATTGTAGGTTTGGTATTTGTTCGGATCGCTTGATTGATGATCAACAAGTGCTAATACTTCTGCAGCACACAAGTAATGCACTCGAGCGAGCAAGCGTCTGCGTTCTAGGAAACCAATTGTTGGATCCGCGCGAAATGCTTTAGTCAGGAGGTGTATATAGGCATTCAGAACAGCTTCAGGATCCCGAGGTGTAGAGTGTGAATGAATGCGAACCAACGTCAAAAGTTCGGGAATGGGTGCAATCGGATACAGTCGAAAAATTCGCGTCCACAGATCAATATCTTCCGCCAGATGCATCGACTCATCAAAGTAACCGACTTGCTCAAACACCTCGTGTCGAACCATCACCGTTGGCGTGGCAATTGTGCAGGTGGTCAACATAGATTTGCTATCCGAGTAAACAACTGCCTGATGTTCTGCTATTGGCTCAAGCGCTTCATTAACACTCCGATAACCCGAGTACGTCATTCCAATTTCTGGATGTCTTTCCAACCACGCAACTTGCCGCTGCAACTTATCCGGCGCAAACAAATCGTCAGAATCTAGAAACGCCACATATCGTCCTTTGGCACAACGAATCCCATGATTTCGTGCCTTGGACACACCACCCGAAGGTAGACGTTCGTAGCGGACGCGATTATCATATGACCCAGCTACTGCCGCGATATCTTCGCTAGAACCATCGTCAACAACGATAATTTCGTAGTCACTGTACGTTTGGGTCAAAACGCTTTCAATGGCTTGCCGCAGCAACTTCGAACGATCGCGAGTCGGTATGATAACACTTACCGTGGGGATCATGCTGGTTGTTTCTGTCGCACAGGGCTCAAATAATCGAGCGAACGCCTGGCCAAGGCATAAAGTTTGGGCGTAAGGATAAACTGAGCCATCAAATCGGCCGAGCGCGATAAACCATTCGGTTTGCTGCGAGGATGCAGCAGCAACGAGCGGATGAAGTAGCGCGCCGCAGACTGTCGCTCAGACATACATTGGATCGCAGCAATATAGTTCGCTGCACTGTATGCTTCTCGCCTGAGCTCTCGGATCGACCTCGGGATATCTGAACGCTGAAAGAATTTGTCCAGCATGGCAATGTGTTCCTGTGCCATCATCAATCCCTTAGCCGCCAAGGATGCTGAACCCTGATGAAATCTGAAAGTTGCTAACGCCTGGTTGACACGTCCAAAAGGACCGTGGAGCCCGAGACGCATCCAATACTCATAGTCTCCAACATAGCGAAAACTTGTGTCACGTTCTGGTTCCATCTCGAAAGCAGAACGCCGAATTAACACTCCTGGGCCTGGAAAACAATGATGCCAACGGATCATGTTGGCGTAGGAATAATCGTAGGTGAATATAGTCTGGATTGGTTGGTCTTGAGCATCGATCATCACCCAATCCGGGTACGCAACCAGTACCTCAGGATGAGTCTGCATATAGTGAACCATGGTGCTAAGCCATCCGGGCATGACAGGATCATCAGAATTGACCACTGCAATAAATTCACCGCGAGCCAATTTCCAGCCCTTATTGACGGTGCGGCCTTCGCCCATGTTGGGCTGTGATTCCCACTGAATCCGCATGCCATAACGTTTGAGCACTGATTCTGTGTTGTCCGTCGATCCGTCATCAAGTATTATGTATTCGAGTTGTGTGTAGTCCTGAGCTAGTACACTATCGATCACGCTAGGTAGATAGTCCGCACGATTATAAGTCGGCGTAATGACGGTTACTAATGGTGAGCTGGACACGATTATGCTCCTAATCCATTCTCGAAGGCGACGCTGCACTTCCTTACTAGGATTATTTTAAGTTTTTAACTCGGTTAATGATATTGGACAAGGTTGCAGCTAAACGCTCAATTTTGGACTCTTGGCGATTGAGGTTCGCGATGATTGCTGACTGTTCTGTCGCCATGCGATTCTGGCGCAGTTCAAGGTCACTCGTATATTGGACGAGTTCACTAATCATCTCACGTGAAGCAATATGCATTTGTTCCGATTGCAGGCTGGCACTGCGAACTTGTTGCATTGCATCACCGTGTTCATATATCGCAGCCGTTAGTTGATCAAGGCGATCTTCCACTTGGATGATAGCTCGAACGAGGTCTGGGATAGACATAAGATCGGAAAAGCTCAAAGCTTCTATAGGAAAGTGTAAGCCTAGTTCGCAGATAGGTGGAAAGCTATCATGATGGCTCAAGCCCATAATATTAATTATACTTCGATTACCAGTCAGTGCGTCATACAGTGTGCCACGCATATCTTCGTAGATGACTTCAGTATTTGCTAGCCCCGCAAACGACTCTGCGCGAACATAATGTAAGTAATGATAGGGGTTTACGGGAGCTTCGTTGTATGGCACATCAAAAGCAAGGCGATGATTGAAAGAAATACGTTCAATTATCTCCAGCCCATTGTTGATATGCTCTAGAGCATTGCGCGACACAACATAATCGTATGGTTCCATTGTTGCAACGAAGTCTGAGAGATCCGCCTGAACATAAGAAATGTTTGACGCCGCGTAATGTGCACGAGCATAGGCAATTGCTTCACCAGAAAAATCCACGCCAGTAACTACCGCATTTGGCAACCTCGACAACAGGGCACATCCATGTCCTACGCCACAACCCAAGTCAACAATTGAGATGCGTGTTCCCGTACGCCCCGCCGCCATATCACGACGGATTATTTCATACCAAAACCGATAGACACCACGATGTCGCAGCAGTTCTCGCAAATCATGACTGATCCCTGGAATCAGGCGTTCTCCATTGTTATACACACGTTCTTCTTCAGGGGTCAGCATGGTTTAACGATACTCTTCGGATAGTTCACTGTTGTGAGATGTATCAAGCTTTCCCTCGACATAATTCCAACCAAATGGGGAATAGATGACACTGGGCCATTTCACTGCATGCCGTGTGAGCCGCGATGGCTGTTCTTCTCGTCGGAAACGCAATCTCTCACGTGGAAAATGCTCAGCATAATCGAACCCAGGCTCCCAAAATCCGAAAGCAACTTGGTATTCCCCAGGAGAGAACATCGAAGTCGGGATGCGCAGTGTCACAGTGTGAGTTCCCAAGCGGCGCTTGCGATTATCCTCGAGATAGTCGTTGTTGGAGTAGTAGACCGAGACATTGCGCTCATTGAATACCTCCACGCATAGGAGCAAATTCTCCAGCTCCTGTTTAACTCGATAAGTACAGTGAAACAGAATCTCCGTGTCACCGTCCGAAGTTGGCAGCGGATCGATTCTTGCCGACAGAATTTGCACGCGTATCGCGGGATCTTCGGGCAAGTCCACCTGAGTAAGGGGAGTTTCAACTGATCCTAGATAATGGTCAACTCCTTCACTGGCTGTACCCCATCTCGTGATACGTCCATGATCGAGCAGAATGGCACGATTGCACAAGGCTTTGACTGCGCCTAGGGCGTGACTCACAAAGAGGATTGTCCGCCCCTGATTTGATGCAATATCATTCATCTTACCTAGGCTTTTTTGCTGGAAGGCAGCGTCACCAACTGCTAATACCTCATCGATTAGCAGTATTTCGGTATCGAGATGCGCTGCTACGGCGAACGCTAACCGCATGTACATCCCGCTTGAATAGAACTTCACTGGTGTATCAATGAATTGTTCGACTTCAGCAAAGTCAACAATCTGGTCAAAGCGTTTAGCAATCTCGTTCCGCTTCATACCGAGTACCGCGCCGTTCAGAAAGATGTTGGCGCGACCGGTCAACTCGGGATGAAAACCAGTACCAACTTCGAGTAGAGATCCCAGTCGGCCATCAATGCGTGCTCTGCCTGAGGTGGGCGGCGTAATCCGCGCCAAAATCTTAAGAAGGGTACTCTTACCTGCCCCGTTGTGCCCGATAACGCCAAAAACATCACCTCGATTTACCTCGAAAGTGATTTCTTGCAGTGCCCAAAAAATCTCACTGGATTTCGAGTTTGCATGCTGGGCAACGCGTTTACGTGTCAGAGCTTGGGCAAGTGAGCGTTGGACAGCCGCCCCTAGATTGAGATGTTGAGATTGCGCTGCGCCAATCAAGAATCGTTTGGACAAATTCTCGACTCTAATGACCGCATCACTCATGGCTACACCAAATCCACAAACTCGGGATCCATTCGCTGAAAAAATAGCATTCCCCCAACCAAAATGAGGAAGGCGCTGCACCAAGCAATTATGCTAGTTATCAACAAAGGAGGTTCACCAGTACTCGTAAGTGACCAACGAAAGGATTCAACAATCACTGATACGGGAAAAATGCCCATCAGAATACGCCACGTTTCCCCGAACAGGCTGCTGGTATAAAGTACTGGCGATACGTAGAAGAGGATCTGCAATATTAACGGCAGCGCGATACTTACATCTCGGTATTTTGTTAGTAATGCAGCAACCCAAAAGCCAACACCCAGAGTTGTTATTAATAGAAGGATAAGGGTTGGCACAATAGAGAATAAGTTCCAAGTCGGAAGAAACCCGTACACTAAAGCCAACAGTAAACTAAGCAGTAGCGCGGGGATGAGGTCGATGATGCCACCAAAAACAGCGGCAACGGGTAACAAAAGATGCGGGAAATAGACCTTACGAACTAGATTAGCGTTTGCGAGAACACTGGTAGACGCGCGCATAATACCGGTCGCGAAAAAATTCCAGCCAAGCAAACCCGCGAAGATGAAAAGTGTGTAAGGGATTTCATTCGTTGGAACCCGCAAAATGAGGCCGAATACAAGTGTATAAATTATCATCAGTAAAAGAGGTTGGAGAATCGCCCACGGGGCGCCAATTATCGTTTGTTTGTACATGACACGTATGTCGCGCCACGTCAATGTATACAATAACTCACGGAATTCGTACAATTCGCGGAGATCTGGCAAGCGCCATTTGGCAGGTGGAACAATGTCGATCACGGGAGGTAATTGATTCACTCATCTCACCTATTTCGACTAATCAGCATTGATTATTCCGCATGGAACCTAGTTTTACTAGTGCTAATTGGGGTATCACAGACTAGAATTCACTATTAAACTCAGTTTGCGTTGCAAAATTCGATACATGGCGAGTTAGCTGAGAAATGCATAGTCATCGTTTTCATCGAACGTCTACCACGCCGAGGTTGTCTTGCAAACAGTAAGCATTATCATTCCAACCTATAACAGATTGGGTTGGCTAAGGCGCACCGTCGACAATATTTTAGAGCAAATTCGTCCTCCCGATGAGATCATCATAGTAAATGATGGCTCAACGGATGGAACAAGCGATTATTTGAACAGCTTGTCCACAGCTGATAGGCGTTTCATCATATTTCATCAAACACAACAGGGACGATCAAGTGCACGTAACCAAGGATTGGCGCTGGCATCAAGCACATGGTTACTTCTCCATGACGATGATGATCTTATGCCTAAAGATAGTCTGAAAAGACGCTTGAGTTACCTTGAAGATCATCCTGCTGTGGAAGTCCTGTACGGGAACAGCATCATGATTGATGATAAGGATCACTTGATAAATCGATCGCCGCGCGTTGCTCGGCAGCATCCCGCAGGAAACGTGTTTGCTGTTATTGCGCTCGAAAATCTAGCTCCAATTCATGCCTATTTGTTCAAGCGTTCTTGCTTGTCAAGGGCTGATTGGTTTGATCCTAAACTTACAGTGGCAGAAGACTGGGATTTTTGGATACGCCTTGCGACACACGCGACATTTGACCATTTGCCAGCAGTCGTTGCTTATTATCGAATTCATCCAAACATGTCTTCTCATGCAGGATATGAAGCAGCATGCGCAACAGTTGCAATCCAAAAGCGCGCCATCGCACTACCAGCCTTTGATCAGTTGTCCTCATCCGTACAGTTTACACTGTTGCGCGATGTCACCCTTCGCTGCCTTTACACTGGGGAGTTTGAAGAGGCAGCTTCAATAATAACGCAAGCACGTCAACTGGATTCAGTTTCAGTTCCACAATCCATCATGGCCGCCACAATAGCTTTACTGGCACGGCTTATGCCGGTTACCGTGCCAGCAAAGTGGTTGATTGTGCGTATGATCCTTGAGCTTATTCGTCGTTACCGGTAGACTCTATAATATTCATCCCCATCGGCCGACGACTGGCGGCGCACCATTAATCCCGCCGTACACCAAGAAGATTTGCCCCGTTCCCGTTGTGTTGCTGTTGCGCAGGAACCAGTACGCCAGGTTCGGCACATATATCCCGATCGTGTCAGTCCCATTGCTGTCCCAGTCGCCTACCACTGGAACCCCGCCGCTGATTCCGCCATAGACTAACGATACATCCGCCTCCCCACCAGTATTGCTGTTCCGAAGCAACCACAGTGCTGTCGCGGGCACATACAATCCCACTGTGTCGATCCCATCCCCGTTCCAGTCTCCGGCTACCGGAACTGCACCGGGAATTCCTCCATACAGGAAAGCAACATCTGCCTCCCCGTTCGTGTTCGAGTTGCGTAGATACCACATCCCCGTCGTCAAGTTGTACAGTCCAATGGTATCTACCCCATCCCCGTTCCAATCTCCCACCACTGGCACTGCGCCACTGATCCCGCCATAGACTAGGAAAATATCGCCTGTCCCAGTCGTATTGCTGTTTCGTAGAAACCAGTACGCTAGGTGCGGCACATACATCCCCATCGTGTCGCTCCCGTCCCCGTTCCAGTCCCCCACCACCGGCAATGCTCCAGCGATCCCGCCATAGACAGCGATCCGGTTCGGCTCGCCATTCGTCAGGCTGTCTCGAAGCATCCAGACCGCATTGGCCGGGTTATACAGCCCCATTCCGAAATCTCCCCTCCCTGACACCGGAGTCGCTGTTGCTGTAGCTGTTGGCGGGATGCTATTACTAAGGTTTAATAGCCCACCGTCAAGGGTAATCGCTTGTGCTATTCCTATAGCGAGATCAAGTGCTGCTGCCGCGGATACAAAAGGGGCCGCAAAACTAGTTCCTGTCATTGGAGTGAATGACTGATCCATACGTGTTGTCAGAATATTCTGTCCCGGTGCCAATATATCAATTCCAGAACCACGCGCGCTGAAATTGCTAATTAGCAGGTTTTGATCAACTGCACCAACAGAAATCACAGGTTCATAGGCAGCAGGGTACAGAATTTGCTCACTCCCAGTGTTCCCCGCTGCTGCAACCACCGTCACTCCGAGTCCAACAGCATAGTTCACTGCGTTCTCAAGTAGGGTTGAGGCATACGTTCCACCCAGCGACAGGTTGATGATTTGCGCACTGTGATCAGCTGCGTACACTATTGCTGCTGCCACGTTGGAGTAAGTACCGGTTCCTTGGGCATTCAGAACTCGGAGCGGCATGACCATCGCATTCGGTGCAACGCCCGCTATCCCCACACCATTGTTGATGTTCGCCGCGATAATCCCTGCAGCCCCGCAACCGTGCCCCATCTCATCTTGAGGGATTGCATCCCCATCCACGAAATCCCAACCGGGCAAAACACGCCCTTGCAGATCGGGATGTTCCAAACAAACCCCACTATCGATGATAGCAACTACCACAGTTGGCAGATTCACGGGGAGTGCTGCCCAAGCGTTTGCTGCGCCAATCGCTGGCAAGGCCCACTGGTCGGAATACAGTGGGTCGTTCGGCGGCACTTCAATCTGAGCACTCACAAAATAGTCTGGTTCTACTGTAACCAGTGTCTCGGCGTCCGGCATGCCATCGAGTGATAAGGCTTGCATCGGCAGCACAGCCACGAGCGCATTAAGGGCGTTGAGTTCTGCGACTATTTCACCCCCACGCTCCGTAACATATGCTTTTCGTTCCTCGACAGTCATCTCTGTGGAGAAGGTCAGCACAACCTGAGTTGGTACAGGTAACTGAAGTTCAGAATCTGATTGGTCTGTACCGACCTGAGTAGAGGGGGCAACCAGAGGCAATGTTGGGAAGGGTAGCGCGGTCGGGAAGTATGCTTGGGTTGACGTTGCCGTCGGGAAAAATCATCGATAGCAATCTCCGTCAGTGTTTGTACTGGGGTCGGCTCACTCTCGTCAGTAATAAGCTCGTCTTCCGGTACAAACATCGGCTCCCGTGTAGATTCTTGAAGAGTATAAGATACGTTACCTGTCGTTGAACTCGATGCATCAGCGCTTAGGCCAGTGAGATCTGGAAGCATTCAGAAGCACGAAGAAGGCTAGGAGAAGCGAAAAAGAACCACACGAAAAGGAAACTGCTTCATCAACATGATGTATGCCTTTTCAAGCTTTAGAACAGAGGTCGAAATAACGCCAATTTGATTATCTAACCAGTGGTGCAAGTTATAACGACAACTCTGCAATACTGAGTGTGTAAGCACGATCAGGACGCAATTGGCGATCCAAGCCAGTCAAAACGTTGAACATGGCAGCGGTATACGCAAAACGGGCATCCGAATGCGCCGCTGTCCGATGGAACATGTGCTTCGCCTGACAGATCACGGTCAGTAGGGAAAACAGGTTGCAATGGTCATCCGTGTAGCACTTTCGGCACGTCACCCAGCTTATCATCGACAGCACAAAAATATGTGGATGATAATCTCTTCTGTCGTCATGCGAACCTGCTTCTTTGGCTTCGACACCTAAAGTCTGCAGGATTCTCATGACGATTTCAACTTGTACCACTGGTTATCGATCTTTTGCTAAGTAACCTGAGTTTTGGATAGGCATGGGCTACCTTTCGAGAAGCGGTTAAGCTTCTCGTTACCCTAACGAGAACGGCAACCCACGAACTCTACTGGGAATTTTTCTGTGATGTCGATGATTTCTGCCGGGGCATGGACTGCCGCGCTACCGCCCGCCTTGCCCCGGCGCGCCGGACAGCGCGTACGCCAATTCCGACTCAGCCTCAGTGAGATCATGATGATAGTGATCCATTTTCATCAAAGCGGGTATCGCGATTTCAAAGACGACTACACCAAAGAGACACAAGTGCACTTACGGGTCGAATTTCCTGGTGATGTGCGCTACAGTCGCTTCGTCACGCTCATGCACCGAGTGGTGTTGCTATTATGGGCCACGCCTAAGCGCTCAGTGGTCACTGCACAGGGATTACCTTCGTAGACTCCACGGCTTTGCGGGTTGGCGGCGTGTGGTCAATGTCCCCTTGGATGGTTTATGGCTTCAAACTTCATCCGGTGATCAACGAATATGGGGAAATCCTTGCCTTCACACTTACCCTGGGGAATGTTGACGACCGTAAACCCGTTTCCAAACTGGTTCACGCCTTCTTTGGAAAACTCTTTGGCGATCAGGGCTATCGCTCGCAGTCGCTCTTTCATGCGTTGTTGAACTAGAGGTTCTAAGCCAATGACCGTTTGTCAGCCAAAGGACAAGGCAGGCCGGTAAGTGCGGAGCATGCCGTGAAACCGGGTTACCTGTCGGTCTTGGGCTATTGCGGACGCGATTCATCGCGTCCCTACACAACCACACTTTTCTCGTAGGGACGCAATTATGCATTTTAAGAAAAGAAGACGGTGTTTGTAGGGACAAGGCCTGCCTTGTCCGTTCGCAGCGGACAGCGCCTGCGCTGTCCCTACGATCTCCGTATTCATAAGTTAAACTGCATCATTGCGTCCGCTGTCCCCCAAAAGACTCTATGCTACGTAGCGATTGGCCTGCCGTGGCCTGTTTTGTCGTATTTCGGACACTGGCTTAGTTCAGCACGGGGATCAAAGCCAATATGAAAGACCGTTTGATGCTCCTGAGCGACAAGCTGCTACTGCGTAATCGCTTCATAATCGAGACGATCAATGATCCGTTGAAGAATCAGTCGCAAATCGAGCATTCGCGCCATCGCAGCCCGGTCAACTTCGTGGTCAATGTCGTGACGGGTTTCTTGCTTACATGTAGCAACCCAAGAAACTCACTATCGACTGGTCGGCTCGTTAGGCTCCGGCCATTGCTTTAGTACTCTAGCTATCCGAAACTCAGGTTAACTATACAGTTTTCTGATGAACGCCCAGATTGGCAATCAAGATCAAGGGGGTCAGGAAAAGGTCAGGTCCGTGCGCCATGCGGTAATGTCCGGGCTTATACTACAAATAACATCAATGCAGCGCGGAGGACACACGATGGAATCGGCGGCGCTCGGACAGCAGATCAAGGGTTACGAACTACGCGAACTCCTTGGCACCGGTGGGAGTGGTGCAGTCTACCGCGCTTACCAGACGAGGTCTCAAACGGGACGTCGCCATCAAAGTTGTGCTGCCGGAGATCGCCAACCTGCCCGATTTCATCCGCCGCTTTGAAACGGAAGCCGAACTCATCGCCCGCCTTGAGCACCTGCATGTGGTTCCGTTATATGACTACTGGCGCGACCCCGACGGGGCATATCTCGTCATGCGCTGGTTGAAAGGCGGCACGCTGCGGCAAGCGCTCACCGACGGCCCCTTGAGTCTGGAAAACGTCCTCCAGATAACCGAGCACATCACGGCGGCGCTGGAAGCCGCTCACCGCAGCGGCGTGGTGCACCGGGACCTCAAACCCGCCAATATCTTCCTGGATGAAGATGGAAATGCCTACTTAGGCGACTTTGGAATCGCCAAAGACCTGACCAACCCGCAAGGTGAAAACACGGGCGCCGATGTCATTCTGGGAACGCTCGACTATATTTCGCCGGAGCAGGCGCGCAGCGAACCGATCACCCCGCGCACTGACATTTACAGCTTCGGCGTCGTCCTGTACGAGATGCTGACCGGAGCCCACCCCTTCCCCAACATCACCTCCGTGGAACGGTTGTATAAGCACCTCAACGAGCCGCTGCCAGCGATCACGCTGCCGAATATTCCGCTCGCCATCAACGCTGTGATCCACACAGCCACGGCCAAGGACCCGGCCAAGCGCTACACCAGCGCGGCGGAACTGGGCGCGGCCTTCCGGCAAGCAGCTTCGGCAGCGGGTGTGGAGCCAACAGATAATCTGGTCGAAATCCTCACGCTGCGCGAACAGGAAATCCTCGGTCTAATCATCGCCGGGCTGCCGAACAAAGAGATCGCGCAGCGCCTGACGTTCACTGTGGGAACTGTGAAATGGTACATCACGCAGATCTACCGCAAATTGGGCGTTCGCAGCCGCGTTCAGGCGATTGTCCGCGCGCGTGAACTCAACCTGATCCGCGCGGGTGCCGACCCAGCGGCGGGCGCGATCACCACGTTGGAAGGCTTCACCCTCACCACGTCGATGCTGCCCGTAGAAAACCCGGACAAGGGACTGCGCGCCGTCAAATCGGGAGACTACGCCGATTACTTCGGTCAGGAGAAGCTGATCGACAAGCTGGTCAAACGGTTGAGTGAAACTGGCGAACAACACCGCTTTTTAGCGGTGATCGGCCCCAGCGGCAGCGGCAAATCCAGTCTGGTTAAGGCGGGTTTGATCCCGGCACTGTGGCGCGGCGCTGTCCCCGATTCGGAACACTGGTATATCGCCGAAATGCTGCCCTCCAGCCACCCGCTCGACGAACTGGAGGTCGCGCTCACGCGGATTGCCGCGACTCAAGCCCACCATGTGCGCGACCATCTTGAACGCGATGCGCGCGGGTTGATCCGCGCGGCGCAAATCGTACTCCCGGAAGATGGCGACCTCCTGTTGGTCATTGACCAGTTCGAGGAAGTATTCACCCTGCTCGACGATGAACGCGCGCGCATTCACTTCCTCGATCTGATTCACGCGGCGGTGACGGAACCACGCAGTCGGGTACGCGTCGTGATTACCCTACGCGCCGATTTCTACGACCGTCCCCTGCAGTACCCCGATTTTGGCGAACTGGTCCGCAGTCGCATGGAAACGATTCTGCCGCTGTCGGCTGAAGGCCTGGAGCGCGCGATTGCCCGACCCGCGGCGCGCGTCGGCGTGACCTATGAGACGGGCTTAATCCCGTCCATCATTCAGGAAATCCACTATCAACCCGGCGCGCTGCCGCTGCTGCAGTATGCCCTGACAGAACTCTTCGAACAGCGGCAGTCACAGGTCATCACGCATGAAAACTACCGAGCGCTCGGCAAGATCAGCGGGGCGCTGGCCAAACGCGCCGACGAGATCTATCTGGAATTGACACCAACCCAGCAGTCGGCCGCCCAACAGATGTTCCTGCGACTGGTCACGCTCGGCGAAGGCGTTGAGGATACGCGGCGGCGCACGCTGCGCACGGAGTTGATTGCTATCGCCGCCGATGCCGAGGTGATGGACGACCTGATCGACACGTTTGCTGCCTATCGTCTGCTGTCGCTCGCCCATGATCCCGCCACCCGCGCCCCAACCGTCGAAGTAGCGCATGAGGCGATTTTGCGCGAATGGGAGCGCCTGCGCGCGTGGTTGAACGCCAGCCGCCATGAGATTCGCTCGCAGCGCCAGCTCGCCGCCGCCGTCGCCGACTGGAGTGCCGCGCACAACGATACCAGTTTCCTGCTGCGTGGGGCGCGCCTAGAGCAATTTGAGAAGTGGACCGCCAGCACCACGCTCGCGCTCACCCCGGAAGAACGGGCGTATCTGGACGCCAGCCTCGCCCAACGTCAGCAGGAACAGACCGATGAGCAGGAACGGCAGGCGCGCGAGCAGCGGCTGGAACGCCGATCACGCAATTTCCTGCGCGGATTAGTCATCATGTTAGCGCTGGCGTTCATCGGCGTGACGATCTTCGCGCTGTTTGCCTTGGATCGAGAAACCCAAATCCAAGGCGCCTACGCCACCAGTCAAGCCAATTTGACGCGGGCGGAGCGCGAAGCCGAAGTCAACCACAGCTTGGTTCTAGCGAACGCCGCCGAAGATGAACAAGCCACCGGCAGCACCGAACTGGCGCTCATGCTGGCGCTCGAAGCCTATCACATCCCGGATCCGCCCGCCGAGGCTGAGCGGGTGCTGCGTGCCGTCGCTGATGAGCCGGGCAGTCGCGCCGTACTTACGGCGCTCACGAGTCCGGTCAAGGCCGTCGCCGTTAGCCCGGATTCGCAGTTGATACTGGCGGCGGGCTGTGCCGATTTACAGGGTGAACGGTGTACTTCTGGCGAAATCGTCCTCTTTGATATTGAGACTGCCACCGAAACCCAACGCTTGCATGGGCAGACTGACACGATCACAAGCGCTGTCTTTACACCCGACGGTCGGAGTGTCTGGTCGGCGTCCGCCGATGGCAGCCTTGCCTTATGGAATATCGACGGCGGGCGCATCGTCCACCAATACGATCTCGACTTGGGCGGTATCCAGCAGATCGCGCAGAGTCCCGACGGCACGCTGCTGCTGGCAGCGACTGACAGGGGTGTGATCGCCGTGATCGATCCGACAGAAGGAACGATCCTCCGGCGCTTGGAAGCGCATGACGGCAGCGTGAACGCGGTCGCCTTCAGCCCCGATGGACTCCAAGTGCTGTCCGGCGGCGCAGATACGCAAGTGATCCTGTGGGATGTGCAAACGGGCGAAATTGTGCGCCGGCTGGTCGGGCATACGGGGTCTGTGCTTGCCCTCGCCTTCCACCCGGACGGGCAGCGTGCGGTGTCATGCGGTGAAGATTTCAGTGCGCGCCTCTGGTCACTCGAAACGGGCGAGGAGCTACAGCAGGTCAACGGCGCAACGCTCATGCAATCACTCGCCGTCCAGCCGGATGGAAATCGCTTCGTCGTCGAGTTCGGCGGCGGACTGATCATC
The DNA here is from genome assembly GCF_016713355.1 of Candidatus Flexifilum breve. Lineage (NCBI taxonomy): Bacteria > Bacillati > Chloroflexota > Anaerolineae > Aggregatilineales > Candidatus Flexifilaceae > Candidatus Flexifilum > Candidatus Flexifilum breve. The sequence continues at coordinate 216,929 of NZ_JADJPI010000019.1, forward strand.
AAAGAATTCGATCAGTGGAGTGAGACCGGCTATCTGATCACCGATCCGACGGGCGGCTACGATACGATGTATGATGTCACCGCACTCGCCTTTGCCCCATCCGGTGAGTTTGTACTCGGTGGTCTGCCCAACGGCGGCGTCATGCTGTGGACGATGACGGCTGATCACGTTGTGCATCGTTATGCCGATCCCACGATCAGCACCGGCTTCGAATCGCTTGATCTGCGCGCGGACGGGCGGCGCATGGCAGTCGGGACGGTCGATACAGGCGAGGTGCTGCTGTGGGATGTCGATCCCCAGTCGCCCACCTACGGCACCAGCCGCACCCGCTTGCCGGGACAGCAAGGCGCGGTATTCCCCGGCGTCTATAGTCCGGATGGGGCTGCGCTGCTCGTTGGTTCCGGTGATTGGTTCGGTGGCAGCACGGCGAAGACCTTAACTTATGGAACGTTGATGAAGCTTCACCCGCGTATGGCACACTTATCTACGCCTTCGACGGCTTGCAGTTTTACCCGCGCGCCTTTGCCTTCACGCCTGACGGTCACTACATGCTCGTCGGCACGCAGAACTTGATCGGGGAGGGCGAATTCGTCATGTGGGACGCCCGGACGGGAACGCAAATGACCCGCTTCGAAACAGGTCAGGATGTGTCGAGCATCCTCCCCACCGCCGATGGCCGGCGCGCGTTCACCGTGTCGGCGTATGTGACGGGCATTACGGAATGGGACATTGATCCGGCTTCGCCCACGTTTGGTCAGGTGCTGCGGACCATTGCGACCACGAGCGTAGGCTATGCCTTAGAGTGGGGACCGACGCCTGCCACCTTCTTCCTTGGCGACTTGAGCGCCACCTTACAGGAACGCGACTATCAGAGCGGGCAGGTGATCCGCTCGTTCAGCGGTAGCGGCACGGCAGGAGAGTGGTAGATTGAGTTGAGTACCAATCAACAGCAGGTCATCACGGGCAGCGACAACGGTGAGATTATCCTGTGGGGTTATCAGTCAGGGCGCGAAATCTGGCGCGCCCCCCGTCAGAGCAGTTTTATCTTCTCATTGCGTTTTCGTCCAGATGGAGAATCGGCATTCTCCTTAACCTTCCCGGGTATTCCTACCGAGTGGAATGTCGCGCAGCCCAGCCTGAGCGAACTGCTCAGTTGGATTGAGACTCAGCGCTATGTGCGCGAGTTCACCTGCGCGGAACGGTCGCTCTATCAGATCGAACCGCAGTGCCCGGCTGACGGAGGCACACCATGACCCGGATCCGTTCAACCTAACCACACACTGATTTATCCAACAGACGATGGCTTTCGGTGATTGTCGGGGCAAATGCGCCCCGTGCAAGGCTACTACTTACCCAATTGAAGGAGCAAGACCATGCAACATCAATGGAATTCAGCTCGACTCAGCGGGAAATTTGGCAGATTGGCGTGGACGGGGCTGGTGATCCTGTGCTTGATGTTAGGCTCGGCCGTGGTTATCCCCATTTCGGCGCAGGACACGGCGCCCGTCGCACCGCCGCAGGTCGGTCTCCGCCCCGACGCGCCGACCTATGCCCTGCACGGCCCGTACTGGGTCGGCACGCAGAGCTTTGCGCTGGAAGGTGAAGACAATCCGCAGACGGTGCGCGTTTGGTATCCGGCGCTGAACCCCGATGGCGCTGCGGAAGCGACCACCTACGTCATTAGCTGGGCCAAGTATCAGATGGATAGCAGTTCCGAGATTGCGGGGCACGCCCTCGTTGATGCTGCGCCAGATACGACCGCTGCGCCTTACCCGCTGGTCGTGTTCTCACATGGGTGGGGGAGCGAAGATATCTTCTATGCTTGGCTCGTTGAGCACCTCGCCTCTTATGGCTTCGTCGTCGTTGGGCCGGATCATCAGGAGTTCACGGACGAGACGTCTTCCGATCTGGTCAGAACCACCGTTGACCGTCCGTATGCTATCACGCACACGATCGATTACGCGGCGACCCTGACTGCACCCGATGGTGACTTGGCCGGGTTGATCGATATGGAGCGCATTGCGGTGGCGGGACAATCCTATGGCGGTTATACGGCGCTCGCCGCGGGCGGTGCGCGTTATGACATGAACGCCTACGCCGAGCGCTGCGCGGGGCTGGCAGCGGATGATCCCGATCAGTTTTTGTGTGTCTTCGCCAATTCACAGGCACAGATGGCCGAACTGGCCGGGCTGGACGCCGCGCCAGAAGGCTTGTGGCCTTCTACGGGCGATCCACGCGTTGACACCATCGTCACGATCGCGGGCGATTCGTATATGTTCGGCGAACAGGGGTTGGCGGAAATCACGATGCCCGTCCTCGCGATTGGTGGCACGCTCGATACCTCCACGCCCTATATGTGGGGTGTCCGCCCCACCTACGACAATGTCGCCAGCCAACAGAAGATTTTGGTGACACTCACAGACGCCGGCCATTTCGTCGCTAGTTCCAGTTGTGCTGATGCGCCCTCGATTGTCGATCTCGGAATCTTCTTCTTCTGCTCGGATCCGGTCTGGGACATGAACCGCGCCCATGACCTGATGAACCATTTCACCACAGCCTTCCTGCTCGACATCCTGATGGACGACGCGGACGCGCATGCCGCCCTCGCGCCGGAGGCGGTGAGCTTCCCCGGAATCACCTATGAGGCGCAAGGGTTCTAGCGGTTGGTGTCGTTTATGCCCGCCATTGGCAAACATATGCAATGGCGGGGCAAATGCGCCCCGTGCAAGGCAACTACTTACCCAATTTAAGGAGCAAGACCATGCAACACCAATGGAATTCGGCTCTATTGAACGGGAAGTTTCGCGGGTTCGCGCGGATAGGCTTGTTCATGCTGTTTCTGCTGTTGGTTTCCGTCGTGGTCGTCCCCATCGCGGCGCAGGATACGACGCCGCTTGTTCCGCCTCAGGTCGGTCTCCGCCCCGACGCCCCGACGTATGCCCTCCACGGTCCCTATTGGGTTGGCGTGCGTGATTATTCGATTGCGGAAGGCGAGAATCATTTCTGGGTGACGGTCTGGTATCCCGCCCTTAACCCGGATGGAGCGGCCGAAGGCATCACTTACTTCACCTCGGCTGAATGGAATGTGTCGGTTGGATTCCCCGCTGACTTTGAAGGTCCGATCACCGGGCACGCGCTGGCGAATGCGGTACCCGACACGAGAAACAGGCCCTATCCGTTAGTGATCAACTCGCCGGGGCTGCTCGGGTATCGTCAGCAGTCCAGCTACTTGATGGAGCATCTGGCATCACATGGCTTTGTCGTCATGGCGATGGAGCATAACGGCGAAACGATAGACGTGGACGGTGTCTGGAATGGCTGGGGTGGTGCGTATTCGCGTCCCACTGAAACCCAACTGACGATCCAGTATGCCGATCAGTTGACGGCGGCAGGAGGCGAACTTGAGGGGTTGATCGACGTTGACACGTTGGCGGTCATGGGTGTCTCGTCGGGTGGCTGGACGGCGTTGGTGGGCGGCGGCGCGCAGATGAATTTGAGCGGCTGCCCGACCTTCTTAAGCCAAGCTGACGGCGCAGCTTGGGTATATGATTGTACGGAGTTCGCACCGCATCAGGACGAAATCGCCGCACTGTACGGATTAGATGCAGCACCGGAGGGCGCATGGCCACAGTCGTATGATGCGCGGGTGGATGCCGTTATCGCGCTAGATGCTGACGGCGACATTTGGGGGTCGGATTACAGCGGTATAACCTCGGTCACTGTCCCAACGATGGTTTTTGGTTCAACGGGCGATACATCTAACGTCCCTGAACACTCCAGTATCCCGATCTATGCTCACCTCGGCAGTACGGTCAAAACGCACGTCGTTTTTGAAAACGCTGAGCACGGAGTGATCATCAATTCGTGTACGGTAGTCCCGTGGCTCGGTGACATCTACTATTACGACTGTGCCGATCCCGTATGGGATGGGATCGCGCCCATGATCTCGTGGTCACTTCACCACAGCATTCCTGCTCGACATCCTGAAGGGCGACGCGGACGCTCATGCCGCGCTGGCGCCGGAGGCGGTGAGCTTCCCCGGTATCACCTATGAGGCGCAAGGGTTCTAGCGGTTGGTGTCGTTTGTGCCCGCCATTGGCAAGTCATGCAATGGCGGGGCAGATGCGCCCCGTGCAAGGATATTACTTACCCATTTTGAGGAGCAAGACCATGCAACACCAATGGAATTCAGCTCAATTAAACGGGAAGTTTCGCGGGTTCGCACGGATAGGCTTGCTGATCCTATGCTTGCTGCTGCTTGGCGCGACCGTAACCTCAGCGCAGACTGACGGCGCGCAACTGCGCGTCGGGCATTATGTTTTCGACGCGCCCGCTGTCAATCTTTACATCGACGGGGAGCTTGTGGCGGGGACCGACGGCACGCCCGTGCTGTATGGCTCGATGACGCTGCCTGCCAGCTATCTCGATCTGGCAGCAGGCGTACACACGTTCGCGGTGACCGCCGAGGCTGAACCGCTGGCATCGGCGCTCATCGGCGAACAGGAGTTCACGCTCGAAGCGGGACACCGGTATATGCTGGCAGTGCTGGGGAATGTGTCATTGAACGATCTGCACTTCACGTTGATTGACGAAACGGCAGCCATCGCCGAAGCGGACATCAACCTGAGCGCCGTCTCGATCATCATCAATAACCTCACGGGTATTCAGTCAATCGATGGTTTCTTTGACGGTGACTTGTACTTCGATGATCTGGTTTACGGCGACTATTTCGTCCTGCAAGACGCAACCGAAGGCAGCGGCACACTCATCATCGCCGACAGTAACCCGGAGGCAGTGGTCCTCGATGTGCCCGAGGCCGTTGGCAGCCCGGCGCACTTTTTCGCCGTCTTCGTGTTTTCGGGGGCATTCTCCGGCGCTCAGTGGGACGGCTATACGGCGCTGTACACCGGGCAGTTTGAGGGTGAACTCACCATCCTCGATGGCGGCCCCATCGCGGTGGGAGATGCGCTGCCCGTTGAATTCACGGAAATGGGTCAGCGTGTGCAGTTCACCCTGACACTGGCTGAGCCAGCCGTACTCGATATCGTCGAGTCTGGCGCGGCAGGCTTGGATGCTGTTGCGCGGATTTACGATCCGGCGGGGAACCTACTGTATGAAAATGGAGAACTGACAGAGGATAATAACGCCGAAGGGATTTTCGACGCCGGCTGGAATGGAATCGAGCTGGATGCTGGGACGTTCATCATCGAGGCGGCGACGTTCATCGACATCGGCACGGGTGAATTCACGCTGACGGTGAGCGAAGCGGAGTAAGGTCTAACGGCAAAAAAGCGGCTGTCCTGACGTGCTCAGGACAGCCGCTTTAATATAGGGTACGCTGGGGCAGCCCACCAAAATTCGACGGCGCTGCCCCGCTGCGAATCCGACTATGCGCCGGGCATGGTCGAGGTGACGATGAAGAAGGCGGCGATCACGGCGATGACCACAGCGGCCACCGACACGACCCGCGCCGCCGAGCGGACGATAATCGGCTGTTCGGCGGGCTGGGCGAAGCGCGGTGTATTGGCAACCACCTCGCCGAGCTGCCCGGCCATCCACGTGGAGACCAGCGCGCCCACGAACAGAGCGGGGATCATCAGCGGCACGTTGCCAGTGCTGAGAATTGGATCGGTAAACCACAGCGGAATTTGCGGGAGCAGCGCGACCGTCCCGACCACCGTAACCACAAGCGCCGTGAAGATCGGGCTGATAGCCTGTCCGCGTGAGACACGATACCATACGGCGATGTCCAACGCGATGACCAAGGGCAGGGTAAGCAGCATCGTCGATAAGCCTGTATCACCGTAGCCAAGGATCAGGAACGAACCGCTGCGCACGACCGCTGCGATCAGCCACAAAGACGTCGCCGTGCCGAAGCGTTTGGTGATGTGGAGCGCCATCGTTGTAGGGAACAACGCGGCGAACGCGGCGAGGAACGGCAGCGCCCAATCAGGTCGCGCTTCGACCAGCGCGGGCAGGCGCGGCAGCGTATCCGGCGCGAGTACCACCGCTTCCCAATCCCCGAGCATGGGGATGAGCAGCGAGACGAACATCAGCGCCAGCGAGAACACAATCAGCAGTTCGAGGCGGCTGAGCTTGAAAATGCTCGCCCACGTCTTCCGAGCGGGCGTATACGAGAGCAGGATGCTCAACACGCCGACCGCGGTGATCGTGCTCGACACACTGAACACGAGGTGCGGGACGCTCATCCCGGTCAGGTCTTCGCCGTAGAGGAAGTGCCACAGCGGATCGGCGGGGAGCGTGAACAGACTCAACATGCTGCCGACGATGATCAGCGTGACCGGAATATCCGCTTTGAGGCGCTGCCGCAGCGTGCCGGTGCTGTTGCGCAGCACGCGCACCCACAGGAACGCTCCGATAAGGATCGGCACAAGCAGCGCGACGTAAATGAACTGATGCGGTTCCCAGAAAAAGTCTTCGCCGAAAGGCAGCCCGGAGCGGACATGCCACGTCACATCCCACAGACCGCCGATGATGCCGATGGTGTTCAGCAGCGTGAGCGCCAAGGCCACGCCCTGACGCAGTCCGCGAGTCAGCGGCAGATTTTTGCTCGGCGTGAGGTGCGCGGGCAGCGGTTTGACAACGGCATACCACCCGAAAGCGAGCAGCCCCACTAACCCGGCAAACAGGATGACCAACCCGACGATAAACGCGGTGAAATCCGCGCTGGCGGGTACGCCCGAAAACACGCCCATCAGGGCATAAACGAGGAGTGAAGCAAGTAGGAATTTAAACACGATATTCTGACTGCTGTTCGACGTTTGCTGCATGTGACGCTGCCCTTATACACCCTATCTACGTTCGAAACGGATTTGCACGAGCCAGCAATCTGGCTGAAGGCGCCCATAGACGTCAATACTCCCTGAGCGAGAGTACTCAGGAAATACAGAAACCACCCTGCGCTGAACCAAGCAGCGGTCGAGAGGACTGGCTGTTGTCGGACTCGTGCCCTATCACTATACGCTATTTAGCGTACAACAACCAAATCGGGCGGCGCACTCCCCAGCCGCCAGCACTCGAGTCCGGCATAGGCTTGACATAAATGAACAATTGTTCTATTCTGATATTTGCCTAATCCGCATCTCAAGGGGTAATCATATGAGCGAAGTCCGTGTACTGGTTGGCACACGCAAAGGCGCTTTCGTATTGCGTTCCGACGAACAGCGCAAAAACTGGACGGTCGAAGGCCCACACTTCCCCGGCTGGGAGATCTATCACATCACGGGGACGCCGAGCGATCCCAACCGGATCTACGCTTCCCAGTCGGGCGGCTGGTTCGGGCAGATCATTCAGCGCTCGGACGACGGTGGCAAAACGTGGGAGACGATGAACAATGAGTTCGCCTACCACGGCACGCCCGGCACACACCAATGGTACGACGGCACGCAGCACCCGTGGGAGTTTAAGCGCGTGTGGCATCTCGAACCCTCGCCGACCAATCCGGACTCGCTCTACGCGGGTGTTGAAGATGCCGCCCTGTTTCATTCCGCCGATGGGGGGAAGTCGTGGCAGGAACTGTCTGGCTTGCGCGATGTGAAGGGCAACCTGTGGCAGCCCGGCGCGGGCGGTATGTGCCTGCACACCATCGTGCTCAACCCCAATGACCCTAACCGGATCTTCGTCGCGATCTCAGCGGCGGGCGCGTTCCGCAGCGATGACGGCGGGCAGACGTGGCGCGCCGCGAATCAGGGCTTGGTGTCACCCTACGAACTCCCGGATTCGACCGCAGAAGTGGGACACTGCGTGCACAGTATTGCCATGCACCCCTCGCGCCCGAATATTCTCTTCATGCAAAAACACTGGGACGTTATGCGTTCCGATAACGGCGGCGACTCGTGGCACGAGATCAGCGGCAACCTGCCGACCGATTTCGGTTTCCCCATCGGCGTGCACGCCCACGAACCGAATACGATTTATGTGGTGCCCATCACCAGCGATTCACACCACTTCCCGCCGGATGGCAAACTGCGCGTGTACCGCAGTCGTTCCGGCGGCAACGAGTGGGAAGCGTTGACGGACGGCCTCCCGCAAAGTGACTGTTACGTGAACGTGCTGCGCAACGCGCTGGCGATTGATTCGCTGGACTCGTGCGGGGTGTACTTCGGCACGACCGGCGGTCAGGTGTACGTCTCCGCTGATTCCGGCGATCACTGGCAGGCGATTGTGCACGATCTGCCCCCGGTACTGTCGGTTGAGGTGCAGGTTCTGCCATGATTAGCGTGACGCTGCCCACCCACCTGCGCACGCTGGCGCGTGTGTCCGGGCCGGTTGAGCTTGACGTCGCGGAGCCGATTACGCAGCGCAAAATTCTTGATGCGCTGGAAGCCGCCTACCCGATGCTGCGCGGCACGATCCGCGACAGCGCGACCAAACAGCGCCGCCCGTTCGTGCGCTTCTATGCGAATGGTGAAGACATCTCACATGAATCGCCGGATGCCCCCGTGCCCGAAGAAGTCACCGCCGGTAAGCAACCGTTCCGCATCATCGGCGCGATGGCCGGCGGGTGAAGCGCTCAACCAGCAGCCTCCTTAACGGACAGTACTAAAATAACGTCAGTTAGGGATAAGCCTTATTCGCGTCTCCCCCTCACCCCCAACCCCTCTCCCACGCAAGCGGGGAGAGGGGCGCTGAACAGCGTTTTTGCTGGCTCCCCTCCCTGAATTCGGGGAGGGGCCGGGGCTCTCAGGGGTAGTTCTAACGCAGGGACGAGGCGCCTCGTCCTCCTGGCTCACAACCACCCTATCCGTTAAAACACCTCTTTTGCTTTCACAGACAACATTGCCTAATCCAGAGGAAACGAGGCATGCCTCGTCCCTACAGGTCCCCAGCGGAGAAAAACGTATTCAGGGGAAGCGAAAACCCTACCCTGTTAGGGCCGGGGGGGGGTCCAAAAAGACAGGCGTGGATATTGTCCACGCCTGTCTTTTTCAGAGTGCAATGCCTTGAGTTGATTCCGGATTAGGTCGTCGTCCAGACGGCCTCGCCACGGAGTAAACGCGCAATCTGATCGGGGAAGCGATCCGGGTCGATTGGCTTACCCAAAACGCCGTCAAAACCGGATTGGCTGGCAGCGTGAATCTCGCTCACGTGAACGGTGTAGGCGATGACCGGCACGCCATTAAAGCGTTCATCTGATTTGATGCGGGCAAGGACTTGATAGCCGTCGATACCCGGCATTTCGAGATCGAGAAAGACCAGGTTCACGCCTTCAATGCTCTCGAAGGTCTGCTCCAATCGATGCGGGTTTGTGACCTCGGTATGACTGATGTCTTCGTCATCCAACAGATTGGCGAGGACATTCACATTTTTGACGTTGTCGTCGATGATTAGGACATGCGCTTTGCTCACAACGAACTCCTGCTGTGTTTATACGGTCGATTTACGGGGCTACCGTGTGATAATGTCCGCCACTGTACCAAACTTGTTCACCTGCAAGAATCTGGACAAGCTGCCCGGGAAACAGCTCATCATCAACGGGTTTGGCGATGAACCCGTTAAAGCCCAATTGGCGTGTTTTGGGCAGGGCAATGGCGGGCTCCATCGCGGACACCGCGACCACGGGAATAGGATCAAAGGCTTCAACCGCCCGAATGTCGGCATAGACATCAAACCCCGACCGCCCGTTGAAGAGCATTAAGTCGAGGATAATAAGATCCACCGTTTGCAGCGCGCGCAAGCGGGTGACGACTTCACGCCCGGTACGTTCAAATTCCACCCGGGCACCACTCATGGACAAGGTCATTTGAAAGACAAGGCGATTCTGGATGTTATCTTCAACGATGAAGATCGTCTTGTGCCTAAGCGACCCCGGTTCAGTTATCGTGCTCATCCCAGAATCCTCCAGACTTTTTCGCCGCTCATGATGCGGTTCAGAATCTCCGGGAACGAGTCAAAATCAATCGGCTTGGCGATACACCCATCAAAACCCGCTGTACGCAGTGCTTGAATTTCCTCATTCATGACGCTGGCCGTCATCGCGACAATCGGGATGGTCTCAAAACCACCTGACGCACGCAGCATTTCCAGCAGTTGGAAACCGGTATAGGGCTTCATATGGATGTCGAGAAAAATCAGGTCGGGCTTCGGCGATAGGGCGAGGACACGTTCCAGAAAGTCAGTACTGTCCTCAAAAAGCGTGACAGCCGGCAGGTCGAGATCACTCGTGATCATCTGCATAACACGACGACTGCGAATTTCATCCTCAACATACAGGATATGTGGTTTGCTGTGCATGACCTATTCCTCTACAGTTCAGGCTGAAATGGACGGGGCCAACAGCGCAGACTTGATCGGCAGAGCAACATAGAAGCTCGATCCCTTATGTAATTCGCTTTCCAACCACAAGCGTCCGCCATGGGCTTCGGCCAGGCTTTTGGAAATCGGCATCCCCAACCCGGTGCCGCCACCCTGCCGCAATCCGGATGTCGTTTGCTTGAATGCTTGAAAGACATCCGCTTGGTCTTCGGGAGCGATTCCCGGCCCGGTATCGCGAATGCAGAAGACGATTTCATCGCCAGAATGCACAGCACTGACGTTTATTGTGCCGGTTTCGGTGAACTTACAAGCGTTTGCAACGATGTTCAAAAGGATTTGGAGAATGCGCTGCCGATCACCACGGATCGTCGGGAGGTCGTCGGGTATCTCTGCTTGCAGCTCAACGGACTTTTCAACCAAGAGGATTTTTCCGGTTGAGAGCAGATTATCCAGAATGTTGCGCACATTGACGTTGTCTTCGATGAACAGATTCAGCGAACCTGCCTCGATTTTCGACATATCCAACACGTCATTAATGAGATTCAACAGTTGTTTCGCGCTGTCAACCACTTCGCCCAGCGTTTGCGACTGCTGCTCGTTGACCGGTCCCATTGAACCTTTGGCGACATAGCGAGTGAAGTTGATGATGGCATTCAGGGGCGTCCGGAGTTCATGCGACATACTCGCAAGAAAGGCGGATTTCACCTTGTCTGATTGTTCAGCCCGCTCACGCGCTTGGCGGGTCTCGATGACCTGCTGTTGGAGTTCCGCCTGAGAAGCTTGCAGCGCATTCAGGTTCTGGTCGCGAATGCTGCTCACCAGCGCGCTGGTGACGGTGATAATCAGCGCGAAGGACATCGAACCGACATCAATAGTTCCGGTCTGTGATCTCTCATACGAAGCGATGATGATGGCGATGATCGCGACAATGCCGGTGATCACCGTCGCCTGCGCCGTGAGCAGCAAACTGGCTAACAAGATGGACAGCGACATGAAGAAATAGATCGTCGGATTGGTGTTACTACCTTCAGCGGTTGCGACAATACCCACTGTCGCCAGAAGCGGAATGGCGATGATGAGCAGTGCGCCCCAGCGATAATTGGCGGTGCGGCTCAGAAAATAGGCGATGAATGCCAGTATCCAGGCGACGATGGGCGCAGCTGGGGGAGGCGGAGCGTCTACCCCGGTGATCAGGCTGCTGATCGTCCCCGCAAAGATGGCAATCCCGGCGACGGGAACAAAGCCAAGGATCACAGCGGCCAGTAAGCGGGCGCGTTGTTTGTTGGCTAAATCAAGACTTGAAGCTGGCGCTGTTAGGTTGTCCCAGAGCATGCGCGGACTTGTGGACAGCACAGTGGCATTCAGATAACCCATGAGGTCTCCAATGTAGTAGGGCAATATGCAATTCTAAGTTTATACGCGATAGGGAACGATCTTGAGTTTAGATTGTGAAAAAAAGGAGAATAGTCCTAGCCACAATCATCGTCAGCTAATCTTCGGTATCCGTACCTAACGGCTGTCAGCGGCATCTCATCGAATCGGGGTTGGCAAGCGCGCGGAAAATATATATTTCTCCTCACCCATTTAAGCTGGGTGAGGAGCAGATCGAAAAGAGGTTGATCAATTTTCTTCCGCCGCGGCGTGCTGACTCATGTGCGGGCAGCCCGCCGCGACCGCTTCGCGGATCGTCGCCGCGTCGGTCAATTCCCTGAGCGGCTTGCGCTGATAGCGCACCCGCACCGCCGACGGATGATTTGCGCCGTTGCCCGTGACAACATGGATCTCCCGGCTGAGCAGTTCGAGGTCAAACTGCTGGAAGAGGCGCGCGGTGATGATCGCCATTTCGTTCTTGGCGAAGTTCATACCTGTGCATTTGTGGATGCCCCCACCAAACCCGACAATCGCAAACGGATTCTTGCCCTCAGCGCGCTCTGGGGCATAGCGCAGCGGGTCAAACTGATCCGGGTTGGCGAACACATCGCTTTTCATATGCGACGTCGCCGCGCTGACCATGATGCGCCAGCCCGCCGGGATTTCGTACGCGCCGATCTGCGTGGGCGTCGTCACCGTGCGAATCTGCGTGTCGGCAGAGGGACGCAGACGCGTCGTCTCGTCGATTGCCCAGTACAGATGATCCAGCCCGTGCAGCACACCCGCGTCGATCTGCGCGCCGTACGCGACCTTCTCGCGGATTTCCGTCTGCACGAGCGCCCGATACTCGGCATTTTGCAGCAGCAGCGCGATCAACCACGCGGCCTGCCCCGCCGTCGTCTCGTGCCCGGCGAACAGCAACCCCATGAAGATCGTGACGATCTGCTCTTCCGGCAGGAACGTGCCATCCTTGAGCTGGGTTGTCAGCAGAATCGTGACGAGGTCGTCGTATTGGCCAGGGTTCTGCTTGCGCTCCGCGATCACCCGCTTGAGCGTCGCGGCGATCTTCACCTTGGCGCGGTCGCGGCGCTTGAACTTCGGCAGCGGCAGATTCGGCGGCAGCACCGGGTCGAGCGAAGCGCTGATGGCGGCGTATTCCTGCCAGAACTCGTCGCCCAGTTCACGCGCAAAGTCTTTACCGATTAGGGCACGCCCGGCGACATACTGCGTGAGGCGCAGCATTTCGGCGGTGATGTCCATCTCGCCGGATTGACCGAGCGCGTCCAGCCACTTCTGCACTTCGACATTCATGGCTTCGATATAACCGACCATGCGTTCGCGCTTGAAGATCTCCTGCAGCAGCGGGCGCTGGTTGTAGTACGCTTCGGCGCTGGCTGTGAACAACACCTCGCCAATCGATGCTTTGAGGAAGGCATAGCCCTCCTGCATATTCAGCGCTTTATCCGTTTCGCTGTAAAACACGCGGTTGTGCTCCGCACCCCTGATCATCACCAGAACGGCTGCGGCCCGAGCTTGATCGTGAACAGGTCGCCGTGTTCGGCGTAACCTCGTTTGAATAAGCTCTCGCGATTTCGCAGCATCTCGACCAGATGCCCGATGACGGGCAGTCCGCCGGAAACCATCGGAGGTACAGTGACTGTCATGCTGTTGCCCTCTTACTACTCTGACTGTGTGCGGTGGTGCTCGATTTTGAAACGGTCGTTTCAGAATGCGGACTAGTGTAGCAGAGGTTGGGGTCGAAGAATGCTTAGGGTTTGTTGAATTTTTCACACATACAGTAAGCGGAGGATAACGCGGGTGATCGCGGCGGCGTACGGAAAATCCGCTTTGACGCCTTTGACGGTCGCGACGCCATGGAGCGCGCTGACAATCGCATAGGCCAATTCGAGCGGGTGCTGCTGGCTGGTGACCGTTCCAGCCACTTGCCCGGCGCGCAGCACATCCGCAACAATCTGCGTGATCCCCGCGTGATGGGCGAGCAAAAGCTCAGTCACATCCGGGTCGCGCGTGCCAAACTCGACCATCGTGTTGAAGGCGAGCGATCCCTGCGCGGTTGCGGTTGGCTGGACGGCGTCCTCGATTGAGCCGAACAGACCACTGACGAACTGTTCTGGTGACGCGGCAGCGAGCGCCATCTGCGCGATCCGTTCGCGTTCCCAAGCGCAGAAGCGCGCCAAAACCACGAGGAACAGCCCACGCTTATCGCCGAACGCCTCGTACATGCTGCTGCTGCTGATCCCGGTCGCATCGATCAGGTCGCGGATCGACGTCGCTTCATAGCCGCGCTCCCAGAACAGGCGCAGCGCCCGGTTGATCACGTCGTCCCTATCAAATTCGCGTGGTCGCGGCATGGTACAAATTCTTTCAACGGATGTTTGATGCGTATTCTATCCGCGTTATAGTTTTCCAGCTCATCGTCCTGCCAACTCAGCCCGCTTGACCCGCAAATTGACTTTTCAAGGAGTCCAAGTGACCGATCAACTAGAACGCAATAAACAGACGGTAATGGCGTTTTACGATCTCATGTTCAACCAGTGCCAGCCCGCCGAAGCGATGGCGCTGTACGGCGGCGATCACTACACCCAGCATAACCCGGCGGTCCCCGATGGGAAAGAGGCGTTTATCGCGTATTTCATCCGCATGGCGCAGGAGTATCCGGGGAAGCGCGTCGAATTCCGGCGCGTCATCGCCGAGTGGAATTATGTCGTGCTGCACTGCTACCAGCAGTGGCCGGGCGACAGCGATTGGGCGGGCATCGACATCTTCCGCCTGGATGACAACGGCAAAATCGTCGAGCATTGGGATGTGCTGCAAGCCATCCCCGAAACGTCGGCCAACAACAACACGATGTTTTAGAGGCGAACTTCGCCTCGGAAAAGGGCTGATACTGACCCCACCCCCGGCCCCTCCCCGAATTCAGGGAGGGGAGCCAACAGACTCGGGTTTGCGCCTTCCCCCGAATTCGGGGGAAGGTTGGGATGGGGGTAGGTACTGAAACCCCTCAGGAAATACGTTGTGCCCCAGCCCTTACAGCGCGCGCATGCGATTGTTGCGGGCGTTGTGTTCAACTTCGGCCAAACCCAGCGCTTCGAGCAGCGGCGGAATGTACATGCCAAAACGCCCGCGCAGCCCCTTCTTGAGGCCGTACCACCCGCCGACCGGATTGTCCGGCGACCGTCCCCAGGCCTCGACCGTGCCTTCTTTGGCGGGCTTCTGCTCGTCGGCGCTGCCGAGCTCCATCCAGTCGCCGTGGGCCTTGAGCATCGCGTGCAAATCGTCAATGCAGCGCAGATCGTAGAGCAGCGTCGTCGTGCCCACCGTACACACCAGCACGGGCGGAGTCGCGCTCTCGTCCTTGTATAGCGTATATTCCGACGTTCCCGGCGGCGTCTTCAACACCCACGGATCCGCTTTCGTGCCTGTTCCACTGAATTCTGCTTTGCTCATCATGCGCATCCTTTTGCTCTCACTAAACTATTGAAGCATAACACGATCCGGTTAAGCGCGTTCGGCAGCCACTTTGAGATCGGCGGCATAGCGCTCAAACGTCGGGCGGAAGTCCGGCAGCGACCGGGCGATCATGGGCAGCATCAGTCCGGAAAACGTCTCGGTCATCGTGAAGTCTGTGCTCCCACCGCTCTCCGGCGTCAGTGTGAATTCGCGCACGCCCTGAAACATGGGCGCGGCGCCGTCCTGCCAGACCATCCGCGCGTTCGGTTCAAACCGCGATACTTTCAGCTTGAAAATTCGTTCGGCGGTGGTCGTCTTCAGTTGGATCGTCTGCCCAAGCGCAATCGTGCCGTCGATGCTCCTGATGGTCGAGTTCCAACTGGGAAACTGGCGGGCGTTGGTGAGCAGTGACCAGATCTTCTGTGGGGCCGCCTGCACCTTGATGCTGACACCGACCTGCATCCGAAAGAGCGATTTGGTTAGCGTGGCTGTGCCGTCGTTCTGCATTCGTCATCCTCTTGCTGTAAGCTGTCGTGATGTAACGACAAACGGCGGTCAAAGGATGCGCTGTTTTCACGATCACTATAAGATGAGTTATGAACGAGGGCGACAAGAAAGTCCCAACCATGCTTCGTGAGTTGAGCCAGCACGAATTCGGCAGCCGCCTTGAACCGTATCGCCGCGAACTGCAAGTCCACTGCTACCGGATGCTGGGCTCGCTGCACGATGCGGAAGATATGGTGCAGGAGACCTTTCTGCGGGCGTGGACGCGGCGCGCCACCTACACGCAGGACATCTCCGTGCGGGCATGGCTGTACAAGATCGCGACCAACATCTGCCTCGACGCGCTCAAGAAGACCCGGCGGCGTGTGATTCCCAAAACGCTGCGCGCCGCGGAGCCAAGCGGCGACTCGGTGCCACCGGCAATCCTCGAACCGATCTGGCTCGATCCCTATCCCGATGATCTCATCCCGTGGGCGGCGGAACACCCCGAACAAATCGTCGTCACGCGGGAGAGTGTGAGCCTCGCCTTCATGGCAGCGCTGCACGTGCTGCCACCGCGCCAACGCGCGGTGCTCATCCTCAGCGATGTGCTCGACTGGAGCGCCGCGGAGATCGCCACGCTGCTGGAAACAACGGTTTCGGCGGTCAAAAGCGCGCTGCACCGGGCGCGCGCCAGCCTTGATGCAGCGCATCCGGATGTCCCGGCGCCGCGTCCGGACGATTTCCTGCTCCAAACACAGTTAGCCGCCTATGTCCAGGCGTGGGAGACCGCCGACGTGGACGCGCTGATCACGCTGCTGCGCGATGATGCGACCTTCAGCATGCCGCCGATCCCCTCGTGGTATCAGGGCAAGGCCGCCATTCACCAGATCGTCGGAACGCGAGTTTTCGCGGGCATGCCGGGCTGGCGTTTACTGCCCGCGCGCGCCAATGGGCAGATCGCCTTCGGACTGTACCGGCGCGGCGCGGACGGCTACGCTGCCTACGGTGTGCAGGTCGTCACGTTTGCAGGCAACGCCATCAGTGACATCATCACCTTCCGCAAACCGGATCTGGTCGAGCGCTTCGGACTGCCGCCACAGCCCTAAGATAATCGGACTATCGCGCACGACTCGCGTCCAAACTCTCCCTGTAGTATGGTAAACGATCATCATCGTCGTACTAGTCGCCGAGAGTTTGCCGCCTCATGACCGAGCCTACCGTCACGCCTGCTCAGATTGATCACATTTTGGATGCGATTGAAGCCGCTGGTCCGCAAAACCTCGCTGCCCAGTTGCCAGACGCCGAGCGCGCCGCCCAACTCGCCCACGCCATCGGTTATGCCCGGGGCGAAAGCCGAGCGTTATACCTGTGTTCCAGTCTATACACGTCCCTTGGCGACTACGTCAAAGTCGCGTCGTACGCTCAGCAAGCCCTGACCATTGCCCAAGCCCACGATCTCCCTCTGGAACGCGCGTACGCGCTGACCTTGCTGGCCGGAGCCTATTTGAACAACGGCATGACTTTAGAAGCGCTCGAAATGCTGCAGAATGAAGCGATTGCGGCCTCCGCCCAGCAAAACCTCTATCTGCAGGAAAAATATCTCAACACACTCGCCATTACGCACCTCAATACGGGGAGCTATGACCGCGCTATCGAAGCTTTTCAGAAGGTGCTCGAACTCGGACGCACCGCGCGGCGCGGTCAAGCAGAATACGTCGCCTTGCATAACATAGGGTCTGTATACAGCATGCAGGGCAAAATCGAACAGGCGCTGCGCTACTTCCGGGAGGCTGCCGCCACTGCCGAGCGCTACGAGTGGCTGAGCAAGCAGATCAGCGCTTTGCTCGGGGTAGCCGCGCAGGAGATCGAACTGAAACGCCTCGACGACGCCACCGCCACCCTCGATCAGGTCGGGCGGCTGACCGACCAACTCGGCATGCAGCCGGGCGCCAGTTTACTGCGCTTTCGCGGCCATTTGCGCTATGAACAGGGCGCGCATGCGGACGGTCTCCGCGATCTCGAACAAGCCTTAGAGCAAGCCAGAGCGCAGAATGACTGGTACAACCTGCGCTTCATCCTCAACGAACTCAGCGGCTTCTATGAGCAGCAGGGTGCACATCAGCAGGCGCTCGCGCTCGTCCGCGAACTGCTGGATATGACGCAAAAGTCCAACAGCGAGCAGATTCAATCCCGCGTGCAAACGCTGCATGCTTTCCACGAAGTGGATAACCTGCGGCTGCGCTCGGAAGCCGCCGAACGCGAACTGATCGCTTACAAACAGGCGGAGCAAGAGCGTCTGGAAAAAGAACGCATGGCGATGGTCCTGCATCAGGAACAGGAATATGCGCGCCAAAAACAGCGCGTGCTCGCTCGTCTGCATCATGAACTCCGCACGCCGCTGGCAATCATCAATTCGTCGGCGCAGATCATCGGACAGTATGGGCTGCGGCTTCCCCCGGAAAAGCTGCAGCGCCAGCGCACGGCGATGCAGGAGCAGATCGCGCGGTTTGAGAAGCAGTTAGCCAACATTGCGACGGTCCTGCAAGCCAAAAGCGAACTCGGGACGAATGAGCCGGTCGCGCTCGATCTCGTCAAGCTGTGTGCGGCGGCAACGGCCCAGGCCGAAACGGAAACGAAACAGGTGGACCGCATTCACATGACGACGCGGTGCGCTGCGCCACTCCTCGCCCTAGACAAAGATCTGGTCACGGCCATCATCACCGAGCTGCTCATCAATGCGCTCAAATTCTCGACGGCGACCGTCGAATTCACCGTTGCCTGTACCACTGATCTGCTTGAAATCACGGTCACGGATCAGGGAATCGGCATTCCAGCCCCTGAACAGGCTCAGGTGTTTGAACCCCTGTTCCGTGCCAGTAACACGGACGATATCGGTGGCAGCGGGCTGGGTCTGACGATCGTGCGCGACTACGTTCGGCATCTCGGCGGTACTGTGCAAATCACCAGTGAGATTGGTCAGAGCACCGTGGTCAATGTGCGCCTCCCCCTGCCCAAGCGCGGTTCAACCGGGCCATTAGGGGGCACGCAGTCCGACACGCCGGCCACCTAGAGAGGCTACCTTTCGACGGGGAAATCCCGGTTGTATTCCGCGATCACGGCGTCAATGTCGACCAGCTCCCACAGGCGCAGATGCTTGGAATGCGTCGGGCGATTGGCGGCGAAGTAGGCATAGGTCGCGTCCTGTTCCGCCCCCGTGCCGACCGGACGGTAGTAGATCAGGTCTAACAGGCTGTCGATGTGCACAATCGGCTGTTCAACGCGCTGGAAGTTGAACACCTGTCCATCCGGCAGGCTGATCGTCAGATCGACGCTGGCGTGCTGCATATTGCCGAATGGATACAACAGCTTGTTAGGGCTGAGTTCCAGTTCGACCTGCGCCCACACCGCGCGGAAATGCGCGTAATCTGCGGGCAGCAGCCGCGCAGCCATGGAGTCAGGGTACTCGGCGTAGAACGCTTCGAATCGAAAATCGCATCGAACACCGTCAGGTCATGGCGCATGGAGGCTTCGAGCGAACTGTAGCCCGTGTCATGCAGCGTGATCTCGTTCTCGTTGATCAGCCAGTACAGGCCGCGAAAGTCGGTGATGTACAGCGGAAACTGATAATCGTGCACCTGTTCCGCGACCGCCTCGAGCACAGCGATGATCTGCTCTTTGGGCGGAAGGCGCGTGATGTTGCCGTACCCGGCCAACCCACGCAGGTAAGCGATATCGGATGGCGTGAGGTGCAGCGCCGCGCCGAGGCGATCAATGGTCGAGGGCCGGGGCAGCCGCCGCCCCTTCTCCAATTCGATGACCGGCCCCGTCCCTTTCCAACCGAGACGCGCCGCGAGATCAAAAATACCGATACCCTCGCGCTGCCGAAAGGCGCGGAGGGCGGTGCCAAAGGTCGTGGTTTGTGTCATCACCGACTTTTCTATCCAACAACAGCAACTTTATTGACAGAAAGCGTTGCTCTCACTATACTCCGCAATCATAACTCATTACGTGGTCATTTGTAATATTAATCGGCTGCACCCCAAAGGCAGAGATTGTGACGTTACACACTGCGGTTGTGATTGGCGCTGGACAGGGCATGGGACAGACAGCGGCGCTCCGGCTTGCTCGGCAGGGATTGACCGTCTACCTCGTCGGGCGAACGGAAAGCAAACTCCAGGCGACCGCCGAGCAGATCCGCGCGGGCGGAGGCACCTGCCACGTCTTCCCCGCTGACCTGACCGAAGAACCCGCGCTCGACGCGCTCACCGCACAGCTCAAAGCCAAAAACGTGGCCGTCGATGTGCTCGTGCATACGGCAGGCGAAGCGATGATCCGCCCGATTGCGGAAACCTCCTTTGCAGATTTCAACCGCACGCTGGCGATCAACTTAGGCACGGCAATTCTCGCGGTGACCAAGCTCATCGGCTTCGTGCGCGCCAGCGCCAACCCCAGCATCATCCTGGTCTCCTCCAAAGTCGCGCTGCGCGGCTATGGCGGAGTCGCCGCGTATTCGGCGGCCAAAGCGGGCGTGGTCGGATTTGCCCGGTCGCTCGCCGTCGAACTGCGCGAGGAACGCATCCGCGTCACTGCCCTCTGCCCCGGCCCGGTTGATACGCCGATGCGCTGGTCAGCGACGCCGGATTTTGACCGTGATCTCGTCATCAGCGCGGAGACGATTGCCGATACCATCTGGTATCTCGCCAATCTCCGCGCGGCACGACTGGCGAGCTCTTGATCCAAAGCGAAATCTACGATTAGTGTGGTTCGGAGGTTCTTAATGCGTACACGGTTGTTCCGCCTTTTGTTACTCGTCGTGGTGATCGGTTTGCTGTCTGCGTCCGCCATTGGCGCGCAGGGTGACCGTCCCGTCGTCATGTACTCGCTGGTCGAACTGTACACCATCGACCCGGCAGTCGGCTTTGATCAGGCGATTGGCAGCACCCTCAAGCAGCTCTATGACTCGCTGTTCCGCTATGTCGGCAACCCGCCTACCGTCGAACCGTGGCTGGCGGAATCGTATACCGTGTCGGAAGACGGCAAGACTTACACCGTCGCGCTCCGTCAGGATGCCACCTTCCAGGACGGCAGCCCGGTGAACGCCGCGGCAGTCGTGTATTCGGCGGAACGTCTGCTGCGCGTCGGTCAAGGCGCGGCGGGGCTGTTCACGGGTGTGCTCTCCCCCGGTGGCACGACCGCCGTCGATGACCACACCGTGCAGTTCGTGCTGGATCAGCCGTATGGCCCCTTCCTCGACATTCTGACGTGGCTGTTCATCGTCAATCCTGCGGTCGTCGAAGCCAACCTCGGCGATGATGATGGCGTGACTTATCTGACGAACGCCTCCGCCGGTTCTGGCCC